>NZ_JBIHMM010000001.1:0-1539572 GCF_043661195.1 Roseovarius aquimarinus
GAAGCCTGTGCGCTTTGAAATCTCTGAAGGCACCCGTGCATCACTGGCACGGTGGATGCGGGAGCCGCTCATGATCGGATCTGAACACCTTTGGCCTGGGCGTTTTCACGAACGGCTCCATATCTCGACCCGCCAGTACGCGCGGATTGTGCGACAATGGGTGAAATCCATTGGCTTGGAAGCCAGCGCATACGGCACGCATTCGATGCGGCGCACAAAGGTCACGCAGATTTACAAGAAGACTGGCAACCTGCGGGCGGTCCAACTTCTGTTGGGGCATACAAAGATGGACAGCACTGTCAGATACCTCGGCGTTGAACTTGAAGATGCGCTGGCTATCGCCGAAGCTATCGAAATCTAAACGACTGGGCCGTCTACACGGACGGCCCGGAGCTGCCGTTCGTTCCCCGCGCAGCGGATGACCGCTCCTAGCCCGCTTTTACGTGCTATCCGCAGGAGACTCGGCACAAAAGCCGCACATTTTTTTGTCCTTCTCACGGAAGGTCATACCTTTTGGTCTTTTTCTTTAAGTGCTTCGGCCAATTCTTCAACTCGAGGCCTCAGTTGTTTCAGCTCCCCAAACATCGTCCAGTAGCCATCTTCATCCTCTTCAAATCCAAATTCCGCAAGAGCTTCTTGTAGGTCACCTTCTTCCGTCATGGGTTCTGCTAAGTAGAATTGGTATTGATTGGGTGCCTGATACAGCGTGAGGTAGAAAGTAATTTCCGCGCCCTTGAAGTCTCTTGTGAAGCAGAGGCCAGGCTCATCATCCGTGGACGTAGCCTCATAATAACTCGTCGAAAAGCCGTCTGGCTTCATGTCAGACGCGAGGCTGTCGTACAGGCAATAGGTAAACAGTTCCGCATGTCGTCCGTTCATCTGCGTCTTTCTAAGAAGGTAAATGCCCCCATCCTCTGAGAAGCGCATCATTCTGTATGTGCCGTAGTCGTACACCGAGGGCGTTGCGAGGATCGCCTCACGCCACGGATCGATTTCCGATGCAGACTCGAGGACGCCGCCAAGGTCAGCGGCATATGAGCCCGGGTCCTCAAGTTGGTCCCAGAGGTCCTTTAGAACCTGGCTTGACCGACCACCTGCAGCTGCATTGCGAAGGAGTCTCTTCCAACCCCAAGCCTCATCAGATGAAGTGTTCAGCAACGATCGATTTCTGCCGACATTCGGCAGGAAATCTCCAACCGCGAGAAGTGCGCTCTCCCAGAGCCGCCCAGATCCCTTCGGGTGTTTCACAAGGTCGTCGAACATCTGTGAGGCGCATGCGAGATAATGCTCGAACGGTTCCACTAGTTCGTTTGCGGTAGCTGCATCGAGACGCTCGATCTCGGCATCTACCTCACCAAGCTTCAAGCCACAGCAGCGTAGCAAGAACCCAATCTGCCCTCGAAAATAGGTATGCCGCTCTGCCCGGTCGAGCCGTTCCGGCCAGCCGTCGCCGAAACCGATGAGATGAGCTTTGATCCGCTCCTCTGCGACCTGCTCGCGGGAGAAACCTCTCACGTCGCCGTCCGAACTGGCGAGGTGGTTGAGGATATCGTTCATCCACGGCGTGAGGTCCCGGAGACCAGCAAAGCTCCGACGCAGGTCTTCGGGGCGATTGTAATCGGTATTGGTTGCGAGGTTGGAGACGACCCGCATCCATGCATCAAAAGCATTGGAATCAATCTCTCCGGGCGAATGCACGAGGAACTGGGCATAACCGGCAAGCTGAGCAAGCTGTTGGAAGGTAAGGCTGGTCGGTTTGGTGAGTATGTCCTGAAAAAGGGCCTGTTCATCGAGATGCCGCGTGTCGGGAAGATAGCGGCAGAACGTTTCGGCCCCCGCACTCCACCGCTCCAGGAGCGTGATCAGCGCCAGGACCATTTCCTGATCCAGCCAACCCCTGTCGTGAAACCACGTATAGCTGCTGGCTCGCGCCATGGAGCGAATGTCGGCCAGATCCAGCGAGGTTGCAGCAGCTTCGGGATCCCTCGTCACCATGATCACTGCCCGCAGCAGGTTCATCATGGCGTCGTCGAAGGTGGCAGTTTTCTTATCACGGAACGGCCAGAAAAAATCGGACCAGCGAGTATCAATCCGATGAGAGAAAAAGTCTGCAAGTGGCGTCCCATTGCAGAGATCCGGCGGAGCATCCTTGAACTGGTTTTCCAGATGCCTCTCGAAACGCGCCTTGAATGTCTCGAATGGAGTTAGCGGTTTCCCGCGCGCATTCATCTTGATGTACAAATCATCCGAAAGGTCAAAATGCTCAAGATCAAGAAGTTGGAATGTGATTGCGGGAGCCGTTTCGTCGATCAACCGGGCATAAAGGCCTGACGTTTTCCGGAAGACTTCGTGCATCCTGTCCAACATTGATAGTGCTGCACGAATCGTTGGATCGAACCGCCAGCTGCGAAAGTACCAAGGCTGGTCAGTTATCATCCCTGCAATATCTTCGCATTCCCCGGCCGATATAACCGGTATATAGTTAGCAAACGCGTTGATGAAATCCCGACTACTGGGACGCACTTCGTAGCTGAAGCGGGACCGTCCCGATGTGACGATCCGAGTGCGGAGATCTTCGCTGGAGCCGTCGACCCAAGCGAGATACCAGTGCAGCAGAAATAACGTGGTGAGGCGCTGTTGACCATCGAGCGGCTGAAAGGACCCGTTCACGATGCTCCCGTAGACGAAGTCGAGATCGAGGGGCAGTGTTGGGTCTTCTCTAGGCAGGCACAGCGCGTCGTGAAGGGATTTGAGGAAGTCGTCTCGGACGATGTGCTGGTCCGCCCGCCCTTGCGCATAGTCTCGCTGAATAACCGGGATCTCAACACGGCCGTGACGTTCGATCAGCTTGTCGAAGGTGGTTCGCGAAGTCATCGGCTTGCCCCTGCTTGCCCGAGGAAGAATCGCGTCAGCGTTCGACTGATCGCATCTAGGTAGTCTTGTCCGTCCTGGTCGGTCCAAAACATGACGTTGCCAACCGTGCGGCTGTAGCATTTAAGGAAGACGTTACGAGTGCAGAGAGGGACAAAAATTCCGGACCTGTCGTTTTCCAACAAAACGCTGCGCTTTATCGCAAAGACCGCATTTCGATAGCCGCGGTTGGTCCGCGAATCCAGCAGTGTCAGGTTTGCGAGGTCGTGATCAGGGCCGTCCGTCGCCTCGTTGAAGAATGACAGAATCTTGCCGTCGATTTCCTCGAAGCTCGCCCGGCTGCCTGGCTCAGAATCTGGGTCGAGGTAGGCTTCAATGCTTTCAGCAAGCGCTTGCTCGTCTTCTTCCTTGGCAGTGCTCAGGAACATCAAGCAGTGGCGCAGCCATTCGTCCTGCTCTCGGGGGCGTGAAGGTCGTTCGTCGCTCACTGAGCGTATGTGCTCGATATCCCAAGACTCTCTCTTGAAACTATCGAACTGGAACCGGATGTTTGATCGCGGATCCTCAAGCAGGGTTGCCAAATTGAACAAAAGAAGCAGGCTCCGCACCTTGGGTGCATTTGCGTAGTCGACTGTACGGCAGAGATTGGTGATCTCTTCCGAAAGTTCATCTGGGGAAGCCGCCGACAGATCACTTCCGAGCACCATCCGATAGACCCGATTGCGAAGACCTTGGGAAAAATCGTGTTTGCTAATGGCTTGGCTGTCAGCAAGCAGTTCGGTAATCGTGGAGAGCCCACCACCGGTCTGATTGAGAACAAACCCAAGGACGTGGAAGAGGTATCGGTCTTCGTACCATTCCTCCAGCGCCATGAAGATATCCTTCACCTTGCGCCATTCGATCTCGGCACTTTGTCCGACGCTCAAAAGGTCTGAAAAATGGGAAAATACCGCGTAGTCTTCTCCGTTCAACGCATGGCCTTCCATCCTTGCCGCGAGCCGAAAGACAAGGCCGATCCGGTTTGCGTCATCGAGGTCGGCGTTCTGCAGGAAGTACCAGACTGAGTTATCCTGCAGCCGTTTTTCGATCTGATCCCATTCGTAAGCAATTCGTAACGAAAGATTGCCGGTAGTATCGTCTTGGGACGCGCGGCGCAGGAACAAGGCACGGACCAGTTCAGCCTCTGTAAGTGGTATCTTCCCTATGTTCAGTCGGGTGAAAGCTGCAACCGGATCGTCATTGGGTGCCAGCTCGTACCAGATTACCTTCACGTTCCGACCGGCCTCATCGTCATTGAGCAGATGCTGCAGAAGCTTTAGCGCATGCATTCGGTCGCGGCCGGCAAGCCATTCCTCAATCGCTCGCCAAGCCTGGCAAATGTGGTAAAAATCTACGTTCTCGTTGGATCGGTCGAGATCGATTTCATCAAGAAAAGCGCGGTCACGCGTCTCGTAGTCGATGGAAAAGCGTTGTTTGCCGAGGAGTGTGAGGATTTCATTTTGGTGGGAGAGCAGGATGAAGATGGTTGTCAACCGCTGCTGCCCATCGACGACCTCGTATCCCCCGTCTTCCAGCTTACGTACAACTAATGGCTGCAGGCAGTAAAAGGAGGTTCGGCGTTTCTCCTCGCTGGATTGAATGAAGTCCCAGATGTCATCAAGGAGTTGGGTAACCTGTAGCCGGTCCCAGCGATATCCGCGCTGGTATGCGGGGATCCAGTACCGTGCAAGGGAGCCGTCTTCATCAATGAGCAGCCTATTTATTGATCTCAACTCAATGGATGCACTTTCAGATTCCATGGATTCTCCGCTCAAATTGCACGCTAATCATCAATGATGAAAACGTGCTTGCACATAAGGGCCAACTGCATTTCTGCACCTTGTCAGTCTGATTACTCAATACTCCGCAAAAAAATAGTGCGGACCAGTGCTTTCCCCTGAGACATTCTGGCTTGAGCGTCGTTCCTTGCCTCAGTCGCCGGGCAGCCGAAAGGGGTTAACAAACGTGATGTGCGTCTGCTCACGGCGCATTGGGGACGTTCGTGACTTGAGCGGCGAACTTCCGCTTCCCTGAAGGTTTTTCGATGCGGGCCTCGGCGCACCGGTGGCCATCCTGCGGTGGCGGCCCGCGTCGACAAACCTCGGAAGGAGGAAGCCGCGGGGGGCTGGGATCAGCTTATGGGGAAAGTGCCCGGACGCTTGGGGCAACCATTGGATCTGGTTGCGGCTGATAGCGTGGCTGGCGACCGATCCGCCCTCTGATTGCTCCAACAGCACGGAGGGATTGGGGGCGAATGCACCCAAGCGGCCTGGCCGGTGACGGCAGGCACAATCCAGTCTGGCCGGGTTTGCAGGGAGCAGCCGGTGCCATTCTGTAAAAGAGGATCGATGACAGGAGATTTATCATGCGGCTTGCTCCCTGGGTGGGGCGCGCGACATCGGTTTCTGCCCGCGCCGGAAGATCTCGATGATGCGCATGGGGCCGCCACAGCAGGGGCATGGCTCGCGCAGGGTGAGCGGAGCGGCGTCCGCCTCGGCACTTGGCGCAACGGTGTCTTCTGGGCGTTGTAGGCAGAGCAAGGCGCGGATCTTCGGAAGGTTGGCCTTGCGGGTCGAACTGGCCAGCAGGCCGTAGTGCCGGATACGGTGGAAGCCGTTCGGGAGGACGTGGATGAGAAAGCGGCGGATAAACTCGGGGGTGGCCAGCCGCATCACCCTCTGGCGATCCCCGCGCTTTATGCGGTAATCCTTCCAGCGGAAGGCCACGATATCGGCATCAGCGCTGACCAGGCGGGCGTTCGAGATCGCCACCCGGTGGGTATAGCGGCTCAGGTAGGCCAGCACCGCCTCGGGGCCACCGAAGGGCGGTTTGGCGTAGACCACCCATTCGGATTTGCGGAACGGGGCGAGCCAAGAAGCGAATGTATCTGCTTCAGCCAGCCCTTCGAGATTACCGAAGAAGGTGAGTTTGCCCGCGCGGTGCAGGTCCATTAGCCCATCCAGAAACAGGCGCCGGAACAGGCGGGACAGCACCCGCACATGCAGGAAGAAGCCAGGGCGGCAGGCGATCCAGCGGCTCCCGCCCGGCGACAGGCCGCCACCGGGAACGATCATGTGGACATGCGGGTGGTGCGTCAGCGCCGATCCCCAGGTGTGCAACACGCTGGTCATGCCGACCCGCGCGCCCATGCGCTTGGGATCGGCGGCGATGGTCATCACCGTTTGCGCCGAAGATTTGAACAGCAGGCCGTAGACCGCCCGCTTGTTCCAATAGGCGACCCGGGCAATCTCTGCTGGCAGCGTGAAGACGACATGGAAGTATTCAATGGGCAGCAAGTCTTCGGCGCGGGCCTCCATCCAGTCGCGTGCCGCTGGCCCCTGACACTTCGGGCAGTGCCGGTTCTTGCAGGAATTGTAGGCGATGTGGTGGTGGCCGCATTTGGTGCAGCCCGCCACATGCCCGCCGAGCGCCTCGGTCCGGCAGGCCTCGATCGCCGACATTACCTTGAGCTGGGACAGGCTGACATGCCCTGCATTGGCCCGCCGCCATGCAGGGCCATGAGCGCGAAAGATGTCAGCGATCTCCAGCTTGGGCCGAGCCACGGCCCCCGAGCGTTATGCCAACCCTCGTCGGAGGGTCTCGTCTTGCAGCAATTTGATCTGCTCATAGGGGCTGACCGTGCTACGGATCGTCTTGGTGGCCACATGGGCATAGCGCGCCGTCGTGGTCAGCTTGGCATGCCCGAGCAAAACCTGGATGACCCGGACATCTGTGTTCGCCTCCAGAAGATGCGTCGCAAAGCTGTGGCGGAGCGTGTGCAGCGTTGCGGCCTTCTTGATACCCGCCATGTGTTTTGCCGAGGTGAACGCCCGATTCAATTGCCGCGGCGACAGCGGGTTGATCTTGGGCTTGCCTGAAAACAGCCAGCCCTCCGGGCGGGACTCGCGCCAATACTCGCGCAACAACGCAAGCAGGTTGGGCGACAGCATTGCCTTGCGATCTCGCCCGCCCTTGCCGTCATCAACGTGGATCAGCATCCGATCGCTGTCGATGTCGGTGACCTTGAGATGGCATACCTCCGAGGCGCGCAGCCCTGCGCCGTAGCTGATGCCGAGAGCAGCGCGATACTTGAGCCCGGGCCCGGGAACGGCGGCCAACAGATCGGCCACCTCCTCGACGCTTAGGACGATGGGTAATTTGCGGGGCTTGCGGTGAAACTGCATGAACCGCTTCATGTCTTCGCGTCCGCAGGTGGTGCCGAAAAAGAAGCGAAGCGAGATAATACGCACATTGAACGTGCTGGCCGACACCCCGTCCTCGGTCATCTTGAGCTGATACGAGCGTAATTCCTCTGGCGTGGCCGTGTCAGGTGGCCGCCCGAGAAACGCCGCGAAATGCTTCACGTTGCGGATATGAGCTTTCTGGGTCTTCTCGGCCAAACCCCGAATGTTCATATCCTCGATCATCCGCTGACGCAGCGGTGTTACTCTTTCCTCTGTCATGGAAGCCTCCTGTCTATCGATTGAGAAGGCCCCAATCGTCAGGCAGGTCAGGAAGATCACAAAATACGCATCATTGGGGGAAATTCACACCATCAGACAAGAACACCAATGCCGCGGAGCGGCTTAGTCCTCCCGCCCGTTCTGTTGAAAAACTCGCTGGCTAGGTTCCGGCACGCCATCCGCAGCAAAGTCGTTCCGCTCCCGACCAAATTCGATCTACGGTGGGCTATCGATGACGGCTGCACCAGCAGGCAAAGTCGCCAAATCGTATGTAAGGCAAAGGAGACGTGGAAATGGAAGCATTACTTGACGCGATTGGAGCGGTTGCGCTCATTCTTCTGATCTTGATTGGCTTAGGCGCCGGCTATCTTGCAGGAAAAATAGCGGGTCGGCACAAGCCGCTCTACCTCGTCGTCGGCGTGGTGGCAGCCATCGCGACTCCCTTCCTTTTGGCAGCGCTAGGCATCGGTGTTCTCGCAGCTGGAGGGGTGATCCTCTTGGTGCTCGTTTCGGCTGCGGGCGCGCTCGTAGTCCTCGCGCTTGTCTGGGCAATCTTCGGGAGGGGGTAGCGCGCTTACTCTCTAACTTGAGCCCCCGGCGCGACATTTGGTGAGGCGCTGGAACCTCATTCCAAAAGCATCCGACCGTGGAAAGAGGCAGCGGCCCTGTGTTCAATGTTCCATAAGGAAGCGTGGATTCCGCAGACCCCAAATCCGCCCGACTCATATTCGTGATAAGTGCGCTGCCATTTTGGTCAACGACCGATGTCGGTCCGACCGCCAGTTTGATTTGCCGTCGCAACGAACGATGGCTTCCCGCCGAAATCGCCTGAAGTCGGCCTCACCTTCAATCTCAAACATTGGAGGATTACTCTGATGCTAGTTGGCCCCGCACTAGCGGATCTAATTTTCGTGAATTCCTCTCAAATGCCCCGCAGGAGGAGATGATCTCCCGCACGGACTGGTAAGCCTCCACCTTTTTCCAGACGACATCTGAACTCGTCGGCGCGCGCAGAGGGACCGAGGCGAGAAAGAGCGTCTTGCCAAAGAGGTACCGCTTATTTTGACGGTGGGGCGGCACGAGGATCGTCATGGTGAGGGAGCCATTATCGGTGGTTTCATTGTCGATCACGAAGATCCGGCCGTTCTGGTAGCCAACCTTTCCATCGCAGCGTGTCCAGCGGCGCGGGCGACCCGGAGCCTCGGGCAGCACCTCGATCAGGCGCGAGCGCACCGT
Source organism: Roseovarius aquimarinus (assembly GCF_043661195.1). NCBI lineage: Bacteria > Pseudomonadati > Pseudomonadota > Alphaproteobacteria > Rhodobacterales > Roseobacteraceae > Roseovarius > Roseovarius aquimarinus. Next base: position 8,610 of record NZ_JBIHMM010000001.1, read on the forward strand.
GCCTTCGACCTCGTCCAGAAAGACGGCATTCACGAAGATCGAGCCCGGCGCGGCGGTCGAGGTGAAATGCACCTGGTAGGCACCCAGATGCGGCCTGAGCGCCGCCAGATCGCCGGGAAAGGCGGTCGCCAACGGATCGCGGCGGCGCTCGGTCAGTGATCGGGTCTTCTTGAGATAGATCTTGAGCAGCGCCTCGTGTGAGCCGCAAAGCACCGTGTCAGGCAAACCGAAATATCTGGAGATGCGGCGCAGGTTGTGGGCGGACGGTCGTGATCTCCCGCTCAGATATTTGCTGAACTGCTGATGGTTGATGCCGATTTCTCGGCACACTTGGGCGACCGACGGTTTTTCGGCGCAGAGAAATTGGAGGTTCTTCTCGAGCTCGCTGCTCATGGCGTCGCTCCTTATTTTGCTGCCCTGGTCATCATACGCTTATACTCGCGCAATTTAGCTTAAGGTCGCGCAATTGTTCGTTGCAACGATTCTCGTCGATGTTCGGGACGACCAGCCACATGGAGGACACGACATGGACCAGAAAGACCATCTGAAGCTGCTTGAGGCGCGCCTGCGCCGGGGTGCCATCGGTCGCCGCCAATTCATGCGGGGCGCGCTTGCCACCGGGATCGGCCTGACGGCGGCGGGTAGCCTTGCGGATCGCGCGGATGCCGCGACGCCGAAGAAGGGCGGTATGCTGACCGCAGGCCTTGGCCATGGCGCCACCACCGACACGCTCGATCCGGGCCGGTTCGAGGCGGGTTTTCTCATTCCGCTCGCCTTCGGGATGCACGGCTACCTGACCGAGATAGACGCGAACAGCGCCGTGCAGCCCTCGCTAGCAGAGAGCTGGGAGGCATCGGACGGTGCATCGGTCTGGACCTTCACATTGCGCGAGGGGCTGGAGTTCCATAACGGCCAGCCGGTCACCGCCGAGGATGTGATCGCCTCGATCAATTATCACCGCGGTGAGGGATCGAATTCGGCGGCGGCGCCGCTGGTTTCTGACGTTGCGGAGATTACCGCTGAGGGACCACGCACGGTCGTCTTCAAGCTGTCCGGCGGCAATGCCGATTTCCCGGCAGTTCTCAGCGACTACCACTTTCCCATCCTCCCAGCCGTCGATGGCGGCATCGATTGGAAAGCGGGCATCGGCACCGGGCCTTACCGCCTCGACAGTTTCAAGCCGGGCGTCTCGGCCGAGCTGTCGCGCTTCGAGAACCATTGGAACGACCAAGTTGGGCATGTCGATCAGTGGCGTCTCCTGGCGCTGCTCGACACGAACGCGCGCATGACTGCTGCCGCTTCGGGTGATGTGGATCTCGTCGATAAGGTCGATCTCAAAACCGCCAACCTCATGGCCCGCAAGCCAGGCGTGACGCTGCACTCCGTCGCAGGCACCCAGCATTACACTTTCCCGATGCTGACCAATATCGCGCCCTTTGACGACAACAATGTGCGCCAGGCGCTGAAATGGGCGATGAACCGCGAGGAGATGGTCGAGAAGGTGCTCTTCGGCTACGGCGCGGTCGGCAATGATCATCCCATCGGCCCGAACCAGCGGTTCTACAATGACCAGATGGAGCAAAAGACTTTCGATCCCGACAAGGCCAAATTCTACCTCGACAAGGCTGGCATCAGCGATCTGAGCGTGCCGCTGACCACATCGGATGCGGCCTTTCCGGGGGCGGTCGATGCCTGCCTTCTGATCCAGAACTCGGCCGCAAAGTGCGGTATCACCGTCGATGTCGAGCGCGCGCCGAACGACGGCTATTGGAGCGACGTGTGGCAGAAGCGCCCGTGGTGCGCGAGCTACATGGCGGGCCGCCCGGTCGAAGATCTGATGTTCTCGCTGGCCTACAAGTCGGGCGTGTCGTGGAACGAATCCTTCTGGTCAAACGAGGCGTTCGATGCGCTTCTGGTCGCGGCCCGCGCCGAACTGGACGAGACCAAGCGGCGCGAGATGTATTTCGAGATGCAGGAGATCGTCGCCAATCAAGGCGGCGTGGCGATCCCGATGTTCGCCTCCTACGTCTTTGCCACCGCGGACAGCGTCGGCACGCCAGAGGCTTTCGCCTCCAATCTCGACCTCGACGGCTCGCGCTTCATGGAACGCTGGTGGAAGGCCGACTAGGATTCTACGATTTAAGCAACGAAGGCTCCGGATCAGCCCCGGGGCCTCTACACGGCCTCATGCCGCCGCGTGCGGCAGGCCAAGAACTTGCAAGACGCGGGAATGACGATGCGATTGTTCATGGCGACCCTCTCGACCGAGACCAATACTTTTTGCTCCATGCCGACGGCCATGTCGGGCTTCGAGGAGTTCTACCTGCGCCACGGCACCGCGACGCAGGAGGCGCCCAACCTGATGACCGAGGCGCTGCATGTCTGGCGTAGCCGAGCCGAGGCCGAGGGCTGGGAGGTGACCGAAAGCTTGGCCGCGATTGCCGAGCCTGCGGGCCTGACCACCGCGCCCACCTATGAGGCGCTGCGCGGCGAGATCCTGTCGGATCTGGACGGCGCAGACGGCGCGGACGTCATCCTTCTGCAACTGCATGGCGCGATGGTGGCCGAGGGGGTCGAAGATTGCGAGGGCGACATCCTCGCCGCCGTCCGCGCGCGCTGCCCGGGTGCCGTGATCGGCGTTGCGCTGGATCTGCACTGCCACCTGACCGCCCGGATGTGCGAGGCGGCGGACCTAGTCATTACGTTCAAGGAATATCCGCATGACGACGCCACCCCCCGCGCCGAAGAGCTTTTCGACATGGCGCGACGCATGCTGGCGGGCGAAATCACCCCGGTCATGTCCGTCTTCGACTGCCGGATGCTGGGCCTCTACATGACCAAGGAGGGCGAGATGGCCCGAATCGTGCAGGAGATGCACGCGCTGGAGGAAACGCCCGGCATCCTGTCGGTATCGCTCGCGCATGGCTTTGCCTGGGCTGACGTGGCAGATCTCGGCGCGCGCGTTCTTGTGATCGCGGATGGCGATGCAGGGTTGGCGCGGCAGACCGCCGAGGCTTTCGGTCGCAGCTTCTACGAGCGACGGCAAGCGCTGACGAAGGATTATCCCTCCTTGGACGAGGCGCTTGAGTCCGCGTTGCGCGAGGGCGCCAATGGTCCGGTCGTGCTTGCCGACATGGGCGACAACTCGGGTGCGGGCGCCCCCGGAGACGCTACCTTCATGCTGCGCGAGATGCTGGAGCGCGGTCTGCCCGGCGTCGCGCTCGGGCTGATCTGGGATCCGATGGTGGTGCGCATCTGCCGCGACGCGGGGGAGGACGCGACGCTATCCCTGCGCGTCGGAGGCAAGACCAGCCCCTTTTCTGGCAATCCGATCGATATCGAGGCGCGTGTCATGCGCATCGCCTCGGGGCTGGGACAGCATCTCGGCCCGGGCCTCGAGCCGCTGGGCTGCATGGTCTGGCTGCGCATCGGCGAGGATACCGATCTTGTGATCAACGATCTGCGCACGCAGGTCTATCACCCCGAAGCCTTCGAGCAGATGGGCATCCGCCTGGCCGAGAAACGGCTTGTGGCAGTCAAATCCACCTTCCACTTCTACGCTCCGTTCCGCGCGATCGCCTCGCGCGTTATACAGGTGGCGACGCCCGGCGGCGCCTCGCCGGATTTCCGGAATTTCGATTATCGCCGAGGTGGTGCTGGGCTGTGGCCGTTTGTCGATGACCCTGCCGATATGTTGCTGGATGAGAATGCTGCACAAAAATCGTTAGTCTGAAACGATGCCCGGCCATTTGGCTTTATGATCAGCCATCCATTGGCTTGGAAGCCAGCAAATACGGCACGCATTCGGTGCGATGCATAAAGATCACGCAGATTTACCAAAAGGCCGGCAACCTGCGGGGGGTCCAAGTTCTGCTGGGGCACACCAAAAGGGGCAGCACCGTCCGATACCTCGGCGTTGAACTTGAAGATGCGCTGGCTATCGCCGAAGCTGTCGAAATCTAATCGACTGGGCCGTCATCACGGACGGCCCTTTGCTGACGTTCATCGACCGGTCAAGATGCTGCGGTCGCTACCCGCTTTGCGGACAAAAAATGATCAGTTCCGCTTGGGTCGACTTTGGCGCTAGCAAAGTCGGAGTCACAGCTACTTTGCTAACAAAGTGTAAGGTAGTAAGGAACCGGCTATCCCCGCTCGATTGAAGCCATCAAAAGACTTTATCTGCATTGGCCCTCATGTAATTTGAGACTTCCTTGACCAACTCCCTTGCGCCGACAAGATCGGCAGCCTTCTTGTAGTCAAGTTGCAAAACTTCTGTGAGCCAATTGGCTTTGTTCGCCCGAGATATCGTTCTGCAAAGGCTCTCTAGTTCGCCTTCCGGGTTAATGAAGAGACCATATGAGGCGGCTGCTTTTCGAATCCTGTCAAACGCGCGTATTGACTCAGCGTCGACAAACGCCCGTTTGCCGTCTTCCTTTATTCGTCCCCAAGGAGAAGAACGCCGGATCAGAGTCGCAATTTGGTCCGTAGTGTCTTTCTTGATATTCTCAGATTGCCCAGTCGCCGCTTTCAGCCTTTCTATCTCTGACCAAAAATAATGTGGAGAAATTTCTGACTTCCGCTCGGACACTCTTGTAAGGATCAGCTTGTGATCCTGTGCAACCTTTGAATAGTCGCCTCCATGAGCTTCAAAGAGCCGCTGAAAACTCACTTTGTCGTTCAGAACATCGATGTCACAAACCGAGAAAACGTTTGCACCAATAGCCGAAATTGCTTTGACGATCCCATGAATCTTCTGCTTACCGCCGCAATGGGTGATGAAGTAGTCGATGGAAAGGTCATCGCTCATCTCATCATCAAGCGCCCAGCGTAAGAAACGAGCGTCGGTTTCGCCCTCACAGACTATTGTGAACTGGTGAAATAGCGAAGATAGGGCATTGGATGTTCTTAGTAGCGGGTCTGACCAAAGTGTGGCAACGTCGTCATGCCTTAGATACTTGACAGACGCCCCCTCCTTTGAACGAGTTAATCGAATAAAGTTGATATCGTCTGGCTGAGTATCGAGTATGCCTTTGACGAACTCGTCACTATGGGTTGCAACAAACACCTGCGAATGCACGGGTCGCTCACGAACTAACGCGGCAGCAAGTTGCCTGATCTGAGGCGGATGCAGGAACAGTTCAGGTTCGTCAATTGCCAGAATGCTAAGTCTCCGGACAAATATTTCTATGAGCACCCTGGCAAAGCTGCGCATTCCATCGCCCTGAGACCGGAGGGTGGCTTGCTTTTCCATCCATTTTCGAAACTCTGGTGTCAGACGTTCTTCGTGTGAAGGAAGGTCACTGCGTTCCGCGATGTAGAATACACCTTCCTTTCTTGTTCGGTCCAAAATCAGATCGATACCGAACGACCTGCGAAAAATATCGCTAAGAGCAATCTCTTTGGGTTCGTTACTGAAAATCTGATTTACCGCGTGATTCACAGAGTCATTGTATCCCGTGCCGCTCAATCGCTCACTGGCAGGTAGGAACTTCGAAAACGTAGCTTCCACCGGATTTGGTAAGTTGTTGTTTGTAATTGCCTTGCGAAGAGTGGAAGTCTTGTAGCCGTTCTTCGAGTAACCATGGTCGAAACGGTATCTGTCCTCTTCTTTGTCGTAATAATTCAACGCTTCAAAGAACTCGAAAAAATCGCTGGCCGATCCGACCAACTCAGTCTCTACCTGCCGCACTACCCGACCAGTATAGCCTGCCCGGCCTCTGCCTGAAGAGAAATGCTTATCAATATCCCGCAGACTTGTACTCTTGCCTGCATTGTTTGGCCCTGTGATGACGGTGATTGAACCCGGTTTCAACGGCAATTCAGACTTATCCGAAAAATGAGCTTCGTGATAACGATACCGGGTTCCATGGGACCTCATGCGGGCAGCTTGGTTTAAAAGCAGTGTATGGCACATCAAGTTGTATAGGAAGACCTGCAGGTCTCTATATCTGGCGGTGCCATGTCTGAAGTGGAGCCAAAATAGGGCATTCCTTCACTGAGAAAGCTTGTAAAGGATGGTCCCCAACTTTTGCGGCGATGACCTTACAATCGTTCGGCGTAAAAAAGCGCGGTCGCGAATGGCCGCTTTCTTCCATGGATACATTTCAGCTAGCGTCAGTAGCGAATGCCTGCTTTCCGTCCGAAGCCGCGCTGTTTCCCGTAATGGCATAACTCAGAAAGGTAGTCAGGTCTCGGCCCATGCTGTTCACGTGATCTCACTAAACTGGCGGCCGATATCCGGACAATGCTTTCGACCCGCTTGAGGGAAAGATTACGCGCCCCGCTTGTGAGGCCGTAAGACGACTGCGTCCGCGCGCTCTGATGCCCCAGCGCCTTCGCGATGGCTTCGGGCTCAAACCGGTCCGACGCTTTCATGTCTGCGCCCAAGGCATGCCGGAAAACATAGGGTGTCAGGTTATGCCTGAGCCTTGGAAACGCGATTTTCCCGAGCCTGGTCACGAGCTTCCCCAGACTGACAGACACCCGGCGATGACGCTCGGATCTGTGAAGCGGAATTCCGGTAGTGGCATGGACAGGGCTGGAGAGCTCAAGCCGAAGAAATCGTTGATCGGCCAACCTGTCCCGAAGCCATCTCGTCTCGGGTGTCTTACATTCCAGCTCGAGGGTCCGAATTGATTGGCCCTTCCCCGGCAGCCCTTCGTGAACCTGGTCCGTTGTTTTCGCGCCATGGATCTCGAATAGCAGTCGATCCCGGCCGCCCTCCGAGACCAGCCGGACATTCACGCCTAGATCGTCCGAAAACTCTGCAGGCCGCGCCCCCGTCGCGATCATCGTCGCCAGAATAGCCCGTCTTGTCGGATCGAGATGCGGATCTCTCAAGACCGCCGTTGTCCAGAAGTGACTGCGCCAGTCATAGTCTGGAACATCGGTCCGCTTTCTGCGTGCATGTCGATTTAGGGCAGTGAGCGGTGTCTGCGCCGAACGATCCTGGCGGCGCCGATTGCCGGACGGGCCGTGTTTTGACTCTCTCTCGCGCGCCTTGCTGTGGAAGGGATCCGGCGGAACCTGAATGAGAAACCATGCAGCAGCCTTGAGCTCATCGCCTTCCTCTGCGGTGAGGGGCCGTCTCGCATCCTTCATCTGCTGCCTGACCGACGCAGACAGCTTGGGGCGCAGGTCGTCCAGAAGTGCCTCGCGCTCCGTCCAGGCCTCCATCTTGGACAACACCTGTCGCCAGTAGATTGGCATCAGATCGAGGACGATGCGCGCCGCGATGCGCACGAGGGCGGACCGGTCGGCTTGCCTGGCATTTCGGGTTGACCAGCCGTCCACAGCGAGGCGTGAGAGGAAGCCCGCAAACGGATCTCCTCTCGGATGAGCTCTGCCTAGGGCGGCGACACGGCGTTCATATTTTTCCCAGGTTCCAGTTTCGATCAGGTCTTCGGGACTGAACGCCACACTCGCGCTTGATGCGAGATCGAAAGATTGAATGCTGGTTTGAAAGGGTATGAGGCCAGCCTCATGGACGGACTGGTCTCCTTCCAAGCCTCTGAGAAAGAGGTCGCTTGGACTGGAATGCTGGAATTCATCGATCTTCATGAGGATTTCTTCTTGAATTTACTGTGTGGCAAGCCCCAAGGTTCACAACAGGTTGGATCCCTATGCCGTCTGCGAACGAATGCTGGGGCAAGTGATGGGCCCGGGACGTAGTGATCACCCTGTCACGAAGGGTGAGGATGGCTATCTGGCCCGGCGAGTGACGCTCGCAGAACCTCGAGCAATGCGATCTTGAGCTTGTCGCCATTTACGCCTGCGCAGAAAAAGATGCTGATGTTCAGAACAGCGACCTGGAGGTCAATTCGGGCTTTCAGACGAGGATCTGACACGTGGTCATCAGCGGCGATCAACTCGAAGTCTCGTCGCTGAAAAAACGGCCACAATCCGGTGATGCGTCCCCAATTCTGGAAACGCATCTCACCCGTCGGCCTCTTGTCGCGCATCCGGCAGACCGTGATCGTCAGATGGCGGTTGTAACCGTCGAGCAGCAGATCGCCTTTCCACGTGGAATGCTTTCGGTTTGGCACATCGAGCAGCACTCCAGAATAGGCCGGGCGCTTTAACCCTGCGAGCGCAAGTCTCGCAATCTCTCGCTGCTGTCGCTCTCGGAATTGGCGTCCAAAATTGCTTTCATCAGCGTCTGACATCGCCACACCTCTCGCTTGGATCTGCGGGTGAGGTGGGGCGGCGAGCTTAAAGCAAGGTAAATTGCCTACGCTGGTGCATTGCGTTCTCGGTCACGGCAGTTGCCATGGGTGGATCCGCAACGCGATCATTCTGCATCAGCTCGTTTGAGGGCGGCTTTATGCTGCCCCGGCATTCCGAAGACCTTGGCGTCCCGTCTGCAGACATATCCAATATGATGCGACCGACCGAGGCTGTGTCAGACGGCGAATTGCAAGCCGAGGGGCTGGTCGCTTGCAGCCATCCGAGATACCTTTTCAAACAGACATGAGCCGAATAGGGCTGAGGGGAGAAGCCGTGCAGCGCATCCAGATTTTGTTCAAATTTTAATGTTCTAAAGGTGGATCAGTCGGTAGATGCGAAAAATGCATTATCGAGCAAGCACCGGTTTTGAAACAAAGAAACGGTATTGACACTACTCCCGCCGGAGGGGTGTTATCCTTGCGTCTTGCGATGTCGTGACGTCTCAAACCGTTTCCCGCCTATCCACTAGAAAAAGCACTAATGGCGTAAGGTGCTGATATGGCTTAGATTTTCCACCGTCTCGCCGGATTTTGCGCGACTTTCAGATTTCTGCTTCGCTGAGCACCCGCCGGGCCACATCACTCGATTGGCGGGACGAGCGGAGAGCCCCGATGATCACTGAACTGACGTCGGTCCCTGACATTTGGAAGCGGATGCCGAGCGAGATGCACGCGCGCCGCTTCCGGGAGGGCATCATATGGTCGACTGGCAGTGATCTGATCCCCGCAAACCGGACCGTGTGAAGCTGGAGTTTTCCGCTACGATTTCCCGGCTGGGAGAGGAGTGGACTGATATGAAGGCATCGAAGTTTTCGCTACGCGGTCCTTCAGTTCGGACGCGCAGAAAGGGTTCATCATCAAGCATGGCGAGGAAGGCACGCCGGTTTCTAAGATCTGCCGTAAGGCCGGGATCCGTTGACCGGAAGGTGATTGCAAAGCAATCGCCGAGAGGTGGTCAGGCGACCTACTTCAACTGGAAGAAGAAGTATGCCGGCCTTTTGCCGACCGAGATGAAGCGGCTGAAGCAGCTCGAGGATGAGAATGGCCGGTTGAAGAAGATCGCGGCCGATCTGATCTTGGACCGCGAGATGTTGCAGGATGTCATTCGGCGAAAGATCTGAAACCCTTCTCTCGGGCATGCAAGCATGCCCTGCCGGGCAGCGGATCGGATGCGCGAACTGGTGCGCGGGATGTGCAGCGATTGAGCGGTCTCGATCCGGACGGCGTGTGGCGTCATCGGATTTGATCGCTCGACGCTCCACTGCAAATCCCGCGGCGCCGATCAGGCTGTCGTGGAAAAGCGGATCAAGGAGATGTGCGAGATACGTTTGCGCTACGGCTGTCGCCGGGTCCACGTGCTCTTGGATCGCGAGGGCTGGGCATCAACATCGAGAAAGTCTATCGCATTTACAGGGAGTTGGGCATGCAGTTGAGGAACAAGACGCCGAAACGGCGGGTGAAGGCCAAGCTGCGCGATGACCCTGCCGAAGCCGTTGGGCTGAACGATGTCTGGGCGATACGCTGCCCGATAGGCGGTTGCGCAAGCGAAATCTGCTGGAAGGGATTTTGTCCATGACCAACTGGCGACTGGCAAAAAGCTTCGGGTGCTGACGATCGTGGACAGGTTCTCGCACATGTTCCGGTGCTCGACGCGCGGTTCAGCTATCGCGGTGAGGATGTCCTGGCGACGCTGGACCGGCTGTGCCGAATGATCGGGCTATCCCAAGACGATCCGGGTCGATCAAGGAAGCGACTTCTTCTGCTGCGACATGCACCTCTGGGCCTGTAAGCGTGGTGTCAAGCTCGACTTCTCACGTACGGAAAAGCCGACAGACAATGCGTTCATCGAAGCGTTCAATGGCCGGTTCCGTGCCGAGTGCCTGAACGCCACTGGTTCCTGACGCTCGCAGATGCGGCCGAAAGGTTGGAGACTTGGCGCAGACACCACAATGAGAAACGGCCGCACAGCGCGATCGGCAACAAAGCCCCGATCACGCTGATGAAATCGGGAGTCATTACCAGCCTGTCACCCTGATCGGAGCCGGAAAACTCTCGCCAAGGGCGAAAGAAAGGTCGGGGTCGGACCAGAAGCCGGAAATTCGTGCCTTCGGGTGGGCCAACCTTGGAGGGCAGATCAGGGCTGGCACGGAGCGACCTCAGGATGGTCGCAAAATGAGTGCAGTTCGATTTCAAAGACACCGGAGTACCTATCCTATCGTCGCGAAAGACATTGAAGACAGCCTGAGGAACGGCGAAACTGCCGTTTTACTATGGCGAGTTCATGGGATATCTGTGTCGACATGTCGCTTCGTAGTCTTCGTAAGTCTTTCCGTTCGTTGATGGCTCAACGAAAGAGCCACTCTCTTCGCCAGAGGGGAGAAGACATTCTGCGTGCGCGCGGGGAAGATCCGATGGTCATCGTCATGGTTGATGGCGGGCTCTGCTCGGCGATCACGAAATACGTATTGGGCGAGTGTTTCCGGAAGGCCTTCGGTATGGGCGTAAAATATGATCTGACGTGGTTCGAAACCAACGGAATGGATTGCGACAAGAAGGGCAGCCGTCTGTTCACCCTGACTACACTGTTCCCGAATATTGAAATGGAGTCTGCCACGAAGGACGAGATCGATTTCTACAAGCGGCACTTCTACTACAGCAATCCAAAACCTTACTGGTACGACCCTGCCATCTTTGATAACCCTAAACCTCTGTATTTCGATGGATACGCAGAGAACTGGAAGTACTTAGTCGACGTCGAGGATAAGGTGCTTTCCGAACTGCGCTTCAAAGATCTTGAGTTAGACGAGGCCAACCGGGATGTGCTGACAGACATTAATCAGTCGCCTCTGTCTATCGCGGTTCATGTACGTCGAGGGGATTACGTAGGGCTTGGAATGGCGATGCTTGGCGAGGACTACTATAGAACCGCCATCGAACAAATCGTATCTGCATCGGGGCAGGATAAGGCGAAGGTCTTCTTCTTTTCTGACGACATCGACTGGGTGCGAAGTCACCTTGCACCGAAACAGCCGCCATACATCGATTGGCGCTGCGTCGATGTGAACGATATCGAAGCCGGACACTTGGATCTTCTACTGATCTCGCAATGCGATCACCAAGTGAGCTCTAATTCCAGCTTCGGGTACTGGGGTGGCCTGCTCAACGACAACGACGACAAGATCGTGATCGTCCCAAAACGCTGGCTGCCAGACCAGACACGCGGGCCGGAACTGGCCGGTAGCGACACCGCGCATGACTACCCGGGCTTCCAGAAGCTTGAAAATTTCCCTAGCTCTTGAGAGTTTCGCCCGTTCAAGGAGGCTTGGCAGCGCCGAACGTGCCGCAAGGGACCTCATTTGGGACGGAGTCATCGCTGGCGCAACGCCCCGGAAACATAAATTGTGGCGCCCGCGACCGCGGCACCACCACATGCTCTAAGGGTATCATGACCAAATCGCCTGTTGCCCAAGTCACTGGGCCCAACCTGAGACTTAGACTGATCACGCCAGATGATGCGTCTTATGTATACGCGCTGCGCAAGGACCCACGCTACAGTCAGCACCTGTCTCCAGTAACGGGTACGGTCGAGGATCAGCGACTGTGGATCGAAGGCTACAAAACCCAAGAGGCAGAGTGCCGCCAGTTTTATTACGTGATCGAACGTCACGACGGCACTCGCTGCGGGTTAGTACGCCTGTATGACATCGAAAAAGATCAGTTCACCTGGGGTAGCTGGATACTCGACGCTAACAAACCGCGGAAAGCCGCGTTGGAAAGTGTCGTCTTGTCATTTGGCATTGGCTTCGATCATCTGAACCTCTGGGTGGCCAAGGTTGATGTCCGGGTGGGCAACCGCCACGCTGAGGCATTCTATCGCCGCCTCGGCATGATCGAGACCAATAGGACCGAGCAAGACATCTTCTTTGACTATCCGCGCAGAATTTTTCAAGAGACCCGCCCCTGCTATTTGCAACTTCTCAAGGAATGACCCTATCAATGGCACGAGTTTCTGCTCCCAATGTAACCTAATGGGATGAACTACCTTCCCGCCAAACCGCAGCTACTCTTGCGAGTATGGGTGGAGAGAGGAGCATCTGATGGACATCACGGTTTTGGGAGTTGATCACATTAGGTCACCATCTAAGCTCCGAGGTGGAGGCCTTCCCAATTGCCCGCCGCCTAGCACAAGAGATGCTGAGCTTGCCAATGTGACCGCAACTGGATAGATCCTTGGTCACAAAGCAGATCGTATCCGAGGTCTTGCGCTTGCGGATCTAGGCGGCTCTGATCGGCCGATGGCTTTCAATGGAACGCCCCGCCGATGACGAGGCAAAAAGCGAGAAATGAATGTCTCATCTGTGTTCTGTTTTATGTGTTTCCTTCCAGCATGCGAAATTCGCTGCGGCGGGGCTGCAATCGATTTACGAACAAACCTATCGAGACATAGAAGTCATTGTGTTGGATGACGGATCATCGGACAATTCGGTCGAAGTGATTGAGGCCATGCTGGCCGAGAGCCCCTTTCCGACCACTTTTATCAAGCAGGCAAATTCCGGCAATGTGCCGGCGAACTTCAACAAGGTTCTCGACGCGGCCTCCGGGGACTTTGTCACGATGATGTCGCTGGACGACCTCCTGATGCCGGACTGCATCGCAAATGCGGTTGAGGTGTTGTCCAGAGATCTGAACATCGTCTTCGCGGCCAATACCGGCCATTACGAGATTGACGGAAACGGACGCCAGATCACGGATGTGATCCACCTTCCGGCTCCTGAAAACCACCCTGAGACCGCTGAGGACTTAATTGAGCTTGAGTACAGTTGCCTTGGCTCATTTTACATTCAGGGGCAGGTGTTCCGCCGCGACGCCCTCATGGCCGTGGGTGGATTTGATGACACCATGACCGGGGATGACATAATTCTGCGGACGCGTCTGTTTCAGCACATGGTGCGACACCCTGAGCTAACCTTTGCGCTGGGGAACAACGTCGTACTATCCTACCGCAAACACGGGAGTAACCTGCATCAGAATACTTTCCGGCAGATCAAGACAGTTGTTCAGTGGAAGGAAAAGTACTTCCCGGAGCGCGCCTACCCTGATCTGTTTTTCAAATGGCTCGAAGCGTTGATCGAGAGGAGTATCAAGCAGGATCGACCCGAAGATATCCGAAACGCGTCGGAACTCAGCCCACAGGTCGCGCAGTTCATTCGAGACAAACAAAAGACGTGGGCTTATCGCCGCCGCATCACTAAGCGAAAAATCCGAAAGCTCTTCGGCGCGTAGTTTGTGCAGACAATAACGCGATTAGTCGGCGGTTGATCAAAGATACCAACCCTTTGCTCAATCTAGGATGACGTACTCCAGACTTTTAGCAAGTGGAGTAGCCTCCTGAAAGTGGTCCACCAACTGGGATAGATTGTCCGGCAAATTGGAGGATCAGCGATGGCTGGGAAAAGAGAGAAGCCCGAAGAGATTGTATCGAAGCTCCGGCAGGTTGAAGTGTTGCAGGGACAAGGTGCTACGATTGCCGAGGCAGTGCGCCAGATTGCCGTGACGCAGCAGACGTTCTATCGATGGCGTAAACTCTATGGCGGGATGCAACGGTCTCAGCTCGCCCGGCTGAAAGAGCTTGAGAAGGAGAACCAACGGCTTCGGCGGGCGGTGTCTGTCCTAACACTGGACAAGCTCATTCTGACCGAGGCAATACGGGGAAACTTCTGAGCCCTTCGCGTCACCGCAAATGCAACGACCATGTGCGGCGGGAGCTTGGCGTATCGGAACGCCGCGTCTGCCGCACGCTCGGGCAGCACCGCTCCACACAACGCAAAGTGCCGCAGGGCCGGGTCGATGAGCAGCGTCTGACTGATGACATCAGCGAGTTGGGCGATCAGTACGGGCGCTACGGATATCGGATGGTGACCGGCTTGCTGCACAACGCGGGCTGGCATGTAAACCACAAGCGGGTTGAGCGTATCTGGCGACGCGAAGGGCTGAAAGTCCCACAGAAACAGAAGAAGAGAGGACGGCCCTGGCTAAACGACGGGTCGTGTGTGCGTCTACGGCCGAAACGCCCCAATCACGTCTGGTCCTACGACTTTGTCCAGGATCGAACTGCTGACGGGCGGGTCTATCGGACTCTGAACATCATCGACGAAGACACTAGGGAGGCGCTCATGATCCGCGTGGATCGCAAGCTCAACTCAACAGATGTTTTGGATGCGCCGACGGACCTGTTCATCCTGCGCGGTCCACCGGAATATGTAAGATCCGACAATGGGCCCGAATTTATTGCCCAGAAGGTTTGGGACTGGATCGCGGCGGTCGGTGCCAAGACGGCGTTCATAGAGCCGGGCAGCCCTTGGGAGAACGGATACTGCGAAAGCTTCAACGCCAGGTTCCGAGACGAACTGTTGAACGGCGAGCTATTCTACAGCCTGCGTGAGGCCCAAATCCTGATTGAGCAATGGCGCGCTCACTACAACACTGTCAGGCCGCACAGCGCTCTGGGTTACCGCCTACCCGCGCCGGAAAGCGTCGTCCCAATGGACCAAAGGCCCACGATGCACTAACAATCAAACGGACTACCTAATCGGGGCACGCCAGGCTTTTCGATCGCGTGTTGGACAATGTGGCACCCCCGGAGCGGCGCAGGCTGATCAATCTCGTCGACGCGCTCACGGAGGCCGAACTGGCGCGCGCCTATCGGGCGATCATCAAGGATGACGAACTTCTGCTTGGCGGTTTCCTGAGTGGGTTCAATCTCTTGGTCTATGCCTGCCAGGAGGACTTTCCATTCAACAGCCGCGAAGGGGCTACAAATTTCAATGCCGGTGTTCGGTACCCTTTTCTTGTCGACCCGGATGACCTTGTAGCGCCTGAAACGATTTATGCGTCCTGCGAGGCGTTCACGCCGAACCTGCCACGGGCAGACTTTCACACACCCGTCGCCTCCGATCTGCCCGTCATGGTGCTATCCGGTCTTGCGGATACACAGACATCATGGCGGTGGGGGCCGCTCGCCACCGAGACACTGAGCAATGCGCAAAGTTTCGTTTTTCCGGGGGCAGGGCACGGCGCTTTGTTGTTTTCGGATTGCGCAAGAGACATGACGGTCACGTTCATTCACGCACCCGAACAGCCCGTTCCCGACGGTTGCATCCACGACCTTGTCCCGACCTTCGTGTTGCCGAACGACCGGATGCCGGACTAAGCGACGGATATGCGGGCTTTCGTTATCATCATATCCCTCGCTCTGGTAGGCGCCGTGATCTGGGGCTTTGGACGGCCGGTGCTCAACATCGAACGACCAGAGGGTTCTTTGCAGGTCAGCGCCGGGGCAGAAGCCGGCGCCAACGAAATCGAGGCACGTCTCCTCGCTGCCGGATTGCACCCTGTGGGTATTCTTAACGATCTGGGTGTGGACAACCACATGGATCGTCTCGCACGCGGAACTGTCGATGTGAGCACGCTTTCAGCCTATGCGGACGCCATCGACGCGCTGACGGCGCGCGGTCAGTCACTTCCTCCGACGCTTTGGGATGTCAGCACACCTGCTTTGCGTGAGGCAGGTTGGACCGTCTACACGCTTACCGAAGCGCTTTCCTCCGAGGCCGGTGGCGTTCACGTCGACTTGTTGATCGATGCGTATGCTGCATTTTTGTCTGCGCGGCCTGATGCGCTGGAGGGATCCCTCGCGCTCTTGCCGCTGGCCAGGGCGTATGTTGAGGCGCTTCCCGAAGAGGCCCGCGCAGAGCGTGAGGCCCACGCGCGCACACCGGGAGAGGCGACGCTTCTGATATGGCAGGCGCTTTTGAGCGGCACAACGCGGCATAATCCGATCACCCACCGCCCGCTCTGGTCACACGGTTATGTCGGCCACTTCAGCGTGCCACATATCCATCAGTATGCGACAGGTGAGGGGCTGACCCCGTCGCAGGTCTGGGGCACCGAGGGCTTTGCAGCCCACGTGGTTGGTCCCGCGTCCAACGCCAATCAGGTCGAGCATATGGGCATTTCGGCGCTGTTGCAGGGGGTTGTGCATGTCCCCGGCGCGGTCTTGAGCGCGGTAGAGGCGGTCGAGGTCATGGTAGACGGAGAGGACCCAGACGCCGCTGCGGCTGACCGGGCCTTGAACCAAGCGATCCGCGAAGCGCTACTGCCAAGGGTAGAGGCTCCGGCTGAGGAAATCGTTGTCGCGCTGCGCGAGGCTTTGGGTGACGGCTAACTCTCGTTGGCCGATGTCCTCGATGGCGCAGTCTCGGGAAGCATCTCACGGCAGGGTAAGAATGGCCTCATCGCCTCTTGTCCAGAGCTCCGCAGGCCCTCCGTCTTAATCGCTGAAGACACAGCGCGCACCGGAGCCGGACGGCACGCGCGGCAAGGCCGGCGCATTGTCGGTCCAGCGTCAGGAAACAAGCGAGAGATCGCCTTTCACAAAGACTGCACCAACGAGCGCTTCAAGGCCATCACAGCGCAATGCAACGGGCCCAACAGCAACACCACAATCCCCGCGCGCGGCGGCGTACCCTTCGCGCAGGTCGTGCAATCGAAACGTACAAGCATTGGCGACACACGTCTCAAGGCCGAGCGAAGATTTTCAGCATTCATCACACGATTTGATCCACCCCCGTTGTTCCGCGCGCGAACCGGACGCTTGGTCGTCTTCCAGGCCGATGAGTGCCGCGCGATATGTCCGCTGCAATTCCCTGTCCACTTCGGCCAATCCGGGATCACTGCACACTGCCTCTTCAGCGCTGGACGAAGGTTCGGTACAATCCAAACTTGGATTGCCTTGCGCCTGCCTGTGCCGCCAAAGCAGAAAAGCCAAGAACGGAAACAATGCGTCGCAGAATCATTGCACCGGCACCTTCCTGTAAGCTCGGAGTCGTTTCATTGCGCCCTTTTGGGTCTTACAAACCGTGAGAGACGGAACCGGCACCTTGATGAAAAGTGGCTTCCGTCACTATCCGGTTTTCGGGGGGGTAGCTCAGATGTGCTACTTTAACCGAAAGCAATTTCCGGCCAAATCCTAAGCGTGGATAACTAGGTGGATTTGATGCCTCATGTTACCTCCATCACTATGACAAATAGTTACTTTCTTGCTTGACAACATCCTCGCCGGAGGCATCCGCCGCCCGCCGGGTGCGCCGTCAGTTGCCGCGATAGAGATACTCGCGCGTGAGCGGCACCGCCTCCTGCGCGCGCGCGAGCTGCATCTGGAAGACGACCTGCCGGTTCAGGCGGAAGGACAGCTCGCTCGCCAGAAGGTAGAAGCGCCACATCCGGCAGAAGCGCTCGTCATAGAGCGCGCGCACCTTGTCGAGATTGTCCATGAAGCGCGCGTGCCAGTGGCGCAGCGTCTCGGCGTAGTGGAGGCGCCAGATCTCGACATCCGTGGCGATGAGCGCCGCGTCCTCGACGGCGCGCGACATCTCCGACAGGGCCGGCACGTAGCCGCCGGGAAAGATGTATTTCACGATCCAGGGGCTGGTGGTGCCGGGCGGGCGCGCGCGCCCGATCGTATGCACGAGCGCCACGCCATCGGGCGCGAGAAGCGTGCGGATCTTGTCGAAATATTCGAGATAATGGGGCGTGCCCACATGCTCGAACATGCCGACCGAGACGATGCGGTCGAACTCGCCGGTCACGTCGCGGTAATCCATCAGCTTGAACTCGGCCCGCCCCTCCAGCCCCGCGTCGCGCGCACGCTGCGTGGCGATCTTGTGCTGCTCCTCGCTCAGCGTGACGCCGGTGACTTGCGCGCCGTATTGTTTGGCGAGCGTGAGGCCCATGCCGCCCCAGCCGCACCCGATATCGAG
Source organism: Roseovarius aquimarinus (assembly GCF_043661195.1). Classification (NCBI taxonomy): domain Bacteria; kingdom Pseudomonadati; phylum Pseudomonadota; class Alphaproteobacteria; order Rhodobacterales; family Roseobacteraceae; genus Roseovarius; species Roseovarius aquimarinus. Next base: position 26,653 of record NZ_JBIHMM010000001.1, read on the forward strand.
CACGCGCATCCCAGGCTCGAGCAGCAGCTTGCCCGCGATATGCGCCTTCTTCGCCTCCTGCGCTTCCTCGAGCGTCATGTCGGGACGGCGGAAATAGGCGCAGGAATACTGGCGGTCGGTATCGAGGAAGAGATCGTAGAGCGCGCCCGACAGATCGTAATGATGCGCGACATTGGCGCGCGAGCGGTTGGCGGGGTTGAACTGCCGCGCGCGGCGGAAGAGATAGCGCAGAAAAACGAGCGGGCGATGGCTTTGCAGAACGCCGCCCTGCGCGCCGAGATTGCCGATGCAGACGCGCAGCAGCCCTTCGAGATCGTCGCCCTCGATCGTCAGGGTGCCGTCCATATACCCCTCGCCAAGCGCGATTTCGGGCGACATCATGAGGCGCCGGGGCAGGGCGGGATCATGGAGCGTGACCGCGACCTCGTTCGGCGCGCCGATCTCCTCTCCGCCGCCGGGCGCGTCTCCGGCGTATTGATGCGTCGTGCCGTCGGGATAGGTGATGCTCAGCCGGCCGTGCCGGATGAAGCCCGCCAGCATGCGGTGCAGGGCCTTTTGCCACATGTCCCACCTCGCTCATACCATCGGCGCCCGCACGGGGGGCGCTCCAGCTTACGAAGATGTCGGGCGCGGTCGGCACCCGAGCCTGCCGCCGATCTGCGCCGGCGCCCGGATATGTTTGCGCATATTCAAAATCTTGTAAATGCCCGTGATATCGGCGCGCGCCGCTCGGCGGATCGGCCCTGCGCCGCGCGGGCGCGCCGGAGGGCGCCGCGCGGGCCGCGCCCCTTGACTTTGCCGGCCCGGCCATGTGTATCGGCCTCGACACCGGACCCGCCGCCCGCACCGCGCCGCGCACCGCCAAAGAGGATGACCCGCATGCACGCCTATCGCAGCCACACCTGTGCCCAGCTGACCAAATCGGATGTGGGCCAAAATGTGCGCCTGTCGGGCTGGGTGCACCGCATCCGCGACCATGGCGGCGTCCTCTTCGTCGATCTGCGCGACCATTACGGCATGACACAGCTCATCTGCGATCCCGATAGCCCGGTCTTCACGCAGGTCGATGCCGTGCGCAGCGAGTGGTGCATCCGCATCGACGGCGAGGTGAAGGCGCGCGACGAGGCGCTGGTGAACCCCAAGCTGCCGACCGGCGAGATCGAGGTATTCATCCGCGATATCGAGGTGCTGGGCAGCGCCAAGGAATTGCCGCTGATGGTCTTCGGGGATCAGGACTATCCCGAGGAGACGCGCCTGCGGCACCGTTATCTCGACCTGCGGCGCGAGGCGATGCAGCGCAACATGACCCTGCGCAGCGACGTCGTGGCCTCCATGCGCCGCCGCATGTGGGATCAGAAGTTCCGCGAATACCAGACGCCGATCATCACCGCCTCCTCGCCCGAGGGCGCGCGCGACTTTCTCGTGCCGTCGCGCCTGCATCCCGGCAAGTTCTACGCGCTTCCGCAGGCGCCGCAGCTTTTCAAGCAGCTCATCATGGTGTCGGGCTTCGACAAGTATTTCCAGATCGCGCCTTGTTTTCGCGACGAGGATCCGCGCGCCGACCGCTCGCCCACCGATTTCTACCAGCTCGACCTCGAGATGAGTTTCGTGGAGCAGCAGGACGTCTTCGATACGATCCAGCCCGTCATTCAGGGCATTTTCGAGGAATTCGGCGGCGGGCGCAGCGTGGACGATGTCTGGCCGCAGATCAGCTATGCCGACGCCGCGCACTGGTACGGCACCGACAAGCCCGACCTGCGCAACCCGATCAAGATGCAGGACGCCTCCGACCATTTCCGCGGCTCGGGCTTCGCGATCTTCGCCAAGCTGCTGGAGCAGGAGGGCACCGAGATCCGCGCCATCCCCGCGCCGGGTGGCGGCAGCCGCAAGTTCTGCGACCGCATGAACGCCTTCGCCCAGAAAGAGGGCCTGCCGGGGATGGGCTATATCTTCTGGCGGGCGGGCGATGACGGGATGGAAGCCGCAGGCCCCCTCGCCAAGAATATCGGCCCCGAGCGGACCGAAGCGATCCGCCAGCAACTCGGCCTCGGCGAGGGTGACGCGGCCTTCTTCCTCGGCGGCAAGCCTGCCAGCTTCGAGCGGGTCGCGGGCAAGGCGCGGGTCGAGATCGGCAACGAGCTCGGCCTCACGGATCAAGACCGCTTCGCCTTCGCCTGGATCGTGGATTTCCCGATGTACGAGGCCGACGAGGAAACGGGCAAGATCGACTTCTCACATAATCCCTTCTCGATGCCGCAGGGCGGGCTCGAGGCGCTCAAGGGCGATCCGCTCAAGGTGCTGGGATATCAATACGATCTGGCCTGCAACGGCTACGAGCTCGTCTCGGGCGCGATCCGCAACCATCGCCTCGACGTTATGATCGCCGCCTTCGAGAAGGCCGGCTACGACGAGGCCGAGGTGCATGCGCGCTTCGGCGGCCTCGTGCAGGCCTTCCAATACGGCGCCCCGCCGCATGGCGGTTGCGCGGCGGGCATCGACCGCATCGTCATGCTGCTGGCGGATGAGGCGAATATCCGCGAGGTCATCATGTTCCCGATGAACCAGCGCGCCGAGGACGTCATGATGAACGCCCCCAGCGCGCCTTCGTCCGATCAGCTGATGGAACTGGGCCTGCGGGTGATCCCGCAGGACAAGTAGGCCGAAAAGGCGGGGTCAGTCCTCGAGACTGTCCTCGCGCTTTTCCTCGATCAGCTTCATCTCCTCGTCCTTGCGCTTGGCGAAACGCTCGCCATAGCCTTTGATCTCGCTGTCGGGGATCACTTCGCGGGCACGGGCGAAGACCTCTTCCTCTTCCTCGTCGATGTGATGCTCGTAGTCGTGGCGCAGGGTAATGAACTTCTCGAGCCACGCGCCCGAGGACATGTCCATTTCGCGCAACTCTTCCATAAGATCGTCGATCTCCTGATGCTCGTGGACCGAATGGCGCGCCGAATCCTGGCCCCAGGTCTTGGAGATCAGCTTGGAATAGAAGGTCTCCTCCTCGGCGGCGCCGTGGCTTTTGACGTCGCGGTAGAACTCCTCCCACGCGGTCTTGCGGTCCTCCGAGGCGCCGGAGGTGTCCTCGATGCGGTCCAGCAGCTCGCGGTGGTGATCGTGGTCGGCTTTGATCGCGGAATAGATGTCGCTCATGGCTTCGCTCCTTTTGCGTGGCGTCGCCCTAGCAACGCCGAAGAAGAGAGCGGGTTCCGCAGGGTCTAGAGGGTCTGCGCGGGATCACTCGCGGCGCGCACCAGCCGCGTCAGATCGCTCAGCGAGGAGCGCTGCACGCCGCCCGCGTCGAAATTCGACGGATCGAGCCAGAGCCGGAACGCTTCGCCGAGCGCGGGCCATTCGGCGTCGATCGCAGCGAACCACGCGGTATCGCGGTTGCGGCCCTTGATCACGGACGCCTGCCGGAAGATCCCCTCGTAGCTGAGGCCGAGCCGCTGCGCCGCGCGGCGCGACGGCATGTTGAGCGCGTTGCATTTCCACTCGTAGCGCCGATAGCCCGCATCGAAGGCCCATTTCATCATCAGATACATCGCCTCGGTCGCGGCGATGCTGCGCTGAAGTTGCGGCGCCATGGCGATATAGCCGACCTCGATCGAGCCGGCAGCGGGCTGGATGCGCAGATAGGAGGCGATGCCGCCATAGGCGTCTCGTGCGCGGTCGAAGATGGCGTAGAAAACGAAATCGGGCGAGGCGGTGATGTCGCGCACCCAGCGGTGGAACTGCGCGGCGGAAGCGAAAGGCCCGGCGGGCATGTAGTCCCACACCTCGTCATGCCCGTCATAGGCGCGAAAGAGCAGCGCCGCGTGCTTTTCGGCATCGAGCGGCTCGAGCCGTACGGCGCGGCCTTGCATCGGCGCGCCGTCGGGGGCGGGCGGCGGTGTCCAGCCGGGGATGATCGGGCCACGCGGCCGGGGATCGCTCATGATCGTCGCTCCTGTTTCAAGGCGGAATATAAGCGCCGGGGCGCCCGAGAAAAGCGCAAACTTGGCCCTCGGCCTTGCGGCAGATCGCTACATCGCCGCCCGGTTGCCCAGACGCTCCTGCACGAGGCCCGCCACCTGCGCGAGCCGCGCGCCGAGCGCTGTGCCGCCGCGTTCGGGCGCGCCGAGCGCCTCGGCCGCGCGGGCGAGCTGCACATCCTCCGCCGCGCGCGCGACGCCGCCCAGGAACTGCGCGAGATAGGTGAGCGCCGGCCCCTCGGACGTGTCGTCGAGCAGGTTCGAGGCATGCACCATGTCGTCGCGGTAGGCGATGGGATCGGGGTGGATCTCGTCCGAGCGGGCGACGCGCGGACCGGCGGGTCGGCGCTCGGCCGGCAAGGTGGCGAGCACCTTGCTCTGGAACACGCCGAGATTGGTCATCGGCTTGGCGAGAAAGCCGTCCGCGCCCGCCGCCAGCGCCGCCGCCTCGGCGCCGTCATCGCCGCTCGACGCGAGGATGGAGGTCACGCGCGGCGCCGCGCCCGCCAGCTCCGCGATCAGCTCGAGGCCCGAGCCGTCGGGCAGGCCGAGATCGACGATCACCACGGTGGGGCGATAGACCTGAAGATGCCGGCGCGCGGAGCGCAGACAATCGGCCCGCCGGATACGCGCGCCCGAATGCAGGCACATCAGGCGCATCGCATCGCAGGCGTAGAGGCTGTCGTCGACCACCAGCACGGTCATGCCCAGAAGGGGCCGCGCGGGCGTGGGGTGGGGGATCGGGGTCAGGCCGGGCAGATCGTCCATGGCGGTATCCTTTGGGTTGGCAGCATCACATGCCCCAGCGTTACGCAGCTTTGGCTAACGCGAAGTTAATGCCTGCGGCGAAATCCGAGCCGCTGCACCGCGCGGTGCGTGCGGTGCGACGCCGCGCCGCTTGCCCTCGCGCGCCGGGCGCCCCATAACAGGGGCCAGACGCGCGCCAGCGCCATGCACAGAAGGATTTCAGCATGATCGGACGCCTCAACCACGTGGCCATCGCGGTGCCGGATCTCGAGGCCGCGATGGCGCAGTATTCGGGCGCGCTGGGCGCCACTGTCGGTGCGCCGCAGGACGAGCCGGATCATGGCGTGACGGTCGTCTTCATCGAATTGCCGAACACCAAGATCGAGCTGCTCTATCCCTTGGGCGAGGCGAGCCCGATTCGCGGTTTTCTGGACAAGAACCCCTCGGGCGGCATCCATCACGTCTGCTACGAGGTTGAGGACATCGCCGCTGCCGCCGCGCGCCTGACCGAGAGCGGCGCGCGCGTTCTGGGCGACGGCACACCCAAGATCGGCGCGCATGGCAAGCCCGTGCTGTTCCTGCATCCGAAGGATTTCAACGGGTGCCTCATCGAGTTGGAGGAAGTCTGATGGGCCCCGTATCCGGTCTCGTTCTTTATGCGGTCATCTGGTTTCTGACCTTTTTCGTCGCCATTCCGATCCGCCTTCAGACGCAAGGCGAGGCGGGCAGCACCGTGCCGGGCACGCATCACAGCTCGCCCGAGCGGCACGATCTGAAGAAGAAGGCATGGATCACCACGGCGGTCGCCTTCGTGATCTGGGCGTTCACCGCCTATGTGATCCTCTGGGACGTCATCACGCTCGACGATATCGATCTCTTCACGCGCTTCGGCCCGGGTCCGGTCGAAGAGCGTGGACTAGGTGGGTAAAGGTCGCGGCGCCGAGGATCGGGATCAGCAGGTTCACCAGCGGCACCGATAGCGGGATCGCCATCAGCACACCCGCGCCCCAGATGCGCAGCCAGTGCCGGCGCCGCAGATCACGCGCGCCTGCGCGGCCCAACCGGCGCATCGCGGCGAGCTGAAAATACTCGCGCCCGAGCAGATAGCCGTTGAGGCCCCAGAAAATCGCGAAGGCCCCGAAGGGCAGCGCGATATAGAGAACGATCGCCAGAAGATTGGCGCCGATCAGCACGCCCAGAAAGCCCACCGAATCGCGCAGCGCTTCGAGCCAGCCCATTGGGGTCACGGGCGGCAATTGCGGGTAATGCCGGGCCTCGACAGCCGCGGCGACGTCATCGAGGAAAAGCGAGATGATGGCCGAGGCGACGGGCACCATGAGAAAGATCGACATGACGAGCATCGCGATCAGGCTGCTCCAGCCGAGAAGGTCGTCGACCCATGTCACCTCGCCGACGAGGGGCAGGGTCATCGTGTCGCCCGCCGCCCAAGAGACGAGCCCGAACACGAGTGCATAAGCCGCGAAGAGAAGCGCGACGGTGAGCGCCAGCCCGAGGAGGAGCACCCGGCGAAAGCGCGGATCGCCCATCTGCCCGAGCGCCTTGGAAAACGCGGTGAGGATCATACGTCGATCCAGCTCGTGATCGCGTCGATATCCGGGCGGGGCCGCTCGGGCGGCATGCTGGTCTCGGTGCCGATGTGGATGAAGCCCGCGATCCGCTCGTTCGGGGCGAGGCCCATGACGGTCCGCGCGAATTCGGCGTCGTGGCTCGCCCATCCGCTCAGCCAGTTGGCGCCCCAGCCCGCCGCCAGCGCGGCGTTGAGCAGCGCGAGGCAGACGGCGCCCGCCGAATAGGTCTGCTCGATCGCGGGGATCTTGGGCGAGGGGCGCTGCACCTCGATCACCGCCACGGCGAGATGCGCGCCTTCGTATTGCGCCTGCGCCTTCTGCACCGCCTCGGGATCGGTGGCCGCGGCAAGCGCCGGGATCGCCGCCGCGATGCGCAAGAGCGCCGCCCGCTCCAGCACGATGAAGCGCCACGGCTCCAGCTTGCCATGATCGGGCGAGCGCGCGGCCATCTCGAGAAGCGGGCGCAGCGCGGCGCGGTCCGGCACGGGCAGGCCCAGCGTCTTGGCGGGGCGCGAGCGGCGCGTGGCGAGAAAAGCGAGCACTTCGGGTTTGGGCGTCGGCATGAGGCAGGCTCCGGGCGGTCAGGTCAATCGGGTCGGCGCGATACGCCGTCGGGGGGCAGCACCTATGTCGGGGGGCGATGATGCGGGGTCAAGGGCGCGCCGCGCCCTTCTGCCGGATCTGCGCGCTGCGATAGACCCCTTCGGGCAAGTTCAGCGCGGCGCCCAGATCGCGAAGCTGCGTCATTGAGAGCGTGATGCTGCGCATCTCGTTCAGGCGCGGATCGAACTGGCGGATGACGACGCATTCCTCGAAGGCTTCGATCAGCACATCCTCGCTGAGCGGCGCCGCGCCCTCGTCGACGAGCGTGATCACGGTGGCGTCGAATTCGTGCTCGATGGAAAACATCGCGTCGGCTCCGCCTTGTTGGACAGTGATGCCGCCGAGAGTGGCGGCATCGGCGGCGCGTTGCAAGGGCGCGCCGCGCGGCGCGCGATCGCTCTGGCCCTCAGCGCGCGGCGGCGGTAAACTGGACGCCAAAGTTTCGGAGGTTTTTCATGCGAAAACTCGCCTTGCTCTGCGTCCTGGCCCTGGCCGCATGCGATGCGCCGCCCCCGCCCAGCGGCGGGCCCAGCCAGCCATCGACCCAGCCCGCGCCCCAGCCGCAGGCCCGGGCGCCGCGCGCGCCCGCCACGCCGACATCTGACAAGGTCGCGCAGTTCAAATCGGTCGTCGCCGCGGTCGAGCCGGTGGCCGAGCGCGAGTGCAACGCGCGCACGCAAGGCATCAATTGCGATTTCCGAATCGTCGTCGACGATCGTCCGGGCATGCCCGCCAACGCCTTTCAGACGGTCGACCGCCAGGGGCGCCCCATCCTCGCCTTCAACCTCGCGCTCATCGCCGAGGTGCGCAACCGCGACGAGCTTGCCTTCGTCATGGGACACGAGGCCGCGCATCACATCGCCGGGCATCTCGACCGGCAGCGCAACAACGCGATGGCGGGCGCGATCCTTCTGGGCGGGCTTGCCGCGATCACCGGCGCCAGCCAGGGCGCGGTGCAGAACGCGACCGATCTCGGCGCGGGCCTCGGCGCGCGCACCTATTCAAAGGATTACGAACTCGAGGCCGATGCGCTCGGCACCGTCATCACCAAGCGCGCGGGCTACGATCCGGTGCGCGGCGCCGCCTTCTTCACGCAGATTCCCGATCCCGGCGATCGCTTCCTCGGCACGCACCCGCCCAACGCCCAGCGGATCGAGACGGTCAAGCGGGTCGCGGCCGGCCTTTAAGCGCCGGGTATGGCGGCGGGCCGCATGTGGCAGCTGACCGGCGTTGTCAGCGACCGGGGATCGAAATACGCGGTCTCGGGCGGGCGGGCCGCCTCGCGCGAGGAGACGGACGCCTTTCTGAAGGACCTCAAGCGGGACAAGAAATTCGCCAAGGCCACGCATAGCAGCTGGGCGGTGATCCTGCCCGATGGAACGCCCCTCAAGGGCGATGACGGCGAGGCGGGGGCGGGCATGGTGATCCTGCGGATGCTCGAGCGCGAGGAGCTCTGCGGCTATATCCTCGTCGTCACGCGCTGGTATGGCGGCAAGCATCTGGGCGGCGACCGTTTCCGCCACGTCCAGACCTGCGTCGAGGCATGGCTCGCCGAATTCGCGCGGTAAGGCCCGATCAGGGGATGAGGGGCATGGCGGGAAGCGCCACCGCGATCCCGGCGAAGAAGCAGCCCGAGGCGACCACGACGAAGCCATGCCAGATCGCGTTCGAGAAACGAAGCGTCTCCCATGTGTAGAAGAGAACGCCGAGACTGTAGAGCAGCCCGCCGCCCGCGATGAGCCCGAGGCTGAGCCAAGGCAGAAGCTGCGTGAGCGGCACGAAAAGCGCGAGGCCGAGCCAGCCGAGCGCGAGATAGGACCAAGCGCCCGTGCGCATCCGCCCCGGCCCGGTCAGCAGCTTGGCCGCCGCGCCGATCAGCGCGAGCACCCAGACGAGCCCGAGCGTGACATAGCCGAAAGCCGAGCCGAGAAGCACGGCGAGCGGCGTGAACGTGCCCGCGATCTTGACGTAGATCGCCGCATGATCGAGCCGCCGCAGCGCCGGGCGCAGCACCGTGTAGGCCAGCGAGTGATAGGCGCCCGACGCGCTCAGCATCAAAATGAGCGTCACGCTGTAGACGATCAGCGCCGCACGAATACCGGTGCCCGAGCCATCCGGGATATGCACGAAGAGCACCGCCACCGCCGCAATGGCCATGCCCACGCCCACGAGATGCACGGTCCCGTCGGCCCAACGCTCGGCACGGGAATAAAGAGGGTAGGACATGCGATCCTGCCTTTTGGTTCTGCGGGCATCATAGCCGATAAAAGCGAAGAAACTGTGACCGGATGCGGCCTTGCCTTGGGACGTGATGTCCAAGCGGTGCATTTCAAGGGGACTACGCCCCCCGCACCCCCCAAAGGTCGTACTCGCCGGCCTCGTCGACGGTGACGCGCAGGATGTCGCCGACGGCGAGGCCTTCGGTGCCCTCATCGATGAAGAGATTGCCATCGATCTCGGGCGCGTCGGCCTTGGTGCGGCAGGTGGCGATGCCGTCCTCGTCGATATCGTCGACCAGAACCTCCTGCACGCTGCCCACTTTTGCGGCGAGCTTGGCCTCGGAGATCGTCTGGGCCTTCTGCATGAAGCGGTCCCAGCGCTCCTGCTTGACCTCTTCGGGCACATGGTCCGGCAGATCGTTCGAGCGCGCGCCCGCGACGTTCTCGTATTTGAAACAGCCCACACGATCGAGCTGCGCCTCGTCCATCCAGTCGAGCAGCGTCTGGAATTCGGCCTCGGTCTCGCCGGGATAGCCGATGATGAAGGTACTGCGCAGTGTGATGTCCGGGCAGATCTCGCGCCATGCCGCGATCTCGTCCAGGGTTTTGGCGGCGGCAGCGGGGCGGGCCATGCGGCGCAGCACGTCCGGGTGCGCGTGCTGGAACGGAATGTCGAGATAGGGAAGCACGAGGCCCTCGGCCATCAGCGGGATGAGCTGGCGCACATGCGGATAGGGATAGACGTAATGCAGCCGCACCCAGGCTCCGAGACTGCCCAGATCACGCGCCAGATCGGTGATATGGGCGCGGTGGCCGCGCTCTTCGGCATGCTTGATATCGACGCCGTAGGCCGAGGTGTCCTGACTGATGACCAAAAGCTCCTTCACCCCGTTCTCGACCAGCTTCTCGGCCTCGCGCAGCACCGCATGGGCGGGCCGGGACGCGAGACGTCCGCGCATGTCGGGGATGATGCAGAACTTGCACTTGTGATTGCAACCTTCTGAAATCTTGAGATAAGAATAGTGCCTTGGCGTCAGGCTGACGCCCGTCGCCGGCAGAAGGTCGACATAGGGGTCAGGCCGGGGCGGCACGGCGGCATGCACCGCATCGAGCACCTGCTCGTATTGATGCGGGCCGGTCACGGCCATGACGCTCGGATGCGCGCCGGTGATGTATTCGGGCTCGGCGCCGAGGCAGCCCGTCACGATCACGCGCCCGTTCTCGGCCAGTGCCTCGCCGATGGCCGAGAGGCTCTCGGCCTTGGCGCTGTCGAGAAAGCCGCAGGTATTGACGATCACCGCATCCGCGCCCGCGTAATCGGGAGAGATGCCATAGCCCTCGGCGCGCAGCCGCGTGAGGATGCGCTCGCTGTCGACCAGCGCCTTGGGGCAGCCAAGCGAGACCATGCCGATATGCGGCTGTCCCTCACGCCGGGGGGCGGGGGTCAGGCGCGCGCGGGCGAGGTCGGGGCGCAGCTCGGGAGGATTGGTGCTCATGCGGGCGATATAGACGACGCGCCGCGCCGGCAAAAGGGGCAAACTATTGCCGCGCCGCCATGCCCTGCCTAAGCTGGCCTTCAGAATGGGCGGCAGGCCCGCGCAGCTTGGACGAGGCAGATCATGAAATTCCTGACACGGCTCCTTGGCATCCTCCTCGTCGCGGTGGCGCTGGCCTTCGGCGCGCTGTTCTTCCTGCCGGGCGAGCGGATCGCGCGCATCGCCGCCGAGCGGATCGGCGCCATGACGGGCCGCGAGGTCAGCATGACCGGCGACACCGCGATCAGCTTCTATCCGGTGCTCGGCATCAGCACGGGCCGCACCACCATCGCCAATGCCGATTGGGCCTCGGGCGGGCCGATGCTGGAGGCGGACAGCCTCAAGGTGGGCGTCGATCCGATCGCGCTCATCGGCGGCGAAGTGCGCATCACCGGCCTCGAAGTGGCGCGCCCGCGCATCGTGATCGAGCGGGACGCAAGCGGGCGCGGCAACTGGGAGATCGGCGTCGATGGCGTCGCGCAATCGGGGCAGGGCGCGGACGGCGGCGACGGCACCGGCGGCGAGGCCGCGCAGTCGCGCGCGCTGGCCCTCACGCTCGACCGCGCGCTCATCACCGATGCGTCGGTCACCTATATCGATGCGCGCGCGGGCACCCAGCAGGAGATGTCGGGCGTCGATCTGGACCTGCGCTGGCCCGATTACAGCGGCGAGGCGACGTTCGATCTCGTGCTACGTCCGGCGGATCAGGACGTGCGCTTCGCGGGCCGGATCGCGCAGCTCGGCCCGCTCATCGAAGGGGGTGTCTCGCCGCTCGACGTGACGGTCTCGACCGAGGGCGGCACGCTCTCGCTCGAGGGGCGCGCGAGCGCGGCGCCGCAGCTCGATGCACGGCTCACGGGCGATATCGCGAGCACGGCGCGGTTCATGCGCGCGCTCGGCCTGCCGCCCGCTGATCTGCCCGAGGGCCTGGGCCGCGAGATCACCGTCGCGGCGCAGCTGAACGTCACCGAGGACATGCGCCTTTCGCTGCGGGACATGACGCTCGGCCTCGGCGGCAACAGCCTGACCGGCGATGTCGATGTGACGACGACCGGCGCGCGGCCCCGCGTGACGGCGCGGCTCGATGCGGGGGCGCTCGATCTCTCGGCGCTGGGCGCCGGCGAGGACGCGGCGGCGGGGCAGGGTGGCGGCGCCAGCGCGCCCGCTCCCGCCGCGCCCGAGGGATGGTCGCGCGCGCCCATCGACGCCAGCGCGCTCGGCCTCATGGACGCCGATATCGCATTGAGCGCCAGCAGCCTCGATCTGGGGCAATTCACCTTCGGCGCCGCCGATATCGGCCTTGCGATCGACAATGCGCGCGCCGTGGCGAGCCTGCGGCGCCTCGACGGCTATGGCGGCTCGCTCACCGGGCAGGCGGTCGCCAACAATCGCTCGGGCCTCTCTGTCGGCGGCGATCTGGCCGCGCGCGGCATCGACATGGAGAAGTTCCTCACCGATGCGGCCGACGTAACCCGCTTCTCGACCACCGGCACGATGGCGGTGGACTTCCTCGGGGTGGGACAATCGGTGCACGAGATCATGAACAGTCTCAGCGGCAATCTGAGCCTCGCGACCGGGCGCGGCGTCATTTCGGGCTTCGATCTCGACCGGCTGATGCGCACCGGCGACGGCAGCGGCGGCACGACGGTCTTCGACGAGATGGGGGCGAGCTTCGTGATCGAAGGCGGCAACATGCGCGGGAGCGATCTGACGATGTCTATGCCGCTGGCGACCGCGACCGGCAAGGGCCGCATCGGCCTCGGCGCGCGCGACATCGACTACCTCTTCACGCCGGTTCTCTTGCAGGGCGAGAACAGCCGGGGCCTCGCCATTCCGGTCAGCATCACCGGCCCCTGGTCCGGTCCGCGCATTCGCCCCGACTTGGAAAAGGCGATCGATCTCAACCTGCGCGAGGAGCGCAAGCAACTCGAGAAAAAGGCCCGCGAGGAGGTCGAACGCGAGATCGACAAGCTCGTCGAGAAGGAGCTAGGCGTGACGGTCGAGGAAGGCCAGTCCGTCGAGGACGCGCTGCGCGAGAACGTCAAGGAGCAGGCGGTCAAGGAGCTTTTCAAGCTCTTCGATTAGGGTCCGGCGTCATCTGGGCGCAGATGCCCGGGCCATATGAGACTCGGGCAGCACGAAGTTAGCCCCGCCGCGAAGGGCGGGGCTGACTTCGTCGCAAGCGTTCCGCGCCCTCAGCGGCGGCGATCGCGGCGCGAGCTCATCGGCTGGAACGCGACGCCCACATGCGCCTCGCAATAGGGCTTGCCCGCCTGGGTCGGCAGGCCGCAGAACCAGAAATCATCGGTCGCCGGATCGCCCACGGGCCATTTGCAGGTGCGCGACGTCAGCTCCATCAGCGACAGCTTCTTGGCCTTCTTCTCGACCTCGCTGACCTTCGCCAGCGCCTTCGGATCGATCTCGTTGGTCGAGGGCTGCGGCGGCAGGGGCTGACCCGCCGGGATGATCGGCTTGATGCGCGTGACCGGCGCCGCGGGCGCGTCGTCCTCGTCCTCCTCCTCGGAGGTTTCCGGCTCGAGCTTGGCGGCGGGTTTCGACGAGGCGGGCTTCGCGGCGGGTTTCGAGGCGGGCTTGGCGGCCGGTTTCGGCGCGGATTTGGGCGCTTCGGCTTCGGCGGGCTCGGCCTGCGCCGCGCTGGCCGCACCCGCGCCGCCGTTGCGGTTCGACAGGCCCAGACGGTGCACCTTGCCGATCACGGCATTGCGGGTGACGCCGCCCAATTCCTTGGCGATCTGGCTGGCCGACTGGCCTTCGCCCCACATTCTCTTCAGCGTCTCGACCCGTTCATCGCTCCAGGACATGCCCGTTCCTTAAACCTGGGAGACGCGCCGAAAAGGGCGCGCGATCCCGCAAATTTCCAAGAACCCCTATTCTAATCACTCGGGCACGAGTTACAAGACACCGAATCGGGCCGCCGGGGCGTCCGGCACGGCGCGCGAGAGGCCGGAAAGGACAGAACATGATGCAGGATTTCAGCGACATGGGCACGCGCCGTTTCGGGCGGATCAACTGGCTCGGGCTCGGCACGCTCTGCTGGCGCGAGATCATGCGCTTCTGGGCCGTCTGGACGCAGACCATCCTCGCTCCGTTGGCGACGGCGGCGCTCTTTCTGGTGATCTTCACCATCGCCATCGGCCCGGCGCGCGGCGAGGTGATGGGCGTGCCCTTCACGCATTTCATCGCGCCGGGGATCCTGATGATGACGGTGATCCAGAACGCCTTCGCCAACACCTCGTCCTCCATCGTGATCGGCAAGGTGCAGGGCAATATCGTCGACACGCTCATGCCGCCGCTCAGCGCGGCCGAGCTGGTGACAGGCTATCTCGTGGGCGGGATCGTGCGGGGCCTCTTGGTGGCGGTGGCCATCTCGGCCGGGATCGCGGTCTTCCTCGGCATCCTGCCGCAGCATCCGCTGATGCTCATCGGCTATGTCGTGCTCGGCTCGGCCTTCCTGGGCGCGGTCGGAATCGTCGCGGGCATCTTCGCGAACAAGTTCGACCAGATGGCGGCGATCACCAATTTCGTGGTGACGCCCCTCGCGTTCCTGTCGGGCACGTTCTATTCGGTCGATGCGCTGCCGCCCGTGCTGAACGAGATCACCCATTTCAACCCGATCTTCTATCTGATCGACGGGCTACGCTATTCCGTGCTGGGCGTGTCGGACAGCGCGCCCGCGCTCGGCGCCGTCGTCGCCACCGCCTCGACCCTCGCCGTCTCGGGCGCTGCGTGGTGGATGTTCGCGCGCGGCTACCGCCTCAAGGCCTGAGCCCGCCCGAGTTGACAGCCCGCCGCGCCTGCGGCACTCCTTGGCGCCTGACCCAAAGGAAGTTTGCCATGATCCCCGCCGTTCTGCCCACCTACAACCGCGCGCCGCTCAGCTTCGTGAAGGGCGAGGGCGCATGGCTGATCGAGGCGGACGGACGACGCTTTCTCGATCTGGCCGCGGGCATCGCCGTCAATGCGCTGGGCCACGCGCATCCCGCGCTCGTCGCGGCCCTGACCGAACAGGCGGGCCGGCTCTGGCACACGTCGAACCTCTACCGCATTCCGGCGCAGGAGGAGCTGGCCGAGCGCCTCGTCGCGGCGACCTTCGCCGACACGGTCTTCTTCACCAATTCGGGCACCGAGGCCTGCGAGCTGGCGGTCAAGATGGCGCGCCGGCATTTCCACGATGCGGGCCAGCCCGAGCGCACGCAGATCATCGCCTTCAACGGCTCCTTTCACGGCCGCTCCTCCGCCGGGATCGCCGCGGCCGGCTCGGAGAAGATGACCCACGGCTTCGGCCCGCTCCTGCCGGGCTTCACACATCTGCCCTGGGGTGATCACGAGGCGCTTCAGGACGCCGTAACGGACCGGACGGCGGCGATCCTGATCGAGCCCGTTCAGGGCGAGGGCGGCATCCGCCCGCTGCCCGATCAATGCCTCAAGGGCCTGCGCGATCTTTGCGACACGCATGGCATCCTGCTCATCCTCGACGAGGTGCAATGCGGCATGGGCCGCACGGGCCGCCTCTTCGCCCATGAATGGGCCGGGATCGAGCCCGACATCATGATGGTCGCCAAGGGCATCGGCGGCGGCTTTCCGCTCGGCGCGGTGCTCGCGACGGAGCATGCGGCGCGCGCCATGGTCGCCGGCACGCATGGCTCGACCTATGGCGGCAACCCTCTGGCCTGCGCGGTCGGCAACGCCGTGATGGCCGAGATCGCCGATGACGATTTCCTGCAAGGCGTGCGCGCCCGCGCGGGCTACATGCGCCAGCGTCTCGAGGCGCTGGTGGCCGAGCATCCGGACGTCTTCGAGGCGGTGCGCGGCTCGGGCCTCATGCTGGGCCTCAAATGCAAGCGGCTGAACACCGATGTGCTCGGCGCCTGCTACGACCAGCTTCTGTGCACCGTACCCGCGGGCGACAACGTGCTGCGCCTGTTGCCGCCGCTCACCATCACCGAGGCCGAGATCGCCGAGGCGCTGAGCCGCCTCGAGAAAGCCGCCAGCAGCCTGTCTTCTTGCTGAAAATATCCTCCGGGGGCGCGGGGGTGGAAAACCCCAGCTGGCCGCCGGCAACGGGAACCGCACATGAATCATTTTCTCGACATCCACAAAACCGATCCGGCCGCCCTGCGGCGCATCATCGACAGCGCCGCCGAGATGAAGACCGCCCGCGCGGGCCGCTCGCGCGGCGCGCCCGACGACGATCAGCCGCTCGCGGGGCAGATGGTCGCGCTCATCTTCGAAAAACCCTCGACGCGCACGCGGGTCAGTTTCGATGTGGGCGTGCGCCAGATGGGCGGGCAGACCATGCTGCTCTCGGGCTCGGAAATGCAGCTCGGTCATGGCGAGACGATCGCCGACACGGCCCGCGTGCTCAGCCGCTATGTCGATCTCATCATGATCCGTACCTTCGACGAGTCGGTGCTGATCGAGATGGCCGACTATGCCGACGTGCCCGTCATCAACGGCCTGACCGACCGCACGCATCCTTGCCAGATCATGGCCGATATCCTCACCTACGAGGAGCATCGCGGCCCCATCAAGGGCAAGAAGGTGGTCTGGTCCGGCGACGGCAACAATGTCTGCGCGTCCTTCCTGCACGCGGCGGGGCAGTTCGGCTTCGACATGACCTTCACCGGCCCCGTCCAGCTCGAGCCCGAACAGGAATTTATCGGCCTCGCCCGCAAAGCGGGCGTGCGCGTCACCATCGAGCGCGATCCCCACAAGGCCGTCGAAGGCGCCGATCTCGTAGTCACGGACACCTGGGTGTCGATGCATGACAGCCAGTCCACCAAGGAGCGGCGCCACAACATGTTGCGCCCATACCAGGTGAACGAGGCGCTGATGGCCGGCGCCAAGCCCGATGCGCTCTTCATGCACTGCCTGCCCGCCCACCGCGAGGAAGAGGCGACGAGCGCGGTCATGGACGGCGCGAATTCGGTGGTCTTCGACGAGGCCGAGAACCGCCTGCACGCCCAGAAGGCGATCATGCGCTGGTGCCTCGGCGTCTGAGGCGCCGGCTTGCAAACCGCCCGCCCGGGGGCCTAATCTCGGACGACGGTGGCAGGAGAGAGCATGAGCAGCGCACGGATCGGCATCTACGGCCTCGGCACGATGGGCAGCGCGCTCGCGCTCAACATGGCCGGGCAGGGCTTCGACGTTGCCGTGGCGAACCGCGAGGTGGACTGGCTTGCGGGGTTCATGTCCGAGGCGGGCGATCTCGCGCCGCGCCTTCGTCCGCATGAGACGCTCGAGGCCTTCGTCGCGGATCTCGCGCAGCCGCGCATCCTTCTCTTCATGATCCCCTCGGGCGCGCCGATGGACGCGATGATCGAGGCGGTCCAGCCGCTCCTTGCGCCCGGCGACACGATCATCGACGGCGGCAACGCCGATTTTCACGCGACGCGCCGCCGCAGCGCCGATCTGGCCGCGCGCGATATCCATTTCGTCGGCATGGGCGTCTCGGGCGGCGAGGCGGGGGCGCGGCACGGGCCTTCGCTGATGGTGGGCGGCACCGCGCATAGCTGGGCGCAGCTCGCGCCGATCCTGACCGCCATCGCCGCGCGGCACGAGGGCGATCCCTGCGCCGCGCATCTGGGGCCGGACGGCGCCGGGCATTTCGTCAAGACCGTGCATAACGGCATCGAATACGCCGACATGCAGCTCATCGCTGAGATCTACGGCCTCATGCGCTATGGCCTCGTGCGCCCGCCGCAGGAGATCGGCGCGGCCTTCGGGCGCTGGAACGCGGGCAAGCTGCGCTCCTATTTGACCGAGATCACCGCCGCGCTTCTGGGCTATGCCGACCCGGTGACGGGCCATCCGGCGGTCGATGTCATCAAGGACAGCGCGGGCCAGAAAGGCACCGGGCGCTGGACCGTGATCGAGGCGGTGCGGCTCGGCCAATCGGCCAGCATGATCGACGCGGCCGTCGCGGCGCGCAGCTGGTCGGCCGAAAAGGATACGCGCGTCGAGGCCGAAGCGATCCTGGGCGGCGCGCGCGGCGCGCTCGATCTGGGCGAGGTCGCGCTGGGCGATGCCTTCCTCGCCGCGCGGATCCTCTGCCACGCGCAGGGCTTTCGCATCCTCGCCGCGGCCAGCGACCAATACGGCTGGCAGCTCGATTTCGCGCGCATCGCCGAGATCTGGCGCGCGGGCTGCATCATCCGCTCGGCCCTGCTCGACGATATCGCGGCGGCCTTCCGCGCCGACATGCCGGGCGGCCAGCTCCTTCTCGCGCCGGTCATGGCCGCCGAGCTCGAGCGGACCATCCCCGCGCTGCGCCGCACCGTCGCGGCGGCGGTCGCGGGCGGGCATGCCGTGCCCGCCCTCGGCGCGGCGATCGGTTGGTTCGACACGATGCGGCAGGGGCGCGGCACCGCCGATCTCATCCAGGCACAGCGCGATTTCTTCGGCCATCACGGCTATGCACGCCTGGGCGAGACGGGGGTGCATCACGGGCCGTGGTGGGACGAGCCGCCTTCGTCGGCCTGAGTATTTTCGCCAAGATGAAGCAGGGGCGCGCGCCTTACTTGCGGGGTTTGGCGCGCAAGGTCGGGTCCGCGTCGCGCGGGTTCTCGGGCCAGGGGTGGCGCGGATAGCGCCCGCGCATGTCGCGGCGCACATCGGCATAGCTGCTGTCCCAGAACCCCGGAATGTCGAGCGTCGTCTGAACCGGGCGCTGGGCGGGCGACAAGAGCGTCACGCGCAGCGGTGTTCTGCCGACCATCGGATGCGTGGTCTGGCCGAACATCTCCTGAAGGCGCAGCTGGATCTCGGGCGGATCGGTGTTGTAGTCGATAGGAATGCGGCGCCCCAAAGGGGTGGTGAAATGCGGAGGCGCCAGCGCATCGAGCGCCTGCATCTGCCCATAATCGAGCTGCGCGCGCAGCGCTTCCAGCATGTCGAAACGCCGCCACTCCTGCGCCGAGCGCACGCCGCCCAGAAAGGGAAGGAGCCACTCCTCGAGCTGGCCCATCAGCGCGTCCTCGCCCATATCGGGCAGATCCATGCCTGCGGCGCGGCCCAGTGCCACGCGCGCGGCGAAGTGGCGGGCAGCCTCGCTCCAGACCAGCCCGATCTCGCGCACGCCGTCCAGCATGGCCCGCGCGACGGCCTCTTCGGGCGCGTCCTTCCACTGCCGATCACCCAGAACGAGCGCGCCATAGCGTTCCTGCTGCCGCGCGATCACGCGGCCCTCGCGGCGCGACCAGGCGCAAACGTCGTGCCAGGCTATGCGATCCGCATAGAGCCGCCGCAGGTCCGCCTCGCCGAGCGGGATCGCCTGCCGGATGCGCGCTTCGCGCGGATTGCCGTCCGTATCCGTCACCACGATGAGACGCTGGCCCGCCAGCGGATCCTCGGGCGCGAGCACGGCGCCCTTGCCGCCCGACAGAAGAAAGCGCGGCGCGTCGCCGGGCCTGCGCAGGCCGATCCGGTCGGGATAGGCGAGGGCGGCCATCTCGGCATCCGCGAGGCCGGGGTGCTCGGCGACACCAAGGCCCGCTGCAAGGCGCTTTGCCTCGGCTCCGATCCGCGCGAGTGCGCCGCGCGCCGGGGCGTGCGGGTGCGGGCCGCGCGGATTGTGCAGCGCGGCGAGGCGAAGCGCGAGATCGGCGGGCGCGCCGCGCGGCAGGGGGTCGCGGTCCGACAACAGCGCCGCGAGCGGCGCGGCGCGCGGCCCCGCCACCGCGAGCATATGCGCAAGACGCGGGTGGAGCGGCAGGGCCGCCAGCGCGCGCCCGTGATCGGTGATGCGCCCGCCCTCATCGAGCGCGCCCAGCATCGCCAGAAGCGCCTGCGCCTCGGCGTAGCTGCCGGGATTGGGCTGGGTGAGGAAGGGCATGGCCTCGGGCGCCGCGCCCCAGAGCGCAAGCTCGAGCGCGAGCGGCGCGAGGTCCGCCGCCTCGATCTCGGCCGGGGGAAAGGCGGGAAGCGCGCCGTCCTGGCCTCGCGTCCAGAGCCTGTAGCAGACGCCCGGCGCGACGCGCCCCGCGCGGCCCTGCCGCTGCGCGGCCTCGGCGCGGCTCACGGGCTCGGTCACAAGCCGCGCCATGCCTGCACCGGGATCGAAGCGCATGCGGCGCGCGCGCCCGCCATCGACGACGACGCGCACATCCTCGATGGTCAGCGACGTCTCGGCGATGGCGGTGGCGAGCACGATCTTGCGCGTGCCGGGGTCGGGCGCGATCGCGGCGCGCTGGGCCGCGAAGTCCATCGCGCCGAAGAGCGGACGCAGGCTGCACCCGTCGGGCAGGCGCGGCCCAAGGCGCGCCTCGAGCCGGCGGATTTCGCCCTCGCCCGGCAGGAAGACGAGCACGCCGCCCGTCGTCTCGGAAAGCGCCTTCAGCGTCAGATCGGCCAGCGCCTCCTCGAGCCGCTGCGTCTTGGGGAGCGGCTGTTCGAGCCAGCGCGTCTCGACCGGATGGGCGCGCCCCTCGCTCGTGATGCGCGGCGCGTCCCCCATCAGCGCGGCGACGGGCGCCGCGTCGAGCGTCGCGGACATGGCCAGAAGCAGAAGATCGGGCCGCAGCGCGCCCGCGATCTCGAGGCAGAGCGCGAGGCCCAGATCGCTGTCGAGGCCGCGCTCGTGAAATTCGTCGAAGAGAACCGCGCCGATGCCCGAAAGCTCGGGATCCGACTGGATGCGGCGAATGAGGATGCCGGTGGTCACGACCTCGATCACGGTGTCCGCCGAGACCTTCGCCTCGCCGCGCACGCGGTATCCGACGCGGCGGCCCAGAGGCTCGCCCAGCGTTTCGGCCATGCGCTCGGCGGCGGCGCGCGCGGCGAGGCGGCGCGGCTCGAGCACGAGGATGCGCCCGCGCGCGAGACCCGCCTCCATCAGCGCGAGCGGCACGCGCGTCGTCTTGCCCGCGCCCGGCGGGGCCTCGAGCACGGCGCGGCCGCGTCGGTGCAGCGCGTCCAGAAGGCGCGGGAGCGCTTCCTCGATAGGCAGGGTGCTGGGGGCGTCGCGGCTCATCTAGTCGCGGGTCATCTCGGCGGCGCCGTAGGAGGATCTCACGTGGAGCGCGGTCGCGCGCATCGCGCCGCCTGCAGGCATGTAGCTCACGGCGAAGGGATATACGCTCTGGCGCTTCATCTCGGAGGCAGAGAAGCCCGCGACGCGCGTATAGGCGCCGGTGCAGGTGGTGGCGCCGTTCTCGCCCGCCTCGCGGCCCGTCATCGTGATGCGCGAGCGGCGCTGGCCGTCGAAGATGCTCACGTCATTGCGGCAGACACTGTCCGCGGGCCGGTCGCGCAGCACGCCCCAAAGCGCGGTGAGCGGATCGACGGTGCCGCCCTGCTGCGCGGGATCGAGCGCCTCGGGGTCGGCCGCGACCTCCTCGGCCACGGTGCCCCCGGCGATGCGCGGCACGCCGCCCGCATAGCGCAGCTCCACGGTCGAGCTGCGGCTGCCGGTGTCGATGCGCTCGTCATAGCGCGAGGGGGCGAGCGCGCCGCCCCTGAGACGGCCCGCCGCGCTCAGATCGAAGCCCGCATCGACGATGCTGCCGACCCCGCCGGTGCGGAAGGTTCCGCGCACGGCATAGCCGCCCGAGGCCTCGCGCGCTGCGAATTGCATCTTGCCGACCGGCAGCCCCAGAAGGCGCACATCCCAGACCTGACGCGTCTCCTCGGCGGGGGCGACCGCGCCGAGGCCGATACCGGCGGCGAGAAGCGGGGCGAGGAGGGCGAGGCGCATGATCGAGGCTCCGGAGTGAAGGGCGGCAGGGGCGCACTGGACAAATCCTCGCGCCGCGCGCCACAAAGGGCAAGGGCGCAGGACCTATGCGCGCGAGATAACGACCGAGAGGCGGCCATGAGCATCGACATTGCACAGCTTGAGCGCGGGATTGTCAAAGGGGATCGCCGGGCCCTCTCGCGCGCGATCACGCTTGTCGAGAGCAGCCGGGCGGATCATCGCCAGCTCGCCGCCGAACTCGTCGAGGCGCTGAAGGGCGAGGGGGGCGTCGCGCGCGAGGCGCTGCGCATCGGCCTCTCGGGCACGCCGGGCGTCGGCAAGTCGACCTTCATCGAGGCCTTCGGCGGCATGCTGACGGCGGAGGGCCTGCGCGTTGCGGTCCTCGCGGTCGATCCCAGCTCGGCGCGCTCGGGCGGCTCGATCCTCGGCGACAAGACGCGCATGGACCGGCTCAGCCGCGATCCCAATGCGTTCATCCGCCCGTCGCCCTCGGGCGCGCATCTGGGCGGTGTCGGGCGCCGCTCGCGCGAGGCGGTGGCGCTCTGCGAGGCGGCGGGCTTCGACGTGGTTCTGATCGAGACGGTGGGCGTGGGCCAGTCCGAAACGGTGGTGGCGGAGATGGCGGATCTCTTCGTTCTTCTGCTCGCCCCGGCGGGCGGGGACGAGCTTCAGGGCGTCAAGCGCGGGATCATGGAGATCGCGGATATCATCCTCGTCAACAAGGCCGATGGCGATCTGAAATCCGCCGCGAGCCGCACATGCGCCGACTATTCCGGCGCGCTGCGCCTTCTGCGCAAGCGGGCGCAGGACCCGGAGGGGTTTCCCAAGGCGATGATGGTCTCGGCGCTCGAGGACACCGGCATGCAGGCGGCATGGCAGGAGATGCGGGCGCTGGCCGACTGGCGGCGCGCGCATGGCCATTGGGACGCGCGCCGCGCCGCGCAGGCCCGCTACTGGTTCGGCGAGGAGGTCCGCCAGGGGCTTCTGGCGCAACTCGCGGCGCCCGAGGCGCGCGCCGCGATGGAGGAGCTGGGCGCCGCCGTGGCCGAGGGGCGCACGACCCCGGCGATCGCCGCCCAGGCGCTGCTGGAGCGGATCGGAGCGCAAACCGGAAAGCGTGGGTGAGGGGCGCTGCCCCTCCGCCGCGATGCGGCTCCTCCCCGGGATATTTGAGGGCAAGAAGAAGGGGC
The DNA here is from genome assembly GCF_043661195.1 of Roseovarius aquimarinus. Taxonomy (NCBI): domain Bacteria; kingdom Pseudomonadati; phylum Pseudomonadota; class Alphaproteobacteria; order Rhodobacterales; family Roseobacteraceae; genus Roseovarius; species Roseovarius aquimarinus. The sequence continues at coordinate 49,221 of NZ_JBIHMM010000001.1, forward strand.
GCTTTCTTCTTGCCTGCAAATATCCTCGCCGAAGGCCCGAAAACTCTTTTGGCGGGCGTTTTATTGCCGGATGCGCCCCTTGACGGGCCAGGCGATTCCGCCTATCCACCGCCAACGGATTTTCGGGCGCGGCCTTTGCGGCGTCCTTTGGCCTTGCCGGCCGCTTGAACCCGAACTGACACGAGGCCGACTGGCCTTCACCTAGCAAGACGAGGATGACACCATGTCGCGCCGCTGCGAATTGACCGGAAAAGGCCCGATGGTTGGCAACAACTCCAGCCACGCCAACAACAAGACCAAGCGCCGGTATCTGCCGAACCTGAATGACGTGACGCTTCAGTCCGAGGCGCTGAACCGCGGCATCAAGATGCGCATTTCGGCCCATGCCCTGCGCAGCGTCGATCACCGTGGCGGTCTCGATGCGTATCTGGCGAAAGCCAAGGATGTCGAGCTGTCGCCCGCCGTGCTCAAGGTCAAGAAAGAGATCGCGAAGGCGCTGGCCGCTTCGGCCTGACCTTCGGGTTTTCGTGAAGAATTCAGCGAGGCCCCGCCGGAGACGGCGGGGCTTTTCTCATGCGACAAAATGTGCCGGCCAATGCTTTGCAACCCGCCGGCTCCGCGCCTAATCTGCGCGCAGCACCCACGCAATTCGAAAGGAATTCTTCATGTCCATCGCTCTTCGCTCGCTTCTTGCCGGCGCCGCCATGATGGCCGCGATGCCCGCCTTCGCGGCCGATATCATGGTCGAGGACGCCTATGCGCGCAGCGCGTCGCCCGCCGCGAAATCGGGCGCCGCCTTCATGCAGATCGTCAATCACGGCGAGGATGACCGGCTGATCGGCGCCGCATCGCCCGCCGCCGAGAAGGTCGAGCTGCATACCCATGTCGAGACCGGCGATGGCGTGATGCAGATGAAGCATGTCGAGGAGGGATTCGAAATCCCGATGCACGGCACGCTCAGCCTCGAGCGGGGCGGCAATCACGTCATGCTGATGGGGCTGACCGCGCCGCTCGAGCAGGGGGACAGCATCCCCGTCACGCTGACATTCGAGAAGGCGGGCGAGATGACCGTCGATGTGATGGTCGATCTGGAGCGCGCGCCGGGCGAGGGCGCGGGCCACGACATGGAGCATTCGCACGGCACCGACAAGGACGGCGCCAAGAAAGCGGAGTGAAAGGAAAAACCGGGTGGCCCCGCATGCCGGGGCCGCCTGATCGTCGGTTACGGGGGTAAGGCCCTCGCGGGCCGGGTCGGCGCCTCAGAGCAGCGAGATATTCGCCGCCATTTCGCGCCCGTCGCGTCCTTCCTGCAACTCGAAGCTGACCTTCTGATCATCTGCAAGCCCGGTCAGGCCCGAGCGTTCGACCGCCGAGATATGCACGAAGATATCCTTGCCGCCGCCCTCGGGTGCGATGAAGCCGTAGCCTTTGGTCGTATTGAACCACTTCACGGTGCCTGTCGGCATTCCGCTTCTCCTTCCAGTCTGTCCTGCCGGGCGAGTGCCGGGCCTTTCGGCAGGGGCGACGCGACTGCGGAGGTGCGGCCTCATGGCCCCCGGCCGCACCCTTGATCTTTACACGGGTTTTGTAAAAATCAAGCAAAACAGGCGAGGGCGCCGCGGAATCGCTGCCCTTGCGTCAATGAGCGGCGAAAGGCCGCGCAAAAATCGGACCGAAATGGAATGGGGACGGGCGCATCATGAAGATCTACGGGCTGAAGACCTGCGATACCTGCCGCAAGGCCGCGAAGGCGCTGCCGGGGGCCGACCTCGTCGATATCCGCGCCGAGCCGCTGGCCGAAGACACTTTGCGCGCGGCGCATGAGACGTTCGGCGACGCGCTTGTCAACACGCGCTCGACCACATGGCGCGGCCTGCCCGAGGCCGAGCGCGCCGCGCCGCCCCTCGATCTGCTGCGCCGGCATCCGGCGCTGATGAAGCGCCCATTGATCGATGCGGGCGGAACGCTCTATCTCGGGTGGGGTAAGGACGTGCAGGCGGCGCTGGCGGGCTGAAGCTGAGGCTCAGGCCGACGCGAGACGCCGTGCGGCCAGCCGATCGAGCGAGAGCGGGCCCGCGCCCTTGAGGACGAGGACGAGCAGCACGAAGATCCAGAGCGCGCGCTGGTCGAGGATGAGCGAATCGGGGGCGCGGTCGAACCAGGCGCCGATCGCCTCCGGCTCGGCCGAGAGGCCGTGGCCGATGATGTCGGTCAGCGATTGCACGATGATGAAGCCGATCATGCCGAGCGCGGCGAGCCGCGTGGCCAGCCCGACCGCGATGAGCGCGGGCAGGATGAACTCGGCCCATGTGCCTGCGGTGACGACCGCCCAATGATAGAAGCCGAGCTGGCTCGCATCATAGCCCGCAGCCTCCATCGCGCGCGGGAAGATCTGCGCATAGGCGCCGAGCGAGGGCGAGAAGAGGCCGAGGATGCCGTCGCCCAGCTTGGTCAGCCCCGAGGCCCAGAAATAGACCATGAGGATCGCGGCGAAGAGAAGCCGCGCGGTGAGGCTCAGGGCCCCGTCGGCCTTGCCTAGAAAATGCGCGGCGTCTTGGTAGCGCTGGATGAGGCGGCTCATGAAGTCTCTCCGGGTATGAGGCGGGCGAGCGCGCCGCCGCCGATAAGGATGCCGAGGGCGGCGGGTAGATCGAAATCGGGCGCTGTTGTGATAGCGCGATCATGGGCCGCGCCGATGGTCTCGCCCTCTGCCAGCGCCGCGATGAAATCGGCCGCGCCGGGCCCTGCGACCGCCATTTGCGGATCGAAGCCGGGGCGCGTGATTATGACATCCTGCGGCATGCCGGGCGGCTGGGGCGCGCCCTCCTGCATGTTGTAGGCCCAGATCGCGTGCACGGGCCAGCGCGAACGAACGATGCGCAGCGCCGGGGCGATCGTCAGCCTCGCCGCGGGCAGCCGCTCGGGCGGCAGCTCTTGCAGGATAGATGGATCGAGCGGGGCCGCGTCGGCGGCGTGGTAGGATTCGCGCAACGCTTGCTCGAGCCGCGCGACGTCCGAAAGGTAGGGCAGGTGATGGAGCGGCGCGAAGTCCGCCAGAAAGCCGGGCAGGGCTGCGCCATAGACCGCGATCATGGGTTTCTCGGGCGGGTGGCTGCGCAGAAAGACACCCATGACGGCGCGGAAATTGCGCGGCCCGATCAGCTTTCGAACCGCCGGAAAGCCGACTTCGAGCGCATCGATCAGGCTCGTTGCCACATTGTTGCGATAGACGTCGAAACGCCGCCCCACCGGCCCGCCGCGCCCGTCGCCCAGCCCCGGCGGCGCGGGCAGGTCGGGCGCGAGCAGTGCCGCGCGGAAGGCGGTCTGCGTGCTCATGCCGGCACCTTCGCGCGATGCCGGGACAGCGCCTCGGCGGCGCGGGCGGCCTCGGCGCGCAGGATGGGCCAGTCCGGCACATCGGCGTCCCATTCGATCAAGAGCGGGCGCGGGCCGGTGCGGGCGAGCGTGTGGTCCAGAAGCGCCCAGACAGGATCGGCCACCTCGCGCCCATGGCTGTCGATCAGAAGCGGCGTCTCGCCGTTCTCGTCCTCGTCATGGCCGCCCAGATGCAACTCGCCCACATGTTGGACGGGAAAGGCGTCGATATAGGCGCGCGCGTCCATCCCGAGGTTATGGGCCGAGATGAAGACATTGTTCACATCGAGCAGAAGGCCGCAGCCGGTGCGCGCGGCGATCTCGGCCAGAAAGTCGGTCTCGGACAGGGTGCTGGCATCGAAGCTGAGATAGCTCGACGGGTTTTCCAGAAGCATCGGACGCTTGAGGGCGGTCTGCACCTCGTCGATATGCTCGCAGACGCGCGCGAGGGTCGCGGGCGTGTAGGGCAGGGGCAGAAGATCGTTGAGATAGGCGCCGTCATGCGTGGACCAAGCGAGATGTTCGGAAAAACTCGCGGGGTTCAGCCATTCGGTGAGATGCGCGAGCCGCGCGAGATGCGCCTTGTCGAGCGGCGCCTCGCCGCCGATGCTGAGCCCGACGCCATGCACCGAGATCGCGAACCGCTCCGAGAGGGCACGCAGTTGCGCGAGCGGGCGGCCGCCGTCGCCCATGTAATTCTCGGCATGTATTTCGAGCCAGGTGACGGGCGCGGGATCGGCCATGAGATCCGCGTAATGCTGCGCCTTGTAGCCGACGCCGATGCCATGCGGCAGGTCGGTCTGCGGGGTGTCGCTGCGGTCGAGCATGGCGCGTCTCCTCATCGTCGCGTGGGTGGGCGAAGGGACGGGCGAAGCGCCGAGGCGCCGCGCCCGCCATCTGTCTGGCGTCAGGCCGGCAGGTCGCGGTCCAGCTCTTCGAGCGAGCCTTGGCGCGGCGTGCCGTCCGCCATCGCGGGCAGTTCCATCGTGGTGCAGGTGCCTTCGTCGACGAGCGTCCAGGCGTTGCCCTGGTAGTCGACTTTCGATGTGCCGGCGCAGGACGTGCCCGCACCCGCCTTGCAGTCGTTCTCGCCGGCGAGCGAGACGCCGTAGCATTTCACCTGGCCGGCAGCCGAAGCAACGGTGGCCTGGGCGGCGAGGGCTGCGGTGAAGGCGCCGGCGATGGCGGCGGTTTTCATCATGTTGGACATATTCGGTCTCCCTATGGATGTGGTGTCGCGCTGAGTGCCGCGATGCCATGACCATAGGGAAGGCCGGGCGCGCCGGGCCAATCACGGAATCGTCAGACACGGATCTGTCAGATCCGCGTCAGAACGTCGCACCTGATTTCAAAAGAAAATTTTGGCTCGGCTTGTGCGGCGCGGCGAAATATTTCGTCGCCGCGTCACAATTCCGGACCGATTGTTACACGAGATCGGGGGCGAGAGCGTCCTGGCCCAGCGTCTCGAGAACGCCATCCAGAGCCTCGACACGCTTCTCTTCCTCGCCGAGGCGGCGCAGGGACACGGTGCGATCCTCGACCTCGCGATGCCCGCAGGCGAGGATGACCGGCACCTTGCCGACCGAATGCTCGCGCACCTTGTAGTTGATCTTCTCGTTGCGCGTATCGGCCTCGGCCCGCACGCCGCGCGCCTTGAGCGCGGCCACGACCTCGTGCACGTAATCATCCGCCTCCGAGACGATGGAGGCCACGACCACCTGACGCGGCGCGAGCCAGAAGGGCAGCTTGCCCGCGTGCTCCTCGATCAGGATGCCGATGAAGCGCTCGAAACTGCCCAGAGTGGCGCGGTGCAGCATGACGGGGCGGTGCTTGCCGCCATCCTCGCCGATATAGGTGGCGTCGAGCCGCTCAGGCAGGACGAAATCCACCTGATGCGTGCCGCATTGCCAGTCTCGCCCGATCGCGTCGGTCAGAACGAATTCCAGCTTGGGGCCATAGAATGCGCCTTCGCCGGGGTTGAGCACCGGCTCGATCCCGGCGGCGCGCGTGGCGCTCAGAAGGGCGGCCTCGGCCTTGTCCCAGACCGCGTCGCTGCCCGAGCGCTTCTCGGGGCGGTCTGAGAACTTGACGCTGAAATTCTCGAAGCCGAGATCGCGGTAGACCTCCGACAGGAAGCGGATGAATTCGGCCGTCTCAGCCTCGATCTGATCTTCGCGGCAGAAGATATGCCCGTCATCCTGGGTGAAGCCCCGCACGCGCATGATACCATGCAGCGCGCCCGACGGCTCGTAACGGTTGCACGAGCCGAATTCGGCCATGCGCAAGGGCAGATCGCGGTAGCTTTTGAGGCCCTGATTGAAGATCTGGACGTGGCAGGGGCAGTTCATCGGCTTGAGCGCGTTGACCGCCTTCTCGCGGGCATGCTCCTCGTCCACTTCGACGATGAACATGTTTTCCTGATATTTCTCCCAATGCCCGGACTCGACCCAGAGCTGGCGGTCCACGACCTGCGGCGTGTTCACCTCGACATAGCCGCCCGCGCGCTGCTTGCGGCGCATGTAGTCCTGAAGCGTCGTGTAGATGGTCCAGCCATTCGGGTGCCAGAAGATCTGGCCGCGCGCCTCTTCCTGCATGTGGAAAAGGTCCATCTCGCGGCCGAGCTTGCGGTGATCGCGCTTGGCGGCCTCCTCAAGCATCATCAGATGCGCCTTCAGCTTCTCCTTGGAGCTGAAGGCGACGCCGTAGATGCGTTGCAGCATCTCGCGCTTGCTGTCGCCGCGCCAATAGGCGCCCGCGACGCTCATCAGCTTGAACGCATCGGCCGGAAGCTGGCCGGTATGCTGCAAATGCGGGCCGCGGCAGAGGTCCTGCCACTCGCCATGCCAATACATGCGCAAGGGCTCGTCGCCGGGGATCGCCTCGATCAGCTCGACCTTGAAGGGCTCGTTCGCGTCCTTGTAGTGCCGGACCGCGCGCTCGCGCTCCCACACTTCGGTGCGGACGGGATCGCGCGCGTTGATGATGTCGCGCATCTTTTTCTCGATCAGGCCGAGGTCTTCGGGCGTGAAGGGCTCGGCGCGGTCGAAATCGTAATACCAGCCGTTCTCGATCACCGGGCCGATGGTGACTTTGACGTCGGGCCAGATCTCCTGCACGGCGCGGGCCATGACATGCGCGAGGTCGTGCCGGATCAGCTCGTTCGCCTGCGGCTCGTCCTGCATGGTATGGATGGCGATGCTGGCGTCCTGCTCGATCGGCCATTGCAGATCGTAGTGGCGTCCATCGACCGTGGCGGAAATCGCCTTTTTCCCGAGGGATGTGGAAATATCCGCGGCCACCTCGCCGGGGGTGATGCCGGGGGCGTATTGCCGCGCGTTGCCATCGGGGAATGTCAGGGAGATCTGGGCCATCTGGGGCGCTCCTCGTCGGTTTGGCGCCTACGCGTGCGCCCGGTTGCGAATGAGTGATCCTTGTGCCGCCGCCCCTTGGCGCTGTCAAGCGGCAGACCGCCGATGGCGATGGGGAAACCGGCTTGGTTTGCCGCGGTGCGGCGGCTAGACTGGGACAAACGTCCCTCAAATGGAGCGCGCGATGACCGGCTACAATCCGAATATCGAGATCAGCATTCAGGACATGGACCTGATCGAAGATGCCCTGCGCCACGCCAAGCGGCGGCTGTCGATGCCCGGTGGCGCCGATGCCGACGCCCCGATCGCGGGCCACAGCGTGCGCGAGATCGACGAGCTTCTGGGCCGCCTGCACAATCAGAAGGTCTTCTTCCGGCCCCGCAAGACGCCCTATGTCGGGGGGTGACCCCATGACGCAAGAGCCTGAATTCCTCGAAACGCCCAGCGGGCGGCTCATCGCCTTTCGCCGCAGCGAGGGGCAGGGGCCCGGCACCGTCTTTCTCGGCGGCTTCATGTCCGACATGGAGGGCACCAAGGCCGTCCATCTGGAGGCACGGGCGCGCGCCGAGGGCCGCGCCTTCCTGCGGTTCGACTATTCGGGGCATGGCGCCTCGTCCGAAGAGTTCACGGCTGGCTGCATTTCGGACTGGGCCGAGGATGCCGCCGCCGTCATCGAGGCCTGCACGGATGGCAAGCAGATCCTCGTCGGCTCGTCGATGGGCGGGTGGATCGCGCTGCTGCTTGCGAAGCGGATGCCCGAGCGGGTGGCGGGCCTCGTCACCATCGCCGCCGCGCCGGATTTCACCGAAGACAGCATGTGGGCGGGCATGAACGAGATCGAACGCGCCAAGCTGATGCGCGAGGGCAAGATCCTGCGCCCGAGCGACTATGACGCACCCTACCAGATCACCCGCAAACTGATCGAGGACGGGCGCCGGAACCTCGTTTTGCGTGATCCGCTCGATTTGCCCTTTCCTGTTCGATTTCTGCAAGGAACGGCGGACCTTGATGTGGATAAGTCGGTTGCATTATCGCTTTTGGACCATGTGCGCGGAGACGATATGCGTCTCACGCTGGTCGATGGGGCCGATCATCGCTTCTCGGATCCGGACTGTCTCGCCCTGATCGACGCGAGCGTCGCCGAGGTCGCGGCGCGCGCGGTCTGAGCCGACGGTCGATGCCGGTTGACGCGCCCGCCCGCTCTGCCAAGGTGCGCCCCAGCGTCGGATATGGCGCCCCCAGAAAGGACCGCTTTGAATGAACGAGCCCATCGTTCTTTTGCCTGACATGATGTGCGACGCGCGGCTCTACGGCCCGCAACTCGCCGCCTTTTCCAAATCCTTCGCGATCACGGTGGCGCCGCTCACGGGGGGCGACCGCATCGAGGAGATGGCGTCGAACCTTCTCGACGTGCTGCCGCGCCGCTTTGCGGTGGCCGGGCTGGGGCTGGGCGCGAGCGCGGCGATGGAGATCGTGCGCCGCGCGCCGGACCGCGTCACGCGCATCGCGCTGATGAACGCCAGCGCCTTCGCCGAGACGCCGCAGACCGTGGCCGATTTCGAGCCGGTCGTCGTCAAGGCGCGGGCGGGCAATCTGCGCGACTTCGCCGCCGGGGTTATCCCGCCCGAAACGCTCGCCCCCGGCCCGATGCGCGCCGAGGTGATGGAACTGGTGCATGACATGGTGGCCCATCTGGGCAAGGAGACGGTCATCCGCCAATTGCGCGCGATGCAGCGCCGGCGCGATTATCAGGCGGTCCTGCGCAAGATCAAGATCCCCGCGCTGGTGCTCTGCGGTGCCCATGAGGGCGGCGCCCCGATCAAGCGGCACAAGTTTCTGGCCGATCTCATCCCCTATGCGGAACTGACGGTGATCGAGAGCGCGGGCCGGCTTCCCTCGCTCGAGCAGCCGGACGAGACGACGGACGCGCTCATGACCTGGCTGCGTCAGCCGCTCGTCCTGCGATAGCTGCGCGCCTCAAGGGCGGCGCGCAAATTCTTCAGGCCGCTTGGTTTTTCGCCGCGATCTTGACTGCCTTTCCGTCGCTCGCGTCGATGAACTTGAGCACGAGCGGGCGGATGTTCTTGCGCCAGCTGCTGCCCGCGAAGATGCCGTAATGGCCCGCGTCGGGCTCGAGATGGCTGTTCTTCTTGGCGTCCGGCAGACCCGTCAGCAGATCGAGCGCGGCGATGCACTGGCCGGGGGCCGAGATATCGTCCTTGCCGCCTTCGACCGTCATCACGGCGACCCGGTTGATCTTGCCCAGATCGACGGCGCGTCCCTCGATCGTGAAGCTGTTCGTGGCGATCTCGCGGTTCTTGAAGATGCGCTCGACCGTCGAGAGATAGAATTCTGCGGGCATGTCCATCACGGCGAGATACTCGTCGTAGAATCTGTTGTGCCGGTCGTGATCGCTGTCCTCGCCGCGCGCGACGCGGGCGATCTGCTCGCTGAACGCCTTGGCATGCGTCTCGCCATTCATCGAGATGAAGGAGGCGAGTTGCAGAAGGCCCGGATAGACCATGCGCCCGACGCCCGGATACTTGAAGCCAACTCGCTGAAGCATCGTCTGCTCGAGCTGGCCCATCGTGACGCGGCGCCCGAAATCGGTGACCTCGGTCGGGGCGGCATCGGGATCGACCGGCCCGCCGATGAGGATGAGCGAGCGCGGCTGCGCCTCCGGCTCGGCCTCGGCGAGATAGGCCGTGGCGGCCAGCGCGAGCGGCACCGGCTGGCAGACCGCGACGACATGCGTGTCAGGCCCCATTTCGCGCATGAATTCAGCGAGGTAGAGCGTGTAATCCTCGACGTCGAACTTGCCCTCGCTCACCGGGATGTCGCGGGCGTTGTGCCAGTCGGTGACATAGACTTCGCAATCCACCAGAAGGCTTTTGACGGTCGAGCGCAGCAGCGTCGCATAATGGCCCGACATGGGCGCGACCAGCAGGATCTTGCGCTTCATCTTGCGCCGACCCGGCACCGCGAAATGCAGCAGGTTGCCGAAGGGCTTTTCGACCACCGTGTCGATGCTCACCAGATGATCCTTGCCATCCTCGCAGGTGAAGGTGCGGATGCCCCAATCGGGCTTGGTCACCATGCGGTCGAACGTCCGCTCGGTCACCTCGCCCCAGGCCGCCAGCCATTGGAAGGCGGGGTTTGGCGTCATGCTGAAAATCGGATAGGATGCGAAGGAAAGTGCCGTCGCCCCAAGCCATTGATTGGCGTTGCGCAAGGTTTCCATCATGTCATAGGTGGCCATGTAGCGCATGTGACTCCTTCAGGGCGAAAGCCCTATCTTTGTGGCGTGCCGCGCGCCATGCTGGTGCGACGGGACAATGCTGCAAGGCAGAAACTTAGAGGTTCGAAGGCGATATGGCAACGGATCAGCGCAAAAGCGGCACCAAAGATGACGAAAAAGCCGAAAGCGCCGGGGGCGAGGGCGGCGCCGCGCGCGAGCGCATGGCCGAGAATCTCGCGCGGGTCGAGGAATTGTCCAAGCGCCTCATCGCCGCGCTGGCGCAGCGCAATCCGCCCAATGCCGTGCTGAACGGGCCGGGGCAGGATCTCTTCGCCAAGGCCGCCGCTTCCTACTGGAGCGAGGCGATCGAGAATCCGGCGCGCCTTTACGAGCACCAACTCTCCTATTGGAGCGAGTCGGTGCGCCATTTCATGGAAGCGCAGCGCCTGATGCTGACCGCGACGCCCGCGCCCGCGGATGACAAGCCGGCGGACAAGCGGTTCTCCAACCCGCTCTGGACCACGCACCCTTATTTTCGCTACGTGCGCGAGCAATACGAGCTGAACGCGCGGGCCGTGGCCGAAGCCGTCTCCGAGGCCAGCGATCTGAGTCCCGTCGAGCAAAAGCGCCTCGCCTATTTCTCGCGCCAGATCGTCGACATGATGGCGCCCACGAATTTTCTGGGCACCAACCCCGACGCGCTCGAGCGCGCGGTCGAAACCGAGGGCGAGAGCCTCGTGCGCGGGCTCGAGAATCTCGTCGCGGATCTCGAGGCAAACAATGGCGAGATGGTCGTCCGCCTCGCGGATGAAAGCGCCTTCCGACTGGGCGAGAACATCGCCACGACCCCCGGCAAGGTCGTCTTTCGCAACCAGATGATGGAGCTCATCCAATATGCGCCCGCGACGGACGAGGTGCGCGAGATCCCCCTCGTCATCTTCCCGCCCTGGATCAACAAGTTCTACATCCTCGATCTCAAGGCGCAGAACAGCCTGATCAAGTGGATCACCGAACAGGGCTACACGCTCTTCGTCGTCTCTTGGGTCAACCCCGATGCCAGCCATGCCGAGATCGGGCTCGAGGATTATGTCGAGGAGGGGTATCTCGCCGCGATCCGCGAGGCCAAGGCGATCTGCGGCACCAAGAGCGTCAACGCGGTGGGCTATTGCATCGCGGGCACCACTCTGGCGCTGACCTTGGCGCTGATGAAGGCGCGGGGCGATACATCGGTCAACTCGGCCACCTTTTTCACCGCGCTCACCGATTTCGACAATCAGGGCGAATTCACGCCCTTCCTTCAGGACGATTTCGTCAGCGGCATCGAGGCCGAGATCGAGGCGCAGGGCATCCTGCGCTCCTTCATTCTCGGGCGCACGATGAGTTTCCTGCGCTCGAACGATCTGATCTACACGCCCGCGATCCGCAGCTACATGATGGGCGAGGCGCCCCCGGCCTTCGATCTGCTCTACTGGAACGGAGACGGCGCCAACCTGCCCGGGCGCATGACGCGGCAGTATCTGCGGGGTCTGTGCCAGCGCAACGAATTCGCGGGCGAGGGGTTCGAACTTCTGGGGCACAAGCTGCGCCTGCGCGATATCGATCTGCCGCTCATGGCCGTGACCTGCGAGACCGACCATATCGCTCCGTGGAAGGACTGCTTTCGCGGCATGGGGAAGACCGCCGCGAAGGACCGCACCTTCATCGTCTCGCAATCGGGCCATATCGCGGGCATCGTCAATCCGCCCTCCAAGAAGAAATACGGCCATTACACCAACGGCGACTGGAGCGGCGATGCCGAGGCCTGGATGAAGGCCGCGACCTTCCACGAAGGCAGCTGGTGGCCGCGCTGGGAGGCGTGGCTGCGCCCGCGCTCGGGCAAGATGGTGCCCGCGCGCACGCCCGGCGATTCGGCGCATCCCCCGCTCGAAGATGCCCCCGGCACCTATGTGCGGGCCAAGGCGGCGCGGTAAAAACTGACGCTAGGTCAGTGCCTTGATGACAAAATTGCTGCAACGCAGAAAAACTCTTGAAATGCCGCAGCGCAGCATCCATATTTCTTGCAGACGCAGCAACCGGCGGCCGAGCGCCGCCACGCAAAGGAGCAATACGATGGCTAAGGCACAAGACATGAATTCGATGATGAAAGACATGATGGGCGCATTCCCCGTCGATACCAAAGCGATGGAAGACGCGTTCAAGAACCAGGCAGCGCTGAGCGAGAAGCTCTCGGGCGTCGCACTGAACGCCGCCGAGAAGTCGGCCGAGATCTCGAACGCCTGGACCAAGTCCACGCTGTCGAAGATGCAGGAAATGGCGAAAGCCAAGGCCGAGCCCGCCGATTACGCGAAGGCGATGAGCGATTTCGCATCCGCCAACGCCGAAGTCGCCGCCGAGAACATGGCCGCATTCGCCGAAGTCGCGAAGAAGGTCCAGATGGACACGGTCGAGCTGATGATGAACGCGGGCCGCGACATGCAGGAAGACGCGTCGAAAGCCGTCAAGAAGGCGACCGACGACATGACCGCCGCCGCCAAGAAAGCCGGCGCCAAGGCGTAAGCGACACACAATCCGCGTCCCTTCTCCTCCCAAATCAAGGGCGAGGATGACGATAGGGCGGGCCGCCATGCGGCTCGCCCTTTCTTTTTGCGCGCGCAGCGCCTAGGCTTCGCTGCACCGCTGCATTTCATGGGAGGCATGCGACATGGCTGATACCGGCAAACCCCTGTTGATCAAACGATACGCCAGCCGGCGCCTCTACAACACCGAGACGTCCGACTATGTCACGCTCGAGGATATCAGCCAGTTCATCCGCGAGGGGCGCGACGTCCAGATCATCGATCTGAAATCGGGCGACGATCTCACCCGCCAGTATCTTCTGCAAATCATCGCCGATCACGAGAGCCGGGGCGAGAACGTGCTGCCGATCAACGTTCTGAACGATCTCGTGCGCAGCTACACCACGCAGGCGACCTCGGTCGTGCCCGAATTCCTCGCCGCCAGCTTCGAGATGCTGCGCGACGGGCAGTCGCAGCTTCTCGAGAACATGACCAAGGGCAATCCGATGGCCTCGATGCCCGGCATGGAAGCCATGCGCGCCCAGCAGGAAGCCTTCATGAAGGCGATGACCGGCGGCATGGGCGGGCTTTCCGGCATGTCCGGCCCCCGCGCCGAGGAGGCCGAGCCGCGCAAGGACGGCGATCTCGACGACATCAAGGCCCAACTGGCCGAGCTGCAACGCCAGCTGGCGCGCATGGGCAAGTAGGCGATCATGGCCACCAGCCCGGGACGCATCACGCTCTGGGGGATCGAGGTGTTCATGGCGGCCGCGGACGAGCGGTCGATCTCCGCCGCGGCGCGGCGTCTCGGCGCCAGCGTCTCGACGGTCAGCCAGCAACTCAGCAATCTCGAAGCCGCCGTCGGCGCGCCGCTTCTCGAGCGGAGCGCGCGCCCCTTGCGCCTCACGCGCGCGGGCGAGATCATGCATCGCCGCGCGCAGACCATCCTCGCCGAGGCGGCCAAGGCCCGGGCCGAGCTTGCCACGGCCGATCTCGCGCGCCTCACCTCGGTGCGCCTCGGCATGATCGAGGATTTCGAGGCCGATGTGACGCCCCGCCTTCTGACGCACATGGCCGGGCGGCTCACGCAATGCCAGTTCCTGCTCGAGACCGGCGCGAGCCACATGCTCCACGATCAGCTCGATGCGCAAAACCTCGACATCGTGGTCGCCGCGCAAGTGGGCGAGGGGGCGGATTGGGCCGAGACGCACCCTCTCATGCGCGAGGGTTTCGTCGTGGCCGCGCCCAAGGGGCGCATTGATGCCGCGGGCGATGTGCTGGCGCAGCTTCACGGCGCGCCCCTCGTGCAATACACGACCCGGCATTACATGGGCCGGCTTATCGCGGCGCATCTCGCGCGCCATGCCGCGCCCATCCCGCACCGGTTCGAGCTCGACAGCTATCACGCGATCCTGGCGCTCGTCGCCGAGGGGAGCGGCTGGACGATCCTGCCGCCGCTGGCGCTGATGCGCGCGCGCCGCTTCGCGGATGCGCTCGACGTGCTGCCCTTGCCGCTCGCGCCGCTCACGCGCACCATCGCGCTCACCGCGCGCCGGGATGTGCTGGGCAACATGCCCGCCGAGGTGGCGGCGACGCTGGCGCCGATCCTTCAGGAGGCCGTGGTCGCCCCCGCGCTCGCGCGCTATCCGTTCATGGGCGACGCGCTCACGCTGCTCTGAGCGGGGCGCGGTCAGGCTTCATCTTGGCGGAAATACTCGATTTCCGGCCTGCGCCGCCCACGCATTACGTTCCGTAGGCGCGCGCGTCCCCCATCACGTCCTCGATCGCGCCGAGCAGGGCCGAGGCGATCGCGTCATGCTGCGGGCGCGTCAGCCGTGCGGGCAGGCGCGTGTCGCAGGCGCGCGAGAGCATCGCGCGGGTGCGTGGCAAGTCGGGCGTCTCGCCTTCGATGAATTGCCAGTTCCAGAAGGCGCGCGCATTGTCGCGGCTCGCGCCGAAGATCTGCACCTTCACGCCGCGCGCGGCGGCGGCCTCGGCGAAAGCGCGGGCCTCGGCATCGTCCATGCCGACGAGGTTGAACTGGATCGAGTCGGGCGCGCGCTCCTCGGGGGGCAGCGGCGCGGGCACGCTCAGCCAAGGGCTCTGCTCGAGCAGGCCTGCCACGTAGTCATGCCCGGCGCGACCGTCGCGCACCCGGCGCGGGATCTCGGCCAGTTGCGGGCGGATGATCGCGGCGCTCAGGTTGTTGAGGCGCAGATTATAGAGCGGCAGCTTGTTCTGCCAGCGCGCGAAGGCGTCGGCCAGCGCCGTGTCGCCATGGGCGATATGCTTGGACCAGTTATGCTCGTAGGCGCCCGACATGATGACCGCGCGCGCGATCAGGTCGGCATCGTCCGAGATCATGATGCCGCCTTCGCCCGCGTTCAGCAGCTTGTAGGACTGGAACGAGAAACAGCCGATGCGCCCGATCGTGCCGATATTGCGCCCGTGCCAGGTGGTGCCGAGCGAATGGGCCGCATCCTCGATCACCGGGATGCCGCGCGCGTCGCAAAGCGCCATGATCGCGTCCATGTCCGAGGTATGCCCGCGCATATGGCTGATGATGACCGCCTTGATGCCGTCATCGAGCCGCGCCTCGAAATCCGCGATGTCGATGCGGTAATTCTCGCCCACTTCGCACAGGACCGGCACGCAGCCCGCATGGATCACCGAGGAGGGGACGGCGGCGAAGGTGAAGGCGGGGATCAAAACGCGCGCATCGCGCCCCAGATCCAGCGCCTCGAGCGACAGAAAGAGCGCCGCAGAGCAGCTCGACACCGCCAGCGCGTAGCGCGACCCCATCGCCGCCGCGAATTCGGCCTCGAGCAGCGCCACGGGCGAGTCCTGCGGTGCCGTGTAGCGGAAAAGATCGCCCGATTGCAGCATCGCGTCGATCGCGGCGCGGGCGGCCTCGGGGATCGGCTCGGCATCGTAGGTGTTGGGGGGGAGGGCCGTGGCGGACATGGTGTTTCACCTTTTCCGAAAAAGAGTTTCGGGAATCATAAACTCTCCGGCCCCATGCCGAAAGCACTAATTGCCACGCCGGCGCGGGTTTCGGCCTAGAATTCGTGCCATATCCCGAATTTGACGCCGAAATCCTCCGAGTCCTTCAGCGCGGTCGTCAGCCCGACCTCGAGGAGCCGCCCCGGCGCCACCTGCCAGACCGCCGCGCCTTCGAGCCGGATGAAATCGGGATCGGCGAGCGGCCCGCCCTGTTGCAGCTGCGTGATGAGTTTCGTGCCCTCCCAGGGCGCCACGCCCAGGGTCGCGTCGATGGCAAGCTCGGTGCCCCCTTGCGTCAGTTCGGCCCGCGTGTCGAGGTTCCACCAGCCGCCGAGGCCCGCAAGGTCCAGCCCCTTGCCGACCGATATCCCCGGGCGTAGCGCCGCGCCCTCGTCCAGTGCGCCCGCGCCCAGCTCGAAGGCGACATGCAGCCCCTCGCGCGAGAGCGGCACGCGCACGAAGGCCAGCGCCTTGTGCTCGCCCTCTTCGTCGCTGCCGAGGTCGAGGCCGACCGTCAGATCGGGATTGAGCCCGTATTCCGCGAAAAGCGTGCTGTAGGCCGTGGCGCTCTCGTCATCCTGGACCTTCACCGTCCAGGACGCGAAGCCCGTGCCCTCGGCGCGCAGCCATGCGCCCGCCGCCGCGCCCGCAGGCGCGAGGCTCAGACAAAGGGCGAGGATCAGGGGCGCGCGGCTCTGCATCGGGCGAGGATCGTCAACCTTGGTAAAGGATTGGTTAATCCCGGCGCGGATGGCGTGCGGTCTTTGTGCTTGGCGGCACCGCTGCTACACTCGGCCATGAAAGGAGAGCGCCATGCCCCGCATCACCCATCCCAGCCCCCCCCAGAGCGTCCTGACCACATTCGAGATGACGCCCGGCACCTGCCAGGATCTGATCGACGCGCTGGTCGACGCCTATGACAGCTTCATCTCGCATCAGCCCGGCTTCATCGCCGCGGCGCTGCATGTGAACGACGCGCAGACGCGGATCGCCAATTACTCGCAATGGGCGCGGCGCGAGGATTTTCAGGCGATGCTGCGGTCGGACGAGATGCGCCGCCGCAACCGCGAGATCCACGCGCTCTGCCGCAGCTTCGAGCCGGTGATGTACGATGTCGCCGCGACTTTCGGGACGGACTAGACGCCCAGCCGGTCGCGCAGCGAGTACCATGTCATCGCCAGCACGAGGAGCGGGGAGCGCAGCGCGGGGCCGCCCGGAAAGGGCGTGGCCGGCACGCGCGCCATCGTGTCGAAGCCCTCGGCCTGCCCGCGCACGGCATCGGCCATCAGCTTGCCCGCGTGGGTCGCGCTCCCGACGCCGTGCCCCGAATAGCCCGACGCGCTCAGCATGTTGGGCGCGAGCCGCGCAAGGTACGGCATCCGCTTGATCGTGATCGCGAGCGTGCCGCCCCAGGCGTAGTCGATCCGCACGTCATGTAGATGCGGGAAGATCTCGGTCATCGGCTTGCGCACGAGCGCCTCGATATCGGCGGGAAACTTGTAGCCATAGCTTTCGCCGCCGCCGAAAAGTAGGCGCTTGTCGTGGCTGAGGCGGAAATAGTTCACGACGAATTTCGTATCCGCCACGGCGACATCGCGCGCGAGCACGCGGGCGGCCTCGTCGCCCAGCGGCTCCGTCGCGGCGATGAAATTGTTGATCGGCATGACGCGGCTCGCCACCTTGCCGTTCAGCCCGCCCAGATAGCCGTTGCAGGCGAGAATGACGTGATCGGCGGTGATGCTGCCCGCGCCCGTGCGCAGCGTGACGCGCGCGCCCTCCTCGATGGCGGTGACTTCGCTCCGCTCGTAGATGCGCACGCCGGCCTTTTCAGCCGCCCGCGCCAGCCCCAGCGCGTAGCGCAGAGGGTGCAGATGCGCGGCCCCCATGTCGAGAATGCCGCCATGATAGGCGGGCGAGGGGCAGACCGCGTGCATCGCGTCGCGGCCCAGCTTTTCGACCTGCTCATAGCCATACCGCTCGGCCAGATGATCGGCATAGGCATGCTCATGCGCCATCTCCTTGGCCGACATCGCCGCATGGGCCACGCCGGGCGTGAGGTAGCAGTCGATATCGTGCTTCGATATCAGCGACTTGACGAGCGCCTTGGCATCCTCGGCCAGCTCCCAGAGCTTGGCGGCCTCCGCGGTGCCCATGAGCCGCTCGAGCCCTTGCTGGTCCATCCGCTGCCCGCTGCCGAGCTGGCCCCCATTGCGGCCAGACGCGCCGAAGCCGACGCGCTGCGCCTCGATGAGAGCGACATCCATGCCGGCCTCGGCGAGATGGAGCGCGGCGGAAAGGCCGGTATAGCCCGCGCCGACCACCACGACATCGGCGCGCGCCTCGCCCGTCAGGGGGGCGAAGGGCGGCAGCGCGTCGGCCGTGGCGGCGTACCAGCTGGACGGATAGGCGCCGGGCGCATCGTTGGCGTGCAGAAGATTGAGGGCCATGAGATCAGACGTTCAGCAGCAGATGCTCGCGCTCCCAAGGCGAGATGACCTGAAGGAACTCCTCGTATTCGGCGCGCTTGACGATGGCGTAGACCCGCGCGAATTCCGGCCCCAGCACCTCGTGCAGCTTGGGCGCCTCCTCGAAGAGATCGAGCGCGTCGCCCAGAACCTGCGGCACGTCGCTCTCGCTCTGGTAGCTGTCGGTCGTGCATTCGGGCTCGGGCATCTGCTGTTCTTCGAGGCCCAGTAGTCCGCAGGCGAGGCTGGCGGCGATGCCGAGATAGGGGTTGCAGTCCATCCCGGCGAGCCGGTTCTCCACGCGCCGCGCCTCGGGGCTGGCCAAAGGCACGCGGATGCCCGTCGTGCGGTTGTCGCGGCCCCAGTCGAGATTGATCGGCGCCGCGTGATCCTTGACGTAGCGGCGATAGGAATTGACGTAAGGCGCCAGCACCGCGATCGCGCTGGGCAGATGCCGCTGCATGCCGCCGATGAAATGATAGAAGGCGTCCGTCTCTCCGCCGTCCTCGCCGGTGAAGAGGTTGCGGCCCGTCGCCCTGTCGATCACGGAATGGTGGATATGCATGGCCGAGCCCGGCTCTTCGGCGATGGGCTTGGCCATGAAGGTGGCGAAGCAGTTGTGCCGCATCGCCGCCTCGCGGATCAGGCGCTTGAAATAGAAGACCTCGTCGGCGAGCTGCACCGGATCGCCATGGGCGAGGTTGATCTCGAGCTGGCCCGCGCCGCCTTCCTGCGTGATGCCGTCGATCTCGAAGCCTTGCGCTTCGGCGAAATCGTAGATGTCGTCGATCACCGGACCGAATTCGTCCACGGCGGTCATCGAATAGGCCTGCCGTGCGGCGGCGGGCCGGCCCGAGCGGCCCATCATCGGCTGGATCGTCTGTCCCGGATCGGTGTTGCGCGCGACGAGGAAGAATTCCATCTCGGGCGCGACGACGGGCGTGAGGCCGCGGGCCTCGTAGGCGGCGACGACGCGCTTCAGGACGTTGCGCGGCGAGAAGGGGATGGGCTGCATCTCGCGGTCATAGGCGTCATGGATCACCTGAAGCGTCCAGTCGCCCGTCCAGGGCGCGGCGCTGGCGGTGCTCATGTCGGGCACGAGGATCATGTCCTGCTCGATGAAACCCGTCTCGCCCGCGGCCTCGCCCCAGTCGCCGGTGATGGTCTGGTAGAAGATCGAGTCGGGCAGGTGGAAATGCTTCTGCTTGGCGAATTTGGACGCGGGCAAGGCCTTGCCGCGCGCGATCCCCGGCAGGTCCGCGATGATGCATTCCACCTCGTCGAGGCGCTTGCCCTCGAGATATTCGCGTGCCGCTTGCGGCAGCTCGTCAGTCCAGTCGGCCATTCAGGCACCTCTTTTGAGAAACGCCGCCATGCGGTCGGCGATTGTTTGCGCGTGCACCGGCTTGTCGAGCTGCGCGAGCGCATCGTCGAGCAGCGGATCGGGCACGAGGCCGCGGCCGCGGCTCTCGGCCAGGCGGCCGACGAATTCGGATGTGTGTTCGGGATGCGGCTGCACCGTCAGGATGCGGTTGTCATAGACCAGCGCGGCATTGTCGCAGAACTCGTTGCGGCCGATCACCGTCGCGCCCTCGGGGATGCGCGTCACCTGATCCTGATGCCAAGCATTGAGCGCGAGGGGCTGGCCGTCGATCATGTATTCGTGCCGGCCCACGGCCCAACCCTTGGAATATTTCTCGACCGTGCCGCCCAGGGCCTGCGCGATGATCTGATGGCCGAAGCAGATGCCCACCATGGGGCGACCGTCCTCGTAGACATCGCGGATGAATTGCTCGAGCGGGGGAATCCACTCATGCGGCTCGTAGGCGCCGTGCTTGGAGCCGGTGACGAGCCAGCCGTCGCAATCGGCGACGCTCTCGGGAAAGACATTGTCGACGACCGCGAAGGTGCGGAAATCGAAGCCGTGGCCCTTGAACAGCGCGGCGAACATCTCGTCGTAATCGCCCATATCGGCCTTTATGTCCTCGGGCGCGTGACCGCACAGAAGAATGCCGATGGTGATCGCGCCGCTCTCTGGGCTCAGCGAAGGGTGGGGGACGCTCACGGATGGTGCCTCATAATTTGATCAAATTCAGGGTAGCGCAGCTATTTTCGCGCGGCAAGGGGGGACGGAGCAAGAGGATTTCGGCGTGCCGTGGACCCCTCGCGCGGCCTAGACCTTGTCGAGATAGGTCTTCCAATGCTGCGCCTCGTCGATCTCGCCCATCACCGCGATTTCCTGCCGTTTCGTCAGGATCAGGTTGCGGATGAGGCGCGGCTCGAAGATGCGCGGAAGGAGTGGATCGGCCTTGAAAAGATCGACCGCCTCGGTCCAGCCGGTGGCGAGCTGCGGCAGGTCCTGCCCATAGGCATTGCCCCTGAGCGGCGGGCCCGGGTCCATCGCGTCCTCGATCCCCACGAGCGCGGCACCGAGGATGGCCGCGAAGCTCAGATAGGGGTTGATGTCGCCGCCCGCGACGCGGTGCTCGATCCGGCGCGCCTTTGGGCTGCCGCCCGGTACGCGGATCGCGGCGGTGCGGTTCTCGTAGGCCCAGCAGATCGACGTGGGCGCATGCGCGCCGGGGATCATCCGCTGATAGCTGTTGGCATGGGGCGCGAAGATGAGCGTCGAGCCCCGCATCGCGGCAAGGCAGCCGCCGATGGCATGGCGCAAGGTATCGGTGCCCTTGGGGCCGCCATCGTCGAAGACATTGTTGCCGTCCGCGTCGATCACCGAGAAATGCATGTGCATGCCATTGCCCGAGTCGAGCGCGAAGGGCTTGGCCATGAAGGTCGCCGCGCAGTCGAAGCGATAGGCGAGGCCGCGGATCAGCGACTTGAAGAGCCATGTGTCATCCGCCGCACGCAGCGCATCCTGATGGTTCAGCGTAATCTCGAACTGGCCGACGCCGGCCTCCGAAGTGGTGGTCTGCGCCTCGATTCCCATCGCCTCGCATGCCTCGTAGAGCGCCGACAGGAACGGATCGAACGCGTCCATCTGGCTGAGCGAGAGGATTTCCGAGGCGTCGATGCGCCGCCGGTTACGCGGATCGCGCACATGCCGCAGCTCCTTGCCGCCGTCATCGACGAGCGTGAACTCAAGCTCGGTCGCGGCCATCACCGACCAGCCGCGGTCGGCATAGCGCGCAAGCACCTGCCGTAGCGCGTGCCGCGCATCGCCGTAGAAGGGCGTGCCGTCCTCGAAATACATCTGCATCGGCACAAGCGGCTGCGCACTGTCGAGCCAGGGCAGCGGCACCGGCCCGCGCGAGGTGGGGCGCATGATGCCGTCTGCATCGCCGGTCTCGAAAAGGAGCGGGCTGTCCTCGATATCGGCGCCCTTGATGTCCACGTTCAGCACCGAAAGCGGCATGCGCACGCCATCGACATGAAGCTTGGAGAAATAGCTGGCCGGCATCCTCTTGCCGCGCATCTGCCCGTTCAGATCGCAGGCCGCGACCCGAAAAGTGGCGAAATTATCGAGGTTCATTCGGTGATCCCTTCCCTTTGGCGGAAATTGATTCACCGGATCAGGCCGGGGCGCAACCTCAATCTGGCGCGCTCAGACGCGGCTTTCGGGATCGGTCGGGGGCGCGGGGTTGGGCACGGCGAGGTAGTCCGCCTCGGGCACGTCGCAGATGCCGAAAAGGCCGATCACGTCCCGCTGCTCGGGCGAAAGAGCGGCGATGCCCTCGGCCAGCGCAGCGCGGATCGCGGCCGCATCTTGGTCCATCGAGGTGATGAAGGGCGGGGCGGGCGTCGGCGCGGTGCGCTCGATCTCGCGCAACCCGGCGGCATGCGGATCGTGCCGCTGAATGAGCCGCCAACTCAGTGCGTCAATGCAGGCGATCTCGGCGCGGCCCTCGGCGAGCGCGCGGGCGGAGCGCACATGCGCGCCCGTGTAGAGATCGCGCGAGAACTTGAACCCGCGCGCGGCGGCATGGTTCTGCGGTGCGCCCCAGCCCGATTGCGACAGCGGCTCGTTGAAGGCCAGAAGCGCGTCCGCGAACTCGGTCAGCGTGCGGCGCGGATCGTCGGCGCGCACCACGAAGACGCTGTTGTAATGGCCGGGCGGCACGCCGGGCAGGCGATTGTCGGGCATCGCCACGAGCTGAACATGGCCTTTCAGCCGTGCCCGGTAGGGATAGCCGCAAGTCTGCGACAGGACGAGATCAGGCGCCTCCCACACGTCCCAGAGGCTGCCGCCGCGCGTCAGCGTCTCGGGCGCGCCCTCGGGCAGGCGCGAACGTATCTCGCGCCAGAGCGCGTCGAGCGTCGCCGCCGTCTCGGGGCGGTCATACATGGGAAGGCTCGCGATCATGTCGGCTTGGCTGCGTGGATCACTGGCTCGACGCGGCGCGCTGGCGCGCGCCGGCGCTGTCCACGTCGCTCACGCCCAGAAGGCTGGCGGTCATGCGCAGCAGGGCATTCTCGGGATCGGCGCGGTCGCCATCCGCCAGCACGACCTGCCAGAGCGCCTCGATCACCGCGGTGCGGTCCTCATAGGGCACCGCGTCCTTGATTTCGCGCGTGAAGCGCACCGTGTCGGGCGCCTCGGCCTCGGCGGCCTCCGCCTCGCGGCGCAGCGCCTTGACGCCATCGGCATCGAGGCGATAGCGCGTGGCGAGAATGCGGTCGATCCGCTCGATCTCGCTCGGGGCATAATGGCCGTCCGTGCGCGCGACGCGCACCAGAAGCGCGGCCAAGGCGAGCCGGGCATCGCCGTCGCCCAAAGGCTCGGTCTGCGCGGCGGTGAGGCGTTTGAAGAAATCAGCTATCATACGAGTGGATATAATACGCCGCCCGCCCGCGGCCAATCGGAAATGCCGGACCTGCGGGCGGCGGCCCGCTCACTTGTCGTAATGCTTGCGGTACCATGCGACGAACTCGGCGATGCCCTCGCGGACATTCGTCTGTGGCTTGTAGCCCGTCAACCGCTCGAGCAGGGACGAATCCGCCCAGGTGGCCGGCACATCGCCCTTCTGCATGGGCATGAAGTTCTTCTTGATCGGCGCGCCGATCGCGCGCTCGATCTCTTCGATGAATTCCATGAGCTGAACCTTGGTCCCGTTGCCGATATTGACCGACCGCCAGGGCGCGACCGGGCTGAGGCTGTCGCCCTCTTCGATCTCGTCCGGCGAGGCGGGCTCGACCGGCGGGCAGTCCACGAGAAGCCGGATGCCGCGCACCAGATCGCCCACATAGGTGAAATCGCGCGCCATATCGCCGTTGTTGTAGACGTCGATCGCTTCGCCATCGAGCGCGGCGCGCGCGAATTTGAAGAGCGCGAGATCAGGGCGCCCCCACGGGCCATAGACGGTGAAGAAGCGGAACATCGTCGTCGGGATCTTCCACAGATGCGCGTAACTGTGGCCCATCGCCTCGTTCGCCTTCTTGGTCGCGGCGTAGAGCGTCAGCGGCGCTTCGGTCTTGTGCACCTCGCGGAAGGGCATTTCGACATTGGCGCCATAGACAGAAGAGGTGGACGCCATGAGCAGATGCTCGACGCCCGTTTCACGCACGCATTCCATCAGGTTGAACGTGCCGAGGATGTTCGCCTCGACATAGCTGCGCGGGTTCTCGAGCGAGTAGCGCACTCCGGCCTGCGCCGCGAGATGCACCACGATGTCGGGCTTCGTGCGCTCGAAGAGGGCATGCAGCCGCTCCATGTCCTCGAGCATGCCTTCCTCGCAGGAGAAATGCGCGTTCTGAAGCAGGATCTGATGACGGCTGCGCTTGAGCGCGACGTCGTAGTAATCGGTCATGCCGTCGTAGCCGACGACGCGAAAACCCTCGTCCAGCATCAGCTTGGCCAGGTGAAAGCCGATGAAACCGGCAGTGCCGGTGATGAGGACGGTGCGCATGAGGATGTCTCCGGTTCAGATGGCCTGGCCGATGTGTTGGGCGATTTGGGCGCTCATGGGAAGCCCCGATGCGCCTTTCGGGCCGTGCCGTGCCACGGGCGTCACCTGCCTGCAACGCGGAGCGAAAGGTCTAAAGCCGCGCCATGCGGCCCCGGGCCGCGTCGCATTCGGCGCGGCTGAGGCCGAGCGCTTCGCGCACTTGGAGCACGATGGCCATTTCCTCGTCGCTGGGCAGCCCGTCGGCGAGCATGATCTGCCATAGCGCCTCATGCGCCTCGATCCGGGCCTCGGGGCTCACGGTCTCCCGGATGAGCAGGGCGAATTTCTTGGTGCTGGGCGCCTCGGCCTCGATCTTCTCGCAGGTCGCGCGCATCTTGGCCGCATCGACCGGCCCCAGCCCGTTCATCCGCGCCAGAAGCTTGTCGATGCGCCCGATTTCGACCGCGCGGTAATCGCCATCGGATTTGGCCACGCGCACCATGAGCGCTCCGAGGGCGAGGCGCGCATCGGGTTCGGGCAGCGGATCGGGAGCGTGACCTTTGAACAGATCGAGAATACGGGCGAGCATCCCTTGACGATGGCCCGAGAGGCGCGTTGGAGCAAGCGTATTTCGCCTTGCCGCGACGTCTGGGCGCCCGCTGCGCGAAGATCGGCCGGAAGATGGGCGATCGGGCTGCCGGAAAAGCGCCACAGACCTGTCGCGATCGCACCCGAATCGCCGCGCATTTTCATGGCTCCGCTGCCGATGAACGAAGGATCACGCCACATGCACATGCCGACCCGCCGGGACTGGTCGCAAGGCTGCGCCGAGGCGCATCTCGAGGCGATGCGCCGCGCGCCGCGCGCCGATCTGCCCCGGCTCGCCCGCAGCTATGACTGGGGCGCGCATCCCGGCCCGGTGCTGGGCTGGATCATGGCGCAGCGCCGCATAGATCTGGCCACGGCGCTGTCGGTCTTTCTCTGCGGCGGTCCCGAGCGGTTCAACTACATGCCGAAACGCGACGTGCCGGGCGATCACCGCGCGGCGGCGCGGCTTCTGGACAATATCTGCCTGCGCATCAATTCGGGCTTCTACCTGCCGGGCGACGCGCTCGACCTCGCGGATCGCCCGCGCCTCGCCAATTGGCTGGTCGCGCAGAAGGCCGACCGCGCCGAGGGCACGAGCGGGCGCTGGGTTCTCGACGAGGAGATCGTCGCGCGCGTGTTGAGCGAGAGCGCCGCGCCGGTGCCCGAGACCCAGCACCAGCCCGCAGAGCCCGCACGGCCCGCCGGGCTTGCGGCGCTTTTCGCCCGCCTGAGCGCACGCCGCCTGCGGCGCACGGCCCCCGAGCGCGAGACCAAGCGCGCCTGAACCGGCCCGCCGCGCGTGATTGGGGGTGGACATGCCCGCGCCGGGCGGCAACGCTGCGCGCGCGCCGATGCGGCTTATTCGTCCGCCGCGCGCGCGACAGACGCGGGGCGCCGCCCCGTGCAGACGTGATGGACCCTGATGAGCCCGCCAGAGCCGAGTTTCAGCAAAAGGATGCTCGCCGATTTCCGCAGCGGCTCGGCGCGCGCCTGGACTGTGCTCGTCACGCGCGGGCCGAGCCAGTTCCAGTTCTGGATCATCGCGCTTCTGATCGGGATCGCGGCGGGCTTCGCGGCGCTCTTCTTCCGCAAGGGGATCAGCTGGCTTCAATGGGCGCTTTACGGCGTCGAGGATCCGCGGCTGCTCCACAGTTTCGCGGGCGGCATGGAATGGTACTGGATCCTGACCATCCCCATCCTCGGCGGGCTTGCGGTTGGCATCATCCTCGCGCGGTTCACGCCGGACGGGCGCGTGCGCTCGGTCGCCGATGTCATCGCGGGCGCCGCGCTGAATGAGGGCCGGGTCGAGCGGCGCGCGGGCATCGCCTCGGCCGCGGCCTCGCTCATCACGCTCGGGGCGGGCGGCTCGTCGGGACGGGAGGGGCCGGTCGTGCATCTCGCCGGCGTCATCTCGAGCTGGGCCGCCGACCGCATCAACGCGAGCGGCCTCAACGGGCGCGATCTTCTGGGCTGCGCGGTGGCGGCGGCGGTCTCGGCCTCGTTTAACGCGCCCATCGCCGGGGCGCTCTTCGCGCTCGAGGTGGTGCTGCGCCATTTCGCGATCCACGCCTTCGCGCCCATCGTCATCGCGAGCGTCGCGGGCACCGTCATCAACCGGCTGGAATTCGGGGGGCTGACGGAATTCGTGCTGCCGACCTCCTCGGCGCTCGAATTCTACGTCGAGTTGCCCGCATTCCTGATCCTCGGTCTCGTCTGCGGCGTCGTGGCCGCCGCGCTGATGCGCAGCGTCTTCTTCGCCGAAGACGTGGGCACGGCCATCTGCACGCGGCTCAGAATCCCCGGCTGGATGCGCCCCGCCGTGGCGGGCGCGCTGCTGGGCGGGATCGCGATCTGGTTTCCGCACATCATCGGCGTCGGCTACGAGACGACGACGGCGGCGCTGACGGGCGATCTGATGCTGCACGAGGCGATCGTCTTCGCGATGTTGAAGGTGCTCGCGGTCGCCATCACGCTGGGCGGGCGCATGGGCGGCGGTGTCTTCTCGCCCTCGCTGATGCTGGGGGCGCTCACCGGGCTGGCCTTCGGCCTCATCGCGACGCCGCTCTTTCCGGAGGTGTCGGGCGCGCTCTCGCTCTATGCGCTCGCGGGCATGGGCGCGGTGGCCGCCGCCGTGCTGGGCGCGCCGATCTCGACCACGCTCATCGTCTTCGAGCTGACGGGCGACTGGCAGACGGGCCTTGCGGTCATGGTCGCCGTCTCGACCTCGACCGCGCTCGGCACGCGGCTCGTCACGCGCTCCTTTTTTCTCACGCAGCTCAAGCGGCGGGGCATCCACCTCGCCGAGGGGCCGCAGGCCTATCTTCTGTCGATGACGGGCGTCGCCGGCCTCATGCGGCCCGCGGGCGACGACAGCGCGCCCTCGGAAGAAATGGTGCGCGCGATGATCGAGGAGGGCATCCATGTCGATATCGGCTCGACGCTCGAGACGGCGATGCCGCTTTTCGAGGCTCATGAGGTGAATTACGTTCCGGTCATCGCCCAGGGCGCGGGCGAGGCGCCGCCCGTTTACAAGGGCGTGCTCTACCATGTCGATGCGCTGAAGGCGTTCAACCTCGCGCTCGCCTCGCTGTCGCGCGAGGAGCATGGCTGAGACGGCGGCGGGGGCTTTGCCCCCGGCCTGAAATTCCCGAAAGAATTCCCGGCCTCCCCCAGGATATTTCCAGCAAGAAGAAAAAGCGCGCGTCAGACGCGCTCGACGGTCACCAGATCGCCGGTATGAAAAGCGAGGTGGCCCTCGATCTCGGAGACATCGGCGATGGGGCTTTCATAGCTCCAGGCGGCATTCTCGATCGTGCGGCTCTTGGTGACGATGGAATAATAGCTGGCCGTGCCCTTGTGCGGGCAGGTGGTGCTGCGATCGCTGGGGTCCAGAAAGGCGGTCGCGATATCGGCGCGCGGAAAGTAGATCACGGGCGGATAGCTCCCTTCGCGCAGCTCGAGCGCATTGCCGCTCTCGCCGATCACGGCGCCCCCGGCGCGCACCGACCATGTGCCGGTCGCAGGCTCGATTGTGATCTTCGTCATGGGCGTCATCCTCTCGTCGCTGCGTCTTTTGGCGCAGCATGACCGCTTTGACGCGGCAATGCCAGCGCCTTCGCGAGAGAGATCGTCAGAGGGGTGCGGCGGCCTTCTCCAGCCATTCTTTTGCCGCGCCTTCGAGCCGGGGCGCGATCTTGTCGCGGCAGGCGGCATGATAGGCGTCGATCCAGGCGATCTCGGGGCCGCTCAGCATGTCCTTGTCGATGAGGCGCCGGTCGATCGGCACGAAACTGATGGTCTCGAAGCAGAGCTTGCCCGCCGCGTTGTCGGCGGCATGCGCGCCGTCGAGCGGCCGGGCGGGCGCCACGACGAGAAGGTTCTCGATGCGGATGCCGAAATGGCCTTCGCGGTAATAACCGGGCTCGTTCGAGAGGATCATGCCGGGCGCGAGCGGGGTCTCGCTCGCGCGGCTGATGCGCTGGGGGCCTTCATGCACGCATAGATGCACGCCGACGCCGTGCCCGGTGCCATGCGCATAGTCCTGATCGGCGAGCCAGAGGGGCGCGCGCGCGATCACGTCGATATCGCGGCCCGCGAGGCCCTTGGGAAAGCGCAGGCGGCTGATGGCGATCATGCCTTGCAGGACGCGGGTGAAGGCCGCCCGCTCGTCCCCGCCCGGCGTTCCGATGGCCAGTGTGCGGGTGATGTCCGTCGTGCCGTCAAGATATTGACCGCCGCCATCGAGCACCAACAGATCGCCGTCCTGAAGCGTGCGGTTCGACGCTTCCGAGACGCGGTAATGGGCGAGCGCCCCATTGGGGCCGCTCCCGGCGATGGTGTCGAAGCTGATGTCGAGCAGCTTGCCGGTGGCGCGGCGCGCCTCCTCGAGGCGGGTCACGACGTCGATCTCGGTGATCGTGCCGGGCGCCTGCGCGTCGAGCCAGGCGAGCGCTTCGCAAAGGGCGGCGCCGTCGCGCAGATGCGCCTGCCGGGTGGCGGCGATCTCGGCGTCGGTCTTGCAGGCCTTGGGCAGGATGCAGGGATCGGCGCCATGCGCGGCGTCGATGCCCGCATCGCTCAGCGCCCGCGCGATGGCCACGGGGGCCGAGGCCGGATCGAGGCGCACGGGCGACAGCAGGAGGGTGAGCGCGGCGCTGAACCCCGCCTCGTCATGCGCGCTGACGCCGTCCGTGGTGCAGGCGTCCGGCAGGGCGCCCAGCTTGGCGGGATCGAGGTAAAGCTCGACCCGCGCGTCGTCATGCAGGATCGCGAAGGCGTGCGGCACGGGGTTGCGCGGAATGTCGGCGCCCCGGATGTTGAGAAGCCACGCGATGCTGTCGGGCAGCGTCAGGATCGCGGCGCGGTGGCCCGCCTCGCGCAGGGTTTCGGCCAGCTCGGCGCGCTTTTCGGCGCTGCTCTTGCCGGCGAGGGCATCGGGATACTCGGTGACCGCGCCGGTCGGCGGGGCGGGGCGATCCGGCCAGATGCCGTCGACCAAGTTGTCATGCGGCACGCAGCGTATGCCCGTGCCGTCGAGCGCGCGGGCGAGATCGTCCATCTCGCGCACCGTATGAAGCCAGGGATCGAAGCCGACCGCGCCGCCTTCGGGGAGCGCGCCTTTCAGCCAGTCGGCCAGCCGCGTCTCGGGCCAGTCGATCGGCTCGAAGGCGTCGGTATCTGTCTGGCTGCGCAGCTGCGCGCGGTAGCGGCCATCGACGAAGACGCCCGCGCGCTCCGCCGTGATCGCGGCGAACCCCGCCGAGCCGGTGAAGCCGGTGAGCCACGCCAGACGCTCGTCCCCCGGCGCCACGTATTCGCCCTGGAAGCGGTCGGCGCGGGGCACCAGCCAGCCGTCGAGGCGCTTCGATGCCAAGGCCTCCCGGAGCGCGGCAAGGCGGGGCGGCCCCTGTTCGGGGCTGGATTTGCTGTCGAAGGACTGGAACATCACGAGGCCCTTTTCATGCCCATCACGCGGGCGCGGGCGCGCGGGTCCTTGTCGAAGAGCGCGGCGAGTTGCTCGGTCATCGCGCCCGCGAGTTGATCGACATCGGTGATCGTCACCGCCCGGTCATAGTAGCGCGTCACGTCATGGCCGATGCCGATGGCCAGAAGCTCGACCGCGCGGCGCTTTTCGACCATCGCGATCACGTCGCGCAGGTGTTTCTCGAGGTAATTCGCGGGGTTGACGGACAGGGTCGAGTCGTCGACCGGCGCGCCGTCCGAAATCACCATGAGGATCTTGCGCGCCTCGCGGCGGGCCATCATCCGCCGGTGCGCCCATTCCAGCGCCTCGCCGTCGATGTTTTCCTTCAGCAGCCCTTCCTTCATCATCAGGCCGAGATTCTGGCGCGTGCGCCGCATGGGGCTGTCGGCGGATTTGTAGATGATGTGGCGCAGATCGTTGAGGCGGCCCGGCAGTTGCGGGCGCCCTTCGCCCAGCCACGCCTCGCGGCTCTGCCCGCCCTTCCACGCACGGGTGGTAAAGCCGAGGATCTCGACCTTCACGTTGCACCGCTCGAGCGTGCGGGCGAGCACGTCGGCGCAGATCGCGGCGATGCTGATCGGGCGGCCGCGCATCGAGCCGGAATTGTCCAGAAGCAGCGTGACGACCGTGTCGCGGAATTCGGTATCCTTCTCGACCTTGAAGCTGAGCGGCGTCGTCGGGCTGGCGACGATGCGCGCAAGGCGGCCCGCGTCGAGAATGCCTTCCTCGCGGTCGAATTCCCAGCTTCGGCTCTGCTGCGCCTGAAGGCGGCGTTGCAGCTTGTTGGCAAGGCGGCTCACCGCGCCTTTCAGCGGTTCGAGCTGCTGGTCGAGATAGGCGCGCAAACGCTCGAGTTCGACCGGCTCGGCAAGATCCTCGGCGTGGATTTCCTCATCGAATCCGGTGGTATAGACGGCATAGTTCGGGTCCGCGTCCGAGATGGGCTGGGGCGCGGGCGGCTCCATCGGGGCATCGCCATCGGGCATGTCGGCCTCGTCGCCCGCATCCTCGTTGGCGCTCTCGTCCATGCTGACCTGCGCCTGGCTCGCATCCTGCTGCTCGTCCTGGCTCTGCTCGGCCTCGGCATCGGCCTCTTCGGTGTCGCTCTCGTCCTGGCCGCTGCTGTCGGGCTCGTCCTCGTCCTGATCCTGCTGGGCCTCGTCCTCCTGCTCGTCATCCTCGGCATCGGGATCGTCGCCGAGCTGGTCGCCATAGCCCAGATCCTCGATCACCTTGCGCGCGAATTTGGCGAAGGCGGTCTGGTCGGCCAGCGTTTCCTGAAGGTTCTCGAGCGTCTCGCCCGCCTGACCTTCGATGAAGTCGCGGCGCAGCTCCATGATGTTGCGTGCGCCCTCGGGCAATTCGCGGCCCGTGGCGAGATGGCGGATGAGGTATTCGGCGGCCTTGTGGAGCGGCGCGTCGGCGGGATCGGTGATCTGGTCATAGCCTGAGCGCGCGGCCTCGGCGGCGATCTTGCTGTCGATATTGCTGGCCGTTCCGGGCATGGTGCGCGCGCCCACCGCCTCGCAGCGGGCCGTCTCCATCGCCTCGTAGATGTCGCGCGCGATGGCACCGGGGGGCACGTATTTCGCATGGGTCTTGGCGCTGTGATACTTGTGGCGCAGCGCCAGCGCATCGGCCGTGCCGCGCGCATGCAGCACCTCGTCGCGGCTCATCCGGCGGCTGATCTGCGGCAGGCGCATGCTGTCGCCCGAGATGCCCGAAGGATCGACCGAATAGCTCACCGTCAGATCGCGGTCGCCCGACATGACCTTGGTCGCCTCGGCGAGCGCCTTCTTGAACGGATCGGCTGGGTTATCGGATGGTTTCTTCATCTTGATCCCTCAACGCGTCTCGGGCGGGCCACCCAGGATGCCGCGCGCCGCAGCAGGGCGGCGCGGGGCCGGTTCAGCCGAGGCTCACGCTCGCCGCGCTTTCGGGAAGTTCCTCGTCGAAGCAGCGCTGGTAGAATTCGGCCACCGTCTGGCGCTCGAGCTCGTCGCACTTGTTCAGGAACGTCAGGCGGAATGCATAGCCCACGTCGCGGAAGATCGAGTTGTTCTGCGCCCAGGCGATCACCGTGCGGGGCGACATGACGGTCGACAGCTCGCCGTTCATGAAGGCGGTGCGGCTCAGATCCGCGACCGTCACCATCTGGCTGATCGTCTTGCGGCCTTCTGCGGTGTTGTAGTTGGGGTTCTTCGACAGCACGATCGCGGCTTCGGCATCTTGGCTGAGATAGTTGAGCGTCGCAACGAGGCTCCAGCGGTCCATCTGGCCCTGGTTGATCTGCTGGGTGCC
This sequence comes from Roseovarius aquimarinus, assembly GCF_043661195.1. NCBI lineage: Bacteria > Pseudomonadati > Pseudomonadota > Alphaproteobacteria > Rhodobacterales > Roseobacteraceae > Roseovarius > Roseovarius aquimarinus. Next base: position 80,941 of record NZ_JBIHMM010000001.1, read on the forward strand.
GTGATAAAGGCCGGTCGTGTCGCCGAGGCCGACGGTGTTGGCCGTGGCGAAGAGGCGGAAATAGGGGTTGGGCGTGATGACCTGGTTCTGGTCCAGAAGCGTCAACTTGCCATCCGCTTCCAGCACGCGCTGGATCACGAACATCACGTCGGCGCGGCCCGCGTCATATTCGTCAAAGACGATCGCGGTCGGGTTGCGCAGCGCCCAAGGCAGGATTCCTTCATGGAATTCAGTGACCTGAACGCCGTCCTTCAGCTTGATCGCGTCCTTGCCGATCAAGTCGATCCGGCTGATATGGCTGTCGAGATTGACGCGCACGCAGGGCCAGTTGAGGCGGCTCGCCACCTGTTCGATATGGGTGGATTTGCCCGTGCCGTGATAGCCCTGGATCATCACGCGGCGGTTATGGGCGAAGCCCGCGAGGATGGCGAGCGTCGTGTCGCGGTCGAACTTGTAGGTGCTGTCATTGTCGGGCACGCGGTCCGTACGCTCGGCGAAGCCCTTGATCTTCATGTCCGACTCGATGCCGAACACGTCGCGCACGGAGATTTCTTCGGTCGGTTTCGCTTGCGCGTCGATCATGCCGTCAGCCATTCAATCAAGTCCTTAACTCGCGTTCCCGGTTGCCCGATGTGGTGCAACATATCGTGGGGAAGGGCAAGGGAAAGGGCGGAAAATGCTGGCGCCGGCGCGCATGCCTCCTATACCCATGTCAAAGGCCGCGCGGCGCGGCCCGACGGGCCCAATGCACGGACCCAATGCCCGGAGCGCATGTGACGCGAGACGAGATCGAAAATTTGATCGCCCGGGCCGCTCTCGGCGAGCGCGCCGCGTTCGGCGATCTTTATGCGCATACATCCGCGAAACTATTCGGCATCTGCCTGCGTGTGTTGAATGACGGGGCCGAGGCGGAGGAGGCGTTGCAGGAGGCCTTCGTCAAGATCTGGCGCAATGCCGACCGCTACCGCGCCAATGGCCTGAGCCCGATGACATGGCTCATCACCGTCGCGCGCAACACCGCGATCGACCGCGCCCGCAAGCGCCGCGAGGCGCAGCCGGGCCTCGATGCCGCCGAGGCGATGGCCGATGCCGCGCCAGGACCCGAGGCGCAGGCCATCGCCAGCAGCGAGGCGGCGCGGCTCGACGGCTGCCTCGCCGAGCTGGATGGCAGCCACGCCGAGGCGGTGCGCCGCGCCTATCTCGAGGGGGAGACCTATGCCGAGCTGGCCACGCATTTCGACGTGCCGCTCAACACGATGCGAACCTGGCTGCGCCGCAGCCTTCTAAAACTCAAGGAGTGCCTGACGCGATGACCGGCCCCACGCCATATGACGAGGACGACCGCGTCCTTGCGGGCGAATACGCGCTCGGTCTGATGGACCGCGAGGCCGCGGCCGCGTTCGAGGCGCGTCTTGCGCGTGAGCCCGAGCTGCGCGCGCTCTATGCCGAATGGGCCGAGAGCCTCGCCGGTCTCACGGATGCCGCAGCGCCCGAGACGCCGCCCGCGCGGGTGCGGCGCGAGATCGAGGCGCGGCTCTTCGGGGCGCCGGTGCGGCGGCCCTTCGCGGGTCTGCGCGGGCTCGGCTGGCTGGTGGGCGGCGCCGTCGCCGCGACCCTCGCGCTCTATGTCGCGCTCAATGCGGGGCTTCTGGGGCAGGGGCCGGCAATGCCCGGCGCGCCCGATTTCGTCGCCGAGGTCGCCGCCGAGGATGGCGGGCTCGTGGTTCTGGCGACCTACGACACCGATGCCGGCGCCTTGCGGCTCGAGCGGCGCGCGGGCGCCGCGCCCGAGGGCCGCGTGCTGGAGCTTTGGCTGATCGCGGGCGAGGATGCGCCGGTCTCGCTCGGCCTCCTGCCCGAGGATGCCGCCGGCGAGATCGCCGTCGATCCCGCGCTCGGCGCACGCATGGCGGGCGGCATTCTCGCCATCTCCGACGAGCCGCCGGGCGGCTCGCCCACCGGTGCACCCACGGGCAGCGTTCTGGCGACCGGGGCCGTCACGCCCCTCTGACGCTCCGTTTAGGCAGGGCGCCGCGCCTTTCGAAATTAATTTGAAACTATCTTCTCGCAGTCCCCGTGGTTGGGGGTGTCAGCAGGCGATACTGCCTGCACAACCCGAGGAGAAAGACATGACTTTCAAGACATTCCTGACCGCGACCGCCACCGCAGCCGTTCTGGCCACCGGCGCCAATGCCGAAAACCCGATGGTCGGCGGTGCCGCCATGTTCGCGGACAAGAACATCATCGAAAACGCGGTGAATTCAGCGGATCACACCACGCTCGTCGCCGCCGTCAAGGCCGCGGGCCTTGTCGAGACGCTCTCGGGTGAAGGCCCCTTTACTGTCTTCGCGCCGACCAACGCCGCCTTCGAGAAGCTGCCCGAGGGCACCGTCGAGACGCTGCTGAAGCCCGAGAACAAGGATCAGCTGACCCAGATCCTGACCTGCCATGTCGTCGGCGCCGATGCGATGTCGACCGCCATCAAGGGCATGATCGACGATGACGGCGGCGCGCATATCGTCCCGACGCTGGGCGGCTGCGAGCTGAACGCGACCTATGACGGCGACAAGATCATGCTCGAGGACGAGCAGGGCCAGACGATCAACGTCACCATCGCCGATGTCGATCAGTCGAACGGCGTGATCCATGTCGTCGACACGGTCGTGCTGCCGGCGGCCAAGTAAGCGCACACGGGCGCTACACGATCAGGTGAGATCGCGGGCCCGGCACTTGCTTGCCGGGCCCGTTGCTTTCACATTCCATGCAATCGCGCGGCTTTACGGCCGGATGCGCACAGGCTCGAGGAGAGAAAAAATGGACAGACGTCATTTCATCACCGCCGCGATCGCCGCGGGATCGGCCGCCGCCTTCGCCCGCATCGGGACCGCCGCGGTCGGCGACTTCGAGGTGACGCGCACCGAAGCCGAATGGCGCGCGATGCTGAGCGATCTTGAATACAAGGTCATGCGCGAGGAGGGCACCGAGCGCGCCTTCACTTCGCCGCTCGACAAGAATTATGCCGATGGCACCTATATCTGCCGCGGCTGCGACCAGCCGCTCTATGCGTCCGAGACGAAATACGACAGCGGCACGGGCTGGCCCAGCTTCTACGAGGCGATGGACGGCGCGATCGGCACCAAGGAGGACCGCAAGTTCTTCATGCTGCGCACCGAATGCCATTGCAGCCGCTGCGGCAGCCATCTGGGCCATATCTTCGACGACGGCCCGCAGCCCACGGGCATGCGCCATTGCATCAACGGCGTCAGCCTCGTCTTCGTGCCCGCCTGACGTCGCCTCCGGCGCTGAAACTTTAACGGCCGCCCTCGCGTTCCTGCCTCACCAAGGCCGCGATGGGCGGCCTTTCCATGCGCGGGAAGCGCGGAATTTTCAGAAGGGAGACAGCCATGGAACGCAAAGGTTCAGCCAAATGGAGCGGTGATCTCAAGACAGGACAGGGTCAGGTCAGCACCGAAAGCGGCGCGATCAAGAACCTGCCCTACGGGTTCAACACGAGGTTCGAGGACGAGCCGGGCACCAATCCCGAAGAACTCGTGGGCGCTGCGCATGCCAGCTGCTATGCCATGGCGATGTCGCTCGGTCTCGGAGAAAAGGACCTCGAGGCCGAGGAGATCAACGCCACCGCGAAGGTCACACTCGCCGAGAAGGATGGCGGCTTCGCCGTCACCACGGTGCATCTCGACGTGACCGCCAAGATCCCCGGCATCAGCGAGGAGGATTTTCAGGAGGTCGCCGAGGCCACCAAGAAGAATTGCCCGATCTCCAAGCTTCTGACGGCGGAGATCACGCTCGACGCGAAGCTGGTCTGACGGTCGGGTCTTGGAACGAGAAAGGCCTGCCGAACGCATTCGGCAGGCCTTTTTCTTGAGGGAATCGCGATGAGGGCGTGCCACCCGCCAGGCCGCCGGGCGCGCGGAGCCGCCCCGCTCACTTGAAATTGCGGCTGTTCTTGAGCTGCTCCCACGCCCACATGACCTGTTGAAGCTGCTCCTCCTGACTGCGATCGCCCCCGTTCATGTCGGGGTGCAGCACCTTGATGAGCGCGCGGTAGGCCTTGCGCAGATCCGCCTTGGTGTCGGTGTCCTTGGCGTCGAGGATCTCGACCGCCTGGCGTTCGGTCGGGGGCAGGCGGCGGCCGCCTCCACCGGACTTGTCCTTGCCGGGGTTGCGCGTGGCGTTCACGCCCAGAACCTGATGCGGATCCTCGATCCCCAGCCGCGCCCAGGCGCGCGCTTCGGGATCGGTGAAGGATTTGGTCGTGCGCTCCCACACCTTGTCCTTGGACAGTTGCGCATTCATCTCGGCCTCGGTGGTGCCGTCGAAAAAGTTCCACTTGAGATTGTATTCGCGCACATGCTCTTGGCAAAACCAGAAGTATTCGTCCAGAACGTCGGGCGCCTTGGGCGCGCGGTAGAGCCCCGGCTTGTCGCAGCCCTCGTGCTCGCACTGGCGGGTCGACGTCTCGGACGCGCCGGACATTCCGCGACGGCCGCGCGGGTTTTTCTTCTTGGCCGATGAAACGGACATGTCGAAACCAAATGGATCGGATTTGCTCATCGGGCACCTCTTTGCGAGTCGAAGCCGATACTCTAGTCTAAATGGCGCCGAGTTGAAGGGGGCGGAGGGGATAAAGATGAACAGGGCGGCAGAAATTCGCAGGGCGCTCGAGCAAAAGTTCAAGACGCAATATCTTGAAGTGATTGACGAAAGCGCGGCGCATCGCGGCCATGCGGGTGCCCCCGAGGAAGGCCAGTCGCATTTCCGCGTTCGCATCCGCGCGCCGGAGCTGGGATCGATGACGCGCATCGCGCGTCACCGCGCGATCCACTCGGCCATCGGCGCCGACATGATGGGGCAAATTCACGCTCTGGCGATCGAAGCGGAGGGCTGAGCGGGCCGCGCGCCTATTCCGGCTTGGGCTTGCCGTGATCCGGTGCGCCGGGCGCATCGGGCGTATCCGGGGCGTCCGGGGTCTCGGGCGCATCCGGCGCGGGCGCCGGATCGGCGTGGGAGGGCGCGATCTTGGTCACCGAAGGCTCGCGGCGCGGCGTCTCTGCGGCTGGCTGCGTCTCGGGCGCGGGGCGCGCATCCTCGGCGGCGTCCTGCGCGCTCTGGATCACGTCCTCGGCGGTGGTCGGCGCGCCGTCCTTCGCGCGGCGAAACACCAGAAGCGTGCGGTAGACCGTCTGCGAGCCGGTGAGGCCCTGCCGCTCGTCCGAGGGCAGGATATCGGTGCGCAGGTATTCCCAGCCTTCGGCGGCCTCGGCGTTGAGCGTGCTCTCGATCGTTCCGGCAAAGCGCGCCTCGGGCGTCTTGCGCCCCGGCGCCTTGACGCCCTTCGTCGGGGCGGGGATCACCTTGTATTCATACTGCGCCATCGGGGCCTCGCATCCTGCCTGGGTCCGCCGCATCCTAGCCCCAGCGCGCCCGGGGTTAAAGCGGCTTGGTCTTGCCCGGAATGCCCATCGGCAGGCCCACGGCCTCGGGGCGGGGCAGCTTGTCATGCGCGGCCTGAAGCGCGGCGATCCGCTCGGCGATATCGGGCGGCATCGGCGCCACCTTCGGCCCGCTCATGTCGATATGCAGCACCAGCGACTCGGCCGTCGCGGCGAGCCAGCCATCCTCGTGCCGTAATTCCTGATAGCTGTGAAACCGCTTCTCGTCATGCGCCAGAAGCTGAACCGAGCATTGCACGCGGTCGCCCTCGTGCAGCTCGCGCAAATAGCGCACGCGGAAATCCGCCACGAAGGTCGTCATGCCGCGCGTCTTGGCGTAATTGGCGCCGAAGCCCATCAGGTGATAGATGTCGTCGATGCCCTCGTCGAAAAGGACGTTGTAATAGGCCATGTTGAGATGACCGTTGAAGTCGATCCACTCGGGCTTGACCGTCATCCAGTCAGAGAGGGCGGGACCTTCGGGAATGCTCTGCGCGATATCGTCCATGCTCACAGCCCCAGCTTCGCGCTGACGATCTCGTTCACGGCCTTGGGATTGGCTTTGCCGCCCGTCGCCTTCATCGTCTGGCCCACGAACCAGCCCGCCAGCTTGGGGTTCTGCTTGGCCTTTTCGACCTGCGCGGGATTCTCGGCGATGATGCGGTCCACGGCCTCTTCGATGGCGCCGGTATCGGTGACCTGCTTCATGCCGCGCTCTTCCACGATCTGCGCGGGATCGCCGCCCTCGGTATAGACGATCTCGAAGAGGTCCTTCGCGATCTTGCCCGAGATGGCGTCCGAGGCGATGAGATCGACGATGCCGCCCAGTTGCGCGGGGCTTACGGGGCTTTCGGTGATGTCGGCGCCTTCCTTCTTGAGGCGGCCGAAAAGCTCGTTGATGACCCAATTGGCCACCAGCTTGCCGTCGCGGCCCCGGGCGGCCTCCTCGAAATAGGCGGCGTTGGCGACTTCGGCGGTCAGAACGCTCGCGTCGTATTCCGACAGGCCGAAATCCAGCACGAAACGCGCCTTCTTGGCGTCGGGAAGCTCGGGCAGTGACGCTCGGATGGCGTCCACCCAGCCCTGCTCGATCTCGAGCGGCAGAAGGTCGGGATCGGGGAAGTAGCGGTAATCATGCGCCTCTTCCTTCGAGCGCATAGAGCGGGTCTCGTTCTTGTCCGGATCGTAGAGGCGCGTTTCCTGCACCACCTCGCCGCCCGCCTCGACGATGGCGATCTGGCGGCGCGCCTCGACCTCGATGGCCGCCTGGATGAAGCGCATCGAGTTCATGTTCTTGATCTCGCAGCGGGTGCCCAAATGCGAGAAATCCTGCGTTTCCTGATACTTCTCGTAGGCGCCCGGACGGCAGATCGAGACGTTCACGTCCGCGCGCAGGTTGCCGTTCTGCATGTTGCCGTCGCAGGTGCCCAGGTAACGCAGGATCTGGCGCAGTTTCAGCACATAGGCCGCCGCCTCCTCGGGTCCGCGAATGTCGGGGCGGCTGACGATTTCCATCAGGCACACGCCCGTGCGGTTGAGGTCCACGAAGGACATGTTCGGGTCCATGTCGTGGATCGACTTGCCCGCGTCCTGCTCCATGTGGATGCGCTCGATCCGCACCAGCCGCGCGATGCCCGGCTCCATGTCCACGAGGATTTCGCCCTCGCCGACGATGGGATGGTAAAGCTGGCTGATCTGGTAGCCCTGCGGCAGGTCGGGGTAGAAGTAGTTCTTCCGGTCGAACGCCGACTTGAGGTTGATCCTGGCCTTGAGGCCGAGGCCCGTGCGCACCGCCTGCTCGACGCAGAATTCGTTGATGACCGGCAGCATGCCGGGCATGGCCGCATCGACGAAGGAGACGTTGGAATTGGGCTCGGCGCCGAATTTGGTGGACGCGCCCGAGAAAAGCTTGGCGTTCGAGGCGACCTGCGCATGCACCTCCATGCCGATGACCAGCTCCCAGTCATGCTGGGCGCCGGAGATCACGCGCGGTTTCGGGGTCTCGTATGTCAGGTCCAGCATGGCGGGCGTCCTTTGTCAGATCGCGTGACTTCTAGGACAGGCGGCGCGGCTGAGCAAGGGGCGGGGGCGCGGGTGCCGGGGCGAGACAGCGCTCGCTCAAAGCGAGGGCAGCATGTACATCCCGGCGGGCGAGAAGGCGATGGATTGCCCCTGCGCGATATCGTCCGCGAATTGCGCCGCGATGGCCCGAAGCGCGGTGCGGCGCCCCTCGCTCAAGAGGGCGCGGCGCGGCGGCAGCGGGCCCGCGCCGGGGCGGTGCAGCGCCTGCGTCCAGATCAGTGGGTGAAGCTCTTGCAGATGATCGCGCAGGAGCCACGGCAGGCAGGCGTGGAGCGCATCGCGGGCCGGTATGACGGGTGCGCGCCGGGCGGTATCGGGGCGCATGGTGATCGCGCAGAAGGCGGCCAGAAGATTGGCGGTATGCTGATCCCGCCGCCGGGCGAGAATGTCGCGCAGACCATCGATGAAAAAGGCCGGATCGAGCAAGCAGAGCGCGCCCGGATCGAGCGCGAGCGCGTCGAGATAGACCCATGCATAGGCGCCTGCGCCCCAGATGTCGCCGGTGCGCGCCGCCGTGCGCCGCGCCTCGAGCTCGAGCGCGCGGTAGTCGCCCGGCATGGCGGCGAGGACGGCGGCGCCGAGGCCGCGCATGTGGCGCGGGCTGGCCGGATCGATGTCGATGAGATGCTGGTAGCGGTCGGCGACATGCTGCGCGCCGTGGCCCGGCTGCGCGCGCAGAAGCGCGCAGCGCGCGGCGGCCACGGAAGGCGCATCGCCCGCCGCATCGACATGCGGCGCGAGCAGCGCCTCGGCGCGGGCGGCGTGATGCGCGGCGCGGATCGCGGCCCCGTCGAGGCCAGAGGCGCCCGGGATCGCGCGCCAGGCCCAGGCCATGTCGATATGCGCCAGCGCGACCACGGCGGCGACGGGGTAGTCGCCCGCGAACTCGTCGACCAGCGCCTCCATCGCGTCGATCCCGTCAAGATCGGGAATGGCGCCGTCATGCAGCGCGTCCTCGGTCATGGCCACCACATCGCTGCGCGCCCCGAACGCCAGAAGGAGCGAGGCCGACTCGCCCCCCGGCGTTCCGGCGCGGGCGGCATCGGTCTCGGCGATGAGGCGGGCGAGATCGTCCCACATCTCCTGGCGGGCAAGCTTGGTGCCGCGGTCCTGAAAGGCGGCGCGGGCGATCTCCTCGTCGGTGACGGCGACGGTCGGCAGGATGATATGGCGGCTCAGCCGGTCGAGATCGGCGCTGCCGAGCGCGCCCCTGCGCCCGCGCAGCCTCAGCGGGGCGTCCATCATAGCGCGCAGCGCATCGCGCAATCTCGTCATCGGTTCGGTAGGGGGGGTCGTCACGTCTTGTCCGCCTTTCGCTGCGCGTCGTCTCGGCTGCCGTGATGCGCGTCCTTTCGGGCCAAATCATGTCGCCGGTTGGGAGTGAAAATGATCGTTTCGCAGCAGCGACCGCCCGCGCGGACCCCCTGTGGCCTCGGCCATTGCTCGCGCGGCGGTTTTGGTCAATCATGCCGCATGAAACGCCTGCTGCCTTCCTTGTGCCTGATGAGCTGCATCGCCCTCGGCGAGGGGCCGGCGCATGCCACGGCGGGCGAGGGCGCCGCCGCCGCGACGCGCCCGCAGGCCCGCAGCATGGAGATCCCCAAGGCGCGCTGGGATCATCGCCCCGGCGGCGCGGCCTGGACGCGCAGCGCGCTCACCGCGCTCGCGCAGCATGGCAAGCCATTGGTCGATACCGTGCCGCGCGACATCGCCGCCTGGTGTCCGGGCTATGCGGCGGGCGACGAGGGGCAGCGGCGCGCCTTCTGGGTCGGCTTCCTGTCGGCGCTCGCCAAGCATGAAAGCACTTACCGCGCAAAGGCGGTCGGGGGCGGGGGGCAATGGTACGGCCTCTTGCAGATCCTGCCCGGCACCGCGCGCGGCTATGGCTGCCGGGCGACCTCGGGCGGGGAGCTGACGGATGGGGGCGACAACCTCAGCTGCGCGATCCGCATCATGGCGCGCACCGTGCCGCGCGACAACGCCATCGCCGTCAAGGACAGCCGGTGGCGCGGCGTCGCGGCGGACTGGGGGCCGATGCGCAGCGATGCGAAGCGCCGGGACATGGCCTCCTGGGTGCGCGGGCAGGAATATTGCGCGTTGCGCCGCTCGCCGCGCCCGGTGCCGCGCCCCGAGACGCTCGGCGCCGGGGGCCGCGCGCGCTGACGCGGCTCAGCTCGCGAGGATGCGCCCCACCATTTCGCCGGTATCGCGGCTCAAACCCGGGCTCGCCTCGATCCGGCGCAGCTCGGCCTCGATCAGCGCCTGACGGTCCGCATCGTATCGCCGCCATGTCTCGAAGGCCGAGCACATGCGCGCGGTCGTCTGAGGATTGAGCGGATCGAGCCGGATCAGCCAATCGGCCAGCAGGCGATAGCCCTTGCCCGAGGCGTGATGAAAGCCCGCCGGCGATCCGGCCAGAGCGCCCAGCGTGGCGCGGAACCGGTTCGGGTTCTTCATCGTGAAGTCGGGATGCCGCGTCAGGCGCTCGGCCACGTCCGCCGCATCGGCCGGCTCGGCGCAGGCCACCTGAAGGCTGAACCACTTGTCCACGACAAGCCGGTCCTTCTGCCACTGGTCATAGAAGCGCCCCAGCGCCAGATCGCCCTTGCCGGCCTGCAAGAGACAGGCGAGCGCGGCGAGCTGCTGCGTCATGTTGTCCGCCGCATCGTATTGCGCCTGCGCGGCGGCGCCGCCGTCGCGGCGCGTCAGCATCGCCAGCGCGGCGTTGGCGAGTGCGCGGGCGCCCGATTGCGCGGCATCGGGCCGATAGGGGGCGGTCACCTGATGCTGCGCATAAAGCGCGCGGGCGGTGCCTTCCATCGCCTCGGCGCGCGCGTCCTTGAGCGCCTCGAGCGCATCCCAGATCGCCTGAGGATCGGGCACGGTGCCGGCGTCATGGAGCGCCTGCGCCAGATCGTCCTGCGTCGGCAGCCCGAGCGCCAGCGCGCGGAAGGCCGGATCGAGGCTCTCGTCGCGCGCCATCGTCTCGGCGGCGGCGATATAGGCCGGATCGGCGGGCGCGCCGTCCCGGATCATGGCGATCAACCCCTCGCGGGCGAGGGCGCGGCCCGCCTCCCATTTGTTGAAGGGGTCGGTGTCATGCGCCAGAAGGAAGGCGCGCTCGGCATTGCTCGTCTCGCGGCGCAGGATCACGGGCGCCGAGAAGCCGCGCAGGATCGACGGGATGGGGCGTGCGTCCAGCCCGCTGAACTCGAAGCTCTGCTCGGCCTCGGTCATCTCCAGAAGGCGCGTCGGCACGATCTCGGTTCCGTCCTCGGCCAGAAGGCCGACCTGTATCGGAATGACGCGCGGCGGCTTGTCGGGCTGGCCCGGCGTGGGCGGCGTTTCCTGTTTGAAATGAAGCGTGTAGGTGCCGTCCTTGAAGTTTTCCGTCACTGTCAGCCGCGGCGTGCCTGCATGCTCGTACCAGCGCTTGAACTGCGCCAGATCGCGGCCCGTCACATCCTCGAAGACGCGCAGCCAATCCTCGATGGTGCAGGCCTGCCCGTCATGGCGATCGAAATAGAGCGCGAGCGCCTTCGACCATGCCGCGTCGCCGACCAGCGTCTTGAGCATGCCGATCACCTCGGCGCCCTTCTCGTAGACGGTCGCGGTGTAGAAATTGTTGATCTCGACGAAGCTCTGTGGGCGGACAGGATGCGCGAGCGGGCCGTTATCCTCACGGAACTGCCGGGCGCGCAGCGCGATCACGTCCTCGATGCGCTTGACCGGCGCGCTGCGCAGATCGGAGGTGAACTGCGCGTCCCGAAAGACGGTCAGCCCCTCCTTGAGGCAAAGCTGGAACCAATCGCGGCAGGTGATGCGGTTGCCGGTCCAGTTATGGAAATACTCATGCGCGATGATCGCCTCGATCTGCTCGAAATTGGCGTCCGTCGATGTCTCGGGCGAGGCGAGGACGCAGGAGGAGTTGAAGATGTTCAGCCCCTTGTTCTCCATCGCGCCCATGTTGAAATCATCGACCGCGACGATGTTGAAAAGATCGAGATCGTATTCGCGCCCGTAGACCTCCTCGTCCCAGCGCATCGAGGCCTTGAGCGCCTCCATGCCGAAGGCGCATTTGCCCTCGTCGCCGGGGCGCACCCAGATGTTGAGATCGACCTCGCGGCCCGACATGGTGGTGAACTTGCCCGGATGATTGACCAGTCGTCCGGCCACCAGCGCAAAGAGATAGGCCGGTTTCGGCCATGGGTCGTGCCATTCTGCAAAGCCGTCGCCGATCTTGCCGGGATTGCCGTTGGACAGCATCACCGGCTCGCCGCCCTCGATGCGCACGTCGAAGACGGCCATCACGTCGGGGCGGTCGGGATAATAGGTGATCTTGCGAAAGCCCTCGGCCTCGCATTGCGTGCAGTACATCCCGCTCGACATGTAGAGACCTTCGAGCGCGGTATTGGCCGAAGGATTGATCTCGACCTCGGCCTCCCAGGTGAAGGGGCCGTCCGGCACGTCGCAGGTCAGGCCGGTCTCCGTCACGGTGGGCGCAACTTCGACGCCGTCGATCTTGGCGCGGATCAGCGTCATGTTCTCGCCGTCCAGCTTGAACGCGCGGCTTGCCGCGTCGGGATTGGGCGCGAAGCCGATGCGGCTGAGCACGCGCGTGCGCGTCGGATCGAGGCGAAAGGTCAGATGGACCCCCGTCACCAGCCAGTTGGGCGGCGTGTAGTCGGCGAGGTGGATGGTCTGGGGGGCTGCGTCGCGCATCATGCGTCCTTTCGGTCGGAACCTTTGGCTGCATAGAGAGTTAGAGGCATAACAAGGGGCCTTCAATGCCCCATCGCGGCGTGCGCGCCGCGTCCAGCTTTCAAGGAGGATGCGCAATGTCTGCACCTGACACCAACACCGAAAAGACCAAGCCGGCGCACAAGACGCCCATCGGCGGGATGATCGGCGTGGTCGTCTTCGCCCTCGTTCTGCTCTTCGCTCTGGTCACCTGGCTCAGCTTCGCGGGGAACGATCCGGAGGACGAGGCGGGTGTCGAGAACGGCATCAGCACCGAGATCACCGGCGGCGAAAGCGAAGGCATCACGACCGAGGGCATCGTAGAGGAGTGATCCCGGCCCTTGTCCGAGCGCCCATCGGAGTTACCATCGCGGCCTGCAAGCCTCTTGCAGGCCGTTTTGCATGTTCACCCGGCGAGGCCCCATGAAACACCGCAAGAAGGGCGATCTGCCCACCAAGATCTGCGCGACCTGCGGTCTGCCCTTCGCGTGGCGCAAGAAATGGGAGCGCAGCTGGGACGAGGTGCGCCATTGCAGCGAAAAATGCCGCCGGAACAAGCGCCCCGCCGCCGGAAATGGGCCGAAAGGCGGCCCCGGCCGATAGGGATCGCGCCGGGGGTTGAAGTTTCGCGTGCGCATCACGAAACTGGGCACCATCACCCGCACAGAAGGCATCGCATGACTCGGCCCCTCATCGGCATCATCGCAAATCATCACGTGATCGACGATCGCTATCCGCTGCACGGCACGGGGCGGATGAACCTTGAGGCGGTCACGCAGGTGGCGGGCGGCATGCCCTATATCGTCCCCGCCGATCCCACACTGGTCAGCGTGGAGGAGCTGATGCGGACCTGCGACGGTTTCGTTCTCACGGGCGGGCGCCCCAATGTGCATCCCGAGCATTACGGCGAGGAGCCGACCGAGGCGCATGGCGCCTTCGATCCCGCGCGGGACGCGATCACGCTGCCGCTGGTGCGCGCCTGCGTCGAGGCGGGCTTGCCCATCCTCGGCCTCTGCCGCGGTTTTCAGGAGATGAACGTGGCGATGGGCGGCACGCTCCATCCCGAGATCCGCGACCTGCCCGGGCGCGACAATCACCGCATGCCGCCCGACGGCACGCTGGAGGAGCAGTTCGCGCTGCGCCATGTCGTCAGCTTTTGCGAGGGCGGCGTCTTTCACAAGCTGATGGGCGCGCGCGAGGTAATGACGAACACGCTGCACGGGCAGGGCATCAAGACGCCGGGTCCGCGCGTCGTGATCGAAGGCCACGCGCCCGACGGCACCGCCGAGGCGATCCACATCGACGGCGCGCCCGGTTTCGCGCTGGCGGTGCAATGGCATCCCGAGTGGAAGGCGGCCGAGGATCCGGTCTCGCGGCCGCTGTTCTCGGCCTTCGGAGAAGCGGCGCGCCATTGGGCGGCGGGACACGGCCCCGTCTCCCTGCGCGGCGCGGCGCTGAAATCGGCCTGATCGGGCACCGCGCGGGCGTTGGCGCCGCTTCGACAGGGCGGGCCGTGAGTATTTTCGCCAAGATGAAGTCGGGCCAGTCTTTCGGGGTCTTCGACCGGGTGACGCCATGACGCGGCCCGAGCGAAAGGGCGAGGCGGGCGCGGTGATGCGCTCGCTCTGGGTCACGCTCGGCTGCGTGTCGCTGGCGCTGGGCGCGCTGGGGGTGATCCTGCCGCTTCTGCCGACGACGCCCCTCGTGATCCTCGCCGCCTTCGCCTTCACGCGCGGCTCGCCGCGTCTGCGCGCATGGCTGGGGCGCAGCCGCGTCTTCGGGCCGATCATCGAGGAATGGGAGGCGCATGGCGCGATCGCCCCGCGCTACAAGGCGATGGCCTGCGGGGCGATGGCGCTCGTGCTGATCGCGTCGCTGATCGCGGGGCTGGGCTGGTGGCTCATCGCGGTGCAGGCGGTCTGCATGGGGGGCGCCGCAGCCTATGTGCTGAGCCGCCCCTCGAATCCGGGCGCCTGAGCCGGTCAGGCGATATCGCCCTCGTAGATCTGCGCGAGAGCCGCGCGCACCTGTCCCTGCACCTCCGCCGCCGAGCGCTCGAGATGCTGCGAAAGGATGGCGAGCGCGGCGGGCCTGTCGCGGGCCAGCAGGGCGGAGACGAGGCGCGCGTGTTCCTCGAGCGCGCTGGCGCGCCGGGCGTCGCTCTCGAGATTGATGCGGCGCACGAAGCGGATGCGGTCGTTGATGTTTTCCAAGAAATCGATGCGCGCCGTGTTTCCGCCGAGCCGGGCGAGGGCGAGGTGAAACGCCTCGTCGGCGGCGACGAGCGTGTCCGCGTCCACGGCATCCGGCCGCCAGCCCTCGGCGAAAGCCGCCAGATCCTCCGGCGCCGCGTGATCGATCGCCGCGCCGAGCGCGCCCGCCTCGAGATCGAAGCGCAGCTGATAGAGCTCCGTGATCTCGCGCGCGCTCAGCTTGCGGCAGAAAAAGCCGCGCCCCGGCTCGAACCGCACGAGCCCATCGGGAATGAGCCGGTTGAGCGCCTCGCGGATCGGCGCGCGGCTCATCCCGAGATCGGCGGCGAGCGCGCTTTCGTTGAGCCGCGCGCCCGGCTTGAGGCCGAAGGACGTCAACTCGGCGCGCAGCGCGGCATAGGCCTGATCGACGGTGGTTTCGCGCTGAGACGTCATGACGTGTGGGCCTTTCCCGGGCGGTGGATCGAAGGCCATGCTTGACAGAACGCCGCGTGGTGTCAATCCTGCCGTCAGGGCTGTCGACAATTCTGTCGGCAGGGTCAATCCGGTTTGAACAAGGAGGCTGCGGCATGACGGCCACGACCGAGACGGCGCTGAGCGACGCGAAAGTCGCCGAGTATCACGAGCGTGGGTGGGTGATCCCCGATTGGGAGTTGCCCGCGAGCCTGATCGAGGAGATGCGCGCGGAATACGCGGCGCTCCTGGCGCGCAATCCCGGCATCGCGCCCGACATCATCCTCGCCCCGCATCAGGAGGAGGGCGGCTCGATGGGGGTGAAGGGCAGCCGCAAATGGCTCGACTTCGCCACGCATCCCAAGCTCATGGCCGCCGCGCGGCAACTGATCGGCGACGACATCATCCTTTGGGGCACCACGCTCTTCGGCAAGCCGCCCAAGAACGGCAAGGAGACGCCTTGGCACCAGGATGGCGGCTATTATCCGATCAAGCCGCTCGAAACGCTGACCATGTGGATCCCGCTCGACGACGTGACGCCCGAGAACGGGCCGATGACCTTCATCCCCGGCTCGCACAAGGCGCATGAGCTCTACAGCCATTCCTGGCAGGAGGGGGACGACAAGACGATCAACCTCGTCTGCGACGCGGAGCATTTCGACGAGGCCGAGGCCGAGCCGCTGATCCTGAAGGCGGGTCAGGTGAGCTTTCACGATGTCTACATGATCCACGGCTCGAAGGCGAACCATACCGAGCATCGCCGCGCCGCCTTCATCGTGCGGCTGATGCCGGCGACCTCCCTCTACGATCACGCATGGGGCGCCGAGATCGGCAAGAAACATCCGAGCCAGGGCTACGGCACGCGGCCTCTTTATCTCGTCAGCGGGAAGGACCGCGCGGGCAACGATTTCGAGATCGGGCACGGTGCCGCCGCGCCCGCATGAGGGCCTAGCCGCGCAGGCGGGCGAGGATGGCGTCGCAGGCGCCCTCCCATGCCTCGGGCACGCCTTCTGCCTCGAGATGGTCGAGCCCTTGCCGCGTGAGGCCGCCGGGCGTGCAGAGCTGGCCGAGGATATCGCCCATCGGCGCGTCCTCCTCGGCGATCATGCGGCCCGCGGCGGTGAAGGTGCGCGCGACGAGCTGGCGCGCATCGGCGGCGTCGATGCCTTGCGCCGCCGTCCAGTCCGCGCCCGTGCGGATCAGCGCCTGCGCCCAGCCATACATCGCCGCCGAGACGGTGGCCGCCTCGAACGCGTCCTCGCTGCCGAGCGCGATGGTGCTGCCGATCGCCTCGAGCAGCGAGCGCGCTTCGGGCAGGTCCGGATAGGCCAGCGTGGGGCTCGCGCCCAGCTTCGATGCGGTGATGGGCATGATGCGCATGATGCGCGCGGGCGCGGCGCCCAGCGCGGCGATTGGCACGCCCGCGCAGGCGCTCAGCAGGATCTGCCCCTCGCGCCAGCCGAGGCCGCGCACCGCATCCGGCGCATCGTTCGGCCGCACGGCCAAGAGCACCAGATCGCAGTCCGCCACGATCTGCGCATTGTCCGCCGCCAGCGCGAAGCCCCGCTCTTGCGCCAGATCAAGGCCGCGCCCGCGCGGCGAGAGCAGAATGCCCGAGGGCGCATGTCCTGCCCGCACGATCCCGTCCAGCATGGAGACAGCAAGATGGCCGACACCGATCACACCCAGTTTCATTACACATCGCCCCGTTCCTGTGGCAGTTTGGACCATAGTGTCACAGAGGCGCCCGATGACAAGGCCGCAGCGCCGGCGCCCTGCACGGGGCGCTGTCCGGGATGCCAAGGGAAGGCGAATGAACGCTCCGATCACTGACGATCCTCTGGGCGGTATCGCGCTCGGCGATCCGGCGCTGGCGCCAGGGCGTGATCTGCTGGCCGAGGGGCGCGCGATGGCGCGGGACTGGCGGCTGGGTCGCTCCGCCTTCATGGCGGCCGAGGGCGTGACGTCGGAGGCCGAGTACAAGCGCCGCGCGATGGCCGAGGGGCGCATGATGCAGCATGCGCATATCGGATTTCGCTCCATCGACCGGACCGTCGAGGCGATGGGCGCGCTGCATGCGCGCGCGGCCGAGCAGGGGGCGCGGATCGACCGTTTCGGCATCACGCTCGACTGGACGATGGGCTATCCGGCGGACCGGCGCGCGGATCTGCCGCGCGGCACCGGTATCGTGCTGACCGGGCCGGAGGATTTCGCGCGCATCACCGGGGCCAGCCCCGCCGCCGCGCATTTCGGGGATTTCATGCTGGGTCTGCCCGGCGCGCTCGACAACACGCGCGCGGCCATCGCGGCGGGGGCCACAGCCATCGGCAATCTGGGGCAGTATTTCACCTTCCGCTTGCCCTATTGGGACGACGACGTGGCGACGACCGAGGCGACCTTGCGCGCGCTGGGCCTCATCGCCGCGCAGGAGGCCGAAATCCTCGTGCACTCCAATCTCGACGACGGGTTCGCGGGCCTTTTTCTAGACATGACGTCGGCCTTCGGAATGGCGCTGATCGAAAAGCATATCGTCGAGGATCTGGTCGGCGCGCCCTTGGCCTTTTGCTTCGGGCATCACTTCTCGGCGCCGCTGACGCGCGCGGCGTTCCAGGCGGCGCTCGCCCGCGAGACGGCGACGCCCGGCACGATGATCTTCGGCAACACGGTCGCCTATCAGGGGGTGCCTGCGCAGAATTATGCGAGCCTCGCCAGTTACTTGCTGGCCGATCTTTGTGCGCTGGGCAAGCATCACTCGGGCCATGCCGTGAACCCGGTGCCCGTGACGGAAAATCAGCGCATTCCCGATATCGACGAGATTCTGGAGGCGCAACTTTTCGCCGCGCGGCTGGCCGCGCATGCACCGGGGCACGGCGCGGTGCGGAACGACGGGCTGATCGAGAGCATGGCCGACAGGCTCGTCGCGGGCGGGCGCGCCTTCGCCGAGGCCGCGCTCGCGGGTCTGGCGGAGCGCGGCGTCGATACCGATGATCCCGCTGCGCTCATGCTCGCGATCCGGCGGCTCGGCGCGCGGCGGATGGAGGCGCTCTTCGGGCAGGGGGCGATGGCGCATGGCGCGCGCGTGGCGCTCGTCGCCGCCGACTGGGCCGAGGAGCTGGACGAGATGGCCGCCGCATGGGTCGCGCGGCAGGAGGGGGCACGGCTGGCGCGGCGCGTCGCGCTCGGCACGACGGATGTGCACGAGCATGGCGCCTATCTCGTGCGGCGCGCGCTGACCGGGCTGGGCGCCGAAGTGATCGAGGCGGGCGTCGCGGTGGATGCCGAGGTGATGGTCGCCCGCGCGCTCGAGGCGGGGGCGGACGCCATCGCGGTCAGCACCTATAACGGGATCGGGCTGGGCTATGCGCGCCGCCTCATGGCCGAGCTGGAGGCGCGGGGCGCGCGGATCCCGGTCATCATGGGCGGCAAGCTGAACGAAATCCCGCAGGACAGCAATTCCAGCCTGCCCATCGACGTGACCGCGCAGATCCGGGCGTCGGGCGTGCATCCCTGCGCCGGGCTCGACGACATGCTGGCGGCGCTGAGGCCCTAGACGTGCTGGCCGCCGTTCACGTCGATGGAGGCGCCGCTAATGTAGGAGGATTGCTCGGAGCAGAGGAAAAGGACGACGCGCGCCACCTCCTCGGACTGGCCGAGGCGGCGCAGCGGAATGCTGCGCGTGATTTCCTCGGTGCCGGGCGACAGGATCTCGGTCTCGATCTCGCCCGGAGTGACCATGTTGCAGCGGATGCCGCGCGGCCCGAACTCGGCCGCCGCCTCGCGCGTGAGCGCCGCAAGCGCCGCCTTCGAGCAGGCATAGGCCGCGCCCGCGAAAGGATGCACCCGGCTGCCGACGATGGAGCCGACATTGACGACGCAGCCCTTCGCCGTCTCGAGCTCGGGCATGAGGTCGCGCATGAGGGCGGCGGGGCCGAAGAGATTGACGTTCATCACCTGCTGCCATGTCGCGTCATCCGTGCCCGCGATCCCGAGCCGCGCGCCGCCCTCGCCCTTGGGCGAGATCCCGGCGTTGTTGACGATCGCGCCCAGCCCCTCGGGGCCGAGCGTCTCGCGCACCCGCGCGACCAGATCGGCCCGGGCCTCTGCATCCGACAGATCGCCCTGGAAATGGTCGGTCGCGCCCGCATGCCAGGGGCAGCGGTTGTCGAAGGCCGTGCGCGAGACGGTCAGCACCCGCCAGCCCGCCGCCTGAAAGGACTTCACCGTCGCATGGCCGATGCCGCGGCTGGCGCCGGTCAGAAGCAGGGTTTTCGTGCTCATCTGGGGGATCCTCCCGGATCGAAAGGGTGCCGCGCGACCTTAGGCCTGCCCCGGGCGGTGTCAACGGCCCGCGCGCATGCCGCCCGGTTCAGGAGTAGGACCGCTCACTCAGGGGCACGCGCGCGATCTCGTCGGTGAGCATGCCCATCAGAACGCTCTCGGCGCGGTTGAGGGTGCGCGCGGGGTTGCTGACGAGGTGAATGTCGATCGTCGGCAGGTTCGTCTCGGGCGGAAGTTGCCACAGGCGGCCCGCCGCCACGTCGCGCGCGGCGACATGGACGGGCAGGGCGCCGATGCCGACATTGGTCATGATGAGGCGCCGCACTTCCGACAGGGACGAGGACACGCCCTTGAGATCGGGGCGCATGCCGGCCTGCTGGCGCAGCCGCGCCAGCTCGAAGAGCGGCCCGGACGCGGTGTCGGTCTGGAACGAGACCGCCTGCTCGCCATGCAGATCGCGCAGCTTCAGCCCCGTCTTGCCGAAGAGGCGATGCCCCGGCCCGCAGTAATGGCCGAAATATTCGCGGTAGAGCACGCGGTAATCGAGATCGGGCGCGGGATGCGCGACAAGGCAGATGCCGAAGGCCACGCGGTTATGCGCGACGCGCCCGATCACCTCCTCGCTCTCGGCGATGGAGAGCGAATAGGTGACGTCCGGATGCGCCGCGTTGAACCGCTCGAGCACCGCGTCGAGATGGGGGCTGACCACGTGGCTCGCCAGCGCGATGGCGACATGGCCCGTCACCTTGTCCTCGGCGGCGCCGAGCAGCGTCGGAAGCTGCGCGACCGCGCCGAAGATCGTGCAGGCCTCGCGGTAGAGCGTCTCGCCCGCTGGCGTCACGCGAAAATGCGTCGAGGATCGGTCGATCAGGCGCCGGCCCACCTGCGCCTCGAGCCGCTTGAGCGCCGAGGAGAGCGTGGGCTGCTTGAGGCCGAGGAAAACGGCGGCGGGCGTGATGCCGCCTTGGTCCACCAGCACCATGAAGGTGCGCAGGAGGTTCCAGTCGAGATTCCAGGTAAAGCGCTGCTCGTAGAGGTTTCTCATAGATTTCGTCAATTCATTGCATTGCCTTTATTTATTTGCACGATGTTTGACCCGCATGCAATCGTCTCGTCAGACCAGACCGCCGGGGCGGGCTCGGCGGATGACGCGCCACGCTTCCCCATCGGCCTGCGCCTGCAAAAAACGATAGGGAGACGTTTCAAATGACCATCACCACCATGATTCGACGCACATTCCTCGCCGGCACGGCCCTGACGGCCGCGGCGCTCATCGCCGGCCCCGCCGCCGCCGACGAGTTGGAAGGCATCAAGGAGCGCGGCGTTCTGAAGATCGCCATGTCGGGCCAGTATCCGCCCTTCAACTTCGTCAACGAGCAGAACGACGTCGTCGGTTTCGATCCGGCCATCGGCACCGAGATCGCCAAGCGCATGGGCCTCGAGACCGAGATCGTCACCACCGCCTGGGACGGCATCATCGGCGGTCTTCTGGCCAACAAATACGACGCGGTCGTTGGCTCCATGTCGATCACCGAGGAGCGTGACAAGGTGATCGACTTCGTCGGCCCCTATTACACCACGAAGCGCTCCATCTTCACCAAGGCAGGCTCGGACCTGACCACGATCGAAGGGCTCGACGATGCGGTCGTCGGCGTCACGCTGGGCGAGACGCACGAGGAATGGGCGCGCGAGCAGGGCTACAACGTCAAGACCTACAAGGGTCTGCCCGAGCTGCTGCTGGAGCTGAACAACGGCCGTGTCGATGCGATCGTGAACGATTCGATCCCCGTCATGCTGGCGATCAAGGACGGCCAGTACGACCTCGCCGTGATCGAAGACCCGAGCGCCGAGCCGATCGGTGCGGGCATCGCCATCCGCGAGAACAATCCCGAGCTGGCCGCCGCCATGCAGGAGGCGCTCGACGCCATGATGGAAGACGGCACCTATCTCGAGATCGCGAACGAGTGGGTCGGCGGCGACATCCGCTGATCCGATGCGATGCGCGGGCTCGCCGGGAGACCGGCGGGCCCTCTTCATTCCTGCGGGCAAGAGCATGACCACGACATACGGACATCTGACCTGGGAAGAGGTGCGCGATGCGGACAAGGACCGCGTCGTGATCCTTTCCGTCTCGGCCACCGAGGATCATGGCCCGCACATGCCGCTCGACACCGACACGGTGCTGGGCATGGCCGTGGCCGAAGGAGTGGCCAAGGCGGCGCCGGGCGAGGTCTTCGTCATGCCGCCCATTCCCTACGGCTTTAACGAGCATCACAAGGATTTTCCGGGCGTCATCTGGATCCAGCCCGAGACGCTGATCGCCTTCGTCACGGATGTCACCAAGTCGCTCGCGCATCACGGCTTTCGCCGCATTCTGCTGCTCAACTCGCACGGCTCGAACCACCCGGTTCTGGACCTTGCCGCCCGCAAGACGGTGATCGAGACCGGCATCATCTGCGTTTCGGCCTCCTACTGGAACCTGATGAGCGACCGCATCAACGAGATCCGCGCGTCCGAGCTGGGCGGCATCGCGCATGCGGGCGAATTCGAGGCCGCGATGTACATGCATCTTCATCCCGAGCGGGTCGACCTGAGCAAGGCCGCGACGCAGAACCTGCATGATCCCAAGTCGAAATTCTTCAATCTCGATCTGGCGGGCAGGGGCGGCGGCGCGATGCTGATGCGCTGGTGGTCCGAAGTCTCGCCCGACGGCACCATGGGCGATCCTACCGTCGCCACGCCCGAGAACGGCAGGAAATTCCTCGAGGCCGCCATCGAGGAGACGACCGCCCTCATCCGCGAAATCCGCGCGCTGCCGATCCTGCCGCGCAAGGACCATCACTAGCGCCCCTGGCGCCGCAACCGGGAGACCACCCTTTTGGACACGGAACTGATCCTGCGGGTTTACCCCTTCTTCCTGCAAGCCGCGTGGGTCACCGTGCAGCTTTCGGTGCTGACCTGCGCGCTGGGCCTTGCCTGCGGCGCCGTGGGCGCGGCGATGCGCCTGTCGCGGCTGGCGCCGCTGCGCTGGATCGCGGCCACCTATGTGAGCCTCTTTCGCGGCACGCCCGCGCTCATCCAGGTCTTCATCCTCTATTTCGGCGGCCCGCAGATCGGCATCAATCTCGACGCTTTCGCGGCGGGCACCATCGCGCTCGGCGTCAATATCGGTGCCTACATGACCGAAACGATCCGCGGCGCCATCATTTCGGTCGATCGCGGCCAGACCGAAGCATCGCGCACGCTGGGCATGAGCCGCGCGCAGACGATGCGCAAGGTGATCCTGCCGCAGGCCGCGCGCATGATGATCCGCCCGCTCGGCGTCAACATCAACGCGCTCATCAAGGGCACGGCCCTCGTCGCGCCCATTTCCGTGATCGAGCTGACCTATACCGCACAGCGCTTCATCGGCTCGACCTACAAGCCCTTCGAGATGTTCTTCCTCGCGGGGCTTCTCTACATGGCGATCATCTATGTCGTCGGCCACGCGATCAAATGGCTCGACCGTCGGGCGCAGATCACATGATCGGCGCCGCGATGGACCAAGCAGGAGGCCGGCATGGGTCTTGATTTCACAGTCGTCCCCGGCTACGTGCCCGTCCTCTTGCTGGGCATGGCATGGACCGTGGCCATCACCATCGGCGCGGGGCTGCTCAGCTTTTTCGGCGGCATCGTCTTCGCCGTGATCGCCCTTTACGGCCATTGGATCATCCGGCTGCCCTTTCGCCTATTCGCGTGGCTTTTCATGGGCACGCCGCTGCTCTTGCAGCTTTTCCTCATCTATTTCGGCCTGATCGAGATCGGGATAGACCTGCCGGCCTTCGTCGCCGGGGTGATCGGCCTCGGCCTGCATTTCGCGGTCTATAATTCCGAGCTCATCCAGGCGTCGATCCTCGCGGTCGACAAGGGGCAGTATGAGGGCGCGCGCACGCTCGGCCTCTCGCGCGGGCAGACGCTGCGCCGCGTCGTCATCCCGCAGGCGGTGCGCGCCGTGATCCCGCCGATGGGCAACAACATGATCGCGCTTCTCAAGGATTCCGCGCTCGTGTCGGTGATCGGCGTGATGGAGCTGACGCTCGCCGCGCAGCAGGCGATCAGCCGCACCTATCGCCCGTTCGAATTCTATCTCGCCGCAGCCGCCTGCTATTACATCGTCAACCTGTGCCTCGAGGCCGGATTGCGCCGCCTCGAGCGCCGCATCGCCGCCACGCGCTGAGCAGGAGGAGCCATTCATGACCGACACGCCCTTCATCGAAATTCGCCACGCGGCCAAGAGCTTCGGCGCGCTCGAAGTGCTTAAGGACATCAACCTGACCGTCGAGCGCGGGCAGATCGTGGCCATCATCGGACCTTCGGGCTCGGGCAAGTCCACGCTTTTGCGCGCGATCAACGAGCTCGATCCGCTCACCTCGGGCGAGGTCTGGCTCGAGGGTGTGCAGATCAACAAGAAGCTGCCGCACCGCCAGTACGAGAAGCACGTCAATCAGGTGCGGCAGGACATCGGCATGGTGTTCCAGCACTTCAATCTCTTCCCGCATCTCAATGTGCGCGACAACATCACGCTCGCGCCGAAGATGCTGAAGGGCCTCTCGACCGAGGAGGCCGACAAGCTGGCCGAGGAGCAGCTGGCGCATGTGGGCCTCTCGGAGAAGATCGACGTCTATCCATCGCGCCTTTCGGGCGGGCAGAAGCAGCGCGTCGCGATCGCTCGCGCGCTGGCGATGAAGCCCAAGGTCATGCTTTTCGACGAGGCGACATCGGCGCTCGACCCCGAACTGGTCGAGGAGGTGAACCAGGTCATGAAGCAGCTCGCCGAGGAGCATATGACCATGATCATCGTGACGCACGAGATGGATTTCGCGGCCAGCGTATGCGACCGCGTGCTCTTCATGGATCAGGGCGTGGTGGTCGAGGAAGGGCCGCCCGAGGTCATCTTCAAGAACCCCCGCGAAGAGCGCACCAAGAACTTCCTGCGCAAACATCTCAGCCGCTAGGGCACGGATATGTCACATCTTTTCTATCAGACCAAATCACCCCGCCCGGTGCTGCACCGCGCCGAGGGCATCTACATGTATGCCGAGGACGGCAAGCGCTACATCGATGGCTCGTCGGGTGCGATGGTGTCGAATATCGGCCATTCCAACCCCGCCGTTCTGGACGCGATGCGCGCGCAGATGGAGAAATCCACCTTCGGCTACCGGCTCCATTTCCAGACCGAAGCCTCCGAAGAGCTGGCCGAGAAGATCGTCGCGCGCGCGCCCGAAGGCCTCGACAAGGTGTTCTTCGTCTCGGGCGGCTCCGAAGCGGTGGAAAGCTGCCTGAAACTCGCGCGGCAATACGTCCTGACGCAGGGGGAGGGCACGCGCTACAAGGTGATCTCGCGCTATCCGAGCTATCATGGCTGCACGCTGGGGGCGCTTGCCATCACGGGCATGTCCACGATGACGGCGCCCTTCGATCCCATGATGGCCCGCATGCCCAAGATCCCCGCGCCGCGCGCCTATCTCGATGGGCTCGATGCGGACGATCCCGCGACCGGGCTGCACTACGCGAACATGCTCGAGCAGAAGATACTGGACGAGGGGCCGGATACCGTCATGGCCTTCATCGTCGAGCCCGTCGGCGGCGCATCGACCGGCGCGCTGGTGCCGCCTGCGGGCTACATGCAGCGCATCCGCGAGATTTGCGATGCTTATGGCGTGCTCCTCATCCATGACGAGGTGATGACCGGCGGCGGGCGCACCGGTACCTTCTTCGGGGCCGAGCATTGGCGCACCGCGCCCGATCTCATCTGCCTCTCGAAGGGCTTCGGCGCGGGCTATGCGCCGCTGGGCGCGATGATCGCACGCGGCGACATGGTCGAGGCGGTGATGGAGGCGGGTGGGTTCGTCCACGGCTTCACCTATGCGGGCAACCCGCTCGCCTGCGCGGCGGGCTCGGCGGTGCTCGACGTGATCGACAAGGGCGGCCTCGTCGCGCATTCCGCCCGCATGGGCGACAAGCTGGCCGAACGGCTACGCGGGCTGATGCAGCGCTATCCGCTCATCGGGGATGTGCGCGGCAAGGGCCTTCTGACCGCGTTCGAGCTGATGGCCGACCGCGCCACTAAGGAGCCGCTGCCGAAGAGCCTCAACGCCCATAGCCGCCTGGTGGACATCGCCTACGACAACGGACTCATCATCTATTCGCGCCGCACGCGGGGCGGCACGTCGGGGGATCATTTCCTCGTCTGCCCGCCCATGATCGTGACCGAGGAGCAGCTTGACGAGATGACCGACATCCTCGACCGCTCGCTCGCGCAGTTCATGGCCGAAATGCCGCGGATGGCCGCCGAGTAGATGTCGAAGATCATCATCACCTGCGCGGTCACCGGCTCCATCCACACGCCCTCGATGTCGCCCCATCTGCCCATCACGGCGGAGGAGATCACCGATCATGCCATCGGCGCGGCAAAGGCGGGCGCGGCGATCCTGCATTTGCATGCCCGCGATCCGAAGGACGGCCGCCCCTCCGCCGATCCGGCGCATTTCCGCGCCTTCCTGCCGCGCATCAAGCAAGGCTGCGACGCGGTGCTGAACCTCACCACCGGCGGCAGCGCGACCATGACGCTCGCGCAGCGCCTCGCCGCGCCGCTCGAGGCCGAGCCGGAGATGTGCAGCCTCAACATGGGCAGCATGAATTTCGCGCTCTACCCGGCGGCCGAGAAAATCACCGAGTGGAAACACGACTGGGAGCGGCCCTTTCTCGAGAATTCGGACGATCTGATCTTCAAGAACACGCCGCGCGACATGGCCCATATCCTGACCGAAATGGGCGAGCGTCGCGGCGCGCGGTTCGAGTTCGAATGCTACGAGGTGGGCCATCTCTACATGCTCAGGCATTTCGTGGACCGGGGGCTGATCGAAGGCCCGCTCTTCATCCAGTTCGTCTTCGGCGTGCTGGGCGGGATCGGACCGGACCCCGAGAACCTGACGCATATGAAGGCGATCGCCGACAAGCTCTTCGGCCAGGATTATACGTTTTCCGTGCTCGCGGCGGGACGCCACCAGATGCCGCTTATCACCATGTCGGCCATCCTCGGCGGGCATGTGCGCGTGGGGCTGGAGGATTCGCTGATGATCGCGCGCGGCACGCTCGCGAGGACGAATGCCGAGCAGGTGACCAAGATCCGCCGCATCGTCGAGGATCTGGGCCGGGAGATCGCGGCGCCCGAGGAGGCGCGGGCGATGCTCGGGCTCAAGGGCGGCGACCGGACCGCGATCTGAGCGCGACCCGGGTCTCCGGCAGCGTCTAGAACGCCTCCCATTCGAGGTTTTTCGCATAGCGCGCGCTGGGCCGGCCATCCGCGTCCAGCACGATGAGGTGCAGCCAGCGGTTGTCGAAAAGCGCGCGCACCCCGTCATGGCGCCTCAGGATATCGGTGATCGCCTCCTGCGGCGCTTCGATGCAGACTGCGAGGCGCAAGGGATCATGCGCGAGGGCCTGCCCGTCATGCACCGATTGCCACGGAAGGCCGCCGCGCAGCATGCCGCCATTGCCCTCTACGACGCCGACGCCGCCGGTCACGTTGTGCAGAAGCTTGTTGCCCGCACCGAAGACATGCGGCGCGGTGACCGAGCCGTAATATTGCAGGCTGATCCAGCTCGCGACGACGACCGGCGCGGTCAGGATCAGCTCGAGCACGCCGAAGCCCTTGTCGGCTTGCCAGTTGTAATCGTGCAGGAACGCGCGGCCCTTCAGATCCTTGCCGCGTGTGCGGGCGCGCGGTGCGGCGATGAAGGCGCTGCACCCGGCCAGCGCCCATTCGGGACGCGTCTCGGACCAGTCGCGCGATCGGGCGGCGACATCGGCCCCCGACTTGGCGCGCGGCAGACGCTGCGCGCGCTCGGTCCGCGCGAGCGTGCCGGCGGTTCTGAGCGCGCTTCGCGCCTTTTTGAGCGCGGTGCGCGGCAGGGGGCTGTCCTGCTCGAAAATGGTCACCTCGTCGGTGGTGGTATCGTGCAGCGCGCCGGCGAAAACAGTGTCGGCGGGCACGTCGATCCCGCGCTCGGCCAGGCCGATGCGCACCTCGGCGGTGTTGAGCAGCCCGGCCAGCAGCCGCGCGTTCACCTCGCCCGAATACCCCCCGCAGGCACCGCATTGCAGCGCGCTGCCATGCGGGTTGTTGACGACGCTCGCGCCGTGGCCCGCGATCAGCACGAGAGGCGCGAAATTGCGGGTCAGCGACATGGCGCCCAGGATCTTCTCGGCCGCGTCCACTTTGCCCTCCAACGTCATGTCGGTGGTCAGGCGCGGCGGCAGGCTGTCGGGGCCGTGCTGTTGATGCAGCCCCAGCGCATCGCGGGCGAGCTTGCCGACATAGATCGGGCCCGTCGCCTCGACGAAGGCGAAGGACGAGACCGCCGCCAGCTTGAACCGGCCCCAAGCCCGCGCGGCGCGGGCGGCAAGGCGCGCCGCCATGTCGGCCTTGGCGTCTTCCGGCCCGCCGGTGCGGCTTGTCACGCCGTTGTTCAGAAGGACGGGCAGCCGCGCTTCGCGCACATCCGACGCGAAGCCGTGATGCGCCGTGGTCAGCCCGAAGAAGCCCGCGAAGCCGAGGGTCTGGATCTCGGGATCGACGCTCTCGAGCGCGCGGCGATAGACCTCCGAGCGCACGTCGATGCAGAAGGCCGCTTGCAGGGCGGGGCGCGTTTCGGCCAGGGCGGTGCCGTCTCCACCCAGGCGGCCGGCAAGCTCGCGCTGCGCGGCGCGCTCGGCCGCTTCCTGAAGCGTGGCGAGGGCGAGCTGCGCGTCGCTGGGCGCGATGGGTTTCGCATGCGCCGCGCGCACATCGGCCCATTTCCCGGCGATGGCGCTTTTGTAGCGCGTCAGAAGCGCCTGTTCCCACATCAGGCGGATGCTGAGCATGTCGGTGGTGATGGGATCGACTTCGCCGCCGAGTTCCGCCTGCCAGAGCCGCTGCCGCGCAAGCTGCGCCCAGCCGCCGAGACCCAGAAGAAGCTGATGAAAATAGGTCTGCGCCGCATCCGCGCCGAGGCCCAGCACGTCCGACGCGAAGGCCAGCGCGCCCCGCGCGCTTTCCGGCGCGCGCGCGATGTCGCCCGCAAAGCCCGAAAGCCCGGCGATTTCCGGCGTCAGATCGCGGCTGGCGAAGATCTGCCAGCTTGCGAAGGCGCCGCGCCCGTCGGTGAGTTGCCAGAGCGCCTGGCCCTGATCGAAATAGCCCGCGGCCCACGCGCCGATGCGCTCCTCGATGAGGGCGGGCCAGTCGGTGCCCGATGCCTCGGCGGCAAGCTCCGCAACGGTCGGCAGGGCGGGCGCGCGCTCTTCCTCGGCCCGCGCGGCGGCCTTCAGCGAAGCGATATCCTTCGGCGCGCCTTCGGGCGCGACGGCGAGCGCGGCGGCGAGATCGCCGTCGGTGATGGTGCCGTCTTCGATCCGCGCGGCATACCATGCGGGCGGCATCGTGGCGCGCGCGCCGGCTGTGCGGCTCATCAGCGCCGAGACTTCGCCCAGCGACTTGCCGGTCTGCCCCAGATAGGGGTTCACCGCGACGGTCGCCGAGAGCGGCCAGAGGGGCGGGATCGCGCGCGCGGCGGTCTCCGAGACGGCGATCAGTTCGAGATGCGGGCCGGAGAAACCGGCGTAGATATCGGCCTTCATGCTTTGGCTCCTTCGCCGGTCGTCGTGGGGGTCATGCTCGTCGAGGGCGTGCCGCGCCAGGCCCAGCCGCGCAGCAGACGGTCTTCGACCGCGTTGATGTAAAGCCCGTTCGAGAGGTGGATGCGCAGACCCTGCGCCGCCGGATGATGCGACCAGAGCGGCAGCGTCGCCTGCGCCAGCGCGACGAGGCCGAAGCTGAGCAGCGCAAGGAGGATCAGCGCCCATTCGAGATCGCCCGGCGGCGGCGTCAGCGGCAGCGTGCCCCAGGTGGCCCATTCGGCCAGCCTTTGCAGCGCGACATAGCTGACGGCCGCGATGCCCGACAAGAGCGCGGTGCGCTGGGTCAAGGCGCGGGGCGCCGCGTCGGCGAGGCCCTGCGCCAGAAGATAGGCGACCCCGAAGATGAGGATCGCGCCCAGCGCCACCGCCTGCGGCGACTTCGCGCCGAAGCCCAGAAGCGCGCCCGAGGCGAGATAGACGCACGCGTAGATCGCGATGGCCAGCGCGAAGGCGCGCCCGACATTGGCGAGGCTCGGCACCGCAACGGGTCCGGGGCGCCGGATCGAGGCCACGAGCGTGACAGCGCCGCCCGATGACAGGAACGCGTGCGCCTTGTAGAGCGAATGCGCCACGATATGCAGCAAGGCCAGCGGGAAGAGCGCGAGGCCGCATTGCAGGATCATGAAGCCCATCTGGCCCACCGTGGACCAGGCGAGCGAGGCCTTGACCGTCGGCTGGGTCAGCATCACCAGCCCGCCGAAGAGGGCCGTGAAGCCGCCGATCAGCACCAGCCCCGCCAGCGTCAGCGGCGAGAGGAGCATCACGTCCGCGAAACGGATCAGAAGGAAGCCGCCCGCATTGACCACGCCCGCATGCAGAAGGGCCGAGACGGGGGTCGGGGCCTCCATCACCTCGGTCAGCCAGCCATGGGTCGGGAATTGCGCCGATTTGAGGATCGCCGCCAGCGCGAGAAAGGCGGCGGCAAGCGCGGCGGGCGTGCCGCCCTCGCCGAGGCGCGCGGCCTCGAGGATTTCGGAGATGCGCGGCGTGCCATAGGCAAAGATCAGCAGGATCGCGGCGATGAGGAGCGCCGCGTCGCCCGTGCGCGCGGTGATGAATTTCTTGCGCGCCGCGCGCTGGGCCGCCACCCGCTCGGGGTAGAAAAGGAGGAGCTTGTGCAGGCACAGGCTGGTGGCGATCCATGCGAGCACGAACTGGACGAGGTTGCCCGATTGCACCAGCACCAGCACCGCCGCGAGCGTGCCGAGCAGCCAGATGGTGAAATGCGTCTGGCGCGCCTCGCCGTCGAGATAGGTGCGCGAGTAGCGCACCACGATCCATCCGATGAAGCTGACGAGGAGCAGCATGGTGATGCTGACCGCATCGAGCCGGGCCGAGACCCCCGCGCCGAAAAGCCCGAAATTCACGCTGTCCCCGGCGCCCTTCGCGATCAGAAGTCCAAGCGAGGCGAGCGCGATGAGAGCGGCGCCGAGCGACGCGCCCTCGGCCAGCCGGGCCGCGCGGGCCGGATCGTCGGCGGGGCCGCGATGCAGATAGATGGCGGCGGCGATCAGGAGAGCGGGGGCGAGAAGGGGCAGGGCATGGATCAGCATGGGTGCTCCGAGTGTTGCGGGCGGGTTTTCCGTTCCGGCCGTGATAGCCGCGCGTTGCCCGCGATAAAAATTCATTGATCGCATCGTTTCGTTCGCCTAAAGCGAACGGTATGCAGGATATCAACTACAACCATCTGCGCTATTTCTGGCAGGTCGCGCATGACGGCAATCTCACGCGCACGGCCCAGCGGCTCAACCTCTCGCAATCGGCGGTCTCGGTGCAGATCCGCAAGCTCGAGGATCGGCTGGGCCATGCGCTCTTCGAGCGGCGGGGCCGCCAGCTCGTTCTGACCGAGGCGGGGCGCATCGCGCTCGATCATGCCGATACGATCTTCGGCGCGGGGCAGGATCTCATGGCCGTGCTGGCGCGGACCGGCACGCCCCGGCAGGTGCTTCGGGTGGGCGCGCTCGCGACGCTCTCGCGCAACTTCCAGATCGAGTTTCTGCGCCCTCTATTGGGCCAGCCCGATATCGAACTGGTGCTGCGCTCGGGCACGCTGTCGGAACTCATGTCGGGTCTCGAGACGCTGGGGCTCGACGTCGTGCTGACGAGCCGCGTGCCCGCGCCCGACGCGATGAGCCGCTTCATCGTCCACGCGCTCTCCGACCAGCCGGTGAGCGTGGTCGGCACGCCCGCGCGCGTCGCGGGCGCGGCGGATCTGCGCGATCTCCTAGCGGCGCATCCCGTCATCGTGCCCACGGTCGAGACACCGCTCCGCGCGGGGTTCGACATGCTCTGCGCGCGGCTCGGCGTCGAGCCGGTGCTGGCCGCCGAGGTGGACGACATCGCCATGATGCGCCTTCTGGCGCGCGAGGATATCGGCCTCGCCGTGCTGCCGCCCATCGCGGTCAAGAACGAGCTGGCCTCGGGCATGCTGACCGAGGCCGCGCATGACATCGGCCTGTCGGAGACGTTCCACGCGGTCACGATCCGGCGGCAATTTCCCAATCCGCTTCTCGCGCGGCTTCTGGCCTCGGAGGTCTGAGCGGGCGGCAGGGGCGCGGCGATGTCGTTTCCTGCGCGGAGTGTTTCGCAATCATCCCCATGGCCGGGCGGGATGCGGGCGATCATCGAGGGATCCAAGGAGACAGCCCGATGAACGTCCAGACCCCAAAGATCCGCACCCGCGCAGGCGGCCGGTCGGCCCGGCGCACCCTGCGCAGCATCCGCGACATCGCGATGCTGCCCGGCCTCGCCAACACGCTGCCGCTCTGCGAGGTGATGGACGGCGCGCAGGTCGAGCGAATCGACGCCGCGTCGATGGACATTCTCGAAGAGATCGGCGTCGTCTTCCGCGACGAGATCGCCCTCGAGGATTGGCGCCGCGCGGGCGCGAAGGTGGTGGGCGAGCGGGTCCATCTCGATCGCGGCCTCGTGCACGAGCTGATCGCGACCATCCCCGCCGAATTCACATATCATGCGCGCAATCCGGCCAATAATGTAAGCCTCGGCGGGCGCCATGCGGTCTTCGTGCCGATGACCGGCGCGCCCTATCTGCGCGACCTCGATGACGTGCGGCGCAACCCGACGCTGGACGATCTGGCGATGTTCCACAAGCTGAGCCACATGTCGCCCGCGCTTCATTCCACCGCGCATCATATCGTCGAGCCCTACGACCACCCGATCAGCCAGCGCCATCTGCGCATCACCTATTCCTCGATGAAGCATTCGGACAAGATGTTCATGGGCATGACCACCTCGCCGAAGAACGCCGAGGACGTGATGGAGATGTGCGCGCTTCTCTTCGGCGAGGAGTTCATCGACAGCCACCCCGTGACCACCGGCAATTGCAACGGCAACTCGCCGCTGGTCTGGGACGAGACTATGCTGGGGGCGATGCGCGCCTTCTGCCGCCGCAACCAGCCGGTGCTCTGCTCGCCCTTCGTGCTGGGCGGGGCGAACACGCCCGCCTCGGTGCCGGCGACGGTCGCGCAGCTCAATGCCGAGGCGCTGAGCGCGCTGGCCTACACGCAGGTCGTCCGGCGCGGCTGCCCGGCGATCTACGGCCATTACCTCTCGACGGTCAGCATGAAATCCGGCGCGCCGATGGCGGGCACACCGGAGATTTCGCTGATGAATTTCATGATCGGACAGATGGCGCGTTTCTACGGCGTGCCGTGGCGCACCTCGAACACGCTCGGCGGGGCCAAGACCTTCGATGCGCAGGCAGGCTACGAGAGCGCGACGACGCTGAGCGCCGTCATGCATGCGGGGGCCAATTACATCTGGCATTCGGCGGGCTGGAACGAGGCGGGCATGCATTGCTCGGTCGCGAAATTCGTCGTGGATGCCGAGCAATGCGCGATGGCCTATCGCATGGCCGAGGGGCCGAAATGGGGGGATTTCGACACCGCCCTTGCGGCGGTGCGCGATGTGGGGCCGGGCGGGCATTACCTCGGCCATCCGCACACGCAGGAGAATTTCCAGACCGCCTATTTCATGCCGGAGCTTTTCGACAACAACTCGATCGAGCAATGGCAGGCCGACGGCGCCAAGGAGATCACCCGGCGCGCGCTCGAGCAGGCGCGCGCCATGCTGGCCGAGTATCAGGAGCCGAAGCTGGACGCCGCGCGCAACGAGGCGCTGCTCGACTACATCGCGCGGCGCGAGCGCGAGATTCCCGCCGCCGACGCGCTCAATCAGGAGTACTGAAGCGCGGCGCGTCCGCTCATTCGTCGCGGGCGCGCCATTCCTTCAGGCGGATGACGGCATTGGCGCCGATCTCGCGGAAGGGCTGCGGTGGCAGGCGCCTCGGGCGCGGCTCGGCGGTGAAATGCGCGGTGAGGGCGCTTTGCACGCCCGCCGCTATTTCGGCGGCGGCCATCCCCGTGAGCGTGCCGCGCGCGGTGCCGAGACCGTTCTGAACGCAGGCCGACCAGACCCCCTCGTCGATCTGCCGTGTCACCGACACACCCCCGAGGCTGAGGCACAGATGCCCGGCCCATGCGTGCTCCATCCGCATCCCGACAAGCTGCGGGAAACGCACGTCGAACTTGCGCCGCATCGTGCGCTCCGCGCGCGCGAGGTCAGAGGCGCGCGCGCTCATGCCGGGGCGCAGTGTGGCGCAGGTGCGCACGATCAGGCGATTGCCGCCCTGCGCGGCGTCGATGCGGCGCACGGTCGTGCCCATCGGATCGGAGGGCGTGATACCCCAGCGCGGCGCGCCGCCGAGACGGGCGAGGGTCTCCGCGTCCAGCTCGGGCGTTATCACCGCGTAGAGGAATAGCTGCATGAGCCGCCCGCGCTCGATCCCGAAGCTTTCGAGATGGCCATTGACGGCTAGGATCACGCGCGGCGCAGTGACGCTGCCTTGGGCCGTGGCGATCCGCCAATCCGGCCCTTGCCGGGCAAAGCCGCGCACCGCGCTTCGCTCGTGGATAAGGGCGCCCGCCTTGGCCAAACCTTTCGCCAGACCGCGGATATAGCCCGCGGGTTGCAGCATCACGGTGCCGGGCGAATAGAGACCCGAGCGGTAATGCGCCGAGCCGGTCAGATCCCGCATTGCCTGCGCGTCCAGCATCTCGCACGGCTCGCCCAGCGCGGCGAGGTGGCGCGCATAGCTTGCATTATGCGCTTCGGCCCCGTCGCTCGCGGCGCCGTTGATCTTGCCCGCGCGGTCGAAATAGGCGGGGGCGATGCCGTAGTCCCGTGCCGCCGCTCCGGCGAATTCGATGGCCTGACGGTTGCGCGCGATCACCGCCCTGTCGTCGCCCGCGCCCGAGTAATCATCGGATTGAAGATCATGCGGCAGGTCGATCATGAAGCCCGAGTTGCGGCCCGCCGCGCCCTCGGCGATGCGGCCCGCCTCGAGCAGGACCACCCGCGCGCCCGGCTCGATCTGGATCAGACGCCGCGCCGCCGACAGCCCCGCGAAGCCGCCGCCGATGATCGCGATATCGGCCGTGCCGTCGCCTTCGAGCGAGGGATAGGCGTCGCCGGGGCCGAGTATTTCGGCCCAGGCCGCAGGCCCGAGATGGTGCGGCAGGCGCCGCGCGCGATAGGCGTTCAATCGACGGCCTCGTCCGCGTCATCGGCCAGATCCAGCCAGATCGTCTTGAACTGGATATACTGGTCATGCGCGTGGATCGAATTGTCGCGCCCGCCGAAGCCCGATTGCTTGTAGCCGCCGAAGGGCGTCGAGATGTCACCTTCGCCGAAGCTGTTGACGGTCACGGTGCCCGCGCGCAGCATCCGCGCCCCGCGCAGCGCCCGCTTGGCATTGGCGGTGAAGAGCGACGCGGCGAGGCCGTAATCGGTGTCGTTGGCCACCGCGATCGCCTCGTCGAAGCCGGAGACGGTGATGACCGACAGGACCGGGCCGAAGATCTCTTCGCGGGCGAGGGCGGCGTCATTGCCCGGCACCTCGACCACCGTCGCCTCGACAAAGCCGTTCTCGGCCTTGCCGCCGAAGATCACGCTTTCGGCCTGCTCCAGATAGCTGCAGACCTTCTTGAAATGCGCCGGGGAGACCAGCGCGCCCAGCCGCGTTTCGGGATCGAGCGGATCGCCCACGGGCCATTCGCGGGCATGCGCCTCGATCCGCTCCAGCAGCGCCGCCTTCACGTCCCGATGCACGATCAGCCGCGACGTGGCCGAGCAATTCTCGCCCATGTTCCAGAAGGCGCCCTGCACGATATGGGCGGCCACGCGGTCGAGGTTTTCGGCGTCGTCCATCACGATGGCGGGGTTCTTGCCGCCCATCTCGAGCACGACTTCCTTGGCGTTCGATTCTCCAGAGTAGCCGAGGAATTTCTTGCCCGTGACTGTCGAGCCGGTGAAGGACACCATGTCGATATCCATGTGCCGCCCGATGGGCTCGCCCACCTCGGCGCCGCCGCCCGGCAGCACGTTCAGAACGCCGCGCGGCAGGCCCGCTTCGCCGGCCAGTTCGGCAAGGCGCAGCGCCGTGAGCGATGTCTCCTCGGCCGGTTTCAGGACGACCGAGCAGCCCGCGGCGAGCGCCGGGGCAATCTTCCAGGCCATCATCAGCAGCGGAAAATTCCACGGCAGAACGAGGCCGACGACGCCGATGGGCTCGCGCACCACGAGGGCGATGTGATCGTCCGAAGCGGGCGCGACCTGATCGTAGATCTTGTCGATCAGCTCGGCATGCCACTTGATGCAATTGATGCTCTCGGGCAGATCCACCGTCTCGCAATCGTAGATCGTCTTGCCCGAGTCCACGCTTTCCATCACCGCCAGCTCGCGCGCATTGCGCGTCATCAGCTTGGCGAGGCGGATCAGCACGTCCTTGCGCGCCGAGGGGTGCAGGCGCGACCAGCGGCCATCATCGAACGCCTCGCGCGCCTTGGCGACGGCGAAATCGACATCCTCGGCGCCGCAGGCGGCCACGTCGCAGAGCTTGGCGCCGGTGGCCGGGTTCGTCGTCGCAAAGGTCTTGCCCGAGATGGCCGCGCGGTAGCCGCCGTCGATATAGGCGCCGTTCGGGTAGTCCAGACCCGCCGCGATGGCGGTGTATTCGTCCTTGGTCAGCAAGCTCATTTCGCCCCCTCCGCGCGGATTTCCGCGATCGTTGTCCTCAGCACGCGCACCACCTGTTCCAGCGCGCGCTTGTCGTCCTTGTTCAGCGGCTTGAGCGGCGGGCGCACGACCTGGCAGTCGATCCCGTTCATCGTCACGCCGTGCTTGATCGTCTGGATGAATTTGCCGCCCTGCTCGAGCACCCGCATCAGCGGCAGCATCGCCGACATGATGCGCCGCCCCTTGGCGAAATCGCCTTCGAGCACGCAGGCCTCGTAAAGCGCGACATGCTCGGCCGGCAGGAAGTTCGAGCCGCCGCAGACCCAGAAGGGCGACCCCCACGCGAAGAATTCGAGCGCCTGATCGTCCATCCCGCAACCCATCTGGATATGCGGGTAGTCCCGTGCCAGAAGATGCACGCGGTTGATGTCGCCCGAGCTTTCCTTGATCCCGCAGAAATTGCGGCTGCGCCCCACGCGGTCCAGAAATTCCTCGCCCATCATCGTGCCGGTGCGGTGCGGGTAGTTGTAGAGCATGATCGGCAGGTTCGCCGCGCGGTCGATGGCCAGCGCGTTCAGCGCGTTCTCGCGGTCGGTCGGCACGGAATATGCGGGCGAGGCGAGAAGGATCGCGTCGGCCCCCATCTCGCGCGCGGCGCGGGCGAGGGCGAGCGAATCGGGCGTCATCATCGCGCCCGTTCCGACCACCACGGGCACGCGGCCCGCCGCGCGCTCGACGGTGAAGCGCGCGGCCTCGATCCGTTCGGACACCGTCTGCGCGTAATTCTCGCCGGTCGAGCCGCCCGAGATGAGGCCGTGCACGCCTTGCGCGATCAGCCAGTCGATCACATCGCCGAGCGCATCCCAGCGGATGCCGAAATCCTCGGCCATCGGGGTCACGACGGGCGTGTAGATCCCCTCGAATTTGAAGATCGGGGTCATTCTGTCCTCATCCGGTTGTCGTTTGCGGTGCCGTGCCCAGCGGCAGATCGAGCGCGTCGGGCATCACGAATATCTCGATCTGCCCGCGCGAGAGGCTCCAATGCTCTTCGGCGAGCTGGCCCGCGCGGGCCTCGTCACGCGCCGCGATGGCGGCGATGATCGCATCGTGCTGTGCGCTCGCGGTGCTCAGGTTCTCGGCCATCCCATTGCTCTGCGGGCGATAGAAGGTCGTCCCGATGCGGGCATGGTCGATCAGAAGGCGCTGGAAGGAGGGCAGCAGGTAGATGTTGCCGGCCATCTCGCCCGTGATCTCGTGAAAGCGGTTGTTGGCCAGGGCGCGGTCGACGGCCGTGCCGTGGCGGAGCGCGGCGCGAAACGTCTCTTGCGCCGATGTCAGCGCCTCGATCTGCGCGGCGCTGGCATTCCGGGCGGCGAGGCGGAGCACGGCGCCGTAGATCATCGGGGCCGCGACGAAGAAATCGCGCATCGTGGCGAAGGACATGTCCGCGACCCGCGCCGCGCGCCCCTCGCGCATCGTCACATAGCCTTCGCCGGCGAGTTGGCGGAGGATCTCGCGCATCGGGGTGCGCGAGATCGAGAATTCCGCCGCCAGCGCCGCCTCGTCGATATCCGAGCCGGGCGCCATGCGCGTTGCGAGGATCTCGGTGCGCAGATGCTCGGTCAGGTCCGATTTGGTCACTCGGGCATCGGGTTTCATGGGAATCTATCGCGTCTCAAACTAAATTACATCTTGCGTATAACATTTGTATAAAGTTATGCCAGAGCAAATTTCCGGTGCCGCCGCGCGGGGCTTGCGGCAAGCTGCGCAAAAGCGCCCGCATCGGGCAGGGGAGCATCGCGATGAGCGCGCAGCATTTCGTTTTTTTGCTGGTCAAAAACCACACGCATCTGACTCTCGCCTGCGCGACCGAGCCATTGCGCATCGCCAACATGATATCCGGGCAAGAGCTCTACCGCTGGTCCTACGCCTCCGAGGATGGGGTGTCGGCCACCGCGTCGAACGGCTCCGTCACGCTGGTGCAGCACGGCTTCGGCGCGCTGCCGCCTTGCGAGCGTCTCTTCGTCATTCCGGGCCTCGGCATGACCGATTTCATCACCGCGCCGCTTCTGGCCTGCCTGCGCCGCGCCAAGGCGGGCGGCGTCGCGGTGGGTGCGCTCTGCTCGGGCGCGTGGATCCTCGCCGAGGCGGGGTTTCTGGACGGCATGAAAGCCGCGATCCATTGGGAATATCACGACGCCTTCGCCGAGCGGTTTCCCGATGTCGCGCTGGTGCGCAGCGTCTTCGTCGCGGACGAGCGGCACATCACGGCCTCGGGCGGGACGGCGACGGCGGATCTCATGCTGCACCTGATCGAGCAGGATCACGGCTATGATCTGTCGATCGCGGTCTCGGACATGATGGTCTATGCCGGCGCGCGCGAGGCGACGGGCGAACAGCGCATCTCGCTCCAGTCGCGCCACGGGATGCGCAACCCGCATGTCGCCCGCGCCATCGCCATCATGCGCGGCGCGCTCGAGGAGCCCGTCCCGCCGGGGAGCATCGCCGAGGATCTGGGCATTTCCGTGCGCCAGCTCGAAAGGCTTTTCGGGCGGTATTTCAACACCAGCCCCAGCCGCTATTACATGGAGCTGCGCCTCGACCGGGCGCGCAACCTGCTTTTGCAGACGGAAATGTCCGTCTCCGAGATCGCCGTCGCCTGCGGCTTCCAGAGCCTCGGCCATTTCGCGCGGCTCTATCGCAAGCATTTCGGTGGCCCGCCCAGCAGCCAGCGCGGCCGCATCGCCTGACGGGCGCGAAAGGGCCGCTCGAATTTCGCTTGAGAGTTGCGTTTTTCGTGTTATCCCAAGGCATTGGCCGCGTCCTCTTTGCCTCGCGGCCTCTCGAATCGCATTTCTCTCAAGTCTCGTTTTCAATCCGCGCCGGCAGCCGGCGCGCCTTTACCGGAGTGCCGCGAGCATGCGCACCAGTCTGACCCATCCTCTCCAGATCGCCGAGTTGCGGCCCTTCAAGGGGTCCGGCGCCATCGGCATCACCTTCTGCCCCGGCAAGGTGCAGCCCGGCGCGATGTCGGGCAGTTGGAGCCGCGATCTCGGCATCGATCTCGACGCGGTGGCCGAGTGGGGCGCTGCGGCGGTCGTCACACTCGTCGAAGAGCACGAGCTGAACGCCCTCAAGGTCGCGGGCATGGGCGCTGCGGTGCGCGCGCGGCACATGGACTGGCATCACCTGCCGATCCGCGACGTCTCGACCCCCGACGCCGCTTTCGAGGCCGCGTGGGAGCGCGTGGGCGAGGGGCTGCGCGCGCGGCTGCGGGCGGGTTTCGGTGTTCTGGTGCATTGCAAGGGCGGGCTCGGCCGCGCAGGCACCATCGCCGCGCGCCTGATGGTCGAGCTGGGCACCCCCGCCGCCGAGGCGGTGGCCGAGGTGCGCCGCGTGCGCCCCGGCGCCATCGAGACCTCGGCGCAGCTCGACTACGTGATGCGGCTCAAGGCCGTTCCCGAGGCCGCGCCCGACACGGCGGGCGCCGCCATCGCGGCGCGGGCGCGCGGGGCGCTTCTCGGCCTCGCGGTGGGCGACGCGGTCGGCACGACGCTCGAATTCAAGGCGCGCGACAGCTATGCGCCGCTCACCGACATGATCGGCGGCGGCCCTTTCGGGCTGAAGCCGGGCGAGTGGACCGACGACACGGCGATGGCGCTCGCGCTCGCCGACAGCCTCGCCGAGCATCCAAATCTCGACGAGGCCGACCTCATGCGCCGCTTCACCGACTGGCACGAGAAAGGCACCTATTCCTGCACGGGGCGGTGCTTCGATATCGGGATCACGACGCGGCAGGCGCTCTCGCGCTGGAGCAGGACGGGCGATCCCATCGCCGGCTCGCGCGATCCGCAGACCGCCGGCAACGGCAGCCTCATGCGCCTCGCGCCGGTGGCGATCCGCCATTTCGGCGACCGTGCCCGCCTGCGCGACGTCGCCGCGCGCCAGAGCCGCACGACCCATGCCGCGCCCGAGGCGGTCGATGCCTGCATCGCCTATGCCGAGGTGCTGGCCGACGCGATCGAGGGCGCGCGCAGGAGCGACGTGTTGCGCGCACGGCAGGACGGCTGGGCCGGGGCCATCGCGCCCATCATGGCGGGCGAGTGGCGCGGCAAGCTGCGGCGCGATATCCGCGCCTCGGGCTATGTCGCGCATGCGCTCGAGGCCTCGCTCTGGAGCGTGGCGCGCAGCGAGGGGTTCCGCGATGCGGTGCTCCTCGCCGCCAATCTCGGCGAGGATGCCGACACGACCGGCGCGATCACCGGCCAGCTTGCCGGCGCGCTCGGCTCCGACACGGCGCTGCCCGAGGCGTGGCTGGCGAAACTGGCCTGGGGACCGCGCATCCGCGGGATGGCGGACGCGCTTCTGGCGGGCTGAGGCGCGCCTTTTGCGCAAGGATGCGGCACCGCCCGCACGGGCGGGCCGCACCGGGCATGAAAAGGCTGGAAGAGACTCCCCAAGCCTGCGCATAAGCTGCACAGTAACGGGCAACCCGTGCAGGCAGGAGTAAAGTGCCGATGACATCCGCCGAGACCGAGGGCGCGCGGCCAAGCTGGTCGTTCCATCCCGACCGCGACACCATCGTCGCAGAGCCGCATGCGCGCCCTTCCATCCCGGTGGGGCCGCGGGACACGCTGCTGCATCTCGGCCTCGTCTGCACCGATGCGGCCCATGCGCGGCTCTTCGACATTCTCGGGATCGACCCGACGGTGCGCAACACGCGCCACTGGATGAAACAATCGGGCGGGTTCCGCCTCAAGCTCGAGCAGCATACCGAATTCATGTCGATCACGCTGCTCGCGCCGGATGCAGGCGCGATGGACGCGGCGTCCGGCCTTCTGGCAAAGATCGCCGGAACCGAAGGGCTCGATGCGATCGTGCTCACGCGGGTGCGGATGAGCCGGCTCGGCGAGGCGGCAGGCCCGGGCGATCTGCCGACCGGACGGGTCGTCGGCGGCATCATGCGCGGCGGCATGGAAGTGCGCACGAGTTTCGTGCCAGACGAGGACGGCTTCATAACCTATTTCGTGCGCATGCCCGAGGGCACGCCCGAAGAGACGGGCCGCCGTGTGCAGCGGCTCGTGGAGATGGAGACCTATCGGCTTTTCTGCCTTCTGGGATTGCCTCTGGCACGGCGCACGGGCGAGAGCCTCGCCAGCGACGAGGCCCGCCTGATCGAGATCGTGAGTTCGATGGGCTCAGACAGTCTCGACGACGACGGCACCCTTTTCGAAGGCCTGTCGAGCCTCTTGCAGACCAGCAACGCGCTGCGCGCCTCGACGCGGTTCCGCTTTTCGGCGAGCCTCGCCTATTTCACGTTGGTGCAGCAGCGGCTGACCTCGCTGGAAGAGACCGAACTCGAGGATTTCCAGACCATCAGCGGCTTCGTGCGCTCCCGGCTCGATCCGAGCATGGCGACGATCGAAAGCACCGCCGCGCGCCAGAAAGTGCTGATCGACGATCTGTCGCAGGCCCTGTCGCTGCTGCGCACGCGGATCGATCTGGCACTCAACCGCGACAACCAGTCCGTGCTGAAATCGCTCGACGACCGCAACCGAAAGCAGGTCATGATCGCCCAGACGGTCGAAGGTCTCTCGGCGGTGGCGATCACCTATTATGCCGTCGGGCTGCTCTCGTACATCCTCAAGGCCGCGGCGCCCCTCGCTCCGGTCGCGCTGCCGCATTCCACGCTGGTCGCCATCTCGGTGCCGTTCGTTCTGGCGGGCGTCTGGATCGCGCTCCACCGCCTGCGCGGCCGATGGCAGGAGAAGTGAGCGCGCGGCTTGGGCTCAATCCGTTGGCGCAATCCGCGCCCTCGATGCTGACCGCCTTCGGCATATTAATTGTTATGCCAATGGGCTGAGAGTGGCTGCGCAAGAAGCGACCAACTCACTGCGGGGCGGCGCAGTCGGGACCACCCTCGATCCCTTCCAGAAAACCGAAAATCAGACGCGCGACCGCTTCGGGGTCTTCCTCGTGCATGAGGTGACCGAGGCTCGGCAGGGATTCGAGCCGGGCGTTCGGAAGTTTCTCGGCCGCGCGGCGCGAGACGGCGGGCGGCACGGCGCTGTCCGCGTCGCCCGTCATTAGAAAGACAGGCGCGGACATCTCGCCGAGGCGGGGCAGGAGGCCGTCCAGCGACCATTGCGACATCATCGCGAGCGTGCCGTCCACATGCGCGCGGTCCGCAACGAGCCTTCGGTAGAGCGCGAGGCCTTCGGGGTCGAGCTGGGAGCCTGTGCCGGCGATCAGCCGCGCCACGTTCGACTGCGAGGAGGCCGCGGCCGAGAAGAGATCGGCGGTGAAGGGCGTGGCGGCCAGAAGCTTGGCCAGTTTCGGAAAGAGCCACCCGGCGACGCCCTCGAAATTCGACAGCGCCGCGTTGAGCGTGACGATGCGCGGCGCCGGATCGCCGAGCCGAAGGCCGAGGTTCAGCGCGATCGCGGCGCCCGCCGAATGGCCGATCACGGCGGCGGGATGCCAGCCTTCGGCGGCGGCGAGCGCGGCGAGATCGGCGGTCATGCTCTCCAGCCCGCTGCGCCCGCGTGCGCCGGGTTGGGTGAAGCCGTGGCCCGGAAGATCGACCGCGACGACGTGAAACCGCTCGGACAGGAGGGGAAAGAGGCCTCTCCAGCTATGCGTCGCGCCGCCCGCGCCATGTATCAGCAACAGAGTCGGCCCGCGCCCCGCTTCCTGCACATGCCAGCGATGGGGGCGGTGCAGGACGCGCCGCGAATGCTCGGTCAGGGGCCAGTCCGCCGCATCCTCGGGCCAGCGCATGCTCAGCCGTCCAAGGCGGAGCTGACGGCGGCCGAGACCTTGCGCGCATCGGCGCGGGGCAGGGCGATGTATCGCCCGTTCATTGCGGCGGCGAGCGCCTCGAGCGTGGGCTCGGGCCGGGCGCCCATGTCGATGACGATGGCGCCCGTGGCGCTGGCGCGCAGCGCAGCGGCCATCTCGGCGGCGTCATGCGCGGCGCGGGCGCGGTCGGGCGCGCCGTCGAGCGCGATATTCGCGCGCCCGTCGGTCAGAAGCGCGAGGGTCGGTGTCATGCCGCGCTGGCGCGCGCTGCGGGCGAGCTCCAGCGCGGCGCGCAGCCCGAGGGCCAGCGGTGTGGCGCCGCCGCCCGGCAAGGATGCAAGCTGGCGCTTGGTGCGCAGGAGCGAGCGTGTGGGCGGCAGCAGGAGTTCGGCCTCCTGCCCGCGAAACCCGATCAGCGCCACGTGATCGCGCCGCGCATAGGCCGCGCCCAGCATCAACTCGACCGCGCCCTTGGCCTCGGCGAGCCGCGTCATCGCCGCCGAACCCGAGGCATCGACGGCGAAGATCAGCAGCCGGTCGGATCTCTGCTCGTAGCGGCGCAGGTGAATGTCGGCGGCGCGGATCTCGATCCCGGCACGCTCCGGGCGGCTCTCGCGGCGGATTTTCTGCCAGGGCGCGGCGGCGCGGAGCGTCGCGACGAGATCGAG
The DNA here is from genome assembly GCF_043661195.1 of Roseovarius aquimarinus. Classification (NCBI taxonomy): domain Bacteria; kingdom Pseudomonadati; phylum Pseudomonadota; class Alphaproteobacteria; order Rhodobacterales; family Roseobacteraceae; genus Roseovarius; species Roseovarius aquimarinus. The sequence continues at coordinate 124,387 of NZ_JBIHMM010000001.1, forward strand.
CCGCGCCGCGCCGCCGAGGCGTCCGCGCCGGGACGGGATCGGGCGCCCGCGCCGGTTGCCCTTGCGCGCATCGCCCGTTCCCGCGCCTGCCGCTCTGCGCGCCTTGCCCGCGGCGATACGCGCGAGGATATCTTCGGGCAGAAGGGCGCGCACCGCCTCGATCAGCATGTCCTCCGGCAGAGCGTCCTCGGGCACGCCGTCGCGCCCCTCGTTCTCGGGCGGCTCGGGCGGGGTGTCCGCCTGCTGCGTCTCTTCTTCGGGCGGGGCGGGCACGCGCGTGGCGCGCGGGATCAGCACGAGCGCGGCGGCGGCTTCGATATCCTCGGCACCTAGGTGATCGCGCCCCTCGAGCGCCGCATGGGCGCATGCCGCGCGCATCGCAAGGCACGCGGCGCGCGGGCTGCTCACGCCGAGCGCTTCGGCCAGCATCGCGATCTGCTCGATCCCGGCTTCGGTGATGCGCGGCACCCCGCGGGGCGCGCGCAGCCGGGGCAGCGCGCCGATATCGGCCAAGGCGAGATCACCGAGGTCGAGATGAAAGGCGAGCCGATCCGCCAGCGCGGGCGGGGCCGCTTCGTCCGCGTCCGCGCCTTCGTCCAGCGCGATGAGCGGATGAGCGCGGCTTGCGTCCATGACCCCGGCGAGGCGCGCGGCGAGCTGCGGCGATGCGCGCTCGGCCATGGGCAGGATGAGCGGGCCGTCGTGATCCGCGAGCCCCGCATGCGCGGTCGGCCGCCCCGAGCCGAGCGTCGCCTCGAGATCGAGCCCGCCGAAAAGCGCGTCGTCGCCCATCGCGGGATGAAGCCGCGCGGCGGGGCGCGGATAGGCGGTGAGGGCCTTTAGGAAAGCGTCGCGCGCAGGCCCGGCGCGGGCGCGCAGAAGGATCCCACCAAGCCCGCCGGGATCGAGCGCGATGAGGCGCAGCGCGGTCATCGCGCGGATCCAGCCGGGATGCGGCGCAGGGTCCATCAGGCCAGGACGCTGTCGATGACGCGGCGCACCCGCGCGCCCGAGCCGGCATCGTCCAGCGGATCGCGGCGCAGCCGGTGGCGCAGGGCGAGGGGCGCTGCGGCGCGGATATGGGTGCGCGTGATCGCGGTGTCGTCGCGCCACGCGGCATGGGCGCGCGCGGCCTTGAGGAGCGCCAATTCGCCCCGCACCCCGTCCGAGCCGAGCGCCATGCACAGCTCGGCCACGTCGCTCAGCGCGGCCTCGTCGGGGCGCAGCGTCTTGAGTGCGGCGCGCGCGCGCAGGATCTGATCGCGGATCGTCGCATCCTCGGCCTGCCAGCGCAGCATGAAGGCGGCGGTGTCGTTCTCGAAAGCCTCGCGGCGGCGCAGCACCTCGACGCGCTGCGCGATGTCGGCGGGCGAGGCGACATCGACCGAGAGGCCGAACCGGTCGAGCAGTTGCGGGCGCAATTCGCCTTCCTCGGGATTCCCCGAGCCGACGAGCACGAAGCGCGCGGCATGGCGGATCGAAAGCCCCTCGCGCTCGACCACGTTCTCGCCGGATTGCGCGACGTCCAAAAGCAGATCGACGATGTGATCCTCCAGCAGATTCACCTCGTCGATATAGAGATAGCCGCGATTCGCGCGCGCCAGGAGACCCGGCTGAAACGCCTTTTGTCCATCGACCAAAGCGCGTTCGATATCGAGCGCGCCGGTCACGCGGTCCTCGCTCGCGCCGAGCGGCAGATCGACGACCGGCGTCGGGATGCTGTGGGTGCGCTTCGAGGTGACGCCCGCCCATTCCGGACAATCGGCGGGCCGCGCCGAATTGACGGGGCAACCCTCGACCGCCGTGATCTCGGGCAGAAGAGCCGCGAGCGCGCGCACGGCGGTGGATTTGCCCGTGCCGCGATCGCCGAACACGAGGACGCCGCCGATGGAAGGATCGACCGCAGTGAGGATCATGGCCAGTTTCATCTCGTCCTGACCGACGATGGCGGAGAAGGGGAAGGGCTGTCTCATGCGGCGTCCTTTGCGGTGAGAGGGGAGGCGCCGTTCCAGGTGCCGGTCTCGGAATGCACGGTGAAGCGTGCGTAAAGCTCTTCGCTGAACCAGTCGCCGGCGCGCACGGCGCGGATCGCCTCGGCATGGGGGCCGGTGCGTGCGAAGGCGCTCATGGTGCCGGCGTCGGGCCAGATCGAGAAGGTGACCTGGTGAAGCCACGGCACCTCGCCGATGCCGATCTTGAACATGACGTTCGCCTCGTCGCCGATCACGGCCGAGATGTCTGGCACGCGCCGCCAGAAGCGCGCGAGGACCGAGGGGCGGATGCTGGCGCGGGTGAGCGCGGCGAGGCGGCCGGGCACGGGCGCCTCTTCGGCGGTGAAGGGCGCCGTGCCGGACCATGCGCCGCGCACGGAGGTGGGCGTGAGGAAGACGGTCCAGCTCTCGGCGGCGCGCGCCCGGTAGCGCGCGAAGACCCCCGGTCCGGCGAGCGCGGCGCGCGCCGTCTCGGCATCGGGCCATGTGGCGAGGATCGCATAGACCGAAAGGTTGGGCCGGGGCGTGAAGCCCACGCCGGTGCCCGAGCCGCACAGCTTCCAGAAGCCGATTCCGGGCACCCGCGCGATGGCGCGCCGCGCCAGCCCCATCATCGCGAAGGCCCAAAGCTGCGCGCGGGCCCCTTCGAAGCGGTAGAAACCGAGTGTCACGATCTGCCCCATCAGGCACGTCCCCTTGTGGCGTCAGATAATTCTGACACATTCGGGTGTTCAGCGATAGTCCGCAATTTCTCATCAACGGAAATAGGGGAAATGCAAGGTATCGCCAGCGGCGCCCACGCAGAACGATTGTCAACTCACGTTTACACATGTAGGCTGAGCGGGAAACGACGCGGAGCGAGGTGACGATATGATCCATGCCGAAACGACCGCGATCGTCATCGGGGCCGGGCTCGGAGGGCTGGCCTCGGCGATGCGGCTCGGGGCCAAGGGCTACCGCGTCACCGTGCTCGACCGGCTCGACCGCGCGGGCGGGCGGGGCAGTTCGATCACCCGCAATGGGCACCGCTTCGATCTGGGGCCGACCATCGTGACCGTCCCGCAGCTCTTCGAGGAGCTTTGGGCCGCGTGCGGCGCCGATTTCCGCGCGGATGTCGATCTGCGCGCGCTCGATCCCTTCTACGAGATCCGCTGGCCGGACGGCGCGCGCTTCACCGCGACGGGGGATACCGAACGCATGGTGGAAGAGGTCGCCCGGCTCAGCCCGCGCGACGTGAAGGGCTATCGCCGCTTTCTGGCGGATAGCGAAGCGCGCTATACGTTCGGCTTCGAGGATCTGGGCCGCCGCCCGATGAACCGGCTGATGGACATCATCAAGGTCCTGCCCACTTTCGCGCGGCTGAGGGCCGATCGCTCGGTCCACGCCCATGTCGCGGCGCGCGTCAAGGATCCGCGCCTGCGCATGGCGCTGTCGTTCCATCCGCTCTTCATCGGGGGTGACCCGTTCCACGTCACCTCGATCTACGCGCTGGTCTGCCATCTGGAAAAGGCGTTCGGCGTGCATTACGCGATGGGCGGCGTGCAGGCGATCGCCGATGCGATGGTGCGCGTGATCCGCGCGCAGGGCGGCATCGTGCGGCAGGGCGCCGAGGTGGACGAGATCCTGATCGAGGACGGCGCGGCGCAGGGCGTGCGCCTCGCGGACGGGCAGATCCTGCCGTCCGACATCGTGGTCAGCAATGCCGATGCGGGCCATACCTACACCCGCCTTCTGCGCAATCACCCGAAGCGCCGCTGGTCGCCCGCCAAGCTGGCGCGTCAGCGGTGGTCGATGGGCCTCTTCGTCTGGTATTTCGGCACGAAGGGCACCGCCGGGACATGGCGCGACGTGGGCCATCACACGATCCTCAACGGCCCGCGCTACAAGGGCCTCGTGCGCGACATCTTCATGAAGGGTCGGCTTTCGGAGGATATGAGCCTCTATCTGCACCGCCCCTCGGTGACCGACCCGAGCGCCGCGCCGAAGGGCGACGACACGTTCTATGTCCTCTCGCCCGTGCCGCATCTGGGCGGCAAGGATCCGGTGGACTGGGGGCAGGAGGCGGAGCGCTATCGCGTCAAGGTGGCCGCCGAGCTAGAGAAGGTGATCCCCGGTTTCGAGACATCGCTCTCGGCGTCGCTTGTCTTCACGCCCGAGGAGTTCCGGAGCCGCTATCACTCGCCCTACGGCTCGGGATTCTCCATCGAGCCGCGCATCCTGCAAAGCGCGTGGTTCCGCCCGCATAACATCAGCGAGGAGGCGAGGGGGCTTTACCTCGTCGGTGCGGGCACGCATCCGGGCGCGGGCCTGCCCGGCGTCGTCTCGAGCGCCGAGGTTCTGGCCAAGCTGGTGCCCGACGCGCCGCGCGCCGCGCGAAGGCTGGCCGCGGAATGAGCGGGGGCGCCATCCGCCACGGCATCCGGCCGGACGATCTCGCCCATTGCCGCGCGGTGATCCGCACCGGCTCGCTGTCGTTCCATACCGCCTCGAGGATGCTGCCCGCCTCCGTGCGCGATCCGGCGCTGGCGCTCTACGCCTTCTGCCGCCTCGTCGACGACGAGGTGGACGAGGGCCATGACAAGGTGCGCGCGGTGCTCGCCCTCGGCGCGCGGCTCGAGCGGGTCTATGCGGGCGCGCCGCGCGATGCGCCCGAGGATCGGGCCTTCGCCGCCATCGTCGCGGCCTACCGCATCCCCCGCGCGCTGCCCGAGGCGCTGCTCGAGGGGCTGGCATGGGATGCGGAGGGCCGCCGATATGGCGGCATCGGCGAGGTGCGCGGCTATTCGGCCCGCGTGGCGAGCGCGGTGGGCGCGATGATGTGCGTTCTGATGGGCGTGCGCGACCGGCACGCGCTGGCGCGGGCCTGCGATCTGGGTGTCGCGATGCAACTGACGAATATCGCCCGCGACGTGGGCGAGGATGCGGCGGCGGGCCGGATCTATCTGCCGCTCGACTGGCTCGCCGAGGCGGGGCTGACGCCGGAGGCGTTTCTCGCGCGCCCCGAGGCGACGCCGGACATGCGCGCCCTCGTCGCGCGGCTTCTGGAGGAGGCGCGCAGGCTTTACATCCGCTCGGAGGCCGGTGTGCCGCGCCTGCCGCAAAACGCGCGCCTCGGCATCTATGCCGCGCGCTTCATCTATGCCGGGATCGGGACCGAGCTGCGCCGGCAGGGGCACGATTCGATCACGCGCCGCGCGCGCACCGGAAGGATGCAAAAGCTCGGCTGGCTGGGCAAATCGGCGCTCTACGCGGGCGGCTCGATGCTTTTGCCCCAGCCCGCGACGCTCTATGCGCCGCCGCTCGCGGAGACCGCGTTTCTCGTCGATGCGGTGGCCGAGCGCGGGCAGGCGTCGCCCTGGTGGGGCGCGGGGCGCACCGGCGCCTTGCTCGAGACGCTCGCCGCGCTCAAAGCCCGCGATGGGGCGGCTGGACAGCAGGGCCGCCGGGCCTGATACTGCGCCTCGAACTAGCGAGGTGCAGCGATGGATTACATGGTTTTCACGATCTTTCTCGCCGCGACGGTCGGCGCCGGGGCGACGGGCGCGATGTTCCCCACGGGCTCGTGGTATGCGCGGCTCGCCAAACCGAGCTGGACGCCGCCGAACTGGATGTTTCCCATCATGTGGACGACGATCTACCTCTTGATCGCCTTCGCGGGTGCGCGGGTCGCGGGCCTGCCCGGAAGCGGCTATGCGCTCGCCTTCTGGGCGATGCAGATCGCCTTCAACACGCTCTGGACGCCGATCTTCTTCGGGTTGCGGCGGCTCAAGGGCGCGCTTCTGGTGATGGCGGCGCTCTGGGTGGCCGTGGCGGGCGCGACGATCACGCATTTCCAGGTGGATTTCTGGGCGGGCCTCGCCTTCGTGCCCTATCTCGTCTGGGTCAGCATCGCGGGCGCACTCAATTTCACCGTCTGGCGGCTCAATCCGAACGAGCCGGTGCTGCGCATCTCCGAGCTTTGATCGCTAATCGAAGCGCCACCCTGCGCGGCGCGGCACGCGAAAAGCCAGCAGCGGCTTGAGCAGGGGCGAGGCGAAGCGATCGAGATCGAGCGCCTCGTGCACGCCGGTCACGTCCTCGCCGTTCAGCATGGTGCGCACCGCCGAGCGCGAATAGAACGGCGCGTCGAGCATCGGCAGAACCTCGCGCGGCACCGTGCCCGGATCGGCGCGCGTCTCGCGCCGGACCTGCCAGAGCGAAGGTCTGAACCCCGTGCGGGGCGGCGCCTCGGCCACATGCGCGTGGCCGCTGCGGTCGAAATGGAAGGCGCATTCAAGCGTGCTGCCGTCCCTCAGGGCGGCATCGTAGATGCAGGTCGTGCCGGCACGCGTCGGATAGCGGCCCCAGGTCCAGAAGCTGAAATCATCCTCGAGCGCCGCCGTGCCGAAATTCGCGTCGAAATAGCCGTGGCCCGACCATTGCCAGCCCGGCGCGTCGAGCGCCACCTCGATGTCGCAGGAGGGCGCGAAGGGGCGCCAGACATGGCTGCCGTCAGGCTTGAGCGGCAATTCGACCGATGTGACGCCCTCCGGCGTGAGCGTGACGCGCCCTTTCATGCGCGAGACGAGCGGCAGGCTCGATATCTCGTCGATCTCGATCACGAGGCGCCCCTCCTGCCAGCGCATCGAGGAGGGGCCGATGGTCAATTGGTCGGCGCTCTGGCGCAGCGCTGCGCGGCCCCGGTCGGTCATCGCGAAACGCCCGCCGCGCCCATAGGTCGCCACGTTGAGGCAGACATGGTTTGCCGGATCGCGCCGGCCCGACCATGCGTACCAGGGCGAGAAGACCGAACCTATGAACCCGATGACCGAGATGGCGCGCGTGCCGTCCGCGCTGATCCCGTCGACATACCACCAGGCGTAGCCGTTCGGCGGAACCTCGAGGTCGAAGCGAGGTCGCTCAATATCGCCTCGGCCGCATGCTTGCCGGAGAGGGTGGCCATCGGCAGGCCCGCCCCCGGATGCGTCCCGCCCCCCGCGAGATAGAGGCCCTTCAGCCGCGTGCGCGCCAGCGGACGCGCGAAGGCCGCCATCATCCCGTGCGGGGATCGCCCGTAAAGTGCGCCGTGGCTGTGCGGAAAGAGGCGCTCGAACCCCGCCGGGCTCGTCAGTGCCTCCGGTCCCGGCAGCGGATCGAAGACGAGGCCGAAGCGGGCGAGGGTGTCCATGATGATCGTCTGGCATTGGATGTCTTCCGTCTCGGAGGGGTGCGCGCCGGGGCGCGGCGCCGCGTTCATGATGATCTCGAACCGCTCGGGGCCATCCGGGGCCACCGCGCCGCCCCGGTCCTGCGCGCAGACATAGAGGCTGGGCGCGTCCGGCCTCTCGCCGCGTGCCAGGGCGTCGAACTCGGCGCGCGGGTCGTCCGCGAAAAAGACCGTATGATGGGCGAGGGCCGGGCCGCTTGCCCGCGCCGCGAAGGTCATGACATTGGCTGAGAGGCTGCGCGGCGCAACGCCCTCGTCGCCGACCGCCTGCCGCGCCGTCTCGCCGAGCGCTCCGGCGCGCAGTGCGTTCGGATCGCCGTTGAAAAGGACCGCCCCGGCGGGAATGTTCTCGGAGCGGGTGCGCACATGCCGTGGCCGTCCGCCCTGCCAGTCGATCCCGGTCACCTCGGCGCCATAGCGGAACGCCGCGCCCCGGCCCCGCGCCACGCTTTCGATGGCGAGGGCGAGCTGATGCATGCCGCCCGCGATGCGCCAGACGCCCTGCGCTTCGGCATGCCAGATGAGACCGAGGAGCGCGGGCGCGGCATAGGGCGATCCGCCGACATAGGTGGCGTAGCGCCCGAAGAGCTGGATGAGGCGCGGCTCGCGAAAGCTCTGGTGCAGCATCTCGGCCAACGTGCGATGGGCGGCCATGGCGGGCAGAAGGCGCGGGTTGCGCATCACATGCGCGGTGAGCGCGGCGGGCGTCGGACGCGCGGCCTGCATCATCGGGGCGTCGAACCCCTCGAAAAGCAATTTCGCGCGGGCCGAGAAGCGCAAAAAATCCTCGCGCGCCCGGCTTCCGAAGGCTTGCGCGATGCTCTCGGCGCTTCGGCCCGCGTCGGCATGCAGGTCCAGCATCGTGCCGTCCGGCCAGTAATGCCGCGCGAGGATCGGCTCGCGCAGGAGCGTCAGGTGATCGGCGAGCGCCTCGCCCGCATCCTCGAAAAGCGAGTCGAAGACATGGCGCAGCGTGAGGACGGTGGGCCCCGCATCTATCGGCCCGTATGGGGAGGGAACGCATCGCAGCTTGCCGCCCGGCGCGCCATGCCGCTCGAGCACGGTGACGTCGACGCCCGCATGCGCGAGGCGCAGCGCGGCGGCCAGCCCGCCGATCCCCGCACCGACGATGACGACGGGAGGGGCGGGGCTCATGGATCGCATCCGGGTATCATCATTCGATTATTGACAGAGTCCGAAAAACTGTCCAGTTTGATTTACACAAATATGTAAGCTTTGAATTACATTTTGCATCGGGAGGACGGGCCGTGGCATTTTCCGAACGGATCGAAGGGGCCATGGGTCGCGCGATTTCCCGGTGCGGAACCAGGGGCGCGCCGGCCCGGCTCGCCTCGGCGCTGGGGTATGCCGTGTCGCCGGGCGGCGCGCGCATCCGGCCCACCATCCTTCTGGCCGTCGCCTCGGCCTGCGGCGAGGACCGGCCCGAGATCGGCGATGCGGCGGCGACCGCGCTCGAGCTGATCCATTGCGCCTCGCTCGTCCATGACGATCTGCCCTGTTTCGACAATGCCGACATCCGGCGCGGCAAGCCTTCGGTGCACCGCGCCTATTCGCAGCCCATCGCGGTCCTGACCGGCGACAGCCTCATCATTCTCGCCTTCGAGGAACTGGCCCGCATCGCCGAGATCGACGCCGCGCGCAGCGCGCGCCTCGTTCTGGCGCTGGCGCGGCGCACGGGCATGCCGGGCGGTATCTGCGCCGGGCAGGGCTGGGAGAGCGAGGAGGAGATCGACCTCGAGGCCTATCACAATGCCAAGACGGCGGCGCTTTTCGTGGCGGCGACGCAGATGGGCGCCATCGCCGCCGGTCAGGAGCCGGGGCCCTGGGCCGAGCTGGGCGCGCGCATCGGCGCCGCGTTCCAGATCGCGGACGATCTGCGCGATACGCTTTGCGACGCGGACACGCTGGGCAAGCCGCCGGGGCAGGACGATCTGAACGGGCGGCCCAATGCCGTGGCGCGCTATGGCGTGCAGGGCGCGATGTCGAAGCTCAAGGACAGTCTCGGCGGCGCCATCGCCTCCATCCCCTCCTGTCCGGGCGAGGCCATGCTGGCGCAGATGGTGCAACGCTATGCCGAGCGGCTGACCCCCTCGGCGCCGATGCCGCGCCGGACCGTGCCGGGAGAATAGGCATGAGCGAGGCGCCGATCTGCGGCGACGCGCGGCAGGCGCCGCGCGCGGGGCTGCCTGGGCGGCTCAATCGACTCCTCGCCTCGCCGCGCTTTCAGTCCTGGGCCGCGCGCATGCCTCTGTTGCGGGGGCGGGTGCGGCGCGAGGGCGGGGCGCTCTTCGATCTCGTGGCGGGGTTCTGCACCTCCCAGAGCCTCATGGCGCTCGTCGAGTTGCGCATTCCCGACATGCTGATGGATGGAGCCTTGCCCGCCGCGCGGCTGGCCGCGCGCTGCGCCGTGCCGCCCGAGCGGATGGAGGTGCTGCTGCGCGCCAATGTCGCGTCGAAGGTTCTGCGGATCACGCGCGCGGGCCACTTCGCGCTCACCGCGCGGGGTGCGGCGCTCGTCGGTGTGCCGGGCCTGCGCGAGATGATCCTTCATCACAAGGTGCTCTACCGCGATCTGGTCGATCCGGCGGCCTTCTTTCGCGGCGGCACCGAGACCGAGCTTGCCGCGTTCTGGCCGTATGTCCTCGGGGCCGCGGAGGCGGGAGATGCGCAGCTCACGCGCCGCTATTCGGATCTCATGGCGCAGAGCCAGCGGCTCGTCGCCGAGGATACGCTCGCCGCGATCGACCTGCGCGGCACGCGCGTGCTTCTCGATATCGGGGGCGGCACGGGCGCTTTTCTTGAGGCGGCCTGCGCGGTGGCGCCGAAGATGCGCGGCATCCTCTTCGATCTGCCGCAGGTGGCCGAGGCGGCTCAGGAGCGTCTGGCGCGGGCGGGTCTCGGCGCGCGGGTGCGCGTGGCGCCCGGCTCCTTCGTCCGCGATCCGCTGCCCGAGGGTGCGGACACCGCCACGCTCATCCGGGTGCTCTACGATCATTCGGACGAGACGGTGGCGGCGCTCCTCGAGCGGATCTATGCCGCTCTGCCGCCGGGCGGGCGCCTGATCGTCTCCGAGCCGATGACCGGCGGTGCCCGGCCCAGCGTGGCGGGCGACGTCTATTTCGCGCTCTACACGATGGCGATGCGCACCGGCAGGGCGCGTTCGGGCGAGCGGATCGCAGAGCTTTGCCGAGCGGCGGGATTCGCCTCCGCCACCTGCCTCAGAACACGCCGGCCGTTCATCACCGGGGTCGTCGTCGCCGAAAAACTGTCAATTTAAGTTGACAGATTAAATTGTAAGCGTAAGCTGACATAACGGGCAGGTGACCTTGAGTCGACCGCCCGGCGCAACCTCTGAGGGAGGGACGGACGTGCAAACCGAAGCGATCATCCTGACCGGACCCGAGGCGCTGGAGATCCGAAATCTCGGCCTCAAGGCGCCCGGTGCCGGCGATATCGTGGTCGAGATCGCGCATTCGGGCATATCCACCGGCACCGAGAAGCTTTTCTGGTCCGGCGAGATGCCGCCCTTTCCCGGAATGGGCTATCCGCTCGTGCCCGGCTACGAGGCCGTCGGCGAGGTGGTCGAGGCCGATCCCGCCACCGGCTACCGCATCGGCGAGACGGTTTTCGTGCCCGGCTCCAACTGTTTCGAAGGCGCGTTCGGCCTATTCGGCGGCGCGTCACAGATCCTCGTCACCAAGGCCGAGCGCGCGGCGCGCATCGACCGGGGCTTCGGACCCGAGGGCGCGCTTCTTGCGCTCGCCGCGACGGCGCGGCACGCGATGGCCGGAGACGGCAAGGCCGTGCCCGATCTCATCGTCGGCCACGGCGTTCTGGGCCGCCTTCTGGCGCGCCTCACGCTCGCCGCCGGTGCGCCCGCGCCGACCGTCTGGGAGATCGACGCGGCCCGGATGTCCGGGGGCATGGGCTATGACGTCATCCGCCCCGAGGACGATCCGCGCCGCGACTACATGTCGATCTTCGATGCCTCGGGCGCGGGCACGCTGCTCGACGATCTGATCGCGCGCCTCGGGCGCGGCGGGGAGATCGTGCTGGCGGGTTTCTACACCGCGCCGCTCGGCTTCGCCTTTCCGCCCGCCTTCATGAAGGAAGCACGCCTGCGCGTCACCGCCGAATGGACGCAAGGCGATCTCGCCGCGACCCGCGCGCTGGTCGAGAGCGGCGCGCTCTCTCTCGCGGGACTGATTTCGCACGAGGCGGCCAAGGCCGATGCCGTGGAAGCCTACAAGACGGCCTTCCGGGATCCGGACTGCCTGAAAATGATGCTCAACTGGAAGGACGCGTCGTGAAGGATGAAGTGCCAAATCTGAAGGATTTCGACAAGCGCCTGCGCGACGAGGCGAAGGCGGATCCGAGCCTCGAAGTGCCGCAGGGCGCGCCCACGTCCAAGACGCAGATCATCGCGATCTACGGCAAGGGCGGCATCGGCAAGAGCTTCACCCTCGCCAATCTCAGCCACATGATGGCCGAACAGGGCAAGCGCGTGCTGCTCATCGGCTGCGATCCGAAATCCGACACAACCTCGCTTCTTTTCGGCGGCAAGGCCTGCCCCACGATCATCGAGACCTCGGGCAAGAAGAAGCTGGCGGGCGAAGAAGTGAAGATCGGCGATGTCTGCTTCAAGCGCGGGGGTGTCTTCGCGATGGAGCTGGGCGGGCCCGAGGTGGGGCGCGGCTGCGGCGGGCGCGGGATCATCCACGGCTTCGAACTTCTCGAGAAGCTCGGCTTTCACGATTGGGATTTCGACTACGTCCTGCTGGATTTCCTGGGCGACGTGGTCTGCGGCGGCTTCGGCCTGCCCATCGCGCGGGACATGGCGCAGAAGGTTATCCTGGTGGCCTCGAACGATCTGCAATCGCTTTACGTGGCCAACAATGTCTGCTCGGCGGTGGATTACTTCCGCAAGCTGGGCGGCAATGTGGGCGTCGCGGGGCTGGTCATCAACAAGGACGATGGCTCGGGCGAGGCGCAGGCCTTCGCCGAGGCCGTGGACATCCCCGTGCTCGCGGCCATCCCGCAGGATGACGACCTGCGCAAGAAATCCGCCAATTACCAGATCGTCGGCACGGCCGAGTCGCAATGGGGCGGCCTTTTCGCCGCCCTGGGCGATGCCGTGGCGAGCGCGCCGCCGACACGGCCCACGCCGCTCGATCAGGACGGGCTGCTGGGGCTGTTCGACTCGAAGGACACGGGCGGCGACTACACGCTGGTGCCCGCCACCGATGCCGATATGCGCGGCAAGAACGCCGTGATCCGCGAAACGCTCGAGGTGATCTACGATGAGGCGTGATGCGCATATCATCCTGCGGGAGACCCGTCATGGATGATGCGGGACGCCAGGGGTATGAGGTCGGCTATGATGCCGATGGCGCGATTGTCGTCACCGAGGCGCAAGGCGGCGCGCCCGCGATGATGTCGGTTGCGGCGCAGACATCGCCCGCCGAGTTCCGAATTCCAGAGTTGCCCGCCGCCGATGTGCAGGCGACCGCGCTCGAGGGCGGCTGCACGGCGGGCGCGGATGCGATGCGCGAGGCGGCCCGCAAAGCGGGCGCATCGGACATTCTCGAGCGCTATGCCGCCGATTACCCGACCGGCCCCCATGACAAGCCGCAATCCATGTGCCCGGCCTTCGGCTCGCTTCGCGTGGGCCTCAGGATGAAGCGGGTGGCGACGATCCTGTCGGGCTCGGCTTGCTGCGTCTATGGTCTCTCGTTCGTGTCGCATTTCTACGGCGCGCGCCGGTCGGTCGGCTACGTTCCGTTCAACTCCGAAACGCTCGTCACCGGCAAGCTCTTCGAGGATATCCGCGAGGCGGTGCATGACATGGCCGATCCGGCCAAGCTCGATGCGATCATCGTCACCAATCTTTGCGTGCCCACCGCGTCCGGCGTGCCCCTGCGCCTCTTGCCGCCCGAGATCGACGGTGTGCGCGTGGTCGGGATCGACGTGCCGGGCTTCGGCATTCCGACCCATGCCGAGGCCAAGGACGTGCTGTCGGGCGCGATGCTGAAATACGCGCGGGACGAGATCGAGGCCGGCCCGGTGCAGCGCCCCGCCTCGGGCAAGTCGGATCGCCCGACCGTGACGCTTCTGGGCGAGATGTTTCCGGCGGATCCGATGATGATCGGCGCGATGCTGGCCCCGATGGGCCTCGCCGCCGGTCCCGTGGCGCCGGTGCGCGAATGGCGCGAGCTTTATGCCGCGCTCGATTGCGGCGCGGTCGCGGCGATCCATCCCTTCTACACCGCCTCCATCCGCGAATTCGAGGCGGCAGGGCGGCCCGTCGTCGGCTCGGCCCCGGTGGGCCATGACGGCACCGCCGATTGGCTGGCCAATATCGGTGCGGCCTTCGGGCTTGCGGCGGATCGCATCGCGGCGGCCCAGAACGCCTTTCTGCCCGCGATCAAGGGCGCGCTGGCAGGGGCGCCCATCAACGGCACGATCACGCTTTCGGGCTATGAGGGATCGGAGCTTCTGGTCGCGCGCCTGCTGATCGAGAGCGGCGCGCGCGTGCCCTATGTCGGCACCGCCTGCCCGAAAACGCCCTGGTCGGCGGCGGATGCCGAGTGGCTGCGCGCCAAGGGCGTCACGGTGAAATACCGCGCCTCGCTCGAGGAGGATTGCGCGGCGATGGAGGGCGTGCGGCCCGATCTCGCCATCGGCACGACGCCGGTGGTGCAGAAGGCCAAGCAGCTCGGTATTCCCGCGCTCTATTTCACCAACCTGATTTCCGCGCGGCCTCTCATGGGCCCCGCCGGGGCCGGATCGCTGGCAGAGGTGGTGAACGCGGCCATCGGCAACAAGTCCCGGATGGCCGAGATGCAGGCCTTTTTCGAGGGCGTGGGCACGGGCGATACCGCTGGCGTCTGGGAAGGCGCGCCCAATCTTCAGCCACGCTTTCGCGAGGTAAACGCTAAGAAGCTCGAGAAGGCCGCACGGGCGCGCGCCGCGGAGGAGATGATCTGATGCTGGTGCAGGATCATGACCGCGCGGGCGGCTATTGGGGGGCGGTCTATGCCTTCTGCGCCGTCAAGGGCTTGCAGGTGGTGATCGACGGCCCGGTGGGCTGCGAGAACCTGCCGGTGACGAGCGTTCTGCATTACACCGACGCGCTGCCGCCGCATGAGCTGCCCATCGTGGTGACGGGGCTGGCCGAGGAGGAAATGGGCTCGGGCACCGAGGAGGCGATGAAGCGCGCGTGGCAGGTGCTCGATCCGGCATTGCCCGCCGTGGTCGTGACCGGCTCCATCGCCGAGATGATCGGCGGGGGCGTCACGCCCATGGGCACGAATATCCAGCGCTTCCTTCCGCGCACCATCGACGAGGATCAATGGGAGAGCGCGGACCGCGCGATGACCTGGATCTTCACCGAATTCGGCATGACCAAGGGGCGCCTGCCCAAGGAGACCAAGCGCGAGGAGGGCGCGGCTCCGCGTGTCAACATCCTCGGGCCGATGTACGGCACGTTCAACATGCCCTCGGATCTGGCCGAGATCCGCCGCCTCGTCGAAGGGATCGGCGCCGAGATCAACATGGTGATGCCGCTCGGCGCGCATCTGGGCGAGATGCGCGGGCTGGTGAACGCCGACGTCAATGTCTGCCTCTACCGCGAATTCGGGCGCGGCCTCGCCGAGGTGCTGGGCAAGCCCTATCTTCAGGCGCCCATCGGCATCGACAGCACCACGAAATTCCTGCGCAAGCTGGGCGAGTTGCTCGGCCTCGATCCCGAGCCTTTCATCGAGCGCGAGAAGCATTCGACCATCAAGCCGGTATGGGATCTGTGGCGTTCGGTCACGCAGGATTTCTTCGCCACCGCCTCCTTCGCCGTGGTCGCGAACGAGACCTACACGCGCGGCATCCGCAAATATCTCGAGGAGGATCTGGGCTTTCCCTGCGCCTTCGCCGTCTCGCGGCTGCGCGGCAAGAAGACCGACAACGATGCCGTGCGCGCCGATCTGCACGCCAAGCGGCCCCTGATCGTGCTCGGCTCGATCAACGAGAAGATGTATCTGGCCGAGATGAAATCCGGCCATGGACCGGCGCCCAGCTTTATTCCCGCCAGTTTCCCCGGCGCCGCCATCCGGCGCGCCACCGGCACGCCCTTCATGGGCTATGCGGGGGCCACCTATCTTTTGCAGGAAGTGTGCAACGGGCTCTTCGACGCGCTCTTCCACATCCTGCCGCTCGGCACCGAAATGGATGCCGCCGAGGCGACGCCGACGACGCTGCGCCGCGATTTCCCGTGGGACGCGGACGCCCAGCGGCGGCTCGACGAGATCGTCGCGACCCATCCCATCCTGACGCGGATCTCCGCCGCCAAGACCCTGCGCGACGCGGCCGAGAAGGCCGCGCTCGCGGGCGGCGCCGAGCGCGTCGTGCTCGAGACCGTCAACCAAATTCAATCCAGCTCTGGAGGTGCAAGATGACTGATTTCACAAGCGATATGAAAGGCATGCGCGTGCGATCGCGGAGCGCGGCCCACCGGCGCGAATACATCGCCTATTTCGCCATCATCTTCGTCGTGGCCCTGCCGATCGCAAGCCTGACATGGGTGCTGAGCGCCGCGCGCCATTGGCGCCTGCCCGAAAAGTCGCCATTCCGCGCCGCCTGGAGCGAGGCCAGCATCATCGCGCCGATCATCCTGTCGGCCTGAGCGGGACCGAGATTCCGCGCCCGTCACAGGCGCGCGGATGACAGGGCAGGGGGTGCGCCCCTGTCGTACCCGGCCGCGGGGCGCTGCGGCATCAGTTCACTTTTCCGGAGGAAAAACCATGGCTGATAAGACCGACCTGTCCTTCACGGGTCTCACTGACGAGCAGGCCCAGGAGCTGCACTCGGTGTATATGAGCGGCTTCGCGATCTTCACTGCGATCGCCGTCGTCGCTCATATCCTGACGTACATCAAGCTTCCCTGGTTCGCCTGGTAGGAGGGATCACAATGGCACAGTTCTACAAAATCTGGCTGATCTTCGATCCGCGGCGCGTGTTCGTGGCGCAGGGCGTATTCCTGTTCCTGCTCGCGGTGATGATCCACCTTGTCCTGCTCAGCAATCCGCAGACCAACTGGTTCGAGCGGGCGTTCGGAGGCGAGGCGGCGGCGGCGGAGTAATGCCCGCGCGCAGCCCACACCATCCGCCGCGGGCGGGGGGGATCCCCCGCCCCGGCAAACACCAACGCATATCGCGGCACCTGTCCGCGCCGGCCGGCCCCGCTGGGGCGCGCCCCGGACACTGAATGGAGACGGAAGATGGCACTGCTCAGCTTCGAGAGGAAATACCGCGTCCGAGGCGGGACGCTTGTCGGAGGTGATCTGTTCGATTTCTGGGTGGGTCCCTTCTATGTCGGCTTCTTCGGGGTCACGACGTTCTTTTTCGCGGTCCTCGGAACGGCCCTGATCTTCTACGGCGCCGCCTTGGGCGACACGTGGAATCCCTGGCTCATCTCGATCGAGCCGCCCTCCCTCGAGGTCGGTCTCGGCATGGCGCCTCTGGCCGAAGGAGGGCTCTGGCAGATCATCACGATCTGCGCGACGGGCGCCTTCATCAGCTGGATGATGCGCGAGGTCGAGATATGCCGAAAACTCGGGATGGGCTATCACGTGCCCTTCGCCTTCGGTGTCGCGATCTTCGCCTATGTCACGCTGGTCATCATCCGCCCGATCCTGATGGGCGCCTGGGGGCACGGATTTCCCTACGGGATCTTCAGCCACCTCGATTGGGTGAACAACGTGGGCTACGCCTACGGCAATTTCCACTACAACCCCGCGCATATGGTCGCGATCAGCTTTTTCTGGATCACCGCTGTCGCCCTCGCGCTGCACGGCTCGCTGGTCCTGTCGGCGGTCAACCCCGGCAAGGGGCGCGAGATCGCCTCGCCCGACCACGAGGACACTTATTTCCGCGATCTCATCGGCTATTCGATCGGGCCGCTCGGCATTCACCGTCTGGGCCTCTTCCTGGCGCTGATGGCCGGGTTCTGGAGCGCGGTCTGCATCGTCATCTCGGGCACCATCTGGTTCGACCAGTGGATCGTCTGGTGGGACTGGTACTACGAGCTGCCCTGGTGGGTGGACCTTTGAGGAGGATTTGAGACATGGCTGAGTATCAGAACATCTTTACCCAGGTCCAGGTTCAGGGCCCGCCCGAGATGGGGATGACGATCGACGACGCGCCGATGCGCGGGCGCACCACGCGCGCCCGGTTCTCGCGGCTCTACGGCATCTTCGGCAACGCGCAGATCGGTCCCGTTCATCTCGGCACGTTCGGCCTGATCGGGGTCATCGGCTTCGGGATGTGGTTCTTCATCATCGGGCTGAACTTCTGGGCGCAGGCGGGCTACTCGCCGGGGATTTTCCTGCGCGATCTCTTCTGGATGGCGCTCGAGCCGCCCGCGCCGGAATACGGCCTCGGCTTCGCGCCGCTGAACGAGGGCGGATGGTGGCTCATCGCCAGCTTCTTCTTCCTCGTCGGGTGCAGCGCCTGGTGGGTGCGCACCTATCGGCGCGCCGAGGAGCTCGGGATGGGCAAGCATGTCAGCTGGGCCTTCGCGTCGCTGCTGTGGCTCATCTTCGTGCTGGGGCTCTTCCGGCCGATCCTGATGGGGTCATGGTCCGAGGCGGTGCCCTACGGCATCTTCCCGCATCTCGACTGGACGAACCTGTTCTCGCTGACCTACGGCAACCTCTTCTACAACCCGTTCCACGCGCTCTCGATCGTGTTCCTCTACGGCTCGGCGCTTCTCTTCGCGATGCACGGGGCCACGATCCTCGCGGTCAGCCGCTTCGGCGGCGAGCGCGAGATCGAGCAGATCGTGGACCGCGGCACCGCCACGGAACGCGCCGCGCTCTTCTGGCGCTGGACGATGGGCTTCAACGCGACGATGGAGGGCATCCACCGCTGGGC
The DNA here is from genome assembly GCF_043661195.1 of Roseovarius aquimarinus. Classification (NCBI taxonomy): domain Bacteria; kingdom Pseudomonadati; phylum Pseudomonadota; class Alphaproteobacteria; order Rhodobacterales; family Roseobacteraceae; genus Roseovarius; species Roseovarius aquimarinus. Next base: position 142,527 of record NZ_JBIHMM010000001.1, read on the forward strand.
CTGGTGGTTCGCCGTGCTGACGCCGCTGACGGGCGGGATCGGCATCCTTCTGTCGGGAACGGTCGTCGACAACTGGTTTGTCTGGGCGCAGATACATGGCTACGCGCCGCTGGATTGAGGAGTAGGACGATGCACGATCAAGACGACTATCTGCGCACCGGCACCCGCAATTTCCGCCTGACGGCGGATATCACGGCGCTGATGCTGAAGGGGGCGGGATATGCGGCGCTCTTCTGCGCCGCGATCTACCTGATCGCCTGGGTCTTCATCGGGATCTCGCGGCTTTTGCCGGAGGATTCGAAGCTGGCACCGGACCCGACGCCGCTGTCCCATCTCGCGGCGCCCGAGGCGGGCGGCCTCGCCTGACATAAAGGGCCGGGCGCCTAGGCGCCCCGCCATCGACGAGATCGAACGCGGCCAGCCCGCGTTCGGTGCCTGGGGCGCAAGGCGAGAGCCGATGGCCCCGGTTCCCTTCCTGTTGGCTACAGGAACCCGGTGCCGCGCGGGGCAGGCCTCCTCGCGGCACCGGACATCGCAGGAAGACCATCGCAGGCAGACCGAGGAGACGATCATGACCGCATCACGTGCTCCGATTCTGGACCGGATCGCCGGACCATCCGATCTCAGGGCGCTGCCCGACGCCGATCTGAAGACCCTCGCCGGCGAGCTGCGCCGCGAGGTGATCGAGGCCGTCTCCGTCACCGGCGGGCATCTCGGCTCGTCGCTCGGCGTGGTGGAGCTGGCCGTCGCGCTCCATGCCGTCTTCGACACGCCGCGCGACAAGCTGATCTGGGACGTGGGGCATCAATGCTATCCGCACAAGATCCTGACCGGGCGGCGCGACCGCATCCGCACGCTGCGGCAGGAGGGCGGGCTGAGCGGCTTCACCAAGCGCAGCGAGAGCGAGTTCGACCCGTTCGGCGCCGCGCATTCCTCGACCTCGATCTCCGCCGCGCTCGGCTTCACAATCGGGCGGGACATGGGGCGGCCCACGGGGGACGCCATCGCCGTCATCGGCGACGGCGCGATCAGCGCGGGGATGGCCTATGAGGCGATGAACAACGCGGGCGCGGAGGGACGGCGCCTTTTCGTCATCCTCAACGACAACGAGATGTCCATCGCGCCCCCCGTGGGCGCCATGTCGAAATATACATCGCGTCTCGGCGCCGCGCCGCTCGAGCGCTTGGAGGCGGCGCTGCCCGGCCCGCTGCGCGATCAGGCGCGGCGCGCCCGCGCGCTGGTGATGGGCCGCACGGGCGGCACCGGCACGCTCTTCGAGGAGCTTGGCTTCGCCTATATGGGCCCGATCGACGGACATGACATGGACCAGCTTCTGAGCGTGCTGCGCAGCGCGCGCACGCGGGCGACGGGGCCGGTGCTCATCCATTGCTGCACCGTGAAGGGCAAGGGATACGCCCCTGCCGAAAGCGCGGCGGACAAGTATCACGGCGTCGGCAGTTTCGACGTGGCAAGCGGCGCGCAGGCCAAGAAACGCGCCAACGCGCCGAGCTATACATCGGTTTTCGGAACCGCGCTCGCCGACGAGGCAGGGCGCGATCCGCGGATCGTGGCGGTCACGGCGGCGATGCCTGCGGGCACCGGGCTCGACATCATGGCGGACCGGTTTCCGGCGCGCGTCTTCGATGTGGGAATCGCCGAGCAGCATGGCGTGACCTTCGCCGCCGGCATGGCGGCGAGCGGGCTGAAGCCCTTCTGCGCGATCTACTCGACCTTCCTGCAACGCGGTTACGACCAGGTGGTGCATGACGTGGCACTCCAGAACCTGCCCGTGCGCTTCGCCATCGACCGCGCGGGCCTCGTGGGTGCGGACGGTGCGACTCATGCGGGCGCGTTCGATATCGGCTTTCTCGCCGCGCTGCCCAACTTCACCGTCATGGCGGCGGGCGACGAGGCGGAGCTGATGCACATGGTCGCGACCGCCGCCGCGCATGATGGCGGCCCCATCGCCTTCCGCTATCCGCGCGGCGAGGGCAGGGGCACGGCGCTGCCCGAGCGGGGCGTCCCGCTCGAGATCGGCAAGGGCCGCATCATCCGCGAGGGAAGCGACGTCGCGCTTCTCAGCTTCGGCGCGCATCTGGGCGTTTGCGAGGCGGCGGCGGAGACGCTGGCCGCGCAAGGCATCTCGGCGACGCTCGCCGATGCGCGCTTTGCCAAGCCGCTCGACCGCGCGCTTATCCGCCAGCTTTTGCGCCACCACAAGGCGCTGGTCACCGTCGAGCAGGGCGCGCGCGGCGGCTTCGGCGCGATGGTGCTGCATGATCTGGCCAATGACGGCTTGCTCGACGGGCGCTGCCAGATACGCTGCATGACGCTGCCCGACCGCTTCATCGAGCAGGCGGCCCCCGATGCGATGTATGCCGAGGCCGGGCTGACGGCGGTCGATATCGCGGCGATGGCGGCCGAGGCCGTGGGCAAGCGGATCGGCGCAATCAGCTAAGCGGGATCAGGCGAAGATCGTCTCGCGGTGCTCCGCGAGATAGATGCGCAGCCAGGGCGTGAAGCGCGCGGGATGGCGCGCCACTTCGTCGCCGAGGTCCTCGAGGGTGATCCATTTCGTGTCCGAGACTTCGGAGGAATCGGGCGCGAGGCGCAGATCCTTCGGCGCTTCGGCGGTGAAGATCTCGACGCGCTCGTCCTCGATCATGCCGCCGCCCACATCGGCGCGATAGGCCACCTTTCCGCGATGCGCCAGATCGAGCCCGGTGATACCGAGCTCTTCGCCAAGGCGCCGGCGCGCGCAAGCGAGGGGCGTCTCGTCCCAGTCCGGATGCGTGCAGCAGGCATTCGCCCAGAGGCCGGGCGTGTGGTATTTCACCGCCGCCCGCCGCTGGAGGAGCGTCTCCTTGCCGCGCATCACGAAGACGGACACGGCCTTGTGTGGCAGGCCGCGCCGATGCGCGTCCAGCTTCTCGACCGGCGTCAGGGTGCCGTCGACCCATGCGGGGATCATCACGCTCATATGCGCGTCACTGCCACCAAACCGGTCAGATGGGCAAGGTTCTTGATGCCGATTTTCAGATGCGCCATCGGCCGCGCCTTGACCAGCGCCTTGTTCATGTAGGCCTCGAAGGTCAGCCGCTGCACATCGACGTCATGGCACAGCGAGACGAACCGCTCGCGCCGCTCATCCGAGCGGTAATAGGCGCGCTGCATGGCGCCCAGAACCTTGAAGACCGATTTATGCTCGCGCATGAAGAGCTTGCGCGCGAGTTGCAGATCGCTCGCCCGCCCAGAGCTGAGGCAAGCCGCCGCCGCCGTGGCGGCGACGCGCCCGCCGACCATCGCGTAATAGATGCCTTCGCCCGACGAGGGCGCCACCACGCCCGCGGCGTCGCCGGCCAGCACCACATCGCGGCCATTGTCCCATTTGTCCAACGGGTGCAGCGGGATGGGCGCGCCCTCGCGCCGGATTGTGCGGCACGCGGAAAGGCCCGAGGCGGCGCGCAGGGCGGCTGTCGCCTCCTTCAGATCGACGCCCGGCACCTGTGTGCCCATGCCCACGCTCGCCTGCGCGCCATGCGGAAAGACCCAGCCGTAGAAATCGGGCGAGATCGCGCCGTCATAGATGACGTCGCAGCGGCCCGGATCATAGCCGGGGAGGGTGCCGGACGGCGCTTCGATGATCTCGTGATAGGCGATGACGTAAGGAATCCGGTCGCCTCCCGGCACCTCGTGGCGGCCCACGTTCGAGCGCGCGCCGTCGGCGCCGATGACGAGCCGCGTAGCGAGCGTTTTCGTCTCGCCCGTCGCCTTGCAGCGATAGGCGACATGGGTGCCGGTGCCGTCGCGGGTGATGCCCGTGTAGGTGCCGGTGATGCGCGTGGCCCCGGCCTCTTCGGCGCGGCCCCGCAGGAATTCGTCGAAATGCTCGCGATCGACCATGCCGACATAGCCGTTTTCGATCGGGATATCGACGCGCCGCCCGGTGGGCGAGATCATCCGCGCCGTGTTGATCCTCGCCACGATCTGGCTGTCGGGGATCAGGAAGTCGCGCACGAGGCGCGGCGGGATCGCCCCGCCGCAAGGCTTGATCTTGCCGGCGCGGTCGATGAAGGCGACCTTGTGACCCGAGCGGGCCAGATCTTCGGCGGCCGTGGCGCCGCTCGGCCCGCCCCCGACGACGATGACGTCATGCATGATCATTCTCCCGCGATTACAAAGGGTTGAATACGTCTCGGCGCCATGATCCGCATCGCCATGAGGGCGGCGGCGACGAAGATCGCCGCCTCGATCACGAAGACGGCGCCGAAGGCATGCGCATCGCCGAGCCGCGCGAGCCGGAAGAGATCGACCAGCGCCGCACCCGCCAGCCCGCCGAAGCCTGCCGCCACGGCCTGCGCCGCGCCCCAAAGGCCCATGCGCGTGCCCTCGCGCCGCCCGCGCCCTTCGCCGGCCAGCGCCATCATCGAGCCGATGGCCGCGACGGCGAACATGCCGTTGAAAAAGCCGAGCGCGACGACGAGCGGGGTGAAGGCCGTAAGAAGGCCCAGCGTGCCGATCACCGAGATGAGGCAGAGCGCCGCGCAGGAGCCGAGGCAGCCCGCGATGACCCAAGCGCGCAGCGAGCCGCGCTTAAGGCCCGTCGCCATGATGCCGACGACCAGCATCCCCGCGAAGACGCCGCCATTCTGCGCGCCGCTGAGGCTCGTGGTCTGTCCTGGGGTCAGCCCGAAGACGAGGCCTCCGAAAGGCTCAAGGATCAGCTCCTGCATGAAATAGGCTGTCATCGACAGGAACACGAAGATGGTGAAATGCCGTGCCCGCGGCTCTTGCCAGATCTCGGCGAGGCCCTGGCGGAACGGCAGCGTCTCGGGCTCGGGCGCCGCGGTGAGCCGCGCCTCGATCCCCCAGACGGCGAGGATCGTGAGAAGAACCGCCCCCGCCGCGACGATGGCGACGATGCGCAGAAGAAGTGCGGGCGAATAGGGATGAAGCTGCGCGCCCACGACGCTCGCCGTGACGGCGATGCCGAAGATCATCATGAGCCAGGTGATCGTGGCCGCCGCCGCGCGGCGCTCGGGCGCGGTGGTCGAGGCCAGAAGCGCCAGCAGCGACGTGCCCGAGGCGCCGACGCCGAGGCCGATCGCGGCATAGGCCAGCACCGACAGCGCGAGACCCGCCCAATAGGCCGTCTGCATGAGCACGACGCCCGCCGCCGCGCCGAGCCCGCCGAGGGCCAGCACTGCCATGCCGCCGATGATCCAGCGCGTCCGGTTGCCGCCCGTGTCCGAGCGAAAGCCCCATTGCGGGCGGGTGAGCTGAATGCCGTAATGAAGCGCGACCAGCATGCCGGGCAGGACGGCGGGCAGGGCCAGCTCGACCACCATCAGCCGGTTGAGCGTCGAGGTGGTCAGCACGACGATGGCGCCCAAGGCGGCCTGAACGAGGCCGAGCCGCATGATCTGACCCCAGCCGAGCGTCATATGGCGCCTCCCAAGGTTCTGATCGCGAGTGCGGTGACGAGCATTCCGGCGACGTAAAGCAGGACGCCCGTGCCGTTATACCAAGGCGCGAGCCCCTTGGGATCGCGGAGCAGCCTGCGCATGGCGAGAAGCTGAAGAAGCAGGAGGGCCGCGACGCCCGCCGCGTGCAGCGGGCGGTCCCAGAGCAGGAGCAAAGCGATGATGACGGCTTGGGGCAGGGCCATGACGATGCAGGCGACGCGCGCCGCGCGCTCCGGCCCCAGCGTGACGGGCAACGATCTGAGGCCCGTCTTGCGATCGCCTTCGAGCGCCTTGAAATCGTTGAGCGTCATGATCCCGTGCGCGCCGAGCGAATAGAGAAGCGCCGCGACGATCACATGGACCGACGGCGCCCCCGCCGAGATCACGGCGGCGCCGGTGAACCAGGGCAGCCCCTCATAGCAAAGCCCCACCAGCCCCGGCCCCCAGATGCCCGAGCGCTTGGCGCGGATCGGCTCGGCCGAATAGGCCCAGGCGGCGGCGACGCCGATCAGGGTCGCGCCGAAGCCCCAGGGCCCGAGCTGCCAGCCGACGATGAGCGCCAGCGCCGTCATGGCCCACGCGATCCACAGCCCCCAACGGCCCGGAATCTGGCCCGACGGAATGCCGCGATGCGGCTCGTTGATCGCGTCCACATGACGGTCGCACCAATCGTTCGCGGCCTGACTCATGCCGCAGACGATGGGACCGGCGAGAATGATGCCGAGGAGGACCGCGCCCCATTGCCCGGAGACGGGGGCGCCAGCCGAAACGCAGCCGATCGCATAGGCCAGCATCGGCGGAAACCATGTCACCGGCTTGATGAGCTTCAGGGCCGCGAGCGGCCTTGGGTATGACATGCGGGGAAAGGCGGCGATATCCGTCATGACTGTCAGGATAGTATGACAGTCCGCGAGTCGGCAAGTGTAAACTAAAGCTTACAGATGGACGTCAGCCGTCCTTCGCCAGCAACCCGTATTTGCGCAGCTTGACGTAGAGCGACTGCCGGGAAAGGCCGAGCATGTCGGCGGCGGCGACGCGGTTGTTGCCGGTCAGCTCGATGGCCGTCTCGATGCACATCTTTTCGACCACGTCGGTCGTCTGCGCGACGATGTCCTTGAGCGTCGCGCTGCCGACCAGTTCCTTGAGGGGCTTGGCATCCTCCTCGGTGGCGGTCAGGCCTGCGGCGGGCGGAAGCTCGGTCGTCTGCGCATCGCGGAAGACGAAGGCATAGCAGGGCGTATGCCCGTCCGAGAGGAGCGTCGCCGAAATCGTCACCGGACGCTGGCCGCCATATTCGCCGATGACGCGGGTGGTGTAGAGGCGCATGCTGCCGACACGGGCGGCATGCTCCATGAGGACTTTCTGATCGACATTCCCGCGCGACAGGAAATCCGATATCTGGCGCCCGCGCAGGCTGCGCCCGTCCGCGGCGTCCACGAGGTTGAGGAAGGCTTCGTTGGCCGAAGTCACGGCGCCCGCGCCATCGGTCATGACGATCCCGTCCGATCCCGTCTCGCAAAGCGCGATGAGATTGCGGCTGTGGTCGTCCTCGTGAAACGCATGCCCCTCCATCGGGGTGAGGCGGCACAGGAGCATGCGCTCGCCCGCCGCGCGGAAGAGCGTGGGCACGACGCGGATCTTCTCGCCCGTGCGGCTCGCCTCGATCTCGACACCCGCCGCGCCGTCGCCCTGCGCGGCGGCCAGCAGGCGATCCATCAGCTCGGTGCGGGCGGCGCCCTTGATTTCCTGCGCGAGGCTCGCGCCCTGAAGGCTCTCGCGCTTCTTGCCGAGGATGCGGGCGGCGGCGCCGTTCAACTCGGTGATGCGGCCTTCCGTCATGCTGATGAAGACCACGGCATCGGTGACATGGCCCATCAGAACCTGAAAGCGGGTGTCGTATTCGCGGCGGCTCTCGTAATCGCGCTCGAGCGCGATCTGCGCCTTGACGAGCTGCTGCTGCATCTCGGCCACGGGGCGCATGTCGCGCCCCAGCATGAGGATGGTCTGATCGGGGCCGATGTCGTGCAGCGAATAGCTGATCGGGAACTGCCATTTCTTCTGGTCGGCGTAATGGTTCAGCTCGACCGGGCGCGCGACGGCGTCATCGTCGAGAAAGTCGCGCAGCGCGCGGTCGAATTTCGGAACGCTTTCGGAGGTGAGAACCTCGCGCAGATCCATCCGCTCCCATGATTTCAGGTCGGAATAGTTGCGGTTGGCGGGGTTGCTGAGGACGGACAGAACGCTGCCGCTCGGGTCGATGACGATGGCCAGATCGGCCAGTGACGCGATGATGTCGCCCAGAATATCGGGGCCGATCAAGGGAATGGCGCCGCTGTTCCAGTATTTTGTCCCGCGAGACGTCATCCTCTAGTCAGTCCCTTTGGTCGGCTGGCGGATCGGATCGGTCGGCTTGGGATCGGTCGGCCGTCAGAGTGGCAAATCACACATGTTCCGTTATCGGGACAATGTGCCGCGGTTCAACTTACAAAACGAGAGAGCCTCTTCAAGCTTATTCGTTATCTTGTCAACACCTGTGACATGGAGAGCGTTCCCGTCCTTTTCAACGACGACGCCGCCCAGAATGATAGGGGGCGGCGTCTTGGAATTCGCCTTGATTTCCTGAACGACCTCGCGCAGGTCCTCCAGATCGTCGGTCATGCAGGCCGAGACGAAAACGGCGTCGAACTCGAGATCGAGCATCGTCTCGATCAGATCCTCGGTGGACTCGCCGATGGAGAGCTTGACCGAGAAGCCGAGCCGCCGAAGCTGACCGGCGAGGACCATCACCCCAAGCGTATGGTTCGCATCCCGCGACAGGAGCAGCAGGACCGAGGCCTGATCGCCGTTCGCGTTCCAGCGCCGGTCGTCGGATCTGCCCGGCCCGATCTCGCGCAGAAGGAATTGCATGCGCGATGTGCCGATGGTCACGAGGCTGAACGAGGCTTCGTCCTCGCACCAGTCGTCGCCCATGCGGCGGGCGATGGCGGGGATGTAGACGTCGCAGATGTATTCCGGCAGCACGCCGTCCTCGATCATGCGGTGTGCGACGACGCTGCATGCGAGGGGATCGTCGCTGATCGCGGCGTCGAAGAGCATGTCGATGTTGCGGGCGTCGGGGTTCTCTCTCATGGCCTTGGCTCTGAGTGCGACCTCGCCCAAGGCATGCGCGGCGATCTTGCCGACGGTTCCTTGCGAAGATCCGGTGTGGCGCGCTGACTGTGTATCGGACTTCCCGTTCATGGTTGCAGTCCCTCCCTAACCCGTGACGCAATGCTTGCGTTCAAGTCGTGAGGCGCCAGTCGCATCATCCCAGGTTGCAGGAATGATCCGACGCATCCGGTAAAATGTCAAAGAAAATTGACAGTGGGTCTCGGCTTCTATCCGCTGCGCGGTGCATTCAATTGATCGCATTGGACAATTTTCCACCGGCGCTTTCGAGGGGGAGTTTTGCGTTACATCCAATGTGTAAATCAAAGTTGACACATCGCACCGGCGGCGCTTAACTGGGTTTCAGGCAACTTGGTAAGGGTCAGAAATGCTTCGCGATTCTACCACATCTTCGCGCCACCGCCCGCTCTACACCGCGGACCAGAGAAAGCGCCGCGACGGCACGCGCTGGACCCTCGTCCAGGGCATCCTGGCGCCCGCCCAATTCGCCATCTTCCTCGTCTCGCTGGTGCTGGTGCTGCGCTATCTTTCGACCGGCGAGGGCTATGCCGCGGCGACGCTGTCGGTGCTCGTGAAGACGGCCGCGCTCTATCTCATCATGGTGACCGGCGCGATCTGGGAGAAGGTGGTCTTCGGTCAGTACCTCTTCGCGCCCGCCTTCTTCTGGGAGGACGTGTTCAGCTTTGCCGTGATCTTCCTGCATACGGCCTATATCGTTGGACTTTTCTCGGGTGCCATGACTCCCGTCGCCCTCATGTGGCTGGCGCTCGCGGCCTATGCCGCCTATGCGATCAACGCGGGCCAGTTCCTGCGTAAGCTGCGCATGGCGCGGCTGCAATCGGCGGCGCTGACATGAGCGCGGGCGCCCCTGTCGGCGGTGGATGCCGCAGCGCCCCGGTGCTCAAGGAGCGGGGCCAGCGCGAGGTCTTCTGCGGCCTCACGGGCATCATCTGGCTCCACCGCAAGATGCAGGATGCGTTCTTTCTCGTGGTCGGGAGCCGGACCTGCGCGCATCTGCTGCAATCGGCGGCGGGGGTCATGATCTTCGCCGAGCCTCGATTCGCGACGGCGATTCTCGAGGAAGGGGATCTTGCGGGCCTCAACGACGCGCATGACGAGCTCGACCGCGAGGTCGCGCGCCTTCTGGAGCGCCGCCCGGACATCCGCCAGCTCTTTCTCGTGGGTTCCTGCCCCTCGGAAGTCATCAAGCTCGACCTGTCCCGCGCCGCCGAGCGCCTGACAGAAACCTACGCGCCCAAGGTGCGCGTGCTGAACTACTCGGGCTCGGGCATCGAGACGACCTTCACCCAGGGCGAGGATGCCTGCCTTGCCTCGATGGTGCCGGTGCTGCCCGCGACCGAGGCCCGCGAGCTGCTGGTCGTCGGCGCGCTGCCCGATGTGGTCGAGGACCAGATGCTCTCCCTTCTGCGCGACATCGGCGTCGAGACGGTGCGCTGCCTGCCCGCGCGGAGCATGGAGGCGGGCATCGCCGTCGGCCCGAACACGGTCTTCGCGCTGACCCAGCCCTTCCTCGGCGATACATGCGCCGCGCTCGAGCGGCGGGGCGCGCGGCATATCGCGGCGCCCTTTCCCTTCGGCGAGGCGGGCACGACCGCCTGGCTGCGCGCCATCGCGGACGAATTCGGGCTGAGCGACGCGGCCTTCGCCGCCGCCACCGACGCGCCCCGCGCCCGTGCGGCCCGCGCCGTCGCGCAGGCGGCCGAGCACTTGGCGGGCCGGACGGTCTTCTTCTTTCCCGACAGCCAGCTCGAGATCCCTCTGGCCCGGTTTCTGACCCGCGAATGCGGCATGACGGCTCTCGAGGTGGGAAGCCCCTTCATCCACAACGCCATCGTCGGCCCCGATCTCGACCTGATGGAGGCGGGGCCTGTGATCTCGGAAGGGCAGGACGTCGATCTGCAACTCGAGCGCGCGCGCGCCCTACGCCCGGATCTCACGGTCTGCGGCCTCGGCCTCGCCAATCCGCTCGAGGCCGAGGGGCTGACCACGAAATGGGCGATCGAGCTCGTCTTCACGCCGGTCCATTTCTACGAGCAGGCCGGCGATCTCGCGGGTCTCTTCTCGCGCCCGCTGCGCCGCAAGGGCCTGATCTCGAGCCTCTCCGGCAGATTGGAGGCGGCGGAATGAAGCTGGCCGTCTGGACATATGAAGGACCGCCGCATGTCGGCGCGATGCGCGTCGCCACGGCCATGAAGGGGCTGCATTACGTCCTGCACGCGCCGCAGGGCGATACCTATGCGGACCTTCTCTTCACCATGATCGAGCGGCGCGACCACCGCCCGCCGGTCACCTACACCACCTTCCAGGCGCGCGATCTCGGCTCGGACACGGCGCAGCTTTTTCAGGATGCCTGCCGCGATGCCTTCGCGCGGTTCGAGCCGCAGGCGATGATCGTCGGCGCCTCCTGCACGGCGGAGCTGATCCAGGACGATCCGGGCGGGCTGGCCGAGCGGATGGGCCTTCCGATCCCGGTGATCCCTCTCGAATTGCCGAGCTATCAGCGCAAGGAGAATTTCGGCGCGGACGAGACCTTCCTTCAGATCGTGCGCGCCTTGGCGACGCCGGTGGAGCGCAGCGCGCGCATCAGTTGCAACATCCTCGGCCCGACCGCGCTGGGCTTTCGTCACCGCGACGACATCACCGAGTTGACGGCGCTGCTCCACGATATCGGCATCGACGTGAATGTCGTCGCGCCGATGGATGCAGAGCCCGCCGACATCGCCCGCCTCGGCGCCGCGCATTTCAACGTGCTGCTCTACCCCGAGACCGCCGAGAGCGCCGCCCGCTGGCTCGAGCGCGCGCATGGCCAGCGCTATACGAAAACCGTGCCCATCGGCGTCGGCGCCACGCGCGACTTTCTGAGCGAAGTCGCTGGGATCACCGGGCTGCCCTGCCGCGCGGACGAAGCGCGCCTGCGCCTGCCGTGGTATGCCAGATCGGTCGACAGCACGTACCTCACCGGCAAGCGCGTCTTCATCTTCGGGGACGCCACCCATGTGCGCGCCGCCGCGCGGATCGCCCGCGACGAGATGGGGTTCGAGGTGGCGGGACTTGGCTGCTACAACCGAGAATTCGCGCGCGATATTCGTGCCTTGGCGAAGGAATTTCATGTCGATCCGCTCATCACCGACGATTATCTCGAGGTCGAGCGCACCATCGAGGCGCTGCAACCCGAGATGATCCTCGGCACGCAGATGGAGCGCCATATCGGCAAGCGTCTCGGCATTCCCTGCGCCGTCATCTCCGCGCCCGTCCATGTGCAGGACTTTCCCGCGCGCTACTCGCCGCAGGTGGGCTTCGAGGGCGCGAACGTCATTTTCGACACCTGGGTGCATCCGCTCGTGATGGGGCTGGAGGAGCATCTTCTGCACATGTTCCGCGAGGATTTCGAATTTCACGATGCCGCCGGGCCGAGCCATCATGGCGGGCACGCGGCCCCCGAGGTGCCCGCGCCCGAGGCCGCACCGCAGGGCGAAGTCATCTGGCTCGACGCCGCCGAGCGCGAGCTCAGGAAAATCCCCTTTTTCGTGCGCGGCAAGGCACGCCGCAACACCGAGACTTTCGCTCTTTCCAAGCAGCTCAGCGAAATCAGCGTCGATACGCTCTACGAGGCCAAGGCCCATTATGCGCGATGACATGAGCCATCCCTACCGCGTCGTGATCGTGACGCTGGACCGCCACGCGGCGGGGCCCGCCGCGCGCGTCTCGCCGCGCCTCGTCGCCGATTATCCGGGCCTCGACGTCAGCGTGCATGCCGCCGCCGAATGGGGCGAGGATCCGCAGGCGCTGGCCGACACGCGCGCCGCGATTGCGCGGGCCGATATCCTCATCGTCAACATCCTTTTCCTCGAGGAGCATATCAACGCGATCCTGCCGGACCTGACCGCGCGCCGCGCCCAGTGCGACGCCTTCGTCGGCATGGTGGCCGATATCCAGATCGTGCGGCTGACGCGTATGGGCGAGCTCGACATGTCGAAGCCTGCCTCGGTCGCGATGACGCTGCTGAAAAAACTGCGCCCCGCGCCCAAGGGCAAGGGCGGGGCAGGGGCCACGCAGATGAAGATGCTGCGCCGCCTGCCCAAGATCCTCGCGCTGGTGCCCGGCAAGGCGCAGGATCTGCGCCAGTGGTTCCTGAGCATGCAGTATTGGCTGGGCGGCTCGGACGACAATGTCGAAAACCTCGTGCGCAGCCTGACCTCGCGCTACGCCTCGCGGCCCGAATGGCGCGGCACGCGGGCGGCGGCGCCGGTCGAATATCCCGAAACGGGGCTTTACCATCCCGATCTGCCGGAGCGCATCACGACCGACCTCGCCAGCCTGCCCGAGGGCGCGCCGGGGCGTCCCACGGTCGGGCTTGTCATGCTCCGCTCCTACATCCTTGCGGGCGATACCGCGCATTACGACGCGGTCATCCGCCGGCTCGAGGCCGAGGGGCTGCGCGTCATTCCGGCCTTCGCCGGGGGGCTCGATGCGCGTCCGGCGATGGACGCCTATTTCGCGGGGATCGACACGCTTGTCTCGCTCACCGGGTTCAGCCTCGTCGGTGGACCGGCCTATAACGACAGCGATGCGGCGGCGGTCACGCTCGGCGCGCTTGATGTGCCCTATATCTCGGCCCAGCCGCTCGAGTTCCAGACGCTGGACCAATGGGCGACATCCCGGCAGGGGCTGGGCGCGGTCGAGACGACCATGCTCGTGGCCTTGCCCGAGATCGACGGCGCGTCGGGTCCGACGGTCTTCGGCGGGCGGCATTCCGGCGACGGCTGCACCGGCTGCGCCCATCGCTGCCGCGCTCGCGGCGTCGACCGCGCGATGGCGCCTTGCCCCGAGCGTATCGACGCGCTCGCGCGCAAGACCGCGCGGATGGCGCGTCTGCGCCGCGCCAAGAATGCCGAGAAGAAGGTCGCGATCGTCCTCTTCGGCTTTCCGCCCAACGCGGGCGCGATCGGCACGGCAGCCTATCTCAGCGTCTTCGAGTCGCTTCTCAACACGTTGCGGCGGATGCAGGCCGAGGGCTATGACGTGACCCCTCCGGCGTGCGTCGAGGATCTGCGCGCCGCCGTTCTGGAAGGCAACTCGGCCACTTACGGGCAGGAGGCGAATATCGCCGCGATGCTGCCCGCCGACCGGATCGTGGCCGAGACGCCCTGGCTCGAGGAGATCGAGGCCGTCTGGGGCCCCGCGCCCGGCAAGGTGCAGTCGGACGGGCGCGGCGTCTTCATCCTCGGGGCCGAGTTCGGCAATGTCTTCGTCGGCGTTCAGCCGGGCTTCGGCTACGAGGGCGATCCGATGCGCCTTCTGTTCGAGCATGGCTTTGCGCCGACCCATGCTTTCGCGGGTTTCTATCACTGGCTAAAGCACGATCTGAAGGCCGATGTGTTGCTTCATTTCGGCATGCATGGCGCGCTCGAATTCATGCCGGGCAAGCAATCGGGGCTGTCGGGCGCCGATTGGCCCGACCGGCTCATCGGCGATCTGCCGAACGTCTACCTCTATGCCGCCAACAACCCCTCCGAAGCGACCTTGGCCAAGCGCCGCTCGAACGCGGTGACGGTGACGCATCTCACGCCGCCCTTGGCGCAGGCGGGTCTGTACAAAGGACTGGCGGCGCTCAAGGACAGCCTCGTACGCTGGCGCGAGACGGACGCGGCCGAGGCGACGCGCCCCGAGCTCGAGACGCTCATCCGCGATCAGGCCGCCGCCGTCGATCTTGATGGCACCGATCCCGGCAAGCTCTGGCTGAAACTGCTCGAGACCGAGGCGGCGCTCATTCCCAGCGGGCTGCACGTGGTCGGGCGCCCGATGAGCGCCGAGGCGCGCGCCGACATGATCGCGCTGATGAGCCACGCAAGCGAAGCCGAGCGCAACCGCGCCGAGACATTGCTCGGCCAGCAGAGCGAGCTTGACGGGCTGATGCGCGCGCTCTCGGCGCGGTTCGTCGCGCCGGTGCCCGGAGGCGATCTGATCCGCAACGCCGCGATCCTGCCGACGGGCCGCAACATCCATGCCTTCGACCCCTTCCGCATGCCCACCGCCTTCGCGATGCAGGATGGCGCGAAACAGGCGCAGGCGCTTCTCGATGCGCATGACGGGCTGCCGCAATCGGTCGCGCTGGTGCTCTGGGGGTCGGACAACATCAAATCGGATGGCGGCCCGATCGCGCAGGCGCTGGCGCTGATGGGCTGCACGCCGCGCTTCGACGGGCACGGGCGCCTCGCCGGCGCCGATCTCATCCCGCTGGATCTGCTGGGCCGCCCGCGCATCGACGTGATCATGACGCTCTCGGGCATCTTCCGCGATCTCTTGCCGCTCCAGACCCGGATGCTGGCAGAGGCCGCGCTGAAATGCGCCGAGGCCGACGAGCCGGTCGAGCGGAATTTCATCCGCGCCCACGCCCTTGGCTATGCCGAGAAGATGGGCTGCGACATGCGCACCGCCGCGCTGCGCGTCTTCTCGAATGCCGAGGGCGCCTATGGCTCGAACGTCAATCACCTTGTGGACAGCTCGGCCTTCGGCGACGAGGACGAGCTGGCCGATGCCTACCAGGCGCGCAAATCCTTCGCCTACGGCACAGATGGCAAGGCCGCGCAGAACGCCGCGCTCTTGCAGAACGCGCTGGGCGATGTGGATCTGGCCTACCAGAACCTCGAGAGCGTCGAGCTGGGCGTGACCTCGGTGGATCACTATTTCGACACGCTGGGCGGCATTGCCCGCGCGGTGAAACGCGCGCGGGGCGGGGCCGACACGCCCGTCTATATCGGCGACCAGACGCTGGGCGGCACGAAGGTGCGCACGCTGGCCGATCAGGTCACGCTCGAGACGCGCTCGCGCAGTCTCAACCCGAAATTCTACGAGGCGCTGCTCGAGCATGGCCATGAGGGCGTGCGCCAGATCGAGGCGCATATCACCAACACGATGGGCTGGTCGGCGACGGCGGGGCAGGTGGAGCCCTGGGTCTACCGGCGCCTCACCGAAACGTTCGTTCTCGACGAGGGGATGCGCGAGCGGCTGGCGGCACTCAACCCGCGCGCTTCGATGCGCATGGCGAACCGCCTCCTCGAGGCATCCGATCGGTCCTACTGGACCCCCGACGCGGACATGTTGACCGACCTTCAGAACGCGGCCCACGCGCTCGAGGATCGGCTGGAAGGCATTGCGGCCGAATAGGCCCGGAAGGAGACCACGATGGCACTCGACAAGACACCACCCATCCTGCGCGGCGAAGACGGCGAGGGCTCGGTGCAGGTGCATCAGGACGAGAGCGCCGCGATCACCGGCGCCAAGGTCTTTTCCGTCTACGGCAAGGGCGGCATCGGCAAATCGACCACCTCGTCGAACCTCTCGGCGGCGTTTTCCATGCTGGGCAAGCGCGTGCTCCAGATCGGGTGCGATCCGAAGCACGACAGCACCTTCACCCTGACGGGCACGCTCGTGCCCACCGTGATCGACATCCTGAAGGAGGTGGATTTCCACCCCGAGGAGCTTCGGGCCGAGGATTTCGTCTTCGAGGGGTTCAACGGCGTCAAATGCGTCGAGGCGGGCGGCCCGCCCGCCGGGACAGGCTGCGGCGGCTATGTCGTCGGCCAGACGGTCAAGCTGCTGAAACAGCACCACATGCTGGAGGACACCGACGTCGTGATCTTCGATGTGCTGGGCGACGTGGTCTGCGGCGGCTTCGCCGCGCCCTTGCAGCACGCCGACCGCGCGCTGATCGTCACGGCCAATGATTTCGACAGCATCTATGCGATGAACCGCATCATCGCGGCGGTGCAGGCCAAGTCCAAGAATTACAAGGTGCGGCTTGCGGGCTGCGTCGCGAACCGCTCGCGCGAGACGGACGAGGTGGACCGCTATTGCAGCACCGTGGGGTTCAACCGCATCGCGCATATGCCCGATCTGGATGCCATCCGCCGCTCGCGCCTCAAGAAGAAGACCCTCTTCGAGATGGAGGACGACGAGGAGATCGTGCAGGTGCGCAAGGAGTATATTCGCCTCGCCGAAACGCTCTGGAACGGGACCGAGCCACTGGCGCCCGCGCCGCTGCCCGACCGCGAAATCTTCGAGCTTCTGGGGTTCGACTGATGGCGGGCGCGCAGACATATGAAAGCACGCGGGCGCGGGTCGAGCAGTATTTCGACCGCACCGCGACCCGCACATGGGAGCGGCTGACCTCGGACGCGCCGGTCTCGGGTATCCGCGCCACGGTGCGCGCTGGGCGCGACAGGATGCGCGATCTGATGCTGGCGCAACTGCCGCAGGATCTGACCGGCGCGCGCATCCTCGATGCGGGCTGCGGGACCGGGGCGCTGGCCGTCGCGCTCGCCGCGCGCGGCGCGGATGTGGTCGCCATCGACATCTCGCCCGCGCTGATCGACATCGCGCGGCGCCGCCAGCCCGAGGGTCTGCCGGGCCGGATCGAGTTCCGCGCGGGCGATATGCTCACGCCCGAGCTGGGTCACTTCGACCATGCGATGGCGATGGACAGCATGATCTATTACGGAGCCGCCGATATCGCGGGCTGCCTCGGTCGGCTCGCGCCGCGCCTTGCCGAAAGCTTCGTTTTCACCCTCGCGCCGCGCACGCCGCTTCTGATGGCGATGTGGCGCGTGGGGCAGGTCTTCCCGCGCGCCGACCGCTCGCCCACGATGGTGCCGCACAGCGTCAAGGGCATCGCCCGCGCGATGCGGCGCGCCGAAGTGCAGGGCAATCTGCGCCAGATCGAGCGTGTCAATTCAGGCTTCTACATTTCCTCGGCCCTGGAGTTCCGCCCATGATTTTTCGCGCCGGATCTCTGAAAGGGCTGACCTCGCGCATGCTGCCTTTCGCGGATGCGGCGAGCGAGGGGCTGCCCATGGCGCAGTTGTTGCGCCTGTCGCTCTTTCAGGTGTCGGTCGGCATGGCGGCGGTTCTGCTGCTCGGCACGCTCAACCGCGTGATGATCGTCGAATTATCCGTTCCGGCGATGATCGTGGCCTTCTTCATCGCGATCCCGGTCCTCTCGGCGCCGTTCCGCGCGCTGCTGGGCTTTCGGTCTGACAATCACCGTTCGGCCATCGGCTGGAAGCGGGTGCCCTATCTCTGGTTCGGCACGCTCTGGCAGT
Source organism: Roseovarius aquimarinus (assembly GCF_043661195.1). Classification (NCBI taxonomy): domain Bacteria; kingdom Pseudomonadati; phylum Pseudomonadota; class Alphaproteobacteria; order Rhodobacterales; family Roseobacteraceae; genus Roseovarius; species Roseovarius aquimarinus. The sequence continues at coordinate 160,282 of NZ_JBIHMM010000001.1, forward strand.
TCGGGGGCCTTGCCATCATGCCGATGGGCCTCGTCCTCTTCACCGGGCGGCAGGCCATCGACGTGCCCTTCATCGCCGAGCTGGGGGCGGGGCTCGCCTTTCTTCTGACCGGCATCGGCATGCACATGACCCAGACCGCCGGCCTCGCGCTGGCCGCCGACCGCGCCGATGACGAAACACGCCCGCGCGTCGTGGCGCTTCTCTACGTGATGTTCCTCCTCGGCATGCTGCTCTCGTCGATCATTCTCGGAACGCTCCTGCGCGATTTCAGCGAATTGCGGCTCATTCAGGTGGTGCAGGGCGCCGCGGTGATGACCATCGCGCTGAACCTGCTGGCCCTCTGGAAACAGGAGAAGATCAAGCCGATGACGCAGGCCGAGCGCGCGGCGCCGCGCCCGCTCTTCCGCGACGCCTGGGCCGATTTCATGTCGGGCGGCGATGCGGGGCGGCTTCTGGTCGTGGTCTTTCTCGGCACGATGGCCTTCAACATGCAGGACATCCTGCTCGAGCCCTTCGGCGGCGAGATCCTCGGCCTCAGCGTCTCGGCGACGACGCTTCTGACGGCGGTATGGGCCACGGGCGCGCTTTTGGCCTTCGGCCTCGCCGCGCGCTGGCTTTCGCAGTCGCGCGATCCCTACCGGATCGCGGCGCGGGGCGTCCTTGCGGGGCTGGCGGGCTTCTCGGCGGTGATCTTCGCCGATCCGCTCGGCTCGGCCGCCGTCTTCTTCCTCGGCGCGGCGGGCATCGGCTTCGGCGGCGGTCTTTTCGCCGTCGCGACGCTCAACGCCGCGATGACGATGGTCTCGCACGGCACGGCCGACCGGGGCCTCGCGCTCGGCGCATGGGGTGCGGCGCAGGCAACGGCGGCGGGGCTTGCCATCTTTGCGGGCGGCGCGCTGCGCGATCTGGTGGGCGCGGCGGCCATGTCCGGCGCGCTGGGCGAGGCGCTGGCCACGCCGGCCACGGGCTATTCCTTCGTCTATCACCTCGAGATTTACCTGCTCTTCGTCACGCTCATCGCCCTCGGGCCGCTGGTGCGTGTCCGGGCATTCCGCAAATCCACGGGCCCGATCGGGCTCGCGGATTTTCCGACGTAACCCAAAGGGGGACATGATCATGGTCGGTGAAACATTCTTCGGAGACTTCGATCTGGCGAGCGCCGCGATCTGGAGCTTCTGGATCTTCTTCGCGCTGCTGGTCTACTATCTGCAGACCGAGAACATGCGCGAAGGCTATCCCCAGATCGACGAGACGGGGCATGGCAAGCCGCGCGAGGGGCTTTTCTCGCTGCCCAAGGACAAGACGTTCAAGCTGCCGCACGGGCGCGGCGAGGTCAGCGTGCCGTCGGGCCAGCGCAGCGACCGCGAGAAACTGGCGCTCGAGCGCTCGTCCGAAGGGGCGGGCTCTCCCTATGTGCCGACGGGCGATCCGATGGTCGATGGTGTCGGCCCCGCCTCATGGGCGAACCGGCGCGATGTGCCCGAACTCGACGGGCACGGCCATGTGAAAATCAGGCCGATGTCCACCTTGCCGGAATTTCATGTGAGCGCGGGCCGCGATCCGCGCGGCAAGGCGGTCGTCACCGGCGATGGCGAGGTGATCGGGCGCATCATCGACATGTGGATCGACGTGCCCGAAAGCATGGTGCGCTACCTCGTGGTCGATCTCAATCCCGAAGGCTCGGGCGAGACGCGCCTCATCCCCATCAACATGTGCCGCATCAAGAGCGACCGGGTCACCGTGCGCTCGCTCTATGCGGCGCAATTCGCCGGGGTGCCCAATATCAAGGCCAAGGACAAGATCACCTTGCTCGAAGAGGAGAAGATCATGGCCTGGTATGGCGGCGGCACGCTCTATGCCGACCCCAAGAGGCTCGAGGCGCAACTCTGACCGATCGCCCAAGGGAGGGACTGTCATGCACGACGATTTCAAGTTCGAACCGGTGAAGGGCCTGCCCGAGGCGCTGCCCGAGGGCGAGCATATCCTGTGGCAGGGCAGACCCTCGACATGGCGGCTGGCGCGCGAGGCGTGGAAGCTGAACTGGATCGCGGGCTATTTCACGCTTCTCGCGGTCTGGCGTGTGGGCGTGTCGTCGACGCAGCTCCCGCTCGGCGAGGCGATGACGCATGCGGTGCCCTTCGTGGTGATCGGCGCGCTCTGCTGCCTCATCCTTCTGGGGCTCGCCGCGATCTCGGCGCGCTCGACGGTCTACACGCTCACCAACAAGCGGGTGGGCATGCGCATCGGGGCCGCGCTCACCATGACGCTCAATCTGCCCTACACGCAGATCGGCAGCGCCAGCCTCGAACGGAAGCGCTCGGGCCACGGCACCATAGCCTTCGAGCTTCTGGGGGGCACGCGCCTGTCATACCTCATGACATGGCCGCATGTGCGGCCCTGGTACATGGCCCGCACCCAGCCCGCGCTGCGCTGCATCCCGAATGCCGCCCATGTGGCCGAGATCTTCGCCGAAGCAGCCGAAATCCGCACATCGGCGCCGCAGATCGCGCGCCGCCCGCAAACAGCGATCGCAGCGGAGTGAATGCCATGACCGTCACCGACATCAGATCCACCGAGCGCCGCACCCCGCGCATGAAGGCCGCGCCCGAGCGCGAGCTGGTCCCGCGCATCATGGTGATCGCCATGTTCTCGCTGATGGGGCTGACGCTCAGCCTCGCCGCCTATGCGCAACTCTCGGGCGCGCACAAATCCGGCCTTCTGGTCGAGGCGCCCATTGCCGCCGAGCGCGAGATACGCCTCGTCGGCACGCGCGAGGGCGCCGTGACGGTGCTCGACGCGCAGGGGCGGACGATCGCGCAGTCGTCGGACGAGAAGGCCGGCTTCATCGGCGTGGTCTGGCGCGTGCTGGCGCGCCATCGCCTCACCGCCGGACTGCCCGACACCGCCCCCGTGCGCGTCATCCGGCGCGAGAACGGCAACATCGCCGTCCAAGATACCACCACCGACTGGTCCATCGAGCTGATCGGCTATGGAGCAGATAACGTCGCCGCCTTCGCCAGGCTGGTCGACTGAACACCATCAAAGGAGGGAACCTGATGGGACTGATCTTCAGAGAGAAAGAAACGGCACCCTGCACCGTCACCGTGTCGCACCGCTTCGAGGAGCTGAGCGCGCATCTGCGCTTCGACAACGGCGCGATCATCCATCCCGGTGACAGCGTGCTCGTGCATGGCGCCGAGATCATGGCCCCCTACGGCGAGATCGTCGAGGAGCGGCGCGAGGCGACCATCACCCGCGCGAGCAGGCTCGAGCAGATCTGGACGCGCGCCACCGGCGATTTCGAGTTCATGGAGCTTTGCGAATTCTCGTTCTCCGAGGAGGTGATGTCATGAACGCGCCCACACCGCTGCATTCCTCCACCGCGGCCACCGCCGAAGAGGCGATCGCGCGCCAGGAGGCCCTGCCGCCCCTCAGCAACGAGGCGGCCACCGACGTGGCCATGCAGAACACCCTGCTGACGCCGCGTTTCTACACCACCGACTTCGACGAGATGGACGCGATCGACGTCAGCCCCGTCCGCGAGGAATGGGACAGGCTGATCGCCGCCATGAAGGCCGATCCCAACCGAGGCCATTTCAAAAAGAACGAGGACTGGGACGATGTCGATTGGGAGGGAATGGAGCCGAGGCTCAGGCGCGAGTTCATCGACTTCCTGATTTCCTCCTGCACCGCCGAATTCTCGGGCTGCGTGCTCTACAAGGAGATGAAGCGGCGCGGCTCGAACGAGGATATCACGACGCTCTTTCAGCTGATGGCCCGCGACGAGGCCCGCCATGCGGGCTTCATAAACGACGCGCTGCGCGAGGCGGGCATCGCCGTGAACCTCGGATTTCTGACGAGGCAGAAGAAATACACCTATTTCCGACCGAAATTCATCTATTACGCCACGTATCTGAGCGAAAAGATCGGATATGCGCGCTACATCACGATCTTCCGCCATCTCGAGGCGCATCCCGAGCATCGGTTCCACCCGATCTTCAAATGGTTCCGCGAATGGTGCAATGACGAGTTCAGCCACGGCGAGGCCTTCGCGCTCTTGCTGCGCACCGACCCCAGGCTGACGCAGAGCTTCGGCAACCGGCTCTGGATCAAGTTCTTCCTGACGGCGGTCTACGGCACGATGTGGGTGCGCGATCATCAGCGCCCGGTCTTTCACGATGCGCTGGGCGTCGATGTGACCTGGTATGGTCAGGAGGTCTTCCGCAAGACGTCGGAAATCTCGAAACAGGCGTTCCCCTTCACGCTCGACATCGACCATCCGCGCTGGCGCCCAAATCTCGACCGGCTCGAGCGCGCGTCGGTGCAGGTCGCCACGGGCAAGGCGCGGGGCGGGATCGCCGGCACGGCATCGCGGATCGCGGGCATGGCCAAGGCGACGCTCGCCTTCGCGGGTCTCTATTCGATCCCGGTCATCCCGAACGAGATCCCCGCAACCAGCCGATTGGAGCCCGCATACTGATGGCCGCCGAAATCTGGATCGCGGCCTTCGTGGCCCTTTTCGTCTGGTGGTTCTCCACTGGGGCGATCCTCGTCGCCGTGCGCCGGGCCGAAAGGCACGGGCGCGCGGCGCACGTGGCGAATACCGCTCTCGGCCTGCCGCTCCTGGTGCTGGGATGCGCCATGATCGGCACGGCCGGGCCGGGCATCGCCGGTGTCTATTCGGGGTTCCTGGGCGCGCTCGCGATCTGGGCATGGATCGAGCTCGCGTTCCTGTCGGGCGTCATCACCGGCCCCGAGCGGCGCGCCTGCCCGGAGCGCATCGCGCCGCTCGCGCGGTTCGTCCGCGCTTGGCGCACCGTCGCTCATCACGAACTGGCCTTGCTGGCGGGGCTTTTGGCCGTCGCGGCGCTCGGCATATGGCAGGGCGCGGGGCAGGCGAACGGGCCGGGCGGCGAGACCGCGCTCTGGACCTATCTTATTCTCTTCATCGCGCGCATTTCGGCCAAGCTGAACCTCTTTGCCGGGGCGCCGCGCATCAATACCGAATTCGTGCCGAAGCCTCTGGCCCATTTGCCGAGCTACTTCCGGCAAGGCCCCGTCACGCTGATCTTTCCCGTCTCGATCACCGTGCTCAGCTTCGCCGTGGCCTGTTTCCTGCGCCAGCTCTGGCTGGCCGAAAGCGATCCGGCGATCGTCGCGGCCACGCTCTTGACCGCGCTCTCGGCGCTGGCACTGGCCGAGCACTGGCTGATGGTCGTGCCGCTGCCCGATGCGAAACTCTGGCGCTGGATGCTTCCCTCGCCGTCCCGACCGATTCAGAAAGAAGGCAAGACCCATGGACTTTGACACGCTCTTTCAATCGCAGCTCGATGCGCTCAAGGCCGAGGGCAATTACCGTGTCTTCGCCGAGCTGGAGCGCAAATGCGGCAAGTTTCCGCGCGCCGCCAGCCACGGCAAGGACGGGGTGCGGGACGTCACGGTCTGGTGCTCGAACGATTATCTGGGGATGGGCCAGAATCCCAAGGTGATGGGCGCCATGTGCGAGGCCGTGCAGCGCTGCGGAACCGGGGCAGGGGGCACGCGCAACATCTCGGGCACGAACCACGACCATCTGCTGCTCGAGGCCGAGCTTGCGGATCTGCACGGCAAGGAGGCGGCGCTTCTCTTCACCTCGGGCTACGTGTCGAACTGGGCGGCGCTCTCGACGCTGGGAAGCCGGCTCAAGGATTGCGTGATCCTTTCGGATGCGGGCAACCATGCCAGCATGATCGAGGGGATCCGGCATTCGCGCGCGACCAAAATTCTCTGGAAGCACAACGACGTCGCCGATCTCGAGGCCAAGCTGCGGTCGCTGCCCGCCCACGTGCCCAAGATCATCGCCTTCGAGTCGGTCTATTCGATGGATGGCGACATCTGCCCGATGCTCGAGATCGTGGAACTGGCCGAGACATACGGCGCCATGACCTATCTCGACGAGGTGCACGCCGTGGGCCTCTACGGGCCGCGCGGCGGCGGCATTTCCGAGCGCGAGGGGCTGGCCCACCGCATCACGCTGATCGAGGGCACGCTGGGCAAGGCCTTCGGCGTCGTCGGCGGCTATATCACCGGCTCGGCCGCGCTGTGCGATTTCATCCGCTCCTTCGCGAGCGGCTTCATCTTCACCACGGCCCTGCCGCCCGCCATCGCGGCCGCCGCGCGCGCCTCAATCGCGCATCTCAAGCTGTCGAGCTTCGAGCGGATGCAGCAGCGCCGGCAGGTCGCGGCGCTGCGCGCGCGGCTCGACGCGGCGGGCATCCCGCATATGCATAACGAGAGCCATATCATCCCGGTTCTCATCAAGGATCCGGTCAAGACGAAGATGCTGGCCGACACGCTGATGGAGGATTGGGGGATCTACGTGCAGCCGATCAACTATCCCACAGTGCCCAAGGGCACCGAGCGATTGCGCTTCACGCCGTCGCCGCTCCATAGCGACGCCGATATCGATTACCTGATGAGCGCGCTCGTCATGCTCTGGAAGCAATGCGCGATTTCGCGCGCCGTCGCCTGAGCGTGGGCGGCACCCGGCCGAAAGGGTTTCCCTTGCGGCAATCCGCCCTAGCTCAACTCTCAAACACCACTTCGCGTACCCCAAAGGGAGGAAAACCCAAATGATCAGATCACTCGCAATCACCTCGGTCCTGCTGGCAACACCGGCCTTCGCTCAGGACATGGCCAGCGGCGACGCCGAAGCCGGCGAAGGCGTCTTCAAGCAATGTGCCGCCTGCCACGTCGTCGAGAACGAAGCGGGCGAGACGCTCGCCGGTCGCAACGGCAAGGTCGGCCCGAACCTTTACGGCATCGCGATGCGCACCTTGGGCACCTATCCCGAATTCCGCTACAGCGACGCGCTCGTCGAGCTGGGCGAAGGCGGCGCGGTCTGGGACGAGGAGAATTTCGTCGGCTACGTGCAGGACCCGACTGGCTGGCTGCGCGAGGAGCTCGACAACAACCGCGCCCGCGGCAAGATGGCCTACAAGCTCGGCTCCGAGGAAGATGCCCGGAACGTCTATGCCTACCTCGCCTCGCTCGGCCCGGCGGAGGGCGAGGAGACCAAGGCAGCCGAATAGGCCTCAAGGTTTCGAACGAAATGCCCGGCGCGCGCGCCGGGCATTTTTTGTGCGATTGGCGGCGGGAGGCATCCGACTCGCTCAGCGCTCAGAAGATGAGAGCGGGAAGCCATGTCGCAAGGCTCGGCAGAAACCAGATGAGCAGCACGCCCATGGCCTGCAGCCCGATGAAGGGCAAGACGCCCGCGTAGATATGGCCCGTTGTGACCTCCTTGGGTGCCGCACCGCGCAGATAGAAGAGCGAGAAGCCGAACGGCGGCGTCAGAAAGGACGTCTGGAGGTTGATCGCGATCAGGATGCCGAGCCAGATCGGGTCATGCCCCATCACGATGAGCGGCGGCACGAGCAGCGGCAGAAGGATCACTGAGATCTCGACGAAATCGAGGAAGAAGCCCAGCACGAAGATGAAGGCCATACTGAAGACGAGCGCGCCGGTCGCGCCGCCGGGCATGCTTAGCAGTAGGCGCGCGACGCGGTCCTCCCCACCGAGGCCGATGAAGACGAGAGAGAAGATGCCCGCCGCGAGGATCGTGGCGAAGATCATCGCCGTCATCGTGAGCGTCGAGCCGATCGCTTCCTGCACCACCTCCGCGCGCAATGCCGAGCGCAGGGCAAGGGCGATGGCGATGCCGCCGCCAAGCGCCAGAAGGATGTAGACGCCGCCCGCGATATAGGAGCCCAGCTCGAGATCGCTGCGCTGAAGGCGCACCGGAAAGAGCCCGGCGAGAATACCCAAGACCACCAGCGCGGCGGTGCCCAGCATGATGAGCTTTCGGCTGACGCCCAGCCGTATGCCGGCCATGAGAAGCGCGCCTATGGCGCCGACGGAGGCCGCCTCGGTCGGAGTGGCGATGCCGCCGAGGATGGCGCCCAGCACGGCGAAGATCAGCAGGATGGGTGGAATGATGGCGCCGATCACCTCGTTATGGTCCGGCTTCGGCTGATCGAACGCGGCGGGCGGCATCTCGCCGGGTCGAAGCACACCGCGCGTCAGGATATAGACGAGATAGAGACAGACCAGCACCAGCCCCGGCACGATGGCGGCCGCGAAGAACTGGCCGACCGACAGCGCCTCTACCGCGAATTTGCCCTGCTCGTATTGCGCCTGCTGAAAGGCGTTCGACATGACGTCGGCGAGGATGATGAGCAGCGTCGAGGGTGGAATGATCTGGCCGAGCGTGCCTGCCGTGCAGACGATCCCGCTCGCCACGCGCGGATTGTAGCCCGCGCGCAGCATGGTGGGCAGGGCGATCATGCCCATCGCCACCACCGTCGCACCCACGATGCCGGTCGAGGCCGCGAGGAGGGCGCCGACAAGAACCACCGAAATTCCGAGCCCGCCGCGAAGCTGACCGAAAAGTCGGCCCATCGTGTCCAGCAACTCCTCGGCGATGCGGCTTTTCTCCAGAAGCGCACCCATCAGCACGAAGAGCGGAATGGCGATCAGCACCTGGTTGCTGATGAGGCCGAAGACGCGCTGCCCCATCGAGCCGAGAAGCGAGATGTCCATCACTCCGAGCGCCCAGCCGAGATAGGCGAAGACGATGCCGACGCCCGCGATGCTGAACGAGACCGGAAAGCCCGAGAGAATGGCGACCATGAGGGCCGCGAACATGATGAGGTCGAGATATTCGGTCATGGGCGCGCTTTCGGCGTGAGCAGCCCGATCAGCAGCGCGACGGATTGCAGCATGACGAGGATGCAGAAGGCGGGAATGAGCGACTTGAGCAGGAAGACCGCCTCGATCCCGCCGACCGAAATGGGGCCTTCGAGAATGCTCCATGAGTTGCGCACCGATGGCCAGGACCAGTAGAGCAGCGCCGCCATCGACGGCAGCAACAGGAACATATGCCCGAAAATGTCGATGCGCCGTTGGTTCGCCGCGCTCAGCTTGGCAAAGAAAACGTCGACGCGCACATGCTTGTCCACCAGAAGCGTATAGCCCGCGCCCAGCATGAAGAGCGTGGCGTGAAGGTAGAGCACGCTTTCCTGCGCGGCGATGGAATTCACGCCGAAGACGTAGCGCCCGACCACGATGGCGAACTGGATCAGCACCATGAAAAGTGCGAGCCATCGAACGAGTCGCGCGACCCAGGTGTTGAGACTGTCGATCGCGGCGGCGATGCGGATCATGGGTGCCCCTCGGGTCAGATGCCGGTGCGCGGAGAGGCCCGCGCACCGGAGCGTTTCAGTAGCCGAAGAGCTTGGCGCGGGCGTTCATCTGGCCGTTATCGGCGTAGGTCATGTAGCTGCCGACGCTGTCGCGATAGGCGATGAAACTTTCGGTGATGCGCTTGACCAGCTCGTCGTCATTCTGGCGCAACTCGTCGATCACTTCCTTGGCGGCGTTGCCCATCGCGGTGATGATGTCCTCGGGGAACATGCGCACCATGACGCCCTGTTCCTCGACCAGCGACTTGAGCGAGAGCGCGTGCTTGGTCGTGTATTCCGTCCAGACCGGGTTGTAGAGGCTCTCGCAGGCGAAGGCGACGGCCTGCTTGAGATCATCCGGAAGCTCGTCATAGGCCGCGCGGCTCACGCCGCATTCCTCGGCGGACGAGGGCTCACCCACGCCGGGCCAGTAGTAATTCTTGGCCACCTGGTAGAAGCCGAGCGCCGAGTCGGTCCAGGGCCCGATGAATTCGCCTGCATCGAGCGCGCCTGTCTGAAGCGCCTGGAACATGGCCGGCCCGCTCATCGCCTCGGCTGCGACGCCCAGCTTGGTCATCATCTCGGAGGCGAGTCCGGTGGTCCGGAATTTCATGCCCTTGAGATCTTCGGCGGAATTCAATTCCTCGCGGAACCAGCCACCCCATTGCGGGCCGGAATTGCCGCACAGGAACGGCTTGATGCCGAAGCGGCCATACATTTCGTCATAAAGCTCCTGGCCGCCGCCATGCGCGAGCCAGCCCACCTGCTCGTCCGCGCGCAGGCCGAAAGGCTGCGAGCCAAAGAGAAGGATGCCCTTGGATTTCGAGCCCCAATAGGCCGGAACCGCGTGATAAAGCTCGGCCGTGCCTTCGCTCACGGCGTCGAAAACGCCGGGGCCGGGAACAAGCTCGCCCGCGGCGAAAAGCTTGACCTCGATGCGCCCGCCCGAGAGCGCGGTGATCCGGTCGGCAAGGTTTTGCGCCGCGACGCCCGGCCCCGGCAGGTTCTTGGGCCATGCCGTGACCATCTTCCACTGGCGCGTGTCCTGCGCGATGGCGGGGCTGGCGAGGGCGGTGGCGGCAGCGCCCACGGCACCCGCCTGAAGAAATTTGCGTCTTTGCATCGGTCTCTCCTTGTTGGCTGTTCGCATGCCCGATTCTTAACTCTGTCGGACTTCGCATTTAGTCTAGACATAAAAATGTCAGGCCAGCAATCCCCGCGCGATGATCGTACGCTGAATTTCGGATGATCCCTCGTAGATGCGGAAGATGCGCAGATCGCGCAGATACCGCTCGAGCGGGAAATCGCGGGTATAGCCGTAGCCGCCGTGGATCTGGAGGGCGCGGTCCGCGATGCGCCATGCGGCCTCGGAGGCATAAAGCTTGGCGAGCGCGCTTTCGGTCGAGTAGCGCGCCCCGGTGCCGCGCAGGATCGCCGCCTGCATGCCAAGCGCGCGCGCGGCGGCCAGCTCGGTCGCGTTGTCGGCGAGCATCCATTGCAGGCCCTGGAAATCGGCGATTGCATGCCCGCCCACCTTGCGCTCCTTGGTGTAGGAGATGGCGGCGGCCTGTGCGGCGGCGGCGATGCCGGTGGCCTGCGCCGCGACCTCGATCCGGCCATTGTCGAGCACCTTCATCGCGGTCTTGAAGCCGCTGCCTTCCGCGCCCAGAAGGTTCTCGGCAGGCACATGGCAGTCGAAGGCGATGCCGAAGACATGCCCGCCCTTGAGGCCCATCGTGCGCTCGCTTGCGGCGATATCGACACCCTCGGTCCCCTTCGGCTCGACCAGAAAGGCGCTCACGCCGCGTGCGCCGGCGTCCCGGTCGGTCTTGGCGAAGACCACCATGAAATCGGCGGCGCCCGCGTTCGAGATGAAGCATTTCGCGCCCCTGATGCGATAGCCGTCGCCCTCGCGCGCGGCGAAGGTGCGCATGTCGGCGGGGTTCGATCCGGCCTGCGGCTCGGTCAGAGCGAAGGCGCCGAGCCGCTTGCCCTCGGCGGCCTCGGGCAGGATGCGCGCGCGAAGCGCGTCGCCTGCGCCCAGCAGCAGCGCGTCCGTTGCCAGGAAATGCGCGGTCAGCATGGAAGCGGTGGACCCGCAGGCACCCGCGATCGCCTCGACCGCGGCATAGAGCGCGGGGCCCGAAAGGCCGATGCCGCCATACTCCTCGGGCAGGTTCATGCCCATGAGGCCCATTTCGGCCATGGCGGGCAGATGACTTGTGGCGAAGAGCGCCTCCTCGTCGATCCGCGCGGCCTCGGGGGCCAGAACCTCGGCGGCGAAGCGTTCGATCTGCTCGATGACGGCGCGTTCGTCGTCGCTCATGGGGTAGATCATGCTTTTTCTCCTGTCGCGATCATGGCCAGAATATCCGCCGCATCCGCGCCGAGGGCGGGGGCGGGTTTGCGATGGGCGCGCGGGGCGCCGCTGAAATGGACGGGCTGTTCGGGCACGCGCAGCCGCCCGAGACGGGGATGCTCGACATCGGAGGCCAGGCCGCGCGCCTCGGCCTGGGGCGAGGTCCATGCGTCGGCGACGGACTGGATCTCGGCTGCGGGAATGCCCGCTTCGGAAAGACGGCGGACGATCTCGCGCGTATCATGGCGCCGCGCCCAGTCTTCGATATGCTCGGCCAAGGCGGGCTCGTTCGCGCGGCGCAGCGTGTCGCTGGCGAAGCGCGCGTCCGAAGTCAGGCCGGGCTGGCCGATGACGTCGCAGAAGGTGGCGAAGAGCCTGTCGTTGAGCACGGCCACGGCGAAATGACCGTCCTGCGCGCGGTAGGTGCCGAAAGGCGCCGAGAGAGGGTGACGGTTGCCGGTGCGCGTGGGCGTCTCGCCGCCCATGAGCGTGCGGCAGGCGAGGATGGGCATCATCGAGGTCAGCGCGTCGAAGAGGCCCACATCGACATGCCGCCCCTTTCCGGTGCGGCTGCGATCGAAAAGGGCCACCATCGCGCCCCAGGCGGCGAAAAGCCCGCCCGCCACGTCGGCCAGCGCCTCGCCGACCATCGTCGGCTGGCCATCCGGCTCGCCCGTGGCGTCCATGAGCCCGCTCATCGCCTGAATGATGATGTCATAGGCAGGCTTTTTCGCGTTCGGCCCGGTCTGCCCGAAGCCCGAGACCGACACGAAGACGAGGCCCGGATGCTCGGCCATCAGCGCCTCGGCCCCAAGGCCGAGCTTGTCCATCACGCCGGGGCGGAAATTCTCGACCAGAACATCCGTGTCGCGCAGAAGCGCGCGGACGGCAGCGATGCCCTCCTCGGTTTTGAGGTCCAGAACGATGGACCGCTTGCCGCGATTGACCGTCTGAAAAAGCAGGCTTTCGCCGTCCCGGAAGGGGCCGATATGGCGGTAATCGTCGCCCTGCGTAGTCTCGATCTTGATGACCTCCGCGCCGAGGTCGGCCATCATCGCGGTGCAGTAGGGGCCTGCGAGAACGCGGGTGAAATCCAGAACGCGGACACCCGCAAGCGGCTGCCCGGTGCCATTTTCCGTCACTGTCTGCACGGCATCTCTCCCATCATTGTCGCTGGAAGATACGCGCGGCGCTGCTATAGTCTGAAATATACTCTTCAAATATAGAGATTGATGAAACCTATACCCATCGCCCTGCGGCAGATCGACTACGTGATCGCCACCGCCGATACCGGCAGCACAGCGGCCGCCGCGCGACTGCTGAGCGTCTCGCAGCCCTCGGTCTCGCTCGCCATCGCGAAGGTGGAGGCGCATCTGGGCCGCGCGCTCTTTGCCCGGTCTGCTGGGCAGGGCGTCGTGCCGACGGCTTTCGGGCGGCAGAAGCTGGGCGAGTTCCGACAGCTTCGCGCGCGGGCCGAGCAGGCGCTGACCGGCGGCGAGCAGGGGAGTGAGGTGTTGGATCTCGGCGTCTTCTCCACCCTTGGGCCACGCTATGCGCCCTCGCTTGTGCGGGAATTCGAGCAGGCCCATCCCGGCGCGCGGGTCCGGCTGCATGAAGGCGATATCGAGACGCTGGCCGAATGGCTCGAGGGTGGGCAGATTGACGTGGCGCTCACCTATGATTTCGGCCTGCCCTCGACATGGGAGGTGATGCCCCTCGCCGATGTGCGTCCCTACGGTCTGGTGCCGGCGGGCCACCGGCTCGCCGGGCGCGCCACGGTGGAACTGGCCGAGCTTTTGCAAGATCCGCTGATCCTCATGAACCTGCCGCACAGCCGGGGTTACTTCCTCACGCTGGCGCAGATGAATGGCGTGACGCCCCGCATCGCCTACGAGACCGGATCGGTCGAGATGCTGCGCTCGATGGTCGCGAACGGGATGGGTGTCGGGCTTCTCGCCACCGACATCCCACACGGGACGGCCTATGACGGGCGCGCGGTGGTGCGACTTGCGCTCTCGGGCACGCTCGCCTCGCACCGCATCGCGCTCGTCCGCTCGAAGCGGCTTCGCGCCGACGCGCTGAGCGATGCCTTCTGCGCGCATGCCGCTGCTGCCTTGGCCGGTGCGCACGGCGGGCTTGGTGCGGTCTAAAATCTAGACTATAACCTCAATTGCATGCACTTGAACGAAGGTCCGTCCATGAAAGCCACCTATCGCGAGGTCAAGGCGGATATCCTGTCCAAGATCACCAAGGGTCATTGGGCGCCCGGTAGCCTCATCCCGAACGAGGTCGAGCTGGCCGAGACATATGGCTGCGCGCGCGCGACGGTCAATCGCGCGATGCGCGAGCTGGCCGATGACGGGCTGATCGAGCGGCGGCGCAAGGCCGGAACGCGCGTGCGGTCAAGCCCGGTGCGGCAGGCGCGCTTCGACATTCCGCTGGTGCGCCGCGAGATCGAGGACAAGGGCGCCGAGTATCGCTACAGCCTCGCCGCGCGGGCCGTCGAGGAGGCGCCGGACTGGCTGCGCGCGCGGCTTCAGCTCGAGGCCGGCGCGCGCGCGCTTCATCTCGTCTGCATGCATTACGCCAATGGCGATCCCTTCCAGCACGAGGACCGCTGGATCAATCTCGAGGCGCTGCCCGAGGCGGAGGAAGCGGATTTCACGCAGACGGGGCCGAACGAATGGCTGGTCGCGACCATTCCCTTCTCGACCGCCGAGATCAGCTTTTCGGCGGCGCTGGCCGATGCGGCGCTGGCCGATTTCCTGGCCTGCGATCCCGGCGCGCCGCTCTTCACGATCGAGCGCGCGACGTGGTTCGAGGGCGATGCGAACACCTTCGTGCGGCTCACCTACCGCCCCGGCCACCGCATGACGACGCGCTACTGAGCGCGCCGCCCGAGGATGCCGGGCAGGTTCAGCCCGTTCTCGCGCGCGCAATCGAGCGCGTCGTCATAGCCTGCATCCGCGTGGCGCATGACCCCCGTGGCCGGATCGTTCCAGAGCACGCGGGCGATGCGGCGATCCGCATCCTCCGAGCCGTCGCAGCAGATCACCATGCCCGAATGCTGCGAAAAGCCCATGCCGACGCCGCCACCATGATGAAGCGAGACCCAAGTCGCGCCCGATGCGGTGTTCAGAAGCGCATTCAGAAGCGGCCAGTCGGAGACAGCGTCAGAGCCGTCCTTCATCGCTTCGGTCTCGCGGTTGGGCGAGGCGACCGAGCCTGAATCGAGATGATCGCGCCCGATCACGATGGGCGCCTTCAACTCGCCGTTCCGGACCATCTCGTTGAAGGCGAGGCCCAGCTTGTGGCGCACGCCGAGCCCGACCCAGCAGATGCGCGCGGGCAGGCCCTGAAAGCTGATCCGCTCGCGCGCCATGTCGAGCCAGTTGTGCAGATGCGCGTCATCGACCAGCTCCTTCACCTTGGCGTCGGTCTTGTAGATGTCCTCGGGATCGCCCGAGAGGGCGGCCCAGCGGAAGGGCCCGATGCCGCGGCAGAAGAGCGGACGGATATAGGCGGGCACGAAGCCGGGGAAGGCGAAGGCGTTCTCGAGCCCCTCCTCGAGCGCAACCTGCCGGATGTTGTTGCCGTAATCCAGTGTCGGCACGCCCGCGTTCCAGAAATCGACCATCGCCGCGACATGCAGCTTCATCGAGGCGCGGGCGGCCTTTTCGACCGCCTTGGGATCGCTCTCGCGCTTGTCGCGCCACTCGGCCATGCTCCAGCCCTGCGGCAGGTAGCCGTTGACCGGATCATGCGCCGAGGTCTGGTCGGTGACGATATCGGGATGGACGCCGCGCTTGACCAGCTCGGGGAAGATATCGGCGGCATTTCCAAGCAGGCCGACGGATTTCGCCTCGCCCGCCTTCGTCCAGCGCTCGATCATCCCGAGCGCCTCGTCGAGCGTCTCGGCCTTCTCGTCGACATAGCCGGTGCGCAGACGGAAATCGATGCTGTCCGGATTGCACTCAACCGCGAGGCAGCAGGCGCCCGCCATGACGGCGGCCAGCGGCTGCGCGCCGCCCATGCCGCCGAGGCCGCCGGTCAGGATCCACTTGCCGGTCAGATCGCCGCCGTAATGCTGGCGCCCCGCCTCGACGAAGGTCTCGTAAGTGCCCTGAACGATGCCCTGGCTGCCGATATAGATCCAGCTGCCGGCGGTCATCTGGCCGTACATCGCCAGGCCCTTCTTATCGAGCTCATTGAAATGGTCCCAATTGGCCCAATGCGGCACAAGATTGCTGTTGGCAATGAGCACGCGAGGCGCGTCCTTGTGTGTCTGGAAGACGCCCACGGGCTTGCCCGATTGCACCAGAAGGGTCTGATCCTCCTCCAGATCCTTGAGGCTGGCCACGATGCGGTCGAAATCCTGCCAGGTGCGCGCGGCGCGCCCGATGCCGCCATAAACGACCAGTTCGTGCGGGTTCTCGGCCACATCGGGATGCAGGTTGTTCATCAGCATCCGCATCGGCGCTTCGGTCAGCCAGCTTTTCGCGGTGATATCGCTGCCGGTGGCGGGATAGATGTCGCGGGTGTTCTTGCGCGGATCGCTCATGCTCGGTCTCCGGAATGTTTGGGCAAGGAAGGGGCCAGATCGGACAATGTGGTCAGGATGCGGGCCAGATGTGCGCGCAGGCGGTCCGCCTTTCGCGCTTCATAGGGCCAGGGCGCAGCCTCGGCGCCGAGATAGCTCGACTGCGCGAGCTCCATCTGGATCGCGTGAAGGCCTTTCTGCGGCCGGCCGTAGTGGCGCGTGGTCCAGCCGCCCTTGAAGCGGCCGTTGAGGACGCTGGTATAGCCCTCGGCCTTGGCGCAGATCCTGTGGACGGCGTGCTCGATGGCCGGATCGCAGGTTTCGCCCAGATTGGTGCCGATGCTGAAATCGGGCAGGGTGCCGTCGAAAAGAAACGGGATCTCCGATCGGATCGAATGGCAATCATAGAGGATCGCCACGCCGTGACGCGCGCGCACGCGCTCGAGTTCGGCGGCGAGGGCTGCGTGATAGGGCGCGTGAAAGCTCCGGCGCCGCGCGTCGATCGCGGCCTCGTCCGGCGGTCGGTCCCAGATCGCGTTTCCGTCGAAATTGGTCAGCGGCACGAGGCCGGTTGTGTTCTGGCCCGGATAGAGCGATGCGCCCGAGGGATCGCGATTGGCGTCGATGACATAGCGGTGGAACGTGGCGCGCACCGATGTCGCGCCGGGCAAGAGGCCATCGTAGAGCCTCTCGATATGCCAGTCGGTATCGTCGAGCCTGCGGCCCCGCGCGTTCAGGTCGGCCATCATCGCACCCGGCACATGCGTTCCGGTATGCGGCAGGCCGAGCACGACGGGGCCGTCGCCGCGCGTGATCTCCACCGGGGTCATGCGCTCAGCTCCGGCATGGGAAGGCCCGCCGCCGCGGTCACATCTCCCGAGGCCACAAGCATTGCCGCGCGTTCGAGATCGGGCGCGAGATAGCGATCCTCGGCCAGTGCCGGCACGTCCCGGCGCAGGCGCGCGACGACGCGGGCGAGCGGCGCGCTCGTTTGCAGGGGGGCGCGGAAATCGACGCCCTGCGCCGCACAGAGAAGCTCGACCCCGAGAATGCGGTTGAGATTGTCGAGCATCGGCAAAAGGCGCCGCGCGCCATGGGCGGCCATGCTCACGTGATCCTCCTGATTGGCGGAGGTGGGCGTGCTGTCTGTGACGCAAGGGTTCGCCAGATGCTTGTTCTCGCTCATCAATGCGGCGGTCGTCACCTCGGCGATCATGTAGCCCGAATTCAGCCCGGGCTTCGGCGTGAGGAAGGCCGGCAGATCGTGGCTGAGCACCGGATCCACGATGAGCGCGACGCGGCGCTGGGCGATGGCGCCGATCTCGGCCAGGGCGAGCGCGATCATGTCGGCGGCGAAGCCCACGGGCTCGGCGTGGAAGTTCCCGCCCGAGACGATCATGTCGGCCTCGAGCAGGACCAAGGGATTGTCCGTGGCCGCGTTCGCCTCGATCTCGAGCGTGCGGGCGGCCTGGCGCAGCACGTCCATCGCGGCGCCGGTCACCTGCGGTTGGCAGCGGATGCAATAGGGATCCTGCACGCGCGCGTCGCCCTCGACATGGCTCGCGCGGATCTCGGAGCCGTCCAGAAGGGCGCGCATCGCCTCGCTCGCCGCGATCTGGCCCGGATGGCCGCGCAGCGCGTGGATTTCAGGCTGGAGCGGTGCGGTCGAGCCCATGACCGCGTCGGTCGACAGCGCCGAGGTCACCAGCGCCGCATGCGCCGCGCGCCACGCGCCGAAAAGCCCGGCCAGCGCGAAGGCGGTCGAGAACTGCGTCCCGTTGATGAGCGCGAGCCCCTCCTTGGGGCCGAGCTCGATTGGGGCGAGGCCCGCCGCCTCGAGCGCGGCGCCGCCCGGCAGGACCTCGCCGCCGAACTCCGCCTCGCCATGGCCCATCATCACGGCGGCCATATGCGCCAGCGGCGCCAGATCGCCCGACGCGCCGACCGAGCCTTGCGCCGGGATCACCGGCGTCACGCCCGCCTCCAGCATCGCCTCGATCAGATGCGTCAGCTCGAGCCGCACGCCCGAGGCGCCGCGCCCGAGGCTGACGAGCTTGAGCGCCATCATGAGCCGCGCGATCCGGCGCGGAATGGCGGGCCCGACGCCGCAACAATGCGACAGGATGAGATTGCGCTGGAGCGTGGCCGTATCCTCGGGCGCGATCTGGACCGAAGCGAGCTTGCCGAAGCCGGTATTGACGCCGTAGACGGCATCCGTCCCGGCTACGGCCTGCGCTATGCGTGCATGGGCGCGCACGATATCGGGATGGCAGGAGGGATCGAGCCGCGCGGGCGCCTCGCTCCAATAAAGGCGCGCCAGATCGGTCAGCGTCACCGCGCCGGGGGTCAGTGTCAGCATGCCGGAGCCTTCCCTGCGAAAATGCGCGCATGGAGCGGGTTGAAGCCGATGCGGTAGCTCAGCTCGGCGGGTTGGGCGATGTCCCAGATCGCGAGATCGGCGCGCATGCCCGCCTCGATCGTTCCGCAATCGGTCAGCCCGAGCGCGGCGGCGGCGTTGCGCGTGGTGCCAGCGAGTGCCTCCTCCGGCGTCATGCGAAAGAGCGTGCAGGCCATGTTCATCGCCAGCAGAAGTGACGTCATGGGCGAGGAGCCGGGATTGCAGTCCGTCGCCACCGCCATCGGCACGCCCGCCGCGCGCAGACCCTCGATGGGCGGGGCCTGCGTTTCGCGGATCGTGTAGAAGGCGCCGGGCAGGATCACGGTGACCGTTCCCGCCTCGGCCAGCGCGGCGACGCCGGCCTTGTCCAGATATTCGATATGATCGGCCGAGAGCGCACCGTGGCGCGCCGCCATGATCGCGCCGCCGAGGTCGGAAAGTTGCTCGGCATGGATCTTGACCGGCAGGCCCAATTCGCGCGCGGCGTCGAAGACGCGGCCAACCTGCTCGGGCGAAAAGGCGATCTCCTCGCAGAAGGCATCGACCGCATCGACCAGCCCTTCGTCATGGGCGGCGCGCAGGGCGGGAATGCAGACCTCGTCGATATAGGCATCCGCCCTCCCGCCGTACTCGGCAGGCACGGCATGGGCGCCGAGAAAGGTGGTGCGCACCCGGACGGGGCGGTCCTGCGCGATGCGGCGCGCGGCGCGCAGCATCCGCAATTCCGTCTCGCTGTCGAGGCCGTAGCCCGACTTGATCTCGAGCGTGCATATCCCTTCCGCCAGAAGCGCATCGACACGGGGCAGGGCGCTCGCCAACAGCGCCGCCTCATCCGCCGCGCGCGTCGCCTTCACGGTCGAGACGATGCCGCCGCCCGCGCGCGCGACCTCCTCGTAACTCGCGCCCTCGAGCCGCATCTCGAATTCGGCAGCGCGGTCGCCGCCATGCACGACATGGGTGTGGCAGTCGATCAGCCCCGGCGTGACGAGCCGCCCGCCGAAGCTTTGGCGCGGGGCATCGTGAAAGCTCTGGGGCAGATCCGCCTCGGGCCCGACCCAGACGATTCGCTCCCCTTCCACCGCGATGGCCGCTTTCGGGATCAGCCCGTAGGGCACTTGGCCCGCCACCATCGTGGCGGCGGTCACATCGACGTAGAGAGTTCTGCTATCCGTCATGATCTGTTCCAGATGGCTGAGGTTTCGCTTTGCCGAGGGGCAGGATCCGTATATATGTCTATACATAAACTTACGAAAGGCAGTCAAATGATTTTCGCAAACCGGGCTCTCCTCGCGCATGGCTGGGCGAGCGCTGTCAGGATTTCGGTCGAGGGCGGCAGGATCACCGGCATCGAAGAGGGCGCCGCCCCCAAGCCCGGTGATGCCTCGGTGGATACGCTTCTTCCGGCGCTGGCCAATCTGCACAGCCACAGTTTCCAGCGGGCGATGGCGGGCATGACCGAGTACCGCATGGCCGGGAAGGACAGTTTCTGGACCTGGCGCGATCTGATGTATCGCTTCACGGCGCATCTCGCGCCGGACGAGATCGAGGCGATCGCGGCCTTCGTTTTTCTCGAGATGCAGGAGGCCGGCTATGCCAGCGTGGGCGAGTTCCACTATCTCCACCACCAGCCGGACGGCACGCCCTACGCCGATCTCGGGGAGCTATCGGTGCGGATCGCCGCCGCTGCCGAGCGCACGGGCATCGGCCTCACGCATCTGCCGGTCCTTTACACCTATGGCGGCGCGGGCGCGGCACCCCTGCAGGCCGGGCAGGCGCGCTTCGGCAATGACGTGGACCGTTTCGCCGAGCTGGTGACGCGCGCGCGCGCGGCTGTGGCCGCGCTGCCCGCCGATTGCCGTGTCGGCATCGCCCCCCATTCGCTGCGCGCGACCGCGCCGGGCGATCTGGCGCGCGCGCTCGCCGCGCATGACGGCGGGCCGGTGCATATCCATGTGGCCGAGCAGCCCAGGGAAGTCGCCGACATCTCTGAATGGCTGGGCGCGCGCCCCGTCGAATGGCTCTTGCAAAACGCGCCGGTCGGCAGCGACTGGTGCCTCATCCACGCGACTCACATGACCGATGCCGAGACGGTGGAGCTCGCCGCGTCGGGCGCCGTCGCGGGGCTTTGCCCGATCACGGAGGCCAATCTGGGCGACGGCTCCTTCAACGGCCCGCGTTATCTCGAGGCCGGCGGGGCGTTCGGCGTCGGGTCGGACAGCAACGTGCGGATCTCGCTGACCGAAGAGTTGCGCATGCTGGAATACTCGCAGCGGCTGCGCGATGGGGTGCGCAACGTGATGGCCCCGGGCGAAGGCTCGGTCGGCGAATGGCTCTATCTCGGCGCGGCGCGGGGCGGCGCGCAGGCGCTCGGCCGCGATGCGGGCCGGATCGAGACGGGCGCGCTGGCCGATCTCGTTGCCATCGACGCGTCCGATACGGCGCTCTTCGCGCTTCGCCCCGATCAGCTCCTCGACGGGCTCGTCTTCGCCGCGACCGACCGCGCCGTGACCGATCTTTGGTCCGCCGGGCGCCATGTCGTCACCGAAGGGTGCCATATCGCCCGGGGCGCGGTCGAGCGGGCCTACCGGGACGCGATGACGAGCGTGATGTCCAAGCTCTGATCGAGCGGGGCGAGCGCGATCTCGAGGAACGCGTCGCCCTCGGCGAGCCGAGCCGCGACGCGCTCGGTCGCGAATACCGTATCGGCCACCCCGCAGGTCCGCCCGCCGATCTCGGGACTGCCCGAAACGACGTGGATGGCGCTCAGCCCGCGCGGCGGCGGTGTCAGACCCATGCTGCCCGCGCTTTGAAGCGGCCTCACACGCCCGTCGCAGGCCGCCGGATCGAACATCAGGTTGAGATCGGTCAGCGGCCCGCCATGCAGCCGTGATGTGACGGCAAGCCCGCCGTCGAAACTCACCGGCACAAAGGGCGCGGCGGTGAGTGCGCCCCCCTCATGCACGAGGTCCATGCCCTGACCCTCGACCACGGTCAGAATGCGCCGCAGCCCCGCGAAATCCGAAAACGGCCCGTTTTCCGAGACATCCGCCCGGCTGAGCGTCCAGACCACCCGATCCCCCACGACCCCGCGCGCGATCCCCCGCGTGATCCCGCCGCCGTTCTTCCACGGCACCTCGACCAGATCGGCGGCTTTGAGAACCTGCATGACGGACCTTTCGGTGGGGGTGTCGAACGCAATTTGCTGCGGATCAGGTCGGAAGACAATCGGGGCGTTGGCATCTCGACCTGTGAGGCAGAGCGATTGCGCGTTTCGAGCGCGCTGCGAATTGTGTGGAAGAGAACAAGAAAGAGACTTTCATGGCGGAGGAGGTGGGATTCGAACCCACGGAGGGCTTACACCCTCGTCGGTTTTCAAGACCGGTGCATTCGACCACTCTGCCACTCCTCCGACGGGTCGGGGTTTAGGGGGATATGAGCGATTCTGAAAGTGCCTGATTGACGACCCCGCCCCGCGCGGTGTCTGGGGAATTCCGCCGAAAGGCCACAGCGTGCTTTTCTTGGGCCGAGCGGTTGGCTAGAGTGCGCGCACGCGGCAACGACCGTGGTGGCAGGAAAAACCGGCCCGCCATGCCCGTGATCGGCCGAATTCGGCCATCCGGCAGGCGCGGCGACGAGGCAAGGGGCAGGACATGGCGCAACGCGCGGGGCGAAGAACACGGAGCATTCTGGCGGGCGGTGCGGCGCTTCTGGCGCTGGCGGGCTGCGAGGACATGCAGGGTGGCTTTCTTGGCGGCGGCTCGGGCGGCGCCGAGGCGTCGGGCGATGCCTCCTCGGTCCGGCTGGTCGAGCGCGATGTCGAGGCGCCGAACGTCTTTCAGGTGACCGACAAGGGGCTTTGGGACGGGCGCCCGTCGCTGGGCGGCGTCTGGGTCGCGCATCCCGACGTGACAGAGCCCGAGCGGGTCATCATCCGCAATACCGCCAATTCGAAATTCGTGATCGGCGCGCTCTTCCGCCGAGAGCGGGCCAATCCCGGCCCGGCTTTCCAGGTCTCCTCGGATGCCGCCGCGGCGCTCGGGATGCTGGCCGGCGCGCCAGCCGAGCTGAACGTGACCGCCCTGCGGCGGGAGGAAGCGCCCGCGCCGGTCGCCGAGGACGCCGAGGAGGAGGCCGCGGGCACGCTGTCGCCCAACACGGTCGAGACGAGCTCGCTCGATCCCGTGGCGGGCGCCGCCGCGGCCATCGAGGCCGCCGAGGAGGTGCGCCCGCCCGAGCAGGTGGCGCCGCAGGCGGCGAGCGCGCAGACGGCCACCGCAGCGGCGGCGCCGGCCTCGTCGCCGCTCTCGCGGCCCTATATTCAGATCGGCATCTTCTCGGTCGAGCAGAACGCCGAGAACACCGCTGTGGCCATGCGCCAGGCCGGCATGGTGCCGACCGTCCGGCGCGAGGGCAGCCAGGGCAAGACCTTCTGGCGCGTCATCGTCGGCCCCGCGCAGAGCGAGTCCGAGCGCGCGGCGCTTCTGGAGAAGATCAAGGGCGTCGGCTTCGACGATGCCTATGCGGTCGCCAACTGACAATGGGGTGCGGCGGGCGGACCGCCGCGCCCATTCCACCTGACGACGGAGCAAGACCCCCCATGCTGCACAAGGCGACATTCCCTTCGCTCAAATCCGGTCTCGCGGGGCTGGCGCTGGCCTGCCTCGCGCTGCCCGCCGCCGCCTTCGATACGGCGGCGGAGGCGGCTTTCGTGATGGATGTCGGCACGGGAACCGTCCTTCTGAACAAGAACGCCGACGAGCCGATGCCGCCCGCGTCGATGTCGAAGCTGATGACGCTCTATGTCGCCTTCGAGGCGATCCGCGACGGGCGCCTGTCGCTCGACGAGAAGCTTCCGGTCTCGAGCCATGCAATGAGCTATGGCGGCTCGACCATGTTTCTCGACACGACCGACCGGGTTTCGGTCGAGGATCTGCTGCGGGGCATCATCGTGCTGTCGGGCAACGATGCCTGTGCGGTGATCGCCGAGGCGCTCAGCCCCGACGGGACCGAGGCCGGGTTCGCGCGCTTCATGACGCAGCGCGCGCAGCAGATGGGCATGACCAACTCCACCTTCACCAACTCGAGCGGCTGGCCCGCACCGAACCACAAGATGAGCATGCGCGATCTCGCGCTCGTCTCGCTGCATATCATCGAGGATTTTCCCGAATTCTACCCGATGTTCGCCGAGACCGAGTTCGCCTTCGACGGGCGCGCGCCGCAGAACACGCAGAACCGCAATCCGCTCCTGTCGCTCGGCATCGGGGCGGACGGGCTCAAGACCGGCCACACGCAGGCGGCGGGCTATGGCCTCGTCGGCTCGGCCAAGCAGGGCGACCGCCGCGTGCTCTTCGTGGTTTCGGGGCTCGACACGGCACAGGCACGGGCCGAGGAATCCGAGGCGATCGTCAACTGGGCCTTCCGCCAATTCGCCGAGAACACGCTCATCCGCGCGGGCAGCGACGTGGCGCGCGCCGATGTCTGGATGGGCGAGGCGCCTTCGGTCGGGCTGGTGACGAGCGAGGATCTGACGATGCTCCTGCCGGTGCTGGGCGACGATCAGGTCAAGGCCGAGGTGATCTACAACGGCCCGCTCATGGCGCCCGTTGCCGCCGGCACGCAGGTGGCAGAACTCGTCGTCTCGCCCGAAGGCATGCCGCAGACGCGCGTGCCGCTTCTGGCCGCGAATGACGTGGCGCGCGGCGGCTTCGCCACGCGGCTCAAGACGGTCTCGACGCTTCTGATCCAGCGACTTCAGCAGGGGCCCGAGGGCACGCTGTGACGGCGGGCCTCTTCGTCAGCTTCGAGGGGATCGACGGATCGGGCAAGTCCACGCAGGCACGGATGCTGCGCGATCATCTGGCAGCCGAGGGCCATGACTGCGTGCTCACGCGCGAGCCGGGGGGCAGCCCCGGCGCAGAGGAAATCCGCGCGCTCGTTCTCAACGGCGCGCCCGACCGCTGGTCGCCCGAGACCGAGCTTCTGCTCTTTACCGCCGCGCGGCGCGATCACATGGAACGCACCGTGCGGCCCGCCCTCGCGGCGGGGCGCATCGTCATCTGCGATCGGTTCGCGGATTCGACACGGATGTATCAGGGCCTGCGCGGGCCGGGGCTGCGCGCGCGCGTCGATGCGCTGCACGAGCTGATGATCGGAGACGAGCCCGACCTGACCGTTTTGGTCGATATCGACGCCGAAGTCGGTCTCTCCCGTGCGCTCGAGCGGGGCGGCGAGGGCCGTTTCGAGGCGTTCGGCGCGGACATGCAGGCGCGGATGCGCGAGGGGTTTCTCGCGCTCGCCCAGGAATTCGCGTCGCGCTTCGCGGTGATCGACGGCGCGCGCGCGCCCGAAGCCGTGGCTGCGGATATCCGCGCCGCCGTGGTGGCGCGTATCGAGGCGCGCGGCGCATGAGCGAGGACGCCCCCGAGCCGGACCGCATCGAAGGCGCGCCGCACCCGCGCGAGACGTCGCGCCTTCTCGGGCAGGGGGCCGCCGAGGCGGCGTTCCTGGCCGCCTATAACGACGACCGGCTGCACCATGCGTGGCTTCTGACCGGCGCGCGCGGGGTCGGCAAGGCGACCTTCGCCTGGCGCGCGGCGCGCTTCCTTCTCGCGCATGACGAGGGCGATGGCGGCATGTTCGGCGCGCCGCCCGCGCCCGCGAGCCTCGACATTGCCCCGGGTCATCCGGTCGCGCGGCGCATGCTGGCCCGCTCCGAGCCGCAGCTTTTCCATATCACGCGCCAGATCAACGAGGACACCAAGCGCCTGCGCGACGTGATCCGGGCCGAGGACGTGCGCAGCCTGCACAACTTCCTGTCGCTCTCCAGCGCCGATGGGGGCCGCCGCGCCGTCATCATCGACAGCGCCGACGAGATGAACGTGACCGCCGCGAACAGCCTTCTGAAGATGCTCGAGGAGCCGCCCGCGCGCACGACCTTCTTTCTCGTGAGCCATCAGCCTTCCGGCCTTCTGCCCACGATCCGCTCGCGGTGCCGCGAGCTGCGCCTGCCGCCGCTCGGCGCGTCCGATATGGAAGCCGCGCTCGCTCAGGCGGGGATCGAGCAGGGGGGCGATGCCGGCGCGCTCGCGGCGCTCTCGGGCGGATCGGTGGGCGAGGCGGTCCGGCTCGTCAATCTGGGTGGTCTTGCGCTCTATGCGCAGCTTGTCGCGCTTTTCGCGGCGCTGCCCAGCGTGAACCGGCAGGATGCGCTGGCGCTTGCCAATCTCGCCGCGCAGCGCGGCGCGGAGGAGCGTCTGACGCTGCTGATCTGGATGATCGAGCTGATGCTGGGACGCATGGCCCAGACCGGCGCCACGGCCGCCGCCCCCAGCCCCGAGGCCGCCAGGGGCGAGGCGGCGATGCTCGCGCGGGCCGCGCCCGATCTGGCCGCCGCCCGCGCCTGGGCCGATTGCGCGCAGGATGTCGGCGCGCGGATGCGCCACGGGCGGGCGGTCAACCTTGACCCTGCCGCTCTCGTCCTAGATACCGTGTTCAGAATTGAGAAGACGGCGGCGGGTCAGCCCGCCTGAGGGGCGTGAATGACCGACATCACCATCACCGACAGTCACTGCCATCTCGATTTTCCCGATTTCGCCGACGAACTGCCGCAGGTGATCGCGCGCGCCGCCGAGGCGGGTGTCACGCGCATGGTGACGATCTGCACAAGGCTGCGCAACGAGCCTGCCGTGCGCGCCATCGCCGAGGCGCATGCACCCGTCTTCTACGCCGCAGGCACCCATCCGATGAGCGCCGCCGAGGAGCCGATGGCGAGCGTGGACGAGTTGATCGCGCTGGCCCGTCATCCCAAATTCGTCGGCATCGGCGAGACGGGGCTCGATTATCATTACACCGCCGAAAGCGCCGCGGTGCAGCAGCGCTCCTTGCGCATCCATATCGCCGCCGCGCGCGAGACGGGCTTGCCGCTCATCATCCACGCGCGGGACGCCGACGAGGACATGGCCCGCATCCTGGCCGAAGAGCATGCGAATGGCGCGTATGAATGCGTCATGCATTGCTTCAGCTCGGGCGCGGCGCTGGCGGAAAAGGCGCTCGATCTGGGGTTCTATCTCAGCATGTCGGGCATCACCGCCTTTCCGAAGTCGGGCGCGCTGCGCGACATTTTCGCCGCCGCTCCGCCCGAGCGCATTCTGGTCGAGACCGATGCGCCCTATCTCGCGCCGCCGCCCCACCGCGGCAAGCGCAACGAGCCGGCCTATACCGCGCATACCGCCCGCAAGGGGGCCGAAACGATGGGCATGGACTGGCCCGATTTCGCCGCGCAGACCGAGGCGAATTTCGAGCGCCTCTTCGCCAAGGCGGCGGCCTATCAGGAGCACGGCTGATGGCCGAGCGGCGCTTCACCATTTTGGGCTGCGGCTCGTCCGGGGGCGTGCCGCGCCTTGCCGAGACGCCGGGCGGCGACTGGGGCGAGTGCGATCCCGGCGAGCCGCGCAACCGCCGCACGCGCTGCTCCATGCTGATCGAGCAGGAGGGCGCGGATGGGGGGCTCACACGCGTTCTGATCGACGCCTCGCCCGACATGCGCGAGCAGCTTCTGCGGCAGGGGGTCGGCGCGCTCGATGCGGTCGTCTTCACCCATAGCCATGCCGATCACTGCCACGGGCTCGACGATCTGCGCATCCTCGTCTTCGCCATGCCGGGGCGCCTGCCGGTCTGGGCCGATCCCGCGACCCAAGCGGCGCTGATGGAGCGTTTCGGCTACGCTTTCGAGACGCCGCCCGGCTCGGCCTATCCGCCCATTCTCGATATGAACACGATCGAGGGGGACGTGACCATCGAAGGCGCGGGCGGCGCGGTCACGCTCACGCCCTTTACGGTCAATCACGGCGCGATGGACGCGCTCGGCTTTCGCATCGGCGACGTGGCCTATCTGCCCGACGTGGCCGATATGGGGCCAGAGGCGTGGAAGACGGTTGAGGCGCTGGATGTCTGGGTGCTCGATGCGCTCCGCCGCAAGCCGCACCCGACCCATCTGCATCTCGAGCGGACGCTCGAATGGCTGGCCCGCGCACGGCCGCGGCAGGGCATCATCACGAACATGCATACCGATCTCGACTACCGCACGCTTCTGGACGAGCTTCCGGACTGGATCGACGTCGCCTACGATGGCATGACCTTCGTCCAAAACGTGCAGACCAAAGGATAACCCATTGAGCGCACTTCTCGATGTCGTCCTTCCGGTCTTCGTGGTGATCGGCGCGGGCTATCTCGTGGTCTGGCTCGGCTGGTTCGCCGACAGCGCCGTCGAGGGGCTGATCCGCTTCACCCAGAATTTCGCCATTCCCTGCCTTCTCTTCACCGCGATCTCGCGGCTCGACCTCGGCGATCACTTCAACGCGCCCCTGCTGCTCAGTTTCTATACCGGTGCGCTGGCGGGCTTCGCGCTCGGCAGTCTCGGCGCGCGCTTCGTCTTCGGGAGGCCCTGGGAGGACGCGATCGCCATCGGCTTTTGCTGTCTT
The DNA here is from genome assembly GCF_043661195.1 of Roseovarius aquimarinus. Lineage (NCBI taxonomy): Bacteria > Pseudomonadati > Pseudomonadota > Alphaproteobacteria > Rhodobacterales > Roseobacteraceae > Roseovarius > Roseovarius aquimarinus. The sequence goes on from NZ_JBIHMM010000001.1 coordinate 188,279, forward strand.
TTCTCGAACTCGGTCCTTCTGGGCCTGCCCATCACCGAGCGCGCCTATGGCGCGGATGCGCTCGAGGCGAATTTCGCCATCATCGCGCTGCATTCGCCCTTCTGCTACGGCGTCGGCATCACCGCGATGGAGGTCACCCGCGCGCGCGGGACGGCGGGGCTGGCGGTGGTGCGCAAGGTGCTCAAGGCGATGTTCTCGAACGCGCTCATCATCGGGATCGGGCTGGGCGTCGTGGTGAACCTCTCGGGCCTCACGGTGCCCGCGCCGCTGCAAAGCGGGCTCGACCTCATCTCGCGCGCGGCGCTGCCGGCGGCGCTTTTCGGGCTGGGGGGCGTGCTCGTGCGCTACAGGCCCGAGGGGGATCTGCGCGTGATCGCGCTGGTCTGCGTCGTCGCGCTGGGGGTGCATCCCGCGATCACCTTCACGCTCGGCTCGGCCTTCGGGCTGCCCGAGAACGCGATCCGCAGCGCCGTGGTGACGGCGGCGATGGCGCCGGGGATCAACGCGTATATCTTCGCCAACATGTACGGCGCCGCGCGCCGCGTCGCCGCCTCGGCGGTGCTGATCGGCACGGGGGCGTCCATCGTCACGGCGTGGCTCTGGCTCGGCGTGCTGCCGTGACCTCGGGCGCGGCGCGCGTCAATCCGGATCGCGCGGGGCGCCGCCCCTGAAGGTGTTCGGGCCGTGATAGCTCACCGGCTCCTCGGTCATTTCCAGATGCAGCCCCTCGCCATGCCACGGATGATCGCGTGCGAGCTCCTCGTCCACCTCGATCCCGAGGCCCGGCGCGTCCGGCACGGGGATGTAGCCGTTCTCGACCCGCAGCGTGTCGCAGATGAGGGCGCGGTGGAAATCGGTGTCGATCGTCTCGGCCATCAGAAGGTTCGGGATGCTCGCCGCCAGTTGCACGTTGGCGGCCCATTCGATGGGGCCGGCATAGAGATGCGGCGCCACCTGCGCGTTGTAGACCTCGGCCATCGCGGCGATCTTCCGGCTCTCCCAGATGCCGCCCGCGCGGCCGAGGGCCGGTTGCAGGATCGCGGCGCCGCCGTCGCGCAGCACGGGCGCGAATTCGGCCTTGGTGGTCAGCCGCTCGCCCACGGCGATGGGCAGGCCGGTGCGCGCGCCGATGCGCGCCAGCGCGCCCACATTGTCGGGCGGGCAGGGCTCCTCGTACCACAGGGGATCATAGGGCGCGATGGCGCGCCCGAGCCGGATCGCGCCCGCCGTGGTGAACTGCCCGTGCGTGCCGAAGAGCAGATCGGCCCTGCGGCCCACCGCCTCGCGGATCGCGGCGCAGAAGGCGACTGATTGGTCGATGTCGTAGAGCGAGGGCATGTGCCCGCCGCGCAGCGTGTAGGGGCCGGCGGGGTCGAACTTGACGGCGGTATAACCCTCGCTCACCAGCTCCGCCGCGCTTTCGGCGGCCATGTCGGGCGAGGACCAGAAGCTCGCCTCGTCGTGATGCGCGAGCGGGTAGAGATAGGAATAGGCGCGGATGCGGTCATTGACGCGCCCGCCCAGAAGCGCATGGACGGGGCGCCCCAGCGCCTTGCCGATGATGTCCCAGCAGGCGATCTCCAGCCCCGAGAAGGCGCCCATCGCCGTCAGGTCGGGGCGCTGCGTGAAGCCCGACGAATAGAGGCGGCGGAACATCAGCTCGATATTCTCGGGGTTCTCGCCGGCCATGTGGCGCTCGAACACGTCCTCGATCACCGCGCGCATCGCCTCGGGACCGACCGTCGCGGCATAGCATTCGCCCCAGCCGGTGATGCCGGTATCGGTGCGCAGCTTGACGAGGATCCAGTAGCGACCGCCCCAGCCGGGGGCGGGCGGCGAGGTCACGATGACGTCGAGGGTCGAAAGACGCATGGCAGGCACTCCGCTTTCTAGCGCTCGAGATCGCCGTGACGATCGAGCGCGCATTTGAAGATATCCGCATCGACATTGCCGCCCGAGATGGTGACGATCACATCGTCCCCTTCGATTTCGTCCTTGCGGAACAGCGCGGCCGCGAGCGCCACCGCGCCGCCCGGCTCGGCCACGAGCTTGAGCCGACCCCAGGCGAGGGCCATCGCGTGCAGCGCCTCGTCCTCGCTGACGACGAGGCCCGGCCCGCAAAGCCGCTGCATGATGGGAAAGGTGATCTCGCCGGGCTGCGGCGTGATGATCGCATCGCACAGCCCGCCCGAGCCGCGTGCGTTGCGCTCGATGCTCCCCGAGGCCAGCGAGCGGGCGGTGTCGTCGAACTCCTCGGGCTCGCAGGGACGCGCGCGCAGCCCCGGCGCCTCGGCCTCGAGCGCGAGCGCGATCCCCGAGGTGAAGCCGCCGCCGCCGCAGCAGACCAGAACATCGGCCCGCCGGATGCCCATGGCGGCCGCATCCTCGGCGATTTCCAGCCCCGCGGTGCCTTGTCCGGCGATCACCTGCGGCTCGTCGTAGGGGCGGATGAGGGTCAGTCCGCGCTCGGATTCGAGCGCCTCGCCGAGCGCCTCGCGGCTCTCGCCCCCGGCCCGGTCGTAGAGGATCACTTCCGCCCCGAGCGCGCGGGTATTGGCGATCTTGAGCGCGGGCGCGTCCGAGGGCATGATGATGACCGAGGGCACGCCGTGCTGCGATGCCGCCAGCGCCACGCCCTGCGCGTGATTGCCCGAGGAGAAGGCCAGAACGCCGCGCGCGCGGGTGGTGTCGTCGAGCGCCGAGAGGGCCGAATAGCCGCCGCGATACTTGAAACTGCCCGTGTGCTGAAGGCACTCGGGCTTGACCCAGACGCGCCGTCCGGCGATGCGGTCGAGGAAGGGCGAGGAGAGAAGGGGCGTGCGCCTTGCGTGCCCCTTGAGCCGCGCGGCCGCGGCGCGGATCAGGTCGATATCGCTCATGCGTGGTCTTTCAGATGGTCGAGTATGCCGACGAGCGACTCGCGCTCGTCGAGGAAGGGGACATGTCCGCGGGCGGGGACGGTGACGGCGCGCATGCCGGGCGCGCGGGCCTGCATGCGGGCCAGAATCTCGGCGTTCAGCAGATCGGAATTGGCGCCGTGGAGCACGGTGACGGGCAGGCGCGCCAGCGCATCCCAGAGTGCCCAGAGGTCGGGCGCGGGTCCGGCGCCCGCCTGTCCGCGCAGCGCATCGCGCAGCCGCGCGTCATAGCGCAGATCGAGCCCGCCGCCCTCGCGCTCGGCCCAGATCAGCTCGGCATGGAGGCGCCAGCGGTCGCGCGTGACGCCCGGAAAGCGCGGCGCCATCGCCGCGGCGAGGCCGTCCGCCGCCTCGGCGTAATCGGCATAGGCGGGCGGGATGCCGACATATTCCATGATGCGGTCGAGCCCGCCCGGCGCGATCTCGGGGCCGATATCGTTGAGGATCGCGCCGCGCAGCCGCTCGGGATGGCTCGCCGCCAGCAGCATCGCGATCAGACCGCCCCGCGAGGTGCCGAGGATCGTGGCGCGCGCGATGCCGAGGTGATCGAGCAGCGCGACGGCATCCGCGGCTTCCTGAACGATGGAATAGGTGCTGATATCCTCGGCCCGGTCCGACAGGCCGCGCCCGCGATAATCCATGCGGATCACCCGGTAGTCAGGCAGGAAGGGCAGAACGAAGCGGAAATCGTCCGAATTGCGCGTCAGCCCCGCGAGGCAGAGCACCGCCGGCCCCTCGCCGGTATCGGTGTAATGCAGCTCGAGGCCGTCCGGGACGGCGAAGCGCGGCATTCAGGCACCCGCCAGTGCGGGAATGGTCTCAAGATCGCTCAGGACGTGATGCGGCTTGCCGGGGAGCGCCTCGACAGGCTCGCTCGCGCGATTGGCCCATGCGACGGTGAAGCCGTAGGCCGAGGCCGCCGCCGCGTCCCAGCCGTTCGATGAGACGAACAGAACCTCGCCGGGTGCGCAGGCGAAGCGGCGCCCGACCATGTCATAAACCGCGCGGCTGGGCTTGTAGATGCCTACCATTTCGACCGAGAGGATATCGTCCAGATCGCCGCGAATGCCCGCCGAGACCGTCGCCGCCTCGAGCATGTCCGGCGTGCCGTTCGACAGGATCGCCGTGTTCAGCCCCGCCGCCTTGAGCCGGCGCAGCATGGGCGCGACCTCGGGGAAGGCCTCGAGTTCGCGGTAGAGCTCCATCAGGCGGGCGCGCAGGTCCGGATCGTCGATGCCCTCGGCCGCCAGCGCCCAGTCGAGCGCATCGCCCGTCACCGTCCAGAAGTCGGCGTGATCGTCCATGATCGTGCGCAGCCAGGTGTAGCCGAGCTGCTTGGAGCGCCAGTTCTTCGCGATCTCGGGCCAACAATCGGCCAGCCGCTCGCGCCCCGGCTCGGCCGCCGCCGCGCGCGCGGCGGCGCTCACGTCGAGAAGCGTGCCATAGGCGTCGAAGATGCAGGTCGTGATGGGCATGAAGGCTCCCCCGGCTCGCGGCTGGCGTCAGACTGGCACGGATGGCAGGGTGTGGAAAGGGCGATGTTGCCTCCGCATCGCTACCGGGCGGGCAGAGCGCCCGTGGTGAGCCGCAAGGCCCGCGCGCGGCGGAGAGATGCGAAAACCTTCCATGCGCATCAATGGGTTGGCGGGGCAAGGGCGGGCATCCGTTTGCAATCCGGGCGCATGGCCTCTATGTGATTTTTCAATTCGCACAAGCACCCGCGCGCCGCGCGGCCTTGCAATTCACCCCCCTCGACATCGACCAGAACTGGAGTTCATCCATGACCGAAGTGAAATCGGGCGACACCGTACATATTCATTACACCGGCACGCTGACCGACGGCACCGTCTTCGACAGCAGCGAAGGCCGCGATCCGCTGAAATTCGAAGTCGGCTCGGGCCAGATCATCCCCGGCCTCGACACCGCCATGCCCGGCATGACCGTGGGCGAGAAGAAGACCGTCGAAGTGCCCGCCGATCAGGCCTACGGCCAGGTCGATCCCAACGCGCGCCAGCAGGTGCCGCGCGAAGGCATCCCGGCGGACATCCCGCTCGATCCCGGCACGCAGCTTCAGGTGCAGACCGAGAACGGCCAGGTCCTGCCCGTGACCGTTCTGGAAGTCACCGAAGAGCATGTGACGCTCGACGCGAACCATGCGCTGGCCGGCAAGGATCTGAAATTCGACATCGAGCTGGTCGCCATCGCGTAAGCCCTCGGCAAAACCTCTACGAGAAGGCCCCGACCATCGGTTCGGGGCCTTTTTCGTGCCGGGGCGCGTCTCAGGCGATGAAGGGCAGATCGTGCGCCTGTGCCGTGTAGGAGACGCCTTCGACCTCGACGGCGAGGGGCTTGCCGCTGTCCAGCGCCTCGGTGTGAACGAGCCCCACGCCGATCGTCTCGCCGAGGCGGGGCGAGAAGGCGAGCTCGCTCATGAAGCCCGCCTCGCGCCCCTCGCAGGTGACGGGCACCGGCTGATTGGCCAGTGGCGGCCTGCCGTTCAGGACGAGGCCTGTGCGGCGGCGGGCGGGCGGCTGCGTCGCCCATCGCTCGAGCGCCGCGCGGCCGATGAAATCATGGCCCGCGTCCAGATCGACCATCGCGCCGAGGCCCATCTCGTAGGGCGTGGCGCGGCGGTCCTGCCAGCGCATGTCGGCCCCGTAGGAAATCAGCCCGCTCTCTAGCCGCTCGGTATCGTTGGGCGCGCCCGGCCCGATGCCGAAGGGCGCGCCCGCCGCCTTGACCTTGTCCCAAAGCTCGGAGCCGCGCGCGGCATCCATGAGATAGAGCTCGAAACCGCCCTGTTTCGACCAGCCGGAGCGCGCGAGCAGGAGCGGGATGCCGTCCAGCTCGGTCTCCTCGAAGCCGAAGAACTTGAGGCGCCGCGCGAGATCGCCGAACAGCGCCTCGGCCACGTTCTGCGCAAGCGGGCCCTGGATCGCGAGGGGCGCGACGTCCGGCTCCTTCACCTGCACATCCCAGCCCTTGGTCGCGGAAATGGCCGCCGCCCAGAGGTGGATATCGCTGTCGGCGACCGAGAGCCAATAGCGGTCCTCCTCCAGCTTGAGCAGCACCGGATCGTTGATGAGCCAGCCCTCGTGATCGCAGAGGGGGACGTATTTGCCCTGTCCGATCTTCACCCCGGAGAGATCGCGCGGCGTGAGATATTGCGCAAGGCGGACCGCATCGGGGCCGGTCAGCTCCACCTGACGCTGCGCTGCCACATCCCACATCGCGGCGCCGTTGATGAGCCGGTCATACTCGGCCTCGGGATCGCCGTAATGGGTCGGAAGGAACATGTGGTTATAGACCGAAAAGCCGCGCACCCCGTCGCGCACGGTGGCGTCGAAATAGGGGGACTTGCGGACATTGGGTCCGATGCCGATCGAGAAATCCATGGGATCGTCCTGTGTGGGTGGGGCCGGGCGAATGCCGCGCGTGCCTTCAAATCTCGAGAAGGACCGCACCGGCCCGGCCGGGGGTCATGAGGGCCTCATGCGCCTCGGCGCAGCGTGCGAGCGGCATCACCTCGTCAATCTCGGGCGCAAGAGCGCCTGCCGTCAGCGCGGCGTGAAGGCACGAGATAATCTTCTCGCGCTGAACGGCCGGCAGCAGGTAGATGAGCGTGATATCCACCTTGAGCGCCTTGAAGAGAAAGGCGCCGAAGGGCAGCGTGGGCGTCATGTCCTTGCCCGAACCATAGGCCGCCACGGTGCCGAGCGGCTTCATCACCTCACCCAGAAGCGCGGCGTTCACGCCGAATTCGACCTCGACCGCACGGTCGATCCCCTCGGGCGCGGCCTCGGTGATCTTGGCGGCGAGTTCCGGATCGCTGTAATCGAAGACCGCATCGGCTCCCGCGGCGCGCACGCGCTCCGTGCCGGAACTGCCGCAGGTGGCGATGACGCGCGCGCCGCCCCATCTGGCGAGCTGGACCGCATTATGCCCGACCGCGCCAGCGCCGCCGCTGATCAAAAGCGTCTGCCCGCTGACGTCGCCGCCGCCGAAGACGGTCTGCGCCGCCGTGAGGCCCGGAATGCCCAGCGTCGCTCCGGTCCGAAGGTCCGTGCCGTCGGGCAGGGCCACGGCCTGCTCGGCGGGCAGGCAGATATACTCCGCCGCCGTGCCGAAGGGGCGCTGCCACGCGCCGTTCCAGATCCAGACGGGCTGGCCGATGCGCGCGGCCTCGACACCCTCGCCGACGGCCTCGATCTCGCCCGCGCCGTCCGAATGCGGGATGACGCGCGGATAGGGCGGTTTGGTCACGCCCGGGCGGATGCCGCTCCGCGCTTTGGCGTCGGACGGATTGACGCCCGAATAGGCCAGCTTGACCCGCACCTCGCCCGGCCCCGGCTCGGGCGTGTCGATCTCGCCGATCTCGATCACCTCTGCGGCGGGTCCGAAACGGCTGTAGCTGGCGGCACGCATAGAATTGTCTCCATCTCGATCTGCATTTTTATCGGAGTGTTAAGCACCCGGCGCTTAGCCAGAGCCTCACACCGTGACCAAACTCAAGGAGAGTTGTGAATGTTCCACTTCAAAAGACAAGCCTTCGGCGCCCTCGCTGTCGCTCCGGTCCTCGCCCTGATGGGCTGCGCCGTGCCCAACCCGGAGCCGGTCGTCGCCTCGTTCAACGAGGCGAGCGTGGGCATTCAGATCGATGGCAACAGCCTCGATTTCGCGAGTGCGGAGGCGAAGGCCGCAGCCATCGCCAAGGCCGATGCCAAGGCCGCCGAGATATGCAGCCGGGGGCCGAAACGCCGTGCGGAATTCGCCAGCAGCCGCAGGATCACGACAGGCGACTACACCTATGTGACCGAGCGTCTCTATCTTTGCTTGAAGTGAAACCGGCGCGCCTGCGTCAGCCGCGGCGGCGCAGGCGGATCACCACGTCCACGGACGCGATTTCGGCGCCTTCGGGCGCGCTGGGCAGGCGGGTGATCTCGAGCTGTTCGGCGGGCGCGTCGCTGAGGCGGTTCTCGTCTTCCCAGTAGAAATGCGGGTGGTCATGCGTGTTGGTGTCGAAATAGGACTTGGTGCCGTCGACCAGCACCTCCTGCATGAGGCCCGCATCGCAGAAGGCGCGCAGCGTGTTGTAGACCGTGGCGAGCGACACGCGCTCGCCGCGCTTCTGCACATCCGCGAAGAGGCTCTCGGCGGTGACGTGCCGGTGCTGCCCGTCGCCGATCAGCAGGCTCGCCAGCGCGACGCGCTGGCGCGTCGGGCGCAGGCCCGCATCCGCGAGCCACGCGCTGCCGCGCTCTTCGGCTTCTGCCCGCGCGGAGGCGTCGGTGCCGAGAGGGGCGGTGCCGTGAGAAGATGCTGGGCGTGTCATAACCAACCTGGCTGTTGCTTTCGTTCCTGCTTTATAAGGCCTTCCCGCGGGGGAATTCAAACAAAAACCCCCATGGGCCCGAGGGGGCGGCGCGGTGCCGCAGCAGGGCCCCTCCGAGGCCCCCGTCTTCGCGCCCGTGCCAGCGGGCTTGCACCTGCGCGGGCCCGGGTGATAGAGGATGTCGCGCGATCGGCGGCGGGATACGCTCCCACGCCGCGGGAAACAGCACGAAGGGACTGCCTGAATGGCCGACTATCCGACGCAATTCGCAAAGGAAGACCTGCTGAAATGCGCCAGGGGCGAGCTTTTCGGGCCCGGCAATGCGCAGCTCCCGCTGCCGCCGATGCTGATGATGGACCGCATCACCGATGTGAGCGCCGATGGCGGCGCGCACGCCAAGGGCCATATCACCGCCGAGTTCGACATCACGCCCGACCTTTGGTTCTTCGAGTGCCATTTTCCCGGCAATCCCATCATGCCGGGCTGTCTCGGCCTCGATGGGCTTTGGCAGCTCACGGGCTTCAACCTCGGCTGGCGCGGCTGGCAGGGGCGGGGCTATGCGCTGGGCGTGGGCGAGGTGAAACTCACCGGCATGGTGCGCCCCGACCGCAAGATGCTGACCTACAAGATCGACTTCACCAAGGCCGTGCAGACGCGCCGCCTGACGATGGGCGTCGCCGACGGTATCGTCGAGGCCGATGGCGAGGAGATCTACCGCGTCAAGGACATGAAGGTCGCGCTGAGCGAAAGCTGAGCCGTAGCGCCGACCTCCGCACGCGCCGGCGCTCCGAACGGGTTGCGCAAGGCGCGCCCGCTGGCCTAAACAGAATTAGCAAAACCTAGAGGAGTGCGCCATGCGCCGCGTCGTCGTTACAGGGCTGGGAATCGTCTCGTCCATTGGCAACACAGCGGATGAGGTGCTGGCCTCGCTCAGGGACGGGCGATCCGGCATCACCGCGAGCGAGGAAATGGCCGAGCACGGCTTTCGCAGCCGCGTCGCCGGGGCGCTCAAGCTCGACGTGACGGACCATGTCGACAAGCGCACGCTGCGCTTCATGGGGCCGGGCGCGGCCTATGCGCATATCGCGATGGAGCAGGCGATCGGCGATGCGGGCCTCGAGGAGAAGGATATCGTCAACCCGATGACCGGCCTCATAGCCGGATCGGGCGGCCCGTCCACCTCGGCCATGCTGAGCGCGCATCAGACCGTGCTCAAGACCGGCGGAACCAAGCGGATCGGGCCCTTCGCGGTGCCGAAATGCATGTCCTCGACCGTGAGCGCGAACCTCGCCACGGCGCATCAGATTAAGGGCGTCAACTTCTCGATCACCTCGGCCTGCTCGACCTCGCTCCATTGCATCGGCATGGCGGCGCAGCAGATCGCGCTGGGCCAGCAGGACGTGATGTTCGCGGGCGGCGGCGAGGAGCTCGACTGGACCCTCAGTTGCCTCTTCGACGCGATGGGCGCGATGTCGTCGAAATACAACGACACCCCCGAGAAAGCCTCCCGCGCCTTCGATGCGGGCCGCGACGGCTTCGTCATCTCGGGCGGCGGCGCGATGCTTGTGCTGGAAAGCCTCGAGCATGCGCAGGCGCGCGGCGCGAAGATCTATGCCGAAGTCACTGGATTCGCGGCCACATCCGACGGGGCCGACATGGTCGCGCCCTCGGGCGAGGGCGGCGAGCGGGCGATGCGCGGCGCGCTGCGCACGCTGAGCGAGGACCGCAAGGTGAGCTACATCAACGCGCATGGCACTTCGACGCCCGTGGGCGATGTGGGCGAGGTGGAGGCCGTGCGCCGCGTCTTCGGACAAGGCAAGACGCCTCCTATAAGCTCGACCAAGTCGATGACCGGCCACAGCCAGGGCGCGACCGGCGCGCAGGAGGCGATCTACTGCCTTCTCGCACTTGAACATGACTTCATAATCCCATCCATCAACGTCGAAAATCTCGATCCCGCTCTCGATGCGTCCGAAGTCGCCACCGCGCGCGTGGACAATGCCGGACTCGACACGGTGATGACGAATTCCTTCGGCTTCGGCGGCACCAACGGCTCGATGCTGCTCAGCAAATTTCACGGATAAGCGCCCATGACACAGATCCCCGAACTGCCGACCGCGCCGCTGCCCATGCAAGGCAAGCGCGGGCTCATCATGGGCGTCGCGAATGACCGCTCGATTGCGTGGGGCATCGCGAAGGCGATGCACGCGGCGGGCGCCGAGCTTGCGTTCAGCTATCAGGGCGAGGCATTCGGCAAGCGGCTCGAGCCGCTGGCCGAGACTGTCGGCTCGGATTTCATGGTCGATATGGACGTGACGGACGATGCATCGATGGATCGCGGCTTCGAGGCACTGGCCGCGCATTGGCCGACCATAGACTTCGTCGTGCATGCCATTGCTTTTTCGGACAAATCCGAACTGACGGGCCGCATCCTCAACACCAGCCGCGCCAATTTCAAGCATTCGCTCGATATCTCCTGCTACAGCTTTCTCGATGTCGCGCGGCGCGCGCATCCGATGATGGTGGAGAATGGCGGCACGCTTCTGACGCTGACCTATCAGGGCAGCAATCGCGTCGTGCCCAGCTACAACGTCATGGGCATCGCCAAGGCCGCGCTCGAGTCGGCCACGCGCTATCTGGCCAACGATCTCGGTCCCGACGGCATCCGCGTGAACGCGATCAGCCCCGGCCCGATGAAGACGCTCGCGGGCGCGGCCATCGGCGGCGCGCGCAAGACCTTCAAGCATACCGACATGAACGCGCCCCTGCGCGCGAACGCCACACTCGAGGCGATCGGCGGCACGGCGGTCTATCTCGCCTCCGACGCGGGCGCCTGCACCACGGGCGAGATCATCCGGGTCGATGGCGGCTTCCACGTGCTGGGCATGCCGCAGGCCGAAAACCTCTGATCGGGCCGCGGCGCGCTGCACCCCGTGCCGGAATGCGAGTATTTTCACCAAGATGAAGCAGCGGGGCGCCGAGGGAACGGCGGCGGCGCGCGCGGCGTTGACGGCTCAAAGGAGATGATCCATGAGCTTCGAGTTGACCTTGCGCGAGACCCAGAAGGCCACGCATGACACCTATCATCTGATCTTCGAGAGGCCCGACGGCTTCGAGTTCGAGCCGGGTCAGGCGATCGAGATGACCTTGATGAAAGAGGGCTGGACCGATGAGGGCCGGCCCTTCACCCCGATAAGCCTGCCCGGCGAGGAGACGCTCGAATTCCTAATCAAGAGCTATCCCTCGCATGACGGCGTGACCGAGCAGATCGCCACGCTCGAGCCGGGCGACAAGGTGCGCATCGACGGCCCGTTCGGCGATATCAGCGACCGGGGCCCCGGCGTCTTCATCGCCGGCGGTGCCGGGATCACACCGATGATCGCGATTCTGCGCAAGCGACTGCGCGATAAGGGCGATCTGTCGGACTCGACGCTGGTCTTCTCAAACAAGAGCGAGGAGGACATAATCTGGCGCGACAAGCTTTCGGCGATGCCGGGCCTGACCGTCGCCTATGTCGTCAGCGAGGGGAAGGGCGAGACGGTGCCCGAGCGCGAGCTCGATCGCGATTACCTGCGCCAATTCGTCGAGCCGGGCGCGCTTTGCTATCTTTGCGGGCCGCCGCCGATGATGGATGCGGTCCAGAAGGAGCTGGAGGCGCTCGGGGTGGGCCGCGACGATCTGGTGGCCGACGACTGGAGCTGATCGCGTTGTCGCGAGGAGCCGGGGGTCAGAACCACTGCCCCGGCTCCATCAGCCCAAGGTCGAGCAGCTGGCGGGAGTGCCATTCGAACCGCGCCGAATTATGCCACTTAAAGGTGTGAATGTCGAAGGTCGAGCCGGGATTGCGCTTGAGCGCCTTGGCGGTGCGAAAGGACGCGATGGCCGCCGTCAGATTGTTGTGCCACGGGCAGGCGAAGGTGTTGTATTCCTCATCCGAGAAGACATGCCCCTCGCGCAGGGTCAGGCCCTTGGCGGTTCGGAAAAGCGATATGCGGTCGATGGTGCGGCGCGGGGCGGGGATATGCTCCTCGTAGCGCCAGCGCAGGCCGCCGAAGAAATCGAGCTGGCGGTCCTTGGGATAGTGATTGTTCGCCGGGTCCGGGCGCGCGAGAGCGTAATAGCCCGACTTGTCGAGCCAGGTGTCGTCGAGCGACACGGCGTTCGGGTGCCGGTCGAGATCCCCGGCGTAGATGTCCACGACATAGCTCAGCATGGCGCTACGCCGCTCTTCGCCGTGAAAGGCGAGCATCTCGCCGATGCTGCGCGTCTCGCAGAACGGGTAGAAGAGATATTCCGCGTTGAAGCAGTAGTATAGCCACGTGCCGGTCGGCGCCGCCGCGATGACGGCGTTGACGGCGGCGATATGGTGGCTCTCTTCGACGGGCGAATGATCGACCTGCACGACCACCTCCGAAAGATCGGCGGTCAGGCGGAATTCGGGCGGGGCGAAGGCGATCAGCGCCTTGAAGCCGAGGCTCTGGTGATGGCGCAGGCAGGTGTCGAGTTCGATCTCGTCCTCCGCGAAGACGAGCGCCACCGGACCCTTCGCCAGATGCGCCTTGCCGCGCGTGCAGAGATCCTGAACCGAGGTGTAATGCATGCTGCCCATCTTTTTTCACGCAAGTTCGGCCAATTCGCCGCGCATTGCAAGACGGGACCGCTGTGATATAGCCCGCCCTATCCCATGCGCAGAAACCGGAGGCCCGTCATGGCCGAGCCAAAGAAGCTCTATATCAAGACATATGGATGCCAGATGAATGTCTATGACAGCGAGCGCATGGCCGAGGCCATGGGCGGTGCGGGCTATACCGAGGTGACGCGTCCCGAAGATGCGGACATGATCCTGCTCAACACCTGTCATATCCGCGAGAAGGCGGCCGAGAAGGTCTATTCCGAGCTGGGCCGCTTCCGCGATCTGAAGGAGGCGCGCCCCGATCTCAAGATCGGCGTGGCGGGCTGCGTGGCGCAGGCCGAGGGCGCCGAGATCATGCGCCGCCAGCCGCTCGTCGATCTGGTGGTCGGACCGCAAAGCTATCACCGCCTGCCCGAGATGGAGGCGAAGGTCCGCGCGGGCGGCACCGCGCTCGACACGGATTTTCCCGAGGAGGACAAGTTCGAGAAGCTGGCGCGTCGCCCCAAGGCCAAGCGCGGGCCGACCGCCTTCCTGACCGTGCAGGAAGGCTGCGACAAGTTCTGCGCCTTCTGCGTGGTGCCCTACACGCGCGGCGCCGAGGTCAGCCGCCCCGCGGCGCGCATCATCGACGAGGCCAAGGATCTGGTCGAGCGCGGCGTGCGCGAGATCACGCTTCTGGGCCAGAACGTCAACGCCTATCACGGCACGGGCCCGAAGGGCGAGGACTGGACGCTCGCCCGTCTCATCTGGGCGCTGAACGAGGTGGACGGGCTGGAGCGCATCCGCTTCACCACATCGCACCCGAACGACATGGGCGAGGACCTGATCGAGGCGCATGGCGCTTGCGCCAAGCTGATGCCCTATCTGCATCTTCCGGTGCAGTCGGGAAGCGACCGTATCCTCAAGCGGATGAACCGCAGCCATACCGCCGAGGCCTATATCCGTCTCATCGAGCGCATCCGCGCGGCGCGGCCCGATCTGCTCCTGTCGGGCGATTTCATCGTGGGCTTTCCCGAGGAGACCGAAGAGGATTTTCAGGCGACGCTCGATCTGATCGAGGCGGTCCGTTACGGGCAGGCCTATTCGTTCAAGTATTCCACCCGCCCGGGCACGCCCGCCGCCGAGCGCGCGCAGGTGGATGCAAAGGCCGCCTCCGAGCGGCTCCAGCGGCTTCAGGCGCTCCTTGCGCGCCAGCAGCGCGAGATCCAGGCCGAGATGGTGGGCCGCGACGTCGAGGTGCTTTTCGAGCGGGCAGGGCGCCAGCCGGGGCAGATGGTGGGCAAGTCGCAATATCTGCACGCCGTGCATTGTCTGGCGCCGGACGCGGAGATCGGCGACATCGCGCGGGTGCGCATCACGGGCACCGCGCCCAATTCGCTCGCCGGCACGCTCCTCTGATCTCGGCGCGCGGCGGGCGCCGCCGCGCGACTCGCCTCAAGCCGTCGCCGCGCCGCGCGGCCCCCGCATGTGGTGCCGCGTCGCGGCTTTGCCACGAGACTTGGCCCCACTGGGCGGCCCGCGCCCGTCATTTAGGCTTCACAAGGCATCCAAAGCTGCTAAGGTCCAACGTTATAAAAGGTTTGGACAGGGCGGGCTCGCCCATGTCCGGATGGGGGAACAGTAGAAGGATTGAAGCTGTGACGGGAAGACTTGCAATGTCGGTCCGCAAGATGACGAGCGTTTGCGCCGCGCTCGCTCTTGGAGGGGCCGTCGCGGTGACGGGCGCGCTGTCGGGCGCCCCGGTGGAGGCTCAGCAGAGCCGATCCGCGGCCAACAGTTACGTGCCCACGATCTGGGTCGACCCGGACGGGTGCGAGCATTGGGTCATGGATGACGGCTGGGAAGGCTTCATGTCGCCCCATGTCAACCGCCAAGGCATTCCGGTCTGCCGCCGGGGCAATGTCTGCGGCGTGATGAACTCCGATCAGTATTTCGCGACCGACAGCGCCCGCATCCATCCCGCTGGCAAGCAGAAGCTGGCCGAATTCTTCCAGCAGGCGAACGCGGTCTCCTACATCATCACGGGCCATACGGACAGCCGGGCGTCGGATGCCTACAACATGGACCTGTCGCTGCGCCGCGCCAATTCGGTCGCCAAGATCGCGCAGCAGACGGGCGCGCGTATCGCCGATGTGCGCGGCTATGGCGAGCGGATGCCGAAGGCGCCGAACAACACCGCCGCCGGGATGCAGCAGAACCGCCGCGTCGAAATCATCTGCATTCGCTGAGGGGATTGAAATGAAACCTGTGAAAATCGCCCTCGCGCTCTGCGCCGCCGTCTCCCTGGCGGCCTGCGATGCGCCCAAGAAGGACAAGACGGTCGATCGCGGCCTCGACAGCAAGCATCTGAGCCAGCTCAAGGCCGGTATCTGGATCGACCCGAACGGGTGCGATCACTGGATCATCGACGACGGGATCGAGGGGTATCTGTCGCAGCGGCTCGATCCCTACGGCAAGCCGGTCTGCTCGGGCACCGCGCCGCCCAACACGGTGACGGGTCCGTTCAAGCGCGGCTCGACCGTGCCGGACCCCGTTTGATCCAAGGCATTCGCCCGATCGAGAATGCGCCGCGCGCCCGCAAGCCGGGTGGGCGGCTTTTCATTTTGGACGGAGCCTCAGCGGAAATCGGGGTCTGCCCCGCTTCTCGTCTTGCACCTGCGGGCGCAACTTGGCACGGTCGGACCAAGACGTTCCGGAACCCAGTGAAATCGGAGACCTGATTGGCCAATACCGACGCGCCCGGCGCCGCCCAGACGAGCGATCTGCACCACCAGATCGTCGAGTTTCCCGACAATTTCCTGCTGATCGACCTCTGCGGCGAGCATGACCGCAACATCGCGCAGATCGAGACCACGCTCGAGGTCCAGATCGTGCGCCGCGGCAACCAGCTCGCCGTGCATGGCGAGGCCGAGCAGGTGGCGAGCGCGGTGCAGGTGCTTCAGGCGCTCTATCTCCGGCTCGAGACGGGCAAGGACGTGGAGCAGGGCGATATCGACCGCGAGCTTCGGATGGGACCGGCCGGTGACGATGACGAGGACGGGCCGGGCGACCAGCTCGAGATGTTCAAGGGCGGGCGGGTCGAGATCAAGACCCGCAAGAAACTGGTCGAGCCGCGCACCGAGGCGCAGAAGGCCTATGTCAAATCGCTCTTCGATAAGGAGATGGCCTTCGGCATCGGCCCCGCGGGCACGGGCAAGACCTATCTCGCCGTCGCCGTGGGCGTGTCGATGTTCATCGAGGGCCATGTCGACAAGATCATCCTCGCGCGTCCCGCCGTCGAGGCCGGAGAGAAGCTCGGCTATCTGCCGGGCGACATGAAGGAGAAGGTCGATCCCTACATGCAACCGCTCTACGACGCGCTGAACGATTTTCTGCCGTCCAAGCAGCTCGCCAAGCTGATCGAGGACAAGAAGATCGAGATCGCGCCGCTGGCCTTCATGCGGGGCCGCACGCTCGCGCGCGCCTTCGTGGTGCTCGACGAGGCGCAGAACGCGACCTCGATGCAGATGAAGATGTTCCTCACGCGTCTCGGCGAAGGCAGCCGCATGGTCATCACCGGGGACCGCACGCAGATCGACCTGCCGCGCGGCGTCGCCTCCGGGCTTCATGACGCGGAGCGGCTTCTCAAGACGATCCCCAAGATCGGCTTCAACTATTTCACCGCCAAGGACGTGGTGCGCCACCCGCTCGTCGCGGCGATCATCGAGGCGTACGAGGCAGATGGCTGACAGGCGCGGGGCGACGGCGCCCATGCTGATGGATGTCATGATCGAGGATCGGCGCTGGCGCGCGCTGGGGCTCGAGGCGCTGGCCGAAAAGGCGGCGCGCGCGACGCTCGTGCATCTGGGCCTCGATCCCAAGGCGTTCGAGATCAGCCTTCTGGCCTGCAACGACGCGCGGATCGCCGCGCTCAACGAGGATTTTCGCGGCAAGCCACAGCCGACCAATGTGCTGAGCTGGCCCAGCGAGGAGCGCGGCGCCGCGCGCCCGGGCGAGGTGCCCGAACCGCCCGAGCCGGGCGTCGATGCCGAGCTTGGCGATATCGCCATCGCCTATGAGACCTGCGCGCGCGAGGCCGAGGCCGGCGGGAAACCGCTGGCCGATCACGCCGCGCATCTGATCGTGCATGCGGTTCTGCACCTTCTGGGCTATGACCACGTTCGTGACCAAGATGCCACGCTGATGGAAGCCTGCGAGGTTGCCATCCTTGGCAAACTGGGCATACCTGACCCATATTGAACGCAGGAGGCCGTCATCGCCCGAGGGGAGGGCGGTCCTCGTGACATATCTGGATATTGGACGCATGGGCGACAGCACCGACGATTCTTCTCGCGCAGCGCATGGCGCGCTGCAGGACATGGCCGAGGGCGCGGAGGACGACAGTCCGGACGCGGCGGCGATCGAAAGGTCCGGCGACAAGCCGACCGAAGACGATGAGAACAGCGGGTTTTTCCGGCGCATCTTCGGCGCCTTCTCGACCTCCGACAGCGACGACGACGAAGATGAGAGTGCCTCTGGCACGCATGCGCGCGACACGCGAGGACTCGTCAATCTGCGCGACAAGGTGGTCGAGGACGTGGCCATCCCCAAGGCCGATATCGTCTCGATCCCCGCGACCATCACCCAGGCCGAGCTCGTGCATGTCTTCCGGGACAGCGGCATGACGCGCATCCCGGTCTACGAGGGCACGCTCGACTCGCCCGTGGGCTTCGTTCATCTCAAGGATTTCGCCCTGCGCCACGGCTTCAACGGCGATACCGAGGACGCCTTCTCGCTGACCGACATGCTCCGCCCGCTTCTCTATGTGCCGCCGTCGATGCGCATCGGAGTGCTCTTGCAGAAGATGCAGACGGACCGGCGGCACATGGCGCTTGTGATCGACGAATACGGCGGGGTCGATGGCCTCGTGACGATCGAGGATCTGATCGAGCAGGTTCTGGGCGAGATCGAGGACGAGCACGATATCGGCGAGGATGATTACTGGACCCAGGAAAAGCCCGGTTGCTATGTCGCGCTGGCCAAGACCCCGCTCGAGGAGTTCGAGGCCGAGATCGGCCAGTCGCTGACCGATCACGACGATGTCGACGAAGAGGAGATCGACACGCTGGGCGGTCTCGTCTTCATGCTGCTCGGCCGGGTGCCGGTGCGCGGCGAAGTGGTCGAGCATCCGGGCGGCGTCGTCTTCGAGGTGGTCGAGGCCGATCCGCGCCGGATCAAACGGCTGCGCGTGCGCGTGCCCTACGCGGGCGCGCATGCCTGACGCCCCCGCCCGCAGGCAACGGCGGAGCGGGTGGGGCAGGGCGGCGCTGGGCCTGTCGTGCTTCGCGCTTGGCGCGGCCGCGGCGCTGGGTCAGGCGCCCTGGTCGCTCTGGCCGGTGAGCTTCATCGCCTTTGCGGGCCTCTACGCGATCTTCGCGCGCGCCGAGACATGGCGCGCCGCAGCATGGATCGGCCTTGCGGGCGGCGCCGGATATTTCGCCCTCGCGCTCAGCTGGATCGTCGAGCCGTTCCTGATCGACATCCCCCGTCATGGCTGGATGGCGCCTTTCGCGCTCGTGTTCTCGGCGGCGGGTTTCGCGCTCTTCTGGGCGGGTGCGCAGGCGGGGGCGCGCGCGCTGGTGCCGTCCGGCGGGCGCGGCGCGGCGCTCGCCTGGGTCGGCGCGATGACGCTCGGCGAGGCGCTGCGTGGCCGGCTCTTCACGGGCTTTCCCTGGGCGCAGCCGGGCCATGCGCTGATCGACACGCCGATGCTGGCCTGGTCCGCCTATGGCGGCGCGCTCCCGCTCACCGCCTTCGTGCTGGGCGCGGGCGCGGCCCTCTGGCACTTGGCCCAAGGCAGGCGCGTCGCGGGCGCTGCCGCCCTGGCCGCCTTTGGAGCGCTTTTCGCGGCGGCGCCGCTCCTGCCGCGCGCGCCCGCGCCGGGCGAGGACGCGCCGATCATCCGCATCGTGCAGCCCAACGTGCCGCAAGCGCAGAAATGGGATCCGGCCTATATGCAGGAGCATTTCATGCGCGCGCTCGGCTACACGTTCGACGGCACGCCGCCCGATCTCGTCGTCTGGCCCGAAACGGCGCTGCCGGTGCTGCTGCATCAGGCCGACGGCCTTCTCGACGACATCTGGCACGCCGCGGGCGGCGCGCCCGTTGTTCTCGGTGTGCAGCGCGCCGAGGGTGCGCGGTATTTCAATTCGATGATCCTTCTGGACGCCGAAGGCCGCCAGACCGAGCTTTATGACAAGCATCACCTCGTGCCCTTCGGCGAATACGTGCCCTTCGGAGACATGCTCGCGAATTTCGGCATTCGCGGCCTCGCGCAGCGCGACGGGCAGGGCTTCTCGGCCGGACCCGGCCCCGCGCTCATGGATCTGGGCGGGATCGGGCGCGCGGTGCCGCTCATCTGCTACGAGGGCGTGTTCGCGCGCGATGTGGCGGGCGCACCGGGGCGGGCCGATCTGCTGCTGCTTTTGACCAACGATGCGTGGTTCGGCAAGGTCTCCGGCCCCTACCAGCATCTCGCGCAGGCCCGGCTGCGCAGCGCCGAGCAGGGCCTGCCGATGATCCGCGCGGCCAATACCGGCATCTCCGCGATGATCGACGCGGGCGGGCGTGTGACGCAGAGCATCGCGCTCGACGAGGCGGGTTACATCGATGCGCCGCTGCCGCCGCCCTTGCCCCCGACGGTTTACGCGCGCACCGGCGACTGGCCGGCGCTGATGCTGCTTTTCCTCTTGATCTGCGTGCCTGCGGCGCTGCAACGCGGCAGATTCGGCGCCACGCCGCGCGCTTAGCGATTGACCTTTGCCCGCAGAGGGCGCTACGCACACCGATACCCGTCGCAACGGCTTCCTGGCGCGGCGGAGTTACATAATGGAGCGATCTCATGGCACGACAGAATTATACTTTGACCTCCGAGTCCGTCTCGGAGGGGCATCCCGACAAGGTGTGCGACCGGATCTCGGACGCGATCCTCGATGCCTTTCTCAACGAGGAAGCGGAGGCGCGCGTCGCCGCGGAAACCTTCGCCACCACGAACCGTGTCGTGATCGGCGGCGAAGTGCGGCTGATGGACGAGGACAACCTGATCCGCGTCAAGGACAGCATGGCCGACGTCGTGCGCGCCTGCATCAAGGATATCGGCTACGAGCAGGACAAGTTTCACTGGAAGACCGTGGAGGTCACGAACCTTCTGCACGCCCAGTCGAAGGACATCGCGCAGGGCGTCGATGCGTCCGGCAACAAGGACGAGGGCGCGGGCGATCAGGGCATCATGTTCGGCTATGCCACGACCGAGACCGACGATCTCATGCCGGCCCCCATCCAGTTCAGCCATGCGATCCTGCGGCGCCTCGCCGAGGCCCGCAAGAACGGGAGCGAGCCGCTCCTGCTGCCCGACGCCAAGAGCCAGCTTTCGGTCGTCTACGAGAACGGCAAGCCCTCGCATATCAGCTCGGTCGTGCTCAGCACGCAGCACGAGCGCTTCGACAAGGCGAGCGGCAAGGAGCTGACGCCGGGCGACGTGCGCGACATCGTCGAGCCCTATATCCGCGAGGTTCTGCCCGATGGCTGGCTGCGCGATGAGACCGAATGGCATGTGAACCCCACCGGCGTCTTCGTGATCGGCGGCCCGGACGGGGATGCGGGCCTGACGGGCCGCAAGATCATCGTCGATACTTATGGCGGCGCCGCGCCCCATGGCGGCGGCGCGTTCTCGGGCAAGGATCCGACCAAGGTCGACCGCTCGGCCGCCTATGCCGCGCGCTATCTCGCCAAGAACGTCGTCGCGGCGGGCATGGCCGAGAAGTGTACGATTCAGCTCAGCTATGCGATCGGCGTCTCGAAGCCGCTGTCGATCTATGCCGAAACGCACGGCACCGGTGAGGTCGATCCCGCCGCGATCGAGAAGGCGATCCGCGAATGCATGGACCTGAGCCCGCGCGGTATCCGCGAGCATCTGCAACTCAATCAGGCGATCTACCAGCGCACGGCGGCCTATGGCCATTTCGGGCGCGCGCCCGAATCCGACGGCGGCTTCAGCTGGGAGCGCACGGATCTCGTCGACCGTCTGCGGGCCTGCGTCTGAGCGCCGGTCCGCGGCGCCGCGCGCCGGGAGTGTTTGGAGAAAGATGAAAGATCCGGGTTGGCCAGAGGGATATGCGCGGCGCGTGCTGGACGAGGTGGACAGCACCAATGCCGAGGGCCTGCGCCTTGCCAAATCCCTCGCCGGGCCGACCTGGATCTTCGCGCACCGGCAGGTGGCGGGGCGCGGGCGGCGCGGGCGGGCCTGGACCGATCCCGCCGGAAATTTCGCGGCCAGCCTCGTTCTGAAACCCGCCGAGCCGCCCGGGCAGGCGGCGCTGCGCTCCTTCGTCGCGGCGCTTGCGCTGCATGACGCGCTCTCGACGCTCGTGCCCGGGGCGGAGCTCTCGCTGAAATGGCCCAATGACGTGCTCTTGTCGGGCGGCAAGCTCGCGGGGATACTCCTCGAAGGCTCGGGGAGCGGGCGCGTGATGGATCATCTCGTCATCGGCATCGGCGTCAATCTCGCCGAGGCGCCGCCGGGTGCGGAAGGGGCGGTGCCGCCCGTCTCGCTGCGGCAGGGCACGGGCGCCGAGGTGGCGCCCGAGACGCTTTTGGCGCATCTTGCCCATGCCTATGCCGCGCGCGAAACCGTCTTCGGCGCGCGCGGCTTCGGCCCGCTGCGCGAGGCGTGGCTCGCGCGCGCGGCGCGGCTGGGCGAGGAGGTGATCGCGCGCACGATGCGCGGCGAGACGCGTGGCCTCTTCGAGACGGTAGACGCCGAGGGCAAGCTGGTTCTCAAGACCGAGGGCGGCCGCGTTGCGATCGCGGCGGCGGATGTTTTCTTCGAGAGGGGCACGTGATGCTTCTGGCTATCGATTGTGGCAATACCAACACGGTCTTCTCCATCTGGGACGGCGAGAAGTTCCTCTGCACCCTGCGCACCTCGACGCATCACGCCCGCACGGCGGATGCCTATTTCACGTGGTATTCGACGCTGGTGAAACATTACGGGATCGAAGTGACGATCACCGATGTCATCATCTCCTCCACCGTCCCGCGCGTCGTCTTCAACCTGCGCGTCTTCGCCGACCGTTTCTTCGGCTGTCGCCCGATGGTGGTGGGCAAGCCCGACTGCGCGCTGCCGGTGCCGCCGCGCGTCGATGCGGGAACGCTTGTCGGCCCCGATCGTTTGGTCAACACCGCCGGGGCCTTCGCGCGCCACGGGGGCGATCTCATCGTGGTGGATTTCGGCACCGCCACGACCTGCGATGTGGTCGCCGAGGACGGCGCCTATGTCGGCGGCGTGATCGCGCCCGGCGTCAATCTGAGCCTCGAGGCGCTGCACATGGCCGCCGCCGCGCTGCCGCACGTGGATGTGACCACGCCGCCGCGCGTGATCGGTACGAATACGGTCGACTGCATGCAGTCAGGGGTCTACTGGGGCTATGTCGGCCTCGTGAAGGGGCTCTGCGAGAAAATTCGCGCGGAATACGCGCGCCCGATGAAAGTGATCGGAACGGGCGGCCTTGCGCCGCTCTTCGCCCAAGGCGCCGATCTGTTCGACGAAATCGAAGATGATCTGACAATGCACGGCCTGACCGTGATCCACGACTACAACAAGAAAGGCTAACGCCTCATGAGTAATGAACGTGTAATCTACCTTCCCCTCGGCGGGGCGGGTGAAATCGGCATGAACGCCTATGTCTACGGCTACGGCAAACCCGGCAAGGAAAAACTGATCCTCGTCGATCTGGGCGTGACGTTCCCTGACATGGACGGCAGCCCCGGCGTCGATCTTATCCTGCCCGACATCTCGTGGCTGGAGAAGCGCAAGAACGATCTGGAGGCGATTTTCGTCACCCATGCGCATGAAGACCATGTGGGCGCCATCGCGCATTACTACGCGCAGCTCGGCGCGCCGGTCTATGCGCGCGCCTTCACCGCCAACATCGCCCGCCGCAAGATGGGCGAGCACGGCCATCCCGAAAAGGCCGTGACAGTGGTGCAGCCCTGGCCCGAGACGGTCAAGGCCGGCCCCTTTTCCGTCGGCTTCGCGCCCATTTCGCATTCCATCCCCGAAAGCTCGGCGTTGGTCATCGACACGCCGAAGGGTCGGCTTCTGCACACGGGCGATTTCAAGATCGATACCAATCCCGGCGTGGGCGAGCCCTTCGATCACGCGATGTTCGAAGAGATCGGCAAGGACGGCGTTCTGGCGCTGATGTGCGATTCGACCAACGTCTTCAGCCAGCATGAAGGCCGCTCGGAATCGACGGTCAGCCCCGAGATCGAGAAGCTCGTGGCAGGGGCCAAGGGCATGGTCGCCGCGACGACCTTCGCGAGCAATGTCGCGCGCGTTCTGACGCTGGCCGAGGCGGGCGAGCGGGCAGGGCGGAGCATCTGCCTCATGGGGCGCGCGATGCGCCGCATGATCGAGGCGTCGATCGAGACGGGCGTGCTCACGCATTTCCCGACGACCGTCAGCCCTGAGGATGCCAAGAACCTGCCGCGCGAGAACGTGATGCTGATCGTCACCGGCAGCCAGGGCGAGCGGCGCGCGGCCAGCGCACAGCTTGCGAACGGCAAGTATCAGGGCATCAAGCTGGTCGAGGGGGATCTCTTCCTCTTCTCGTCCAAGACCATTCCCGGCAACGAGCGCGGCGTCATCCGCATCATGAACCAGTTTTCCGAAATCGGCGTCGATGTCGTGGACGACGATGGCGGGCGCTATCACGTCTCGGGCCACGCGAACCGGCCCGATATCGAGGTGATGCATGATCTGGTGAAGCCGCAGATGGTCGTGCCGATGCATGGCGAGCATCGCCACCTGCGCGAGCATGTGAAGATCTGCAATGCCAAGGGTATACGCGGCGTTCTTGCAGTGAACGGCATGTTGATGAACCTGACCGCCAAGACACCGACCGTGGACGAATACGTCGAGACGGGCCGCACGTATCTCGACGGATCTGTTCGCGTCGGCGCGCTCGACGGCGTCGTGCGCGACCGCATCCGCATGGCGCTGAACGGGCATGTGACGGTGAACGTGATCCTCGACGAGGACAACGAGAGCCTCGGCGATCCCTGGTGCGAGATCAAGGGCCTCGCCGAGACGGGGACGTCGAACGCGCCGCTCATCGACGTGCTCGAAGAGGATCTCGCGCAGTTCATCAACCGCGCGGGCAAGAAGGTTCTGGCCGACGAGGACAAGCTCGACGACGAGCTTCGCCGCATCACGCGCCAATCGGCCATGACCGAAGTGGGCAAGAAGCCCGAGGTCACGGTGATCGTCAGCCGCCTGACCTGAAAACGCTGAAGTGCAACGAAAAACGCCCCGGTCACCTGGTGACCGGGGCGTTTTTATTTGGGGCCTTCATGACCAGCGCACGTGGATCAACCCGCGCGGCGATCCTCGAAGCTGAGGGCGATGAAGCTGGGCATGTGATCGCCCATGCCGACGACCTTTTCGCCGCCGCCATTGCCGCCGCCCGAGCGGCCACGGCCGCCCCGGCTGCACGAGCGGGACGACTTGCCCTCCTGCTGCTGGTCCGCAGTCTCGGGCTCGCGGCGCTGATCCTGACGCGGCGCATTCTGCTGGTCGCGGCGCGGCTCGGCCTTGCGCTCTTCCTGCGCGGGCTGCTCCTCGGCAAGGGCGGTCTCGGGCACTGCGGCGTCGACCGTGCCGGCCTCGGCCTTGTCGCCGATCGGCTTGCGGCGGCTGCGGCTCCGGCGCGGCTTCGGCGGCGCCGCCTCGGCAGCCTCGTCCTCGGGGCCGGGCTCGGCGCTCTCGCCCAGCGGGTTCGGCAGGCGTGGGATGTCCTTCTGGATCAGCGCCTCAATCGCGGCCATGTTCTTTTCATCCTTCGGCACGCAGATCATCATCGCCTTGCCGTCGCGGCCCGCGCGGCCGGTGCGGCCGATGCGGTGGACGTAATCCTCGGGATGGCTTGGCACATCGAAATTGAACACATGGCTCACCGCCGGCACGTCGAGGCCGCGTGCGGCCACGTCCGAAGCGACGAGGATACGCAGATCGCCCGCGCGGAAGCCGTCGAGCGTGCGCGTGCGCTGGCTCTGGTCCAGATCGCCATGGATGGGCGCGGCATCATAGCCGTGCTTTTTCAGGGACTTCGCGACGGCATCCACGTCGATCTTGCGGTTGCAGAACACGATGGCATTGCTGCACTTGTCGCCCTCGGCATCGATCATCATGCGCAGGACCTGACGCTTCTCGCTCGCCTCGCGGTCGCGGCGCGAGCCCTTGAACATCACGACGCCCTGTTCGATCGTCTCGCTCGCCGTGGCTTGACGCGCGACCTCGACCTTGGCGGGATTGCTGAGGAACGTGTTGGTGATCCGCTCGATCTCGGGCGCCATCGTGGCGCTGAAGAAGAGCGTCTGCCGCGTGAGCGGGTTGGTGAAGCCGAAGATGCGTTCGATATCGGGGATGAAGCCCATGTCGAGCATGCGGTCGGCCTCATCGACGACCATCACCTTGACGTCCGAGAGGATGAGCTTGCCGCGCTCGAAATGGTCGATCAGCCGGCCCGGCGTCGCGATCAGCACGTCGACGCCCTTGTCGATCAGCTTGTCCTGCTCCTTAAAGCTGACGCCGCCGATCAGAAGCGCCTTGGTAAGTTTCAAGTGCTTGGAATAGGTGTCGAAATTCTCGGCCACCTGCGCGGCAAGCTCGCGCGTGGGGCAAAGCACGAGGCTGCGCGGCATGCGGGCGCGGGCGCGCCCGCGCGCCAGCAGCGACAGCATGGGGAGCGTGAAGCTCGCCGTCTTGCCGGTGCCGGTCTGGGCGATGCCGAGCACGTCGCGCCCTTCGAGCGCGGGGGGAATCGCGCCTTCCTGAATGGGGGTGGGCTGCGTGTAGCCCGCTTCTTCGATGGCCTTGAGGACCTTCGGGTTCAGATTCAAATCGGAAAATTTGGTCATGTATATCCGTGGTTTACGGACACGACTTGGCCCGCACGTCTGATTGGATCCGGGCCCGTACGGCCCTGCGGTTTTCCACATGGGTGGATCCTTGACGCGCATTTATCCCAAGATTGGCCAAATGGTCAATCGGCTGCGCCGAAAGCGAGGAAATGGGCGCAAAACAGCCCCGATTGGTGCCATTCCCGCGACAATCGTCCCTCGGGACCTTGAAGTCAGGCCGCCCCCGGAAAGATCCGCGCGCGCGCCGCGCCGGGATCGAGATCGATGCGGTGGAGAAGGCCATGCGCGTCGAGCCGGCTCAGGAGCTCCGGCGAGGCGGTGCAGACCTCCTCGTAGAAGCGGCGCAACGCGGCCTCGCCCCCATCTGCCTCGATCGCGGTGAAGAGCGCGTTCATCGTCGTGGGCACGCTGGCTGCACCCTGCAATTCGGGCCGGTAGGAGCCTGCGGCGAGGCGGTAGCGATAATTGCGCTGCCACGTCTCCCAACTCGGGGCATGCATGTGGCACAGATGCGTCTGCCCTAGATCATGATCGTTCGGGATGCGGCCGCCCGCATCGAAGGCGTTGTGGATGCGCAGGCTGATATCCTCCATCCCCGTCCGCACGAAGATCTTGCCGGTGACATGGCTCAGGAACCCGCCGTTGAGGAGCGCGCCGTAGGTGGGATAGACCCGCTCGGTCTGCGCGTTGCGCGGAGATTGGCGCGGATGGCAGGCCTTGAACCAGCGCGGCGCGCCGCCATCCGGCTCGGCCAGCGCCTCGATGGGGCGGATGCGCGCGGTGCGCGCGTCCTGCGGCAGGGCGGCGAGCTGTGCGGCAAGCGGCGTTCCGCCCGGCATCAGAAATTCATCGACATCGATATGGCCGAGCCAGTCCACGCCCGGATTGCGCCGATAGGCGCGGGTGGCGTTGGCTGTCTGGCGCGCCTGATGCTTCTCGGGACGCTGGCGACGGCGCGACCAGTAATCGTCGTTCGTCACGGTCACGGTGCAGCGCGGATCCGAGCGCAGGACGCGCCGCGCCTCGGGGCGATCCTCGTCGAGATAGATATGCAGCCGATGCGCGCCCAGCTCGAGGTGATGCGCCGCGAAATCGAGGATCTCGCGCGCCGGGGCCTTGATCGTCGCCACGAGACCCCAGGTGATGTCACGCCCCATATGCCGCTTTCCTTGTTCCGCAGCGTCAAACATGGCCCGCCCCTTGCAGGGGCGCAAGCGGGCTATTGGCGAAAAGGAATTTGGGAAATTGAATAAAGTTTTAATGAGCGCGTTGATGATCGCGCGCGGCGCTGTCAGCGTGCGTGCATCATGATGAAAATTCCTTTCATTCGGATTACGCGCGCGGCGATGCTCGCCTCGGCTCTGGCTTGCGGGGGCGCGGCGCTTCATGCGCATGCGCCGGCGGGCGGCCCCGCGGTGACCGAGCGGCAGGGAATGGACTTGGGCCGCATCGGGCGCATCCTCGCCGCGATCGATCCCGAACTGCGCGCGCAGGGGAGTGGCTGGCGGCTGACCGTCGAGGGGCAGATCGTCCTTGTCGTGACCGATATTCCGGCGGGGCGGCTGCGGGTCATGGCGCCGGTGGTGCTGGCCACGCGGCTCGAGCCTACCGATCTAGAGGCGCTCCTGCGCGCCAATTTCGACAGCGCGCTCGATGCGCGCTATGCGCTGGCCGAGGGTCTCGTCTGGGCGATGTTCGCGCGCCCCCTCGCGGATCTGGGCAAGGGCGAATTCATCTCGGGGCTGGCGCAGGTCGTGACGCTGGCGCGCGGCCATGGCGCGGGCGATCTCGCCGCCGGCCTGCGCCCCGGCGCGCCGGAGAGCCCGGCGGAGGAAGAAGGCGCCGCGCCCGATGCGGCAGAGGATGCGCCAGAAAAGTCCTTGTTCGAGCGACTGCTGCGCCGCGGCTCGGACCTCTGAGCGCGGCGCCTGCGGCATGGCGCGTCTTGCGCTTGCGCGGGTGCGCCTCTACATCTGCGAGGAAAGGGGCCGCGAGCGGCCCGCGACGGCAAGAGGAGCGCGCAGATGGCCATAACCGCCACCGATATCGAGGCGATGATCCGCGAGGCGTTTCCCGACGCTCAGGTGAGCGTTCAGGGCGATGACGGCCAGCATTTCGCAGCCGAGGTCGTCGACGCATCCTTCGCCGGCATGAACCGCGTGCAGCAGCAGCGCGCGGTCTATGCCGCGCTCAAGGGCAAGATGGACGGCCCCGCGGGCGAGCTGCACGCGCTGGCCCTGACGACACGCGCGCCGGGCTGATCGTGCCGGACGCGCCTTGAGATTACCCCCGAAAGGACATGACATGACTGACGCGAAGACCCGTATCGACGAGACCGTCAAGGCATCCGACGTGGTGCTTTTCATGAAGGGCACCAAGGAGCAGCCGCAATGCGGGTTCTCCTCCCGCGTGGCGGGCGTGCTCAATTTCATGGGTGTCGAGTACAACGACGTGAACGTGCTGGCCGACGAGGAGATCCGTCAGGGCGTCAAGGATTACTCCGACTGGCCCACCATCCCGCAACTCTACGTCAAGGGCGAATTCGTGGGCGGCTGCGACATCATCACCGAGATGACCCTCTCGGGCGAGCTCGACGCGCTCTTCGAGCAGAACGGCGTGACCTACGACAAGGATGCGGCGGACAAGATCCGCGAAGCGAACGCCTGACCGGGTCTGTGGCGCCCGTTGCGGGCGCTGCGGTCGAGTATTTTTGCCAAGATGAAGCAAGGCGCGGCGCCGACGGAGGCCGCGCCTATTTTCGTGCCGCGCCTTCGAGCGCCGTGGCCAGATCGCCGTAACCGGTGTGCCGGTATTCGAAGGCGAGCCCGAGGCGCCGCGCGCAGTCCTCGGCCTTGGCCAGAAGGGCCGGGTCCTCGGTCTGCGCCTGATAGACCAGCTTGGTGTAGTTGCCGAAAATCATGTCGCGCAGCTCGGGGTGGCGGTCGAGCCCCATGGGGCGCCAGACGAAGGCGTCGAACTGCTTGACGAGAAAGTCGGTGAGGTAGAAGGCCGTGATCTCGTCCTCGTGCCGCGCGAAGGCGTCGTTGCCCTCGAAGAAGCTGTAGCAATGCGGCCCCG
The DNA here is from genome assembly GCF_043661195.1 of Roseovarius aquimarinus. Taxonomy (NCBI): domain Bacteria; kingdom Pseudomonadati; phylum Pseudomonadota; class Alphaproteobacteria; order Rhodobacterales; family Roseobacteraceae; genus Roseovarius; species Roseovarius aquimarinus. The sequence goes on from NZ_JBIHMM010000001.1 coordinate 217,200, forward strand.
CGATCATCTCGACCCCGAGCGCCTCGCATTTCGCCTCCAGAAGGCCGCCGGTGCCGCAATCGGCATAGGCGATGAAGATCCGCTCGAAGCGCGCGCGATGCTTGAGAACCGCCGCCTCGACCGCTTCGGTGATCTGCTCAGGATAAAGGTGCAGCTTGGCGGGCAGGCAGGCGAGGGTCATGTGATCCCAGCCGTTGATGCGGATGAGCGCGAGGATCTCGCGCGCGAGCGCGCCGCAGGCGATGACGAGGAGCGGCGCGGCGCCCGATTTGGACCCCGTCCCTGTGCCTGTCCCGGCGCGGGTCGGCGTCAGCCCCTCGAGCGTCAGCACGTCGTCGGAAGGCAGGGAAGTCATCGCGCGCGGCCCCTTTCGCTGGTCATGGGCGAAAGATAGGCCGCGCGCGCCGGTTTTGCGAGGCCGGCGCGCGACGCAATCAGGCGGTTTGCGGCAGCGCGCCCTTGCCGGATGCGGCGCGGCGCGGGGCGAACATGCCCTCGTAGCGGCGCAGGCGCAGCACGGCGGCCGAGACGGCGAGGGCGATGGCGGTGCCCGCGATGAGATCGACGAAATAGTGACCGCCGAAGATCGGGGAGGAGGCGATCATGATGGCCGAGTAGAGCGCCACCGGCCAGAACATCCAAGTGCGCCACGCGGTGATGCAAAGCAGGATGCCCGAGGCGGTATGGTAGGACGGGAAGGTCACGAGGCCCGGCGCGCTCACGGGGTTGATGAGCGGCGATTGCGCCGGATCGCGCAGCATCTCCATCCACGGCAGGTGATAGACGCCGGGCGCGTTCGGGAAATTGGTGTAGGCCGCAATATCCTCGATATACATGTCCACCGCCGCGAGGGCCGGGAAGGCCGCGCCGATCAGCACGCAGATGATGACGGTGTAGAAGAAGATCTCCATGTGAAAGAGCACGCGGCGCGTCTCCTGCGTGAGGATCAGAAGAGCCATCACGGCGAGGCCGACGAGCGAGAGCTTGTTGTAGCTCCATTCCATCACGGCGATCACGGTCGGGCTCGCATGCACCCATTCGAAATAGGCGAGCCAGTCGAGACCGAGCGCCACGTCGCCCGCGTTCAGAAGCTCGTCCTGATAGGGGAAGGGAATCGTCATCGTCAGATGGTTCAGCGCCGGGATGTTGAGCGAGATCAGCGTCGTGAAGAACATCGCTTCGCAGAAATAGCGCCCGGAATAAAAGGCGCGGCCCGCCAGCCCGCCGAAGCCCTTGTCCGAGAGGCGCGCGAAAACGAAGAAGAAGGCGCCGAAGGTCAGCGTGAAGAGCAGCACGTCCCAGATGGTCGACAGATCCAGCACCGCGCGCGTCGCCGCGAAAAGCACCATGTTGAGCACGAAAACCGCGCCCATGGCGAGATAGAGCGGTTTGTTGGTCACTGTCAGTGTCATGTCGGCCTGGCCTCTCGAACGCTGCTGGATGCGCCCGGTTGTGGCAGCGAATTCTGGCCGAATTAGGGACAGCTTGGGGCGCGGCGCGGATTTAATCTCTTTTCCGCACCGCTCAACGGAAAAACGGGGCCCGCCGGGCCCCGTTTGTCCGTGTCGTTCGGCGGCCTCGTCTCAGGCGCGGGCGCCTTGGTTGTGCTTGCGCGCAACGAATTCCTTGGCCGTCTCGACCGCGACGGCGGCATCGCGGCAATAGGCGTCGGCACCGATGGCCTTGCCGAATTCCTCGTTGAGGGGCGCGCCGCCGACGAGGACGATATAGTCGTCGCGGATGCCCTGCTCGACCATCGTGTCGATCACGACCTTCATGTAGGGCATGGTCGTGGTCAGCAGCGCGGACATGCCGAGGATGTCGGGGCCTTCGGTCTCGAGCGCGGTGAGGTAGTTCTCGACCGGGTTGTTGATGCCCAGATCGACCACCTCGAAGCCCGCGCCCTCCATCATCATCGAGACGAGGTTCTTGCCGATGTCGTGGATGTCGCCCTTGACCGTGCCGATGACCATCTTGCCGACGCGCGGCGCGCCGGTTTCGGCCAGAAGCGGCTTGAGGATGAACATGCCGCCCTTCATCGCGTTGGCGGCCAGAAGAACCTCGGGGACGAAGAGGATGCCGTCGCGGAAATCCTTGCCCACGATGGTCATGCCGCCGACGAGCGCCTTGGTCAGGATGTCGTAGGGGGCCCAGCCGCGCTCGAGCAGGATGTTGACGCCTTCCTCGATCTCTTCCTTCAGACCGTCGTAGAGGTCGTCGAACATCTGCTGGACAAGCTCATCGTCGTCCAGTTCCGAGAGAATGATTTCGTCCTGATCGTCGGACATGATGGAATCCCCATGCAAGGGAGGGCGGGCGCCCTCGAATTGTGTTCGGCCACATGTCGTCAATTCGCGGCGCCTGCACTTGGCGAATTGCGACACTGACCGCGTCTCTACCGACCTAACGCCTCCAAAGGCGGATCGCCAGCATCGAAATACGCAAGTTCATTATGGCGTTCTTGCATATGTTCGCTTTTTGTTCTATCTTCGGACCATGGGCCAGCATTCGACATTCCCCTTCGGCATGGAGCGCCGCGCGCGCGGCGCGCTCAGCAATGCGGCGGGCCGGTTCGAGCGCGAGGCGCGCAGCTTCGAGGCCGACGGGTGGGACGTGCAGGAGGCGGCGCCGCTGCGCACCCAGACGACGCTCGAGGCGCCGCGCCGGATCATCAGCTACAACCGCTCGCCCGATCTGCCCTTCGATCGCTCGATCAACCCCTACCGGGGCTGCGAGCATGGCTGCATCTACTGTTTCGCGCGCCCGACCCATGCGTGGCTCGGCCTCTCGGCGGGGCTCGATTTCGAGACGCGGCTGATCGCGCGGCCCGAGGCGCCCGAGGTTCTGGCGCGCGAGTTGCGCCACGGCGCCTACACGCCGCGCACCATCGCCATCGGCACCAATACCGATCCCTATCAACCGATCGAGAAGACGCATGGCATCATGCGCGCGTGCCTCGAGGTGCTGCGCGATTTCCGGCATCCCGTGGCCATCGTCACCAAGGGCACGCTGATCGAGCGCGATATCGACATCCTGTCGGACATGGCGCGCGAGGGGCTGGTGCGGGTCGGCATCTCGGTCACGTCGCTCGACGCGGAGCTGTCGCGCAAGCTCGAGCCGCGCGCGCCGACGCCGGGGCGGCGCCTCGCCACGATCCGCGCGCTGAGCGATGCGGGGATCGAGACGCGGATCATGACGTCGCCCATCATTCCGGGTCTGACCGATCACGAGGTCGAGGCGCTTTTGAAGGCGGGGCGCGATGCGGGGGCGATCGCGGCGAGCTGGGTGATGCTGCGCCTGCCGCTCGAGGTGGCGCCGCTCTTCCGCGAATGGCTCGAGACGCATTACCCGGACCGGGCATCTCGCGTTATGGGTCACGTGCGCGCCATGCAGGGCGGCAAGGATTACGACAGCACCTTCGGCACGCGCATGCGCGGCACCGGGCCCTATGCCGACATGATCGCGCAGAGGTTCGAGGCGGCGCTGCGGCGCTACGGCTATGCGCGCAAGCTACCCGAGCTGCGCTGCGATCTCTTCAAGCCGCCCGCGCGGGCGGGCGATCAGTTGTCGCTGTTCTAGCTAGAAAGGCGCCTCAGCCGCGACGCCGGTTGCGCCGCGGGGCAGGGGTGTCGTCGCCCGTGCCGTCCACCGCCGAAGAGAACGGCCCGAGCGCCTCGGTGATCTGATCGAGCGTCGGGCGCGGGCCGCGCTCGCGGGTCTCGAGCGCCTCGCGCATCTTCGACAGGTGTTCGGGCATGGTGCCGCAGCAGCCGCCGATGATCGTGGCGCCCGCATCGCGCGCGAGGCAGGCATAATCGGCCATTAGGTCGGGCGTGCCGTCGTAATGGATATGCCCGCCCACGAATTTCGGGATGCCCGCATTGCCCTTGGCGATGATCGGCCGTTCCGTTCCCTGCGCGGCGAAGCCGAGCACGGTGCGCAGAAGGTCCGACGAGCCGACGCCGCAATTCGCGCCGAAGGCCATCGGCTTGTTGTCCAGCGTCTCGACCATGTCGGCCATGTCCGACGAGGTCAGGCCCATCATCGTGCGCCCGGCGGTGTCGAAGCTCATCGTGCCGCACCAGGGCATGCCCGCCAGCTTGAACGCCTCGGCTGCGGCCTTGTATTCCTCGGGGGCGGAGATGGTCTCGAGCCAGAGCACGTCCGCGCCGCCTTCTTTCAGGCCCTCGGCCTGCTCGTGGAACATCTCGACCGCGATCTCGTGGGTCAGAGTGCCCATCGGCGCCATGATCTCGCCCGTCGGCCCGGCCGAGCCGGCGACGATCACCTCGCGCCCGGCCTTGTCGGCCACGTCGCGACCGATCTCGGCGGACATGCGCGACAGCTCGCGCGCGCGTTTCTGGGCGCCGTGCAGCTTGAGCCGCGAGGCGTTGCCACCAAAGCTGTTGGTCAGAAAAAGGTCGCTCCCCGCATCCACCGCCATCTGGTAGAGCTTGGTAATCCGGTCCGGATGCTTTTCGTTCCAGAACTCGGGCGCGTCGCCCGACTCGAGGCCCATGTTGAAGAGGTTCGTGCCCGTGGCGCCATCGGCGAGGATCCAGTCGCGCTGCGCCATCATCCGGGAAAGGGGGTTGCTCATGAAATCATCCAAATATGCGGTTTGCGCCCTTGTGGCATGCGGGCGCGCGCGCCGCAAATCCATATCCTTCATGATGATGGTGCGGCGCGCGCATGATGAAGCGCGCGGGACGGCGCGATCAGCTTTCGGCGACGAGCTGCGCCTTGGCGGCGGCCATCAGCTCGGCGCGCTTGGCGCGCACGGTGTCGGCATCGGCCTTGTCGCCCAGATCGCCAGCGACCTTGCGCACCACGTCCTCGCTGCCGGCTTCCTCGAAATCGGCCTTGATGACTTCGCGCACATAGGCGTCGACCTCGTCGCCGCTCTTGCCCAGAAGGTCCGCGGCCCATTGGCCCAGCAGCTTGTTGCAGCGCGCTTCGGCCTTGAACTTCATCTCCTCGTCATGGGCGTATTTGTTCTCGAATGCGTTTTCGCGATCCTTGAAAGTGCTCATGGGCAATGTCCCTTCGGTTGACTGCGGCGCCGCTTGCGCCGCTCTAGATATGGCCGCGCGCAGGCTGGATCGCAAGGGCGGGCAAGCGTGCTTGCGGCAGGGCGGGCCATCCTCTACATACGCAGCATGACAGCGCGGGGCCCGCGCCCCAATGGCAAGGACAGGCATATCATGGCACGTCGCAAGAAGATCTACGAAGGCAAGGCCAAGACGCTCTACGAAGGCCCCGAGCCGGGCACGATCGTCCAGTATTTCAAGGATGACGCCACCGCCTTCAACGCCGAGAAGAAGGCCGTGATCGAGGGCAAGGGTGTGCTCAACAACATCCTGTCGGAATACTTCATGACCGGGCTGAACAATATCGGCGTGCCGACCCATTTCCTCAAGCGCCTCAACATGCGCGAGCAGCTTGTCCGCGCGGTCGAGATCATCCCGCTCGAGGTGATCGTGCGCAACTATGCTGCCGGCACGATGGCCAAGCGCCTCGGTCTCGAAGAGGGCGCGCAGCTTCCGCGCCCCATCGTCGAATACTGCCTTAAGGACGACAAGCTGGGGGATCCGCTCGTCACCGAAGAGCATATCGCGGCCTTCGGCTGGGCCAGCCAGCAGGATCTCGACGACATGCTGAGTCTCGCGCTGCGCGTGAACGATTTCCTGGCGGGCGTGATGTACGGCGTCGGCATCAAGCTGATCGACTTCAAGATCGAGATCGGCCGCGTCTATGACGGTGATTTCCAGCGCCTCATCGTCGCCGACGAGATCAGCCCCGACAGCTGCCGCCTGTGGGACATCGAAACGGGCCAGAAGCTCGACAAGGATGTCTTCCGCCGCGATCTGGGCAGCCTCACGGACGCCTATACCGAAGTCGCCAAGCGCCTCGGCGTGCTGCCCAAGGGCGCGACACCCATGGCGCGCCCCACGCTCATCAACTGACCAACCTGCCTGCGAGACACAATGCCCGAATTTCTGCCGCCGATCATCTACCCCAAGACCCGAGGATTCCGCTCATGAAAGCCCGCGTTCACATCATGCTCAAGACCGGCGTTCTCGACCCGCAGGGCGAGGCGGTGCGCCACGCGCTGGGAAGCCTCGGCTTCGACGGTGTCGAGGCGGTGCGGCAGGGCAAAGTCATCGAACTCGACCTCGCCGACGGAACGAAGGAGGCGGCGATCAACGATATGTGCGAGCGCCTTCTGGCCAATACCGTGATCGAAAGCTACCGGGTGGAGATCCTCTGATGCACGCAGCCGTCGTCGTTTTCCCCGGATCGAACTGCGACCGCGACCTCGCCGTCGCCTTCGAGCGGGCGGGGGCCAAGGTCACGATGGTCTGGCACAAGGACACGTCGATGCCCGAGGGGATCGACATCATCGGCGTGCCCGGCGGCTTTTCCTTCGGCGACTACCTGCGCTGCGGCGCCATCGCGGCCAATTCGCCGATCTGCCGGTCGGTCAAGGCGCATGCGGACAAGGGCGGCTATGTGCTCGGTGTCTGCAACGGCTTTCAGATCCTGACCGAGACGCGCGTCCTGCCCGGCACCCTCCTGCGCAATGCGGGGCTGAAATACATCTGTCGCGCCGTGCCGCTCACCGTGGCGACGTCCGATAGCGCCTTCACCTGCGGTTACGAGACCGGCCAGACCATCACCGTGCCGATCGCGCATCATGATGGCAATTACCATGCCGATGCCGAGACACTGGCAGCGCTCAAGGCCGAGGACCGCATCGCGTTCCGCTATGGCGACAACCCCAACGGCTCGGCCGACGATATCGCCGGGATATTGTCGGAAAACCGCCGCGTGCTGGGCATGATGCCTCATCCCGAGCGTATGGCCGAGGCCGCGCATGGCGGCACGGACGGCGCCGCGATGTTCGCGGGGCTTGTCGGGCAGCTGGAAAACGCCTGAAATCCGCCTGCGGCGCGGGCGGGGCTTGAGGCGGCGCGCAGGGCGCCGTAATTTGACGCGATGAGCGACCGAGCCTCCTTGCCGCCCCCTGCGAAGGGCACCTCGCGATCTGGGCGGCCCCGCCCGGAGCCGCAGGCACCCATGACGAGCTGGCGGGTGCGGCTCGCGCTGATCGTGTTGACGGCCATCGCCATCGCCACGGTCTATGTCACCAACCATCTTCTGACCGAGCGCTTCACGCAGAACACCCGAAATCGGGCCGAGCTGCGGCTGGTGCTCTATTCGGGCAACCTGCTGAGCGAGCTGCGCCAGAACGCCATCGTGCCGCAGCTTCTCGCGCGCGATCCGGCGCTGATTTCGGCGCTGAACTCGGGAAATTACTCGCAATCGACGCAGCGCCTCATTTCCTTCGTAGACGAGATCGGGGCCGCCTCGCTCACCCTCCTCGACCGGGACGGGCGCACCGTCGCCTCGACGGAGCGCGAATCCTTGGGGGAATCGCACCGCGCGCAGCCCTATTACGTAGACGCGACCCGCTCCAAGGACACTGTCTTCACGCTCATCCAGGACGATACCGGACGCTTCAATTTCTACTATTCGCGCCGCGTCGAAAGTCAGGGGTCGCTGATCGGTGTCATCATGGTCGCGGTCGATCTGCACAAATACGAACGCGCCTGGGCCGGGATCACCGACGCGGTGATCGTGACCGATACCGAAGGCCGCATCATCCTGTCGACCGAGCCGCGCTGGCGCGGGCTGACCGAGGCGCAGGCGTTGGCCGAGCAACCCGTCAACAGCGCCTTCGAGCGCGCCATCCAGGCGACCGCTGACTGGACGCTTCTGCCCGCCGACGCCTATCTGAGCGGCGAGGCGGTGATGCGCGTCGAGGGGCGCGTCGCCTTCCGCGGCTGGCGCATCGCCAATTTCACCACGTTCGATTCGGTCCGCGAGAAGGTGAACGGCTTTCTCGCGCTCGAAATCATGGGGTTCGCGATTCTGCTGGCACTCACCTTCTACTTCCTCAGCCGCAAGACGGCAGTGCGCATGGCGCTCTTCCAGCGCGAGTCGGCAGAGCTTCGCCAGTTGAACATGCGCCTCCAGCGGGAAATCGCCGAGCGCGAGCGGGTGCAGGAGAACCTCGCCGTGGCCGAGCAGACCCTCGCGCAGAGCTCCAAGCTGGCGGCCCTGGGCGAGATGTCGGCGGCGGTCAGCCACGAGCTGAACCAGCCTCTCGCGGCGATGAAGACCTACCTTGCCGGCGCGCGTCTTCTGCTGACGCGCAACCGCCCGGACGAGACGATGTCCTCCTTCCAGCGCATCGACGATCTGATCGAGCGGATGGGCGCCATCACGCGCCAGCTCAAATCCTATGCCCGGCATTCGGGCGACACGTTCGAGCCTGTAAATATTGGCGATGCGCTCGCCTCGTCGCTGTCGATGATGGAGCCGCAACTGCGCCAGAGGCGGGTCACGATCAACCGCACGCTGCCCGACGATCCGGTAATGGTGATGGGCGACCGGGTGCGCATCGAGCAGGTGATGATCAACCTGCTGCGCAATGCGCTCGACGCCACGCAATCGGTCGATGACGCGCAGATCGACATCGTGCTGACGGCGGGGTCTATGGCCGTGCTGACGGTGCGTGACAACGGGCACGGCATCAAGGATCTCGACAAGATGTTCGAGCCTTTCCACACCACCAAGCAGCCGGGCGAGGGCGTCGGGCTGGGTCTTGCCATTTCGTCGGGGATCGTGAACGACCATGGCGGCAGGCTGACCGCGCGGGACGCGGCGGCCGGCGGCGCGGTCTTTGAAATGCGCCTGCCGATCCTACATGTAGATGCAGCCGCAGCGGAGTAGAGCAGAATGGCCAATGCGATGAAGATTGCGATCGTCGACGACGAAAAGGACATGCGCCAATCGATCAGCCAGTGGCTGGCCCTCTCGGGATACGACACCGAGACCTTCGGCTCGGCCGAGGATGCGCTGAAGGCACTCGGGCCGGATTACCCCGGCATCGTGGTGACGGACATCCGCATGCCCGGCATGGACGGGATGCAGTTCCTCAAGAAGCTGATGGGCACGGACAGCACGTTGCCGGTCATCATGATCACCGGCCATGGCGACGTGCCGATGGCGGTGGAAGCGATGCGCGTCGGGGCCTATGACTTCCTCGAGAAGCCCTTCAACCCAGACCGCATGACTGAGTTGGCCAAGAAGGCCACCCATGCGCGCCGCATGACACTCGACAACCGCGCGCTGCGCCGCGAGCTCTCGGACGGCGGCCAGCTGATGAAGAAACTCATCGGCTCGAGCCCTGTGATGGAGCGCCTCAAGGAGGACATTCTCGATCTGGGGCAGGCGGATGGCCATGTCCTGATCGACGGCGAGACCGGGACGGGCAAGACGCTCGTTGCGCATGCGCTGCATGCCGTCGGCGCGCGTGCGGGCAAGAAATTCGTGCTGGTCTCCTGCGCCGCCTACGAGCAGGAGCAGCTTGCGCAGCGCCTTTTCGGGCCGATGAACCCCGACGACAGCCGCCTTCCGGCGGTGGAGGAGGCGCGGGGCGGCACGCTCGTCCTCGAGGATATCGAGGCGCTGAGCGACAGCCTTCAGGCGCGCCTCCTGACTTGGCTCAACGAGGAGGGCACGCCGCCCGAGACGCGGCTCGTGGCCATCTCGAATCTTCAGGACGAGGGCAAGACGTCCGAAGACGCGCTGCGCCCCGATCTTTTCTATCGGCTCGCCTCGCTTCGGATCACCGTGCCGCCGCTGCGCCAGCGCGGCGAGGATATCCTGACGCTCTTCACCCGCTTCGCGGACCAGTTCGCCGACGATTACGGCTGCGACGCCCCGCAGGTCAGCGCGCAGGAGGCGGCGCAGCTTTTGCAAGCGCCCTGGCCCGGCAACGTGCGCCAGCTCTTTAACGTGGCCGAGCGCGCGGTGCTGCAATCGCGCCGCGGCTCGGGCACCATCGTGTCGCTTCTGATGAGCGATCATCAGGACATGCAGCCCGTCATGACCACCGAAGGCAAGCCGCTCAAGGAATATGTCGAGGCGTTCGAGCGGATGCTGATCGACAACACGATGCGGCGCCACAAGGGCAGCATCGCTGCCGTGATGGACGAATTGTGCTTGCCGCGGCGCACGCTCAACGAGAAGATGGCAAAGTACAACCTTCAAAGATCCGATTACCTGTAGCCGGCGCGTGCCTCCCTGGCCGCGCCTCTTTTCGAGGTGGGCCAGATCATGTCGGCATGTCTTGAACGCATCCGCCCCGTGCTGCGGCTCGCCGCGCTTCTGACGCTGGCGGGCGGGGCAGCCCTCGCGCAGGACTGCGGATGCAACCCGCTCCCCGCCGAGGGGATTTACGGCAAGGCCGAGCCGGTGACGCTCAGCCATGTGGGCGGCCGCGCCGAGGCCTGCCCCACGCAGCTTCGCCTGCGGGCCAAACGTGTGGATGCGCCCGATATGAATGTCATCCTCACCGAATGGCTGGGCGCCAATTGCGAGTGAGGCGCGCGGGCCGAGATCCGCGCCGCGCGCCTCGCCAAGGTTCGATTATTCGAGGTCCATGCAGCTTGCGTAGAAGGTCGTCGTCGCGGGCCAATCCGAGAAGATGCCGACCACGCCCACATCCTGCGCGAGGACATCGACCATCGTCAGGTAATCGGCATCCGAGCGGGTGATGTCCGCGACCGACTGGAAATACCAGCCGCCGCCCGAAGCCAGCGGTCCGGACCGCTCGAGCGACCACGCGATTATCTTGAGACCCGCCGCCTTCGCTTCTTCGGCATAGACGGAGGGCGCCATCTTGCCGTCCTTCTCGGTCACCAGCATCCAGAGCGGCGGCGCGATGTAGCGCACGCCCATATCCGCCAGCTCCTGCATCGTCGGCTTGAAGGTCGCGGCATCCATCGGATCGATCAGCCCCTCATCCTCGTCCGACGCCTCGTAGCGGTCGTCGAGATAGACCGCCTGCGCGCCGAACTCGGGCTCGTTCTCGATCCAGTACTTGATATCGTCGAGGTTGAAGGATTGCGCCCAGACGTCGGAGGCGGGCACGCCGGACGCCTTGTACTCGTCGATCATCTTCTGCGCGTAATCTTCCTGGGTAAAGCCGTCATAGGGCATCTCGACGGAGGGCGCCTTGAGCTCGGGCGTGAACTTGCCGCCGAGCGACTTGATGAGCTCGATGGATTCGGCATGCGTCATGAGCGTGCCGCGCGTGGCGTAGAGGTCGGTGCGCCAGGGCGCGGTGCCGTTCATGTAGCCCGCGACATCGGTGGCGGACGTGTCCGCCGCGTCCATCTTGCCGTTGAGCGTGCGGAACTCGGCGAGCGTCAGATCGGAGGTGCGGCACTCGGCGCTGGCCTTGGTCTCGCCGCTCGCGGGGGAGAAGGGCGCGGTGCATTTGGCCGCGAGATCGCTCGCCAGAATGTCGGTCGTGGTGTGCAGATCGTTCTGCGCGTGGCGGCAGACCAGTTCCTTGTCCGCCGTGAAGGTGACATCGCATTCGATGATGCCCGCGCCGGTCCGGGCGGCGGCGCGATAGCTTTCGGCGGTATGCTCGGGGAACATCAGCGCTGCGCCGCGATGCCCGATCGAGAAGAGCGTCGCGCGCGGCTCGGCGGTGCAGGACGACAGCCGGTCCTTCAGCGCGCCCTCGGGCAGCAGATCGACGAGATAGGCCGGACGCGGCCCCAGCTCGATCATGGGCGGCTCGGCGGCGGCGGTCGCGCCCGGCAGGGCCATCAGAGCGCCGAGCGCGGTAAGTGTGAGGGTCTTGGACATTGAATTCCCTTTCGATCGATGTCGGCCGAGCGGTAGCGGGTTTCGATGGCAGGCAGGCGACGGATGCGCAAAACTTATGTGACAGCGCCTCTCGCGCCGCGCCGCGGGCGCTCATTAGTGGGTCACTGGCGCCCCGAGGGGCCAGGTTTCCTTGCTCCGCGCAGGGCGCGAGGCATTTTGCCCATTGTCATTGAACCCCTTGGCGCTTTAGTGTGACTAAGCGGGAATGCGCCGCAAATCGCGCGCTCCGCTTGAGTTTCGCTGCGCCGGACAAGTGCCCAGGCATCCAAGCCCGCCTGTCCGCGCGGACCGATCAGGCCCTTCGAAAGAGGGGCCGCACAAACGCCGGGCCGCCTTTCGGGAACGCTTCGGATATATCATGGGCGCCCCACAAGGCGCCGGAGAAGAAACGCGATGACGCGCGCATTACAGGATGACACTCCGCCGCGGGGCCGACACGGCACCCGCGCCAGCGCGCCTGACTTCGCCACAATAAGACATCCCCGGCACGACGCCGCCCCACCCGGGCAGGTGCGCGTGCGCGGATGCGAACGGAAAACATGGCCAAGAAAATGCTTATCGATGCCACCCACGCCGAGGAGACTCGCGTCGTGGTGGTTGATGGAAACAAAGTCGAAGAATTCGATTTCGAGTCCGAAAACAAACGGCAACTCGCCGGAAACATCTATCTCGCAAAGGTAACCCGGGTCGAGCCGTCGCTTCAGGCGGCCTTCATCGACTACGGCGGAAACCGGCACGGCTTCCTCGCCTTTTCGGAGATCCATCCCGATTACTACCAGATCCCCGTCGCCGACCGCGAGGCGCTGATGGAGGAAGAGCGCGCCCATGCCGAGGCGCAGGCCGCCGAGGAAGAAGAGCGCGCCAAGCCCAAGAGCCGCTCGCGCGGCGGGCGCAGCCGCTCGAGGGCGGCGCGTTCGGACGAGGGCGATGCGGTCACCAGCGGCGAGATCGCCGGGATGGAGACGATCGACTTCGACGAGGATGACGAAGGCTCCTCGCCGATGGAGCGCGTGGGCGAGACGCCGGTGGAAGAGCCGAACGGCGACGACGGGGGCGCGAGCGATGCGGGCGAGACCGGCGACGAGGGCGAGGACAAGCCCAAGCCGCGCCGTTCGCGCTCCCGCTCGCGCCGGAGTGGCTCGAGGGATGAAGACGAGGGCGAGGACGACGCCGCCGATGCTGCCGACAAGGATGACGGCATCGAGACCGTCGCCGACGAGGACAGCCACGACGACATCCGCCCGCCGCGCAAGCCGCGTCCGCGCAAATACAAGATCCAGGAAGTCATCAAGGTCCGCCAGATCCTGCTCGTGCAGGTCGTCAAGGAAGAGCGCGGCAACAAGGGCGCGGCGCTGACCACGTATCTCAGCCTCGCGGGCCGCTATTGCGTGCTCATGCCCAACACCGCGCGCGGCGGCGGCATCAGCCGCAAGATCACCAACGCCGCCGACCGCAAGAAGCTCAAGGAAATCGCGACCGAGATCGACGTGCCGCGCGGCGCGGGCCTCATCGTGCGCACGGCGGGCGCCAAGCGCACCAAGCCCGAGATCAAGCGCGACTACGAGTATCTCCAGCGCATGTGGGAGCAGATCCGCGAGCTGACGCTGAAATCCATCGCGCCGGCCAAGATCTACGAGGAGGGCGACCTCATCAAACGCTCGATCCGCGATCTCTACAATCGCGATATCGACGAGGTTCTGGTCGAGGGCGATCGCGGCTACCGCATCGCCAAGGACTTCATGAAGATGATCATGCCGTCCCACGCCAAGAACGTGAAGCATTACGTCGACACGATGCCGCTCTTCGCGCGCTTCCAGGTCGAGAGCTATCTCAACTCGATGTTCAACCCGACGGTTCAGCTCAAATCGGGCGGCTACATCGTGATCGGCGTCACCGAGGCGCTCGTCGCCATCGACGTCAACTCGGGCCGCGCCACCAAGGAAGGCTCGATCGAGGAAACGGCGCTCAAGACCAACCTCGAGGCCGCCGAGGAAGTGGCGCGCCAGCTGCGCCTGCGCGATCTTGCGGGCCTCATCGTCATCGACTTCATCGACATGGACGAGCGCAAGAACAACGCCGCCGTCGAGAAGCGCATGAAGGACAAGCTCAAGACCGACCGCGCGCGCATCCAGGTCAGCCGCATCTCGGGCTTCGGCCTGATGGAGATGAGCCGCCAGCGCCTGCGCCCCGGCATGATCGAGGCGACGACGCAGCCTTGCCCCTCGTGCCACGGCACCGGGCTCATCCGCTCGGACGACAATCTCGCGCTCAACATCCTGCGCCAGATCGAGGAAGAGGGCACCAAGGGCCGCTCGCTCGAGGTTCTGGTGCGCGCGCCCGTGGGCATCGCCAACTTCCTGATGAACCAGAAGCGCGAGCATATCGCGCAGATCGAGGTGCGTTATGGCCTCTCGGTTCGCATCGAGGGCGATCCGTCGCTGGTGAGCCCGGATTTCGCGCTCGAGAAGTTCAAGACCGCGACCCGCGCCGTGCCCGAACAGGTGATCCGCGTCGTCTCTGCCGACAGCACGCTGATGGACGATATCGACAGCGAGACCGAGGCTGATCCGGACGAGCTTCCGTCGGACGAGGATGACGAGGACGAGGGCAGCCGGCAGTCCTCGCGCCGCTCCAATGACGGCGAAAACGGCGAGGAGGGCCAGCCCAAGAAGCGCCGCCGCCGTCGCCGCCGCAGCAAATCGTCCAGATCGCGCGAAGAGGGCGAGAACGGGGCGTCCGAGAATGGCGGCACCGATCAGCAATCCGAGGCGGAGGTCGAGACGTCGGGTGCCGAAGAGGGCGGCAAGCCCCGGTCGAGCCGCAGCCGCAAGCCCGCATCGAAGCCGGCGTCGAAGGACGAAGCGGTCGAGGCGTCCGATGAGACCGCCGAGAGCGCGGGCGAAGAGGCCAAGGCCGAAGCCCAGCCCGAGGAAAAGCCCAAGCGCACCCGCAAGCCGCGCGCCAAGAAATCGGATACGCCCGAGGCCGAGGCGCAGACCGATGCGCCCGAGGCCGAGACCGCGGCGGCCGAGCCTGCCGAGGAGGCGCCCAAACCCAAGCGGACCCGCGCGCCGAGCAGCAGGAAAGCGGCTGCAAAGCCTGCCGAGACGCCTGCCGCCGTCGATGTCGCGCCCGAGGCCGCGACGCCCCCGGCGCCCGAACCCGCGCCGGCCGCCGCCGAGCCCGCGCCGACGCCCGAGCGTGAGCCCGAGCCTGCCGCCGCAGAAGCGGAGGCGGAGGAGCCAAAACCGAAGCGCAAGGGCTGGTGGTCGCTCGGCCGGTGACGCCGAACGGTCCCCGGTAAATCGAAAAAGGCGCAGCGATCCCCGCTGCGCCTTTTTTCATGCGCGATCAGAGCGTCGCACAGGCTCAGTCTTGCATGGAAACCGTGCTTAAAATGCCGCGCTCAGCCGCCCTTGCGGACGCGGTAGACACTATGCGCCGCCTCGTCTTCGATGGAGACGAGCGCATGGCCCGCCTCGGCGCAGAAATGCGGCACATCGACCGCCGCCGCCGGATCGTCGCACAGAAGCCGCACCTCGGCGCCCTCGGGCAGGGCGGAGAGGCGCTTGCGCAGCCGCAGCACGGGCAGTGGGCACAGAAGGCCGATGGCGTCGATCTCGGTCATGGCGCAAGGCCTAGCGCGGCGCCGGGGGGCTGTCCACAAACTTGTGACAAGCTGCCGCGTGACGGCGCCCGGGCGATAGGCTAAGGCAGGATCATGTTCGGAATCGAAATCATGGACGCGGGCCTTCTCCCCGCGATGATCGTGGCGCTAATCGCAGGGACGCTGTCCTTCCTCAGCCCCTGCGTGCTGCCCATCGTGCCGCCTTACCTCGCCTATATGAGCGGCGTGACCCTTCCCGATCTGACCGAGGAAGGCAGCGTGCATCGGCGCCGCGCGATCCTGCCCGCGGTCTTCTTCGTGCTGGGACTTTCGACCATCTTCATCCTGCTCGGCGCCGCGGCATCGGCGCTCGGTCTTGCGTTTTTGCAATATCAATCGACGCTCAACACCATCGCGGGCCTTTTGGTCATGGGGTTTGGTTTGCATTTTCTGGGCATCATCCGCATCGGCTTTCTCGACCGCGAGATGCGCATGGATGCGGGTGACCGGGGCGGAAGCGCGTTCGGCGCCTATATCCTCGGCCTCGCCTTCGCCTTCGGCTGGACGCCCTGCATCGGCCCGCAGCTCGGCGCGATCCTCAGCCTCGCGGCCAGCGAGGCGTCGGTGGCCAAGGGCACGGCGCTTCTGTCGGTCTACGCCATCGGCCTCGGCCTGCCCTTCATCCTCGTTGCCGCGTTCCTGCCGCGCCTCACGGGCGTGATGGGCTGGGTCAAGCGGCACATGACGCGGATCGAGCGGATCATGGGCCTTCTTCTGTGGACCATCGGCCTCATGATGCTGACGGGCGGCTTCTCGGCCTTCGCCTTCTGGCTGCTCGAGACCTTCCCGGCGCTCGCGGTTCTGGGCTAGGGCGCTTCGGCCTTACTCTTGCCCCGATCATCGCCTAGCATGCGCGGGCAGAAGAGGACCCGGACGGCCCGCGCATGAGCAAGACCCATTCCACTGACGCTGGCAGCGCCGCGCCGCGCGTGGCGCGGCGGCATGTCTTCTACATTCCCGGCTATGATCCGATCCATCCGCGCCGCTACCGCGAGCTTTATCGCAAGGAAGGCGCCGATCAGGCCGCTATTTCGGGCTATGAGCTGAGCCTCGCCGCGCGGCCCGCTGAGGCCGGCGGGCGTTATGGCTGGAGCGTGACGGGCGAGATGGAGGGTGGGCGCGTCGCCGCGCGCATCGACGTGCTTGTCTGGTCCGACATCGTGCGCCGCTCGATGAGCCACACGATCCCGGCGACCTATCTCCAGCTCGTCCGCACCGCCTGGGCCTATATCGGCAGCGGCGCGCTCTGGCGTCTCATGCGGCTGCGCAAGGGGCCGGTGATCGCGGCGCTCTACCCGGTGGGATTTCTGCTTTTGCAACTCGCGCTGGCACTGCTCTTGGGCCACTGGGCGGGCAGGGGACTCGCGCTCCTTGCGGCGCAGGTGCCGCTCGGCGCGGAAGGAACGATACTGGCGGCGCGGATGATGCTCGAAAGCGCGGTGCATCTCGTGACGCTCTGCGTGGTCGCCTGGGCTGTGCTGCGCTGGTTCAAGGCGCGGGACGGCAAGTTCTTCGCCTATTATCTCATGCATGATTATGCCTATTCGGCCCGCCATGGCGGCGCCAATCCGCCCGCGCTCGAGGCGCGAATGGCCGAATTCGGAAAGGAGATCGCCGCCGCCCTCACGGGCGACGTGGACGAGGTGCTGATCGTCGGCCATTCCTCGGGAGCGCATCTGGCCGTGTCGATCCTCGCCGATCTCATCCGCGCGGGGCGCGTGCCGGAGCATGGCCCCGCGCTCTCGTTCCTGTCGCTCGGTCAGGTGGTTCCGATGGTGTCCTTCCTGCCCGGCGCACACCGGCTGCGCGCCGATCTTGCGTATCTGAGCACGTCGCGCGCATTGACCTGGGTGGACGTGACCGCCCCCGGCGATGGCTGCGCCTTCGCCCTGTGCGATCCGGTGGCCGTCTCGGGCGTCGCGCCGCCGCGCCGCCGCTGGCCTCTGGTCCTCTCGGCGGCCTTCACCCAGACGCTCAGCCCGATGCGCTGGCGCGAGCTGCGCTGGAAGTTCTTTCGCCTGCATTTCCAGTATCTCTGCGCGTTCGACCGACCCGGTGATTACGATTATTTCCGCATCACGGCGGGCCCGCTCACGCTCGGCGCGCGCTATGCGGGCCGCGCGCCTTCGGCCAGCCGGATCGAGACGCCCGTGAACAAGTTCACCTCGCAATCCCCTGCCGCCGCATGAGCCTTCCGCCGAAACCGCCCTCGCGGCCCGATCGCGTCTCGCTCTGGCGCTACCTGCGGCTCTTTCGCGCCGATCTTCTCTCGGCCCAGCCCGCGCGCCTCTACCGCGCTTGGATGGCCGAATTCCGCACGCCCTTCTTTCGCTCGTATCTGTGCAACCAGCCGGACCTCGTCGAGCTTGTCCTGAAGGGCCGACCGGACGATTTTCCGAAATCGAACCGTGTGCGCGAGGGGCTGACGCCGCTTCTGGGCAATTCGGTCTTCGTCACGAACGGCGACGTCTGGAAGCGCCAGCGCCGCATCATCGATCCGGCCTTCGAGGGCGGGCGGCTGCGCGACGTCTTTCCGGCGATGCGCGACGCGGGCGAAAGCGCGGTGCGGCGCCTCGCCGCGCTGGCCGACGGAACGCCCCACGATCTCGAGGCCGAGGCGAGCCACGCCGCCGCCGACGTCATCTTCCGCACGCTCTTCTCGATTCCCATCGAGAATGCAGTGGCGGCGCAGGTCTTCGAGGCGTTCCGCGCGCATCAGCGCACGCAGCCTGTGGTGAACCTCGCCGCGCTCATTCCGCTGCCGAAATGGATGCCCCGCCCGCATCGGCGCGCGACGCGGCAGACGGCGCAGACGATCCGCGGCCTCATCCGGCAGCTCACCGCCGAGCGCATGAGCGCCATCGAGGCAGGAGATGCGCCCGAGGATCTCGCCACCAAGATCATGACGACCGCCGATCCCCGGACCGGCGCGCGGTTCGATACCGAGGAGATGGTCGATCAGGTGGCGATCTTCTTTCTCGCCGGGCACGAGACGAGCGCCTCGGCGCTCGGCTGGGCGCTCTATCTTCTGGCGCTTTACTCTGATTGGCAGGAGAAGGTGGCCGCCGAGGCCGAGGCGGCCTTCGGCGGCGGTGCGCCCGACTTCTCGCAGATGTCGAAGCTGGCCCTCACCCGCGACGTCTTTCGCGAGACGCTGCGGCTCTACCCCCCGGTGCCGATGATGGTGCGCGAGGCGCGCTGCCCCGAGACGTTCCGGAACCGCAGCATATCGCCCGGCAGCCAGATCGTGCTGAGCCCCTGGCACCTGCACCGGCACGAGCGCATCTGGGACGCGCCCGACGCCTTCCGGCCCGAGCGTTACGGCACGGACGAGGGCCGCAAATGCCTGCGCGAGGCGTTCATTCCCTTCTCGGCGGGTCAGCGGGTCTGCCCCGGCGCGGGCTTTGCGATGATCGAGGGGGTTTTGCTCCTCGCCATGCTCGTGCGCGCCTTCCGCTTCGAGACGGTGCCGGAGCGTCCCGCGATGCCCGCAGCGCATCTGACGGTGCGCGGCAAGGACGGCATCTGGCTCAGGATCACGCCGCGCGCTTAGGGCCGCGAGCGTCTGGCGATTGCCGTCAGCCCCGCATCCGCGCGCCGTCCGCATCGAAAAGCGGCTCGGTGAGGCGCGCCGCGTCGCGCATCTCCCCGAGGATTTCGATCTGCGCCTTGGCGTCCTCCAGTCCACGCGGGATCAGCCCCAGCGCGATGGATTTGCCCGCATGGTGCGCATAGCCGCCAGACGTCACGAACCCCTTCACCGCACCGTCGAGCCAGATCGGCTCGTAGCCATGCGCGTCCGCATCGTCCGCATCGACCTCATAGGCGACGAGCTGGCGCGCGGCGCCCTTGGCCCTCTCGGCCTCCGCCGCGCCGCGCCCGATGAAATCGGCCTCCTTCGACCAGGCGATGAACCGGTCCATCCCCGTCTCGCCCGGCGTATAGTCGGGCGAGAATTCAGCGCCCCATGAGCCGAAGAACTTGTCGAGCCGCAGCGACATCATCGCGCGCATGCCGAAGGGGCGCATGAAATGCGGCGCGCCCGCCTCGGTCAGCGTGCGCCAGAGCGCCCGCTGCGCCATCGGGTCGCAATAGATCTCATAGCCCAGATCGCCCGTGTAGCTGACGCGCTGGACGAGGCAGTCGGCCATGCCGATGCTGGCGTGGCGCAGGTCCATGAAGCGCATGTCGCCCAAGACGGCGCCGCCGCAGGCCACCAGCACCTCGCGCGCCTTCGGTCCCGCGATCTGAAAGCCGGTCAGCCGGTCGCTGACATTCTCCAGATGCACGCCGTCCTGCCCATGCGCTAGGAACCAGCGCATATGCATCGCCTGCGCGCCGTAGGATGCGGTGAGCTGAAACGCCGTGTCCGAGAGGCACGAGACGGTGAAATCGCCCAGAAGGCGCCCGGCGGGCGAGAGCATCGGCGTGAGGCTCATCCGGCCCGGCTGAGGGATGCGGCCCGCCATGATACGATCGAGCCATGCGCGCGCCTGAGGCCCCGTCACGAGATACTTGCCGAAGTTCTGCACTTCGTTGATCCCGACGCTTTCGCGCACGGCGGCCACCTCGCGCGCGGTCGCCTCGAAGGCGTTCGAGCGCCGGAAACTCGGGGTCTCGTATCGCGGCTCGTCGCCCGATGCGAAGTAATTGGCCACCTCCAGCCCGTATTGCGCGCCCCAGACGGCGCCCAGATCGTCGAAGATCTCGTACATGGGCGTCTGGCGGCAGGGACGGGCGGCGGGCAGCTCCTCGTTCGGATAGCTGACGGAAAAACGCTTCTGATAGTTCTCGATCACCTTGGGGCGGGTATAGCCGGGCGTGATCCAGTCGCCGAAGCGGGCGACGTCCATCGCGCTCACGTCGCGCTCGCATTCCCCCGCCGTCATCCACTGTGCCAGCATCAGGCCGACACCGCCGCCTTGGCTGAAGCCGGCCATGACGCCGCAGGCCGACCAGTAGCCGGGCATGCCGGGCACCGGACCGACCAGCGGATTGCCATCGGGCGCGAAGGTGAACGGGCCGTGAATGACCGATTTGACGCCCGCGCGGCCGAGGGCCGGAAAGCGGCGATAGGCGAATTCGATACTGGCTTCGATTTTGTCGAGATTATCCGGCAGCAGCTCATGCCCGAAATCCCAGGGCGTTCCGTTTACCGCCCAAGGCTGGCAGGGCTGCTCGTAAAAGCCGATGCAGAGACCGCGCCCCTCCTGCCGGAGATACGACTCCCCGGCGGGGTCCATCACATGCGGATGCTCATCGGACCGCTCGACGATCTCGGGCACATCGTCGGTCACGATGTACTGATGCTCCATTGGGTGGAGCGGCAGGTAGACGCCCGCCATCGCGCCCACCTCGCGCGCCCAGAGCCCGCCCGCGTTGACGACATGCTCGGCATGGACATTGCCCTTGTCGGTGACGACATCCCATGTGCCATCGGGGCGCTGGCGCGTCTCGCGGACCATGCAATGCGTCTCGATCGTCGCCCCGCCCATGCGCGCGGCCTTGGCATAGGCATGGGTGGTGCCCGAGGGGTCCAGATGCCCGTCGAGCGGATCGTAGAGGCCGCCGAGGATGCCGTCGATATTCGTCACCGGCGCGATCTTCGCGATCTCCTCGGGCGTCACGATATGCGTATCGAGGCCCATGTAGCGATGCTTGGCCCGCTCGGCGAGCAGCATGTCGAAGCGGTCGCGGTTGTCGGCCAGCGTGACGCCGCCCACATGGTGCAGCCCGCAGGACATGCCCGTGATCTCTTCCAGCTCCTTGTAGAGGCGGATCGTGTAGCCCTGAAGGGCGGCCATGTTGGTGTCGCCGTTCAGCGTGTGAAACCCGCCCGCCGCATGCCATGTCGAGCCGGAGGTCAGCTCGGAACGCTCGATCAGCATGACATCGGACCAGCCGAGCTTCGTCAGATGGTAAAGCACGCTGCATCCGACGACGCCGCCGCCGATGATGACGGCCCGAGCAGTGGTTTTCATGGATCTTCCCCTCCTGTTGCCGGGACCAGACTGCGGTGGCGCGCCCGCCATGCGCATGTGCGCCTGCGACATCGGCTGTCGCGATCGGCGCAGCATTCGGCCTCCTGTGGCGCAAACGGCTTGGAAACGGCGCAAATGATGGAACCGGCGGCGGTCGGGGAGTATTGGCACATATGGACAACATCCTGCTGATCCCCGCGACGCTCTGGCGCAAGGCACGCGCTCTGGCCCAAAAGCTGTGGGTGCGGGTGCTGGCCATGGGCCTTCTGTCCATCCTCTCGCTCGGCCTCACGCAGCTTGTCGAGATCTTCGTCCCCGAGCACGTCGCGGCGAGCATGTCCGGCGCGTCGGCGGACCGGCTGCTCGACATCATCGCCACGGCGATGCTGTCGGTCACGATCTTCTCGATGACGGTCATGGTGTCGGTCTATCGCAGCTCGGCCTCGCAATGGACGCCGCGCGTGCACCGCCTCATCATGAAGGATGCCGTCACGCAAAAGACGCTGGCGGCCTTCATCGGCGCCTATGTCTATTCGCTCGTCGCGATCGTCCTGCGCGAGATGGGCGTCTTCGGCGACGATCACGCGCTCGTCGTCTTCTGGCTGACGGTGCTTGTGCTGGCCTTCGTGGTTTGGTCGCTGATCCGCTGGGTGCTGCATCTTCAAACCTTCGGCAGCCTGCTGCACACGACGCGGCAGGTGGAGGGGATCACCAAGGAGCGCTTTCAGGAGCGGCTGCGCACGCCCTGCCTCGGCGCCAATCCCTTGACGGGCGATGTGCCCGAAGCGGCATCGCCCATCGAGTCGCGTCAAAGCGGCTATATCCAGCATCTCTATCCCGAGGGGCTGAACGCCGTGGCCGACCGCTATGACGTGCATATCTACCTGCCCAAGCCCATCGGCTCCTTCGTCTTTCTGCACGAGCCGCTGGTCTGGGTCGAGGGCGAGGTGAGCGACGAGGACCGCGAGGAGTTCACGTCGCTCGTGCTGGGCCACATCAATGTCGAGGATCTGCGCGACTATGATCAGGATCCGCGCTTCGGCCTGATCGTGATGGGCGAGATCGCGTCGAAGGCGCTTTCGCCCGGCATCAACGATCCCGGCACCGCGATCGACGTCATCACCCGCGTCGGGCGGATCCTCTCGAGCTATTCGGGCCACGACACGCGCTGCAAGGCGCATGACGATGGCGAAGAGGACGAGAGCGCCGAAGGCTCCGGTCCCGAGCTCGAGCGGCTCTGGGTGCCGCCGCTCGATCCGGCCGAGCTCCTGGAAGACGGGTTCGGCGCGCTCATGCGCGACGGCGCGCAGCTCTACGAGGTCCAGCACCGGCTGCAATCCACGCTCGACGGGCTGATGCGCCACCCCGACGAGGGCCTGCGCGACGCCGCCTTCGATTTCGCCGCCCTCGCGCTGCGCCGCGCGCTGCACGACATGACCTTCGAGCCGGATCGCGAACGCCTTCTGGCCTCGGTCAGCACACGTTTGCGGCGGCATGTCGAAGGCGAGTGACAGCGGCCTTGCGGCATGATCTCCGGATGGTCCATGAGCGACGCTTCATGTCGCTAAATGACAATTAATCGGCATCCGCGAACGCCAGATTGGCGGCGATTCGTATCTCAGGAGAGCCCCCCCTAAAATGAAAACACATGCACAGGCCGTCGTGATCGGCGGGGGCGTCATCGGATGCTCCATCCTTTACCATCTGACCAAGCTGGGCTGGACCGATGTGGTGCTTCTGGAGCGCGACGAGCTGACCTCCGGCTCGACCTGGCACGCGGCGGCGAACATCCACGGCCTGCATGACAGCGCCAATATCAGCCGCCTTCAGCATTACACGATGACGCTCTACAACCGGCTCGAGGCCGAGACGGGTCAAAGCTGCGGCGTCTTCCAGCCCGGCTCGCTCTATCTGGCCCAGACCGAGGCGCGCGAGCATCAGCTCCGCCTTCAGGCGGCCAAGGCCAAGCTCTACGGCATGAACTTCCACGAGATCGACCGCGCGCGCGCCGAAGAGCTGCATCCGCTGGTCAATTTCGACGGTATCCGCTGCATCATGTGGGAGCCCGATGGCGGCAATGTCGATCCCTCGGGCGTCACGGCGGCCTATGCCGCGGGCGCGCGCGCCGCGGGCGCCGAAATCCACCGCTTCACCCCCGTCACCGCGACCGTGCAGCAGCCGGACGGAAGCTGGATCGTCGAGACGCCCAAGGGCAACATCCACACGCAATGGGTCGTCAACGCCGCCGGTCTCTGGGGCCGCGAAGTCGCCGCGCTGGCGGGCATCACCCTTCCGCTCCAGCCGACCGAGCACCAGTATTTCGTGACCGAGACCATCGCCGAGATCGACGCGCTCGACCGCCGGCTTCCCTCTGTCGCGGACCGCGACGGCGAATACTACCTGCGCCAGGAGGGCAAGGGCCTCCTGATCGGCGCCTACGAGAAGGACATGCGCTTCTGGGCCGAGGAGGGCACGCCGCTCGACTTCGCGCACGAGCTTTTCGCCGACGACCTGGACCGCATCGAGGACAACATGATGCGCGCGATCGACCGCGTGCCCGCGGTGGGCGAGGCCGGGATCAAGCGGGTCATCAACGGCCCGATGATCTGGTCGCCCGACGCGAACGTCCTTTTGGGGCCGGTGCCCGAGAAGAAGGGCTATTTCTGCTGCAACGGCATCATTCCGGGCTTCAGCCAATCGGCGGGCATGGGCCTCATGGTCGCCGACTGGATCGTCGAGGGCGAGATGCGCTACGACATGTTCGCATGGGACATGGCGCGCTTCGGCGACTGGGCGGACAAGGCTTTCACCAAGGCCAAGGTGCGCGATCAATACGCCAACCGCTTCGCGATCCACTTCCCCTACGAGGAGCGCAGCGCGGGCCGTCCCTGCCGCGTGCGCCCCGCCTACGAGATGCAAAAAGAGATGGGTGCGGTCTTCGGCCTCAACTACGGCTGGGAGCATCCGCTCTGGTTCGCCAAGGCGCCCGGCACCGAGGAGACAAAGGGTTTCACCCGTCAGAACTGGTGGGCGCCCGTGGGCGAGGAGTGCCGCATGCTGCGCGAGAGCGCGGGCATCATCGACATCTCGAACTTCGCCAAGTATCGCTGCAAGGGCGCGGGCGCCGAGGATTGGCTGAACGCTGTCTTCGCCAACACGATGCCCAAGGCCGTGGGCCGCTCCTGCCTGACGCCGCTCATCTCGGTGCGGGGCGGGATCGCTGGCGACTTCACCGTCACCCGCACCGCCGAGGATGAGTTCTGGATCATCGGCTCGGGCATGGCCGAGCGCTATCACAAGCGTTTCTTCGACATGGTGCCGCTCCCCGAGGGCACGAGCTTCGAAAGCCGGACCGAGGCGATGTGCGGCTTCAACGTCGCAGGTCCCAAGTCGCGCGAGATGCTCCAGCGTCTGACCAACGCGTCGCTGGCGACGGCCGACTTCCCGTTCATGCGCTCGCAGCGGATCGAGCTCGGCGGCGTCAAGTGCCTTGCCCTGCGCGTCAGTTTCACCGGCGATCTGGGTTGGGAGCTGCATTGCGCCGCCGAGGATCAGGTTCGGCTCTACACCGCTCTGCTCGAGGCGGGGCGCGCCTTCGGCGCGGGTCCGGTCGGCAGCCGCGCGCTGATGAGCCTGCGCATAGAGAAGGGCTATGGGTCCTGGTCGCGCGAATACAGCCCCGAATACTGGCCGCAAGAGGTGGGCCTCGCGCCGCTCGTCAAGATGGGCAAGGACTTCCTGCACAAGGAAGCCGCCGCCACCGCGATGGAGAAGGACGCGCGCGAGACGCTGGTCCTGCTGCATCTGAGCGAGGAGGATACCGCCGCCTCGAATGCCGACGCCACGGGCGGCGAGCCGATCTTCAAGGACGGCAAGGGCATCGGGCGCGTCACCTCGGGCAGCTACGGCTATTCGGTGGGGATGAGCCTCGCGCTCGGCTATGTGAAGGGCGCGCAGGCCGGTGACGCGGTCGAGGTGATGGTCCTCGGGCGTCCGCACCGCGCGGTGATCCTGAGCGAGCCGCCCTTTGACGCCAAGGGCGAGATCCTGCGGGGCTGAGCCGCCGCAGGGCACTGAAATCGAAACGGGCCGGACATGACAGTCCAGCCCGTTTTTCTGTGGAAAAACGCGTCCCGTCTTGCGTCGTCAGAGCGGGCCGATCTTGAGCCGGGTGATCCGGTTCTCCTTGCGCGCCAGCACCTCGAAGCGGAAGCCGTGGAAGCTGAACACCTGGTTCACCTTGGGGATCATCTGCGCCTCGTGGATGACGAGGCCGGCGATGGTGTTTGCCGCCTCGTCGGGCAGGTTCCAGTCGGTCGCGCGGTTGAGGTCGCGGATCGTCATGGCGCCGTCCACCAGATACTGGTTGTCCTCGCTGCGGCGGATGGGATGCTCGGCATCGGCGTCGAACTCGTCCGTGATCTCGCCCACGATTTCCTCGAGAATGTCCTCGAGCGTGATGAGGCCCTGAAGCGAGCCGTATTCGTCCACCACCAGCGCGAAATGGGTGCGCATGCGCAGGAACTGGCGCATCTGATCGTCGAGCGTGGTCGTCTCGGGCACGAAATAGGGCTTCATCGCGACCGAGGTGATGTCGAAGGCGCGCCACGCATCCGTGCTGCCGCCATCGCCGAGCGCGAGCTTGTGCATCGCGCGCAAGAGATCCTTGGCATGAACGACGCCGATGATGTTGTCGGGATCGCCCTGATAGACCGGCAGGCGGGTATGGGGCGACTTGAGACACTGATCGAGGATCGCCATCGGCTCAAGCCCTGCATCGATCATCTCGATCTGGCTGCGATGGCGCATGATCTCCTCGACCGCGCGCTCTCCGAGATCGAGCGCGCCGAGAATGCGGTCGCGGTCCTCCTTCTCGACGACGCCCTCGGAATGGCCGAGATAGAGCGCGCCCGCGATCTCCTCGCGCACGGCGAGGATATGGCCGTCCGGATCGGTCTTGACGCCGACGACGCGCAGGATGACTCGCACCAGCGCCCGCACCGCCGACACGATGGGCGAGAAGATGCGGATGACGATGGTGATGGCCGGTGCGACCCGGCTCGCCGCGGCCTCGGCATTGGTGATGGCGTAGGTCTTGGGCAGCACCTCGGCGAAGATCAGCACGAGGAGCGTCATCACCAGCGTGGCGAGCGCGACGCCCGATTCCCCCAGAAGGCGCGTGAAGAGCGCGGTCGCCAGCGACGTGGCGAGGATGTTGACGAGGTTGTTGCCCAAAAGGACGCTGCCGATCAGCCGCTCGTTATCCTCGGTGATGATGAGCGCGCGTTCGGCGCCCTTGTCGCCCTTGTCGGCGCGCGAGCGCAGCTTGCCGCGCGAGGCGGCGGTCAGCGCGGTCTCGGAGCCCGAGAACATGCCCGACATCACCAGAAGCGCGAGGATCGCAACCGACGTGATCCAGAAGGCTGCGTCGAAGGTGGTGCTGATCGGGTCCATTGGTTTTCGGTTCCTTGTATGCCACACGGGTTATGGGGTGCGCGGCGCCTCTCTTCAAGGGATACCGGCCTATGAGATGGATCGATCTTGGCACGCAGGATGCGCCTTTGCTGCTCTTCGGCGGGCCGTACTCGAACCTCTATGCGCTGGATGCGCTGCTGGAGGCCGGGGCGAGGGCGGGCATCCCCACCGCGCGCATGATCTGCACCGGCGACGTCGTGGCCTATGGCGCGGCACCCGGCGAGACGGTGGCCCGCATCCGTGCGGCGGGCTGCACCGTGATCGCCGGCAATGTCGAGCGGCAGCTCGGCGCGGGCGAAGGCGATTGCGGCTGCGGCTTCTCACCCGGCAGCACCTGCGACCGGCTGAGCGCGGGCTGGTTCGCGCATGCGGATGCCGCCGTTTCGGCCGAGGACCGCGCATGGATGGCCGATCTGCCGGGCATGGCTGTCTTCCGGCATCAAGGCGCGCGCTACGCCGTCATTCACGGCGGCGCGCGCGATGTCTCGCGCTTCATCTGGGAGTGCGACGCCGAGGAGGTCTTCGCCGAGGAATTGGCGGCCATCGCCGAGATGGTGGGACCGGTCGATGGCGTCATCGCCGGGCATGCGGGCCTGCCTTTTGTCCGGCAGGTCGGCGGGGCCACATGGATCAACGCGGGCGTCATCGGCATGCCGCCCCATGACGGCGCCCCCGCGACACGTTTCGCGGTGCTCGAACATGGGCGCGCGCGGATCGAGCGGCTCGACTACGATCATGCAGGCGCGCGCGCGGCGATGGTCGCGGCGGGCCTCACGCAGGGCTACGACCGGGCGCTCGAGACGGGTTACTGGCCGTCGGAGGACGTGCTGCCCGCCGTCTTGCGCGTCGCGACCTCCGACAGGGGGTGATGGTCGAGCACGAGCGCCTGAAGCCGCGCGTCCAGAACATGCGTGTAGATCTCGGTCGTCGCCACATCGGCATGGCCCAGAAGCGCCTGGATCGCCATGAGATCGGCGCCATTGGCCAGAAGATGCGTCGCGAAAGCGTGCCGGAGCGTATGGGGCGTGACCTTGGCCGGGCTGATCCCCGCCGCGACGGCCAGTTCCTTGATGAGCGCGTGGAAGCGGTGGCGGGTCAGATGCCCGGCCTTACCCGATGAGGGAAAAAGGAAAGGCGAGGGGGCGCGGCCCTCGGCGCGGTCGCGCTCGGTCTGCGCGTCCAGCATCGCGACCCAATCCTGCGTCGCCGCGCGCGCGCCGCGCGAGAGCGGCACCATCCGCTCCTTGCCGCCCTTGCCGCGGATCATCAGCATCTGCGGATCGCCCCGCGTCGCGGCGAGGGGCAGGCTCACCAATTCGCTGACGCGCATGCCGGTGGCGTAGAGAAGCTCCATGAGGCAGGTGTTGCGGCACCGCTCGCGCGCGCCGCGACCGGTCTCGCGGGCGGCGCCCAGAAGCCGGTCGACTTCCTCTTCGGTGAGCGTCTTGGGCAGGCGCGCATCGCGGCCCGGACCCTTGATGCGCATCGCCGGATTGTCCGCGCGCAGACGATCCTCGAAGGCGAAACGGTAGAGCTGCTTGATCGCAGAAAGCCTGCGCGCCCGCGTCGCGCGCGCCAGCCCCTCTGCCTCGAGCGCGATGAGATAGCGCTCGATATCGTCCTGCGCGGCGCTGTCGGGCGCGAGGCCCTGCCGACCAAGCCAGCCGGTGAAATCCGCCAGATCACGCGCATAGGCCTCGAGCGTGTTGCGCGCGGC
Organism: Roseovarius aquimarinus; assembly: GCF_043661195.1. Classification (NCBI taxonomy): domain Bacteria; kingdom Pseudomonadati; phylum Pseudomonadota; class Alphaproteobacteria; order Rhodobacterales; family Roseobacteraceae; genus Roseovarius; species Roseovarius aquimarinus. The sequence goes on from NZ_JBIHMM010000001.1 coordinate 245,794, forward strand.
GCCCTGTTCGGCGGCCTGCGCCTCGAGAAAGGCGGCGCACCACTCGGCGGCGCTCACGAATCCCGCCCGAGAATGAGCGCCTGTAGCGCCGCGCGGCGCGCCGTGTCCTCGAGCCCGACGGCGCGAAAGCTGCGCAGCGCGCTGGCCATCTCGCCCGGATCGCCGCTGGCGCGGTCGAATTGCAGCGCCGCCGACAGGATCGCTTCGCCCAGACGGCCTTTCTCGATCAGCAGCGCATGCTCTGGCGCGGCCTCGGGCGCCTCGGAAAAGGCGGCGGCGATCATCGCCTGATCGGGATCGTTGGCGAGCGCCGTGTCGGGCCGCCCGCGCGCGAGGCCTGCGAGGAATTGCGCCTCGCGGCCCGGCGGGGCCTCGGCGGCCGCCGCCTCGTAATCGGGCGTCAGAAGGGCAAGGCGAAACGCCAGATCCGCGGAAGTGTGCGGCAGGCCGCCCGGCTCGATCCGGCCCGCGACGATCTGCGCGAAGGGCATCTCGAGACCTTCGTCGCGCATCAGCCGCCATGCGGCCTCGAGCGCGGCGCCGGACGCCGCCAGATCGCCCCGCGCCAGCGCCTCGTCGAGATCCTGCACCGCGCTCACGCGGTCCCAGACCCCGCCCGAAGCCGAGGCGCTCTGGCGGGTGTAAAGCCCCATCAGCCGGTTCGGGGCGAGCGCGCCGACCCGCGCGAGGCGCTCGGCCGCCTCGATTTCGGCCTTCCAGCCGACCGTGCCGCGCAGATCGGCCATCGCATAGGCGGTCGGCAGGCCGAGCGTCGGCAGCGGTGCGCCGATCGCCTCGAAGAGACGGAATTCGAGCGGTGAGGGCGCGGCGCTCGGGATGGGCGGCTCCGCCTCCTCGGCAAGTTCCGGATCGAGAAACTGCTCCAGAAGAACCGCTTCGGTCCCGCGCAGCGTGCCGAGGGCGGCGCCGGTGTCGAAAAGCAGCGCCGCCGTGGGCCAGTCGCCGGTGAGGGTGGCGCAATAGATGCGCGCGCCGTCGTCGCTCAGAAGGCTCGGCGCCTTGCTGAGCGCGGCGCAGGCCTCGCTTTCGGCGCCCGACAGGAGCGCCAGCTCGAACCAAGCCGGGAAGAGCTCGGGCGTGAACGGCCCCGCGCGCTCCAGAAGCTCGAGCGCGGGCTCGACCGCACCGAGGCGGCGCAGCATCTCGACGCGGCTGCGCAAATACGCACCCTCGGGGCCCTGCGGCGGCTCGGCCTCGGCCAGAAGGAGAGTATGATAGAGCGCGGCGATGGCGGGCATGGGCGCCTGGCTGGCGCGGCCCCAAAGGTCCGAGAGCGCGGTCGCGGTGCTCTGCGCCCACATGTCGGCGGGCAGGCCGGTGACCGAAGGCGGCAGAAGGCCGACCGCGCCGCTCGTCGCGGCGGCGAGGGGCGTGACCTCGATATCGGGGATGCTGACCGCGCCGGCGACCGGCGGCTCGCCCGCTCCGAGCGCCGCGGACGGGCGCCATGCGCCCCCATCGGGCCGGCGCGACCCGCCGCCCGGCAGGCTTTGCGGCCCATCGGGCTGGGCGAGCCAGTCGATGGCGGAAAGAGGGGCGCCCTCGCCGGACTGGGCGCGGGCGCCCTCCGGCGTCAGCGCCAGCGCGAAAGCGGCAGCGCAGCAGGCGCTACTGCGTATCAAGAAGGATGTCCTGACGAATCTCGGTCGCGTCCGGCGTGAAATCGGCGCCGAAGAACGGGCCGACATAGGCATAACCGACAAGCGCGATGAAACCGAGAACAGCAAGATAAAACAACCACTTGATAAGTCTGAACACGATATGCCTGCCTGCGGTTCGATCCGTTTTGCCCAACTTATAACTGGCCTTTGCCGCAAGATCACGTCATTCAGTGCCCGGATTGTGCGAATGGGCGGGGGAGTGCCGACAGTGGCGGGCAAGAAGCCAGCGACCTTGGGCCGGACTGTTGTTCTGGTCGGCATGATGGGGGCGGGCAAGACGGCGGTCGGCAAGGCGCTGGCGGCGCGGCTGGGCGTTCCCTTCCGCGATTCCGACGCCGAAATCGAGGCCGCCGCCGCCATGTCCATCGCCGAGATCTTCGCCCGCGACGGCGAGACCTTCTTTCGCGCCCGCGAGACCGAGGTGATCGGGCGGCTTCTGTCGGGCAGGACCTGCGTGCTGAGCACCGGCGGCGGCGCCTTCCTGCAGGCGCGCAATCGCGAGCTCATCGCGGAGCGCGGGGTCTCGGTCTGGCTGAACGCGGATCTGCAACTCCTCTGGAGCCGGGTCAAGAACAAGGACACGCGCCCGCTTTTGCGCACGCCCGATCCCTACGGCACGCTGCGCGCGCTCTACGAGGCGCGCACGCCGATCTACGCCAAGGCCGACATCGAGGTCTGCCCGCAGCCCGGCTACACGATCGAGACCATGACCACCCGCGTGATCGAGGCGCTCGCCGCCCGGCCCGGCATCCTGGAGCCCACATGAGCCAGATCATCCATGTCCCCCTCGGCGCGCGCGCCTATGACGTCCATGTCGGCCCCGGCCTTCTCGGGAAGGCGGGCGCGCTCGTCGGGCCGCTGCTGAAGCGTCGGCGCGTCGCCGTCATCACCGACGAGGCCGTGGGCGCGCTTCATCTCGAGAGCTTGCGCGCGGGGCTGGCCGAGGCGGGCATCGAGATGACCGCGCTCGCCCTGCCGCCCGGCGAGGCCACGAAATGCTGGGCCGAGCTTCAGCGCGCCACGGAATGGCTTCTCGAGGCGCAGATCGAGCGGGGGGACGTGGTCGTCGCGCTCGGCGGCGGCGTGATCGGCGATCTGGTGGGCTTCGCGGCGGCGATCCTGCGGCGCGGCGTGCGCTTCGTTCAGATCCCGACCAGCCTTCTTGCGCAGGTCGACAGCTCGGTCGGCGGCAAGACGGGCATCAACTCGACGAAGGGCAAGAACCTGATCGGCGCCTTCCATCAGCCGAGCCTCGTTCTGGTCGATACGGACCTTCTCGCGACGCTGAATTCCCGTGACTTCCTCGCAGGTTACGGCGAGGTCGTGAAGTACGGCCTGCTGGGCGATGCCGCCTTTTTCGAGTGGCTCGAGCAAAACGCGCCCAAGATGGCGGCGGGGGACATGGAGGCACGCATCCATGCCGTCGCGCGCTCGGTCGAGATGAAGGCCGAGATCGTCGCGCGCGACGAGACCGAGCAGGGCGACCGCGCGCTTCTCAATCTCGGGCACACCTTCTGTCACGCGCTCGAGGCCGCGACGGGCTATTCGAGCCGCCTGCTGCATGGCGAGGGCGTCGCCATCGGCTGCGCGCTGGCCTTCGAGCTGTCGGCTCGCCTCGGCCTTTGCCCGCAGGAGACACCGAGCCGGGTGCGCGCGCATCTGCGCGACATGAACATGAAGGTCGATCTATCTGACATCGAAGGAGATTTGCCGGACGCGCCCGCGCTATTGTCGCTGATGGCGCAGGACAAGAAGGTCAAGGACGGCCGGCTTCATTTCATCCTTGCGCGCGGCATCGGCGAGGCCTTCGTCACCTCGGACGTGCCGCCCGAGGCGGTCCTGTCGGTACTCGGGGATGCGCTCGCCGCGCGGTGAGCGGCCGAGGCTTCATCTTGGCGAAAATACTCGAAAACCGGCCCGCCGATCAGGGGCCGGTCTCTGAAGCCGTCAGCCCAGCTTGACCAGCGCGTGGCGCTTCTTGCCCGCGCTCAGCTTGATCGGCTGCGAAAGGTCCGCCGCGCCGATCATCAGCCCCGCATCCTCGAGCGGCGCATCGTTCATCCGCGCGCCGCTTTCCGCGATGAGGCGTTTCGCGTCCTTGCCCGACTTGGCCAGTCCCGCTCGTACGATGAGCTGCACGATCGACACGCCCTCCGCCGCCTCATCGGGCGCGAGCACGAGTGTCGGCAGATCGTCCCCCACGCCGCCTTTCTCGAATACCTCGCGCGCCGTCGCCTCGGCGGCCTTCGCCGCTTCAACTCCGTGAAGCAGTCCCGTGACTTCATTGGCCAAAATTACCTTGGCCTCGTTGATCTCCGAACCGCCGAGGGCGCCGAGACGCGCGCATTCCTCGAGCGGCAGCTCTGTATAGAGCCGCAGGAAGCGCCCGGTATCGGCGTCCGTCGTGTTGCGCCAGAACTGCCAGAAATTATAGGGGCTGCACATCTCGCCATTGAGCCAGACCGCGCCGCCCTCGGACTTGCCCATCTTCTTGCCGTCCGACGTGGTCAGGAGCGGCGAGGTCAGGCCGAAGACATGGCCCTCGATCACGCGGCGCGTCAGGTCGATCCCGTTGACGATGTTGCCCCACTGATCCGATCCGCCCATCTGAAGCGCGCAGCCATAGCGGCGGTTCAACTCGAGAAAATCATAGGCTTGCAGGATCATGTAATTGAATTCGAGAAAGCTGAGCGATTGCTCGCGGTCGAGGCGCGACTTGACCGACTCGAAGGACAGCATGCGGTTGACCGAGAAATGCCGCCCGATGTCGCGCAGGAACTCGAGATAGTTGAGCCCGTCCAGCCACTCGGCGTTGTTGATCATGATCGCGTCCGTCGCGCCGTCGCCGTAGGTCAGGTATTGAGCGAAGACCTGCTGCATGCCGGCGATGTTCTCGTCGATCACGTCGTTCGTCAGGAGCGGCCGCTCGTCCGCGCGAAAGCTGGGATCGCCCACCTTGGTGGTCCCGCCGCCCATGAGCGTGATCGGCCGGTGCCCGCATTTCTGGAGCCAGCGCAGCATCATGATGTTGAGCAGATGCCCGACATGCAGCGATTTCGCGGTCGCGTCATAGCCGATGTAGCAGGAGGTCACGCCCGCCATCATCCGATCGTCCAGCCCCTGAAGGTCGGTGCAATCGGCCATGTAGCCGCGCTCGACCATCACGTTCAGGAATTCGGATTTCGGATGGTAGGTCATGGCGCTTGTCCCGGATTACTTTGCGCGGCATGTATAGGTGGGCATCGGGCAAAGGAAAAGACCATGTTGAAGGCCGTCGGGGATGGGGCGCGGGTATGGGCGCTGGGGGCCATGTCGGGCACGTCTCTGGACGGTGTCGACGCCGCGCTCGTCGAGACGGACGGGCAGGATATCTTCGCCTTCGGCGAGACCCGCTACCGCGCCTACAGCGCCGCCGAGCAGAAGGTGCTGGCCGCCGCGCTCGGCCGCTGGCCGGGCGATGATCTGGCCGATGCGGAGGCCGTGGTGATGGGCGCCCATATCGAGGCGCTGAGCGGGATGGGCGGGGCGCTCGTCGGCTTTCACGGCCAGACGCTCGCGCATGAGCCGGGCGGGCGCGGCACGCATCAGCTCGGCGACGGCGCGGCGCTGGCCGAGGCGCTGGGACTGCCGGTGGTCTGGGACTTCCGCAGCGCGGATGTGCGGCTGGGCGGGCAGGGCGCACCGCTCGCGCCTTTCTTTCACCATGCCTGCGCGCGCCATATCGGCGCGGATGCGCCCGTGGCGTTTCTCAACCTCGGCGGCGTGGGCAATCTGACTTGGGTCGATCCCTCGGTCCGGCGGCCCGAAGAGCCGGGCGCGCTCATCGCCTTCGACACGGGGCCGGCCAATGCCCCGATCAACGATCTGATGATGGCGCGGCGCGGCCTGCCCTATGACGAGGGCGGCCGGCTCGCGCGCAGCGGGACCGTCGCCGATGGCGCGCTCGAGCTTTTTCTCGAAGAGGCCTATTTCCTCAAGATGCCGCCCAAGTCGCTCGACCGGGACGCTTTCGCCGACATGATCGATCTCGTGGAGGAGTTGCCCGATGCCGATGCCGCCGCGACGCTGACCGCCATGTCCGCCGCCGCCGTCCTGCGCGGGATTGAGCATTGCCCCGCACAGCCCGCGCGCCTTCTGGTGACGGGCGGCGGGCGGCACAACCCGGTGATGATGGACATGCTGCGCGCCGCGCTCGATTGCGAGGTGGCGCCGGTCGAGGATGTGGGCCTCGATGGCGACATGCTCGAGGCGCAGGCCTTCGGCTATCTCGCCGTGCGGGTTGCGCGCGGATTGCCGACCTCCTGCGCGAGCACAACGGGTGTGCGCGCGGCGGTCTCGGGCGGCACGCTCAGCCGTCCGGGGGAGGGGTGATGGATTACCGCCTGAACGAGGGTGCGGGTGGCGGCGGCGCCCGGATGGGGCTGATCGTGCTGGCCACGGACGAGACGCTGGAATTCGAGGCGCGGCGCATGCTGGGCGCGCGCGACGTGCAGCTCCTGCATGCGCGCATTCTGGTGGCGGCGGCCATCACGCCCGAGACGCTGGCGACGATGGACGCGGCCATGCCGGTCGCCGCCGCGCTCCTGCCCGAGGGGCTGGACGTGATCGGCTATGCCTGCACCTCGGGCGCGACCGTGATCGGTCAGGCGCGGGTCGCGGCGCAGGTGCGCTCGGTCCATCCCGGCGCCGCCGTCACCGACCCGATCAGCGCGGTCATCGCGGCGCTGGCGCATCTGGGCGCCGCGCGTATCGGGATGGTCACGCCCTACGTGCCCTCGGTCACCGCCCCGATGCGCGCGCTTCTAGCCGCGAACGGCATAGAGACGCTGCACGAGATCAGCTTCGCCGAGGGCGACGACCGCCGCGTCGCGCGCATCGATCCCGCCGCGACGCGCGCCGCGCTCATCGCGGCGGCGCAGGTGCCGGGCACCGAGGCGCTCTTCGCGAGCTGCACCAATCTTCAGACCTTCGGGATCATCGACGAGGTCGAGGCCGAGACGGGCCTGCCGGTCGTCACCTCCAACCAGGCGCTGCTGTGGCACATGCTGACGCTCGCGGACGCCGGTAAGAAGGTCGGGGAGAAGGCCGGTAAGAAGGCCGGGGCGAAGGCATGGGGTCCGGGCCGGCTTTTCGCGGTGTGAGGGCCTTGGCTCCCAGCGGCCCTTTTGTCACGGGCCCGCGCGGCCCCATATAGGAAGAGATCCAACGGGGGAGAGCCGCGCATGAGCGACGCCGAAACATCCAAGATGCAGGCCGGAATCAGCCGCGCCGAAGCCCAGGGCGTGCGCTACGCGGCCGAGCTCGAGGGCCATGTTCGCTGGCTCGACGCCATCACCGGCGCGGCGCTGGGCGTGCTCGCCACGGCCTCGGGGATATACACCTATCTCGGCGTCTCCTCGCTGCTCGACGACAACGGCGCGCTCAGCTTCTTCGCCGCGGCGTCCTACTCCATCGCCGTGTCGGTCGGCATCTTCGTCTTCTGGTCCTATCTCATGCGGCTGTTGCCCTCGGTGCGCAGCATGGCCTCGCGCATCGGGCTTCTGGTGTCGATGGGCATCGGATCGGTCGCCATCATCGCCATGTCCTCGTGGCTCAACGCCGCCGCGCTGGCCGGATCGGCGGCGGTGGAGCAGCATCTGGCGAAGACCGTGCAGGAGTATCAATCCTCGCTCGAGCAGGCCAACAGCATCGCCGTCTCGGCGCAGGGGCTCGAGCGGGACGTGGCGCGCGTGCGCCAATCCTTCGAGGATCTGAGCGCGCAGGAGGCGAGCGGCGATCTGTCGGGCCTCGCCGGGCGCGGCGCCGTCTTTCGCGTCCTCAGCCAGAAGGCGGACGAGTTGCGCGGCCTCGAGGCGCAGATCGCGAGCCAGCAGCCCTTGGTCGAAGCGGCCTTCGCCGAGGGCAACGCCACGCTCAGCCGGATGCGCGCGCTGACGGTCGAGCCGGGGCCGGTCGAAGCGCGCTCGGTGCATTTCTCCGAAGAAGCGGTGCGGCTCGCCGGGTTCATCACGCAGCTTCGCCAGCTGTCCGTCGCGCCGCTCGTCTCGCGCGCGGCGCAGGATCTTGCGGCCTCGGTCGTGCTGCCCGAACTTGACGGGCGCTCGGATGCCGCCCGCGAGGGCCAGCAGAGCACCATCGCCTCGGTGCTCGAGGTGCTGGGCCAGCGCGCCGACACCCTGCGCAGCGCCGCCGATGCCGTGATCGCCATGCCCCCGCCGAGCGATACGACCTACACGCCCATCTCGACCGCCGATGCCGTGATCCGCTACGCCTCGGATTTCGCGCCGAGCTGGGCCGGGGCCATCGCGATCGACCTGCTCCCCGCGGTGCTCGTCTTCATCCTGATGGTGACGCAGGCCGCGATCCGCTCGGGGCGCGAGGGCGTCGGGATCGAGCAAACGCTGACTCTGTCGGAGCTGCGCGCGGCGATGATGGTGCTTCACGAGATGGACGAGGTGCGCGCGCCGCCCGCCCGCGCCGTGCCGCCGCCCGAGGACGGCGCGGGTCCGCGTCCGGGCAACGGGCACGCGCGGCCATGAGCGCGGAAGGCCGCCGAAGCTGGGACGTGCGCCGCGTTCTTCTTGCGGTGCTGGGGCTTCAAATCGGCATGGCGGTCCTGCTGGCGGGCTCCGATATCCTCGGCGCGCTGCCGCAGCTTCTGCGCCCCTCCGAGGCGCCCGGCTTCGAGAGCCCCGTCGCCCCTGGCGATCAGACCCGCCGCTACGCGCCGCGCGACACGCCGCTGCCCGAGCGCGCGCCCGGCGCGCCCGAGCGGCCCTATCGCAACACCGGCGACATGCCGAGCCGCCTCGATCTGGCGCGCGAGGACGCCCTGTTGCGCCTCACCGGAACGATCGCGCCCGGTGACGCCGCGCGCGTCGCCGAGTGGCTCGGTGCGCAGGAGGGGCTCGAGACGGCGGCGCTGAACAGCCCCGGCGGCTCGGTGAGCGATGCGCTCGCCATCGGGCGCAGCCTGCGCGAGGCCGGCCTCGCCACCGTGGTGGAGGCGGGCGACGTCTGCTTTTCGGCCTGTCCCTACCTTCTGGCCGCAGGCGTGTCGCGCCGCGTCGAGGAGGGCGCGCAGGTCGGCGTGCACCAGCATTACTTCGGCGAGAACACCGTCCTGCCCGCCTTCCTCGCCGTCGAGGACATCCAGCGCGGGCAGGGCGAGGTGATGGAGTTCCTGATCGACATGGACGTCGATCCACGCCTCATGCGCCACGTTCTCGCCACCCGCCCCGATGATATCTACCTGCTTCTGCCCGAAGAGATGCAGGACTACCGCCTCGTCACCGACGGCGGCGAGAGCTGACAGCGTCGCCTCTGGCGGGAGTATTCGGGCCAAGATGAAGGAGGCCCCATTGCGCTTCGGCATTCGGCTTGCGCGTGGCGGGTGCGGGGCCTAACACTGGCGGCATGAAACTGCTTTTCCTCGGAGATGTGATGGGGCGCGGAGGGCGCCGGGCCGTGGGCGAGATGCTGCCGCGTCTACGCCGGGACTGGTCGCTCGATTTCGTCGTGGTCAACGGCGAGAACGCGACGGGCGGCATGGGGCTCAGCGGCGAGCATGCCAAGGGTCTTTTCGAGGCCGGGGCCGATTGCGTCACGCTGGGCGATCACGCCTTCGATCAGAAGGACATGCTGCGCGTCATCGAGGACGAGCCGCGCGTCATTCGGCCGATCAACTTCGCCAAGGGCGCGCCGGGGCGCGGCGCGCGGGTCTTCTCGGACGCGCGCGGGCGCAAGGTGCTGGTGGCGCAGGTTCTGGGGCAGGTCTTCATGAAGCGGGCCTTCGACGATCCCTTCTCGGCGCTCGATGCCACGCTGCGCCAGCATGTGCTGGGCGGCGCGGTGCAGGCCGCGATCGTCGACATCCATTGCGAGGCGACGAGCGAGAAGATGGGCGTCGGCCATTTCTGCGACGGGCGCGCCTCGCTCGTGGTCGGAACGCACACCCATGTTCCGACCGCCGATGCGCAGATCCTGCCGGGCGGCACGGCCTATCTGTCGGATGCGGGCATGTGCGGCGACTATAACAGCGTGATCGGCATGGAGAAGGACGAGCCCTTGCGCCGCTTCGTCACCGGCATGCCTAAGGCGCGCTTTCAGCCGGCGATGGACGAGGTGACGCTCTCGGGGGTCTATGTCGAGACCGACGACCGCACCGGACGCGCCACCCGGATCGAGATGGTCCGGCAGGGCGGGCGCCTTGCCCAGGCCGGTCCATGACGATCCGCCCGTCGCTGGCCTATCTCGTGCTCTTCGTCATGGGGGCGGGATGGGGGCTCAGCGTTCCGCTCTCGAAGATCGCGGTCAGCACCGGGCATCAGCCGCTCGGCCTCATCTTCTGGCAGCTGGTGGTGGTCGTGACGCTCCTCGGGGGCATCAACATCCTGCGCGGCAAGCGGATCGAGTTCGCACGGCCGTACTGGCGCCTCTATCTCGCCATCGCGCTCTGCGGCGCGGTTCTGCCCGACATCTTCTTCTATCTGGCCGCGGCGCGCCTGCCGGGCGGCATCATGGCCATCGTGATCGCGAGCGTTCCGATCTTCTCGCTGCCCATCGCGCTCTTGCTCGGCAACGAGCGTTTTGCGTGGCGGCGTCTGCTCGGCCTCAGCTTCGGCCTTGCGGGGATCATCCTGCTGGTCGGGCCGGAGGCGAGCCTTCCGGACCGCGCGATGGCCGCGTTCGTGCCCATCGCGCTCCTTGCGCCGATGCTCTACGCGACCGAGGGCAACCTCGTGGCGAAATGGGGCACGCAGGGTCTTGATCCCATCCAGACCATTCTCGGCGCCTCCATGCTGGGCCTCGTCATCACCTTTCCGCTCGCCCTCGTCAGCGGACACTGGGTGGATCCGACGGCAAGCTTCGGTGGGCCGGAACTGGCACTGATCGCGTCGGCGGCCATCCACGGCATCGTCTATGCCGTCTATGTCTGGCTGGTGGGGCAGGCGGGATCGGTCTTCGCCGCGCAGGCGAGCTATCTCGTGACGGGCTGCGGCGTGCTCTGGTCGATGCTGCTCCTTCAGGAGCGCTATGCGATCTGGGTCTGGGTCGCGCTGGGCGTGATGATGATCGGGATCGCGCTGGTGCAGCCGCGCCGGGGCCGCTCGCCGCTTGTGCCGGTCGCGCCCATGGGCGATCATGCGCCGCATTCTTGAAGGGCAGGTGCCTCGGTGATCGCATATTTCGACGTGTCCCAGACGGCGCAGGCCTTCATGACGCTCTGCGTCGTGGGAATCATGTTCGCGCTCTTCATCCGCGAAAGCTATCCGACCGAGGTGGTCGCGCTCGGCGGTGTGGCGGTGATGCTGGCGGTGGGGCTTCTGCCATATGACGCGGGGCTCGAGGTGCTGTCGAACCCGGCGCCCTGGACCATCGCGGTCATGTTCATCGTCATGGGCGCTCTGGTGCGCACCGGCGCGCTCGAGGCCTTCACGTCGCTCGCCGACCGGCAGGCGCGCACCAACCCCAAGCTGGCGGTCGCGATGATGCTGGGGCTGGTCGTGATCGGCTCGGCCGTGATGAACAACACGCCCGTGGTCGTGGTGATGATCCCCGTTTTCGTCCAGCTGGCGCGCACGCTGAAGATTCCGGCCTCGAAGCTGCTGATCCCGCTCAGCTATGCCGCGATCCTCGGCGGCACGCTCACGCTCATCGGGACCTCGACGAACCTTCTGGTCGACGGCGTGGCGCGGGCGCGCGGCATGGAGCCTTTCGGCATCTTCGAGATCACGCCGCTCGCCGTGGTGCTCGTCGCCTGGGGCATGATCTACCTGCGCTTTTTCGGCCCGATGCTGCTGCCCGACCGCGACAGCATGGCTGACATGCTCTCGGATCGCAGCCGTATGAAATTCTTCACCGAGGCGGTGATCCCGCCCGACAGCAACCTCATCGGGCGCGAGGTGACGGGCGTTCAGCTCTTCAAGCGCGAAGGCGTGCGCCTCATCGACGTGGTGCGCGGGGACGTCTCGCTGCGGCGCGACCTGACGGGCGTCACGCTCGAGGTGGGCGACCGGGTGGTGCTGCGCACCCAGATGACCGAGCTTCTGAGCCTTCAGAACAACAAGAGCCTGCGCCGCGTCGATCAGGTGAGCGCGGTCGAGACGACAACGGTCGAGGTGCTCATCACGCCGGGGTGCAAGATGGTCGGGCGCAGCCTGGGCTCGCTGCGGCTGCGGCGGCGCTACGGGGTCTATCCGCTCGCCGTGCACCGCCGGAACCAGAATATCGGCCGGCAACTCGATACGCTGATCGTGAAGGTGGGCGACACGCTCCTCCTCGAAGGGGCGCCCGAGGATATCAAGCGCCTGTCGTCCGAGATGGACATGGTCGATGTCTCGCAGCCCTCGGCGCGCGCGTTCCGGCGTGGACATGCGCCCATCGCCATCGCCGCGCTCGTCGCCATCGTGGCGCTCGCGGGTCTGGGCGTCGCGCCCATTCTCTACCTGTCGGTCCTCGCCGTGGCGGTCGTGCTGCTCACGCGCTGCATCGACGCGGACGAGGCGTTCAGCTTTGTCGACGGGCGGCTTCTGGCGCTCATCTTCTCGATGCTGGCGATCGGCGCCGCGCTCGATCATTCGGGCGCGGTCGAGCTGATCGCGAACGCGCTCGCGCCCTGGATGATGCAGCTGCCGCCCTTCGCCATCGTGCTGGCGGTCTACCTGCTGGCGACCACGCTGACCGAGGTGGTGTCGAACAACGCGGTCGCCGTGGTTATGAGCCCGATCGCCATCGGGCTTGCCGATGTGATGGGCGTCGATCCGCGCCCGCTCGTCGTCGCGGTGATGTTCGCGGCCTCGGCCAGTTTCGCGACGCCCATCGGCTACCAGACCAATACGCTCGTCTATGGTCCGGGCGGCTATCGCTTCGCCGATTTCATGCGCATCGGGATACCGCTCAACCTGAGCGTCGCGCTGCTCGCTTCGGCGCTCATTCCGCTGATCTGGCCGCTCTGAGCGGGGGGCGGGAGGCGCGCATCGCGCCCGGCTGCTGCCCGTCTTGCGCCCATCCCCCGCGCTGCCTTATAGAGACGCCAAACCCGCAACACCCGCTTTCAGAGGTATTCCATGGCCGGCCATTCCAAATGGGCAAACATCCAGCACCGCAAGGGACGCCAGGACGCCGCGCGCTCCAAGCTCTTCTCCAAGCTGAGCAAGGAAATCACCGTCGCCGCCAAGATGGGCGATCCCGACCCCGAGAAGAACCCGCGCCTGCGCATGGCCGTCAAGGAGGCCAAGAGCCAATCGGTGCCCAAGGACGTGATCGACCGGGCGATCAAGAAGTCGCAGGCGGGCGACGGCGAGGATTACGAGGAAATCCGCTATGAGGGCTATGGCCCCAATGGCGTTGCCGTCATCGTCGAGGCGATGACCGACAACCGCAACCGCACCGCATCGACCGTGCGCTCGACCTTCACCAAGAACGGCGGCAATCTCGGCGAGACGGGCAGCGTCGGCTTCATGTTCGAGCGCAAGGGCGAGATCGTCTATGCCGCCGATGTGGGCGACGCCGACGACGTGATGATGGCCGCGATCGAGGCCGGCGCCGAGGATGTCGAGTCGGGCGAGGAAGGGCACACGATCTGGTGCGCCGATACGGACCTCAACGAGGTTTCGACCGCGCTCGAGGCGAGCCTCGGGGAGAGCGAGGCGACGCGGCTCGCCTGGCGGCCGACCACGACGACCGAGATGGATCTCGAGGCGATGCAGAAGCTGATGAAGCTGATCGACGCGCTCGAGGATGACGACGACGTGCAACGCGTCACCACCAATTTCGAAGCCTCCGACGAGGTCATGTCGCAGCTTTGATCGGGTGCGGGCCTCGCGCCCGCCAAGGCCCGGCCCCGCGCCGGGCCGACCCTATCCTTCGGATGTCACGCTCTTGTCATCTGGACATGCCACGTTCCCCCCAGATATGCCACTCAACGGCGGGCTTGCCGTGTGGTGGATACGATATATAGTCATCTGGACGGATCAGCGCAGGCAGGGACGATCACAGCGATGCAAGGCGATTTCAGAACCGAATTCGTGCGGGAACCGGCGGCGCTACGCCACCACCCCGCGCTCGTGCTCAACGCGGATTACAGGCCGCTGAGCTACTACCCGCTGTCGCTCTGGTCCTGGCAGGACGCGGTCAAGGCGGTGTGGCTCGACCGGGTCGATATCGTCGCCGAATACGACCACGTCGTCCATTCGCCCAGTACGAGGATCAGGATCCCGTCGGTGATCGTCCTGAAGGATTTCGTCAAACCCCAGAAGCGCGTGGCATTCACGCGCTTCAATCTTTTTCTGAGGGACGAATTCTGCTGCCAGTATTGCGGCGCGAAGGGCGATCTGACCTTCGATCACGTGGTGCCGCGCGCCAGCGGCGGGCGCACGAGCTGGCAGAACGTCGTCGCCGCCTGCGCGCGCTGCAACCTCGCCAAGGGCTCGAAAAGTCTCGCGCGCTCGGGCATGACCCTGCGCAAGCCGCCGCGCGCGCCGGGCGCGGAAGAGCTGCGCAATCTCGGCCGGAAATTCCCGCCGGGCCATCTGCACGACAGTTGGCTCGATTTTCTTTACTGGGATGCCGAGCTGGAGGCGTAAATGCTTCGGGCTCAAGGCCAGCGCCGTTCGGTCTGGCGCAGTTTTACCCGAAAAATGCGGGCGCGATGCGGCCTAGCTGCACACCCGCTCGGCCGTCTTGCCGTAGTTCGAGTAGGCGTCCCAGAACCGCTCGTCCGACGCGTTGTCGGATTGCCGCGTGTCCTGCGCCGCTTGCGGATCGTCATAGAACCGCACCGCGCGGATCTGGTCCGAACGGCTGAGCGTCTGGTCCGCCACGGCCTGAATGCAGCCGCAGAGCTGGGAGGAGCGGGCCTTGCGGTCCGATGCGAGGCAGGCCGAATTGATCGGGCCCGTGGCCGTCGGCGCATAGACCGGTGCGGGGCTGCGGCCGCCGCCGCGGTTCTCGAAGCGATTGGAGCCGCCACAGGCCGCGAGCGTCCCGAGGCTCAGCATCATTCCCGCAATCACGATTTTTCTCATCTGCCGTGCCTCGTCACCCTTGCGCGGAGCCCGGCTGCGGGGCCCTTCACTGCTCCGAGCGTTCTGCCCCATCCGCGCCGCTTTTTCAATTCGGAAGATGGGCCGGGCCGCGGCATCTGCGCACACCGATCCAGCTTGACCAGACCCCAATTCCCATACATATCCCGTTGCATGACAGACCTCGCACATATTCGCAATTTCTCCATCGTGGCGCATATCGACCACGGCAAATCCACGCTGGCCGATCGCCTGATCCAGCAGACCAACACGGTCGCGGAACGGGACATGAAAGAGCAGATGCTGGACAGCATGGATATCGAGCGCGAGCGGGGCATCACGATCAAGGCCCAGACCGTGCGCATCAACTACACCGCGCAGAACGGCGAGGAATATGTCCTCAACCTGATCGACACGCCGGGCCATGTCGATTTCTCCTACGAGGTGAGCCGCTCGATGCGCGCGGTCGAGGGATCGCTCCTCGTCGTCGACTCGACGCAGGGCGTCGAGGCGCAGACTCTCGCCAACGTCTATCACGCGATCGATGCCAATCACGAGATCGTCCCCGTCCTCAACAAGATCGACCTGCCCGCAACCGATTGCGACCGCGTGGCCGAGCAGATCGAGGATGTGATCGGCATCGACGCGTCGGGCGCGATCCGCGTCAGCGCCAAGACGGGGCAGGGCATCATCGAGACGCTCGAGGCGATCATCACCCATCTGCCGCCGCCCAAGGGCGACGCGAACGCGCCGCTCAAGGCGATGCTCGTCGACAGCTGGTACGACCCCTATCTCGGCGTCGTCGTTCTGGTTCGGATCATGGACGGCGTGCTGAAAAAAGGCGACCGGGTGCGCATGATGCAGAACGGCTCGGTGCATCAGGTCGAGCGGATCGGCGTCTTCCGCCCCGCGATGACGGTGCAGGATCGGCTCGGGCCGGGCGAGATCGGCTTCATCACGGCGTCGATCAAACAGGTGCGCGACACGAAGGTGGGCGATACGATCACGCTCGACAAGAACCCTTGCTCCGCGCCGCTGCCGGGCTTCAAGCCGTCGGTGCCGGTCGTGTTCTGCGGTCTTTTCCCGGTGGACTCGTCCGAGTTCGAGGATCTGCGCAACGCGATCGAGAAGCTGGCGCTGAACGATGCGAGCTTCACCTACGAGATGGAGACATCGGCGGCGCTCGGCTTCGGTTTCCGCTGCGGGTTTCTCGGGCTTTTGCATCTCGAGGTGATCCGCGACCGGATCGACCGCGAGTATGACATCGACCTCATCACGACGGCGCCCTCGGTCATCTACAATGTCTTCATGAAGGACGGCACGGACTTCCCGCTGCACAACCCGGCGGACATGCCCGACCTCAGCACCGTCGATCACGTCGAGGAGCCGCGCATCAAGGCGACGATCCTCGTGCCGGACGAGTTCCTGGGCGATGTTCTCAAGCTCTGCCAGGACCGGCGCGGCATCCAGCTCGACCTGACCTATGCAGGCTCGCGCGCGATGGTGGTCTATGACCTGCCGCTGAACGAAGTGGTGTTCGACTTCTACGATCGGCTGAAATCGGTGACAAAGGGCTATGCGAGCTTCGATTACCAGATCATCGGTTACCGGACCGACAATCTCGTGAAGATGTCGATCCTCGTCAATGACGAGCCTGTCGATGCACTCTCGATGATGGTGCACCGCGACCGCGCCGAGATGCGCGGGCGGGCGATGGTAGAGAAGCTCAAGGATCTCATTCCGCGCCACATGTTCAAGATCCCGATCCAGGCGGCCATCGGCGGCAAGGTGATCGCGCGGGAGACGCTGAGCGCGATGCGCAAGGACGTGACCGCGAAATGCTATGGCGGCGACGCGACGCGGAAGAAGAAGCTTCTTGAGAAGCAGAAGGCCGGCAAGAAGAAGATGCGCCAGTTCGGCAAGGTGGACATCCCTCAGGAAGCCTTCATCTCCGCCCTCAAGATGGACAGCTGAGCCGCGTCAGGTGAGGATCATCTCGGAGGGCGCGTGATCGCGGATCGTCGAGGCGGCCCAATGGACGGGATCGCGCACGAGGGCGCGCTGCGCCGGTGCGAAATGGCAATGGTCGATCCGCTCGCGCAGCATCTTTTGCGTCGTGATTTCTTTCGCCCTGATGGCGCGGCCTCCCGGCCGCCGCGCGATGCGGTCCAGCCATCGGGTCTGTAAGAGGTGCGGCATGCTGTCAGGCGGTGTCCGAAAGGTCAGGACCGCGAGGATACTGCCCGGCAGGGCGACCATCGCCGTGATGCGGCACTCGCCAATGGCCGCGCGGTCATGCAAATGCAGGAAGCGCGCGGCGGCGCTTAGGGAAAGCGGCCCTTCATAGGGAAGTGTCACGAAATAGGTGCGGCCTGCGCTGTGGCGATTCTCGGTCATGTCGCCACTCTGCCAGCCAAAGATTAAGCGAAGATTGCCGGATCATTTTCTCTGCACCAAAGAAAAAGGCTGCCCGCGCGGGCAGCCTTCGATGGTCGATCTGGCCTCGATTTATTCGGCCTCTTCCTCGATGGCCTCGCCGGTATTTTCGACGTCTTGGCCGAAGCCTTCGACGGTGTTGCACGCGGCGAGCGCGACGAGAGCGGCGAGGGTGAATGCGATCTTCGGCATGGGTCATCTCCTTTTGCTGCGTCATTTTGCCAACGCGGTCTTGCCGGGCCGGGTTCCTGTCTCGGCGTCAAAAACGCGGTGGCATGACATGGATCAAGGCCCGCGCCCGCAAGCGGAGCGATGGTGAGCGCGAAGAGGGCTCCCGAAGAAAGGAACGCATCATGTGGTTGCTCGCCAGTTTTCTGAACATCATCGTCGGCACCAGCCTCGCCGGCATCGGCGTCATCATCGCGCTGGTTGCGGGGTTCGATGACATGCAGGGTGTCGCGATCGCGGCGGCGATCGGTTTCGCGCTCGCGATGCCGGTCACATGGGGTGTGATGCGCCAGATCACGGCGCGGGGCGCCGCCCAAAGAAATTGACAGAAGGCCGGGCATCTATACCATGATCCCCGTGCAAACAGTGCCGGCCCCGCCGGGGTAAAGGCGCGCGGAACATGGGGGACATGATGCGCAACCTGACGAAATCCTACCTCGCGGGGGCGGCGCTGGCCGTCTGCGCCGCCGTAACGGCTGCACCGTCTTTCGCGGTCGAGGCCAAGATCTATCCTTACGCGGTCTCGACGCATGAGAATTACTGCCCGGCGGGCCTTCAGCCGATCACGCTCTCGGGCGTCGTCTGCTGCGGCGTGCCGAACCAGGCGCATACGTACCAGCAGGTGATGCGCCACCCGGTTCACAAGGTGCGCCACAAGCCCGTGAGCTACAGCGCGCGCCCCGATTGCCGCGAGGGCGAGAAGGGCTGCTCGTAAGGCGTCCCGCTGACATATGAGAGCAAAAGGGCGTGCCTGGGGGCGCGCCCTTTTTCATTGCGGGAGCGCCAATCGGTGAAAAGAAAACCGCCTCCGCACCGGGCGGTGCGAAGGCGGCATGATTTGGGAGATGGGGGGCGTCTCAGCCCTGCTTGTCACCCGACGCCTGCGGCGCTGCCGGAGCAGGCTCGGCGGTCTTGGCCTTAGGGTTGAGCGGGTCGTCCTGACGCTGCACCGATCCTTCGAAATGCGCGCCCGACTCGATGGCGATCGTCTTGTGGATGATGTCGCCCTCGACACGCGCTGTCGATGTGAGGCGCACCTTGAGGCCGCGCACGCGGCCCACGATGCGGCCATTGATGACGACATCGTCGGCGATGACTTCGCCCTTGATCGTCGCCGTCTCGCCGATGGTCAGCAGATGTGCCCGGATATCGCCCTCGACCGTGCCTTCGACCTGAATGTCGCCGGTGGTCTTCATGTTGCCGGTGACGTGCAGATCGGACGACAGGACCGATGCGGGCGGCTTGGCCTTGGGGGCCGAAGACTTGTAATCGCCTTGAGGCGCTGCGGGCTTGGGAGCGTCCTGCGGCTTGTCATGGCCTGCCTGCGTGGCCGTATCGGCCTTTTGCGGGCTCGGGTCGTTGATTTTGCTTTTAGAAAACATCTCTCGCAGCCTTGATATATGTCATTGGATCGACGGGATTGCCGTTGACGCGGACCTCATAGTGTAGATGGGTGCCGGTGGACCGTCCAGAGTTCCCCATATCACCGATACGGTCCCCGCGCGAGACCCTTTGGCCCTTGGTCACGCGGATTTTGGAGAGATGCGCATAGCGCGTCTCGACGCCGAAGGCATGCTGGACCTTCACGAGGCGGCCATACCCCGAAAGCCAGCCTGCATGGGTCACGACGCCATCGGCGGTCGTATAGATCGGCGTGCCGGAGGGGCCGGCCATGTCCGTGCCCGCGTGGAGCCGGCCCCAGCGCTTGCCGAAGCCCGAGGTATAGCGGAAGGCGCTTTTGATCGGCAGGGCGAAGGGCGCCTTCTCGGCGGCGATTCGGTAGAGGTTCAGCCGGTCCATCTGATTGAGGATATTGTTCGCGCGCTCGGCGTCGGGTGAAGGCTCCTCGCCGCGGGTCGAGAAGCTGAGCGGCATGAGCGGGCCGCCCTGGCCGGAATAGCCCTTGCGCACGGTACTCAGCATGTCGTCGGTGTTCATCCCCGCGGCGCGGAACATCTTGTCCAGCGGCTCGACCGAGATGGTCATGGCATTCTCGAGCTGGCGGAAGATCTGATCGTTCTGATCCTGCATGAGGCGGATCTGGGCCTGCATCTCGTCGGCCTGAAGCAGCGCGTCCTGCGCGTCGGCGCTGATCTGGTCGCGCTCGGCGGCGGTATCGGCCAGCGCGGCGGTCAGGAAATCGACGGGGCTCGGCCCGGATTCGCTGTCCTCGACCAGCGGCCCGGACGCGCCCGAGGTCTCGAGCTGCGCGGTGAGCGTCTCGGCCTTGTCGCGGGCCGCGTCCCGCTCCTGCATGGTGCGGCGCAGCGTGGACTGGATGACGCCGATGCCCGTCTCCATCTCGCGGCGGCGGGTCTCGGAGGCGAGAAGCTCGGACTGCATGACCGAAATCTGCTCGAGCGCGGAGTTGAAGCGCTCCTGCGCCTCGCGGGCCTCGGCGGCGCGCATGTCGCGCTCGGCGCTCAGATCGTTCAGGCGGCGCTCGTAGGTGCGCTGGTCGCGCTTGGCCTGCTCGCGGAAATTGCCCGATCCGATGCTGTCCATGAGAAGGATGGCGGTGGCGATGATGGCCCAGGCGACGACGAGCGAGGCGCCGGTGAAGGCGATGAGCTGTGTCGCGGGCTTGAGCCGCATGAAGCGCGTGTCGGTGTCCGATCGCAGAAAGACCCTGCGTTCCGGAAAATGGCGCTCAAGAAAAGCGTGCGTTGCGATTGCGATACGTGTCCGCAAATGTCCCGTCCCCGATTGTCCAGCTTCCGTCCCGTGGGTGGCGCATGTCATTTGCGTCGGTGCCGCGCCCTGCAAAGGTGCTTAGCCAGCGCGGCCATGATGGGCAACAGTTTTGGGGTGCATTATGGCCAAATGGGGGCAGGGGCGCGATAAATGGCAGAATATTGCCGATCTGCAACGACTTGAGCGGGCTTTTGCAAGTGGGCCCTGCGCTCTCGTGCCGCAGTTCGGGGCGGGGCGACCTCAGGATAACCCCGGCACGGATCGAGGCGCGCCGGGGATCAGGTCTTTCATGGTGAAGGTGTGAATACCGACGTGCCCATCAGAGCGCGCGAAGTGCCTCCAGCACTTCCTGCGCATGGCCCGGCACCTTGACCTTGGTCCATGCCTGCACGATCCGCCCGTCCTCTCCGACAAGGAAGGTGCTGCGCTCGACCCCGAGGAAGGTCTTGCCGTACATCTGTTTTTCCTTCCAGACGCCATAATCCTCACAGGCCGTGCCATGCTCGTCCGAGGCGAGCGGCACGGTCAGCCCGTGCTTCGATGCGAATTTGTCGTGCTTGGCGACGCTGTCCTTGGAGATGCCGACCACCTTGGCGCCCGCCGCCTCGAATTCGGGCAGCAGGGCCGAGAAATCCTTGGCCTCGTTGGTGCAGCCGGGCGTGTCGTCACGCGGATAGAAAAAGACGATGACGGGCGTGCCCTTCATCGCGCTGAGCGTAAATTCGCCGCCGCCTCCCAAGGGAAGCGTGAAATCCGGCGCGGTGTCTGAAATATCGGGC
Organism: Roseovarius aquimarinus; assembly: GCF_043661195.1. NCBI lineage: Bacteria > Pseudomonadati > Pseudomonadota > Alphaproteobacteria > Rhodobacterales > Roseobacteraceae > Roseovarius > Roseovarius aquimarinus. The sequence goes on from NZ_JBIHMM010000001.1 coordinate 266,638, forward strand.
ATGTGCGATCCTTGGGTCTGCTGATGTTGATGATATATTAGGATGGTGCAGGCCGAATGCAAAAGGGTCCGCGCCCCCGAGGGATGAGATGAGCCAGCACACCCCCGATCCTTCCGCGCCCGACAGATCGGCGCATGCCGCGCGCCATGCGCGGCGGCGCCGCCGGCGCAAAGCCGGGCTGTGGTCGGTGCTGAGCGTTCTGGTGATGACGGGCGCGGCGGCGCTGGTGCTGATCTCCTATCTCGGTACGCCCGTCTATGTGCCCGACTGGCTGCGCACGCGCATCGTCGAGCGGATCAACACCGAGGCGGGCGGCTTCGATCTGTCGCTGCGCGAGATGGTCGTCGTGGTCGAGCGCGGCTGGGTGCCGCGCCTCGCACTCCGCGATGTGAGCCTGCGCGGCCCCGACGGGCGCACCCTCGCCACCCTGGCCGAGCTGGGCGGCACCGTCGCGCTGCGCCCGCTGCTGGAAGGCGCGCTGCAGCCCGCGCAGATCCGCCTCTCGGGCTTGCAGGTGAACCTGCGGCGCAAGGATGATGGCGATCTCGATGTGCAGCTCGGCGGGATGGCGATGCCGGGCGATCCTTCGGCGCCGCCGCCCGCCCGCGATCCGAGCGCGCTGATCGCGCAGATCGACCAGGCGCTCGGGCGGCCCGGCATGGCCGCGCTGCGCGAGATCACCGCCGACAACCTGACGCTGCGCTACGAGGATGCCCGCACCGGCCGCGCCTGGACGATCGACGGCGGCACCGTCGAGGCAACGCGCGAGGGCGGCATGCTGAGGATGCGCGGCGATTTCACCGTTCTGGGCGCGCGCGCCTATCCCAGCACGCTCGAGATGAGTTTCTCGAGCCGGATCGGCAGCAGCGCGGCGCAGCTCGGCCTCAACTTCTCGGACCTGCCGGCGGGCGATCTGGCGATGCAGTCCCCGGCGCTCGCTTGGCTCGACGCGCTCGATGCGCCCATCTCGGGGGCGCTGCGGGCGCGGCTCGGAGCAGAGGGCGAGCTGGGGCCGCTCAATGCCAGCTTGCAGATCGGCAAGGGCTCGCTGCGCCCCACGGCGGGCACGACGCCCATCCCCTTCGAGGCGGCGGGCAGTTATTTCACCTATGATCCCGCCGCGCAGACCATCGCCTTCGAAGCCGTCTCGGTCGAGAGCGAATGGGTCACCGCACGCGCCGAGGGGATCGCGCATCTCGTCGGCGGCGCGTCGGGCTGGCCGGACGAGCTTGTCGCGCAGCTTCAGGTCAGCGAGATCACGGCGGACCCGGCGGATCTTTACGACAGCCCCGTGGAGATCGACGGCGCCGCGCTCGATCTGCGCCTGAGGCTCGAGCCCTTCCATCTGACCATCGGCCAGCTCAGCCTTTCGGATGCCGGGCGCCACCTCGTCCTCAAGGGCGATCTGCGCGGCGAGGAGGAGGGTTGGGATCTCGCGCTCGACGGGCGCTTGGACGGGATCGACCGCGACCGGCTGATGGCGCTCTGGCCCGAGGCGGCGGTGCCCAACACGCGCCGCTGGGTGTCCGAGAACGTCGCCGAGGCCGAGCTGAGCAACGTCCAGCTTGCCCTGCGCTCGCCGCCCAAGCATCGCGCGGACGTCTTTCTGGGCTTCGACTTCGAGGGGATGGAGGCGCGGTTCATCAAGGAGATGCCGCCCATCCGCGCCATGTCGGGCAAGGCGCAACTTCTCGACGGGCGCTTCGCCATCGCCGCCGAGTCCGGCTGGGTCGATCCGGGGATGGGCGGGCGCATCGACATCGCGGGGACGAGCTTCGCGGTGCCCGAGGTCGACATGGAGGATCCGCCCGCCGAAGTGCGCCTGCGCACCCAAAGCAGCATTCCCGCCGCCCTCGCGCTCATCGACACCGAGCCCTTGTCGATCCTCTCGAAACAGGGGCGCGCGCCCGACATCGCCGAGGGGCGCGCCCGCATCGACGCGCGGCTCGGCTTCGCGCTCAAGAAGGATCTGCAAACCGACGATGTGGCCTTCGAGGTGGCGGGCAGCCTCGCGGATGTGTCGAGCGAGGTTCTCGTGCCGGGCCGCGTGCTGCGCGCGCCGAGCCTCACGCTCGATGTTGACGAGAAGGGTCTGCGCGTCGCGGGCGCGGGGCAGCTCGGCGAGGTGCCCTTCAACGGGGTCTATACCGCGGCGCTCGGCCCGGATGCGGGCGGCGGGCAGGTCGAGGGGCGGATCACGCTCAGTGAGGGGTTCGCGCGGGAATTCGGCCTCGGCCTTCCGCCCGGCAGCATCACGGGCGCCGCGCCGGGTTGGATCGAGATCGCGCTTGCGGAAGGCGGCGGCGGCAGCTTCGCGCTCAGCTCGGATCTCGCGGGCCTCGGGCTCTCGCTCGAGCAGCTCGACTGGAGCCTTCCGCGAAACGCGCGCGGCGCGCTCGAGATCACCGGGCAGCTCGGCGAGCCTGTGTCGATCGACCGGGTCTCGATCGACGCGCCGGGACTCGAGGCGATTGGCGCGATCAGCCTCGCGCCCGGCGGGACGCTGGCGCGCGCGACGTTCAGCCGGGTGCGCGCGGGCGGCTGGCTCGATGCGCCGGTCACGCTCGTCGGGCGCGGGCGGGGCGCGGCGCCGGGGATCGAGATCGAGGGCGGCGAGATCGACCTGCGTCGCGCCGATCTGAGCGGGGGCGGCACAGGGCAGGGCGGGCCGATCTCGCTCCGGCTCGACCGTCTGATCCTCTCGGACGGGATCACGCTGGGCGGGCTGCGCGCGCGTCTCAACACCGCTCGCGGGCTCGACGGCAGTTTCACGGGCCGGGTCAATGGCGGCGCGGCGATCCGGGGGCAGATCGTGCCGCAGAACGGGCGAAGCGCCTTTCGCATCGTGACCGAGGATGCGGGCGGCGTGCTCGGCTCGGCGGGGCTGCTGAAACAGGCGCGGGGGGGCGAGATGGAGTTGATCCTCCAGCCCGCCGGCGCGCCGGGCACCTATGAGGGCCAGCTTACGGGGGGCGATATCTGGCTGACCGAGGCGCCCGCGCTGGCCGAGCTGCTGAGCGCGCTCAGCGTCGTCGGTCTGCTCGAGCAGATGGCGGGGAGCGGCATTCATTTCAGCGATGTGGACGCGCGCTTCCGCCTCGGGCCGGACCGGCTCACCGTCTATTCGAGCAGCGCGGTGGGTGCGTCGATGGGGATTTCGATGGATGGATACTACTATCCCAACGCGCGGCGGATGGACATGCAGGGCGTCGTCTCGCCGCTTTACATCGTCAACGCGATCGGGGGCATGTTCACCCGGCAGGGCGAGGGGCTCGTCGGGGTGAATTACACGCTGACGGGCGATGCGGCCTCGCCCGATGTGAACGTCAATCCCCTGTCCATCTTCACGCCCGGCATGTTCCGCGAGATTTTTCGCCGCCAGCCGCCGCAGCGCCTTGCACCCGCCCCCCAAGGCAGCGCACAAGGCGCCACGGCCGAGCCGGACGCGCCTGCGCGCAGCGGCGCCCCGAGGACGCAGGGCGGCGGGCGCCTCGGAAACAGCCGCTAGATCCATCCCATCCCGAGCGAGACCAACCTGCCATGCAATTGAGCGATTTCGATTACGACCTGCCCGAAGAGCTGATCGCCGTGCGCCCCGTGCGCCCGCGCAGCGCCGCGCGCCTCCTGGTGGCCACGGGCGACGCGATCAGCGACGCGCATGTCGGCGATCTGCCGGACTGGCTGCGTCCCGGCGATCGGCTCATCCTCAACGACACGCGGGTGATTCCGGCGCGGCTCTCGGGTCTGCGCCGCCGCGAGGGCGCGCAGGGCGCGACCGAGGCGCGCATCGAGGCGACCCTGCTCGAGGCGCGGCCCGATGGCGGCTGGACCGCGCTCATAAAGCCGCTCAAGAAGCTGCGCGAGGGCGAGGTCATCGTTTTCTCCGAGCGTCTCAGCGCCACGCTCACCGCCAAGGAGGAGGGGCAGGGCGCGCTCCAGTTCAATCTCGACGGCGAGGATTTCGACGCGGCGCTGGCCGAGGCGGGGGCGATGCCGCTGCCGCCTTATATCGCCGCGCGCCGCGCCGCCGATGCCGCCGACAAGGACGACTATCAGACCGTCTGGGCCAAGAACGCGGGCGCCGTGGCGGCGCCCACCGCGTCGCTCCATTTCGACGCGCCGCTTCTCGACGCGCTGCGCGCGCGGGGCGTCGCCTTCACGCATGTCACGCTCCATGTGGGCGCGGGCACCTTCCTGCCGGTCAAGGTCGAGGATGTGACGACCCACAAGATGCATGCCGAATGGGGCGAAGTGACCGAGGCCGCGGCGGCCGAGATCGCGGCGACGAAGGCGGCGGGCGGGCGCGTCATTCCCGTCGGCACCACCGCGCTGCGCCTGATCGAGAGCGCGGCGCGCGCCACGGGCGAGATCGCGCCCTGGCAGGGAGAGACGGATATCTTCATCTACCCGGGCTTCGAGTTCCGCGTGACCGACGCGCTGATGACGAATTTCCACCTGCCGAAATCGACGCTGATGATGCTCGTCGCGGCGCTGATGGGGCAGGAGACGGTGCGCCGGATCTATGCCCACGCGGTCGCCGAGCGCTACAGGTTTTTCTCCTACGGGGACGCATCGCTGTTGATCCCCGGGTGAATCGCTGCCAAGGCGCTTATGGCGGTGCCGCGAGGCGCGGGGTCGCATTCGACGCAGACTTTTCGCGCGTCCCGGCGCACATGGGCCGGGCAGGGCGCACCCGAAAGGAAACGAGATGTTCAAGGTTCTGACGGGCGCATGGGCGCTGCTTTTCGGCATGATGCTGCTTCAGGTCGGCAATGGCATGCAGGGCACGCTTCTGGGGATCCGGGGCGAGATCGAAGGTTTTTCGACCTTCGCCATGTCGCTCGTCATGTCGGGCTATTTCGTCGGCTTCCTCTTCGGCTCGCGCATGGCGCCCGAGATGATCCGCCGCGTCGGCCATGTGCGCGTCTATGCGGCACTCGGCTCGCTCATCTCGTCGGTGATGCTGCTCTATCCGAGCTGGACCGACCCCTGGGCCTGGGGCGCGGCGCGGGTGCTCATCGGGTTCTGTTTCTCGGGGGTCTACGTCACCGCCGAATCCTGGCTCAACAACGCGGCCAGCAACGAGAACCGGGGCAAGGCGCTCTCGCTCTACATGATCGTGCAGATGATCGGCATCGTCTCGGCGCAGGGCCTGATGGTCGTCGCCGATCCCGGCGGCTTCATCCTCTTCATCATCCCGTCGGTGCTCATCTCCATCAGCTTCGCGCCGGTCCTTCTGTCGGTCAGCCCGACACCGGCCTTCGAGGCGACGAAGCCGATGACGCTCCTGCAGATCTACCAGACCTCGCCGCTGGGCTGCGTGGGCATGTTCCTTCTGGGCGGCGTCTTCTCGGCGCAGTTCGGCATGGGGGCGGTCTATGGCGGCAAGGCCGGGCTGAGCGTCGGCGAGATTTCGGCCTTCGTGTCGGCCTTCTATGTGGGCGCGATGCTGGTCCAGTATCCGCTCGGCTGGCTGTCGGACCGGATGGACCGCCGCCTTCTGATCCTGATCGCGAGCGCGCTTGTCGCGGTGGGCGCCGCGCTGGCGATGGCCTTCGGCGGATATTTCCCGATGCTGCTGGTCGCGGCCTTCATCGTGGGCGGCATGTCGAACCCACTCTATTCGCTGCTCATCGCCTATACGAACGACTTTCTGCAACATGACGACATGCCCGCCGCCGCGAGCGGGCTGGTCTTCATCAACGGGCTCGGGGCCATCGCCGGTCCGGTCACGACGGGCTGGATGATGTCCGTCATGGGGCCGAACGGCTTTTTCCTCTACATCGCGATCCTCGGCGCGCTGATGGTGGCCTATGCGGCATGGCGCATGGTGCAGCGCCCGCGCACGACGGTCATCGATCCGGTCGAAAGCTACACGCCGGTCATGCCGTCCTCCTCGCCCATGGCGGTCACGTTGGCGCAGGAATTCGCCATCGACACCGCCGAGGAGGCCGAGGACGGCGCGGGCCATGACGCGCGCCGCGCGCTCGGCGGCTGAGCCGGGCCTCTTTGCACGCACGGTGAGCCATGTGCCGGCGGAAAGTTGCGCGAATAACGTCCGAAAGGCGCGTTATGTGAGTCTGATGTCGCGATTGTAGGAATACTTTACTGTTCACGCGCTTAAATATGACAGTAACATGAAGCCAGTCGGCATGCTGCAGATGAGGAGCGCGCACCGTGACGTCACCCGATGATGTTTTGAATTTTTGGCTCGACGAGGTCGGTCCGAAAGGGTGGTACGCCGCCAGCGATGATCTGGACGCCGAGATCCGCGCCCGTTTCGGGGATGCATGGCGCAGCGCGCGGGCCGGCACCTTCGGCCTCTGGCTGACCTACCCGGCGGGCACGCTGGCCTACATCATTCTCATGGACCAGTTCTCGCGCAACATGGGGCGCGGCACGGGCGAGGCCTTCGCCACCGATCGGCCCGCCGTCGCCGCCGCAAAGGCCGCGATCGGCCGGCGCTGGGACATGACCATCGACGAGCCCGCGCGGCAGTTCTTCTACCTGCCGCTCATGCATTCCGAGAATCTCTGCGATCAGGAGCGCTGCATCCGCCTCATCTGCGAGCGGATGCCCGAGACCGGCGCCGACAACCTGCTGCATGCGCGCGCGCATCGCGAGGTCATCCGCGCGTTCGGGCGGTTCCCGCATCGCAACGAGGCGCTGGGCCGCAAATCCACGCTGGCCGAGATCGCCTATCTCAAGGCGGGCGGATACGGGCAGACCGTGCGCCAGCTTCAACAGAAAGACGCCGCCTGAGCCAAGCGCCGGGCCGCAGACATGCAGCCGCGTTCGGGTGAACCGGGCGCGGCTCTTGCGTTGTGCCTTTCCGTGAAACGATTTAGCATTGAACCAACTCACCGATGCCCATCAATTCCCGGAGACGCACATGGCTTCCAAATCCTTCGACCTGATCGTGATCGGCGCTGGCCCGGGCGGCTATGTGGCCGCAATCCGCGCCTCGCAACTGGGTCTGTCGGTCGCCATCGTCGAGCGCGAGAACATGGGCGGGATCTGCCTCAACTGGGGCTGCATTCCGACCAAGGCGATGCTGCGCTCCTCCGAGGTGTTTCACCTCATGCACCGCGCCAAGGAATTCGGCCTTTCGGTCGAGAAGGTGGATTACGATCTCGATGCGGTGGTCAAGCGCTCGCGCGGCGTGGCCAAGCAGCTTTCGGATGGCATCGGCCATTTGATGAAGAAGAACAAGATCACCGTCTTCCGGGGCGAGGCGAGGCTGCCCGCGAAGGGCAAGGTCGCGATCAAGATGGACGCGGGCGGCGACGAGGAACTGACGGCCAAGAACATCGTTTTGGCGACCGGCGCGCGGGCGCGCGAGCTGCCGGGTTTCGAGGCGGATGGCGATCTCGTCTGGACCTATCGCCACGCGCTTCAGCCCGTGCGCATGCCCAAGAAGCTTCTGGTCATCGGCTCGGGCGCGATCGGCATCGAATTCGCCAGCTTCTACAACACGCTCGGCAGCGACACGACCGTGGTCGAGGTGATGGACCGCATCCTGCCCGTCGAGGATGCCGAGATTTCCAAATTCGCGAAAAAGCAGTTCGAGAAGCAGGGGATGAAAATCCTCGAGAAAACCTCGGTCAAGAAGCTCGACCGCGCCAAGGGCAAGGTGACCGCCCATATCGAGGCGAACGGCAAGACCGAGCAGCACGAGTTCGACACGGTGATTTCGGCCGTGGGCATCGTCGGCAATACCGAGGGGCTGGGCCTCGAGGAGCTGGGTGTGAAGATCGACCGCACGCATGTGCTGACGGACGAGTATTGCCGCACGGGCGTCGAGGGCCTCTATGCGATCGGCGATATCGCGGGCGCGCCGTGGCTTGCCCATAAAGCCAGCCATGAAGGCGTCATGGTGGCCGAGCTGATCGCGGGCGGGCATCCTCACCCGGTCAAACCGGCGAGCATCGCGGGCTGCACCTATTCCAACCCGCAAGTCGCCTCAGTCGGCTATACCGAGGCGAAGGCCAAGGAGCTTGGGCACGAGATCAAGGTGGGCCGCTTTCCCTTCATCGGCAACGGCAAGGCCATCGCGCTCGGCGAGGCCGAGGGCATGGTGAAAACCGTCTTCGACGCCAAGACGGGCGAGCTTCTGGGGGCGCATATGATCGGCGCCGAAGTGACCGAGCTGATCCAGGGCTATGTCGTCGGGCGCCAGCTCGAGACCACCGAGGAAGACCTGATGAACACCGTCTTCCCGCATCCGACGCTCAGCGAGATGATGCACGAGAGCGTTCTCGACGCTTACGGCCGCGTCATCCATATGTGACGGGCGGTGCCATCGCTCAACCGCATCGTGATGCAGCGAACCTCGCGCGACTGGCTCGAGGCGCTGCCGCTCTCGACGATGGACGCCGCCGAGATCTCGGGCAAGAACGGGCGGCGCTACGAGTTCCGCAGCTACACGCGCTTCCGTTTCCCGCCGCATGACATCTGCGATGGCCCGTTCCTGAACGAGGACGGGCTGGTGCAGAAATTCGACATCATCCTCGCCAACCAGGTGTGGGAGCATCTCGACAAGCCTTACGAGGCGACGCGCAACGTGCTCCGCATGCTGCGGATGGGCGGCTATTTCTGGCTCGCCGTGCCCTTCTTCGTGCGCTACCACAGCGCGCCCTATGATTGCAGCCGATGGACGGCGCGGGGCCTCACCAATCTGCTGGTCGAGGCGGGCTTCGATCCCGCGCATATCAAGGCCGAGCAGTGGGGCAACCGCGCCGCCGCCGCGCGCAATCTCGAGGATAAATGGCCGCCCGCCTACCGCCCCGAGATCGACGATCTGACGAATGATCCCAACTACCCGATCTGCTCCTGGGCGCTGGCGCAGAAACTCTAGCCGGGCGCGGGTGGACGTTCCCGCTCCGTTCGCAAATCGGGGTTGGAAGCGCGGCGCCCTTACACTATCTGTGAAGCCTCAACCCCGGGGGCATCATGGCCGAGCTGAAAAACATCGAAGTGCGCGGCGCGCGCGAGCATAATCTCAAGAATATCGACGTCGATATCCCGCGCGACCAACTGGTTGTGATCACGGGGCTTTCCGGCTCGGGCAAGTCAAGCCTCGCCTTCGACACGATCTATGCCGAGGGCCAGCGCCGCTATGTCGAATCGCTCTCGGCCTACGCGCGCCAATTCCTCGACATGATGCAGAAACCCGATGTGGATCACATCAGCGGCCTCTCCCCGGCGATCAGCATCGAGCAGAAGACGACCTCCAAGAACCCGCGCTCGACCGTGGGGACGGTCACCGAAATCTACGATTACCTGCGCCTTCTTTTCGCCCGCGCCGGCACGCCCTATTCGCCCGCCACCGGCAAGCCGATCGAGGCGCAGCAGGTGCAGGACATGGTGGACCGCATCATGGCGATGGAGGAGGGCACCCGCGCCTATCTGCTCGCGCCCATCGTGCGCGACCGCAAGGGCGAATACCGCAAGGAATTCGTCGAGTTGCGCAAGAACGGCTTCCAGCGCGTCAAGGTGAATGGCGAGTTCCACGAGCTTGACGAGCCGCCGACGCTCGACAAGAAGTTTCGTCACGACATCGACGTCGTGGTCGACCGGCTGGTGGTCAAGGAGGGGCTGGAGACGCGGCTGGCCGACAGTCTGCGCACCGCGCTCGATCTCGCGGACGGGATCGCCATTCTCGAGACCGCGCCCAGCGAGGGCGAGCCCGAGCGCATCACCTTCTCCGAGAAATTCGCCTGCCCGGTCAGCGGCTTCACGATCCCCGAGATCGAGCCGCGTCTTTTCTCGTTCAACGCGCCATTCGGTGCGTGCCCCGCCTGCGACGGTCTCGGGGTCGAGCTTTTCTTCGACGAACGGCTGGTCGTGCCGGATCAGAACCTCAAGATCTACGACGGCGCGCTGGCGCCCTGGCGCAAGGGCAAGAGCCCCTATTTCCTCCAGACGATCGAGGCGATCGCGCGGCATTACGAATTCGACATGAAGACCAAGTGGAAGGACCTGCCCGCGCATGTGCAGCAGGTGTTCCTGCATGGCTCGGGGGACGAGGAAATCGGCTTCCGCTATGATGAGGGCGGGCGCGTCTACAATGTCAGCCGCGTCTTCGAGGGTGTCATTCCCAACATGGAGCGGCGCTATCGCGAGACGGATTCGGCCTGGATCCGCGAGGAATTCGAGCGCTATCAGAACAATCGCCCCTGCGGCGTCTGCGACGGGTATCGCCTCCGCGAGGAGGCGCTGGCGGTCAAGGTAGCGGGGCTGCATATCGGCCAGGTCGTGCAGATGTCGATCCGCGAGGCGCTCGACTGGGTGACCGAGGCGCCCGCGAGCCTCAGCAATCAAAAGCAGGAGATCGCCCGCGCGATTTTCAAGGAAATCCGCGAGCGGCTCGGTTTTCTCAACAATGTGGGCCTCGAATATCTGACGCTCAGCCGCAATGCGGGAACGCTTTCAGGGGGCGAGTCGCAGCGCATCCGCTTGGCCTCGCAGATCGGCAGCGGATTGACGGGCGTGCTCTATGTGCTGGACGAGCCCAGCATCGGCCTTCATCAGCGCGACAATGACCGCCTGCTTCAGACGCTGAAAAATCTGCGCGATCAGGGCAATACGGTGATCGTGGTCGAGCATGACGAAGAGGCGATCCGCGAGGCGGATTACGTCTTCGATATCGGCCCCGGTGCGGGCGTGCACGGGGGGCAGGTGGTCAGCCACGGTGTCCCTTCGGCGGTCGCCGCCGATCCCAATTCGATCACGGGTCAGTACCTGTCGGGCACGCGCGAGATCGCGGTGCCGGCCAAGCGGCGCAAGGGCAACGGCAAGAAGCTGAAAGTCGTCAAGGCCACGGGCAACAACCTCAAGGACGTGACGGCCGAGTTCCCTCTCGGCAAGTTCGTCTGCGTCTCGGGCGTCTCGGGCGGGGGCAAGTCGACGCTGACCATCGAGACGCTGTTCAAGACGGCGTCGATGCAGCTTAACGGCGCGCGCCAAACGCCCGCGCCCTGCGAGACGATCAAGGGGCTCGAGCATCTCGACAAGGTGATCGATATCGACCAGCGCCCCATCGGGCGCACCCCCCGCTCGAACCCGGCGACCTATACCGGCGCATTCACGCCCATTCGCGACTGGTTCGCGGGCCTTCCCGAGGCCAAGGCGCGCGGCTACAAGCCGGGGCGCTTTTCCTTCAACGTCAAGGGCGGGCGCTGCGAGGCGTGCCAGGGCGACGGTGTCATCAAGATCGAGATGCATTTCCTGCCCGATGTCTATATCACCTGCGAGACCTGCCAGGGCGCGCGCTACAATCGCGAAACTTTGGAAATCCGTTTCAAGGGCAAGAGCATAGCGGACGTTCTTGATATGACGGTCGAAGATGCGCAAGAGTTCTTCAAGGCAGTGCCGAGCATCCGCGAGAAGATGGATGCGCTGGTGCGGGTTGGCCTTGGCTATATCAAGGTCGGCCAACAGGCGACGACCCTCTCGGGCGGCGAGGCGCAGCGGGTGAAGCTGTCGAAGGAGCTGGCCAAGCGCTCGACGGGCCGCACGCTCTACATCCTCGACGAGCCGACGACGGGGCTTCATTTCGAGGATGTCAAGAAGCTGCTCGAGGTGCTGCACGAGCTTGTCGACAGCGGCAACACGGTGGTGGTGATCGAGCACAATCTCGACGTCATCAAGACCGCCGACTGGATCATCGATATCGGCCCCGAGGGCGGTGATGGCGGCGGCGAGGTCGTGGCCGTGGGCACGCCCGAGAAGGTGGCCGAGGAGCCGCGCAGCCACACCGGGCGCTATCTCGGCCCGATGCTGCGGCCCCGCAAGGTCGCGGCGGAGTAACGCTCAGCCCAAGGCGCTGCCCTTGGCGGCGCCGGGCGCGAACCACGCGATCGCGGCGACGAGATCATCGGGCCTGCCGAGATAGTAGCCCTGCGCGAGCGTCACGTCGAGCGCTTGCAGGCAGGCAAGCTCGCCCTCAGTCTCGATCCCTTCGGCGACGATGGCGGCGCCTATCTGGCCCGCGAAGCCGACGAGCGCCGCCCCGAGCGAGCGGCGCACCACATCCTCGTCGATGCGGCTCGTGAGCGACATGTCGAGCTTGATGATGTCGGGCGCGAGCCGCACGATATGCTGGAGGCCCGAATAGCCTGCGCCCGCGTCGTCGATCGCAAGGCGGATACCGCGAAAGCGCAGGTTGCGTAGCTGCGCCATCAGATCCCCGTAATCCTCGACCATCGCGTGTTCGGTCACTTCGAGCACGATCCTTTCGGCGGGCCAGGGCGCGAAGACGGGCGCGAGCCGGCCCGAGGCCACCGTCGCGGGCGAGGCGTTGACCGAGACGTAGACATGCGGCGGCAAATGGTGCAGCGCGGCGAGCGCCGCCTCGATCACGCAGATTTCGAGATCGGCCTGCAACGACACGCGCGCCGCGTCCTCGAACCAAAGATTCGGGGTGCGGTAGGGGCTGGGCCGGAAACGGCAGAGCGCCTCGAACCCTTTCGGGCGCCGCTCGGCGGCGTCCATGATGGGCTGGTAGACGATATCGAAATCGCGCGCCGCGATGACGCCCGTGATGAGATCATGCGTCTCGGCATGGGCCACGCGGGCGGCGATCTTTTCGTTTACCTGATCGGCGGACAGGCTGGCGAAGGCGCGCATCACCTCCAGATCGCGGGGCGTGAGGTCGGGCTTGGCGGTGCGGGCAAGGCAGCAGAACATGCCGTAGACGCTGCCGTCGCTGCGGCGGATCGGAACGCTTACGTGGCTTTTGATCGGGATGGTTCGCGTGATCGGGATGGACCGGCACAGCGGCTCCTCCTCGGTGTCGGGGATGAGTTCGGGCAGGCGCCCGGCGAGGATGTGACGGCAATAGACCTGATCGAGCGGCATCGTCGCGCCGACATGGGCCATATGCTCGAGGCCCGGAGCGCTCACCGCGCGAAAGACCAGATCGTCGCCCACGAACTCCGACAGATACGCCACTTCCATCGCCAGATGGCTGCGCACGAAATCGAGCGCCGCGTCGATCAGGGCATCGCCGCTGCGCGCGCCGAGCCCGGCGGCGGCGGGCAGAAGGCCGATGGCGTCATCGGGCGAAAGGGGGGAGGTCATGCGGGGCACCGGCGCTTGGGATCGAAGGCCAAGAATGGGCGTAAAATCTGACCAAACCCTTGCCGGCCGCCTGCGAATTGCACGGCAATTTAGACAAATGCGCCTTTCAGCTTGCCCCGCGCGGCTTCGTATGCGCCTTGCGCGTCTGCTCGGACGCGTCCCCGAGGAAATGGCCGACAGGGCGCAGCCCCTCGATCTCGTCGCAGACGATCTTGGCCACGATCAGGATCGGCACCGCGACCACCATGCCGACGACCGACCAGATATAGGCGAAGAAGGCGACCATCAGGAACAGGATGGGCGTGTTGAGCTGCATCCGGCGCGAAATCATGAGCGGTGTGACGAGCTGACCCTCGAAGGAGGTGAGCGCCATGTAGGTGATGAAGACGCCGAACGCCTCCCAGCCTGTCCCGAGCGAGACGAAGGCGATGAGCGTCGCAACGCACGCCCCGGCGACGGCGCCGAGGAAGGGCACGAAGTTGAACGCGAAGCCCATGACGCCGATGGCGATGGCGTTGGGCAGGCCCCAGAGATACATGGCGATGCCGATCGCGACGCCCAGCCCCGCATTGATGATGGCGATACCGCCCAGATAGCGCCCGAGGCGGTCTTCGATCGTCTTGATGACCTCGACGGCGCGGCGCTTGTCCTGGAGCTTGGGCAGGCTCTCGACCGTGCGCAGCGCGAAGAAATCGCCCGACCCGATCAGGAAGAAGGTGAGGAAGATCGCGAAGATCACCTGGCTCAGAACCTTCGGCGCCATCGTGAGGATGGTGAGCGAGGTGGAGGTCTCGGACACGACCTCGACCTCCATGGCGCGCTTTTCCTCGCCGTTGCCGACCGCCTCATCGATGGCCTTGGCCGCGTCGTTGACCTTGGCCAGCGCCCCTTCCGAAGAGCCGAGCTTGGCCTGCATTTCGCGCATGATGCCGGGCATGTCGTCGATCATCGTCGTCACCGGCTCGGCGAACCAGGCGATCGCGATGCCCACGCCGATGAAGAGGAACGAGGTGAAGAGCGTCGCGATGGCGAGGCTCGGCATGCCCAGCCGCTCGAGCGCGCGGCGCGGGCGGCTGAAGACGAAATAGGAGAGGATTGCAGCGGTGACGGGGATGAGGAAGTTCGCGGCGGCGACGAGGGCGGCGACGAGAACGACGATGAAGATGCCGATCAGCGGCACATAGATGCGTTTCTGTCCGGCCATGCGCTGTCCCCCAAGGCCCGGCCGTCATGTCGGCGGCCGGGTGCAGGAAGAACGTCGCGGGGCTTGGGCCGGTTCCCGCTCAGCCGCGCCCGCGCGCCGCCAGACGCGGCAGCATGGCGCTGAAATCGCGGCCCCGGCCGTCCTCGGCCTCGACGAATTGCGCATAGAGCGCGCGCGCGGCCTCGCCGAGGGGGGTGTCGGCATCGGCGGCCTCGGCGGCCTGCTGGGCGAGGGTCAGGTCCTTCAGCATCAGCTCGGCGGCGAAGCCCGGCTTGTAGCAGTTGTCCGACGGGCTTTGCGGCCCTACGCCGGGCGCCGGGCAATAGGTGTTCATCGACCAGCTCGACCCCGACGAGGTGCTGACCACGTCGAACATCGCCTGCCGGTCGAGGCCCAGCTTGTCGGCGAGCGCGAAGGCCTCGCAGGTGACAATCATGGTCGCGCCGAGGATCATGTTGTTGCAGATCTTGGCTGCCTGGCCGTTGCCCGAGGGGCCGCAATGGACGGTCTTCTGGCCCATGATGTCGAAAAGCGGCTTGGCGGTGGCGAAACCGGCTTCGTCGCCGCCAACCATGAAGGTGAGCGTGCCGCCCGCCGCGCCGCCGACGCCGCCCGAGACGGGTGCGTCGAGCGCCGAGAGCCCGGCGGCCTGCGCCTCGGCGGCCACGTCGCGCGCGCTCGCCACATCGACGGTCGAGCAATCGAGAAAGACGGCGCCTTTTTGCATCACGGGAATGACCTGCGCCGCCACGCTGCGCAGCACGTCGCCGTTCGGCAGCATCGTCACCACGACATCGGCGCCGCGCGCGGCATCCTCGGCGCTGGCGGCGCCGGTCACGCCCTCGGCCGCGACCCCGGCAGGATCGAAGCCGGTCACATCATGGCCCGCCTTGGCGAGGTTCGCCGCCATCGGCCCGCCCATGTTGCCCAGCCCGATAAATCCGATCTTCATGCCTTGCCCTTTCATATGCGTGAAATCCGCGCGGAACTTACCCGGATCGCGGGGGCGGGGGCAATGGCGTGCGGGCCTTCCGCAGGGCTAGAGATCGTGATGAAATTCCTCGATCAGATGCGCGACGACCTCGCGCAGCGCGCCGTCGCGGTCCTTGCCCGAGGTTGCGGCGGCATCGAAGACGCGGCGCTGGCGGTCCGCACTGGTGCCGCTCGCCGCGATCTCCTTGGTCCGCGCGATCTCGTCCACGGCATCGAAATGGGCGGCATCCTCCTCCAGCAGCGCGATCAACTCGTCCATCAGCGCCTCGAGCGGCACGATCTCGCCCCGGCCGAAATCGATCAGCCCCTCGCGCACGCCGTAGCGCTGCGCGCGCCAGCGGTTTTCGGAGATGAGAAACGTCTCGTAGATGCGCCAGCGCTGGTTCTTGACCGAAAGGCGCCAGAGCATTCGGGCGAGGGATTGCGTCACGGCAGCCAGGGTCAGCGCGTCCTCCATGCGGGGCTGCACGTCGCAGATGCGCGCCTCGATGGTCGGATATTTCGACGAAGGCCGCAGATCCCACCAGATTTTCGACGCGTCCTCGATGACGCCGAGTTCGGTCAGAATGCCGGTCGCGCGCTCATATTCGCCGAAACTGCTCATCCGGGGCGGAAGGCCGGTGCGCGGCAGGTTGTCGAAGACCGTCAGGCGATAGCTGTCGAGCCCGGTGTCGTGGCCCTGCCAGAAAGGCGAGGAGCAGCTGAGCGCCAGAAGATGCGGCAGAAAATAGCTGAGCTGGTTCATGATGTCGATGCGCCGGTCCGGCGCGCCGACGGCGACATGAACGTGCATTCCGCAGATCAGCATGCGCCGCACGACCCCGGCGAGATCGGTCGAAAGCTCGTTGTAGCGGTCCTTGTCGGTATGGGTCTGCTCGCGCCAGCGCGAGAAGGGATGGCAGGAGGCGGCGATGGGCGCGAGGCCATGCCGCGCCGCCTCGCGGGCGATGCAGGCGCGCAGGCGGCGCAGATCGTCCCGCGCCTCCGCGATCGTCGCGCAGACCTTGGTGCCGATCTCGATCTGGCAGTTGAGAAATTCGGGGCTGACCTGGTCCTGGAGCTCGGTTTGGCAGGCCTTCATCAGGGCCTCGGGCGCCTCGGCGAGGGCCATGGTCTCGGCGTCGACCAGAAGATATTCCTCTTCGATGCCGATGGTGAATTCGGGCTCGTCCAATGCCATGCGCGCCTCCCTGACCGGAGGCCCAGCAAAGCGCAGGTGAGGCGCGCTGCCAAGAAATTTCTAAACGGCCCGTTGGAAAGCCCCGCAGAGGAGGGGTGGCGCCCGGCTCGAGGCCGGGCGCCGGGTCTTTTGTCAGTCGGCCAGCTTGAAGTGGAATTCGCCGCCTTCCTTGATGCCCGAGGGCCAGCGCGAGGTGACGGTCTTGGTCTTGGTGTAGAACCGGAACGCGTCGGGGCCGAACTGGTTGAGATCGCCGAAGGCCGATTTCTTCCAGCCGCCGAAGGTGTAATGCGCCAGCGGCACGGGGATGGGGAAGTTGATGCCCACCATGCCCACATTCGCCCGGCTGGCGAAATCGCGCGCGGCGTCGCCGTCGCGGGTGAAGATGGCGGTGCCGTTGCCCATCTCGTGCTCGGACGCGAGTTTCAGCGCCTCCTCATAGGAGCCTGCCCGTACGGTCGAGAGAACCGGGCCGAAGATTTCCTGCTTGTAGATATCCATATCGGGCGTCACGCGGTCGAAGAGATGCGGGCCGACGAAGAAGCCGTTCTCGTAGCCCTGCAGGCTGAAATCGCGGCCATCGACGACAAGCTCGGCGCCCTGATCGATGCCGGACTGGATGAGGCCGAGGATGCGCTGCTTGGCCTCTGCGGTGACGACGGGGCCGTAATCCATCTCGGTGTCCGAGGTGTAGGGTCCGACCTTCAGCTTCTCGATGCGCGGCACGAGCTTCTCGATCAGGCGGTCGGCTGTCTCCTCGCCCACCGGCACGGCCACCGAGATCGCCATGCAGCGCTCGCCCGCGGCGCCGTAGCCCGCGCCGATCAGCGCGTCGGCGGCCTGATCCATATCGGCGTCGGGCATGATGATCATGTGGTTCTTGGCGCCGCCGAAGCACTGCGCGCGCTTGCCGTTCGAGCAGGCGCGGCCATAGATGTATTGCGCGATCGGCGTCGAGCCGACAAAGCCCACGGCCTTGATCGTCTCGTTATCGAGGATCGCGTCGACCGACTCCTTGTCGCCGTTGACGACCTGGCAGATGCCGTCGGGCAGGCCCGCCTCGGTCAGAAGCTCGGCCAGCATGAGCGGGCAGGAGGGATCGCGCTCGGAGGGTTTGATGATGACGGCGTTGCCCGCCGCGATCGCCGGACCCATTTTCCACATCGGGATCATGGCGGGGAAGTTGAAGGGCGTGATGCCCGCGACGACCCCCAGCGCCTGACGCATCGAATAGATGTCGATGCCGGTCGAGGCGTTTCCGGAATATTCCCCTTTCAGGAAATGCGGTGCGCCGATGCAGAATTCGATGACTTCCATGCCGCGCTGCACGTCGCCGCGCGCGTCGGGGATGGTCTTGCCGTGCTCGCGGCTGATCGCCTCGGCGAGCTTGTCCATGTCGCGCATGATGAGGCGCACGAATTCCATCATTACACGGGCGCGTTTCTGCGGATTGACCTGCTCCCATTCGACCTGCGCCTTCGCGGCGTCGGCGACGGCCTGGTTCAGCTCTTCCACCGTGGCGAGCGGGCACTTCGCCTGCACTTCGCCGGTGGCGGGATTGTAGACATCCGAGAAGCGTCCCGAGGTGCCTTTGACATGCTTGCCGTTGATGTAATGCGTGAGTTCCGTGGTCATGATCGCCTCCTCATTGCGTTTGCGCGCAGCATAGGCTTGCAAAATTGAGGCGAACAGAGGCAATCATTCAAACATGATTTGCGTTTATGCAAAGGCAGGAGGGCGGGATGCAGCCACATTGGGACGATCTTCGGATATTTCTGGCCGTCGCACGCCACGAAAGCCTTTCGGCGGCGGGGCGCGTGCTCAAGATCGACCCGGCCACCGTGGGCCGCCGCATCGCACGGCTGGAGGAGAGCCTGCGCGCGCCGCTCTTCGCCAAATCGCCGCAGGGCTATGCGCTCACCGGGGGCGGGCAGCGCCTGATGGAACACGCGGCGCGCGCCGAGCAGGAGATGACCGCCGCCTTCGAGGATCTGTCGGGGCAGGGCGCGCAGCTCAGCGGGCAGATCCGCCTCGGCGCGCCGGATGGTGCGGCCAACTTCCTTCTGCCGCAGGTCTGCGCGCGGATCACGGCGGAGAACCCCGATCTCGAGGTGCAGATCGTGGCCCTGCCGCGCGTCTTCAATCTGTCGCGGCGTGAGGCGGACATGGCCATCGCGGTCAGCGCGCCCACGGCCGGGCGGCTCAGCGTGCAGAAGGTCACGGATTATCGCCTGAGCCTCGTGGCCTCGCGCAAATACCTGCGGTCGGCGCCCCGCATCCGGCGGCTGGACGATCTCGGGGCGCATCGCATCGTCGGCTACATTCAGGACATGATCTTCGACAAGGAGCTCGATTATTCGGCGGAAGTCGGCCTGCCGCCCGCGCAGCTCGCCAGCAATTCGGTCTCGGTCCAGTTCAACTGGATCCGGCAGGGCGCAGGGGTCGGCATGATGCATGATTTCTCGATTCCCTACGGGCGCGGCATGGTGCGGGTGCTTCCCGAAGAGGTGGGCCTCACGCGCAGCTTCTATCTCATCCGCCATGTCGACGACCGAAGGCTCGAGCGTCTCAATCGCTTCGCCGAGGCACTGGCGGCGGGCATGCGCCGCGAGGTGGCCCGGCTCGAGGGGCGCGAGTGAGCGCGGCGCAGATGTCTTGACAGGTGCGGCACCGGCCTTACGCTGGGGCAACTGGTAACGGGCCCTGGGCCGGAAGGGAGGCGAGCATGCTGGTTTCGAACATCCTCAAGTCGAAGGGCGATGGCGTCCATACCGCGACGCCCGAAATGGCGGTCTCCGAGGCCGCAGGCATTCTCGGCGCACGCAAGATCGGTGCGCTGATCGTGACCTCCGCCGAGGGGCGCGTCGCCGGTGTGCTGTCCGAGCGCGACATCGTGCGCGCCCTGGGCGAGCGCGGCGCCGATTGCCTGAGCGACAAGGTGGGCGACATGATGACGCCCGATCCCGTCTGCGCGGCGCTCGGCGACACGGACGCGCAACTGCTCGAGCGGATGACAGAGGGGCGCTTTCGCCACATGCCGGTGCTCGAAGAGGGCCGGCTGGTCGGGATCGTGACGCTGGGCGACGTGGTCAAGGCCCGGCTGAGCGAGCTCGCGCTCGAGAACGAGTCGATGCAAGGCATGATCATGGGCCGCTGAGCGGCGCGGGCGCGCGGCGCGCTTGCAATCCGGCGCGCCGTCGTGTGCATTGGCGCAAATTGACAGAAGATGAGACGCCATGCGCATCGGCCTATACCCCGGCACGTTCGACCCGATCACACTGGGGCATATCGACATCATCCGCCGCGCGAGCACGTTGGTCGACCGTTTGGTCATCGGCGTCGCGATCAACCGCGACAAGGGCCCGCTCTTCTCGCTGGAGGAGCGTGTGGCGATGATCGAGGCCGAGGCCGCGCGCCTTTCGGCGCCCGGCGGCGGCGAGATCGTGGTGCATCCCTTCGAGAACCTTCTGATCGATTGCGCGCGGGACGTCGGCGCGCAAGTGATCGTGCGCGGGCTGCGCGCTGTCGCGGATTTCGAGTATGAATTCCAGATGGTCGGCATGAACCGCGCGCTCGATGACAATATCGAGACGGTGTTTCTCATGGCCGATACGGGCCATCAGGCGATCGCGTCCAAGCTCGTCAAGGAGATCGCGCGGCTGAACGGCGATGTCTCGAAATTCGTCACCGGCGAGGTGAACGCGGCCCTCGTCAGGAAATTCGCCAAGTAGCGCGGATCAGCGCCAGAAGGCCATCCATTCGATCAGCTCGCCAAGCTTGGCGCCCAGAAAGATCAGCCCGTCCATCCCGGCGAAATAATAGTCGAGCCCGAGGCCCAGCAGGATCAGCGCGAAAAGCCACAGCGCGATGCGGTCGGTCATGGGATCGCCCCCGAATGATGCTGCCGAAACGAAATGCGGCCCCGCGCCTTATGACAGACGGGGGCCGCAGGGCGCAATATGTCCGGCAGGCTCAGCCGATCCGGCCCATGAGGGCTGCGACATCGGCCATGCGGCACGAAAAGCCCCATTCGTTGTCGTACCACGCCAGAACGCGCACCAGCGTGCCGCCGACGACCTTGGTCTGCTCGGGCGCGAAGATGCTGCTTTCCTCGGTATGGTTAAAATCGATGCTGACCTTGGGCGCCGCGTCATAGCCAAGAATGCCCTTCATCGGCCCGGCGGCGGCCTCGGCCACGAGGGCGTTCACCTCATCCTCGGTGACGGATTTGGAGGCCACGAAGGTCAGGTCCACCGCCGAGACATTCGGCACCGGCACGCGGATGGCCGAGCCGTCGAGCTTTCCCTTGAGCGCGGGCAGCACTTCGGAGAGGGCCTTGGCCGCGCCGGTCGAGGTGGGGATCATCGACATGGCGGCGGCGCGGGCGCGGTAGAGATCCTTGTGGCGGCGGTCGAGCGTCGGCTGATCGCCGGTATAGGCGTGGATCGTGGTCATGATGCCGCTCTCGATGCCGATGCCCTCATGCAGGACCTTGGCCAGCGGCGCGAGGCAGTTGGTGGTGCAGGAGCCGTTCGAGATCATGCGCTCGCCGGGTTGCAACTCGCCGTCATTGACGCCCATCACCACGGTGCGGTCGACATTCTTGCCCGGCGCCGAGAGCAGCACCTTGCCCGCGCCGCGCTCGAGATGGGTCTTGGCCTTCTCGCCATCGTTGAAATTGCCGGTGCATTCCAGAACGACGTCGCAGCCTTCCCAATCCAGCTCGTTCATCTCGTAGGTCGAGAACATCTGGATGTCGCCGCGCCCCAGGTTCATCGTGCCGTCGCCGGTCGTCACGGTGCCGGGGAAGCGGCCATGCACCGAATCGAAACGGATGAGATGCGCCGCCGTCTCGAGCGGGCCGGTGGCGTTGAGCTTGACCACCTTGATATCCTCGCGGCCCGATTCCGAGATATGCGCGAGCGTCGCCCGCCCGATCCGCCCGAATCCGTTGATGCCGACATTGATGGTCATGGGAGGCGCTCCTTGCTCTGTCTCATGCTTGGGCGCGATATACGGCGCGCGCGGGCCTGCCGAAAGGCCAAAAAGCACCGAAAATCACTTGTTAGCGCAATCTTGCGAGGGGCCTTGTGCCTTGCCACCGCTCCGCTAGGGTGAGGGCGCAGCGAACGGAGCACGGTCATGAGCGGACTTCTGGCACTTCTCGACGACGTGGCGGCCATCGCCAAGGTGGCGGCTGCCTCGGTCGATGATGTGGTGGGGCAGGCGGCCAAGGCCGGTGCGAAAGCCGCGGGCGCGGTGATCGACGACGCGGCGGTGACGCCGAAATACGTGACCGGCTTTGATGCGGCGCGCGAATTGCCGATCATCTGGCGCATCGCGCGCGGCTCGCTGATCAACAAGCTGGTCTATCTTCTGCCCGCGGGTCTCGCGCTCAGCGCCTTCGCGCCCTGGGCGATCACGCCGCTTTTGATGCTGGGCGGGTGCTATCTGTGCTTCGAGGGGGCCGAGAAGGTGGCCCATGCGCTCGGCTGGGCGCATCACGAGAAAAGCCACATGCCGACCGAGCCGGACGATCCGGCGCATCTCGAGGAGCAGAAGGTCAAGGGCGCGATCAAGACGGATTTCATTCTCTCGGCCGAGATCATGACCATCGCGCTCGCCGCCATTCCGGCCAGCACTTTCTGGATGGAGGCCGCGACCCTCGCCGCCGTCGCGGTGATGATCACGGTCGCGGTCTATGGCGCGGTCGCGCTCATCGTGAAGGCCGACGATCTGGGCCTCTGGATGGCGGCTGCGGGGCGCCTCGGGATCACCCGCTCGCTCGGCAAGGGGATCGTCGCGGCGATGCCGAAGGTGCTGGCGCTGTTGATGATCGTCGGGACGGCGGCGATGCTCTGGGTGGGCGGCAATATCGTGCTGCACGGGCTCGACGTGCTGGGCTTCTCCTGGCCCTACGACACGGTGCATCACATCGCGGAAGGCGCGACGCACGCGCTGACGCAATGGCGCGGCGCGGCGGAATGGGCGCTCGTCGCCACGATGGACGGCATTTTCGGGCTGGCCTTGGGTCTCGTGCTCATTCCCATCGGCACGAAGCTCATCACACCGGTCTGGCAGAAGGTCCGCGCGCTCAACCCGGTGGGGTGACGCTCACCGGACGCGGAGCTGCGCAAGGCAGACTTCGCGTGCGGACATGACGCGTGCGATGGAGAGTGTTGGGAAGACTATCCCGAAAGGCAGTCTTCCCTCGCACGTCAGAGCAGCGATTTCACCTTCTCGGCGACCGCCTCGGCGGTGATGCCGAACTTCTCGTAGAGCACTTCGGCGGGGGCCGACGCGCCGAAGCTGTCCATGCCCACGAAGCCCGATTTCGCCGCGCGCCCGCGCTCGCCGCTCAGCCACTTGTCCCAGCCCTGGCTCACGGCCGCCTCGACGGCGACGCGCACCGGGCCCGCGGGCAGAACGCGCTTGCGCACCGCTTCGTCCTGCGCCTCGAACAGCTCCATGCAGGGCATGGACACGACGCGCGTGCCGATCCCTTCGGCCTGAAGCAGATCGCGGGCCTTCATCGCGATTTCCACTTCCGAGCCGGTCGCCATGATGATCGCCTGACGCTTGCCCTCGGCATCGGCCAGCACATAGGCGCCCTGCGCCGTCAGGTTCTTCATTTTGTGCTCGCGCCGCAGGGTCGAGACGTTCTGGCGCGTGAGCGACAGGACCGACGGCGTCTCCTTGGAGGTCAGCGCCAGCTCCCATGCCTCGGCGGTCTCGACCGTGTCGCAGGGGCGGAAGACCCAGGTGTTCGGCGTCGCGCGGCTGATCGCCAGATGTTCGACCGGCTGGTGCGTCGGGCCGTCCTCACCCAGACCGATGCTGTCATGGGTCATGACGAAGACGGTCGGAATTCGCATCAGCGCGGCAAGGCGCATCGCGGGGCGGGCGTAATCGGTGAAGCACATGAAAGTGCCCCCATAGGGACGGATGCCGCCATGCAGCGCCATGCCGTTCATCGCGGCGGCCATGCCATGCTCGCGGATGCCCCAATAGATGTAGCGGCCCTTGCGGTTATCGGTGTCGAACACGCCCAGATCGCCTGTCTTTGTGTTGTTCGAGCCGGTGAGGTCCGCCGAGCCGCCGACCGTTTCGGGCATGATCGGGTTGACGACTTCGAGCACCATCTCGCTCGACTTGCGGGTGGCGACCTTGGGCGCTTCCTCGCTGATCTGCTTCTTGAGCGCCTTGATGCGCGCGCTCAGGTTCTTCGGTGCCTCGCGCTTGAGCGCGCGGGTGAAGTCCTTCCGGCGCCGCTCGGATGCTTCGGCGAAGCGGGCCTCCCAGGCCTTGCGCTCCTCTGCGCCGCGCGCGCCGATGGCTTCCCATGCCTTCTTCACGTCGCCCGGCACTTCGAACGGGCCGGTGGTCCAGCCATAGGCGGCTTTTGCCGCGGCCATCTGCGCCTCGTCGGTCAGCGCGCCGTGGCCCTTCGACGTGTCCTGAGCCGCATGCCCAAGCGCGATATGCGTCTTGCAGGAGATCATGCTCGGCTTCTTCGATGTCTTGGCCTTGGTGATGGCGGCGTCGATCTCGGCGGGGTCGTGCCCGTCGATCTCGATCACCTGCCAGTTCGCCGCGCGGAAGCGCTTCACTTGGTCAGTTCGGTCCGACAGCGACACCTTGCCGTCGATGGTGATGTCGTTGTTGTCCCAGAAGACGATGAGCTTGCCGAGGCTGTGACGCCCGGCCAGCGCAATCGCTTCCTGGCTGATGCCCTCCATCAGGCAGCCGTCGCCGGCGATGACGTAGGTGTAATGATCGACCAGCTTTCGGCCATGGCGCGCGCGAAGGATCTCTTCGGCCATGGCGAAGCCGACCGAATTGGCGATACCCTGGCCGAGCGGCCCGGTCGTGGTCTCGATCCCCTTGGCATGGCCGTATTCGGGGTGACCCGCCGTGATCGCGCCCCATTGGCGGAAATTCTTGATCTGCTCGAGCGTCATGTCCTCGTAGCCGGTGAGGTGCAGCAGCGAATAGAGCAGCATCGAGCCGTGGCCCGCGCTGAGGATGAACCGATCACGGTCGGGCCAGTCGGGCGCCTTGGCGTCGAATTTCAAGTGTTTCTCGAACAGGACCGTCGCGACATCGGCCATGCCCATCGGCATCCCCGAATGACCCGAATTGGCGGCGTGGACGGCGTCCAGCGTCAGCGCGCGGATGGCGGTCGCTTTGGACCAGTGGTCGGGATTGGCTTGGGCGAGGGCGGTAAGATCCACGGCAGCGGTATCCTTGTCAGAAAGGGCGATTTGCCGGGCCTCAATAGCAGCCCGGCCCCGAAGATCAAGCACCGCCATGCCGCGCCCCGGCAAAGCGGCGCGGAGCCGCGCGTGGGGGGAAGCCTTTTTGCCAGTCATTCGCTAGACTTGGCCTCGACAGGGCCGGGGGGCGATTCGGCGGCGGGCTTCTGCATTGGCCGCCGCGATGTTCCAACGGCAAAAAGACGACAGAATAAAAGGGGTAGTCACGCGATGAGCGATATCGACGCGATGCAAGGCCGGATCATGGCGGCGCTGGACAGGATCGGGCAGGGCCTCGACGGGCTGGGTGGCGCTGGGACCGCGGCCGGCTCGGAGGAGATCGAGACGCTGCGCCAGCAGATCGAGGACGAAAAGCTCGCCAATGCCCAGCTAGAGGAGCGCGTCAAGCAGCTCGGCGCGCGCGCCCGCGAGGCCGAGGCCGAGCTCGAGCGCGTCAAGGCCGCCGCCCAGAGCGGTGCGCAGGACGCGGCGCATGCCAGCGCGCTGAAGAAGATCGACGGCGATCTGCAATCGCTGCGCCACGCGAACCAGCAACTGCGCGAGAACAACGCCAAGCTGCGCGAGGCCAATGCCCAAGGCGTCGCCGAGCCGCATCTCATCAACAAGGCGATGATGGCCGAGCTCGACGGGCTGCGCGCGACCCGCGCCGCCGACCGGGCCGAGATGGACGCGATCCTGGGCGAGCTGGCCCGGATCGGCGAGGGCGCCGGGAGCGCCGATGGCACCGAAATGGAGGATGCATGATGCCCGAGGTCGATATCGAGATCGGTGGCCGCAACTTTCAGGTGTCCTGCCAGGAGGGCGAGGAGCATTTCCTGCATTCGGCGGCCAAGATGCTGGACGAGGAAGCCTCGGTGCTGGCCGCCCAGATCGGTCGCATCCCCGAGGCGCGGATGCTGCTGATGGCGGGCCTTATGCTGGCCGACAAGACCGCTGGCCTTCAAGATCGGCTGGCCGAGGTCGAGGCCGAACTGACCAGCCTGCGCGACACCCCCGCGCCCGCACCGGAGCGGGTCGAAGTGCCTGTGGTGCCTGCTTCGGTGACCGACACGCTGGCCGAGATCGCCGCGCGCGCCGAAGCGCTGGCCGAGACGCTGGATGGGCGCAAGGCGGGCTGAGCGGGCCGAGAAGTCCCGTCATGCGCAAACGAAAAGGGCCGGAGAATGCTCCGGCCCTTCTGCGTTGAACCGAGCGGGATTTACATCCAGTTGCTGCGCTCGACGCGCTCGATCTCGCTCATTTCGCCTGCGGTGTAATCGATCGCATAGCGCGGCTCGCCCGCGACGTCATCGATCACGCTGACATTGCTGCGCGGGAAAAACCACAGCATCTCATCATCGTCGAGCGTATCAACGGGATCGACGAGGATGCCGGCAACTTCGTTGTTGTCCGTCATGACGACATCCTGCACCTGACCGATCTTCTTGAGCTTGTCGCCGTCGATCGGTGCCTCCGTGTTTCCGACACCGCGCTCGGTCGTGACCACATCGCTGCCGACGAGGCCGGTCGAGCTATAGCTGTCGGGCGGGAACTTGCCGGAATAGACTTCGGAGGTCGGTTGATTCTGCTGGCGTGTGTTCAGATCATCGGCCGCCAGTGCCGGTGTCGTGGCGAGAATCGTTGCTGTTGCGAGCGT
The DNA here is from genome assembly GCF_043661195.1 of Roseovarius aquimarinus. Lineage (NCBI taxonomy): Bacteria > Pseudomonadati > Pseudomonadota > Alphaproteobacteria > Rhodobacterales > Roseobacteraceae > Roseovarius > Roseovarius aquimarinus. The sequence continues at coordinate 293,010 of NZ_JBIHMM010000001.1, forward strand.
TACGAAACGTTTCATCAGAACTCTCCTTGCGTTGCGTTTCAGATGCCGAAAAAACCGATGCCCCCCGGGCGAAGTTCCTGATCTTGGAAAAAACTGCACGCCGCCCGCCAGGATGCTGGGAACATAGGCCGAACATCTATTTAACTTCTCTGCCCGGGCGGCTATGCTGCCGCGCATGAGCAGCTTTGACGAATCCGATGCCTTCGAGGGCGCGTCCCTGTCGTCCCGCGCGATGGCCGCGCGCCCGGTTCCCTATCTCGAGGGTCTCAACCCCGAGCAGAGGCAGGCGGTCGAAACGCTCGACGGGCCGGTCCTCATGCTGGCGGGGGCGGGCACGGGCAAGACCAAGGCGCTGACGACGCGCATCGTGCATTTGCTCAACACCGGCCGCGCACGCCCGAACGAGGTGCTGGCGGTGACCTTCACCAACAAGGCCGCGCGCGAGATGAAGACGCGCGTCGGCACGCTTCTGGGCCAATCCATCGAAGGGATGCCGTGGCTCGGCACGTTCCACTCGATCTGCGTCAAGCTTCTGCGCCGCCATGCCGAATTGATCGGCGTTGCGGGCACGAATCTCACGCTCAAGTCGAATTTCACCATTCTCGACACCGACGATCAGCTTCGCCTTCTCAAGCAACTCGTGCAGGCCGCCGGAATCGACGACAAGCGTTGGCCCGCGCGACAATTGGCGGGCGTCATCGACAACTGGAAGAACCGCGCGTGGATGCCGGACAAGGTGCCCGCCGCCGAGGCGAGCGCCTATAACGGCAAGGGGGTCGCGCTCTACAAGCAGTACCAGCGCCGCCTGATCGAACTCAACGCCGTCGATTTCGGCGATCTGCTGCTCCATGTCGTCACGATCTTTCAGACCCATGACGATATTCTACAGCAATATCAGCGCTGGTTCCGCTACATCCTCGTGGACGAGTATCAGGACACGAACGTCGCGCAATATCTGTGGCTGCGGCTTCTGGCGGGCGGGCACAAGAATATCTGCTGCGTGGGCGACGACGACCAGTCGATCTATGGCTGGCGCGGCGCCGAGGTGGGCAACATCCTGCGCTTCGAGACGGATTTTCCGGGTGCGCATGTCGTCCGGCTCGAGCAGAATTACCGCTCGACGCCGCATATCCTCGCCGCCGCGTCGGGCGTGATCGCGGGCAATCAGGGACGCCTCGGCAAGGAGCTTTGGACCGAGGTGGAGGAGGGCGAGAGGGTCCGCCTCATCGGCCATTGGGACGGCGAGGAGGAAGCCCGCTGGATCGGCGAGGAGATCGAGGCGATGCAGCGCGGCACGCGCGGCATGCGCGCTTTCGGCCTCGACGACATGGCGATCCTCGTGCGCGCCTCGCACCAGATGCGCGCTTTCGAGGACCGCTTCCTGACCATCGGTCTGCCCTACCGCGTCATCGGCGGGCCGCGCTTCTACGAGCGGATGGAGATCCGTGACGCGATGGCCTATTTCCGCTGCGTGACCTCGCCCTCGGACGATCTGGCGTTCGAGCGGATCGTGAACACCCCGAAGCGCGGCCTCGGCGACAAGGCGCAGCAGAAGATGCAGGTGACCGCCCGCCAGAACGGCGTGCCCCTGATCGAGGGCGCGCGTATCCTGCTCGAAGAGGGCGGGATCACCGGCAAGGGCGCGCGCGAGTTGCAGCTTCTTCTCGACGGCCTCACCCGCTGGGGCCGCATGAATGGCGACAAGGCGGTCAGCCATGTCGAGCTGGCCGAGATCATCCTCGACGAATCCGGCTATACCGAGATGTGGCAGAACGACAAGACGCCCGAGGCGCCGGGCCGGCTCGAAAACCTCAAGGAACTGGTCAAGGCGCTGGAGAATTTCGAGAACCTCACCGGCTTTCTCGAGCATGTCAGCCTCATCATGGATAACGAGAGCGACGATGCCGGAGCGAAAGTCAGCATCATGACGCTGCACGCCGCCAAGGGTCTCGAGTTTCCGGCGGTCTTTCTGCCCGGCTGGGAGGATGGCCTCTTCCCCTCGCAGCGCTCGATGGACGAGTCTGGTCTCAAGGGCGTCGAGGAGGAGCGGCGGCTCGCCTATGTCGGCATCACCCGCGCCGAGGAGGTCTGCACGATCTCCTTCGCGGGAAATCGCCGCGTCTTCGGCCAGTGGCAATCCTCGCTGCCCTCGCGCTTCATCGACGAGCTGCCCGAGGCGCATGTCGAGGTGCTGACGCCGCCCGGTCTCTATGGTGGCGGCTATGGCGCGGCGGCCGGTGTCCAGAACAGCATCGACGCGCGCGTGGCCGAGGCGAATGTCTACAACTCGCCCGGCTGGAAACGGATGCAGGCCCGCGCGGGGCAACGTCCCACGGCCCAGCCGCGCGAGGCGACATCGCCGGTGATCGACATGGCCGCCGCATCCTCGCACACGGTGGGCGAGCGGGTGTTCCATCAGAAATTCGGCTATGGCGAGATCGTCGCGCTCGAAGGCGACAAGCTCGAGATCGCTTTCGAGAAGGCCGGCACCAAGAAGGTCGTCGCGCGCTATGTGACCAGCCCGGACGACGTGCCGTTCTAGGCACCGCGCGCCCCTTTTCTTCTTGCCCCAAATATCCCTGCCGGAGGCGCAGGCCGCTTTCCGCGCGAGGGCGGCATGAATCGTTGCGCGCTCCTGCCGAATGCGCTTAGGTGATCGTCCAGGGTGCCGCGCGCTGCGCGGAGAATTGGGAAGCCGGTGGAAATCCGGCACTGCCCCCGCAACGGTCAGGGTGGGCGAGACGGCAAGAGCCACTGGGCGTATCCGCCCGGGAAGGATGCCGGATCATGGAGCGCCGCGGCGCTCCGGCCCCTCGAAGTCCGGAAACCAGCCTTGGACGATGACGTCAAACCGCGTGGGGCGGTGGGGGCGGCGTGACGGGTCCGCAGGATGCGGCCACCGTCCTTGCCCTCGCAGCCGCCCGCGCCCCAGGAGGTCCGGGGTTGGGCCGAGGAGAAGACTAGAGATGACCGTGACCCAGATCCTGAACGGGCTCGAGCGCGTGGAGGCCGTGGGCGCCGATGCCGATGCGGCGGCGCGCATGGGGCTGCTCGAATGGGCCTTCGCCCTGCCGGGCGCCGCCACGCCCGAAGCCGCGCGCGCGGCGCTCGACGCCGCGCCCGACCGTGTCGAGAGCGCGGCCGCGCGCGCCTTCGTACGCTATCTCGGCGAGGCGAGCACGCCCATGCCTCCCCCGGCGCGCCGGGGGCGCAAGGCGCGGTTTCACTAGCCGCGCCGCCGCGCCCCGATGCCCGTATAGATGCAGGACAGCGCGAAGAGGCCCGCCGCGGCGCTGACGATGGTCGGCCCCGTGGGCGTGTCGAGCCGGTAGGATACGAAAAGGCCCGATCCCGCCGAGGCGACCGCAAGCATGGCGGCGATCAGCGCCATGCCTTCGGGCGTGCGAGCGAAGGGCCGCGCCGTCGCGGCGGGGATGATGAGCAGCGCCGTGATGAGGAGCGCGCCGACCACCTTGATCGCGACCGCCACGACGATGGCGAGGGCGAGGGTGAGGATCAGTTCCTCCCGGCGCGGCTCGATGCCGCTGGCGCGCGCCAGATCCGGATCGAGCGTCGCCGTCAGAAGCGCCGACCAGCGCCAGCAGACCAGCGCCAGAACCAGCGCGGCCCCGCCCCAGATGATGCCCAGATCCCCGCGCGAGACCGACAGGATATCGCCGAAGAGGAAGGCCATCACATCGACGCGCACGCCGTCGAGAAGCGATACGCTGACGAGGCCGATCGCCAGCGCCGAATGCGCCAGCACGCCCAGCACGGTGTCGACGCTGCGCCCGCGCCCCGAAAGGGCCGTCACGAGCGAGGCCATGCAGAGCGCCACGAGGAGCGCGCCCGTGAAGATCGGCAGCGACAGCGCGAGCGAGAGCGCGACGCCGAGAATCGCCGCATGAGCCGTCGCATCCCCGAAATACGCCATGCGGCGCCAGACGACGAAACAGCCGAGAGGCGCCGCCGCCAGCCCCGTGCCGATCCCGGCAAGCGCCGCGCGCGTCATGAAATCATCCAGCATCGATTACCTTCTCCGGCTCTTTCGGGCCGTGCTCATGCGCGCAATCCTCGCCATGCACATGGTCATGGCGGTGGCGGTAGAGCGCCAACGCGCCTTGCGTGCCTTCGCCGAACAGCGCGCGATAGACCGGCGCCTCGGCCACGACCTCGGGCGTGCCTTCGCAGCAGATATGCCCGTTAAGGCAGATCACCCGGTCCGAGGCGCTCATCACGACATGCAGATCATGGCTCACCATCAGAACGGCGCAGCCCGTCTCGCGGCGCACATCCTCGATCTGGCGGTAGAAGGCGGCGGCGCCCGGCTGATCGAGCCCCGCCGCGCCTTCGTCGAGCATCAGAAGGTCCGGCTTCTCCAGAAGGGCGCGGGCCAGAAGGACGCGCTGGAATTGGCCGCCCGAGAGGCCCGCCATGGGGCGCTGAGCGATGTCCGGCACACCCGCCGCGATGAGCGCCTCGGCCGCAGCGCGGGCGCAGACGCGGCGCGGCAGGCCCAGAAAGCGGCGCACGGTGATGGGCAGGCTCGCGTCGAGGACGAGGCGCTGGGGCACATACCCGAGCCGCAGGCCCGGCTTGCGGCGGATCTCTCCCCGGCTGGGCCGCACACCGCCGAGAAGCGTGCGCAGGAAGGTGGACTTGCCCGAGCCATTGGGACCGACGATGGTCACGATCTCGCCGCGCCGAATGCTGAAATCGATATTGTCCAGAATGGTTTGCGAACCAATCTTGATGTTTAGGCCACGGCTCTCGATCAGCGCCTCTTCAGCGCCGCTTCGGCTCTTCGGTAGCGTCATGCTCGGGCCTCGTTATCGGTGCGGCAGACCCGGCAAAGGCCGATCGCCTCGCGCGTCACGCCTTCGATCTCGAAATGCGCTTCCTCGGCGGCGCGCGCCAACTCGCCCGCGCCCGGTGCGGTGTCGGCTTCGTCCACCCGTTTGCAGTTGCGACAGATCAGAAAGGCGGGCGCGTGGCGCTGCCCGGTATGGGCACAGGCGATGAAGGCGTTGAGCCGTTCGATTCGATGCGCGAAGCCGTGGCTGACCAGAAAATCGAGCGCGCGGTAGGCGATCGGCGGTTGTGTGCCGAGACCTTCGGCGCGTAGAACCGCGAGGATGTCGTAGGCGCCGAGGGCCTTGTGTTCCTCGAGAAGAAGCTCGAGAACGCGGCGTCGCACCGGCGTGAATTGAAGCCCTTTATCCGCGCAAGTCCGCTCGGCCGCGCGCATGCAGGTTTCGATGCACCCGTCATGATCGTGGCTCTGCGCGGCGTGGTTTGACATCGAGGTCCTGTGGCGCGGCAAGGCGCTTGAAATGTTATATTATAGCATGTATTGCCCGGTGAGATGTTACATAGTTACAATGCGGAGAGCTGTCCATGAAAATGTTGCGCACTTGCCTTGTCGGAACCTTCGCCTTCTCGGCGTCGGTCCAGGCGGGCCATTCCGAAGTTCCGCGCGTCGCGACCGATATCGCGCCCGTCACGGGGCTTGTCGCGCGGGTGATGGAAGGCGTGCCCGGGGCCGAGCCGGTGGGGCAGGTCGTGCGCGCGGGCGCATCGCCCCATGGCTATGCGATGCGTCCCTCCGAAGCGGCTTTTCTCGAGCAGGCGGACGCGGTATTCTGGATCGGTGAGACGCTGACGCCGTGGCTGGATGGGTCCATCGAGACACTGGCGCCTGACGCCCGCGTCGTCGGCCTCCTGGATGCGGACGTGACAGAGGTAATGGAGTTCCGCGAAGGCGCGCGCTTCGATCACGATGGGCATGGACATGGTGACGAAGGGCACGGCCACGACCATGACGAGCATGCCAAGGACGAGCACGACCACGACCATGATGAGCACGCCAAGGACGAGCACGACCACGGGCATGACGAGCATGCCAAGGACGAGCACGACCATGGGGATGAAGAGCATGCCAAGGACGAGCACGACCACGGGCATGACGAGCAAGCCAAGGAAGAAGGACACGGCCATGAGGGCCACGACCACGATCACTCCGGCGTCGATCCGCATGCCTGGCTCGATCCGGACAACGGCCGCGCGTGGCTCGACGTGATCGCGGCGGAGCTTTCGCGCCTCGATCCGGCCAATGCCGAGATCTACGAAGCCAATGCCGCGGCGGGCAAGGAAGAGATCACCGCCGCCGAGGCGGATGTGCGCGCGATGCTCGAGCCGCGGAGCGGTGCGCGCTTCGTGGTCTTCCATGATGCCTATCACTATTTCGAACACCATTTCGGGTTCCCCGCCGCCGGCGCGATCGCGGATGGCGACGCCGCCGATCCCGGCCCCGCGCGTCTCGAGGAGATCCGCAACCTCATCGCGGATATCGGCGCGACCTGCGCGCTTGCCGAGCCGTCCCACAATCCCGGCTTCGTGGAGACCGTGACCGACGGCACCGGCGCGCGCATCGGCATGGTCGATCCGCTCGGCTTCGAGATCGAGATGGGTCCGGGCTATTATCCGGCGCTTCTGCGCGACATGGCGGAACGGCTGGCTGAATGCACAAGCTGAAGGCGATCATGACGGCCGCGATGCTGGCCCTGCCCGCCGGGCAGGGCACGGCGCATCCGCATGTCTTCATCGACGCGGCGCTGTCGCTGATCTTCGACGACGAGGGCCGGCTGGCGGCGCTGCGCATCGGCTGGTCCTACGACGAGTTCTATTCTCTGGTGATGATCGAGGATGCGGGCCTCGATGCGGATGGCGACGGCACGCCCGAGCCCGACAAGCTCGAGGCGTTCGCGGGCAAGGACGTGGACTGGGACGCGGGGTTTCCGGGTGACGTGACGCTCGAGCGCGAGGGCAGCGACGTCGCGCTCGCGCGGCCCGTCAAGCACCGCGCCTATTACGAGGAGGGCCGGATCATCACGACGCATGTGCGCCCCTTGGCCGAGCCCATCGAGGTCGATCCCGAAGCGGTGGCGCGCATCTATGATCCGAGCTTCTTCGTGGCCTATGATGTGCCAACGCTGCCCGTGATCGAAGGCGCCGAGGCCTGCGAGGTGACGCGCCGCGCCGCCGACACCGACAAGGCCTATGCCGAATACGGCGAGAAACTGGCCTCGGTCGACATGGACGAAGACCCCTTCGCCGAAGTCGATCTGGGCGATATCGGCATCCTTTTCGCGGATGCGTTCGAGGTGACATGCGCCGCGCCCTCCTGATTTTCGGCCTCATCGCGCTCGCGCTTGCCGCGCTTTTCTGGAGCGGGGCAGACGCCGCCGTCGCCCGGTGGGCTGCGGGTTGGCAGCGCGAATTCCAGAACGGGCTCGCCGGGGCGCTCAGGGCGCTTCGGGCGCGCGATCCGGGCGCCTTCGCCGCCCTGATGGGCCTCGCCTTCGCCTATGGCGTGGTGCACGCGGCGGGGCCGGGTCATGGCAAGCTTCTGATCGGCGGCTACGGCCTCTCGGCGCGGGTGCCCGCGCTTCGCCTCTCGATTGTGGCCATGGCCGCCTCGCTCGGGCAGGCGGTGACGGCGATCGCGCTGGTCTATGGCGGCATGCTGCTGCTGGGCTACACCCGCGCGCAGCTCACCGGGCTTGCGGAAGGCGCGATGAGCATGGTCTCGGCCGTCGCCATCGGGCTGATCGGCCTTTGGCTGCTGGTTCGGGGCGCGCGCAAGCTGCGCGGCCAGATCGCGCATGAGCATCACGGCGATGATTGCGGCTGCGGCCATGCCCATGCGCCGAGCGCCGAGGAGGTCGCTCGCGCCCATGGCCTGCGCGCGACCCTCGCGCTCATCGGCGCGGTCGCGGTGCGGCCCTGCACCGGGGCGCTTCTTCTGCTGGTCCTGACATGGCAGATGGGCATTCCGGCCGCCGGAGTGGCCGGCACGCTCGCGATGGCGCTGGGAACGGGGGCGGTGACGGTCGCGGTCGCGGTCATGGCGGCCTTCGCCCGCGAAGGCGCGCTTGGCTCGGCGCCCGGTGCGGCGGCGCTCACGCGCGTCATGCCGGTCATGGAGATCACCGCGGGCGCGGCCATCGCGCTCATCTCGCTGCGGATGCTGGGCTGGGCGTAGGCGAGGGCGGTTTGTGGTAGGCCCGGCAGGACTTGAACCCGCAACCAAAGCGTTATGAGCGCTCTGCTCTAACCAGTTGAGCTACAGGCCCGCCTGAGCCGTTTCCTACGCAGCGGGGCGGCGCGCGTCAAGTCGCGAGCGCGCGGGCGCACGGAGGCTTTGAGATTGCGCCGCGCGCCGCTTTGGGCTAGGCCCGCGATCAAATTCGAGGAGAGCCCCATGACCCATCCCAAGAACGGTGTGAGCTATGCCGACGCGGGCGTCGATATCGATGCCGGCAACGCGCTCGTCGAGCGGATCAAGCCCGCGGCGAAGCGCACCGCGCGCCCCGGCGTCATGTCCGGGCTCGGCGGTTTCGGCGCGCTGTTCGATCTGAAGGCGGCGGGCTATGACGATCCGGTGCTGGTCGCGGCGACGGACGGCGTGGGCACCAAGCTGCGCATCGCCATCGACACGGGCAACGTGGACGGCGTGGGCATCGATCTTGTGGCCATGTGCGTCAACGATCTGGTGTGCCAAGGCGCCGAGCCGCTCTTTTTCCTCGACTATTTCGCGACCGGCAAACTCGAGACCGAAAAGGCCGCGCGCATCATCGAGGGCATCGCCGAGGGCTGCGCGCTGTCGGGGACCGCGCTGATCGGCGGGGAGACGGCGGAAATGCCGGGCATGTATCCGGCGGGTGATTTCGATCTCGCGGGGTTCGCCGTGGGCGCGATGGAGCGCGGTGCGGCGCTGCCCGAGAATGTCGCCGAAGGCGACGTGCTTCTGGGCCTCGGCTCGAACGGCGTGCATTCCAACGGCTACAGCCTCGTGCGCAAGCTGGTCGAGATGTCGGGCCTCGGCTGGGATGCGGATTGCCCGTGGAGCGAGGGCACGCTGGGCGGCGCGCTGCTGACACCGACGCGGCTCTACGTCAAGCCCGCGCTGGCGGCCATCCGTGCGGGCGGCGTGCATGCGCTCGCCCATATCACCGGTGGCGGCCTGACCGAGAACCTGCCGCGCGTCCTGCCAGAGGATCTGGGCGCCGATATCGACCTCGGTGCTTGGGATCTGCCCGGCGTCTTCGGCTGGCTGCGCGAGACCGGCGGCATGGATGAGGGCGAACTGCTCAAGACGTTCAATTGCGGCATCGGCATGATCGTCGCCGTCGACGCGGACCGCGCGGACGCGCTGGCGGAGCTGCTGACCGAAGAGGGCGAGACGGTGCACCGCATCGGCCATGTCACAAAGGGCGCGGGCATCCGCTACAGCGGCAGCCTCGCCTGATGAAACGGGTCGCCATCCTTCTGTCGGGCAGCGGCTCGAACATGGTGGCGCTTGCGGACAGCATGACGGGCGATCATCCAGCGCGCCCCGTGCTGGTCCTGTCAAACCGCGCGGATGCGGGTGGACTGCAAAAGGCGGCGGCGCGCGGCATCCCGACCGAGGTGGTCGATCACCGCCCCCACGGCGAGGACCGCGCCGCCTTCGAGGAGGCGCTCCATGCCGCGATCATGGCGCATGAGCCCGACATCATCTGCCTCGCCGGTTTCATGCGCGTGCTGACCGAAGGCTTCGTGGGCCGCTGGCAGGGGCGCATGATCAACATCCATCCCTCGCTTCTGCCCAAGTATCGCGGCCTTCACACGCACCAGCGCGCACTCGAGGCGGGGGAGGCGGAGGCGGGCTGCACGGTCCACGAGGTGACGGCGGCGCTGGATGACGGCCCGATCCTCGGTCAGGCCCGCGTGCCGGTTCTGCCGGGTGACAGCGCCGAGACGCTCGCCGCCCGCGTGCTCGAGGCCGAGCATCGCCTCTATCCCGCCGTACTGCGCCGCTTCGCCGCCGGGGAGCGCGATCCGCTTCACCTGCCGTGACGCCCCGCGCCCGTTCCAATTCGTTCCGATCCGGCCTATAGGATCACAAAAGCTATCATCGAAAGAAGCCTCGCCTTGATCCAGACCATCACCAAGACCGAAGAGCTGGCCGATTTCTGCGCCCGCGCCGCCGAGCACCCCTACGTCACCGTCGATACCGAATTCCTGCGCGAGCGCACCTATTACTCGAAACTCTGCCTCGTGCAGCTGGCCTTTCCGGGCGAGGAGGACGAGAACGCCGTCCTCGTCGATCCGCTGGCCGAGGGCCTTTCGCTCGAGCCGCTCTACGCGCTTTTTAGGGACGAGAGCACGGTCAAGGTGTTCCACGCGGCGCGGCAGGATCTCGAGATCTTCTATGTCGATGCGGGCCTCATCCCATCGCCGCTTTTCGACACGCAGGTCGCCGCGATGGTGTGCGGCTTCGGCGAGCAGGCGGGATACGAGACGCTGGTCAAGCGGATCGCGCGGGCGCAGATCGACAAGTCCTCGCGCTTCACCGACTGGTCGCGCCGCCCGCTGAGCGATGCGCAGAAGAAATACGCGCTCGCGGATGTGACGCACCTGCGCAAGATCTACGAATATCTCGCGCGCGAATTGCAAAAGAGCGGGCGCGACAAATGGGTGGCCGAGGAAATGGCCGTCCTCACCACGCCCGAGACCTATATCAGTCGCCCCGAGGACGCCTGGCAGCGCATCAAGACGCGCAACAACGGCGGCAAGTATCTCGCCATCGTGCGCGAGCTCGCGCGCTTCCGCGAAGCCTATGCGCAGGAGCGCGACATCCCGCGCAGCCGCGTCTTCAAGGATGACGCGCTGGTCGAGCTGGCGGCGACTAAGCCGGGCAACATCCAGGATCTCGGGCGCTCGCGCCTGCTCCTGCGCGAGGCGCGCAAGGGCGAGATCGCCGATGGCATCCTGAAGGCGGTGGCCGACGGGCTGGCGACGCCCGCCTCCGAGCAGCCGCAGCCGGACCTCAGCCGCGAAAAGCTTCAGGTCAACCCGGCGGTGGCCGATCTGCTGCGGGTGCTGCTGAAAGGCGCGTCCGACCGCGAGGGGGTCGCATCGAAGCTGATCGCCACGGCGTCCGATCTCGACGCGATCGCGGCGGGGCAGCGCGACGTGGCGGCTCTGTCGGGCTGGCGCCGCGATGTGTTCGGCGCCGAGGCGCTGCGCCTTTGTGAGGGCAGGATCGCGCTGCGCGTGAAGGGCAGCACGATCGAGACGGTCGCGGTCTGAGCGCGCGCCCTAGCGGCGCGAGACCGAGGCGGCGCTGTTGGTCTGGGCCAGAACGCGCACTTCGCGCGCCTCGCGCAGGGTCTGGGCGGTGATGAAACGGCCGGCGCTCACGCGGCGCGTCTGCTCGGGGCCCTGCGGCGTGTCGGTGCGCTGCACCGCGCGCAGGGTATAGCTCAGCACACCGTCCACCGGCACGCCCTCGTTCTCGGGCACGAGGCGCACGTCGAAGGCGCCCTGGCGCAGCGACAGGCCCGTGGCCTTGATGATCGCGCCGCCCGAGGACGGCTCGATCAACACTTCTTGGACCGCATGGATCGGCGTGCCCTGATAGCGCTCCTCTTCGGGTGCGCGGCGGAAGATGCTGTCGCGCTCCTCGGGGATGAGCGGGTTGGCGGCGGCGGCGTCGGTCGTCAGGGCAGGGGCGCTGCGCCCGCCACCGAACCAGTTCGCCGGGTTGGCGCGCGAGTCGCGAAAGCCCGAGCAGCCCGCCAGTGTCAGGCTGGAAATCGTCACGAGGGTCACCACGGCGCGCATCGGCAAGGTCCTTGTCAGGGGTCATGAGTTCGGCGGACCCTAGCAGGCCCGCGCGCCCCTGCGCAAGCGCGCGGGCTGGACCTTTCGCGCCCGCGGGCCTACCTCTGGCGCGAGCGTATTAAAGGAGTGGAACATGGCCCAGCCGGCATTCGAGGAGATCGTCGAGGATTTCGAATTCCTGGAGGATTGGGAGGATCGCTATCGCCATGTGATCGAGGCCGGCAAGGCGATGGAGCCGCTCGACGATGCGCTCAAGGTGCCTGCGACGCGGGTCGAGGGATGCGCGAGCCAGGTCTGGCTGCACCCGCAGATCGAGAGCGGCACGTTCCGCTTCGACGGGGACAGCGACGCGCTGATCGTACGCGGCCTCATCGCGGTGCTGCGCGCGCTCTACAACGATCTGCCCGTCGCGGAGGTGCCGCGCGTCGATGCGGGCGGCGAGCTTGCGCGGCTCGGGCTCACGGATCATCTCTCGGCGCAGCGCTCGAACGGGCTGCGCGCCATGATCGAGCGCATCAGGACCGTCGCGCAAGGCGCCTGAGGGAGAGGGCGCCCGAGCGCGACGGCATCAGAAGAAGCGGGGAGAGCGCCCCTGCTTCATCTTGGCGAAAATACTCTATCCCCGCCCGCCCTCAGGCGAAACGCTCGCCGAAGCTCGCGCGGAAGATCCGCGACAGCTCGTCGAGCGGGGCTTTCGAGCCGCCCATGCGCACCGCATCGCCGGTGAACTTGCCGACGCTCGTGACGCTCACGCCCGCTTTCGCGGCTTCGGTCATCAGCGCTTCGGCCTGATCGAAATTGCAGGCCACGAGATAGCGCGCCTGATCCTCGCCGAAGAGCGTAGCGGTATCGTCCGAGTCGAGCTGAACGCCGACGCCCGCCGCCTCGGCCATCTCGAAGGCGGCAAGCGCGAGGCCGCCATCCGACAGGTCAGTGCATGCGGTGATGAGCGCGTGGTTGGCGCGGATGAACTCGCCATTGCGGCGCTCGGCGGCGAGATCGACCGCGGGCGCGTCGCCCTCGCTGCGGTTGAAGACTTCGGCCAGCAGGGCCGAACGTCCGAGATGGCCATGCGTCTCGCCGATGACCAGCGCGACATGCCCCTCGCGGGCCTGCCCGGTGATGGCGTCGTCCGCATGGGCGACGAGGCCGACGGCGCCGATGGTCGGCGTCGGCAGGATCGCCGCGCCGTCGGTTTCGTTGTAGAGCGAGACGTTGCCCGACACGATCGGCATGTCGAGCGCCTCGCAGGCGGCGCCGATGCCCTTGATGGCATGGACGAGCTGACCCATGATCCGGGGCTTCTCGGGGTTGCCGAAATTGAGATTGTCGGTGCTGGCCAAGGGCTTGGCGCCCAAGGCCGTGAGGTTGCGATAGGCTTCGGCCACGGCCTGCATGCCGCCCATCTCGGGATTGGCCTCGACATAGCGGGGCGTCACGTCCGAGGTGAAGGCAAGGAGCTTGTCGGTGCCGTGCACGCGGATCAACCCGCCGCCGAGACCCGGCCCGCGCACGGTATCGGCCATGACCATCGTGTCGTATTGCTCGTAGACCCAATCGCGGCTGCAATAGTTGGGCGATGCTATCAGCGCGCGCAGCCCGTCGATCGGGTCGATCTGCGGCACGCTCGCCGGGTCCAGCGCCTCGGCCGGCGTGGGCGCCTCCCACGGGCGGTCGTATTCGGGCGCGGTGCCCGACAGAGCCGCCAGCGGCAGGTCGGCCTTGACCTCGTTGTGGTGCATGATGAGGAAGCGGTCCTCGGCGATGGTCTCACCGACGATGGCGAAATCGAGATCCCACTTCTCGAAGACGGCGCGCGCCTCGGCCTCGAGCGACGGCTCGAGCACCATGAGCATGCGCTCCTGGCTTTCGGACAGCATCATCTCGTAGGCGGTCATGTTCGGCTCGCGCTGCGGGACGGCCTCGAGGTTGAGCCGCACGCCGAGACCACCCTTGTCGCCCATTTCCACGGCCGAGCAGGTGAGGCCCGCGGCGCCCATGTCCTGGATGGAGATCACCGCGCCCGTCGCCATCAGCTCGAGCGTGGCTTCCATCAGGCGCTTTTCGGTGAAGGGATCGCCCACCTGCACGGTCGGGCGCTTTTCCTCGATCGTGTCGTCGAACTCGGCGCTGGCCATCGTCGCGCCGCCGACGCCGTCGCGGCCCGTCTTGGCGCCGAGATAGACGACAGGGCGACCCACACCCGACGCGGCGGAATAGAAGATCTTGTCGGCGTCCGCGAGGCCCGCCGCGAAGGCGTTGACGAGGCAGTTGCCGTTATAGGCCGGATCGAAGCGCAGCTCGCCGCCCACGGTGGGCACACCGAACGCGTTGCCATATCCGCCGATCCCCTCGACCACGCCATGCACGAGCTGGCGCGTCTTGGGATGGTCGGGGCTGCCGAAGCTGAGCGAGTTCATCGCCGCGATGGGCCGCGCGCCCATGGTGAAGACGTCGCGCAGGATGCCGCCCACGCCCGTCGCCGCGCCCTGGTAGGGCTCGATATAGGACGGGTGGTTGTGGCTCTCCATCTTGAAGATGACCGCCTGACCGTCGCCGATATCGACCACGCCCGCGTTCTCGCCCGGACCGCAGATGACCTGCGGGCCCTTGGTGGGCAGGGTGCGCAGCCATTTCTTCGAGGATTTGTAGCTGCAATGCTCATTCCACATGGCCGAGAAGATGCCCAGCTCGGTGAAGGTGGGCTCGCGGCCGATGATCTCGAGAATGCGCTCGTATTCGTCCGGCTTCAGCCCGTGAGCAGCGATCAGATCGGGGGTGATGTCCGGCTCGGTCATAAGAGGGGATTCCTTCGGGCTGGCAGGTCGGTAGGGTTCGGCGCCTCTTTAAGTCATTGCGCGAGAGGGGGGAAGGGGGGTGGTGCCGGGCAGGGCCGCGCGGGACGGATCGCGCGTCGAGGCTTGACGGGCGCCGCCGGGCTGCGTCCTATGCCCGGAAAAGGGAGGAGCCGTCCATGCAGATCGAGGAAAACCCCTGGCGGGGCGCGGAATTTCCGGACGCGGCGCTGGCGGATGTGCTCTGGCCCAGCACGGATGCCGAAGCGCCGCGCACGCTCTTGGCACGCTGTCCGGCGGCGGGCGCGACGCCGCTCGTGCCGGTCGAGGGGTTCGGGCCCGCGCTTTGGGTCAAGGACGAGCGCGGGCGCATGGATCTCGGCAGTTTCAAGGCGCTGGGGGCGGCCTATGTCATCGCGCATGAGGCGCAGGAGGCGGAGCACGCTTCCGAGGGCGCAGACATGACGCGCATCCTCGAAGGGCGCACCTATGTGACGGCGAGCGCGGGCAATCACGGGCTTTCGGTCGCGGCGGGGGCCGCGATCTTCGGCGCGCGGGCGGTGATCTATCTGGCCGACCCGGTACCCGAAAGCTTCGCGGACCGGCTGCGCGCGCGGGGCGCCGAGGTGGTGCGGGCGGGCGCGCATTACGAGGCCAGCATGGAGGCGGCGCACGAGGCCGCCGAGGATAACGGCTGGACGCTGCTCTCGGACAGCTCCTGGCCCGGCTACACCGCCCTGCCGCATCGCCTGATGGAGGGCTATCTCGTCATGGCCGCCGAGGCCGCCGAGCAGATGGAGGAGCAGGCGGGCGCCCCGCCGACCCACATCCTGTTGCAGGCCGGGGTGGGCGGCCTTGCCGGGGCCTGCGCCGCGCATTTCCGCAAGGTCTGGGGCGATGCGCCGCGCATCGTGGTCGTCGAGCCCGAGGCGGCGCCCGCGCTCTGGACCGCGATCGAGGCGGGCCGGTTCGTCGAGGCGGAGGGGCCGGTGTCGAATATGGGCCGGCTCGATTGCAAGGCGGCGTCGCTAATCGCCTTGAAGGGGCTGGCGCGCGATGCCGATGCCTTCGCGCTCGTCACCGATGAGGAAGCCTCCGCCGTGCTGCCCGAGCTCTCGGCGCTCGGCCTCGATACCTCGCCTTCGGGCGGGGCGGGCATCGCCGCGCTCTGCCATATGGGTCTGCCCGAGGATGCGCGCGTGCTCTGCATTCTGAGCGAAGGTCCGGCCGAGTGACGCGCGGCTTCGCGCGCGCCGAATATGCGGCGCGGCTGGGCGCGGCGCAGGCGCGGATGGACGCGGCGGGCCTCGGCGCGCTTTTGCTGACGACCGAGCCGGAGATCCGCTATTTCACCGGGTTCCTCACGCGGTTCTGGGAAAGCCCGAGCCGTCCGTGGTTCCTCGTCGTGCCGGTCTCGGGACTGCCCGTCGCCGTCATTCCGTCGATCGGCGCCGCGCTGATGGCTCGGACATGGATCGAGGATATCCGCGTCTGGCCCGCGCCGGACCCTGCCGATGACGGCATCAGCCTTCTTGCGGCGACATTGCGCGAGATCGGCGGGCCGGTGGGCGTGCCCTCCGGCCCCGAGAGCGTGCTGCGCATGCCGCTGGCGAGTTTCGACGCGGTCAAGGCGGCCTCCGGTCTGGTCTTCACTCATGATCACGGGATCACCGCCGCCTTGCGCGCGGTGAAGTCCGAGGCGGAGATCGCCAAGATCGCCCATGCCTGCGCCATCGCGAATCGCGCCTTCGACCGGGTCCCGGAGATCGCGCGGGAGGGCCGCGCGCTCGGCGCCGTCTTCCGCGATTTTCAGCGCCTGCTGCTCGAGGAGGGGGCCGATCTCGTGTCCTATATCGCGGGCGGTGCGGGGCCTGACGGCTATGGCGACGTGATCTCGCCCGCCTCCGACGCGCCGCTGGCGCGGGGCGACGTGCTGATGCTCGACACTGGCGCGGTCTGGGACGGGTATTTCTGCGATTTCGACCGCAATTATGCGGTCGGCGCGGCGTCGGGGAACGCGGCGCTGGCCCATGCGCAACTGTCCGAGGCGGTCGAGGCGGGACTGGAGGCCGCACGTCCCGGCGCGCGCGCCTGCGATGTTCATGCCGCGATGGCCGCGATCACCGGCGCGGGCGAGGGCGCGGGGCGGCTGGGCCACGGCCTCGGGATGCAATTGACGGAAGGCCTCTCGCTAATTCCGCAGGACCGCACCGAACTCCTGCCGGGTATGGTCATCACGCTCGAGCCGGGGATGACGACGGGGCCGGGGACGATCATGGTGGCCGAAGAGAACATCGTGATCCGCGAAGGCGGCGCGCAAAAGCTGACGCGCTTCGCGGGGCCGGATCTGCCGGTGGTCTGAGCCGCGCTCAGCCCTGACGTTCCTCGGCCTTGGCGCGATTCCAAAGAGCGTCCATTTCTACCAGATCGCTTTGGTCGGGCGTCTTGCCGGCCTCGGCCAACAGGGCCTCGATCCGCTCGAAGCGCCGCGTGAACTTGTCGTTGGCGCGGCGCAGGGCCGCTTCGGGGTCGATCTTCATGTGGCGCGCGAGGTTCGCCATCACGAAGAGAAGATCGCCGAATTCCTCTTCGGCGTGATCCGCGTCGCCGCTGGCTTGGGCCTCGGCGAGCTCGGCCACTTCCTCGGTGATCTTGGCCAGCACGCCCTCCGTGCCGGGCCAGTCGAAGCCCACCCGCGCCGCCCGCTTTTGCAGCTTGACCGCGCGCAGAAGGGCCGGAAGTCCGAGCGCCACGCCGCCCAGCGTGCCGCTCTCGCGCGCCGCCGCGCGCTCGGCGGCCTTGATCGTCTCCCAATCGCGGGTCTGCTGCTCCGCGCTCTTGTCGCGGCTCTCGTCTCCGAAGACATGGGGGTGGCGCGCGACCATCTTGTCCGCGATGCCGTCGGCGATGTCGCTGAAATCGAAGAGGCCGCGATCCTCGGCGATCTGGGCATGAAAGACGACCTGAAGCAGCAGATCGCCCAGCTCGCCCGTAAGATCGGACCAGTCGGCGCGCGCGATCGCATCGGCGACCTCGTAGGCTTCCTCGATCGTGTAGGGGGCGATGGTGGCGAAATCCTGCTCGATATCCCAGGGGCAGCCGGTTTCGGGATCGCGCAGCGCGCGCATGATCGCCAGAAGGCGCGGCAGGCCACCCTCGGGGTCGTGGATCAGGGCATCGGTCACGGGCATATCCTCTGGCATGTCCTCAGGCGGGCTTGCATGTGCCCGCGTTTGTCTTACAGGGTGCGGCATCGGCGCAAGAGCGAAAGGGGCCATCATGGGATTGGAAGACGCACGTAGCACGGTGGACGAGGCCTTTACCCGCAAGAACGACCGCGGCCTCAGCTTCGAGAACACCTTCGGCGGCGCCACGTCCTTTCTGCGGCGGCGTTACACCAAGGACCTGACCGGCGTCGATGTGGCGGTGACGGGCGTGCCCTTCGATCAGGCGGTAACGAACCGCACCGGCACGCGGCTCGGGCCGCGCGCGATTCGCGAGGCGAGCGCGCTGCAAACGGCGGATGCGCCCTATGGCTGGGGATACAACCCGATGGAGACGCTCAGCATCGTCGATTACGGCGATCTGGCCTTCGACTATGCGATGGTGCCCGAGTTTCCGGGGCTTTTGACGCAGCATATCAAGGGCATTCTCGACGCGGGCGCGGCGAGCGTCGTGCTGGGCGGCGATCACTATATCAGCTTTCCCATCCTCAAGGCCTACGCCGAAAAATTCGGCCCCATGGCCCTCCTGCATTTCGATGCCCACACCGACACGTGGCAGGACGACAATTTCGAGCGGATCGACCACGGCACGATGTTCTACAAGGCCATCAAGCTGGGCCTGATCGACCCTGCGAAATCCGTGCAGGTGGGCATCCGCACCACCGTGCCCGATCCGATTGGCATGACCATCATCGACGCCCGCGAAGTGCATGAGGGTGGCACGACGGCGGCGGTCGAGAAGATCAGGGGTATTCTCGGCGATGCGCCGGTCTATCTCAGCTTCGACATCGACGCTCTGGATCCGGCCTTCGCGCCCGGCACCGGCACGCCGGTCTGGGGCGGGCTGACGAGCGCGCAGGCCTCCATCATGCTGCGCGATCTGGCGGGGATCGATCTCAAGGGCGGCGATATCGTCGAGGTCTCGCCGCCGTTCGACACCACGGGCGCCACGGCCATCGCGGGCGCGCATGTGGCGACGAGCATCATCTGCCTGCTGGGCTGGAACGCGCATGGCGGCGCGTGAGGCGGGCCGGGCATGAGTATTTGCCGCCAAGATGAAGGAGCGGGCACATGAAATGGATCGTCCTGCTGGTTCTGCTGGCCGCGCTCGCGCTTCTGGGGTGGGTCCGGCTCGCGCCCGATGACGCCACGCGCTGGCACGTCCTGCCCGAGGAGGTGGAGAGCGCGGATATGGACGGCGGCGTCATGCGCCGCGTCGAGGGCGATCTCGCCGCGCTCGACGAGATCATCCGCGCCGAGCCGCGCACCGAGGTGCTGGCCGGATCGGTGGCGGAAGGGATGATCACCTACATCACCCGCTCGCGTGTTTTCGGCTTTCCAGATTACACCACCATCGCGCAGCGCGGCGAGGACATCGCGATCCACGCGCGGCTGCGCTACGGCAAGTCAGATATGGGCGTCAACCGTGCCCGTGTCGAGCGCTGGCTGGCGATCCTTCGGCAGCGATGAGCTGAGGCAGCCGTCGGAGATCTTGCGCCACATCGGCACGTTCAGCGACATCTGGCACTGCGCCATGAACATCTTGCCATCGACCTGAAGGCAGGTCATCTCGCCCAGCTCGACGCGGGAGCCGGACTTGTCGGTGCAATAGCACTCGACCGTCTTGGTGCCGATCGTGGTATCGGCCAGGGCCGGGGCGGCGATGAGAAAGAGGGCGATGAGGCTGCGCATGGAGTGATGATACCACGCGCGCGCCGCTTGACCAAAGCATTTGGATGAAGGACATGGAGCCATGGTTCCATTCGACAGACTAGAGCAGATCCTGCAACGCTTCGAATTCCTCGAGGCCAAGATGTCCCAGGGCGGCGGGGATATCGCGGCGCTGGGCCGCGAATATTCCGAGCTGCGCCCGGTGGTCGAGGAGATCCGCCTCTGGAAGGCGCTGCGCAGCGATATCGAGGGGGCGCGCGCCATGCTGGACGATCCCGAGATGCGCGCGCTCGCGCGCGACGAGCTCGAGACGCTGGAGGCGCGTCTGCCCGAGGTGGAGGCCGCGCTTCAGCTGAGCCTTCTGCCCAAGGACGAGGCCGATGCGCGCCCCGCCATGGTCGAGATTCGCCCCGGCACCGGCGGCGAGGAGGCGGCGCTCTTCGCCGGAGATCTGCTGCGCATGTATCAGCGCTATGCGGAGGCGCGCGGCTGGTCGATGGACCTCGTGGAGATGAGCCAGACCGAGCTTGGCGGCATCAAGGAGGTCGTCGCGCATGTGAAGGGCAATCACGTCTTCGCCCGGCTCAAGTTCGAAAGCGGGGTGCACCGCGTGCAGCGTGTGCCCGAAACCGAGAGCGGCGGGCGCATCCATACCAGCGCCGCGACGGTCGCCGTTCTGCCCGAGGCCGAGGATGTGGATGTCAGGATCGATGCGAACGATCTGCGCATCGACACGATGCGCAGCTCGGGCGCGGGCGGCCAGCACGTGAACACCACCGATTCGGCCGTGCGGATCACGCATATTCCCACGGGCATCGTCGTCACGAGCAGCGAGAAGTCGCAGCACCGCAACCGCGAGATCGCGATGCAGGTCCTCAAGGCGCGGCTCTATGACGCCGAGCGCCAGAGGGTCGACAGTGCGCGCAGCGCCGACCGCGCGGCGCAGGTCGGCACCGGCGATCGCAGCGAGCGCATCCGCACCTACAATTTCCCGCAGGGGCGCATGACCGATCACCGGATCAACCTCACGCTCTACAAGCTCGATCAGGTCATGCAGGGCGATCTCGACGAGGTGATCGACGCGCTGACGGCGGATGCGCAGGCGCGGCTTCTGGCCGAGATGGGGGCGTGAGCCGGCGCCTCGCGGATCTGCTGCGCGAGGGTGCGGCGCGGCTCGAGGCGGCGGGTGTCGAGGGCGCGCCCCGCGATGCGCGGCTGCTGCTTGCGCATGTGACGGGGATCAGCGCGGCCCGGCTCGGCGCCGAGATGGGCGCGCCGGCGGAGGCGGGCTGGGCCGAGGCGTTCGAGGCGGCCATCACGCGGCGCGCGGCGCGCGAGCCGCTGTCGCATATCACGGGCAAGCGCTTGTTCTACGAGCATGAATTCCGCGTGACGCCAGACGTGCTCGACCCGCGCCCCGAAACCGAATGCCTCGTGCGCGCGGCGCTCGATCTGCCGTGGCGGAGCGTTCTCGATCTCGGGACCGGCTCGGGCGCCATCCTGCTGTCGCTCCTTGCCGCGCGCCGGGAAGCGCGGGGCGTGGGATCGGATCTTTCGGGCGCGGCGCTCGACGTCGCGCGCGGCAATGCGGCCCGGCTCGGGGTCGAGGATCGCGCGGAATTTCTGCAATCGGATTGGTTCGCGAGCGTCGGCGGCCGCTTCGATCTCATCGTCAGCAATCCGCCCTATATCGCCGAGGCGGAGATGGGCGCGCTTGCGCCCGAGCTCGGATACGAGCCGCGTATGGCCCTGACCGATGGGGCCTGCGGGCTCGGCGCCTATCGCGCGATCTGCGCGGGGGCGCGTGCGCATCTCGTGCCTGGCGGGTGGCTCATGGTCGAGATCGGCTGGCGCCAGGGCGCGGATGTGGCCGCGCTGATGGCCGGCGCGGGCCTGGGGTCGGTGCGCATCCTGCCAGATCTCGACGGGCGCGACAGGGTGGTTATGGGCCGCGCGCCGGCGTGACGCGGCTGCAACGATCAACCGAAACGGGCCGATTTTAGCGAAATATCGCCCAATCGGCCTGCTTTTCCCTTGTGCGCCACCGCTTGGCGTGATTACTGAAAGCGTCGCAGCGGTGGATATCCTGACATGGGTGGTCCCGCGCGACGCCAAGCCAACATAGCCGAACCCGGTTTATTGCAATCGGCGCATCGGGCGCCTCTCGGGTTTAACACGGTTCTAGAAACAAGGCTGGACACCATAAATATGAGATCATCGAAGTCCCGTTCGCGCAACAAGTCGAACAGAAACCGCCCCAATTCGGTCGGCAACGTGGTGAACCGCGTGTTCGACAGTTCCGGCCCCGAGGGCAAGGTGCGCGGCACGCCTCAGCAGATCATCGAGAAGTACAACCAGCTCGCGCGCGACGCGCAACTGGCCAATGACCGCGTGGCGACCGAGAATTTCCAGCAGCATGCCGAGCATTACCTGCGTCTTCTGGGTGAGGCCCAGAAGGAAATCGACGCCAAGCGCGAGCAGGATGCCAAGCGCGAGCAGCAGGAACGCGAGAATCGCGAGCGCCAGGCCGAGCGGGACCGGGAGCGCGCGCAGCAGAACGACGAGCGCCGGGGTGAGGGCGATCCGCGCGGCGATGGCGGCCATCAGGGTCAGCAACAGGGCGCTCGGCACGACAGCGGCGAAGACGATGCGAGCACGCTCGTCGAGACCCCCGAAAATCAGCCGGGCGCCAAGCGCCAGCCGCGCAAGCCGCGCCAGAAACAAGAGGGCGACGGGGCCTCGGGCGATGCACAGCAGGGCGGGGCCGAGGACGCGCCGAAGCCCAAGCAGCGCCGCCCGCGCAAGCCCAAGGGCGAGCAGGACGAGGCGAGCGCGCCTACGGATACCGCCGCCGAATAGGCCGCTTACTTTAGACATGACGAGCCGGGCGCCCCGAGGGCGTCCGGCTTTTTCATGTCCGGTGATCGGGAGCGGCAGGCGCGTGACCGAGCAAGGCCATGCGCCAAAAAAAAGGCCGAGCATCAAGCTCGGCCATAGTCCAACAGGGAGGTATGACGGCTGCGCCGCGTGGCGCTACCGTCAACGGTGCAGTTAGTGGCTCATCCCGCGCCGATCAAGGGAAATTGCCACCCGTCACGGCATGGCCGCTATGCGTTTCTTGCATGGCTGCCGAAAGCTTTAGCTAATCTTTTGATCTTTCACGTTTTTGCGGTAGGCGAAGATCTCTTGCTGCACGAAGTCCCGGAAGGCGGCAATCCGCTGGGAATGACGCAATTCCTCGGGATAGGCGAGAAAGACCGGCACCTCGACCGACTCAACTTCCGGTAGCACGCGGACGAGATTCGGAAAGTCGTAGGTCAGGTAGTCGGGCAGCACCCCGATCCCGAGGTGGTTGAGCACACCCTGGAGCACTCCGAAATAGTTGTTGACCGTCAGCATCGAGGCAATGTCGTTGGCGACGAGATCCTTGACCAGATAGGTCGCGGCGCTGACTTGCGCGGAATTGACGTTCTGGCAGATCAGGCGGTGATCGCACAGATCCTCGACGCCCGAGGGTGCGGTGTTGCGCCTCAGATATTCGGGCGAGGCGTAAAGTCCCATATGCACGCCCATGAGGCGCTTGCGGATGAGATCGGCCTGGCTCGGCTCCTTCATGCGGATGGCGACATCGGCCTCGCGCATGGGCAGGTCGAGCACGCGCTCCTCCAGCATCAAGTCGATCTTGAGATCGGGGTATTTCTCATAAAGCTTGGCGAGGCGCGGGGCGAGCCAGAGCGTGCCGAAGCCGATGGTCGTGGTCACGCGCAACTCGCCGAAGACCTCGTCCTCGCTGTCGCGGATGCGCGCTGTCGCGGCGTCGAGACGCTTCATCATGGCGCGCGTCGCATCGAAGAGAAGCTCGCCCTGCTCGGTCAGGATGAGGCCGCGTGCATGGCGATGGAAGAGCGTCGCGTTCAGCGCTTCCTCGAGCGAGCGGATCTGGCGCGAGACCGCCGATTGCGACAGGTGAAGCTGATCGCCCGCATGCGTCAGGCTGCCGGCATCCGCCACGGCATGAAAAATCCTCAGCTTGTCCCAATCCATCGCGCCCTGTCCCGCTGGTCCGTTTCTTGGGCCAAGCCTTAGCAAATAAATGGCGTTCCTGCATAGGTGGAACGCGGCCGGGCCGGGCAGATCGCTATGGCGTGTGACCTTGTGCCGCTTTAGGATCGGGCCAAATCGGGTGCGGGCGCGTGAAAGGGGCATCATGGCGGTTGGAATTTTCGATAGCGGCCTCGGCGGGCTGACCGTGATGGACAAGGTCGCGGCGCGCCTGCCCGAACAGGGGCTGATCTATCTGGGCGACAACGCCCATGCACCCTACGGCGTGCGCACCGCCGACGATATCCACGCGCTCACCCGCGCCGGGGTGGAGCGCCTCTGGTCCGAGGGCTGCAACCTCGTCGTGCTGGCCTGCAACACCGCCTCGGCCGTGGCGCTGCGACGTATGCAGGAGGCGGGCGTGCCCGAGGGCAAGCGGGTGCTGGGCGTCTTCGTGCCGCTGATCGAGGCGCTGACCGAGCGGCAATGGGGCGATAACTCGCCCCCGCGCGAGGTGAACGCGCGCCATGTCGCGCTCTTCGCCACGCCCGCCACCGTCAGCAGCCGTGCCTTCCAGCGCGAGCTTGCCTTCCGCGCCATCGGCGTCGATGTCGAGGCGCAGGCCTGCGGCGGCGTGGTCGACGCGATCGAGGAGGGCGACATGATCCTCGCCGAGGCGCTGGTGCGCAGCCATGTCGATGCGCTCCTGCGCAAGATGCCCGAGCCGCAGGCGGCGGTTCTCGGCTGCACGCATTATCCGCTCCTCGCCGAAACCTTCCAGGAGGCGCTCGGGCCGAACGTCACGGTCTTCTCGCAGCCCGATCTCGTGGCCGAGAGCCTGGCCGATTATCTCGAGCGGCGCCCGGCGATGCGCAGCGCGGGCGAGGGGCGGCGCTATCTCACGACGGGCGATCCGAGCCGCGTGTCGGACCGCGCGACGCAATTCCTGCGCCGCTCGGTGCGCTTCGAAGCCGCGTAGGGGCGATTGCCGAGGCGCGCGCGATGGGCTAGGCCTGCGCGCGAATGAAAAGGGCTGATCTCATGCAAAACATCGCCATTCTCGGAGCATCTGGCTATACAGGTGCAGAACTCATCCGCCTGATTGCCGTGCATCCGTCCATGCGCATCGCCGCGCTCGCCGCCAACTCCAAGGCGGGGCAGAGCATGGCGGAAGTCTTCCCGCATCTGCGCCATCTCGATCTGCCGGGTCTCGTGACCATCGACGAAATCGACTTCTCTGGGATCGATCTGTGCTTTTGCGCGCTGCCCCACGCGACCAGCCAGGAAGTGATCGCGGGCCTTCCCAAGGATCTCAGGATCGTCGATCTGAGCGCCGATTTCCGCCTGCGCGATCCCGAGGCCTATGCCAAGTGGTACGGCAATCCCCATGCCGCGCTCGAGTGCCAGGCCGAGGCGGTCTATGGCCTGACCGAGTTCTATCGAGACGACATCCGCGCCGCGCGCCTTGTCGCCGGGACGGGCTGCAACGCCGCCACGGGGCAATACGCCCTGCGACCCTTGATCGCAGGCGGTCTGATCGACCTCGACGAGATCATCATCGACCTCAAGACCGGGGTGAGCGGCGCGGGCCGCAGCCTCAAAGAGAACCTCCTCCATGCCGAGCTGAGCGAGGGGGCCGCGGCCTATGGCGTGGGCGGCACTCATCGCCACCTCGCGGAGTTCGATCAGGAGTTCTCGGCCATTGCGGGACGCCCGGTCAAGGTGCAGTTCACGCCGCATTTGTTGCCTGCGAACAGGGGGATACTGGCCACTGTTTATGTGAAGGGCGATCCTCGAAAGGTCCATGGCGCCTTGCATGGCGCCTATGCCGAGGAGACCTTTCTCGAAGTTCTGCCCTTTGGACAGGTGCCGAGCACGCGGCATATCCGGGGCAGCAACTTCTGCCATATCGGCGTCACGGGCGACCGCATCGAGGGCCGGGCCATCGTGATCGCGGCGCTCGACAACCTCACCAAGGGCTCGAGCGGTCAGGCCTTGCAGAACGCGAACCTGATGTTAGGTCTCGACGAGACGGCGGGCCTCATGGCGCCGCCCGTCTTCCCGTAGAAATCCAAGCCGAGGTGCCGGCCGCATGGCGATGAAATCGCTCAAGAAAAAGCGCAGGATCCAGGTCATTGCGATCGCCGCCATGGCGCTCGTCCTGTCGACGGTGCTGATCGGCTACGCGATGCGCGACGGCATCAATTTCTTCCGCTCGCCCTCGCAGGTCATGGCCGAGCCGCCGGGCCCGGACGAGGTGTTCCGCATCGGCGGTCTCGTCGAGGCGGGCAGCCTGAGCCGCGGCGCGGGCGAGGAGGTGACGTTCCTCGTCACCGACGGGGGCGCGAGCGTGCCCGTCGCCTTCGTCGGTGTCCTTCCGGATCTTTTCGGCGAGGATCAGGGGATGGTCGGCCTCGGCAGCTATGACGGCGAGACCTTCCGCGCGACCGAAATCCTCGCGCGTCATGACGAAAGCTACATGCCCAAGGAAGTGGTCGATGCGCTGAAGGAGCAGGGCGTCTATCAGGAGCCGGTCGGCGAGTAAGCACCGCGTTAACCCTTCATCCGCCACGTTTCGCAGACCGCCGGGAAGGGTCTCCCGCCGGCTTCGCAAAGGGGCGGTCCGATGGACAAGGTGCAGGAAATCGCAAGGGAAATCGTGGCCCGCGAGGGCGGGTATGTGGACGATCCGGACGATCCCGGGGGCGCGACGAACCATGGCGTCACGATCCACACGATGCGCCGCCTCGGCCTCGATCTCGACGGCGATGGCGCGGTCAGCGAGGCCGATGTGCGGCGGCTCGGGCGCGCGCAAGCCGAAAGCATCTTCATCGAGCATTACTTCGAGGCGCCCGGCATCGACCGCCTGCCCGGTGTGCTACAGGCCAGCGTTTTCGACATGTATGTGAACGCCGGCGCCAATGCCGTGCGCATCCTTCAGCGGCTCTTGCGGCAGATGGGGCAGGACGTGGCCGTCGACGGCGTGATCGGCCCCCAAACCGTCGAGGCCGCGCGGCTCGCTGCGCAGACGGCGCCGTCGCATATCGCCGACGCCTATGCCATCGCCCGGCGCAACTACTACCTGCGCCTCGCCGACAGGCGTCCCGCGAGCCGCAAGTTCGCCCGCACCCGCGCGGGCGGGAAGGGCGGGTGGATCCTGCGGGCCGAGGAGTTCATGTCGCCGCGCTATCACCTGAGTGCCGCCGAGTTCAGCGCGCGGGTGGCGGCATGGGACTGATCGAGCGGGTCGTGACCCTCCTCTTCGGTGACGGGCGCAACGTGGTCGCGCGCACGGCCGAGGTCTTCCGCGAGAATGCGGAGGCGGGCGCCAAGCGCCGCAGCGCCGAGCGCGGCGCGGCGCTCGGACAGTTCGATGCCGAATTCTCGGGCGGCCAGCAGGGGCTTTTCGACCGGATCATGGACGGTGTGAACCGCCTGCCGCGCCCGGCCCTGGCGCTCGGCACGCTCGGGCTCTTCATCTCGGCGATGGTCGATCCCGTTTGGTTCGCAGCGCGCATGCAGGGCATCGCGCTCGTGCCCGAGCCGCTCTGGTGGCTTCTGGGCGTGATCGTCTCGTTCTATTTCGGCGCGCGGCACCAGTTCAAGGGACAGGCCTTTCGCCGCGAGATTGCCCAGAGCGCGGCGCAGGCCCCGCGTGTTGCGGCCAGCATCGCGGCGCTCGAGAGCGGCACCGGCGAGGCCCTGCCGCCCGAGCCGGAACGCCGGGAGGATCCGAACCCCGCGCTGCGTGCCTGGCGCGAACAGGACCGCTGATCGGGCGATTGCGACAATCTGATGCGTCCCGCGAGGCGATTCCCGTTGGTGGAGCGCGCGCGGGACGGTTATAGAAGGGCCATGATTACAGAGCTTGGTCATTTCGCCCTCATTCTCGCGCTCGTTCTTGCCTGCGTTCAATCCACCGTGCCGCTTGTCGGCGCCCATCGGCGCTGGAGCGGGTGGATGGCCGTGGGCGATACGGCGGCGGGCCTGCAATTCCTGATGATCTCGCTCAGCTTCGCGGCGCTGACATATGCGTTCGTCGTCTCGGATTTCTCGTTGCGGCTGGTCGCGCTCAACAGCCATTCGGCCAAGCCGATGCTCTACAAGGTGACCGGCGTCTGGGGCAATCACGAGGGCTCGATGCTGCTCTGGGTGCTGATCGTGGCGCTTTTCGGGGCCTGCGCTGCGTGGTTCGGCACGAACCTGCCGCCCGGCCTGCGCGCCCGCGTTCTGGCGGTTCAGGGCATGATCGGCGTGGCGTTCCTCGCCTTCATCGTCTTCACCTCGAACCCGTTCCTGCGCCTCGCGGTGCCGCCGCTGGACGGCCAGGATCTCAACCCGCTCCTTCAGGATCCGGGCCTCGCCTTCCATCCGCCCTTTCTCTACATCGGCTATGTCGGCCTTTCGATGACCTTCAGCTTCGCCGTCGCGGCCCTGATCGAGGGGCGCGTCGATGCCGCATGGGGCCGCTGGGTGCGTCCCTATACGCTGGCCGCATGGGTATTTCTGACCATCGGCATCGCGATGGGCAGCTGGTGGGCCTATTACGAGCTCGGCTGGGGCGGCTTCTGGTTCTGGGATCCGGTCGAGAACGCGAGCTTCATGCCGTGGCTCATCGCTGCCGCGCTGCTGCATTCCGCCATCGTGGTCGAAAAGCGCGAGAGCCTCAAAAGCTGGACGATCCTTCTGGCCATCATCGCCTTCGGATTTTCGATGATCGGCGCCTTCATCACGCGCTCGGGCGTGCTGACCTCGGTGCATGCCTTCGCCAATGACCCCGAGCGGGGCATGTTCCTGCTGGGCATCACGGCGATGTTCATGATGGGCGGGCTGACGATGTTCGCGGCGCGGGCGGGCGCGATGCAGGCGCGGGGCGTCTTCGCGCTCTCGAGCCGCGAGTCGATGCTGGTGGCCAACAACGTGCTTCTGGGCGTCTCGGCCTTCGTGGTGTTCGTCGGCACGATCTGGCCGCTCGTGGCCGAGCTTTTCTTCGACCGCAAGCTGTCGGTCGGCGCGCCCTTCTTCAACATGGCGTTCACGCCCTTCATGGTCGTGCTCGGCGCGCTCTTGCCCGTGGGCGCGATGATGCCGTGGAAGCGCGGACAGATGGGCCGGACGCTGCGCGTGCTCGCGCCGGCGCTTCTCTTCGGTCTTGCCGTCGTCGGGCTTGCCTGGGCTGTCCAGTCGGGCCGCAGCCTTCTGGGGCCGGTCGGGCTGGGGCTCGGGGCTTGGCTCGTGGTCGGATCGGCGATCGACCTTTGGTCGCGCACCGGCGCGCGGGGCGATCTCGGCAGCCGCCTCGGGCGGCTCGGACGCCTGCCGCGCGCCGATTGGGGCAAGGCGACGGCCCATGCGGGCCTCGGCGTCACGATGGCGGGCGTCGCCGGGCTGCTCGCATGGGAGGCCGAGGATATCCGCGTTCTCAACACGGGCGAGAGTTTCACCCTTGCCGGCCACACTATCACGCTCGAGGCCGTGCGCCAGACCGAGGGGCCGAATTACGTCACCACCATCGCCGACATGCGCCTTACCAAGAATGGCGAGACGATCGGCGTGATGCGCCCCGAAAAGCGCTTCTATCCCGTCGCCGAGATGCCGACGACCGAGGCGGCGATCCATAACGGCTTCCTGCGCGACATGTATGTCGTGATCGGCGATCCACAGGACGATGGCGGCTGGGCGGTGCGCACCTATTACAAGCCGCTGGCCAACTGGATCTGGGGCGGCGCGATCCTCATGTCGCTCGGCGGGTTCCTGTCGCTCAGCGACCGGCGCTATAGGGTCGCGGCGGGCGCGCGGAAGGTTCCCGGAGGGGTGCCGGCCGAATGAAACGCCTCGCTCTCATCCTCGCGCTGATCGCCGGCCCGCTCTATGCCGTGCAGCCCGACGAGGTTCTGGACGACCCGGCCCTCGAGGCGCGTGCGCGTGCGCTTTCGGAAGGGCTGCGCTGCCTCGTCTGCCGGAACGAGAATATCGACGCCTCGAACGCGCCCCTCGCGCGTGATCTGCGCCTTCTGGTGCGCGAGCGGCTCATGGCGGGCGACAGCGACGACGAGGCGATGGCCTATATCGTGGATCGCTACGGCGAGTACGTCCTGCTGAACCCGCCCGCATCGGGCAGCACATGGGCGCTCTGGCTCGCCGGGCCGGTCATGCTGCTCATCGGGGCGGGCATCGCGGTGATCTATATCCGCCGTCGCGGCGCGGCGGCCACGGATGAGGACGCGCTGAGCGATGAAGAAGCGGCGCGGCTGCGCGACATCCTGAACGGATCCTGACATGACCACATACAGCACGATCACCCTCGAGATCGCGGAGGATATCGCGCTCCTGCGGCTCGACCGTCCGGACCGGATGAATGCGCTCAACGCGCAGATGCGGGCGGAAATTCTCGATGCGGTGACGGATGCGGGCAAGGCGGCACGCGTGCTGGTGATGACCGGCAATGGCCGTGCCTTCTGCGCGGGGCAGGATCTGAGCGACGCGGGCAATGTCGCCGCGCTCGATCTCGAGCGCGTGCTGCGCGACGAATATGCGCCCATGCTTCATGCGATCTGGGAATGCCCGATCCCGACCATCGCCGCCGTGAACGGCGTCGCGGCGGGGGCCGGGGCCAATCTCGCGCTGGCCGCCGATGTCGCGATCGCCGCCGAGAGCGCGAGCTTCATCCAGGCCTTCACCCGCATCGGTCTCATGCCGGATGCGGGCGGCACCTATTGGCTGCCGCGCCAGATGGGCGCCGCGAAGGCCATGGGCGCCGCGCTCTTCGCCGAGCCGATCAGCGCCCGCGATGCCTCGGACTGGGGCATGATCTGGGAGGCGGTGCCGGATATGGAATTCGAGGCGACGTGGCGCGCGCGCGCCGCACACCTGGCCAGCGGCCCGACCGAAGCCTACCGACACCTCAAGACGGCGCTGCGCGGCACCTGGGATGCCCATGCCGATGCCCAGCTCGATACCGAAGCGAGGCTGCAAGGCGCCTGCGCGCAGACGCGCGATTTCCGCGAGGGCGTCGTGGCGTTTCTGGACAAGCGCAAGCCGGGGTTCGAGGGGCGCTGAGGCGCCGGGGCGGATCGCCCCGCCCATGGCCGGCCTGCGCCTTCGGCGAGGATATTTTCAGCAAGAAGAAACAGGCGGAGACACGCAAAAGGGGCGCGGCCTCTCGGCGGCGCCCCTTCCGGTTAGTGCTGACCTTCAGCGCTTTTCGATATCGACATAATCGCGCGCGCCGGCGCCGACATAGAGCTGGCGCGGGCGACCGATCTTGAGCTGCGGGTCCGCGATCATCTCTTTCCACTGCGAAATCCAGCCGACCGTGCGCGAGACCGCGAAGATCGCCGTGAACATCGATGTCGGGAAGCCCATCGCCTCGAGGATGATGCCCGAGTAGAAATCGACGTTCGGGAAAAGCTTCTTGTCGACGAAATAGGGATCGGCCAGCGCCTGACGCTCGAGCTCCTTGGCGACTTGCAGCGTCGGATTGTCCTCGATCCCCATGAGGTCGAGAACTTCGTCGGCGGATTGCTTCATCACCTTCGCGCGCGGGTCGAAATTCTTGTAGACGCGGTGGCCGAATCCCATCAGGCGGAAGGGATCGTCCTTGTCCTTGGCGCGGGCGATGAATTCGGGGATGCGGTCCACGGTCCCGATCTCGCGCAGCATCTCGAGGCAGGCCTGGTTGGCGCCGCCATGCGCGGGGCCCCAGAGGCAGGCGATGCCCGCCGCGATGCAGGCGAAGGGGTTCGCGCCCGAGGAGGAGGCGAGGCGCACCGTCGAGGTCGAGGCATTCTGCTCGTGATCGGCGTGCAGGGTGAAGATGCGGTCCATAGCACGGCTGAGGATCGGATTGACCTCGTAATCCTCGGCCGGGACGGCGAAGCACATGCGCAGGAAGTTCGACGCGTAATCGATATCGTTGCGCGGATACACGAAGGGCTGACCGATCGTGTACTTATAGGCCATCGCGGCGATGGTCGGCATCTTGGCGATCATGCGCACCGAAGCGACTTCGCGCTGCCACGGATCGTTGATGTCGGTGCTGTCGTGATAGAAGGCCGAGAGGGCGCCGACCACGCCCACCATGATCGCCATGGGCGGCGCATCGCGGCGGAAGCCGCGGAAGAGGAACTGCATCTGCTCGTGCAGCATCGTGTGATTCGTCACGCGCGATTCGAAATCCTCGAGCTGCGCGGCCGAGGGCAGCTCGCCGTAAAGCAGCAGGTAGCAGACCTCGAGATAATGGGATTTCTCGGCCAGCTGGTCGATCGGGTAGCCGCGATGCAGAAGCTCGCCCTTGTCGCCGTCAATATAGGTGATCGTGCTGTCGCAGCTCGCCGTGGAGGTGAAGCCCGGATCGTAGGTGAAAACGCCGGCCTGGCCGTAGAGCTTGCGGATGTCGATGACATCGGGGCCGGCGGTGGGCGAGTGGACGGGGAACTCGTATTCCTTGCCGTCGATATGAAGCTTGGCGGTTTTCTTGTCGTCGGCCATGAGGCGTCCTCCCTATTGCAAGCCGCGGGCCGGGAGCCCGGCACGGGCCTGGATAAACTATCGGCCTTAGAGCGACGTTAATCGCCTCCGGCGCCCGCATCCTCGAGGCGGGCCAGGGTCTCGGCCTGGCCCAGCACCAGCATCATGTCGAAGACGCTGGGCGTTGCGCTGCGTCCGGCCAGAGCGGCCCGGAGCGGACCCGCCAATTTGCCGAACTTGGTATCGCGCGCCTCCGCGAAGTCGTTCATGAACGCCTCCAAGGCTGCCCGGTTCCACGTAGCATTTCGCAATTGCGGCGTCAATTCTCGCAGCATACCACGGGATACCGTATCGAGCTGCGCCGCTGCCTTCTCTTCCATCTCGAGGGGGCGGGAGGCCAGGATAAAGTGAGCTTTGTCAATGAGTTCAGGGTAGGTGCGTGCACGCTCCTTGAGGTGCGGCATGGCCTCGAGAAACATCGCCGCCTGCTCGGGCGTGAGGCGCGCTGCGCCCGTGAAGGCGAGAAAATCCTCAAGTTGATGCAGCAGTGCAGCATCCTCGGTCGCGGCGAGATGCTGGCCGCAGATATTCTCGAGCTTCTTGAAATCGAACCGCGCGGCGGATTTGCCGATCCCGTCCAGATCGAACCAGTCCTGCGCCTCGGCATCGGTGAAAAACTCGGCATCGCCATGGCTCCATCCGAGGCGCGCGAGATAGTTGCGCATACCCGAGGCGGGATAGCCCATTGCGCGGTACTCGCTTGTCCCGAGCGCGCCGTGGCGCTTGCTCAGCTTCTTGCCGTCGGGGCCGTGGATGAGCGGGATATGCGCGTAGACGGGCAGGGGCCAGCCCATCGCGGCATAGATCAGCATCTGGCGCGCGGCGTTGTTGAGGTGATCGTCACCGCGGATCACATGCGTCACGCCCATGTCGTGATCGTCCACCGCGACCGCCAGCATGTAGACGGGCGTGCCGTCCGAGCGCAGCAGCACCATGTCGTCGAGCTGATCGTTGCGGATCGTCACATCGCCCTGCACCGCGTCCTCGATCACCGTCGTGCCCTCGAGCGGCGCCTTGATGCGGATGACATAAGGCAGATCGGGATGCGTGGCGGGGTCCGCATCACGCCAAGGGCTGCGATAGAGGGTCGAGCGGCCCTCGGCCTTGGCGGTGTCGCGGAAGGCCTGGATCTCTTCTTGCGTGGCGAAGCATTTGTAGGCCTGGCCCGCAGCGAGCATCTGCCGCGCGACCTCGGCATGGCGCGGTGCGCGATCGAACTGGCTGACCACCTCGCCATCGTGATCGAGCCCCATCCACGCCATGCCGTCCAAAATGGCCTCCGTCGCCTCGGGGGTCGAGCGGGCGCGGTCAGTGTCCTCGATGCGCAGGAGGAACTTGCCGCCCCGGCCCCGCGCGAAGAGCCAGTTGAACAGCGCGGTCCGCGCGCCGCCGATGTGAAGATACCCGGTGGGCGAGGGGGCGAAACGGGTCACGACCTGTTGGGACATGGGGCGCATTAACCTTTCGGTAACGATGTCGGGGCTAGGCTCGGCGCCTGTCTATCCACCCGAGGGAAGGGAAACAAGTGGCGGCGCTCCGGCAGACTTGCGCGCAGCTTTCGCTTCTCCAGCGGGGGCATCTCATCGGCTGGGCGCCGGTCTGCCTCGCCATCGGGATCGGACTCTATTTCTCATGGCGCTCCGAGCCGGCCTTGGCGGAGTATCTCGCCCTCGCGGCGGCTTGCGGCGCTCTCCTCGTCCTCGCGCGCCTCATCGGGCCGGCCCTGTCGCCCCTCGCCATCGGGGCGGCGCTGATCGCGGCGGGCTGCATCCTCGCCGGCGCGCGGGCGCATCAGGTGGCGGGGCCGATCCTCGGCTGGCGCTATTACGGCCCGATCGAGGGGCGCGTCGTCGCGATCGACCGCTCGGCCTCCGACGCGCTGCGCGTGACGCTCGACCGGGTGAAGCTGGCCAAGGTGCCGCCGCACCGCACCCCGACCCGCGTGCGCCTCTCGCTCCATGGCGCGCATCAGGGGGCCGAGCCGCGTCCCGGCCTCTACATGGGCGCGACGGGCCATCTTTCGCCGCCCTCCGGCCCGGTCGAGCCGGGCGGCTTCGATTTCCAGCGCCATGCGTGGTTTCAGGGCCTCGGCGCGGTGGGCTATACCCGCGTGCCGATGGTCGCGCTCGCGCCGCCCGAGGGCGGGCAGTGGATGTTCCGCGTCCGAATGGCCCTCTCGTCCCGGGTGCAGGCCGCGCTGCCGGGCGAGACGGGGGCCTTCGCGGCGGCGATCATGTCGGGCGATCGCTCGGGGATGGGGCAGGAGACGCTCACCGCCCTTCGCGTGTCGAACCTCGCGCATCTCCTCGCGATCTCCGGTCTCCATATGGGCCTTCTGACCGCCTTCGTCTTCGGCGCGCTGCGCTACGGGCTGGCGCTCGTCCCGTTCCTCGCGCTCCGCGCCCCGGTCAAGCCCATCGCGGCGGCGCTCGCGCTTGTCGTCGCGGCCTTCTATCTCGGGCTGTCGGGCGGCAGCATCGCGACCGAGCGCGCCTTCATCATGGTGGCCGTCATACTCGTCGCCATCATGCTGGGGCGCCGCGCCCTCAGCCTGAGATCGGTCGCGCTGGCCGCGCTGATCGTGCTGGTGCTGCGCCCCGAAGCGCTCATGAGCCCCGGCTTCCAGATGAGTTTCGCCGCCACGACCGCACTCATCGCCGTCTTCGGCTGGATGCAGCACGAGGCGGTGCCGCGCGGGCCGAAATGGTTTCGGCCCGTGGTGGCGGTCGTCGTCTCGTCAGGTGTCGCGGGGCTGGCGACGGCGCCGATCGCGGCGGCGCATTTCAATCAGTTCGCGCATTACGGCCTGATCGCGAACCTCGCGTCGGTCCCGCTCATGGGGGCGCTGGTCATGCCGGCGGCGGTGGTCTCGGTCTGCCTGATGCCGCTCGGCCTCGAGAACGTGGCGCTTTGGGTCATGGGGCTGGGGCTCGACTGGATCCTCGGCGTCGCGCATTGGACCTCGAACCTCAGCGGCGCGCGCGGAATGGTGGCGAGCCCCGATGGCAAGGTGCTGCCGATGATGGCGCTCGGCGCGCTTTTGCTCGTTCTGGCGCAGGGCTGGCCGAGATTTCTGGGCGTTTTGCCCATCGCGGCGTCCTTCGTCATCTGGTCGGGAACCACGCGGCCCGAGGTGCTCATCTCCGAGACGGGCGGGCTGGTGGGCGTCATGACGCCCGAGGGCCGCGCGCTCAGCTCGGCCAAGGGCGACGGGTTCGCGGCGCTGAACTGGCTCGAGAATGACGGCGATGCGGCGACGCAGGAAGAGGCGGCGGCGCGCTGGCCGCGCGATCCGCCCAAGGACTGGCCGGCGATCCTGCCGCTTCGCGGCAAGGCGGCGCTCGGAGTCGTGAATGACTGCGGCGCGGCGCGGTGGATCGTGACGAACACGATCATTCCCGAAGACAGCACGGAGCGCTCCTGCACCATTCTCGACCCCCGTGCGTTGAGTGCGACCGGCGCGATCGCGCTTCGCGGACCCAGCCTCGACGCGCTCAGCGCCCGCGATGTCGCGGGCGCGAGGCTCTGGAACCAGAGGCGGGAGAGGCGCGGCACAGTGCGCAGCGCCGAGGCCCTCGCTCAGTAGGTGCGGATCAGGCCGACGAGGCGGCCCTGCACCTTCACCTTGTCGCCGGGCAGAACGCGCGTCTCGTAGGCCGGATTGGCCGCCTCGAGCGCGATGGCGTTGCCGCGCCGGAAAAACCGCTTGAGCGTCGCCTCCTGATCCTCGACCAGCGCCACGACGATATCGCCGTTATCGGCGGTCGATGTCTCGCGAATGACCACCACGTCGCCATCGTTGATCCCGGCGTCGATCATCGAGTCGCCCTTAACCTCGAGTGCGTAATGCTCTCCCGAGCCTGCGATCATCGCGCTCGGCACGGCGACATTGTGCGATGCGTGCTGGATCGCCTCGATTGGAACGCCGGCGGCAATGCGGCCCATGACCGGCACCTCGCGCGCGTCGATGGTGATGTGCTGCGCGTTGGCGGGGGGCGGCGTGTCGGGCTTGTCGCCATCGATGACCCGCGCGGCGAAGCCGTGCGAGGCGGTGCCGCCGAGGGACTCGGGCAGCTTGACGATCTCCAGCGCGCGGGCCCGGTGGGCGAGGCGGCGGATGAACCCGCGCTCTTCAAGCGCGGTGATGAGGCGGTGGATACCGGATTTGGAGCGCAGGTCGAGCGCGTCCTTCATCTCGTCGAAACTGGGGGGCACACCATCGCGTTGCACGCGCTTGTTGATGTAATCGAGCAAGTCGAGTTGCTTTTTCGTCAGCATCGGTCGCGTCCCTCCGGCGATTTATCCGCCTTTGTTCTACGCATGTTCCCGGTTTGTGTCAAGCGGCGGATGACTTTGCGTCAAAGCGCGATAAACTCGGCCATATCGCCCGGCGCGGCGGCAGGCGCGTCGATGGGGCGGATCAGGAGCGCCTCGGCCTCGGCCAGGACGCTGAGAAGCGCGCTGTCCTGCGACGCGGCCGGGATGAGCGCGCCGTCCTCGAGGCGCGCGCGCATGTAATGCTCGCGCGGCCCATTCGCGGGTAGCGGCGCGCCGAGCCTCGCCTGTTGCCGTGGGGCGGGCGCCTGGCCGAGGCCCAGCATGGCGCGCAGCATCGGAAGGATGAAGATATGGCCACAAACCATTGCGGAGACGGGATTTCCCGGAAGGCCAACCATCGCCGCGCCCTTCATGCGCCCGGCCATCAAGGGTTTTCCGGGACGCATCGCGATCTTGTAGAACCGCCGCTTCAGCCCGTGCTCTTCCGCCACGGCGGCGACGAGATCATGATCGCCCACCGACGCCCCGCCAACGGTCAGAATGAGATCCGCGCCCTCGGCCAGCGCGAAGGCCATTTCGAGCGACGCCGCATTGTCGCGCGCGATGGGCAGGAGCCGGGCGTCGCCACCGTTCTCCTCGATCAGAGCGGCGAGGCCGAAGGTGTTCGATGCGATGATCTGGTCGGGGGCGGGCGCCTCTCCGGGCATGACGAGCTCGTCGCCGGTGGCGATGATCGCGACGCTGGGCTTGCGCATCACCTCGACATGCGCCGCGTTCATCGCCGCGAGCAGCGCGATGTCCTGCGGGCGGAGGCGCCGCGGCGCTTCCATCACGGCGCCTGCGGCGAAATCCGCGGCGGCTGGGCGCACATGGGCGCCGCTGTCGAGCCGCTCGCCGAGCACGATGCGCGATCCCGAGCGCGTCACGTCCTCCTGGATGACGACGCGGTCCGCGCCTTCGGGCAGGGGTGCGCCGGTGAAGATACGCAGCGCCTCGCCCGGGCCGATCCGCCCGGACCAGGCGTGGCCCGCCGCCGCCTCGCCGACCACGTTCAGCGCGGCGCCCGGCACGGCGTCCTCGGCGCGCAGCGCATAGCCATCCATCGCCGATGCTGCGAACGGGGGCTGATCGCGCCCAGCACGCACAGAGCGGGCGAGCACGCGCCCGGCGGCGCCGCGAAGCGGCACGGTCTCGGTGCCGCAAGGCGCGCTCAATTCGAAGAGATGCGCGAGGGCTTCCTCGACGCGGATCATGGGAGCGGCGCGCGGTGATCAGGCGGGGCGATGTGCATTCACGTCGCCTCGTAACGGCCTGATTTTCCGCCATCCTTCAGCAAAACGCGCAGCCCGCCGATCTCCATCGCGCGGTCCACCGCCTTGGCCATGTCGTAGACGGTAAGAGCCGCGACGCTCGCGGCGGTGAGTGCCTCCATCTCCACGCCGGTCTGGCCCGTCGTCTTGACGGTCGCCTCGATGCGCAGCCCAGGAAGATCCGGATCGAGCGTCAGATCGACGCTCGCCTTCGAGATGGGGAGCGGATGGCAGAGCGGAATGAGATCGGGCGTGCGTTTGGCGCCCATGATCCCGGCCAGGCGCGCGACGGCGATCACGTCGCCCTTCTTGGCGCGGCCTTCGGAAATGATATCAAGGGTTTCGCGCGCCATCTTGATGTAGCAGCCCGCCGAGGCCACGCGCGCCGTCACGGGCTTGTCCGACACGTCCACCATATGCGCGTCGCCCTTGGCGTCGAAATGGGTGAGGCCGCTCATTCACATCCCCCCGGCGGTGAGCGGGTTGGCGAGGATGCGCCGCGTTGCGCTCGCCACGTCCTCGGCGCGCATCAGCGTCTCGCCGATGAGGAAGCAGCGCGCGCCGTAGCGGGCGATATCGGCCAGGTCCTCGGGCGTCTCGAGGCCGCTTTCGCAGATGATGATGCGATCCTCGGGTACGTAGCGCGCCAGCTTGCGCGATGTGTCGAGACTGGTCTCGAACGTGTTGAGATCGCGGTTGTTGATCCCGATGAGCGGAGAGGCGAGCGCCTCGGCGCGCTTCAGCTCTTCGGCATTGTGCACCTCGATGATCGCGTCCATGCCCCAGTCCGTCGCCGCCTTCTCGAGCGCGGCGGCCTCGGCATCGGTCACGCTGGCCATGATGATGAGGATGCAATCGGCCCCGAGGCTGCGGGCCTCGGCGACCTGATAGGTATCGTACATGAAGTCCTTGCGCAGCACCGGCAGATCGCAGGCGGCGCGGGCCTCGACCAGAAACTCCTTCGCGCCCTGAAAGCTGGGCGTATCGGTGAGGACCGACAGGCAGGCGGCGCCGCCCTCGGCATAGGCGGCGGCGAGCGCGGCGGGGTCGAAATCCTCGCGGATGAGGCCCTTGGACGGGCTCGCCTTCTTGATCTCGGCGATGAGGCCGTAGCCGTTGATCGAGGCCTGGAGCAGCGCATCCTTGAAGGGCCGAACAGCCGGTGCGGCGCGCGCGCGATCCTCCATCTCCTCGAGCGGGGTTTCGGCCTTGGCGGCTTCGATCTCGTCCAGCTTGTAGCTCTTGATCTTCTCGAGGATGGTGGGCGTGCTCATGTCGTCTCCGATGTTATCTTGGCAAGCGCGGTCAGGCACTTGAGCGCTGCGCCGCTGTCGATGCTGGCGGCGGCCTGCGCCGCGCCCTCGGTCAGATCGGCGGCATGCCCCGCCACCAGCAGCGCGGCGGCGGAATTGAACAGGACCGCATCGCGGTAGGCGCCGGGCGCGCCGTCAAGAAGCGCGCGGAAGGCCGCGCCGTTCTCTTCGGGGGTGCCGCCGAGGATGTGCTCGAACGGGTGCAGCGGCAGGCCCGCCTCTTCGGGATGGGTCTCGAATTCGTCGATGTCGCCATCCTCGTTCAGCGCGGCGACCCAGCTCGGCCCGCTGATGGCGAGCTCGTCTGTTCCGTCGCTGCCATGAACGAGCCACGCGCGTACCGAGCCGAGCTGGCCCAGAGTCTCGGCCATGGGCCGGATGAGATCGCGGCGATAGGCGCCGGTGAGCTGCCGCTTGACGCCGGCGGGGTTGGTCAGGGGGCCGAGGATGTTGAAGATCGTGCGCGTTCCGAGCTCGGCCCGCACCGGGCCGACATGCGCCATCGCCGGGTGGTGCATGGGCGCCATCATGAAGGCGATGCCTGCGTCTTCCAGCGCCTTTTCAACCACTTCCGGGCCGATCATCACGTTGACGCCCATCTGTGCCAGCGCATCCGCCGCGCCAGATTTCGAGCTGAGATTGCGGTTCCCATGCTTGGCCACCGGCACGCCGGCGCCCGCCACGACGAAGGCCGTCGCGGTCGAGATGTTGAGCGTGCCCTTGCCGTCGCCGCCGGTGCCGACGATGTCCATCGCGCCTTCGGGCGCACGCACCTTGTTGCATTTGGCGCGCATCACGGCGGCGGCGGCGGCGTATTCGTCCACCGTCTCGCCGCGCGTGCGCAGCGCCATGAGAAAGCCGCCGATCTGGCTGGGCGTCGCCTCCCCGTCGAAAAGGATGCCGAAGGCGTCCTCGGCCTGAGCGCGGCTCAGCGGGCCGTTGGCGGCGGCGTCGATCAGGGGCTTGAGCGCGTCGCTCATGCGGGGACCTTCCGCGCCTCGGGGAGCGTGTCGAGGAAATTCTTGAGCAGGGCATGGCCATGCTGCGAGGCGATGGATTCGGGGTGGAACTGCACGCCTTCGATGGGCAGCTCGCGGTGACGCAGACCCATGATCGTGCCGTCCTCGAGATGCGCGGTGATCTCGAGACAGTCGGGCAGGCTCGCGCGCTCGACCACGAGGCTGTGATAGCGCGTCGCCTCGAAGGGCGAGGGCAGGCCGGCGAAGACGCCTTTGCCCTCGTGATGCATGAGGCCCATCTTGCCATGCACGATCTCGGAATGGCGGATGACGCGCCCGCCGAACGCCTGTCCGAGGGTCTGATGGCCGAGGCAGACGCCGAGGAGCGGGATACCCTCGCGCGCGGCGGCGAGCGTGAGCGGCAGGCAGATGCCGGCCTGATCGGGGTCGCAGGGACCGGGCGACAGAAGGATGCCCGAAGGCTTCATCGCCAACGCCG
Source organism: Roseovarius aquimarinus (assembly GCF_043661195.1). Taxonomy (NCBI): domain Bacteria; kingdom Pseudomonadati; phylum Pseudomonadota; class Alphaproteobacteria; order Rhodobacterales; family Roseobacteraceae; genus Roseovarius; species Roseovarius aquimarinus. Next base: position 333,299 of record NZ_JBIHMM010000001.1, read on the forward strand.
CCTCGACATCGAGCGCATCGTTGCGGCGCACGACGACCTTCGCCCCGAGCTCGCCCACGTAATGCACGAGATTATAGGTGAAGCTGTCGTAATTATCGATCAGAAGCAGCATCTTGGCGGGTCCGTGTTGGAATTGCCCCATCCGCTTTGCCTCTCCCCTGATTTGGGGTGGAGGCCGGGGGGCCGGTCGCGGTATACTTGCTCAGGCTTGGCCCCGAGGGTCAAGGGGGAGCGGGGCGCGAGCGGCGGGAAACGCGGCCGTCATCCGCGAAAAGGCAGGGCGATCGCAGGAGGGTCAGGCGCATGGCGGGCGGATTTTTGTCGGGTCTCTTGACCGGGGCGGTGGTCTCGGGCGCGGCGCTCGGTGTCTTGTCGGTGGTCTCGGGCGGACCCGTGCCGCACGCGCAAGAGGCCCCCGAGGCGGCGGGCGTCGAGGTGCCGGCAGGCTCGGAATTTAACCGCGCGCGCGTCGATGCCCCGGCCACAATCCCCGAACCCGATGGCGCGCCGCAGGTTCAGGGCGATGCGCCGCAGGTGGGCGCGGTCGCCCCCGACGATCTGAGCGCGGTCGATGCCGGAGACACGGCGCCCGCCGCCCGGCCCGATCCGGCCGAGATCGACGCCGATCTGAGCGCGCCGCAAGTGCCCGCCGAGGGCAGCGGCATCACCCCGAGCCTGCCCGACGGCGCCGCCGATCTCGATGCCGAGGGCGAGAGCACGATTTCCGAAGACCCGGCCCAGCCCGAATTGCCCGAAGTCGAAACCGGCTCGGGCCTCGCCGAGGCGACCGAGGCCGAAAGTGGCGCGGGCGATGAGGACACGGCGTCCGCCGTGGTCCCCGAAAACGCGCTCGCGCCCGAAGACGCGCCCGCCGCGTCCGCGCCCGAGGAAGAGGCCCCCGCCGGCACTATCGGCAATCTGGCGACGAATGTCGAAACCGGGCGTCTGCCTTCTGTCGGCAGCGAGGCCCCCGTGCCCGAGCCGGCGGAAGAGAGCGCCGAGACGGCCGGGCCCGAGGACAGCCGCGCCATCACGCGCAACGCCGCGTCCTTCGAGAACCCCGAGGGCAAGCCGCTCCTGTCGATCGTGCTCATTGACGACGGGACCAGCCCCATCGGTCTCGATGCGCTTGCCGCCTTTCCCTATCCGCTCAGCTTCGCGGTCGACGCCGCCGCGCCCGGCGCCGCCGAGGCCATGGCGCGGTACCGGAATGCGGGCTTCGAGGTTCTGGCCATCGCGGATCTGCCCGAGGGTGCCGATCCGCGCGATACCGAGACGGTCATGCAGACAGTCATGAGCACGTTGCCCGAAGCCGTCGCGATCCTCGAAGGAACGGGCAGCGGCCTTCAGATCAGCCGCGATGCGAGCGAGCAACTGGCGCCGATCCTGCTCGAGTCGGGGCATGGCCTTGTCCTCTTCGCCAAGGGTCTTGGCACCGCGCCCAAGCTTATCGCGCGCGAAGGTGTGCCCGTCGGCACCGTCTTCCGCGATTTCGACGCCAACGGGCAGAACCCGACCGTCATCCGCCGTTTCCTCGATCAGGCCGCGTTCAAGGCGGCGCGCGAGGAGGGGGGCGTCATCATGCTGGGCCGGCTGCGCGCCGACACGATCAGCGCGCTTCTCCTTTGGGGGCTTCAGGACCGCGCGAGCAGCGTGGCCGTCGCGCCCGTCTCGGCGGTGCTTCTGTCCGGGGAGTAGGGCTCAGACCTGCCGCCATGCGCCGGGCGCGAGCCCGTCGAGCGACCATTCCCCGATGCGCCAGCGCACCAGCCGCAAGGTGGGGTGGCCCACATGCGCGGTCATGCGGCGCACCTGCCGGTTGCGCCCTTCTGTGATGGTGAGCTCGATCCATGTGTCGGGCACGGATTTGCGAAAGCGCACGGGCGGCACGCGCGGCCAGAGATCGGGCGCCTCGATCCGGCGCACCGTGGCGGGCCGCGTCGGGCCGTCCTTGAGCGTGACGCCTTGGGCGAGCGCGCTCAGCGTTGCATCGTCCGGCACTCCTTCGACCTGCGCGAGATATGTCTTGGGTTTCTTGAATTTCGGATCTGCGATGCGGGCCTGCAGCTTGCCGTCATCGGTCAGCAGCAAGAGCCCCTCGCTGTCCCGGTCGAGCCGCCCGGCGGGATAGACGCCCGGCATGTCGATATAGGCAGCCAAGGTCGGATGGCCGCTGCCTTCGTCCGTGAATTGCGAGAGCACGCCGAAGGGCTTGTTGAAGAGGATCAGGCGGCTCATCGGCGCCCGGCGCGCGGCAAGGCCGCCGCCCGCATCAGCTGTTGCCGCTGCCGCCGAAGCGCGCGGCGTCGGCGGCGGCGCGGCGGATCGCGTTCGATTTGTGGACGGTTTCCATATATTCCGCCTCGGGATCGCTGTCATAGACGACGCCGCCCCCGGCCTGAATGTAAAGCTGCGCGTCCTTGACCACGGCGGTGCGGAGCGCGATGCAGATGTCCATGTCGCCCCCGGCGCTGAAATAGCCCACGCCGCCGCCATAGACGCCGCGCTTTTCCGGCTCGAGCTCGTCGATGATCTCCATCGCGCGCACCTTGGGCGCGCCCGAGACCGTCCCGGCGGGCAGGCCCGCGAGAAGCGCGCTCAGCGCGTCCTGATCCTCGGCCAGCTCGCCCACCACGTTCGAGACGATGTGCATGACGTGGGAATAGCGCTCGATCACGAATTCCTCGGTCGGGCGCACGGTGCCCACCTTGCTGACGCGGCCCGTGTCGTTGCGGCCCAGATCGAGCAGCATGAGATGCTCGGCCCGCTCCTTGGCATCGGCCAGAAGATCGGCCTCGTTCGCGCGGTCCTGCTCGGGTGTCGCGCCGCGCGGTCGGGTGCCGGCGATGGGGCGGATCGTGACCTCGCCGTCCATCACGCGTACGAGGATCTCGGGGCTTGCCCCGATCACCTGAAAGCCGCCGAAGTTGAAATAGAACATGAAGGGCGAGGGGTTGGTGCGGCGCAGGCTGCGATAGAGCGCGAAGGGCGGCTGCGCGAAGGGCTGTGTCCAGCGCTGGCTCGGCACCACCTGGAAGATGTCGCCCGCCTTGATGTATTCCTTGGCCTTCTCCACGGCGGCCTTGTAGCCCTCCCGGGTGAAGTTCGATGTCGCCTCGCCATCCGCGGCGGCCTGTCCCAGCCCGCGCCCCTGCGGCAGCGCGCGGTCGAGATCGCGCACGGCGTCCATCACCCGCTCGGCGGCGCGGGCATGCGCGGCGCGCGCCGTGGTGCCCGTCTCGTGCCATGCGGGGGCCACGACGATGACCTCGCCCTTGACCCCATCCAGAACGGCGATGACCGAGGGGCGCAGCATGAGCGCGTCGGGCAGGCCAAGGGGGTCGGGATTCACGTTCGGCAGATGCTCCACCAGCCGGATCATGTCGTAGCCGAGATACCCGAAAAGCCCCGCGCTCGCGGCGGGCAGATCCTCGGGCAGGTCGATCCGGCTTTCGGCGATGAGCGCGCGCAGGGTATCGAGCGGATCGCCATCCTGCATCTCCCATGCCTCGGGATCGAAACGCGCAGCGCGGTTGATGCGGGACGTTGTGCCGTGGCACTGCCAGACCAGATCGGGCTTCATGCCGATGATCGAATAGCGCCCGCGCACCTCTCCGCCGGTGACCGATTCCAGCATGAAGGCGTCGGGCGCGCCGCCCGCCAGCTTCATCATCAGCGAGACGGGGGTGTCGAGATCGGCGGCAAGGCGCGTATAGACAAGCTGGTTCGCGCCCGCCTCATAGCCCTTGGCGAATTCCTCGAATGACGGGGTCAGCTCCATGGGCCTCGGCTCGCTCACTGGAAGTTGGCGTGGACGGCGGCGATCGCCTGCTGGTCGATCGTGATGCCGGCGCGGGTGCGGATATCCTCGGCCAGCGCCTGATAGAGATCCTGCGCGATGTCGTTCGCCGCCGAATCCTGGAGGCTGCCGCGGATCGCGTCCATCTCGCCGCCATTGCCTTCGGGCACGGACACATCGTCGAGACGGATGACATAAAGCTGCGCATCGCCCGCGACGGTCGTCACGTCGCCGGTCTCCATCTCGAAGATGGTAGGGATCGTGCCGGGAGGGGTGCTGCCCTGAAAGCCCTGCCGCGTGATACCGCCGGCCTCGCGCGGGGTGAGGCCCGCCTCCTCGAAGCTGGCGCCGCCCTCGATCTTTTCGACGGCCTCCTCGGCCTGCGCGCGCAGCGCCTCGATCAGCGCATCGCGCGACCAGGCCTGCGCGACCTCTTCGCGCACGGCGTCGAAGGGCTGCACTTCGGGCTCCTTCACCTCGTCGAGGCGCAGCGCGAAGATACCGCCGCTGCCGAGATCCATCACTTCGGGGAAATCGCCGACCTCGACCTCGGCGGCGGCGTTGCGGAAATTGGCGTAGCCCGCGATGCCCTCGCTCATGCCGGGGCGCCAGTCGATCGTGCCCGTCTCCATCTGCGTCTCGTCGCCCAGCTCTTCGAGCGTCGCGCCGCCCGCCAGAAGATCGTTGGTGCTCTCGACCTGGCCCTCGATCACGCGCGCGGCGCGGTCGATGGCGAGCGCGTCGCGCAGCTCGGGCTCGGCCTCCTCGAAACTGGTCTCCTGCGCCTCGAGCACGGCGTTGACGCGGATGAGCGCCGGGCCGAGATCGGTCTCGACCGGCCCGACCACATCGCCCGCCGTGGCGGAGAAGACCGCATCGCCCGCCGCGCCCATCTCGGACTTGTCCACGTCGCCCAGATCGACGTCCTGAAGGGTCAGGCCGCGCTCCTCGACCAGCGCGTCGAAATCGGCCCCGCCCGCATTGAGGCGCGCACGGGCGGCCTCGGCGGCCTCGGCATCGGGATAGACGAGCCGCTCGACAAGGCGGCGCTCGGGCTGGTTGAACTCCTCCTCGCGGGCGTCATAGGCCTCGCGGAGCGCGGCCTCGTCCACCTCGACCTCGTCGAGGATCATCTCGGGCGTGAGCCACGCATAGGTGATGGCGAAGGTCTCGGGCGTGGTGAAGAGGGGGATGTTCGCCTCGTAGAAGCTTTGCAGATCCTCGTCCGTGGGCACCGGCAGGCCGGTGGAAAGATCGCTGCGCGCGAGGGATGCGAAGGTGACGGCACGCTCCTCGGCGATGTAGTCGAGGATGGCGTTCGTATAGGCATCGGGGGCGGAGACGCCCGAGATGACGGCGCCCTGGATGAGCGTGCTCGCCGTCTCGGCGCGCACGTCCTCTTCGAATTCGCTCTCGCTCAGCCCCGCGCGCTCGAGCGCGAAGCGATAGCCTTCGCGGTCGAACTGGCCGTCCACGCCCTGAAATCCGGGGATCTCCATGATCTGCCGTCCGAGCGTCGCATCGCCCACCGAAATGCCCATGCGCGCGGCCTCGTCCTCGAAGGCGGCGGTGCTGACCAGACGCGAGAGCACGCGCTGCGGCAGCCCTTCGGCCTGCGCCTGCGAGAAGGGCAGCGGCTGGCCCGACGCGGCGACGGCGGCATTCACTTCCTGCCGCAGGGCGCGCGAATAGTCGTTGATGTCGATCGCGGTGTCGCCGACCGTGCCGACGCGGGTTATGCCGCCGCCGAGATTGGTCACGCCGAAGCCGCCGAGGCCGAGGATCAGAAGGCCCATCAGGACCCACATCGCGGATTTGGAAATGCTCTTGGCTCGCATGATGGGGCGCCTTCGTGGTGAATTATGGGTGCGTCTGCTCTGACCGTTTGTCTATGCGCTCGCCGCATCCGGGGCAAGGGCCCAGCCCTGCGGCGCGTCCGGTCCGCCGAGCGCGGCCAGACGGTCGAAGAGCGTCCCGATCCCGGCGCGGTCCACATTGGCGAAGGCGATGCGGAAATGCCGCGCGCCCGAAGGATCGTTTTCGGGCGTGAACATCGTGCCGGGCAGGGTGAGCACGCCCGCATCGCGCACGAGGCGCGGCGCCAGCACGTCCGAGCCGGCCGCGAAGGGATGCGCGAGATAGGCGAAATAGGCGCCGACGCCCTTCAGCACCCAGCCCTGCGCCTCGAGCCGGGGCATCTGCTCGGCGATCGCGGCGCGCCGGTCGAGGATTTCCGCCCGCTCTCCGGCGAGCCACTGGGCGAGGTTCTGCATGCCCCAGAGCGCGCCGATCTGGCCGAGCTGATTGGGGCAGATCGCCACGCAATCGAGGAATTTCTCGGCCTCCATCAGCCGCGCGGGCGAGGTGACCATCGCGCCGACGCGGTGGCCGGTCAGGCGGTAGGCCTTGGAGAAGGAGTAGAGCTGGATGAGAGTGGCATCCCAATCGGGATCGGTGAAAAGATCATGCGGCGCGCCGGTTCTGGCGTCGAAATCGCGGTAGGTCTCGTCGACCATGAGCGCGATGCCGCGCGCCTTCGCCAGATCGTAGAAGGCGCGCACGAGCTCCGCCGGGTATTCCACGCCGCCCGGATTGTTCGGCGTCACCAGCACGATGGCGCGGGTGCGCGGCGTGATGAGGGCGGCGGCCTCCTCGGGATCGGGCAGAAGGCCCTCGCGCGCCGGAAGCGGCAGGGTGCGCACGCCGTTCATGTCGCACCACATTTTATGATTGAAATACCAAGGGGTTGGAAGGATGACTTCATCCCCTTCGTCGCAGAGCGTCGCCAGCGCGGCGCAGAACGCCTGATTGCAGCCCGAGGTGATGGCCACGTTTCCGGCGGCGATGCTGCCGCCATAGGCCGCGCTCCACTGGCGCGCCACTTCGGCGCGCAGATCGTCCCGGCCCAGCACGGCGCCATAGAGATGCGCGTCGGCCAGATCCATCGACGCCTCGGCCATCGCGCGGCGCAGCCCCTCGGGCGGCACCTCGACGGGGGCGGCCTGGCTCACGTTGATGAGTGGGCGCTCGGGCGCGAAGTGGACGCCCGCCAGCCAGCGGCGGGCCTCCATGACGGGCGGGGCGAAGCTATGGGCGGTGCGGCTCATGGGGCTGGCCTTTCTCATTTGCCGCGATAGGGCTGGACATATTGCAGGGCGAGATCCCAGGGAAAGAAGATCCAGGTGTCCTGGCTGACTTCGGTCACGAAGGTCTGGACGCGCGACTTGGCCATCGGCTTGGCATAGACGGTGGCGATATGCGCGTTCGGCATATGGGCGCGCACCACTTCGAGCGTGCGGCCCGTGTCCACCAGATCGTCGATCACGAGAATGCCGGTGCCGTCGCCGATGATGTCCATATCGGGAGATTTGAGGATCTGCGCCGCGCCTTGGGTCTGATGATCGTAGCTCTTCACGCTGATCGTATCGACGGTGCGGATATCGAGCTCGCGCGCGACGATCATCGCGGGGGCCATGCCGCCGCGCGTGATGGCGACCACCGCGCGCCACGCGCCGTCATCCGGGCCCTTGCCGTCGAGCCGCCACGCCAGCGCGCGCGCGTCGCGATGCAGCTGGTCCCAGCTGACATGAAAGCCTTTCTCGTGGGGCAGGGGTTCGTGCATGGCGGGCCTTGCGATTAACGGGTCAGAAGCAGGCGCAGACCGAAAGCGCCGAGGATCGCGGCGGTGGCGCGGTCCAATATCGGCTTGGCCGCGAGGTAGCGGCGACGGACAGCGCCGGTGGACAGAAGGATCGCCAGCGCGGGCTGCACGATCATCTCGATGGCCAGATGATTGGCAAAGATGATCGCCTTTTCAGTAGCGCTCAGCGACGGGGGGAAGATCACCACCAGCACGGCGGCGGCGAAGAACACGGATTTCGGATTGCCGAGATTGACCAGCATGCCCGAGAGGAACGCCCGGCGGTGGGGCACCTCGGCGGCGGCGCCGATCGGATCGCGCGCATGGCGCCACATCTGGATCGCCATGTAGATGAGATAGGCAGCCCCCGCCGTCTTCATCAGGGCGTAAAGCCACGGGAACAGCGTGAAGAGGCTGTCGAGCCCCAGAAGCGCGGCCAGGGTCCAGAGCGCGGCCATGAGCGCAAGACCCGACGCCGCCGCGATCCCCGCCGCGCGTCCGGCGCTCAACGTCGTCTTGATGAGAAAGAGCAGGGACGGGCCGGGGCTGGCGATGGCGGCCAGAAGCGCGATGTTGAATGCGACGAGGTGGGCGATCTCCATCGGACGCGCCTTTTCAGGTGGCGTCGATATCGGGCGCGTCGACGGCCTTCATGCCGACCACGTGATAGCCCGCATCGACATGCAGGTTCTCGCCCGTGGTGCCGCTGCCCAGATCGCTGAGCAGATAGAGCGCGGCCTTGCCCACGTCCTCGATCGTCACGTTGCGGCGCAGCGGCGAGTTGAGCTCGTTCCACTTCAGAATATAGCGGAAATCGCCGATGCCCGACGCGGCCAGCGTCTTGATGGGACCGGCGGAGATGGCGTTCACGCGGATGCCGTCGCGGCCCAGATCCTCCGCGAGGTATTTCACCGATGCCTCGAGCGCCGCCTTGGCGATGCCCATGACGTTGTAATGCGGCATGACCTGTTCGGCGCCGTAATAGGTGAGCGTCAGCATCGAGCCGCCGTCCTTCATCAGCGTCTCGGCCCGCTTGGCCACGGCGGTGAAGCTGTAGCAGCTCACGTCCATCGTGTTGAGGAAGTTCTCGCGGCTCGTGTCGATATAGCGCCCGCGCAGCTCGTTCTTGTCCGAAAAGCCGATGGCGTGGACCAGAAAGTCGATCTTGCCCCAGACCCGCTCGATCTCGGCGAACGCGGCGTCGATCGAGGCCGGATCGGACACGTTGCAGTCGATCATGACCTCCGAGCCGAGCGATCTGGCCAGCGGCTCGACCCGCTTCTTGAAGGCGTCGCCCATATAGGTGAAGGCCAGCTCGGCGCCCGCGTCGGCGCAGGCTTGGGCGATGCCCCAGGCGATGGATTTGTCGTTCGCGAGGCCCATGATAACGCCGCGCTTGCCCGCCATAAGGTTGTTTGCCATGTCCCGCTTTCCCGACCCGGTTAGATACTTCCGCTGACCTTTAGGCGATTGGCAGGGGTGCATCAAGGGTCGGCTTGCCGGGCCATGTCGCGGGGTGCGCGGACATATCGGGTGCGGCGCTGGAAATCTCCGGCGCCTTGCGCCATATCTCGCCCGGACGGGACGCAGCATCGAAGGAGCGGGACGGATGACCGAGAGAACAGGCAAATTCGCGGGAGACGATCCCTTCGTCATCGCGCGCCGCTGGCTCGAGGAGGCCGAGGGCACCGAGCCGAACGATCCCAATGCCATCGCGCTTTCCACGGTGGACGCGTCGGGCATGCCCAACGCGCGCATGGTGCTTTTGAAAGAGATCGCCGAGGACGGCTTTGTTTTCTACACCAATTACGAGAGCGCCAAGGGCGGCGAGTTGGCGGCGACCGGCAAGGCCGCCTTCGTCATGCATTGGAAGAGCTTGCGCCGCCAGGTGCGCGTGCGCGGCACCGTCTCGCGGCAGGACGGGCCCGAGGCGGATGCTTATTATGCCTCGCGCTCGCTCAAGAGCCGGCTCGGGGCCTGGGCCTCGCAGCAGTCGCGCCCGCTTTCGAGCCGCGGCGCGCTCATGGCCGAGGTCGCCAAGGTCTCGGCCCGGCACGGGATCAACCCGCCGCGCCCGCCCTTCTGGGGAGGGTTCAAGATCACGCCGCTCGAGATCGAGTTCTGGGCTGATGGCGATTACCGGCTGCATGACCGTTTCGTGTGGCGCCGGCCCGATGCGGGGTCGGCATGGGAGGTTTCCCGCCTCAACCCCTGAGGGATCTGGGCGGATTGATGCCGCTCCGGCGGCTCACGCGGGGAAAGGCTTGCCCCTCCCGCACATTGTCGAACAGATTGTTAACCAAGATGGAACGCTCGAAATGCAACCTATGAGTGCAATTCGGTGGACCTGTGGATAAACTACACGTATAACGTGTTCTGATATTTTGGAGTGGGTGCGCGTGGGCATGTTCGACATCAACCGGGAAGGCGCCTCCGCCGTGACTTCGGACGCTGCCGAGGCCGAGGGCCACCGCCCCAAGGCGCGGCGTATTCAGGGACGGGTGAAGTGGTTCGATCCGGTGCGCGGCTTCGGCTTCGTCCTCGACGACGAGGGGGGTGAGGACATTCTCCTTCATGCCAACGTCCTGCGCAGTTTCGGACAGAGTTCGGTCGCCGATGCCGCGATCGTCGATCTGGACGTACAGGCCACCGAGCGGGGCGTTCAGGCGACCGCCGTTCATTCGATCACGCCGCCCGAGACGGGGCAGATGCCCGGTCTGGCCGATTTCGACGACATCGATCCCGAGATCCTGCGGAACGCGCCGCTGATGCCCGCGCGGGTCAAGTGGTTCGACAAGGCGAAGGGCTTCGGCTTCGCCAATACCTTCGGCGAGGAGGGCGACGTCTTCGTGCATATCGAGGTCGTGCGCCGCTCGGGCCTTGCGGATCTGCAACCGGGCGAGGCGCTGGCGATCCGCGTGATCGAAGGGCGGCGCGGCCGCATGGCCACCGAGGTCAGCGGCTGGGAGAGCGCCATCAAATGAGGATCGCCGCCGCCGCGCTTGCGCTGGTCCTCTCCGGGCCGGCCCTTGCGACCATGTCCCGCGCCGCCGATGAGGTCTGCACCGAAACCGCCGTGCATCTGCGCGGCGATTGGGGGCAGGCGCGCTTTTCCGTCGAGCTCGCCGATGACGAGGCCGAGCGGGCGCAGGGGCTGATGAACCGCGAATCGCTGCCGCAGGCCGCGGGCATGCTCTTCGTCTATCCCGAGCCGCGCGAGGTGGGGTTCTGGATGAAGAACACGCTCATCCCGCTCGACATGATCTTTCTCGATGCGACAGGCACGGTGCGCCGCGTGCATTCCAACGCGGTCCCCGGAGACCTGACGCCGATCATGGGCGGCTCGCCCGATATCAAGGCGGTTCTCGAGATCAATGGTGGCCTCGCGCGGCGCCTCGGGATCGATAAAGGCACCGAGCTGCGCCATCCGTCGCTCGAGCAGGGCGCCGCCGCCTGGCCCTGCGACGCCGGGTAGGCCCCTCGTGCATTTCGCGTCATTCCGGGCTTTTCAACGCAGGCGATAATGCGTATTGCTCCGCCCATGGTCCGGGGTGTGGCGCAGTCTGGTAGCGCACCTGTTTTGGGTACAGGGGGTCGTAGGTTCGAATCCTGCCTCCCCGACCATTCTTCCGAAAAGCCGAGAGCCGCGCGGATCGCCGCCCGAGAGGCGCCGTTTCGAGCGCGTTCCCGCGCTTGCCTGTGGCCGCGCTGCACCTATCGCAAAGGTTGCGCGCATGCTGTGGATGAAAAAATGATGCGGCCCGCGTGCCCCTGCGTCATCCCCACGAGCCGCGCGCCCCGCTCGGGATAAACTTCAGACGACATGTCAGCGTCGCGCCCTAAACCGGCTTAAAACAAACGTAATCGAAATCCTGCATTCACCGGGCACCCGCGCGGGAGGGCCTGTGGATAGCCTGTGAATGAATCATCACGCGATACCCGGGATGCGAAAGCGAAGAAAAAGCAACTCCAAAGACCTCAGTTTTCCGAAAATTTGCGATTGACTGTCTAGTGCCGAATGCGTCAGGTTGTGCTGGTCGCCCGGGGGTCACACAACATATAGTGTGATGGAGGCGGCAGGGGACAGATCCACCACCAGCCCGGATTCGGGACAGCCAAGCGCTCATCGATGGATGCGCGCACGGGGTGCGTCGCGATTTGCCCTCACTTAGCGGCTCGGCGCGGAACGGCGCGCGGAGCATTCAATGTGACAGGAAACGGCAACAGCCGAGGCGAGAGGCAGCGACATGAAAATCGACAGGAAGTTCACGAAGGCCGGACAGGACGCGTATGCGGAGCCGGATTTCACGGTGACCTCTTCGGAGATCCGCAATCCCAATGGCAGCTCGGTTTTCAAGCTGGACAATGTCGAGGTGCCCGCAGGCTGGAGCCAGGTCGCGAGCGACGTGATCGCGCAGAAGTATTTCCGCAAGGCGGGCGTTCCCGTGCGGCTCAAGAAGGTCAAGGAAAAGGGCGTGCCCGAATTCCTCTGGCGCTCGGTCCCCGATGGGGATGACGTCGAGACGACGGGCGAGACCTCGGCCAAGCAGGTCTTCGACCGGCTCGCGGGCGCTTGGACATACTGGGGCTGGAAGGGCGGCTATTTCACCACCGAGGCTGATGCGCGTGCCTATTTCGACGAGATGCGCGTCATGCTCGCCCGCCAGATGGGCGCGCCCAACAGCCCGCAATGGTTCAACACCGGCCTGCACTGGGCCTACGGCATCGACGGTCCGGGGCAGGGGCATTACTATGTCGACTACAAGACCGGCAAGCTGACCAAGTCGACCAGCGCCTACGAGCATCCGCAGCCCCACGCCTGCTTCATCCAGTCCGTCCGCGACGATCTGGTGGGCGATGGCGGCATCATGGACCTCTGGGTCCGCGAGGCGCGTTTGTTCAAATACGGCTCGGGCACCGGCACCAACTTCTCGAGCCTGCGCGCCGCGAACGAGCCGCTCTCGGGCGGCGGCAAGTCCTCGGGCCTGATGGGCTTCCTCAAGATCGGCGACCGCGCGGCGGGCGCGATCAAGTCGGGCGGCACGACGCGCCGCGCGGCCAAGATGGTCATCTGCGACGCCGACCATCCCGATATCGAGGAATTCATCAACTGGAAGGTGCGCGAGGAGCAGAAGGTCGCCAGCATCGTCGCCGGCTCCAAGATGCACGAGGAAAAGCTGAACGAGATCTTCGGTGCGATCCGCGCCTGGGACGGCACCGCCGAGGACGCGGCCGACCCCAAGAAGAACGTGGCGCTCAAGGACGCGATCCGCAGCGCCAAGAAAAGCGCGATCCCCGAAACCTACGTCAAGCGCGTGCTGGATTACGCCAAGCAGGGCTATGACAGCATCGAATTCCCGACCTACGACACCGATTGGGACTCCGAGGCCTATGCGTCCGTCTCGGGCCAGAATTCCAACAACTCGATCCGTGTGACCGATGCCTTCCTTCAGGCCGTCAAGGACGATGCCGACTGGGCGCTCATCAACCGCACCGACGGCAGCGTGGCCAAGACGATCAAGGCGCGCGATCTGTGGGAGGACGTGGGCCACGCCGCATGGGCCTGCGCCGATCCGGGCATCCAGTATCACGACACGGTCAACGCGTGGCACACGTGCCCCGAGGACGGCGAGATCCGCGGCTCGAACCCCTGCTCGGAATACATGTTCCTCGACGATACGGCCTGCAACCTCGCTTCGATGAACCTTCTGAAGTTCTACGAGGACGGTCGCTTCGACGCCGAGGCCTACATGCACGCGTCGCGCCTCTGGACCGTCACGCTCGAGATCAGCGTGATGATGGCGCAGTTCCCCTCGAAGGAGATCGCGCAGCGCAGCTACGACTTCCGCACGCTTGGCCTCGGCTATGCCAACATCGGCGGCCTTCTGATGAACATGGGCTACGGCTACGACTCGGACGAGGGCCGGGCCCTCGGCGGCGCGCTGAGCGCGATCATGACGGGCGTGGCCTACGCCACCTCCGCCGAGATGGCGGGTGAGTTGGGCGCCTTCGCGGGCTACAAGCGCAACGCCAAGCACATGCTGCGCGTGATGCGCAACCACCGCACCGCCGCGCATGGCAAGACGGACGGCTATGAAGGTCTCGCGGTCAAGCCCGTGCCGCTCGACCATGTCAACTGCCCCGACAGCCGCCTTGTCGAGCTGGCCATGTCCACCTGGGACGAGGCTCTGCGCCTCGGCGAGCAGCACGGCTATCGCAACGCGCAATCCACCGTCATCGCGCCCACCGGCACGATCGGCCTCGTCATGGATTGCGACACGACCGGGATCGAGCCCGACTTCGCGCTGGTGAAGTTCAAGAAGCTCGCGGGTGGCGGTTACTTCAAGATCATCAACCAGTCGGTGCCCGCTGCGCTCGAGATGCTGGGCTACGGCTCGGCGCAGATCGAGGAGATCATCAGCTATGCCGTGGGCCACGGCACGATCGGCAATGCGCCCGGCATCAACCACACCTCGCTCGTCGGTCACGGCTTCGGCCCGAACGAGCTGGCCAAGGTGGATGCGGCGCTGGGCTCGGCCTTCGATATCCGCTTCGTCTTCAACCAGTGGACGCTGGGCGCCGAGTTCTGCACCAACGTGCTCGGGATCCCCGAGGCCAAGCTGAACGATCCGGCCTTCGATCTCCTGGCGCATCTGGGCTACAGCAAAAAGGACATCGAGGCGGCGAACGATCATGTCTGCGGCACGATGACCCTCGAGGGTGCGCCGCATCTGAAGGAAGAGCATCTCAGCGTCTTCGATTGCGCCAATCCCTGTGGCAAGAAGGGCAAGCGCTATCTCAGCGTCGAGAGCCACATCACCATGATGGCCGCCGCGCAGTCCTTCATCTCGGGCGCGATCTCCAAGACGATCAACATGGCGAACGACGCCACGATCGAGGATTGCCAGAAGGCCTACGAGCTGTCGTGGTCGCTCGGCGTCAAGGCCAACGCACTCTATCGCGACGGCTCGAAGCTGTCGCAGCCTCTGGCTTCCGCGCTGGTCGAGGATGACGACGAGGCGGCCGAGATCCTCGAGAGCGGCTCGCAGCACGACAAGGCCGTGACCCTCGCCGAGAAGATCGTCGAGAAGATCGTCATCAAGGAAGTGAACAAGTCGCACCGCGAGAAGATGCCCGAGCGCCGCAAGGGCTATACCCAGAAGGCGGTGATCGGTGGTCACAAGGTCTATCTGCGCACCGGCGAATATGCCGATGGCCAGCTGGGCGAGATCTTTATCGACATGCACAAGGAAGGCGCCGGCTTCCGCGCGATGATGAACAACTTCGCCATCGCCGTCTCGGTCGGCCTACAATACGGCGTGCCGCTGGAGGAGTTCGTCGATGCCTTCACCTTCACCAAGTTCGAGCCCTCGGGCATGGTGCAGGGCAATGACAGCATCAAGAACGCGACCTCGATCCTCGACTACATCTTCCGCGAGCTTGCGGTCTCCTATCTCGACCGCACGGACCTCGCGCATGTGAAGCCCTCGGGCCACAGCTTCGACGATCTGGGGCGCGGCGAAGAGGAAGGCGTGAGCAATATCAGCGAGATGAGCGAGGCCGCGGCCTCCAAGTCGCTCGAAGTGCTCAAGCAGATCAGCTCGACCGGCTATCTGCGCAAGCGCCTGCCGCAGGAGCTTTACGTCCTCAACGGCGGCCAGGCCTTCTCCACCAGCGCCGATCCGGTGAGCAGCCTGCAAACGCTGGTCCCCGAAACGGCGGGCGCCTCGATGACGGCCTCGGCCGCCACGATCACCGCGACCTCGGTCTCGATGGACGCGCGCGCCAAGGCCAAGATGCAGGGCTACGAGGGCGAGGCCTGCGGCGATTGCGGCAACTACACGCTGGTGCGCAACGGCACCTGCATGAAGTGCAACACCTGCGGCGCAACGAGCGGATGCAGCTGAACATGCAGGGCAGGGCGCCGGGCGATGGGTCTGGCGACCGCCTCGATGGATAAAAGAAACGGGCGCCCCGAGGGCGCCCGTTTTGCGTTTCAGCCGGCCTTAGTGTGCCGACGTTATTGCCCCAGCACCTCCAGCAGCACCTCTCCCGTGGCGCCCGAGGGCGGGCGGGTGGCGGCCACGATCGAGAGCGTCAGCGCGAGGTCGATCGTGTGCACGCGGCGCGAGACGACTTGCGGCGCGATGCCGTATCCGGCGGCCATGATCGGAACGAAGGTGTTGTAGCGCCAAGGCCCGCTATGGGTGACGGTGACCGAGAGGCCGTCGAGATCGTTGATGTACCACTCGGGATGGAAGACGAGGAAGATGTCGCCCGAGCGGTCCGGGTGGTAGTTGTTCATCACCGCCTGCATCAGCGGATTGTCGGGCACCGAGCCTTCGGCGAGCCGCGCGCTCGGGACTGCGTAGGCGACGCCGTCGAAGCGCACCAGCTCCTCCACGATGGCCGTCTCGAGCGCGACCTTGTCGATATCGGGATTGCCGCGCACCTCCGGCGAGAGGTTCAGATAGGGGCTGTCGAACCCCTCGAGGAGCGGCCCGGTGATGCCGAAGCGCGCCTTGACGCGCTCGATCGCCGGGCCGCTGTCCCAGCGGTCGGGAGAGACATAGCCACCCGGCATGCCGATGGAATGAAGATATCCCGGCGCCTCGGGCGCGCCGTGATCTGCCGAAAGCACGATCAGCGTGTTCTCGAGGCCGACCGTCTCGTCGACATGCGCGAAGAGATCGGCGAGCGTGCGGTCGAGTTGCAGGATGTTGTCCTCCGACTCGAGGCTCGACGGGCCGAAGAAATGCCCGACATAATCGGTGGCCGAGAAACTGACGCTGAGATAATCCGTCACCGCATCCGCGCCGAGCCCTTCGGCGTCGATCAGCGTCTTGGCGAAATCGGCGGTCATGCGGTCGCCGAAGGGGCTGACCGTGAGAAGGGTGGTGAAGAACTTGCTGTCGGCCGCGCCCATCGGATGCGGGAAGGTGCGGCCGAAGCCGCCGATATCGGGCTCCCACATCTGGTCGTCCCGGTCGCCGAAAAGATAGGTTTCGCGCGCACTGAGAAGCTCCCAGGACTGCCCGCCGAAGCTCTGCGGCAGGCCCTTGGCGTTCCATGCATCCACCCAATCGGGGTAGCTCTCGTAATAATAGCGCGAGGTCACGAACCGCCCCGCCGATTTCGAGAACCAGAAGGCCTTGCCCGCATGCCCGGCCATCGTCACCGCCGCGCGGTCCTTGATCGACACGCCGAAGACCTTGGCCCCGCCCGCCGTGTTCAAGACGAGTTCGTCCCCGAAGGTCGAGGTCAGGATCGTGCGGGGCGAGCGCCCGTCGCTCGTCGCGGCGCGCTGTGTCGGATCCAACTCGGCGCTGTCGTCGCCGGAGGCGGGCGCGGCCTCGGCGACGGTGAGGATCGGATACTCGGCATCCTCGATATTGTAGATTTTCTGGCCCGTCTCGCGGTCGAACCAGATATTGCCGATCATCCCATGCGCCGCCGGAACCGCACCCGTGGCGAGGGTCGCATGACCCACGGCGGTCTCGGTATTGGCATGGGTGTGATGGGCGTTGTTGTAATGGATGCCTTGCTCCATCAGATAGCGGAAACCGCCGTCTCCGAACCGCTCGCGATAGCGCATCGGCAGATCGCCGCGCAGCTGATCGACCGTGATCTGCAGGATCAGCCTCGGCTTGTCCTTGGCGGCGGCGGCGCCGGGCAGGAGCGGGCAGGCGAGGACCAGAAGGGCGGCGAGGGGTGTGAGCGATTTCATGAAATGACCTGTCAATCTGAACAATTATAGAGGGCGCAGACGGGAAGAGTGCCCCCAGTCCTGCGGCGCGAATTGTTCAAAAGCTTAACCGTTGACTTGATCCGCGCCAAACGCCTAAACCGGATTGAGGAGATTTTAATGCGCGTTGCCAGTCTGATTTGTCGTAATTTCGCAAGGATCGGGGCCGCTCGGCGGTCTCTTTCGGTGGCGCCATGCAACGTCTCCCGCGCGCCTCAATTCCGCGACATCCCTTGCCGACAAGGGCGGGCGCTTTGAGCGGCATCGCCGTTCCGGGCACCGCGTGTGCCGGCGCGGCGGCCATCGTCCTTTCAAATTCCGATTTCAGCATGTTGCGGCGGAGGCTCGAGCCTGGCCGCGCGGCGTTTCCCATTCATTCAGTCAGGACATTTACATGACGAGCATATCTTCCCCGGACCTTACACGTCGCACGTTTCTCGCCGGGGCGAGTGCGCTCGGCCTTGGCGCGGCGACGCCTTCCGCACTGCGCGCGCAGGTCGCGCCGCGCACGACGATCATCAGGAATGCCGCGATCTTCGACGGCAGATCGAGCGATCTTCTGACCGGATCGGACGTGCTGATCGAGAACGGCATGATCGCGCGGATCGGGCCGGATCTGAAAGCCGAGGGGGCGGAGGAGATCGACGCGACCGGACTCACCATGACGCCGGGGCTGACGGACGCGCATGTGCATATCATGTGGAATGACGAGATCGAGACTTTGATCTACGGCGCGCCGCATGAATACACCGGCGTGATGGCTGCCGAGAGTGCGCATCGCATGCTCTTGCGCGGCTTTACCACGGTGCGCGATGCGGGCGGCCCGTCCTTTGGGCTCAAGATGGCGATCGACAAAGGGACGATCGCGGGCCCTCGCATTCTGCCATCGGGTTTCTTCATCTCGCAGACGGCGGGCCACGGGGATTTCGAGCCGCGGCTCAATTACCTCTCGCCGCATTTCACCGGCCAGCTCGATCCGGCCTATCTGCGTGGCTGGACGATCATCGCGGACGGCAAGGCCGAGGCGATCAAGGCCGCGCGCGAGACGCTGCGCTATGGCGCGAGCCAGATCAAGATCATGGGGTCTGGGTCGATCACCGGCGCGCATGATCCACTCGACGTGACCGAATTCACGATCGAGGAGCTTCAGGCGATCATCGGCGAGAGTGAGAAATGGGGCACGTATTCGTGCATTCACGCCTATTCCAATGCGTCGGTTCAGAACGCGATCAAGGCGGGCGTGCGCTCGGTCGAGCATGGGCTCTTCGCCTCCGAGGAATCCATGCAGATGATGAAGGACAATGACGTGTTCTTCTCGACGCAGTACCTGACCTATGCAGCCAGCCCCGAAGATGCCGGACTGACCGGCGGGGCGGTGCCCAAGTTCCTTCTGGCGCAGGCCGGCGCGCAGGCCGGCTACGAGCAAGCGAAGGCCCTTGGTCTCAAGATCGCCTGGGGCACCGACATTCTCGGCACCATCGACAAGGGACCGTTCCAGTCGCTCGAATTCACCGCGCGGCGGGCCTACTACACGGCGCCCGAAATCATGATGCAGGCGACCTCGGGCAATGCCGAGCTTTTCGAGCGCAGCGGCGCGCGCCACCCCTACCAGGACGGCCCGCTCGGCGTCATCGAACCCGGCGCCTATGCCGACTTGCTGCTGGTCGATGGCAATCCGCTCGACGACATCGCGCTCCTGACGACGCCCGAGACCTCTCTCGCGCTCATCATGAAGGGCGGCGTCATTCACAAGAACACTCTCTAGGCGCCGCGCGCGGGGCCGATATGCACCGAGGATCGCGCATGTCTTCTTATGTCTTCAAGTTCTGCGCCGCCGCGCTTCTGCTTGCCCTGCCGCTCGAGGCGGGCGCGCAATCGGCGAACAGGGCGCTGGCCGGGCCGGACGCCACGCCCAGCCTTCTCGATCAGGACGCGCCCGAGCGCGCGTCGGCGCGCCGCAGCGCGCAGGACTGGAAGGCCGATTTCACCGCGCGGACCGACCTCGATTTCGGGATCGACTACAACTTGCTGGGCTACGCGGCCAATGCGAGTCCCGGCGACGACACCAGTGCCGCCGGGGCGTGGCGGCTCTTCGGCAAGTGGGATCTGCTGGGGCAGGGCGGGCCGCGTCCGGGCGCACTCGTCTTCAAGTTCGAGAACCGTCACAGCCTCGACGATACCAGCCCCGCGAATTTCGGCACCGAGCTCGGCTATGCGGGCCTCGTGAGTTCCGTCTTCAACGATCAGGGCTGGCGCGCGACGCATCTTTACTGGCAGCAAGCCTTCGCGGGCGGGCGCGGCGTGGTCTGGGCCGGGTGGCTCGATACCTCCGATTTCGTCGATGTCTTCGCGCTGGCGAGCCCGTGGTCGGGCTTCTCGAACCTCGCCTTCCAGACCGGATCGGGCACGATCGGCGGTATCCCGGACGGCGCCTTCGGCACGATGGCGGGCGGCTTTCTGAGCGACAACATCTATGTGGCGGGCAGCATCGTCGATGCGAATGCGGACCCGACCGACATTCTCGCCGGGCCGGACAGCCTTTTCAGCGAGGGCGAGACCTTCAAGACCCTCGAGATCGGCTGGACGTCGAGCGCCGAGGCGCTCTTTCTCGACAATGCGCATCTGACCTTCTGGCAGATCGACCGGCGCACCGACGCGAACGCGCCTTCGGGCCACGGCGTCGCCTTTTCCTACACCAAGGCGGTCGCGAACCAGTGGCTCTTCTTCGGGCGCGGCGGCTGGGCCGACGGGGGCGGAAGTCTTTACGAGGCCTCGCTCAGCGGCGGCTTCGGCTATACCGACGATCCCGGCAAGCGGCTGACGGGCCTCGGCCTCAACTGGAGCCGGCCGAACGCGGACACGTTCGGGCCGGGCCTCGGCGATCAGCAGGCGCTCGAGCTTTTCAGCCGCTGGGAGCCGACCGAGGGCTTCGAGGTGACGCCGAGCGTGCAGCTCATCCACCAACCGGCGCTCGACCCGGACGAGGATTTCGTGGGACTTCTGGGCCTGCGCCTGCGTCTTGCCTTCTGACCGGCCACAATTGTCGCGCGGTCGGGGCTTGTTCGCGGCCCCGATGCGCGGGCATATGGGCGCGGCGACAAGGGGACGAAGCTGATGAGATTTCTGCTCGAGCATCTTCTGGGGGGCATTACCGAAGCCTTCAAGGACGCGCGCGTGCGTGGTCTTCTGGCGCTGACCTTCTCGCTTATCCTGATCGCCTCCTGTTTCTACTGGTATGTCGAAGGCTGGAGCCTGCTCGACGCGGTCTATTTTTCGGTCATCACCATCGCCACGGTGGGCTACGGGGATTTCTCGCCGCAGACCGTGGCGGGCAAGGTCTTCACGATGTTCTACGTGCTCTGCGGGTTGGGGATCTTCGTCGCCGCCGCGAGCGCGATCGCCGAGAGCATCCTGAAGGACCGCAAGGACCGGCACTGAGCGCGGGACGAAACGCCGCCCCGGCGACGTTAGCATTTGCGCCCGCGCTCCGCTGGGGTAGGGTGCGCGGGCCGACTGGCCGAGCGTGGAAAGGACGAGACTTGAGCGACATGACGACCCCGGCCAAAGGCCCGAGCAGCGCGCGGATCATTGCCCTCGGCGTGATACTTCTCCTTCTTCTGATCGCCGCGCTCTACGCGCTGATGGATCGCAGCGTGCCCAGCAGCGCGCGCGGGATCGTGTCGGCCTATGTCGTGCAGATCGCGCCGCGCGTCTCGGGCACGGTGACCGAGGTGCATGTCTCGGACGACGCCATCGTCGAGGCGGGCGATCCGCTCTTCTCGCTCGATCCGCGCCCGTTCGAGCTGGCCGTCGCGCAGGCCGAGGCGAACCTCGCCAGCGCGCTTCAGAATGTCGATGCGTCGAGCGCGTCAATCGTGGCGGCCCAGGCGGCGGTGACCCAGGCGCGCACCGCATTGGACAACACCCGCACCGAGGCCGAGCGCACCTTCAAGCTGGAAGAGCGCGGCATCGTCGCCGCCGCGCGCGGCGATCAGGCGCGCACCGCCGTGGCCGAGGCCGAAGCCGCACTCGACGGCGCCGAGGCGAATTTGCGCAGCGCGCAGGTGCAGCTCGGCCCCGAGGGCGAGGACAACCCCGCCTTTCAGGCCGCCGCCGCGCAGCTCGAACAGGCGCAATACGATCTGGCCTCAACGACGGTGCGCGCCCAGCATCTGGGCGCCGTCACGAACCTCACGCTCTCCGAAGGGCAGTTCATCGGCGCGGGCAGCCCCGCGCTCACCTTCGTCGATGCCGAGGCGGGCTGGATCACCGTCGATCTGCGTGAGAACCAGTTGCAGAAGGTCGAGCCGGGCGATCCCGCGCATGTGCTGTTCGACGCGCTGCCGGGCCGCATCTTCGAGGGCCGTGTCCAGAGCGTCGCATGGGGCATCGCGCCAGGGCGGAACGTGCAGGGCGGTCTCATCGTGAACCAGACCTCCAAGACATGGTTCGAGCCCGCACGCAGCATTCCCGTTCGGATCGAGCTCGAGGGCGGCATGGAGGACTGGCCCTATGCCGCGCGCGTGGGCGGCAAGGCGCATGTCGTGGTCTTCGCCAATGGCGGGGGCGGGCCGCTCGGCCTCATCGCCAAGGGGTTGCAGCGTCTGCGCTCCTGGACCAGCTTCCTGCACTGAGCCATGTATGTCCCGCCCCGCCCGAGCCCGGAGGACGATCCGCATTACGCCATCCGGCTGGGGCTGACCGGCGCTCTCTCGGTCGCGGCGATCCCGCTGATGGAGCCGAACATGCCCACGATCATGGCCGCGCTTCCCGCGGGCCTCATCGCGGCGCAGCGCAAGGCGTTCAATCCGGTTCTGGTGATCGCGGCGGTGGTGGCGGTCTGCATCCTCGCGACGCTCATGGCCTGGGTGGTCAACCTGCTGCAACCGCTGCCGGTGATCTATGCGGGCGCGATGTGGCTCGTCTATTTCCTCGGCTTCGGGATGATCCTGCGCACCGGCGCGGCGCCCGGCATGCTCCTCGTCATAATGGCGGTGCTCTTCTCGGTCGTGGGGATGAACGGCAGCGCCGCGGTCGCGATGATGCGGGCCGAGTTCTTCTCGGCCTCGCTCGTGGGGCTGGTGGTGATCCCGCTTGCCTATGCTCTGGTGCCCGCGCGCACGCGGCAGATACATGTGGCCGAGCCGGTGCCGCCCGGCGGGGATGCCGTGGTCGGGGCCGCGATCCGCGCGAGCGTGCTCATGGCGCTGACCTTCTGGCTCTATGCCGTGATGCCGCCCTCGGACATCATGCTGGCGATCATGGCGGCGATGGTGCTCGTCTTTCCGACGCGGCAGGCGGTTTTCTTCGAGGCGGGCCAGCGCATGCGCGCGACGCTCTACGGGAGCGCGCTGGCGGTGGCGGTGGTCGCGGTCTATCCGCTCTCGCCCAAATTGCCGATCCTTCTGGGCCTTGTCTTTCTCGCCGGGCTTTGGGTGGGCACCAAGGTGCTCTACGATCCGCGCCCGCACATGGCCTATCAGAACGCCTATCCCGCCGCGATGGCGCTGATCGCGGGTGCGCTCAGCACGCAGGATCTGGGGCAGGCGGTGCTGAGCCGGGTTCTGCTCACTCTCGTCGGCGCCTTCACCGCCGCCTATGCCGTCGCGCTGCTCGACAGCGTGACGGGCTGGCGCGAACGGGCGGGGCGAGGAATGCAAGACGGCGCCGCAGGGGATCCCGCGGCGCCGCCCGAAGCCTGATCGCGGGGCCGGCCCCGCCGACGCGTCAGTTCAGCTTGTTCTTCACGATCTCGCCGTCTTTCATCACGAGCGGGATATGATCGCCGTTGCTGCCCAGAAGGTTGATGTCCTCCAGCGGGTTGCCGTCCACGAGGATCAGGTCCGCATAGGCGCCTTCCTCCACCACGCCGAGCGGGCCTTCCTGGTAAGGGTTGCGCAGGCCGCTGAGCGCGAGGATCTCGGCATTGGTCGAGGTGATCATGCGCAGCATCTCGATATTGCTGAACCAGGGCGAGAAACGGCCCAGGAAATCGCCTTGCGTTCCGTTCATGTCGGGCGCGAAGACGAGATCGGTGCCGAAACCCATCTTGACGTCGTATTGCTTGACCAGCTCGGCTGTCTGCTCCCAGCCTTCGACGACCTGAACGTATTTGTTCCACTGGATCGGGTCCGCGATGGCCTTGAGGCTCTCGTCCGCCTGGAAGGGCTGGGTGATGAGATAGACGCCGCGCTCGGCCATCTCGCGGGCGGTCTCCTCGTCCATGAGCTGGCCGTGCTCGATGGTCTTCAGACCATTGCGGATCCCGCGCAGCACGCCCTTGGGCGTATAGACATGCGCGGTGACGTAGGTGCCCCAGTCGGAAGCCGCATCCACCGCCGCCTTGATTTCGTCCTCGGTGAATTCGGTCACGTCGAGCGGATCGTAGAAGGAATAGACCCCGCCGCCGATGGCGATCTTGATCTGCGTCGCGCCCTGCTTGAGGTTCTGGCGCGCGGCGGCGAGCACCTCGTCGCGCCCGTTGACCACCCGGTCGAGCTTCATGACGCCTTCGCCCACGGGAACCGTCCCGCTGAAGACGCGCGGCTCCTCGAAGGGAAGGGTGCGGTCGGCATGGCCCGAGGTCTGGGTGATGAGCGTGCCCGAGAGATACATGCGCGGGCCGGGGATCATTCCCTCGTCCACGGCCTTCTTGATCCCGAAGCCCGGACCGGCCGTGTCGCGGATCGAGGTGAAGCCGCGTTGCAGAAGGTTGTTCGCCTCGATCACCATCGTGGCATGGGTGTAATCGGGTTGCTCGAGCCGCCATGCGTCGCCCTTGCTCGCCGCGAGCATGAGATGATAATGCGCGTCGATCAGGCCGGGCATAAGGGTGCGCCCCTCGCCGTCGATCACCTCGACCTCGACCTCGCGGGTCTCGGTCTTGCCGGCCTCGTCCGTCACGATCACCTCGTAGCCGCCCGCCGCCGAGCCGGGCAGGGCTTCGACGCGCTCGATGCGCCCGGTCGAGACTTCGAGCTCGTAAGTGCCCGAAGTCGGGATATCCTGGCCGATCTGCTGGATCATGTTGCGCACGACCAGCACGTCATGCCCCTCGAGCAGCGCCTCGTTCTTGCCGTCGAAGACATTGACGTTCTTGAAGAGCGTCACGGAGGCGGGGACCTCCTGCGCGGCGGCAGGCAGGGCGAGAAGCGTCGACACGGCAATGGCGGCGACCAGTTTTCCAGCGTGGAACATGCGAAAAATCCTAGATTCAAAGGCAAATATCTGCGTCGAGAAGCCCCGCGATAGTCCTGCAAGGCTGGGGTCCTGTCAATCTATCAATGGTCGCACCCATGCCGAGAGGCCCCTTGACCTTCCAGCAGGTGGAAGGCTTATCTGCGGGCCATGGACATGCAGGAGGCCCCAATGCGTGATGAACGGATCTTGCGGCTCGCGGTCAGCCGGATGACCTGCGGCGGCTGCGCGGCACGGGTCGAGCGCGCGTTGCAAGGCGTGCAGGGCGTGACGGACGTCTCGGTCAACCTCGCCGCCGAGACGGCGCAGATCCGCATCGACGCGCCAGCGCGCGCCGCCGATGTGATGGCCGCGCTCGAGGCGGCTGGCTATCCGGCGGCGCCGGTCGAGGAGACACCGCCTCAGGAGACCGCCGCGCGCAAGGAGGACGAGGCGCGCGGCATGGCCCGCAAGGCCGCGCTCGCCGCAATTTTGGCACTGCCGGTCTTCCTGCTCGAGATGGGCGGGCATGTCTTGCCGGGATTTCATGCTTGGATCGGCCACGGCATAGGGCAGGGTACGAGCTGGCTCATCCAGTTCGTGCTGACCACCGCCGTGCTCGCCGGGCCGGGGCGCGGCTTCTACACCGCCGGTGTGCCCGCGCTTTTGAAGGGGGCGCCCGACATGAACAGTCTCGTCGCGCTCGGCACGGCGGCGGCCTATCTCTATTCCTGCGCCGCGCTTTTCGCGCCCGCGCTGCTTCCCGAAGCCGCGCGCGCGGTCTATTTCGAGGCGGCGGCGGTCATCGTGGTGCTGATCCTGCTCGGCCGCTGGATGGAGGCGCGGGCCAAGGGACGGACCGGCGCCGCGATCCGCCGTCTTCTGGGCCTGCAGTCGCGCACGGCGCGGGTGCTCGTCGCGGGCGAGGCAAAGGACATGCCCATCGAAGAGATCCGCCCGGGCGCGGTCCTTCTGGTGCGCCCCGGCGAGCGCATCGCGGTCGATGGCGAGATCACCGAGGGCCGTGCGCGCATCGACGAGAGCATGATTACCGGCGAGCCTCTGCCCGTCCTCAAGGCCGAGGGCGATCCGGTGACCGGCGGCACCGTCAACGGCGCGGGCAGCTTCCAATTCCGCGCGACCCGCGTGGGCGCGGACACGGTGCTGGCTCAGATCATCCGCATGGTCGAGGAGGCCCAGGGCGCCAAGCTGCCGGTTCAGGGAATGGTCGATCGGATCACGCTCTGGTTCGTGCCGGCGGTAATGGCGCTGGCTGCGCTGACGGTGTTTTCGTGGCTTCTTCTCGGTCCGGCGCCCGTGCTGCCGCATGCGCTCGTCGCGGGCGTGTCGGTGCTCATCATCGCCTGCCCCTGCGCGATGGGCCTCGCAACACCGACCTCGATCATGGTCGGGACGGGGCGCGCGGCGGAGATGGGCGTTCTCTTCCGCAAGGGCGACGCGCTCCAGCAATCCGCGCGGCTGAGTGTTGTCGCCCTCGACAAGACCGGCACGGTGACCGAGGGCCGCCCGGAGCTGACCGACATGGTGATGGCCGAAGGGTTCGAGCGGGCCGATATCCTCGCCCTCGTCGCCGCGGCCGAAGCGCGTTCCGAGCATCCCGTCGCCGAGGCGATCACGCGTGCGGCGCGGGCCGAAGGGGTGGCGGCGGCGGAGGTCGAAGGGTTCGAGACCATCACGGGGCAGGGCGTCCGCGCCAGGGTCGCGGGGCGCGATGTGCTGATCGGAACGGACCGGCTGATGGCGCGCGAGGGCACCGAGACGGGCGCCTTGTCAAAGACGGCCAAGCGGCTTGCCGGCCAGGGCCGCACCGCCTTTTTCGTCGCTGTGAACGGGCGCATCGCGGCGCTCCTCGCCGTTGCCGACCCGGTGAAGCCGACGAGCGCCGCCGCCATCCGTGCGCTCAAGGACCTGGGCCTTGAGGTCGCCATGATCACCGGCGACGCGCGCGAGACGGCGGAGGCCATCGCGCGCGAGACCGGCATCGATCACGTCGTCGCGGGCGTTCTGCCGGGCGGCAAGGTCGAGGCGCTGGAAAAGCTGCGCGGCAGGGGCCTCGTCGCCTTCGTCGGCGACGGGATCAACGATGCGCCCGCGCTCGCCCATGCCGATGTCGGCATCGCCATCGGCACGGGCACGGATGTCGCGATCGAGTCTGCCGACGTGGTGCTGATGTCGGGCGATCTGCGCGGCGTGGTCAACGCGGTCGATCTTTCGCGCCGCACGATGCGCAACATCCGGCAGAACCTTTTCTGGGCCTTCGGTTACAATGTCGCGCTGATCCCGGTCGCGGCGGGGGCGCTCTATTTCGCCTTCGGCCTCATGCTTTCGCCGATGCTGGCGGCGGGCGCGATGGCGCTTAGCTCGGTCTTCGTGCTGGGCAACGCGCTGCGTCTGAACGGCCTGCGCCCGGCGATGGACGAGCGCGCGGCACCGCGCGCGCCCGCCGCGCCACTTGTGCAGCCGGCGGAATGAGGGGGCGCGCATGAACATCTCCGACGTCGCCGCCCGCTCGGGCCTGCCGCCCAAGACGATCCGCTATTACGAGGATATCGGCCTCATCGCGCCTCGGCGGAGCGCCAACGGCTACCGCGATTTCAGCGACAGGGACGTGCACCGTCTGGCCTTTCTGGGCCGCGCCCGCGCGCTCGGGTTCAGCATCGAGGATTGCCGCAGCCTGATGCGCCTCTACGAGGACCGCGCCCGCGAGAGCGCCGAGGTCAAGCAGATCGCCGAAGAGCATCTGGGCCATATCGACGCGAAGATCGCGGAGCTGACGCAGATGCGCGCGACGCTTGCGGCGCTGGTCGAGGCCTGTGCCGGGGATCATCGCCCGGATTGCCCGATCCTCGCCGATCTGGCCGCGCGGGAGTCGGGCGCGTCCTGAAAGGCTGGAGTCAAGCTTGCGCCCGAGATGCCGCCCGCGTGGAACCTTCCAGCGCCGGAACGTGGTTTTGCATGTGAGAGGCGCGCAGCCGCTGCGCGCGCGACATGCGGACCATTGGGAGAGGAGGTGCATCATGCCGAAGGACGATGCCAAGACGGCCACGCTCTACAGGATGGTTATGCCAGGCCATCTTTGCCCCTTCGGTCTCAAGTCCAAGGACCTGCTCGAGCGGGAGGGCTTCGAGGTCGAGGACCATCCGCTCACCAGCCGGGAGGAAACCGACGCCTTCATGGAGCGCCACGGCGTCGAGACGACGCCGCAGACCTGGATCGGGGACGAGCGGATCGGCGGCTATGACGATCTGCGCGTCTATTTCGGGCGCGACAAGCCCGAGGAGGAACGATCCGATACCTCCTATCAGCCCGTCATCGCGATTTTCGCGGTCGCTTTCCTGATGGCGCTGGGGCTGTCGTGGTTCACCTACGGGAGCCTGCTGACGCTGCGCGGCTTCGAGTGGTTCATCGCCATTTCGATGTGCTTTCTGGCCGTGCAGAAGCTTCAGGACGTCGAAAGCTTCTCGACGATGTTTCTCAATTACGACCTCTTGGCGCGGCGCTGGGTGCGCTACGGGTATCTCTATCCCTTCGCCGAGGCGTTCGCGGGCACCCTGATGGTCGCGGGCGCGCTCATCTGGCTGGCGGCGCCGGTGGCGCTTTTCGTCGGCACGGTGGGGGCGGTGTCGGTCTTCAAGGCAGTCTATATCGACAAGCGCGCGCTCAAATGCGCCTGCGTGGGCGGCGGCAGCAACGTGCCGCTCGGCTTCGTGTCGCTCACCGAAAACCTGATGATGATGGCCATGGGCATCTGGATGCCGCTCAAGCTCTACGTGCTCGGATGGTAGGGGCCGGGCAGGGCGGCGCGCCCGCCCGGCCGCGCCCGCTCAGCCCTGATCGGACGAGGGCGGCAGGATGAAGCCGTTGACCGGATAGACGCTGCCGAAGGCATCGGGGTTCGTCTCGACCCGCACCGCGGACCAGTCGCCCTTTTCCGACACGTCGATGACCGCCATGTCCTGACTGATCTGGTCGCGATGCCAGTTGGCATGATCGATGAGGATGCGGTCCTTGGCGACGACCTTCGAGACGACGGCCACATGGCCGAGCGGCATGGACGGCGTCGAGCGGAAGGACATGACAGATCCCGGCACCGGCGTCTTCGATTGCTCGAACGTGCCCTTGGCCTTGCCCCACCAGGTGTGGGCGTTGCCGCGAATGTCGATGCCGCTGACGTTGCGCGCGAAGGGCACGCACCAGACGCGCTGGCCCTTGGCCCGAAGCGCGGCAGCCTCGCGGAGCGCCATCGCCTCGCGCACGGGGTCGATCCCGCCGATCATCGGTGCCGTCTCGGTGCGGGGCGATCCCGCGCAGGCCGAGAGGGCAAGAGCCGCGATGCAAAGAAGCGGCGCGGCGCGCCATCGGGGCGAAATCGTCTTGATCGTCATGCGTGGCTTTGTCCTTCAACTGCCTCTCGCGCTCTGTCGGCGCTTTCGCATCACGTTTTGCTACACTTTTCCTTGAAACCGAAGTGATTTGAGAACGCTTGGCGAAAAACCGCCTGCCGCGAAGTCAACTGCCCGGAGACACGCCCCGCAACGCAAAAGGCCCCGCGCGATCGGCGGGGCCTTCGATTTATCGGCGCGCTCGGCGCTTTTACCGGCGACGGCGTCCGCCCACACGGCCCGCGCGGCCGCGGCCTTCGTGGCCGGCCTTCGGGGCCTGCTTGTTGAATTCGATCCAGGCGCCGCCATGCGGGTCGTTGTTGGTCAGGAAGTTGGCGGCGCGGATCGCCTCCATTTCCTTGCCGGGCTTGGGCATCGTGCTGCCGAGGCCGAAAAGCTGGCAGAAGGTCTCGTCATCCATGTCCTCGGGAATCTCGAGGCCGGTCGCGGCGACTTCGGCGCGCTTTTCCGCGATCTTCGAGGGCGGGACGGGCAGGGCGACCGGGTTCATGATGGCCGAGGTCATGCCGGCGCCCATCGCCATCGGCAGGAAGGCGTTGTTGATGCCGTGGCGGTTGGGCAGGCCGAAGCTGATGTTGGACGCACCGCACGTGGTGTTGACGCCCAGCTCTTCGCGCAGGCGCCGAACGAGGGTAAAGACCTGAAGACCGGCGGTGCCCATCGCGCCGATGGGCATGACCAGCGGATCGACCACGATGTCATGCGCGGGGATGCCGAAGTCGGCGGCACGCTCGACGATCTTCTTGGCGACGGCGAAACGCACGTCGGGATCTTCGGAAATGCCCGTGTCGTCGTTCGAGATCGCCACGACCGGCACGTTGTACTTCTTGACCAACGGCAGCACGAATTCGAGCCGGTCCTCCTCGCCCGTCACCGAGTTGAGGAGCGGGCGCCCCTCGCAGGCTTTCAGACCCGCTTCCAGCGCGGCGGGCACCGAGCTGTCGATGCAGAGCGGCAGATCGACGAGGCCCTGGACCAGCTCGACGATCTTGGTCATCAGCGGCGGCTCGGTCTCGTTCGGGTTGGGGTTCGAGTTATAGACCACGCCCGCGTTGATATCGAGAACGGTCGCGCCGCAATTGGCCTGGGCCACGGCATCCATCTCGACGGTCGAGAAATCCCCGGCCTCGAGCTCGGCCGCGAGCTTCTTGCGGCCCGTCGGATTGATGCGCTCGCCGATGACGCAAAAGGGCTCGTCAAAGCCGATGACGGCGGTTTTCGTTTTGCTCTCGACGATCGTGCGGGTCATGATGGTTCCTTGTTTACTTGATTATTGAGCCGAAGCGGGAACGCCCGAAGCGCCCGCATTCTCGATGGCCCATGTCGCATTCGCCTTGATACCGCCCAAGGGGAAGAAATGCACGTTGGTGATGTTGAAGTCCGGGTTGGCCGCCTTGTGGGCCGCGAGCGCGTCGATGACCTCGTTCGGCTCGTAGGGCAGCAAGAGCTTGGTCACGTCCATCGCGCGCTTCTGCAGCACCTTGAGCGACGGGCCGACACCGCAGGCGATGGCGAACTTGATGAGCGTCTGAAGCTTGGCGGGACCGGCGATGCCGATATGGATGGGCAGATCGATGCCATTGGCCTTCAGCGTGTCCGCCCATTCGATGATCGGGCCCGCCTCGAAGGCGAATTGGGTGGCGAGCGCCATCTCGGCATCCGAGGAATTCGCGAAGGCCTGCTTCCATTTCAGCGCGGCGCTGACATTGGTCATGCTGCCGTCGGGATCGATATCGCGGTTGCCTTCGGGATGACCCGCGACATGAAGGCGCTTGAAGCCCGCCTTGCCGAATTCGCCCGACTCCAGAAGCTGCATGGAGCTGTCGAATTCGCCATGCGGCTCGGTGACGCCGCCCGCCAGCACCAGCGCCTGATCGACGCCCGCCTCGCCCTGATAGCGCGCGATCCAGTCGGCCAGCGTCGCGCGGTCCTTGATGATGCGCGCGGGAAAATGCGGCATGACCGGGTAGCCGTCCTTGGCCAGACGCTTGGCCGTCGCGACCATGTCCTCGATCGGTGTGCCCTCGATATGGGCGATGTAGACGCGCGTGCCTTCGGGCAGCAGGTCGCGGAAATTCTCGACCTTCTCGGCGGTGCGCGGCATCACCTCGATCGAGTAATCCTTGAGAAGGGCCTCGACGGCGGCGGGGGGCGTGGCTGTTGCGGGTGCGCTGCGCTTCTTGAAGTTCAAAAGGGCCATGAGAGCCTCCTTAATCCCTGTTGGGGTCATGCCTGAGAGGGCGCGGCCGCGTCCTGCCATCCATCATTCGCGATCAGGGCCTTGATCCGATCGCGGTCGTATTCGGCGTCGATGCGCGCCGCCTCGGCCTCGGCGACGTCGGCGGCATCGCCCTCGACGCTGTAGGGCTCGGCCTTGCGCCATTCGGCTAGGTAATCGTCGGTGCCGGCGGCGCCGACCTTCATCGCCGCCCGGTCGATCGCCTGCTCGAAGCGTTCGGGCAACTGGCGCTTGGATGCGCTGCGCCCCTTGCCCGCGATGACCTGCGCGGGGATATCCCTCCAATAGACAATCGTGACATCGACCATGATGATTCCCCTTCCGCTGTCGGCCCCTTCTAATGCACCCCCCACGGGCTGCGGCGCCTGTTTTCGACCGAACACGCGTGTTGCGCGACGCATGCCGTTTGTAGCGCGGCGGGCGGTAAAGGGCCATCGCCGGAGGGCGCCGAAATATTCATCACCCATATGAGGTGAATGAGGGCCGGAGCGGGTGCATCGCGGGGGCGGGCTTGCGCAACGGGCGCGAAGATCATAATTTGGAGACAACTCGAAATGGAGGGCGTTCCAATGGCGCCCAAGCGTCCCGAAGGTGCGGGCGCAGTCCCGAAACCGGTTGAAAGCCCCGCGCCGAAACCGCCCGACCGGCCGCCGCTCTACGCGGCGCTGGACCTGGGTACAAATAGTTGCCGGATGCTGATCGCGGAGCCCCGCGGCAGTCAGTTCCGCGTGATCGACAGCTTCAGCAAGTCGGTGCAGCTCGGGGCGGGCCTCGAGTCTACCGGGCGGCTGTCGCGTGCGTCGATCGGGCGCACGATTCAGGCGCTGCGCGTCTGCCAGCAAAAGCTCAAGCGTCACAAGGTCCGCTCCATGCGCCTCGTCGCGACCGAGGCGACGCGCCGCGCGCAGAACGGCGCGGCCTTCATGGCGCGCGTCAAGCGCGAGACGGGCCTCGTCCTCGATGTGATCTCCCCGCTCGAGGAGGCGCAACTCGCCGTGGTGAGCTGCGCGCCGCTCGTCGCGCCCGAGACGGACCAGCTTCTCGTGGTGGATATCGGCGGCGGCTCGACCGAGCTTGTCTGGATCGACCTGACCGATGTGGCCCCGCCCGAGCGCAGCCGCGCGATCATGCGCCTGCATGGCGGCTTTCACGCCGCCGCGCCCGGCGAGGGGCCGCGCGCGCGGGTGGTCGATTGGATCAGCGTGCCGCTCGGCGTCGCCACCCTGCGCGACCAGTTCCGCGATGTCGATGACGATGCCGCGCGCTTCGCCCTGATGAGCTGGTTCTTCGAGGAGAACCTGACCGAATTCGCGCCCTACAAGAGCGAGCAGTCACGCAAGGGCTTTCAGATCGTCGGCACGAGCGGCACCGTCACGACCGTCGCCGCCAGCCATCTGGGCCTCAAGCGCTATGACCGCAATCGCGTCGACGGGCTGCGCATGACCTCGGACCAGATCGACGCGGTGATCCGCAACTATCTCGCCCTCGGCCCCGAGGGGCGGCGCGCCGATCCCCGGATCGGGCTTGACCGCCACGCGCTTATCATGTCTGGGGCGGCCATATTGCAGGCGCTCCTGCGCTGTTGGCCCACGGACCGGCTCTCGGTCGCGGATCGGGGCCTGCGCGAGGGGATGCTCTATGCGCAGATGTCGGCGGATGGCGTGCTGAGCACGCAGGAGGAAGCATGACCAAGGGACCGGACGGCAAGAACACATCGGGACGCGGCCAGCGCGATCTGACCGTCAAGGTCAAGTCGGCGCGCGGGCGGCGGGCCTCCTCGACGCGCTGGCTGCAACGCCAGCTGAACGATCCTTACGTGAAACGCGCGCAGGCCGAAGGCTATCGCGGGCGCGCGGCCTACAAGATCATGGAGCTCGACGACAAGTTCCGCTTCCTCGTGCCGGGCGCGCGCGTCGTCGATCTGGGCTGCGCGCCGGGCGGCTGGGTGCAGGTCGCCGTGCCGCGCATCAACGCGTTGGGGGAAAAGGGCGGCAAGGCCGTCGGCACCATCCTCGGGATCGATCTTCAGGAGATCGAACCCATCGCGGGCGCGACGCTGCATACGCTCGATTTCATGGAGGAGGGCGCGGACGAGAAGGTGAAGGAGTGGCTCGGCGGCAAGGCCGACGTGGTCATGTCCGACATGGCCGCCGCATCCTCGGGTCACAAGCAGACGGACCATCTGCGCATCATCTCGCTCTGCGAGGCGGCGGCGTATCTTGCGTTCGACGTGCTTGAGGAGGGCGGAACCTTCGTGTCGAAAGTGCTCGCCGGCGGCGCCGAGGGCGAGCTTCAGAAGCTCTTGAAACAGCGCTTCGCAAAGGTGGCGAACGTCAAACCGCCGGCCTCGCGCCCCGACAGCTCCGAGAAATTCGTCGTCGCCACCGGCTTTCGCGGCTGACGCTCAGCAGACCTTGGACCAGGACGCGGCGGCGCGCGCCGCGACGCGCGCCAGCGTTAGTGCATCCGCAACCGGCGCGCGGGCGAGGCGCTCGGCCACCCGCGCGGCGCGATCCTGTTGGCGGATCAGCTCGAAAAGGCGCGCATGGCGGGCCGGAGCGGGCGGATCAATGGCAAAATGTCGCATGTGTCTGCGTCCTGACTGGTGAGGTCGTGAGCCGACAATACCATGGAAATATGGGCATTCTCGGGCGCCGAGCCGGCAGAGGCGGGGCAGAGGCGAGGCGCCGCGCACGCATCGCTCGATTGATCACGCAGACGTGAGTGATCCTTATGAGGGTGCGCGGCGTAGTCCATTTATCGCCGATGACGGCGACACTCATGACAGGAGTTTTACGATATGATCCGCAGAACATTCATGGCACTCGCCGCATCCACCGCACTGGCGATGCCCGCCTTCGCCGCTGAAAAGGACATCGTCGACACCGCGGTCGACGCCGGCAACTTCTCCACGCTGGTCGCCGCCGTCGAGGCCGCGGGCCTCGTTGAGACGCTGAAAGGTGAAGGCCCGTTCACCGTTTTCGCTCCCACCGACGAAGCGTTCGCGGCTCTGCCCGAAGGAACCGTCGAGGACCTGCTCAAGCCCGAGAACAAGGACAAGCTGACCTCGATCCTGACCTACCACGTCGTCCCCGGTAAGGTGATGTCGGGCGATCTGTCGGACGGCATGACCGCCGCGACGGTCGAGGGCACCGACGTGACGATCAAGACCGAAGGTGGCGTCATGGTCAACGAGGCCACTGTCAGCACCGCCGACATCGAGGCGTCGAACGGCGTCATCCATGTCATCGACAGCGTGCTGATGCCGTCGATGTAAGCACCTCAGGCTCGGCGCGGTTTGCCGGGCCTTTGGAAAACGCAGCGCCGCCGGGAGCGATCCCGGCGGCGCTTTGCGTCCCTGATAAGCGATCAGGCGGATTGGCGGAATTCCGTCACATCGGTGATCGCGAAGCGCCCGCCCTTCAGCTTTTGCAGCTTGCCCTGGCGCAGAAGCTGCCCGAAGGAGCGCAGCCCGTCCTCGCGCGAGAATTCTTCGTCCTGAGCCTCGCGCAGTTTCTGCATCAGCATGGGGCGCGAGAATTGGGGCATCCCCTCGACATCGGCCATATAGGCCGCCGCCGCCTCGAGCATCTCGGTCAGGTTGCTTGCGCCCATCTGCTCGGCGAAGGCCGCGAAACCGGGCGCGTCCTTGACCTCTTCGCGCGACGCGGCCTCGGGGGCCGGGGCCAGATCGGCGCGGGTGATGCGGCGCGGGCGCACCGGCGCGGTGCCCGTGTCGATGCGCTGCTCGGCCACCAGTTTGAGCGGGGCCGGGCGCTGAGGCGCGGCGGCGCTGGGGCGCGGTGTCGAGCCGGTGGACACGGGGCGCGGGCGGCGGGGGCGCACGGCGGTCTGCAGATCGTCGCGGTAGGGGCGATCGTCCACATCGGCCTGCATCGCGCCCCCGGCGCGCCGCTCGGCACGGGTGGCGGCGACGGCGGCGCGCAGGTGCTGGATCGCGCTGCGCCGCTCGTTCGAGGCCGGCTCTTCGAGCTGGGTGTCGGCCTCGTCGAAGATGCGCGCGGCCTGCGCGTCGGGCGCGGGCGTGTCCAGCCGCTTGCCGCGGCTCTCGGCCTCATCGCGGGCGCTTTTTTCTTCGGCGGCGGGTGCGTTGTCCGCGTCCTCGTCCTCGAACTCATCGGACATGAAGTCGTCCGGGAGTTCCTCGGCGTCGAGGTCGCTTGCGTCCATCTTCTCGTCGTCGTCCATCGCCGCGTCCGCGTCCGCGTCCGGGCGGACGGCGTCGAGCGCCGCATCGGGTGCGCGCGCGTTTTGCAACTCGGCCTCGACCTCGGCCAGCTCGCGCTGAAGCTCGGCTTCGGCTTCGGGGCTGAGCACGGAGGCGCTGTCCGCCTCCTCCGTCTCTTCCTCGAATTCGCCGCCGGCCAGCGCCGCATCGAGATCGGCGCGCTTCATCTTGACCACGCGCGCGGCGAGCGGACGCTCGTCCTCGTCGCCGGTCTTCGCGTCCAGGGCGCCGACGGCCTCCTTGGCGCGCGCATCCGCCGCGTCTGCCTCGCTCGGCGTCATCGCATCGGCCAGAAGCTGCGCAAGCGTGTCGTTGGCGTCATCTGAGGAGGTGTCGGCGTCGTCCTCGCCGAAGATGTTGTCATCGTCCTCGTCGTCGGCTGCGGCCTCGATCGCAGCGTGGTCTTCGGCCTCTTCGGGCATCTCGGCCGCCTCGGCCGCGTCCTCTGCGTCGTCGTATGACGCGTAGTCGAACGAGTCGATGCCGTAGGGATCATCGTCATTCTCCGCGCTCTCGGCGGGCATGTCGGCATCCGCCTCGGCGGCCACTTCGGGCTGCGACAGGCGGGTCAGGATATCCGCGTCCGACTCGGCCTCGTCTTCGGTATCATCGGCGGCGGCGGCGTCTGCCGGCTTTTCCTCGGCCTCATTGGCCTCTGCCACCTCGGCGGGCGCGGGCATGTCCTCTTCATCGGCTTCCGGCTCGAACGCCTCCTCGAGGCTGTCGAGATCGACGGGCGCGGGCGCGTCTTCATCCTCGAAGGAATCGTCCACCTCCGGCATGGCCTGCTCGACCGTTTCGGCCTGCTCTTGCTCGGCCGGGGAAGGCGCCTCGGCCTCGGGCGTTTCGGTCAGGAAGTCCTGCGCGTGCTCGTCCTCGTCGAAACCGGGTGCGCCGGTGCCGGCGGGCGCGGCGACGGCGCGGATGCGGCGCAGCTTGTCGGCGATGCTCTCGGCGGCGGGCGCGGAGGCGCGGGCCGTGGGCGCGGGCATGAACGCCGCCTCGTCGGGCATGTCCTCGGCGTCCGGCTTGGCGAAAGCGGGCTCGGCAGCGGCAGGCGCGGGCTGGGGCGCGGCCTCGGCCTTTGGGGCGGGCGCGGCGGCGGCGGGCTCGGCGGTCAATGCCGAAGGGCCGGCCTTGAGATGATAGGCGCCGTTGGTGCCGTGCGCCTCGACGCGGCGCGAGATTTCGCGCTCGGCGATGCGGGCCAGCATCTCGGCATCGGGGCTGGGCGGCTCGGCGCCGAAATACCGGTCATCGGCGGCCAGATCGCGGAAATACTCGGCAATCGCCTTCATGGTGTTGAACGAGTCGTCAAAGCCCTCCAACGTGCACGAGAACGTGCCGTAGGAGACCGTGAGGATCTTGCTGTTGCTGACCATCTGAAATCGCCTTTCATTGACTGCGACGCCATTCTTTACCATGGCAGGCAAGCCCAAAGCGGCCCGAATCTGCGATATTCACCGTATCATTTCATGGCGAGATTGTGATTTGTTTCCCCAACGCCCGGAAGTGCGAAGGATTTTACCTTGATTGTGCATAAATCTGATCCAATCGCGCTGATCGGCGGCGCGCAGCTCTCGGACAGCGTGCTTGAGAAGGCGCTTTCCCATGGCGCGCGCCTCGTCGCGGCCGATGGCGGGGCCGTCACGCTCGCGGCGCGCGGGATCGTCCCCGACGCGGTGATCGGCGATTTCGACTCGATCCCGGAGGAGGTCCGCGCGGCGCTGCCCGAGGAGATCCTGCACCCCATCGCCGAACAGGACAGCACCGATTTCGAGAAATGCCTCGCGCGGATCGATGCGCCGCTGATCGTGGGGGCAGGGTTCAGCGGGCAGCGGGTCGATCACCAGCTTGCGGTCTGCAACGTGCTGGTGCGCTGGCCCGCGCGGCGCTGCGTGCTCGTGAGCGAGGATGATGTGATGTTCCTCGCGCCGCCCGCATTCGCGCTGGCGCTTCCGGAGGCGTGCCGCGTCTCGCTCTTCCCGATGGGCGCGGTCGAGGGGCGCTCGGAAGGGCTGAACTGGCCCATCGGAGGGCTGGTGCTGACGCCCGACGGGCAGATCGGCACATCGAATTTCGCCACCGGCCCCATTCAGCTGAGCGTGACGGCGGCGAAACTTCTGGTGATCCTGCCCGCCGCGCATCTCGATCTCGTGGTCCGGATGCTGATGGAGAACCCGGCGCGCTGGCCCTGAGGGTCAGGGCTGCGGCAGGGGCCGGCGCTCGAGATGCCGCTCGCGCAGAAAGACGAAGAGCCCCGAGCCGACGATGAGCGCGATGCCGCAAAAGGCCATCGCGTCGGGCAGATCCCCGAAGATCCAGAAGCCGAAGGCGGTAGCGGTGACGATCTCGAGATATTGCACCGGCGCCAGCGTCGAGGCCGGCGCGAACTTCAGAGCGAAGCTGATGCAGATATGGCTGACCGTCGCGGCGAGGCCGAGGCCGACCAGAAGCCACATCTCGCGCGCGGCCGGCCATTCGGGATCGAATTGCGCAAGGCCGGAGCCGTTCGCGGCGACGAGGACCGGAACCGCCAGCACCAGCGCGGCGAGGCCGGTATAGGCCTGAAGCGTGATCGGGTGCATCCGTGTCGCCATGCGCCGCGTGAGGATCATGTAGAAGGCGAAGAGCAGCGCCGTGACGAGCGGCAAAAGCGCGGGCGCGCCCACGTCCTGAAAGCTGGGCCGGATCACCAGCATCGCGCCGACGAAGCCGATGGCGCAGGCGATGTAGCGGCGCGGGCCGATCGCCTCGCCCAGAAGAAGCCCGCCCAGAAGCGTCAGGATGAAGGGCTCGACGAAGAAGATCGCGATGGCGTCGGCCACGGGCATGAATTGCAGCGAGAAGAAGAAGCAGCCCGTGGCGACCAGAAGGAGCGCGGCGCGCACGAGATGCAGACCGCTTTCGGCCCGGTCCGGGCGATGCAGCCAGCCCATCGCCCAGGCGAGCGGCGTCAGCAGCAGCGCCTGCGCGAAAAAGCGGATCGCGGCCACCTGCGCCACCGGCAGCGCGCTGCCGATCAGCTTGGCGAAGCTGTCCATGATGGGCGCGGTCAGCGAGAAGGCGACCATCAGAAGGATGCCGAGCGTCACCCGCGCGGCGGGCAGGGCGCTCAGGCCGGGGGCTGTCGGCGGGGCGGCCTGCATGGCGCGCTCAGCAATTGGGCACATTGACGGCGAGGCCGCCGAGTGAGGTTTCCTTGTACTTGTCCATCATGTCCGCGCCGGTCTGGCGCATCGTCTCGATACAGGCGTCGAGCGGGACGAGGTGCGTGCCGTCCCCGCGCATGGCGAGCGAGGCCGCCGAGACGGCCTTGATCGCGCCGAGGCCGTTGCGCTCGATGCAGGGCACCTGGACAAGGCCCTTGACCGGATCGCAGGTCATGCCGAGGTGATGCTCGAGCGCGATCTCGGCCGCGTTCTCGATCTGCATGGGCGTGCCGCCCATCACGGCGCAGAGGCCCGCGGCGCCCATCGCGGCGGCACTGCCCACCTCGGCCTGACAGCCCGCCTCGGCGCCCGAAATGCTGGCGTTGAACTTGACGAGGCCGCCGATGGCGGCAGCGGTCAGCAAGAAATCCTCGACATGCGCCTCTGAGGCGCCGGGATAGTGGTCGAGGTAGTAACGGATGACCGCAGGCACGACGCCCGCCGCGCCGTTGGTCGGCGCGGTGACGACTTGCCCGCCGGCGGCGTTCTCCTCGTTCACGGCCATGGCGTAGAGGCTCATCCAGTCGTTGATCTTGTGCGGCGCTTGCAGGTTCGTGCCCCGCTCGGCGATGAGCGCGTCGCGGATGCCCTTGGCGCGGCGCTTGACGTTGAGCCCGCCGGGCAAGATGCCGTCGGTGTTCATGCCGCGCTCGATACAGTCGTTCATCACCTGCCAGATGCGCTTGACGCCCGCCGTCATGTCCGTCTCGCCCTTGCGGGAAATCTCGTTGGCCTTCTTCATCTGGGCGATGGACTTGCCCGATGTCTCGGCCATCTGGAGCATCTCAGCGGCGGATTTGAACGGGTAGGGCACGGGCGCGCCCTCTTCGGTGTTGCGCCCCGCCGCCAGCTCGGCCTCTGTCATCACGAAGCCGCCGCCGATGGAGTAATAGGTCTCCTGAAGGATCGTGTCGCCCTGGCTGTCGGTCGCCATCAGGATCATGCCGTTCGCGTGCCCGGGCAGGTTCGGGCCGAAATCGAAGACCAGATCCTCCTTCGGGTTGAAGCGGAGCGTGCCGAGACCTTCGGGCGAGAGCGTATGCGTCTCGCGGATATGCTCCATGACCGTCTCGGCCTTCTCATGATCGTAGGTCTCGGGCACGAAGCCCGCGAGGCCGAGGATCGTCGCGCGGTCGGTCGCATGGCCGATGCCCGTGAAGGCGAGGCTGCCATGGAGCGATCCCTTGACCCCGTGGCAGGTGAAGGGTGCGGCGCGCATCTTGTCCAGAAAGCGCGCGGCAGCCACCATCGGCCCCATCGTGTGCGACGAGGACGGGCCGATGCCGACCTTGAACATGTCGAAGACGGAGAGGAACATTGCGGCCTCCTTGGGGCGTTGGGCGAGCAGTGCGTGCTGCGGCTCTTGTGACAGCCTATCCGCACGCGGCCTATACCGAAAGCGACATGCCGGAGCGGTCTTGTGTCATGCGGCGCGGAAGGGGCTTCGCCCCTCGGCGGAGGCTTTCTGCGAAACCCTCCGCCTCACCCCAAGATATTTCGGGCAAGAAGAAAGATCAGGCGCCGTGACGGCAGCGGATACGCGCCGGACGACCGGGCAGGCTCAGCGCCGCGTCCATCCTCGGGGCGCGCGAGATGACGCGGCCCTTGGCGATGACGCACAGACGCGCGGCGCGCAGGCGCAATGCCTCGGTCGGCGTGGCGGCGTCGAGGATGACGAGCGAGGCCTGAGCGCCCTCGTGAAGGCCATAGCCCTCGAGTCCCATGATCTTCGCGTTCTCGGACGTGACCATGTGAAAGCAGCGCGCCATCTCCTCGGGCGAGGACATCTGCGCGACGTGAAGCCCCATGAAGGCCACATCCAGCATGTCGGCGGTGCCGAGCGGATACCACGGATCGAGCACGCAATCCTGCCCCCAGCCGACGGTGATGCCATGGGCCTGCATTTCCTTGACCCGCGTGAGGCCGCGCCGCTTGGGAAAGGTGTCGTGGCGGCCCTGGATCATGATGTTGATGAGCGGGTTGGGCACCGCCGAGACGCCCGCCTCGGCGATCAGCGGCAGGAGTTTCGAGACGTAGTAATTGTCCATCGAATGCATCGAGGTGAGGTGGCTGCCGTTGACGCGTCCCGAAAGGCCGAGGCGCTGGGTCTCGAAGGCGAGCGTCTCGATATGGCGGCTCATCGGATCGTCGGTCTCGTCGCAATGCATGTCGACGCGCAGGCCCCGCGCGGCGGCGATCTCGCAAAGCTCGCGGACCGAGGCGGCGCCGTCGGCCATCGTGCGCTCGAAATGGGGGATGCCGCCGACGACATCGACGCCCATATCGAGGGCGCGGATGGTGTTCTCGCGCGCGGTGGGGTCGCGGTAGAGGCCGTCCTGCGGGAAGGCGACGAGTTGCAGGTCGATATAATCCTTCACCCGTTCGCGCACCTCCAGCATGGCGCGCACGCCCTTGAGGCTGTCGTCGCAGGTGTCGACATGGCTGCGGATCGCCAGAAGGCCCATCGAGGCGGCCCAGTCGCAATAGGCGAGGGCGCGCTCGACCATCTCCTCTTCGGTGACGATCCGCTTCAGCTCGCCCCAGAGGCCGATCCCCTCGAGAAGCGTGCCCGAGGCGTTGATGCGCGGTGTGCCGTAGCTCAGCGTCGCGTCGAGATGGAAATGCGGATCGACGAAGGGCGGCGAGACGAGATCGCCGGCGGCCTCGATCACCTCGCCGGCCTCGCCACCGAGTTGGCCGATCGCCTTGATGCGTCCCGCCGCGATCCCGATATCGGCGACGCGCCCGTCCGGCAATGTGCCGCCCTTGACGAGGATGTCGAACATCAGCGTTCTCCCTTGTTGAACGGCACCATGAGGGCGGCGGGGACCTCGGCGCGGCGCGACATGACGACGAGCGCGAGGATCGACAGGAAATAGGGCATCATCAGGAAGACCTGATAGGGGATTTCGGCCCCGAGCGGCGTCTGTTGCAGGCGGATCTGCGCCGCATCGAAAGCCGCGAAGAGGATCGCGCCGAGGAGGGCCTTGCCCGGGCGCCAGGCGCCGAAGACGACGAGCGCGATGCAGATCCAGCCGCGCCCGTTCACCATCTCGAAGAAGAAGCTGTTGAAGGCCGACATGGTGAGGAACGCGCCGCCGATGGCCATGAGGCCGCTGCCGACCATGACCGCGCCCATGCGGATGCCCGTGACGGAGAGGCCCTGCGCCGCCACCGCCTGCGGATTTTCGCCCGCCGCGCGGACGGCGAGGCCGAGCGGTGTGCGGTAGAGCGTGATCGACACGATCAGCACCATCGCAAAGGCCAGATAGGTGAGCGGCGTCTGCGCGAACAGCGCGGGACCGATCAGCGGGATCTCCGACAGGAACGGGATCTCGAGCGGCTGGAACGCCTCGATCTTGGGCGGGGAGGTCACTTCGGGCAGGGCGAGGCGGTAGGCGAAATAGGTGCTCGACGTCGCCAGAAGCGTGACGCCGAGGCCGACCACATGCTGCGAGAGGCCGAAGGGCACGGTCAGGATCGAATGGACGAGGCCGAAGCCCATGCCGACGACGAAGGCGACCATGACGCCCGGCCAGAGACCGAGGCCCGAATAGACCGCCATCCAGCCCGCGAAGGCGCCCGCGACCATGATGCCCTCGATCCCGAGGTTCAGAACGCCCGCCCGCTCGCAGATGAGCTCGCCCAGCGTGGCGAAGATGAGGGGCGAGGCGATGCGGATCGCGGCGGTCCAGAAGCTGGCGGTGAGAAGGATCTCGAGAATGTCCATGGCCTACTCCCTCACCACGCGGAACCGGGTCAGAAGGATCGCGACCACCATCAAGAGGAGCGCCGTGGCCAGCATGATGTCCGCAAGATAGGTCGGAACGCCCACGGCGCGGCTCATGCTGTCGGCGCCCACGAATATGCCCGCGACGAAGAGCGCGGCGGCGATGACGCCGAGCGGATTGAGCAGCGCCAGCATGGCCACGATGATGCCCGTGTAGCCGAAGCCGGGGCTTAGATCGAGCGTGAGATTTCCCTTGAGCCCCGCGACTTCGGAATAGCCCGCGAGCGCCGCGAGACCGCCCGAAAGGAGCGCGGTCTTGATCAGGACGCGGCCCACCGGGATGCCCGCGAATTCCGCGGCCTCGCGGTTGAGGCCGACCGCCCGCATCTCGTAGCCGAGCGTTGTGCGCGCGCCGATGATCCAGACGATACCGGCCGCGATCAGCGCGAGCCCGAAGCCCCAATGAAGGCGCAGGCCCTCGGCCATGCGGGGCAGGCGCGCCTCGTCGATGAGGCGCGGCGATTTGGGCCAGCCCATGCCCATCGGATCCTTGAGCGGGCCTTCGAGCAGCATCGAGATGAAGAGCAGGAAGATGAAGTTGATGAGCAGCGTCGTCACCACCTCGTCGACGCCGAGCCGCACCTTGAGGAGCGCCGGGATCAGCAGCAGAACGGCGCCCGCGATCATGGCGAGGACCGCCATGGCCGGCAGGAGCAGGGCGCTCGGCCAGCCCAGCAGACCGGTGCCGAGCACCGCCACGACGAGCGCGCCGGCATAAAGCTGCGCCTCGGCCCCGATGTTCCAGAGCCGTGCGCGAAAGGCGACGGCGACGGCGAGGCCGGTGAAGATGAGCGGGGTCGCGCGGTTGAGCGTCTCGAGGAGCGCGAATTGGCTGCCGAACGCGCCCTTGAGGATGAGGCCGAGCACCGAGAAGGGATTGGCGCCCGCCATCATCGCCAGAAGCGAGGCCACGAGCACCGTGGCCGCGATGGCGAGCGCGGGCGGGGTGAGCGTGCGGGCGAGCGATGGATTGGCGATCGGCTCAAGACGCATGAGACGCCTCCCGGGCATCCTCGGCGAAGCCATGGCCTGCCATCCAGACACCCAATTCGGCGGGAGTCATGCTGCCGCGCGCGAAGGGTGGTGACAGGCGGCCTTCGGAAATGACGTGAATGACGTCCGACAAGGCCATGATTTCATCCAGATCTTCGGAAATGAGTAGCACCGCCGCGCCGCGATCGCGCGCGGCCAGCAGCTGCGAATGAACATAATTCACCGCGCCGATATCGAGGCCGCGCACCGGCTGGTTGGCGAGGATGATGCGCGGCTCGCCCTCCATCACCCGGCCGAGGATCAGCTTTTGCATGTTGCCGCCCGACAGAAGCCGGATGCGCGTTCCCGGACCGGGGCAGCGCACGTCGTAGCCCGCGATGATCCCTTCCGCGAAAGCGCGCGCCCGGCGCCAGTCCAGCCAGCCGTTGCGGCTGAAGGGCGCATCGCGGTAGGTTTCGAGGATGGCGTTCTCTGTCAGATCGAAATCGGCGATGGTGCCGGTCTTGTGCCTGTCCTCGGGGATGCGGGCGATGCCGGAATGAACGGCCTCGCGCGGCGACCATGCCGTGACCTCGGCGCCGTTCAGCGCCAATCTGCCCGAGGCGGGACGGATCACCCCGCCGACAAGCGCGGCGAGCGCCGCCTGACCGTTGCCCGAAACCCCCGCAAGGCCGGTGATCTGACCGGCATGAAGCGTGAAATCGAGCGATTTGAGCCCCGGCGCCGCGCCCTGATCGGGGGTCGAGACGCCGGTGAGCGACAAAAGCGGCGCGCCGGGTGTGCCGGGGGCCGCCTTGGGGGCCGCCACCTCACCGCCGACCATGCGCGCGGCCAGATCGTGCCTGTCCGTGCCCGATGTCGGCCCCTCATGCACGACCTTGCCGTGGCGCAGGATCACCACGCGGTCCGAGATGGCCATGACCTCGTGCAGCTTGTGCGAGATGAAGATGATCGAAAGGCCGAGCGCCACCGCCTTGCGCAGCGTCTCGAACAGGTCAGTCGTCTCCTGCGGGGTCAGCACCGCCGTCGGCTCGTCGAGGATGAGGATGC
Organism: Roseovarius aquimarinus; assembly: GCF_043661195.1. NCBI lineage: Bacteria > Pseudomonadati > Pseudomonadota > Alphaproteobacteria > Rhodobacterales > Roseobacteraceae > Roseovarius > Roseovarius aquimarinus. The sequence continues at coordinate 377,616 of NZ_JBIHMM010000001.1, forward strand.
GCGCGTCGCGGTAGAGCGCCTTGAGGATCTCGACCCTCTGCCGCTCGCCCACGGTGAGCGTGCCGACACGGGCATCGGGATCGACGCTCAGCTTGAAATCCTGGCTCAGCCGCACGATCCGCGCGCGCGCCGCCGCGCGGTCCTGGCCGAGCGACCAGAGCGAGCGGGTGCCGAGGGTCACATTTTCGAGCACGGTCATGTTCCCGGCCAGCGTGAAATGCTGGTGCACCATGCCGACGCCAGCATCGAGCGCGGAGCGCGGATTGCCCGGGGGCAGGGCACGGCCCATGACTTCGACGCGTCCCGCATCGGCCGTGTATTGGCCGAAGAGGATGTTCATCAGCGTCGTCTTGCCCGCGCCGTTCTCGCCCAGAAGGGCGATGACCTCGCCCTTGTGCAGGGTGAGGTCGATCGCGTCATTGGCCTTGAAGGCGCCGAAACTCTTGGTGATCTGGTCGAGGCGCAGGACGACCTGCGCCTCCTTGTCTTCAGGCATTTATTGGGACTTCGGCTCTTCGTCGTTGATCTCGGTGATGTAGTCGCCCGACATGATCTCGGCCTTGCGCTGCTCGACGAGGTCCATCGCCTCCTGCGGGACCTTGCCCGCGAAGGTGCCGAGCGGGGCGAGCTCCGCGCCGCCTTCCTTCATGAAGGAGAACTTGCCGTAATCGTCGGCGGTGAAGGTGCCGGCCTTGACCTGGCTGATCGCCATGTTGAGCGTCGGCTCGAAATTCCAGATCGCCGAGGCGACGACGGTCTCGGGGTATTCGGCCTGCGTGTCGATCACGTTGCCGATGGCCAGAACGCCCTTTTCCTGCGCCGCGTCGCTGACGCCGAACCGCTCGGCATAGAGCATGTCCGCGCCGTTCTCGATCATCGCATAGGCGGTTTCCTTGGCGGCGGGCGGATCGAACCACGAGCCGATGAAGCTGACCTGGAACTTGGCATCGGGATTGGTTTCGCGCACGCCGGCCATGAAGGCGTGCATGAGGCGGTTCACCTCGGGGATCGGGAAGCCGCCGACCAGGCCGATATTGCCGCTTTCGCTCAGAGATCCTGCAATGATACCGGTCAGATACGAGGCGTCCTGAATGTAGTTGTCGAAGACCGCGAAATTCGGAAGCGCGGGGTCCGGCTTGAAGCTCGAGCCCAGAAGGAAGGCGATATCGGGATATTCGGCCGCGACGTCGCGGGCCTCCTGCTCGACCGCGAAGGCCTCGCCGATGATGAGCTCGGTGCCCGCTTCGGCATATTCACGCATCACGCGCGCATAGTCGGTGTTGCTGACATTCTCCGAGAAGGTGTATTCGATATCGCCGCGCTCCTGAGCCGCCACGGCGGCCTTGTGGATGCGGCTCACCCATTGCTGTTCGACCGGAACGGTATAGACGGCGGCGACCTTGATCGGCTCCTCGGCCATCAGAGGGCGGGCGCCCGAGAAAAGACCGGCGGTCAGCGCGGCGGCAGCGGCGGTGGCCAGAAAGCGGCGGCGCGTCAGGTGGCCCATCGGGCTGCGCTTGGGTGTCGATACCTTGGTCATGTAACTGGATCCCCTCAGGAAGTTTGGCATGCGCCGATCAGGGTAAAATCAAATCCCGGCGATGGCCAGAGCTTTGACGCGCGCGTGGGCTTTGGAGAGGTTTTCGCGCGCCCTGCCGAAGCTGCGTGCCCAACTCTTGGCACTTTCGCATGGCGGAGCAGCGCGTTAGCTTCGGCATGGACGGCCCTCTTTCATCCGGCGCCCTGCGGCAAGGTGCCGCCTCGCACAGCAGGGTCCTGGGGGAGAGTGTCGGAACCACGGGGCCAACCGATGGGTTTGCCCGGCAAGTAGGAATAGGCCCGCGATCGGGCCAAGGAGGACTGATGAAGCCGAATTTCGCAACAGCCACCGCAGCCGCATTCATGCTGGCCGCGCCAGCCTTTGCCGCGGAAGGCGCCGCCCCCACGGGTGATGCCGCCGCGGGCGAAGAGGTTTTCGCCAAGCAATGCGTGACCTGCCATGTCGTCAAGGACGATTCGGGCGAGCTTCTGGCCGGCCGCAACGGGCGCCAGGGGCCGAACCTTTATGGCGTCGCGGGCGCGCCCGTCGCGCATGTGGAGGATTTCAAATACGGCAAATCGACCATGGAAGCCGCCGAGAAGGGTCTTGAGTGGACCGAGGAGAATTTCGTGGGTTATGTGCAGGATCCGACCGGATGGCTGCGCGACGTGCTCGAGGACGACCGTGCGCGCTCGAAAATGAGCTGGAAGGTCCGCGACGAACAGGATGCGAAGGATCTTTACGCCTATCTGCACTCCATTGGCCCGGACGCCGAGTGACTCTGGTAACGCGATAAGCGACAAGAGGGGCGGGCCGCGATGGCCCGCCCTTTCACGTTTTGACCCGCTCCATCTTCGGATCGTAGAGCGGCGCGAGGTGGATTTGGGCCGCCACCCGGTCGCCCGCGACCTCGAGCTGATAGCTCCCGGCCGCCACTTCGTCGCGCGTCAGAACATCGTCCGAGCGCACATAGCCCATGCCGATCGGCGCTCCGATCGTGTGGCCGTAGCCCGCCGAACTCAGCCAGCCGCAGCGCTTGCCGTCTTTCAGGATCGTCTCGCGCCCCGACAGGATCACGCCCGGATCTGCGGTGAAGCTGGCCATCATCTTGCGCACGCCCTTCGCCTTCTGCGCTTCGCAGGCGGCACGGCCCCGGAAATCGAGATCGGTCTTGAGCTTGACGGCCCAGCCGAGCCCCGCTTCGAACGGCGTATGATCCGGCCCGATATCCGCGGCCCAGGCGCGATAGCCCTTTTCGAGCCGCAGGGTCTCGAGCGCGCGGTAGCCTGCGTTGCGCAGCCCGTGCGCCGCGCCCGCTTCGGAAAGCCTGGCATGGACGGGGGTCGCGTATTCGGTCGGGATATGCAGCTCCCAGCCCAGCTCGCCCACATAGGTCACGCGCAGCGCGCGGACCGGCGCGCCCGCGATGCCGATGGTCCGGACCGCGCCGAAGGGGAAGGCCGCGTTCGAGACATCCGCATGCGTGACCGACTGAAGGATATCGCGCGCCTTCGGTCCCATCAGCGACAGCACCGAATAGGCCGATGTCACATCGAAAAGCTGCGCGTTCATGCCGGCGGGAATGTTGCGCGCGATATGGTCGAAATCATGCGTGGCGAAGCCTGTGCCGGTGACGATGTAGAACGTATCCTCGGCCACCCTTGCGCAGGTCAGATCGCACTCGATGCCTCCGTGATCGTTGAGCATCTGTGTATAGGTCAGCTTGCCCACCGGCCCGCGCACGTCATTCGCCGCGATCCAGCCCAGCGCGGCCTCGGCATCCGGGCCTTTAAGCACGAATTTGGCGAAGGAGGTCTGATCGAAGATCACCGCCGCCTCGCGCGCCGCCTTGTGCTCGCGCGCGACGGCGCCCTGCCAGTTGGGCGTGCCGAAAGTGTAGATGTCATGCGCCTCCTCGCCCGGCTCGGCGAACCAGTTGGGCCGCTCCCAGCCCAGTTTCTCGCCAAAGACGGCGCCCTGAGATTTCAGCACATCGTAGAGCGGGGACTTGCGGCAGGGGCGCGCGCTTGTCTGCTCCTCGCTGGGCCAGGCCATCGTGTAATGCTTGCCATAGGCTTCGTAGGTGCGCGCGCGGATCCAGTCATCGTCGAAATGCGGGCGCCCGAAGCGGCGGATATCGACGGCCCAGAGATCGTAGGGCGGCTGCCCCTTGGCGACCCATTCCGCGAGGGCCATGCCCGCGCCGCCGCCCGCCGCGATGCCGTAGGCGTTGAAGCCCGCGCCGACGAAGAAATTGCGCAGCTCGGGCGCCTCGCCGAGGATGAAATTGCCATCGGGTGTGAAGCTTTCGGGGCCGTTCGTGAGCGTCTTGATGCCTGCGGTCTCGAGCGCCGGGACGCGGCCCAGCGACAATTCCATCAATTGCTCGAAATGGTCGAAATTGCTGTCGAGAAGCGTGTAATGGAACCCCTTCGGAATGCCGTCCCTGGCCCAGAGGATCGGGTTCGCCTCGTAGCCGCCCATGACGAGGCCGCCGACCTCCTCCTTGTAATAGGTCAGCCGGTCGGGATCGCGCAGGGTGGGCAGGTCCGGGGTGACGCCCTCGATCGGTTCGGTCACCATGTATTGATGCTCGACCGGAACGAGCGGGACATTGACCCCGACCGTCTTGGCGAAGGCCCGCGTCCACTGACCGCAGCAGGCGATGACGATGGGCGCGTCAATGCGGCCCTTTTCCGTCTCGACGCCCTTGATGACGCCATCTTCGACGATAACCTCCGTCACTTTAGTATCCTCGAAGATGCGCGCGCCCTTTTGCCGTGCGCCCTTGGCCAGCGACAGGGTGATGTCCGAGGGGTTCGCTTGCCCGTCCGTGGGCAGGTAGGCCGCGCCGATCACGTCATCGACCTGCATCAGGGGCCAGAGCTTCTGCGCTTCGGACGGCGTCAGTAGTTCCATCTCCAGCCCGAAACTATGTGCTGTGGTCGCCTGCCGTTTGACTTCGGTCCAGCGCTCCTCGTTGCAGGCAAGGCGCAGGCCGCCGTTCATCTTCCAGCCCGTCGCCTGGCCCGTCTCGGCCTCGAGCCGTTTGTAGAGATCGACGGAATAGCCCAGAAGCTGCGTGATGTTGGCGCTCGAGCGCAACTGGCCCACGAGGCCCGCCGCGTGAAAGGTGGTTCCCGAGGTCAGCTTCTTGCGCTCGAGCAGCACCACGTCCCACCCTAGATCGGCGAGGTGATAGGCGGTCGAGCAGCCTATGATGCCGCCGCCGACGATGACCGCTCGGGCCTCTTTTGGAAAGTCGCTCATGTCAGGTGTCCTTGGGCTTTGAGGGCGGCCAGCGCCTCGCGGTAGCGGCCGAGATTCTTGTCGGTGTAATCGGCATAGTCGAAATCGATGGCGGAGGTCTGCTCGCTCACCATCGACCACATCGTCTCGCGCAGGAGCGAGGCGCATTTCATCGCCTCATAGCTGCGCCAAAGGTCCGGGCCGGGCGCGTCGCCATGGTATCGCGCCAGCATCGCCTCCTCGGCCTCGCGCGGCAGGGCGGCGTTGCTGGCCAGCCCGCCCAGATCGAAGAGGGGCGAATTCCAGCCGCCGTATTCCCAGTCGATCAGCCACATGCGGCTGTCGTCTCGCAGGATGTTGGCGGGCAGAAGATCGTTATGGCCGAGCACCATCCGCACCGGGCCGACGGCCCGCTCGAGCGCATCCGCCTCCTCCAGAAGGCCGCTCAGCTTCGGCGTGTGGCGCGAGCCGCGCTGGCGCAGGTCATGCGCGTAGCTGCGCAGGATGTGAAAGACCCAGAAGGCGAGCGTCGGGCCGTGCGCGTGTCTCGGCAGATCGCGGTGGAGCTGTGCCACGAGGTCCGTCGCCTGCATGAGCGTCGCCTCGTCGTGCAGATCCTCTTCGGTGAGCGCGGTGCTGGGGATGTAGTCGATCACCAGCGCGCCCTCCTGATGGTGGCGCACGGGCGGAGAGAGGCCCGCATCGGCGGCGGCATGGCTCAAAGCCAGTTCGTGCCAGCGCAGGATGCCATGCTCGGGGATGTCCTGCCCGAGCCGCACCACGTAATCGCGGCCCGCATCGGTGACGCGAATATTGTGATTGGTGATGCCGCCGTCCAGCGGGGCGGCCGCCGTGACATCGCTCCAGCAGGGCAGGGCGCGCGCGGCGGCGATGGCGTCATCGGGTGTCATGTCAGTCCCAGCCTTTCCTTCGATCGTCGCGCCATGGCCGAAATGATGCGATCCGCGATGATGGCGATGAAGGCCACCGCGACGCCCGCCACGATGCCTTGCCCGGTATTGGCCTTGGTCAGTGCGATATAGACTTCCTGCCCCAGATCGCGCGTCCCGACGAGCGCGGTGATGACCAGCATCGAGAGCGCCAGCATGATCGTCTGGTTAAGACCCAGCAGCAGCGAGGGCGCGGCGAGCGGCAGCTTGATGCGCCACAGAAGCTGCCGGGGCGTGCACCCCGCGACCAGCCCCGCCTCGATCATCTGCGGATCGACCGAGCGCACGCCATGCGCGGCATAGCGCACGGCCGGGGCGAGCGCGTAGAGCACGACCGCGATCATGGCCGAGAATTCCCCCACCCGGAAGAGCATGACGACCGGGATGAGATATACGAAACTGGGCAGCGTCTGCAGCGTGTCGATGAAGGCGCCGACCCAGGCATGCGCCCGCGCGCGCTGCCCGGCCCAGATGCCAAGGGGCACGCCGATGGCATAGGCGATCAGAACCGAGACACCGCAAAGATAGACCGTCGTCATCGCCTCGTTCCAAAGGCCCACGCAGGCGATGAGCGCGGTCATGATCCCGGCCATCAGCCCCAGCTTCCAGCCTCCGATGCGCCCCGCCGCGAGCGCTGCCGCGACGATGCCCCAGGCCCAGGGAATGCCGGTGAAGAAGCGTTTGACCGGCAAGAGAAGCCAGGTGAGGAAGAAGGACTTGATCGCATCGAGCGTGTCGAAGAACGTCACGTTGATCCAGCGCATCGCATCCTCCCAGAAGGCGGAGGTGGTGAGGGTGAGCCGCTCGGGATAGTCCTGAACGAAGGGGATCGCGAGACCGGCGAGATAGGTGCCCGCGACGATCAGCGCGGCGGCGACGAGATAGGGATGACGCTGCAAGGGGCCGGCGCCCTGGGCTGGCACCGCGTCCGGCAGGCGGGTGGCGAAGGCCTGGCTGACCCGGTCGAGCGCGATGGCGATGACCACGATGGCGAGGCCCGCCTCGATCCCGCCGCCGATATCGAGGCTGCGCAGCGCGCTCAGCACGTCGAAGCCGAGGCCGCCTGCGCCGATCATCGACGCGATGATCACCATGTTGAGCGAGAGCATGATGACCTGATTGACGCCCACCATCAGCGTGGGTCCCGCGCTGGGCACAAGGACCTTCCACATCATCTGGCGCCGCGTGCAGCCCGCCATATGGCCCGCCTCCACCACTTCGGGCGGCACGGTCTGCAAGGCGACCGTGGCGACGCGCACCATCGGGGGCATCGCGTAGATCACCGTCGCCACCAGCGCCGAGACGGGGCCGAAGCCGAACAGAAAGAGGATCGGCACCAGATAGGCGAAGATGGGCACCGTCTGCATGAGGTCGAGCACCGGGCGCAAGGCCCGCTCGAACCAGGGCGCGCGGTAGCACGCGATACCGAGCGCGAGGCCGCCCAGGACGCCGATGGGCACGGCGATGACCACCGAAGCGAGCGTCACCATCGCGCTCTGCCATTGGCCGAAGACGGCGAGATAGGCGAAGCAGGCACCGACGAGCGCGGCGAGCGTCCAGTCCTTGGCATAGCGCGCCAGCATCACCATCAGCGCGGTCACCGCCAGCCAGCTGAGGGGCGGCGCGATCTCGACCGCGTTCGAGCCGAGGCCGCTGATGAAGCCGTCCGCCAGAAGGGCGCGCGCCGCGTCGTAGGGAATTTCGATCAGCCCCGAGATGAAGCGGGTCAAGTCGCGAAATGTGAAGAGACCGAATGTGGCATCCTCCAGCAGCCAGCGCATGAAGGCCGAAATCCAGCCCTCGAAATCCACTTGCCAGCCCGCGGGGAAACGGATGATCCAGCGCGCGTCGAACGCCTTGTAGAGCGCGAAGGAGTACTGCGACAAAAGCCACGTCACCGCCAGAAGCCCCCACCAGAAGAGGGCGCCGGGCGTGCTGATCCGCCGCCAGATCATGCAGGGGCGCCCGCCCGCTGCCGCCCGATCAGCACGTCGATCACCGCGGCGGCGCCGAGTTGCCCGATGGGCCTGCCCGCCTCTATCACCCGGAACGGGTGCGGGGCGGCTTCGACCGCGTCGGCCACGTCCGCGACGCGCGCGCTGGCCTCGAGATCGCCCGCAAAGGGGCCATCCCCCAGAGGCGCCATCACGCTGCGGGTTGTGAGAACCTTGCCGCGCGGGATATGTTTCGTGAATTCAGCGACATAGCCAGTCGCGGGGTTCAGCACCAGCTCCTCGGGCGTCGCGGTCTGCACGATGCGCCCGTCCTTCATCACCGCGATGCGGTCGGCGAGGCGGATCGCCTCGTCGAAATCATGCGTGATGAAGACGATGGTCTTGTGCAGAAGCCCCTGAAGGCGCAGGAATTCGTCCTGCATCTCGCGCCGGATCAGCGGATCGAGTGCCGAGAACGGCTCGTCGAGAAACCAGATCTCGGGTGCGCCCACGAGGCTGCGGGCGATGCCGACGCGCTGCTGTTGCCCGCCCGAAAGCTGGCGCGGAAAATAGTGCTCGCGGCCCTTGAGGCCGACGATCTCGATCATCTCATGCGCGCGGGCTTCGCGCTGGGCGCGCGGCGCGCCCTGAACCTCGAGCGGGAAGGCCACGTTCTGCAGGACGGTCAGATGCGGCAGAAGCGCAAAATTCTGAAAGACCATGCCGATCTTTTTGCGGCGAAGCTGCGTGAGCTGCGCCTCGCTCATGGCCAGAAGGTCGTCGCCGTCGAATTCGATCGCGCCGCCTGTCGGCTCCACGAGGCGCGAGAGACACCGCACCAGCGTGGACTTGCCCGAGCCGGAAAGCCCCATGATGACGAAGATCTCGCCCTCGCGGATTTCGACATCGGCAGCGCGCACGGCGCCGATCATGCCCGCCTCGCGCAGCGCGGCATCCTCGGGCGACGGGTTTCGGGCGAGAAACTGCACAGGGTCGGGGCCGTAGAGCTTCCAGACATCGCGGCAGATCAGCTTGGGGGCGCGGGGCATCGGCACCTCGGGTGGTGGTCGTTCGGAACGGGGGCAGCGAAAAAACGGGGGGCAAGTCGCGCCCCCCGTCAGGCTCAGGGAGGTTCAGTTGATCCAGCCATCCACCTTCTCGGCATTGTCGGTCATCCACGCATCCGCCACCTCGTCGATCGACTTGCCCTCGAGATCGACGGCCGAGACCATGGCGCCCATCTCTTCGTTGGTAAGCGTGTAGTTGCGGATGATCTCGGCGGCGCCGGGCCATTTCTCCTCGACGCCCGACCATGCGACCTTCCAGATCGGGCCGGTGGGCTTGCCGCAATCATAGGCGGCATCGGGGTTCACGCCGACCGAGGGGTCCTCGTAGCATTCCTTGGAATATTCGGGGAATTCGATGAACTTGCCCTCGTATTTCGCGGGCGCCCAATGCGGCGAGTAGAGCCAGAGCACGATGGGCGCCTCGCGCTGATAGGCCGATTCGAGTTCGGCGAAGAGCGCGGCGTCCGTGCCCGCATGGACCACCTCGAAATCAAGGCCGAGCGCTTCGACGCGTTCCTCGTCGAAGCCGCCCCACGTCACCGGCCCGCCCAGATAGCGCCCGAGCGGTGCCGTCTCGGAGGTGGCGAATTCGGATGCGCAATCGTTGAGCGCCTCCCAGTTCGGCAGGCCGGGGCAGCGCGCCTCCATATAGGCGGGATACCACCATTCCTCGATGGCGATCATGCCGCTCTCGCCCATGTTGACGACATTGCCGCTGGCCACGGCCTCGTCCATCGCCTCGCGGCCCGTCGTCTCCCAGATCTCCGACGCGACATGCAGATCCCCCGTCTTGAGCCCCGCGAATTGCGCGATGTAATCGGCCTGAACCAGCTCGACATTGTAGCCGGCCTTTTCGAGCACGTTCTTCAGAATGGTCGTGTTGACGATCTGGCCGGTCCAGTCATGCGTGGTCAGGCGGATCGGATCCTGGCTCTCGACGTCGGCGAAAGCGGGGAAGGCGGCAGCGGCGAGCGCGGCGGCGCAGGTGGCAATGCGTTTCATAAAATGGCTCCCATGTTGGTGGCCGCGCCTCGTTTCGCTGGGGCGGCTTGGGAAAGTGAAGCGCAGAAAACAACATTTCGCAACATAAATTGTGGAATTATGTTGGATATGGGCGGGGCTCATGCCAAGTTTGCGCCGACCGCCCTTGTATTTCGCGCTGCGTGCTGTATCGCGCGCTGGCCGAGGCAAGGCGGCGAAACACTCCCAAACGGTAGAACCATGGACAGCGCGCACCCGACCCACAGACAGCAGGAGATTCTCGACGCGCTGCGCCGCGCGGGCGGCTCGCTGCGCGTGGGGCGGCTCGCCTCCGATCTCGGCGTGAGCGAGGAAACGGTGCGCCGCAATCTCAAGGTTCTGGCCGAGGCCGGGCATGTCGACAAGATGCATGGCGGCGCGCGTCTGGCCGAGATGGCGGGCGAGGGCGACTTCCAGCACCGGCTGCGCATCGCGCCGGAGGCCAAGCAGCGCATCGCGCGCCATGTCGCGGGCATGATCCCCGACGGCGCGTCGATCTTCCTCGATGTGGGCAGCACCACAAGCTATATCGCCGACGCGCTGCGCGAGCATCTGGGGCTGATGGTCGTGACCAATTCCGTGTCGGTCGCCTACAAGCTGGCGACGCGGGGCGGCAACCGCGTCTATATGGCGGGCGGGGCGCTGCGCGCCCATGACGGGGGCGCCTTCGGGGCCGAGGCGATGGAATTCGCCCGCAATTTCAAGACCGATTTCGCGGTCCTCTCGACGGCGGGCATCACGGCGGAGGACGGCTTCATGCTCTTCGATCTGGAAGAGGCAAATTTCAGCCGCGCGATCCTCGGAAATGCGGCGCGGCGCATCGTGGCGGGCGACTCGGCCAAGTTCGGCGCGCCCGCGCCGATCACGCTGTGCGATCCGTCCCTGATCGACATCCTCGTCACCGATGCCGCGCCACCCGAGGCGCTGGCGCGCGCCGCGCGCGGCTGGTCGCTGCGTATCGAGGTGGCGGCGCCATGATGCTCGAGGAGATCGCCCGCATCGCCGCGCGCATCGCCGAGGAGGCGAGCGCCGTGCCCATGCGCCACTTCCGCCAAGGCGGTCTCGGGATCGAGATCAAGGACGATCACGACGCAAGCCCCGTCACCGTCGCCGACCGCGCGACCGAAGAGGCGATCCGCGCCGCGCTCGCCTCGGAATTTCCCGGTCACGGCATCTTCGGCGAGGAGTTCGGCACCGAAGGCTCGCTCGAGGGGCCGGCCTGGATCATCGACCCGATCGACGGCACGCGCTTTTTCCTGACGGGCTATCCGGCCTTCGGTATGCTGATCGGGCATCTTGTGGACGGCGTGCCGCAGGTGGGCATCGTGCGCATGCCGGCCCTGAACGAGACCTTCGCGGGCGTGCTGGGAGGGGGGGCGGTGCTGAACGGCGCGCCCATCGCCGTGCGCGCGACCCGCAGCCTCGCCGAGGCCCGGATTTTCATCAACGAGGCCGAGCGGATGACCGACCTCGATCCGGCGCTTTTCGCGCGGCTTTGCAGGCTCGGGCACACGCGGCGCGTCTCCTACGACTGCTATCCGCATGCGATGGTCGCGGCGGGGCAGATCGACGCGGTCACGGATATCGGTCTCGAGCCCTATGATTTCCTGCCTCTCGTGCCGCTGATCGAGGCGGCGGGCGGGATCATCACCGATTGGGAGGGGCGCGCGCTCTCGCTCGGCTCGGACGGGCGCGTGGTGACGGCCGCGACGCCCGAGCTTCATGCCGCGCTCCTCGACGTAATCGGCGGGTGAGGCCCCTCCTCTGGGCCTCGCCGGAGCGGCGTGATATGATGGGATCGCCCCAACCGCACCGAGCGACATGACCCATTCCGACTACATCCCGAAGGGCGCGGCCAGCTTTCGCATCGCGCGCGTCGCGGCGCCGCGTCTGTTCGAATTCGTGCTGCTCCCGAAGCTCACGATGCTTGCGCTGTCGGCGGCGATCGAGCCGTTGCGGGTGGCCAACCAGATCTCGCAGCAGGAGCTATACCGCTGGCGCACGATGACGCCCGGCGGCGCGCCGGTGCGCTGCTCGAACAATATCTCCATCGTGGCGGATGCGGCGCTGGGTCCGCCGGGGCGGGGCGCGCGCATCTTCATCTGCTCGGGCGTCGAGCCGGCCGAGACGGTCGATCCCGCAGTGGTCCGCTGGGCCGCGCGGCAGGCGGCGCATGGCGTGCCGGTGGGCGCGATCTGCACCGGGGCCTTCACGCTCGCGCGGGCGGGGCTTCTGACCGGGCGCACCTTCACCCTCCATTGGGAGAACCAGCCCGCCTTCATCGAGGCGCATCCCGATCTCGTGCCGACGCCCAACCTCTACGAGGTGGATGGCGAGTTGATGACGGCGGCGGGCGGGTCGGCCTCGACGGACCTCATGCTGAGCGTGATCGAGGATGATTTCGGCTCGGAATTCGCGCTCACGGTGTCGGACATGTGTCTGCATGGCCGCAGTCATTCGGACCACATGCCGCAGAAGACGGCGCATTCGGCAGTCATCGGGAGTCGCAACCGGCACCTCATCGCCGCGATGCGGCTGATGCAGCTCAATCTCGAGGATCCGTTGAGCGTCGAGGAAATCGCGCGCGGGGCGGGCATCTCGAAGCGCCAGCTCGAGCGCAGCTTCGTGCAGCATACCGGTCTCAGCCCGCGCCGATACTATACCGACATGCGCCTTGCGCGCGCCTATTCGCTGCTGAGCGAGACGGATTTGCCCATCGCCGAGATCGCGGCGGCCACGGGCTTCGGCGGCACCTCGGCCTTCGCGCGGGCCTTCCGGCTGAAATTCGACATGGCGCCGGGAAAATTCCGCAAGCGTTGGTAGTGTCTTGCAGGGCAAAGCTGATGTGATGCACGAGCTTTGACTTCCGGCCTTATTTCACCTGCGCCGTTCCCTCCGGCGTGTAGATGATCCGCGTATCCTCGCGGAAATCGTGCAGATCGAAGGGCCAGCGTGCATGCGGCCAGCAAAGCTCCATCTGGTGCTGCCGGGGCCTCAGGACGGCGGTGTAGAGCGTGCCGAAACCCTGATCGAACCGCGTGGAATAGAGGGGCGGGCGCAGGAAGGCGCCGATGAATTTCTCCTCGGCCTCGACATGGAGCGTGAGGCGCCTGAGCAGATAGCGCTCGCGCTCGACCGTCGCGGTGAACCGCGCGTGGCTCGCCCATTCGACGCGCTCCTGATGGTTCGTGGCGACCGCCTGATGAGTGATGACGGTTTGCCGGTCGGGCGCCATGAGCGCGGTCAGGAAGGTGCGCTTTCGGTCGAGCACGGTGACGTTGTAGCTCATGTGGGTGGGCACACGCGCGAGGACGCGGCCCGCCTCGGCGGCGGTCTCGCAGGTTTGCAGAACGTAGCGCAGGATGAGCGGCACGCCGAAGCCGTCCCCGACGACGCGCCGCCCCCCGAAGGTGAGCGAGACGGCGAGCCCCGCATCGTTGATCCCGTCCACCAGCCCCCAGAGCCCGTCCGAGGTGCCCATGACGGCGCGCCCCTGCCATTTGGTGCGCAGCGTCAGGCTGTCGAAAGCCTTGGGCGAGTAATCGTAATTGCGCACCATGACCGGCTCGGCCCCTGGCCAGATCGCCTGACTGCACGCCGAAAGATAGGGCGGCGGACAATAGAAGCTGAGAAAGCGGGCCGCATGATCGGTGCCGCCGGCCAGCTCGACCAAGTCCTCGTAGAGGGGCAGCATTTCGGGCATATGGGCGCGCAAGGCCTTGTGGCTGTCCCAGAAGCCCGGGCGTGCCTCGGCCCCCTCGCGCGCCCACCAGCGGTGATAGGCGGGCCAGTACTCGCGAAAAAGCCCGGCCCATTTCGGGCCGGGATCGTCCTCGGATATCGCGCGCCAGGCGAGCCTCATGCAAAGGCTACATGATCTTGAACGCGGGATCCGCAAGGGCGGGACCGGCCTCGGCGGAGGGCATGGGGCGGCCCTGCACACCCTGCTTGATGCCGTGGATCCAGCGCTTGGCCCGCTCGGTCAGCTTGAAGCCGTTCGTCATCGAGCGCCCGCGCGTCACCAGAATGCCGATATCGGCGCCCTCATAGCGATAATCGCCGGGTTGGAGGATGCGCAGGAAAAACGCCTCGTTCTCGCTCTCCACGGCGCGGCGGTGATAGTCGAAGCGGTTGAAATCCACGCTGCCGTCCTCGCGCATGCGGTAGATGCCCGTCTCGGGCACGTGGGTCGCGATGTCGACGGTGTCATCGGTATGCTTGATGACCATCTGCGACCACGAGTCGATCATCTTGGGATCGGCCCAGCGGCCGTTCAGCTCGTCCACGTCCAGCTTGAACTTCTTCTTGGAGAATTCGAGCAGGTGGAAAAGGAAGAGAGGCGCGTCGGCATGGGCGAAGGCCGCATGATTGGTCATGGACGAGCAGCCGGTGATGCGCGGATTGAGCTCGCCCAGCCAGATGTCGCCGGTCTTCTTGTCGATCAGGAAATCGAGCTCGAAATAGCCGCGATAGCCTTCCTTGCGAAGTTGCTCGCCGAACTTGAACGTGAGCTCTCGGGCCTTCTCGCGCACCTTGGGCGGAAAGGCGGTGGCGAAAATCTCGTTGCCGCACCAGCCGCCGCGATAGGGCGTCAACTCCTTGAAGCCGACAAGCTCGGTCATCAGCGGGCCGACGATCGTGCCTTCCTTGGTGGCGCAGCCCTCGATGGCCGAGCCGCGGCAGTCGATCCGCTTCATGATCTTGATCTCGCCCTCGCCGACGATCTCATGCTCGTGGCGGCGGAAATCGGCCTCGGACTTGATGAAGAAGGTGGTGTGCCCGCTGTCGCCATAGGCCGATTGCAGCACCAGATCATGCCCGAGGCCCGCCTTCTCGCAAATCTCGCGCAGGTGCTTGTAGCTTTCGACCTCGCTCAGCGTATTGGGCACCGACGGCACGCCCGCCTTGTTGCCGATCCGCACGGTCTCGATCTTGTTGTCCATCTTCTGGCGCAGCTTGGCCTTCGGGAACCACACATCCGCGCCCAGCTCCTTCGAGAGCCGCTCGGTCTCTTCGTCGAACATGAGGAAGACGAATTTGGGCTTGCCGCCGCGCCGCTTGACGAGGTCGATCACCTCCTTGTGCTGGAGAAGGTAATTGTTGATGTCCTCGATCGACTGGAATTCGGCATGCGGCTGCTCGGAGGGCACGAAGGTGTTCGGATGCTTGCCGCCATAGCAGTCGATATAGCAGATGTACTTGAAATTCTTGCACCATTCATCGAGGCCCAGCAGGTTGAAATTCGTGGCCGAGATGAAATAGATCGGATCCTCGTTGCGGTGAAAATGCCGGCGGATCTCCGAGATGTTCGCAAGTTCAGTAGCCATGTGTCTGTCTCCCTTGATCGTTTCTTTATCGTTGTCTCAAAGTTTGGCGCGTGCATCGTTGAGCTTGAGCCGCGCGGCATTCGCCTTGCCCTGTTTCTTCAGCGCGTCCTGCGTGAAGACCCGCAGGCCCAGATCGGCGCGGTAGCCGTGGATCTCGCTCACGTCGAGCGCGCGCATGAAGTCGAGGATCTCGGCGCTGACGACCTGGCCGGGCACGAGGATCGGAAAGCCGGGCGGGTAGGGGATAATGAACTGCGCCGAGACGACGTCATCGCCCGAGCGCATCGCCTCGTGGATCGAGCCGTCAAGCTCGAGATAGTCGCAATTCCTGTCGTCGTAGCTGAGAAAGAAGGCCGAGCGGATATCGCCCTCGGGCGTCTCGGCCTCGGAACGGAAGCTGTCGTGGAAGCGGCTGAAATCGGGCAGGGGCGGCAGATCGTCCATGAGGTTGGCCACACGCCGCTCGAAGCCGCGCCGCTCCATCATCGACGCGTCGTCCTGCAATTCATCCAGCTCGCGCGCGATCTCGACCAGCACCTCGATCAGATACGCGACCGAGGAGCGTGTCGTGCCGATATTGGTCATGAAAAGCACGGTGTTGCGCGACGTCTTGTTGATCTGGATGCCGTATTTATCCATCAGGATCTGAGTCTTGAACGTGTCGCCGTCCCAGCCGGTGCCGCCGACGGCTAGCGTCACGCGCGTGGCATCGAGCACGAATTCGTCGCTCTCCCAGCAGTCCCAGATATCGGTCCAGCCTTGCTGCGGGTCGTAATAGCTCGTCACGCCGCTTTCGCGGTGCTCCTCGGGGATCATGTCGCCCGCGGTCAGCACCTTGAAGTATTTCTGCAAGAGCGGATGGGTCGAGATCGCGCGCCGCATCGACATGGCGGCTTCAACCTGTCTTTGAACGAATTCAAAGCCTTCCAGCTCGACTTGGCGGCGCCCCACGTCCAGTGACGCGATGATCTGGTAATTGGGCGAGGTAGAGGTGTGGGTCATGTAGGCTTCGTGAAAGGCCGCTTCGACCTCGCCCTTGAAGTCCTGGTCATGCACATGGATCATCGAGCCTTGGCGCAGCGATGTCAGGGTCTTGTGCGTCGATTGTGTCGCGTAGATGCGCACGCGCGCATCCGGCGGGGGCAAGAGCCGCGTGCTCAGCCACGCTTCGTCGCCCTTGCCTTTCAACTCCGCCTGCTGGGCCTCGTAGGCCTTGACATGCGCCTCGCTGCGCAGCTTCTCGCGCAGGTTGTTCGCCGCGTTCATCGCGGTGCGCTGTCTGTAGGTGGGGCCGAAACGGGCGAAGGCGAACCACGCCTCGTCCCAGAGAAAGACGAGGTCGGGCTTGATGGCGAGGCATTCCTCCATCACACGCTCGACATTGTAGACGATGCCATCGAAGGTGCAGTTGGTCAGCAGGAGCATGCGCACGCGGTCGAGCTTGCCCGCCGCCTTCAGCTCGAGCAGCTGCTTCTTGATGTCCTTCAGCGGCACCGCGCCATACATCGAATATTCGTTGAGCGGATAGCTGTCGAGATAGCAGACCTGCGCGCCCGCCAGCACCATCCCGTAATGGTGCGACTTGTGGCAGTCCCGATCGACCAGAACGATATCGCCAGGCCGAACAAGGGCTTGCACGACGATCTTGTTGCAGGTCGAGGTGCCGTTCGTCGCGAAATACGTCTGTTTCGAGCCGAAGGCGCGGCTGGCGAGGCGCTGCGCTTCCTTTATGGGGCCATGCGGCTCGAGCAGGCTGTCGAGGCCGCCCGAGGTGGCGGAGGTTTCCGCAAGGAAGATGTTCGGGCCATAGAATGCGCCCATGTCCTGGATCCAGTGCGAGCGGCTGATCGACTTGCCCCGGCTGATCGGCATCGCGTGAAAGACGCCGGTGGGCTGCTTGGAATACTCGACGAGCGCGGTGAAGAAGGGTGTCTTGAACCGCGCCTGCACGCCGCGAATGATGTTGAGATGCAGCTCGAGGAAGTCCTCCTGATTGTAGAAGACGCGGCGGCAGATCCCGAGATCGAGCCCCGCGATATCCTCGACCGAGCGGTCGGTGATGAGATAGGCATCAAGCTCGGGGCGCACGCGCGCGATCATGCGGCAGAGCGCGGGGCCGTAATTGCCGGGATCGAGCTCCTCCAGCGCCTTGGCGCCCCCCGCGCGGTTCAGATACCGCTCGAGAATGGGAAGAACCAGTTTCGACTCGAGCGTGAGGCCCGGCCGCACCACGATGGCCTGGATGTTGTGGTTGAAAAGAACGCCCATGAGCGCGTCCTGAAGGCTCGGCACGACGACCGGCTCATAATGGAAGGGATCCTCGGTGCGGCGCATGCGCTGGAAGTTGGATTTCAGCCAGCGTTCCTGATGCTCGTTGAGATTGTCGACGACGAGCACCTCGAAATAGGGCTTGCTGAGCGCACGCGCCTCGAGCGACTGCATCGCCTCGTCCTCGTGATCGTCATTGTCGATCCCCTCGCGGTCGAGCGGGATGTGACGGCGGCGATAGGCGCCGCTGGTCAGGGCGCGCAAGATGCGCTGCACGGTGAAGGCCAGCTCCTCGTGATGACCCGCCTCGAACTGGCGGCGCAGGCTCTCGAAGGCCGTGGTGCCGGGAAAGGCCCAGAAGGTCTCGATCGGGGCGAGCTGATCCATCAGCTCGGCGATCTGCGCCTTCAGCTTCTGCGTGCCGCGCTCGCCGCCCGCGCGGGCCAATTCGCCGGCCGCCTCGCGCAGCGAACTCCAGCGGTCGGCGCGCAATTGGACTGCCGAGTAATAGTCTGCCATCGAGTGCATTTCAGTTCCCCGCGTTGGTGCGGGCGATCAGAAGCTGGCGGTGGTGACGGTATCGGGCAGGGTCTGATCGCCTGCTGTTATTGTCGTTATGGGCTTGTCAGTTGCTGAGCGGCGGCACGCCTCCGACCTTGATGCCGGGCACGGCGTGATCGGCCTCGTGCCGCCCGCGCGGCTCGCCCGGATCGGTGGTGACGCCCGCGCGCGCCGCACCTGTTGTGTCCTGCCCCGGTATGGCCAGCGGGCCAAGCGTGTGAAGATAGGCGTCGGTGCCGCTGCTCCGGTCGTAGACGGAAAAATCGACCTCGCGGTCACGGAAGCTTTTCAGAACCTGCCCCAGCCCCTTCATCCCGCGCTCGCGCTGGCGGCGCACATGGCTGAGGTCCACCTCGATGGGAAACATGTCCTCTTGCCCCGCCGACTGGTGCAGCACGGTCGAGGAGGGATCGACGACGCAGGACTTGCCCACGCCACCGGCGCCGAGCCCGTTCACGTCGAAGATGTAGCACTGGAACTGCGCCGCCGTCGCCCGCGCGATCGAGAGCTCCGCCTCGCGGTCCGTGGTGCCGGTCAGCACGGGGTGCAGCAGCACCTCGACGCCTTGACTGGTCAACTGGCGCGTCGTTTCGGGAAACCACATGTCATAGCAGATCGAGAGGCCGAAGCGGCCCACATCCGGCACGTCGAACACGCAGAACCCGGTGCCCGCATCCACCCCCGCCTCGTAGGGGCGGAAGGGAAACATCTTGCGGTAATGGCAGACGATCTCGCCGGCGGGGTCGATCACCGTCGAGGTGTTGAAGATGCGCCCGTCTTCGGCGGTCTCGAACATCGAGCCGGGGATGAGCCAGACATTGTGGCGCCGCGCCGCCTCCTGAAACCGCTCGACCGTGTCGTTGCGCAGCGGCAGCGAAGACTTGGTCAGCGGACCGAAGGGCGCAAGCTCGGAAAAGAGCACCATCTGCGTCCAGGGAAAGCGCGCCATCAGCAGATCGAGACGGTGGATCATTCCGTCCACATTGGGGTGCAACGCGTTCACGTACATCTGAACACCTGCAATCGCGAATGGCGTCATCTAGAGGATACCCTTTGCGTTTCGCATGACCGGACCGCCAGCTTACGCCGACGTTTTGCTAAATAACAACAGGGCAGATAGGCCGTGCGTTCCCTTGACGTAAGGTCAGGGGCGGGTGCGCGAGTGCGGAAACAAGGATGAAATGGCTGGGGTGGTAGGATTCGAACCTACGATACACGGTACCAAAAACCGATGCCTTACCGCTTGGCTACACCCCAACTTGGCGTGGGTGTTAAACCGAGCCGGATTGGGGCGCAAGACCTCTCGGCGAAAAATTCGGCGGAAATTTTCGTGCGCTGGAGGGAGGGCGGACGCGGGCGAGCGTCATGCGCTCCCGCACCCCGTCTCAGTCCAGGATCTCGTCCGGGCCGACGCCCCAGAGCGCCGATTTCGGCACCCATCCGTCGTAGCCGCCGACGTCGAGATGGCACCAGTCCTTGGCGCATTCGTCGATGCGCGCGATCACCCCGAGCTCGAGCTGCGCGACGACGAGCGAGTCGGGGTTTGGCATGGCGCGCATCGGCTGCATGTCGCGCTCGACGATGACGGTGCGCACGCCCGACAGGAGCGAGTAATGCATCCAGCCGCCCGCGCCATCGCGGTCCTGCACCCGGCGCCAGTGGCCATGCTCGGCGGTGATCTCGAGCGGTGTGTCGCGGCGCTTGAAGATCCAGTCGATGCGATGCGTGCGGCTCGGCCCGCGCCGGGCGTTGCCCTCGGCGGCCTTCATCGACACGTAGCGCGGCAGCGGCAGGTTGGTGACGGGGCCGACCGGCCCGCGCTCCTGTGCGGCCGCGCCGAGGGGCAGTGCGGCGCAAAGGGCCAGCACGATTGCGATGCTCGGGATCCTGTTCATCTCGGGAATTCTGTCCGTTCCACCCTGCGGGGTTCTTGTGCCTCGCCCGTTCCTGCGCCACCATGCCATCTCGGCGCGGAATATGGAAGATCAAGGAGGCGCTCCATGCCATCTCAACGACCCAGTGTCGCAGTGACGCGGCGCCTGCCGGAGCCGGTCGAGGCGCGGCTGTGCGAATTGTTCGACACGCGGCTGCGCACGGACGACACCCCGATGAGCCGCGAGGAGCTGGCCGAGGCCGCGCGCAGCTGCGACGTGCTCGTTCCGACGCTGAGCGACAAGGTCGATGCGGGGCTGATCGGGCAGGCGGGCGACCGGCTCAAGCTGATCGCGAATTACGGCGCGGGGGTGGATCACATCGACGTCGCCACGGCGCGCCAGCGGGGCATTCTCGTGTCGAACACGCCGGGGGTGTCGGCGGATGATACCGCGGACATGGCGATGGCGCTGATCCTCGCCACGCTGCGCCGCATCCCCGAGGGTCTGGCGATGATGCAATCGGGCGCCTGGGACGGCTGGTCGCCCACGGCTCTGATGGGCGGGCGCGTCTCGGGGCGCCGTCTCGGCATTCTGGGCCTCGGGCGGATCGGGCAGGCGGTGGCGCGGCGCGCGTCGGCCTTCGGCATGCAGGTGCATTACCACAACCGCAAGCGCCTGCGCCCCGAAACCGAGGCGGCGCTGGGGGCGACATGGTGGGAGAGTCTCGATCAGATGGTCTCGCGTATGGACGTCATCTCGGTCAACTGCCCGCACACGCCTTCGACCTTCCATCTGATGAACGCGCGGCGGCTCAAGCTCATGAAGCCCGAGGCGGTGATCGTGAACACCTCGCGCGGCGAGGTGATCGACCAAAACGCGCTCACCCGGATGCTGCGCGCGGGCGAGATCGCGGGCGCGGGGCTCGATGTATACGAGGACGCGGCCAATCCGCGCCTGCGCGAGCTCAAGAACGTGGTGCTCCTGCCGCATATGGGCTCGGCCACCACCGAGGGGCGGATCGAGATGGGCGAAAAGGTGCTTTTGAACATCAAGACCTGGGCCGACGGGCATCGCCCGCCCGATCAGGTCGTCCCGGCGATGCTCTGACATGCGCGCGCTGCTGATCCTCCTGGCCTTCTGGGGCGCGGGCGCGGCGGCGCAGCAGGCCGCCGATGCCGTCGCGCCCGAGCAGGGCGCCTTCGAGCGCAGCGCGCCCACGGCCCCCGTCGAGGCCGAGGACTGGATGATCGTCACAGCGCACCCGCTGGCCAGCCGTGCCGGGGCGCGCGTTCTGCGCGAGGGCGGCAGCGCGGCGGATGCGATGGTGGCGGCGCAGCTCGTGCTGGGGCTGGTCGAGCCGCAAAGCTCGGGCCTCGGCGGCGGCGCGTTCCTTGTCTGGTACGACGCGCGCAGCGGCGCGCTCACCACGCTCGACGGGCGCGAGACGGCGCCGCAGGGCGTCTCGCCGACGCTGTTTCAGCAGGGCGGCGCGCCGATGGGATTCTTCGAGGCGGTCGTGGGCGGCCGTTCGGTCGGGGTGCCGGGCACGCCGATGCTTCTGGCCGAGGCGCATGCGCGTTGGGGGCGGCTCGACTGGGCCGATCTCTTCACCGAGGCGCAGGACCATGCCGCGAACGGCTTCGAGGTCAGCCCGCGCATGGCGGCCTCCATCGCCGCCAATGCCGACACGCTCGATCGGTTTCCCGCCACGCGCGACTATTTCCTCCCGGGCGGGCGCGCCTTGACGGCGGGCGAAAGGCTGAGCAATCCGGACTATGCCGAGACGCTGGCGCTCTTCGCCACCGAGGGCCCCGCACCGTTCTATACCGGCGAGATCGCCCGCAAGATCACCCGCGCGGTGCAATCGGCGCCGGGAAATCCCGGCACGCTCGGCCTGCTCGATATGATCCTCTACAGCGTCAAGGAGCGTCCGGCGGTCTGCGCGCCCTATCGCGGCCATGGTGTCTGCGGCATGGGCCCGCCCTCGTCGGGCGCGCTCGCCGTCGGCCAGACGCTGGGCGCGCTGGCCGCGTATGATCTGGCCGCGCTCGGCCCCGATGCGCCGGACGCGCGGCGCCTCATCGGCGACGCGAGCCGGCTCGCCTTCGCGGACCGGGGCCGCTATGTCGCCGACCCCGATTTCGTGCCGGTCCCGACCGAGGGGATGCTCGATCCGGCCTATCTGGCCGAGCGGGGCAAGCTGCTGGACGAAGGCCGCGCGCTCGAGACCGTGGCGCCGGGACGCCCCGAATTCGATCACGCGCTTCTCTGGGCCGACGGCCTCTCGCCCGAACGTGCGTCCACCTCGCACATCTCCATCGTCGATGGCTACGGCAACGCGCTCTCGATGACGACGACGATCGAGAACGCCTTCGGCTCGCGCCTCATGGCGGCGGGGTTCCTGCTCAACAACGAGCTGACGGATTTCAGCTTTGCGAGCCACGAGGACGGCCTGCCCATCGCCAATGCTCCGGCGCCGGGAAAGCGCCCGCGCTCGTCGATGGCGCCGACGATCGTGATGAAGGACGGCGCACCGCGCCTCGTCCTGGGCAGTCCGGGGGGCAGCCGCATCATTCCCTATGTCGCGAATGCGATCGTGGGGCATCTCGACTGGAGCATGGATGTGCAGGAGGTCGCGTCGATGCCGCATGCGGTGAACCGCTTCGGCACGTATGATCTGGAAGCGGGGACCCGCGCCGAGGCGCTCGCCGGCCCCTTGCGCGATCTTGGCTACGAGGTGGAGCTGCGCGATCTCAATTCCGGGCTGCACATCATCGCCATCGGCGAGACGCTGACGGGCGGGGCCGATCCGCGCCGCGAGGGGCTGGCTATCGGCGACTAACATGCGCGTCGCCGCCGAAGCGCCATGCGGGTATCCTCAAATTGCCGTTCTTTCCGGTCACGATCGACACCATGGGTCTGTGCGGGAAATGACAGGATGAACTATTTTGCTGTAGGTTTCGGGGCGGTCGCGCTGACGGCCGTCGGGGCTGTCGACTATCTCAATCAGGCCAGCGCGGCGGGCAGGGCGCCCGGCAGCTTCTCGGTCGCTCAATACATCGCGAGTTACGGCGCGCGCGCGGATGCGATGCGCGAGGCCCGCGCCGATGCCGCCGCCGACGCCGAGCGGGACGAGCGCCGCACTAGGGGCGCGCGCACCTATCTGCCGGATGCCCCCGAAGGTTGGACCCGCCGCGCCTGGCTGGACGGGGACAACTCTCCGCTGGTCGCGCCGAGCGATGACGGCCTGACCGAGAATGCGCCCGATCTGCTCAGGAACCTTTCCGCCAGGAGCGCCAAGGCCAGCGAAGAGCGCCGCGCCGCTCAGACATGGGTCTATGAACGGGACGGCCAGATGATCGCCATCCGCGCTGAATACATGCCGCGCGACGACGCCCGGACACTGACGAGTGCGGCCACCGATACCTTGGCCGCTCTACCGTTGACGGCGCGGCCAGAGGGATGGGACGTGATCGGCGGCGTCGCCTATGGGCGCCTTTCCGAGGGGATGGGCGCGACGGATTTCACATCGGTGAATGGCACGCCGTTCTCGGCCTATGAGGCGCCGATGGGCCTGCATGACGCCGTGCGTCTCCATGTGCTCAGCACCGCGCCCGAAGCGGATCTTCGCCGGATCCTCGCAAGGGTCGATTATGACGGGCTGAACAGCCTGCTGAGCCATCCGTTGGCCCATGTCGGTCGCAACGCACCGGCCATTCCACCCGAGGTGGCTCCGGCTGCCGCGGATGTGCTGCTGGCGCTCCACGCCAATCTTCTGGCGCGCCGCGGCGCCGAGGCGCAGGCCTGGATCGAGCGCGCGATCACGCCGGAGAACGCGATGAAGATGGCCCTCAACGAATTCACGCAGGGCTGGAGTGCAGACAATATCCCGGCGCTCGACCCGGGCGCCGAACCGGTGCCCTCGGCGGAAGCCGAAACGCAGGGCTCCGCAATCGATGCGTTCGAGAAAATGGCAGGCTCTGTCTTCGGCAGCGCCTCTGGCGGCGCCAACGCAACCTCGACCGCCGCCCCGTCGGCGGACGACGCGTCCAAACCGCGCCGCCTGACCCTGTCCGGCGGCA
Source organism: Roseovarius aquimarinus (assembly GCF_043661195.1). Classification (NCBI taxonomy): domain Bacteria; kingdom Pseudomonadati; phylum Pseudomonadota; class Alphaproteobacteria; order Rhodobacterales; family Roseobacteraceae; genus Roseovarius; species Roseovarius aquimarinus. The sequence continues at coordinate 401,488 of NZ_JBIHMM010000001.1, forward strand.
AGAGCTGCCTCGAGGGCTCGGCCAGCCGTTTCTGCAGAGAGTGATCCCGCGCCCCCTTGGCAGGGGCCACCCGCTTGGGCAAGAGTGACGACACGCGCGGCCAAGGGGGAACGGATAGCATGAGGCGGAAAACGGGCAGGGCAGGCTGCTTCGCCATCGGGCTGCTTGCCCTCGCGGCCCTGGCCGCCTGCTCGCGCCCCATGACCGAGAACGAGCGGCGCTTCGCCGCCGACATCATCGGCCCCACGCTCGATATGGACAGGGTGCGCATCGCGCGGGGCTTCACGCTCATTCCCCCGCCGCCCGAGACGCCGGTCATGTCCGACCTCTATCCCGTTGTCGACGAGAACACCGTGACGGGCCTTTGCACCCGCGCCGCGCCCGAGCCGCGCAGCGGCCCGCCGCCCGGCTGGGCGCTCTGGAACCGCGTGCATTTCAGCCGCGAATTCTACCGCGCGGATCTCGCGGCCGGCTGGCCCGAGGCCGCGCGTTTTCCGCAAGGGTTGGTCCTCGCGCATGAGCTTGTCCATGTCTGGCAATGGCAGAACCGGCGCATCACCGGCTATCGGCCCGCGCGCGCCGCGCTCGAGAGCATCATGAACATGGACCCCTATTTCTACGTGCCGGGCGAGGGCGCGAGCCTTCTCGAGTTCGCCTACGAGCAGCAGGCGGCGCTCCTCGAGGATTATCTTTGCCACGCGCTCTACGATCCCGAGGCGCCGCGCCGGGCCGAGCTGCGCCCGCTTCTCGCGCCGTGGTTTCCCGTCGATCGGCTGGATGCGGCGCTTCGCCGCTGAGGCCGCCCCAGGGGCATGAAGGGGCCATGTCGGTTTCCGCTCTCCATAGGTCGGATGGGCCGCGCGCCACATCATGAAACTGTTAGAACCGGGGCGAGAATGCCTTTCGGAGTCGCAGCGCATGAAAACCCAAGTCAAAGCCCTTGTCGTCGGTGGCGGTGCCGTCGGCACGTCCATCGCCTACCACCTCGCCAAGGCGGGCTGGGACGATGTGATGCTGCTCGAGCGCGACGAGCTGACCTCCGGCTCCACATGGCACGCGGCGGGCCTGCTGCCCTATTTCAACATGAGCTATGCAACGACGCATATCCACGACTACTCGATCAAGTTCTACAAGACGCTCGAGGAAGAGACCGGCCTGAACGCCGGCTTCGCGGTCGTCGGCAACCTGCGCATGGCCCAGACCGAAGAGCGGATGGACGAATACCGCCTCTACGCCTCGACCGCCGAGACCTGCGGCGTGCCCTATGAGTGGATGACGCCGGACGAGATAAAGGCGAAATGGCCGCTGATCCGCACCGAGGACCTGAAGGGCGCGCTTTACCACCAGACCGACGGCTACATCAACCCGGCCGACGTCACCATGGCGATGGCCAAGGGCGCGCGCCAGCGCGGCGTGATGATCGAGCGCAAATGGCAGGCCGACGCATTCCACTGGAACGGCGAGGCGTGGGAGGTGACGGCCACCAAGATGGTCGAGAAGGGCGGCAACCTCGTGCCCTCCGACGAGCAGATCGTCATCACCGCTGAGCATGTCGTGACCGCGAGCGGAAACCACGCACAGCGCACCGCCAAGATGCTGGGCATCAAGATGCCCGCCATCCCGGTCGAGCATCAGTTCATCGTGATGGACCAGGACCCCAAGCTCGTCGAGTTCCGCAAGGAGGCCGGTAATCCCGAGCATCCCGTGATCCGCGACGCCGATGCGCAGAGCTATGTGCGCGAAGAGCGCGGCGGCTGGATCCTCGGCGTCTACGAGAAGGGCGCGCCCGCCTGTTTCGAGCATGGCGTGCCCGACAGCTTCCGGGCGGATCTCTTCCAGCTCGATCTCGACCGGATCGAGGAGCAGTACATGGCGATGAACCACCGCATCCCCTCCTGCGAGGAATGCGGGCTCAAGGACGATTTCAACGGCCCCATCTGCTATACGCCCGATGGCAACCCGCTGGTCGGTCCGGCGCCGGGCCTGCGTAACATGTGGCTCGCCGAGGGTTTCAGCTTCGGGATCACGGCGGCGGGCGGTACGGGCTATTACCTCGCCCAGCTCATGACCAAGGGCGAGGCCGAGATCGACATGGCGAGCCTCGATCCCAAGCGCTATTCGTCCAACTGGATGACCACCGAATTCGCAGCGCGCAAGAACGAGGAATGCTACGAGCACGTCTACATCCTGCACCACCCCGACGAAGAGCGCCCGGCCTGCCGGCCCCTGCGCACCGCACCCGCCTATGACCGTCAGAAGGCGCGCGGCGCGCAGTTCGGCTTCGTCAACGGCTGGGAGCGGCCCAACTACTACGGCCCGCTCGACGCGCCCGAGAATTTCGACCACGACGCGCGCAGCTTCCGCCGCGGCGGCTGGTGGGAGTATGCCGTGGCCGAGGCCAAGGCCGTGCGCGAGGGCGTCGGCCTGATCGACGCGTCGGCCTTCACCAAGCATGTCGTCAAGGGGCCGGGCGCGACGGCCTTCCTCGACTGGTTCACCTGCAACAAGCTGCCGAAGGTCGGGCGCATCAACCTGACCTATGCGCTGACCGCCCATGGCACGACGCGCACCGAATACACCATCGTGCGCCTCAAGGAGCATGAGTATTACCTCGTCTCGGCAGGCGCCTGGACGGAGTACGACGCCGATTTCCTGCGCAAGGCCGCCGAGGACAAGGCGCCCGAATTCGGCTATATCGAGATCCAGGACGTGACCACGCAATGGGGCGTCTTCGCCATCGCGGGTCCGAAATCGCGCGATGTACTGAGCGAGGTGATCGTCGATGCCGATCCGGCGACGGCGCTCTCGAACAAGCGCTTCCCGTGGCTTTCGGCCCGCCAGATCGAGCTGGGCATGTGCCCGGTCAACGCGATCCGCGTCGCCTATACGGGCGAGCTCGGCTGGGAGCTGCACCATCCGATCGAGATGCAGAACTACCTTTTCGATCTGCTCGAGAAGGCGGGCGAGAAGCACGGTATGAAGCTCGTGGGCGCGCGCGCCCAGAACTGGCTGCGCCAGGAGAAGAGCTATCGCGCCTTCGGCAACGAGCTCGGCCGCGATGCCACCCCGCTCGAGGCCGATCTGCCGCGCTTCGTCGATCTCGAGAAGGACTTCCACGGCAAGGACGCGATGGTGAAGACGGGCGTGCGCGCGAAATGCGTGACCTTCCTCATCGACGGTCCGGACGATGCCGATCCCTGGGGCCGCGAAGTGCTCTACACGGCCGAGGGCGAGCGCGTGGGACGTCTCACCTCGGGCGGCTATTCTGTCGCCTTCGGCAAGAGCATCGGCATGGGCTACGTCAAGCCCGAGCAGGCGGTGCCGGGCAAGGTGCTGAAGGTCAAGATCATGGACAAGCTCTGGGACGCGACCGTGACCGAGGACAGCCCCTACGATCCGAAGAACGAAGTAATCCGCAAGGACGGATGACCAAAATGGCCGCCGCGCGTCACCTGCGCGGCGGCCACGTCTTCATCTTGGCGAAAATACTCGAAAACATTGCAATCAGCCGCGCTGGCCACTGATCTGCGCTAATGAAGCGTCGGCTTTCTTTAGCAACGCCGTGAGCTGTTGCCCGCCTCACCCGCCCTTCATATAGGGCATCAGCACCACTTCGCTGTCCGGCTTCACCTCGGTGAACCATGAATTGCGGTAAACCAGACCATCGACCGCGAGGCTGACCCCGCGGTCGATCTGCGGCTTCAAGCCTGGATGTTTCGCGGCAAGAGCGTCCAGCAACTCCTTGAAGTTGCTGGCCTCCACCTCGATCACCTCTTGCCCGTCCGCCAGATCGCGGAGCGAGCCCCAGAGCTTCACTTGAACCATGCTCAGCCCTTGGCCATGATCGCCTTGAGGATCTTGGGCGGCGACATGGGTAGCGAGGTGAGGCGCACGCCCACGGCCCGGCTGACCGCATTCGAAAGCGCGGCGAGGGGCGGCACGATGGGCGTCTCGCCCACGCCGCGCACGCCGTAGGGATGGCCCGGGTTCGGGATCTCGAGGATCACTGTGTCGATATTGGGCAGATCCGACGCGACGGGGATGCGGTAATCGAGGAAACCCGCGTTCTGCAGGCGTCCATCCTCGCCGTAGATATATTCCTCGTTGAGCGCCCAGCCGATGCCCTGCACGGCGCCGCCCTGCATCTGGCCTTCGACGTAATCGGGATGCACGGCCTTGCCCGCATCCTGGAAGACCGTGTAGCGCAGCACCTTGGTGGCGCCGGTCTCGGGGTCCACTTCGACATCGGCCAGATGCACGCCGAAGCTGACGCCCGCACCCTCGGCATTGACCTCGTGATGGCCCGCGATCGGCCCGCCGGTTTCGGATGAAATGGCGGCGATCTCGGCCAGCGTCATCGGCTCGAAATCACCCGCGTTCGGCCCCGAGGGCTTGGCGGCGCCGTCCTCCCAGATGACGGCCTCCTCGTCGATGCCCCAGATCTTCGCGGCGCGCTTGCACATGACCTGGATCGCGGCCCGCGCGGCCTTGATCGTGGCGAGGCCCACGGCGAAGGTCACGCGGCTGCCGTCGGTCACATCGTTCTGACCAAGGCTCGCAGTGTCGGTGATGACGGTGCGCACGCGGTCATAGGGCACGCCGAGTTCCTCGGCGGCCATCATGCTGATCGACGCGCGGCTGCCGCCGATATCGGGATTGCCTTCGGTCACGCTCACCGTGCCGTCGGCGTTGATCGCCAGAGAGACGGAGGTGTTGCCGCCGAAATTGAACCAGAAGCCGCAGGACAATCCGCGTCCCTGGTTCTCGCCGAGGGGCGCGCGGTAATGTTCATGCTCCTTGGCCGCCTCGAGCGTGGCCTTGAGGCCGATCTGGTCGAAGGTGACGCCGTAGGACGCCTTGGTGCCCGCATCGGCGGCGTTCAAAAGCCGCACGTCCAGCGGATCGAGTTTCAGCTCCTGGCAGAGCTCGTCGACGACGCTTTCGACCGCGTAGATAGCCATGGGCGCGCCGGGCGCGCGATAGGCGGCTTGGCGCGGGCGGTTGGTCATCGCGTTCCAGCCTTGGGTGCGCACCGCCTCCAGATCATAGGCAGCGAAGGCGCTCTGCGCGCCCATGTCGACCGTATCGCAGGGGAACGCGCCGCCCTGGTAGCGCAATTTGGCGTCGGCGGCGGTGATGCGGCCGTCCTTGGTCATGCCGATACGCACGTCGATGGAGGACGACACGGTCGGGCCGGTGGCGCGGAAGACATCCACGCGGCTCATCACGATCTTGACCGGGCGGCCGCATTTGCGGCTGAGCGCCAGCGCGACAGGCTCGATGAAGACGGTCGTCTTGCCGCCGAAGCCGCCGCCGATCTCGGAGGCGGTCACGCGCAACTGGCTGCCTTCCATGCCCATGATCCCCGAGCAGAGATCGCGCACGAAATATTGGCCTTGCGTGGTGCACCACAGATCCGCCTTGCCGTCATTGCCGTAGGAGGCGAGACAGGCATGCGGCTCGATATAGCCCTGATGCGTCGCGGCGGTGGTGAAGCTGCGCTCGATGATCTTGTCGGCCTTGGCGAAGCCCGCCTCGAGATCGCCATGCCCGAACTCGCAATAATGCGTGACATTGGGGCCCGAGCCCGCGGGCACGCTCTCATCGGCGCGCGCCTCCTGGACGACGGGCGCGTCCGGCTTCATCGCCTCGTCCACATCGGTGACATGGGGCAGGGGCGTATAATCGACCTTGATGAGTTTCAGCGCCTTCTTGGCGGTCGCCATGTCCTTGGCGGCGACGGCGGCGACGGCATGACCGTCATAGAGCACCTTGCCACGCGCGAGGCAGTTGTCCTGCACGTCGCGCAGGCCCGCATCCTCGGGCACGCCCCAATCGGCGGAGGTCACGACCGCCTTGACGCCCGGCAGGGCCAGCGCCTCGGAGGCGTCGATGCTGTTGATCGTGGCATGGGCATGCGGGCTGCGCAGGATCAGGCCGACCTGCATGCCCGGCACGTTGAAATCCGCGCCGTAAAGCGCGCGGCCCGTCACCTTGTCGACGCCGTCGGGGCGCGGAACGCGCGTGCCGACGACCTTGAAATCAGCCTTGGTGGTGGATTGGAAGTTCATGTCATGCGCCTCTCATGTCGGCGGCTGCGATCTGAACAGCCTTGATGATCTTGTCATAGCCCGTGCAGCGGCAAAGGTTGCCGGCCAGCCAGTAGCGGACCTCTTCGTCGGTGGGGTCGGGGTTTCGCTCCAGAAGGTTCTTCGCGGCGACGAGGATGCCCGGCGTGCAGATCCCGCATTGCAGGGCGGCATGGTCGATGAAGGCCTTTTGCAGCGGGTGCAGGCCCTCGCCGATGGCCATGCCCTCGACGGTCTTGATCTCGGCGCCCTCGGCCTCGGCGCCCAGCACGAGGCAGGCGCAGACGAGACGGCCGTCCATCTCGACGGTGCAGGCGCCGCAATCGCCGGTGCCGCAGCCTTCCTTGGCGCCGCTCAGCCCCAGCCGGTTGCGCAGGCTGTCGAGGAGCGTCTCCTCGGGCGCGCAGACGAATTCGGTCTCATCGCCGTTGATGGTTGTGGATACGTGGATATTCTTCATGTCGGTCTCTCCGGGCCTCCGAGGGCCTCTGAAATTTCAGGCGGGCGCGGGCGGGGCTCAGCCCCGCGCGGCGGCGCGCTCCATGGCGATGCGGGCGGCCCGCTTGGCCAGAACGCCCGCGACGGTGGTGCGGAACTCGACCGTGCCGCGCTTGTCGTCGATGGGCTTGGCCGCGGCCTCGCAGGCGCGGGTGAGCTTTGCGATCGCCGCATCCTCGAGCTTTGTTCCGGTGATGGCCTCGGCGGCTTCGGGCACCAGAATGACGCGCGGTCCGACCGCGCCGAGCGCGACGCGCGCCGATGCGATGCTGCCGTCTTCGGCCAGCACGACATTCACCCCCGAGGAGGCGACGGCGATGTCCATCTCGGTGCGCGGGATGAAGCGCAGATAGGCGTCCGAGGCGCGTGCGGGACGCGCGGGCAGGAAGACCGAGGAGACGAATTCGCCCCGGCCCAGAACGGTCTTGCCGGGGCCGGTCACGAACTCCTCGACGGGGCAGTCGCGCGGGCCGTCCGGCCCTTCGATGCGCGCGACGGCGCCGGCGGCGATCATCGCCGGAACCGAGTCGGCGGCCGGGCCGCCGTTGCACAGATTGCCCACCATGGTGCAGCGGCCCTGGATCTGGGTCGAGCCGATCAGCTCGCAGGCCTCGACGACGCCGGGCCACATGGCGCGCGCGCCCGCATGCTCACCGAGTTGCTGGCCCGGCACGCCCGCGCCGATGCGCAGGCCGCCATCCTCGTCCTTGATCTCGCGCATCCCGTCGAGATGCTTGATATCGACGATCATTCCCGGCTCGATCACGCCCGAGCGCAGGTTGACCAGAAGATCCGTGCCGCCCCCGAGGATGCGCGCCGCACCTTCGTTCCGCGCAAGGATTTCCGACGCCTCCGCGACGGTCTTCGGCTTCATGTATTGCATAACAGGCTCCGTGGCTTGCGCGCAGAAGGCGCGGGGCGCGGCCCCGTGGATATGCGCACGCTGGCATTCGTCGCGGAGTAAAACCCATTCCTCGCCGTCCCGCAATCCATGCAAGCGTGAATTTGCGAGGCGTATCATCGCAGATGCCTTGCAAGGCGCGCGGCCCCGCCATAGGCATGTGCGGGGCAGGCAGGCGCGACGTGGCCCGCAAGCAGGGGCAGCAAGAGACGATGGGCGACGTTTGGGACGGCATGGTGCAGGCGGTCGGGCTGATCCTCAGCCTCGACGCCGATCTCGTCGAGATCGCGTGGCGCAGCCTTCATGTCACCGGCGCCGCCCTGCTGATCGCCTGCGTGATCGCGCTGCCGCTCGCCGCTTTCCTCTCGGTGCAGCGCTTTCGCTGGCGGCGCGGGACGATCGCGGTGCTCAACGCGCTGATGGGATTGCCGCCGGTCGTCGTCGGCCTCGTCGTCTATGTGCTTCTGTCGCGCTCGGGGCCGTTCGGGGTGCTGGGGCTGCTCTTCACGCCCACGGCCATGATCGTCGCGCAGGTCATCATCATCGTGCCGCTCATCGCCTCCATCGCGCATCAATCGCTGCGCGATCTCTGGGCCGAGTATCACGATCTGCTCATCTCCATGAACGCGACGCGCCGACAGCGCATTGGCGCGCTGCTCTATGACGGGCGGCGCGCGCTTCTGACGGCGGCGCTCGCGGGTTTCGGGCGCGGCATCGGCGAGGTAGGCGCGATCATGGTGGTGGGCGGCAATATCGACCACGCCACGCGGGTGATGACCACGGCCATCGCGCTCGAGACGGGCAAGGGCAATTTCGCGCTGGCGCTGGCGCTCGGTTTCATCCTGATCGCCATGTCCATCGCGATAAACATCGCGATCCACGCGCTCAGCCGCACCGAGACGGGAGGCCGCTGGTGAGCGCGCTTTTGCCCATCACCCTGAGCGGCGGCGCCGTGCAGCGGCGCGGCAAGCGCCTCATCGGGCCGATCGATCTGACCATCGACGGGAGCGGCGTGACCGCCGTGATCGGGCCGAACGGCGCCGGCAAATCGACGCTACTCAAGGCGCTTCACGGCCTCGAGCGTCTGAGCGAAGGCACGATCACCTGGAATTGCGGGCGCGCCGAGGCGCTCTTTCGGCAGGCCTTCGTCTTTCAGACGCCGGTGATGCTGCGCCGCTCGGTGCTGGAAAACCTCGCCTTTCCGCTGCGCCTCAACCGCCGCCCGCGCGCCGAGGCGCGCGCGCTCGCCGCCGAGTGGTGTGCGCGGATCGGGCTCGCCGGGATGGAGGCGCGCGCGGCCATGGTCCTGTCGGGCGGCGAGAAACAGAAACTCGCCCTGGCGCGCGCGCTCATCACCGCGCCCGAGCTCCTCTTTCTCGACGAGCCTTCGGCCTCGCTCGACGGGCGCGCCACGCGCGAGATCGAGGCGCTTCTGACGCTTGCAACGCAAGGCGGAACGCGTATCGTGATGGCGACGCATGACATGGGGCAGGCACGTCGCCTCGCGCGGGAGGTCGTGTTCCTGCGCGGCGGCGAAGTGCACGAAATCGCCCCCGCGAGCCGTTTTTTCGATGCCCCCGAAACCGAGGCCGCCCGTGCCTTCCTCGCGGGCGACATCGTCGACTGACCACTATCATCGCGTGAATCACAGGAGAGACCGACATGCGCATCAGAACCCTCGCCGCCGCGCTCATGATGAGCGCCGCCGCCGCCACGGCCCAGGCCGAGGAAATGAAGCTGGCCGTCACCACCAGCTTCCATAACTCCGGCCTCGCCGAGATCCTGCTGCCGGAAATCATGAAGGATACCGGCATCGACGTGCAGCTTCTCGTCGTCGGCACCGGGCAGGCGATCAAGCTGGGCGAGGCGGGGGATGTGGACGCGATCCTCGTGCATGCCAAGCCCGCCGAGGAGAAATTCGTCGAGGCGGGCCATGCCACGCATCGCCGCGAGATCATGTATAACGACTTCGTCATCATCGGCCCGTCGGGCGATCCGGCGGGCGTGAAGGACGCGGACGGCGCCCCCGCCGCGCTCAGCGCCATCGCCGAGGCCGAGGCGCCTTTCGTCAGCCGAGGCGACGACAGCGGCACCCACAAGACCGAGCTGAGCCTCTGGGACGCCGCCGGCATCGCGGTGGACAGCGCGGGCGAGTGGTACAAGGAGGTGGGCGCCGGGATGGGCGCCGCGCTCAACACCGCGGCGGGCATCGACGCCTATGTGCTTTCGGACCGGGCGAGCTGGCTCAATTTCGGCAACAAGGCCGGTCTCGAGCTTCTCTTCGCGGGTGATCCGCTTCTCTTCAACCAATACGCCTATCTGCCGGTGAACCCCGACAAGGGCGATTTCATCAAGAGCGATCTGGCCGCCGAACTGGAGACATGGCTCACCAGCGCGCGCGCGAAGGAGCTGATCGACGGCTACGAGATCGCGGGCGAGCAGCTTTTCGTCTTTAACGCGGACATGGGCGGCGCGGCCAAGGCGGCTGAGTGAGCGAGAAGCCGGGGCGTGTGCGAACGCCCCGGCGATGTTCCTCGCGCAAGACTGCCCGCACCGCTCAGCGGCGGTGCGGCGCAAGCGCCTTCTGAAGCGCGACGATCATCTCGTCGCGCCGGGCCGTCATCTCGGCATGGCTCTCGCCCCGCGCGGCTTCCTCGGCCCCGGCGACCAGCATCGCCGTCGTCTCGGGCGTCAGCCGCGCGTCGCCCAGATCGTCGCACCAGGCGTTGAACTGGTCCCCGAGATGCGCGCAAAAGGCCTGCAATCCGCCCGGCCCCGCGCCCATGCTGAAACAGGCGGTCGGCCCCATCGCGGCCCATCTGAGGCCGGGGCCCGCCCACATCGCCTTGTCGATATCCCCGACGCTCGCCACGCCTTCGGCGGCAAGGTGGATCGCCTCGCGCCAGATCGCGGCCTGAAGGCGGTTGGCGACATGCCCCGGCACTTCCTTCTCGAGCCGGACCGTCACCTTGCCGATGCTCTCGTAGAAATCCGTCGCGGCCTCGACGACGCCCGCGTCGGTGCGCGCGTTCCCCATCACTTCGACGAGCGGCACGAGATGCGGCGGATTGAACGGGTGGCCGAGCACGAAGGGCGCGGGATCGCTCCAGCCCGCCTGCATCTGACCGAGCGTGAGGCCCGAGGTGCTGCTCGCGACGATCGCCCCAGAGGCGAGGGCGGGCTCGATTTCGGCGTAGAGCGCGTGTTTCAGCGCCAGGCGCTCGGGCACGCTTTCCTGTATGAAATCCGCCTCCCGCACGGCGGCTTCCGCCGTGTCATGAAAGCTGAGCGCATCGGGCGTGCCGCGTTCGGTGAGGCCCATGCGCGTGAGGGCGGGCCAGGCGCGTGTGATATAGTCCCGCGCCGCGCGCTCGGCACCCGGCGCGGGATCGAAAATGGCGACCGAGCGGCCCGAGGCGAGAAAGAGCGCTGCCCAGCTTGCGCCGATCACGCCCGCGCCGAGGCAGGCGGTTCTGGGAAATTGCATATGGTTGCCCGAATTGGCCGGGGCAGGGCGCCGCGGCGCCGCCCCGGAGGTGAAAGATCGGGCGCCAGCCTAGCGCAGCGCGGCAGCAGGGCCAAGCGGGCGCGCGGACCTCAGAAAAGGCTGGCCACCGGCGCGCCGGGCGCGAGGTCCATTTCGCGGCGCAGCTGCGCGCGGGCGCGGGCGAGGCGCGACATCACGGTGTTCTTGCCGCAGCCCGTCTGGCCCGCGAGCGCGGCGGGACTCGTCTCGCCGGCCATGACCAGCCCGATGAGCCGGGCCTGATCGACGGGCAGCCGCGCGATGGCGCAATGAAGATGCGCGAGGGCGAGGCTCGCGAAGACTTCGGGCTCGGCGCTGGGGCCGTCCTCTTCTTCGAGCGGCAGATGCGGGGCCCGGCGCAGCCCCTGACGATAGAGGTTGCGCAGCGCGGCGCGGGCATAGGCGCGCAGATCCTCGACGCCGGCCACCTCCGCACGGCGCCGCCAGAGCTTCAGCAGTGTCTCCTGCACGAGATCCTGCGCCTCGGATTCGCTGTCCGAAAGGCGCCGCGCGAGGCGCAGAAGGTCGGGGCGCAGGGCGATGATGACCTGCGCGTCGCCGGGCAGATCGGCGATGGAGACGGGACGGGAAGGAACGGAAACGGGCATTGCTCGAAGATCCTTTCGGCAGGCCCGCATCGGGCCTGCATGGCGGTGATGCATCGCCATATTCTTCCGAAATCGCGCCAAGACAATCCGGGGAATTTCCGCCGAGAGGTCCGATCCGGCCTTTTTGGGCGGAACTGCGCCGAGCCGCGCGGGAAAGGCCGGCGAAGCCTCGCCAACCGGCTGAAATTATTTGCAAAGCCCGGGACGCATCCGCCTCTTCGTGCGTCCTGTGAATTGAAGAGGGCAATCCTGCCCCTTCCCATGAAAAGACTCTCCAAGGAGAAAACACATGACCAAGTATATCGCACTCGCACTGTCCATGGGCGCACTGGCCACCACCGCATTCGCGGACATGGCAAGCGTCGACACCAACGCCGACGGCATGGTGTCCATGGAAGAAGCGCAGGCAGCCTATCCCGATCTGACCGCCGAGCAGTTCAGCGAAATCGACGCCAACGGCGACGGCGCCATCGACGATGCGGAAATGACCGCAGCGACGGACGCAGGCCTGCTGCCCGCAAGCTGAAGCTGACGCTCCGGCCCGCTTACCTCGGGCGGGCCGGGCTACCTCTTTTCTCCGGGCCAAGGTATCCTTCTCCAGCAGGTCTGGCCCATTCGGAGAAAAGGGTGTCGCAGGGCGCCCTGGCAACAGATGGTCGTTCTGCGGCGCCGCCACCCAGTCCAAGTGGCTCCACATGAAAACGGCGCGGACCCTTGCCGGGGCCGCGCCGTTTCGTGTTCGGCGCCGGTTTTTCGTTGCCGGTCCTGCCTCAGGCGGGCGTCGCGCGGCGCAGCATGCCGAAGAGATCGCGCGGATCGTCCGGATCGGCCAGCATGTCGAGCGGCTGGTGGAATTCGGTCCCTGCGATCCGGTCGCGCACATAGCGCAGGGCGCTGAAATCCTCGGTGGCGAAGCCGACCGAGTCGAAAAGCGTGATCTGGCTGTCCGAGGTGCGGCCCTTGGCGGCGCCGGTCATCACCTGCCACAGTTCGGTCACCGCGAAATCCTCGGGCATCTGCTGGATCTCGCCCTCGACGCGGGTCTGGGGCGGGAATTCGACGAAGACGTCCGAGCGCTCGAGAATGGCGGGTGCAAGCTCGGTCTTGCCGGGGCAGTCGCCGCCGATCGCGTTGATATGAACGCCGGCGCCGACCATGTTGTCGGTCAGGATGGTCGCATACTGCTTGTCCGCCGTGCAGGTCGTGATGATCTGCGCGCCTTCCATGCTCTCCTCCGCGCTGGCGCATTCGACGACCTCGAGGCCCATGCCCTGAAGATTGCGCGCGGCCTTTTGCGTCGCGGCCTTGTCGATGTCCCAAAGGCGCACCGTCTTGATGCCGACGATGGCTTTCATCGCGAGGCTCTGGAATTCGGATTGCGCGCCGTTGCCGATCATCGCCATCGTGTCGGCGCCCTTGGGCGCGAGGTATTTCGCAACGAGCGCCGAGGTCGCCGCCGTGCGCAGCGCGGTCAGCATCGTCATCTCGCTGAGCAGCACCGGATAGCCGTTGCCGACATTGGCCAGAAGGCCGAAGGCCGTGACGGTCTGCAGCCCCTCCTTCGTGTTCTTGGGATGGCCGTTCACGTATTTGAAGCCATAGACCTCGCCATCGGAGGTGGGCATGAGTTCGATCACGCCCTCCTCGGAATGGCTCGCGATGCGGGGCGTCTTGTCGAAAAGCTCCCAGCGCTTGAAATCCTGCTCGATATACTCGGCGAGGCCCGTCAGCATCTCCTCAATGCCGATATGGTGGATCAGCTTCATCATGTTCTCGACGCTGACGAAGGGCACATAGGCTTTGTCGGAAGGGGTGGGGATGCTCATTTTGAGGCCTTCTTGGGGTTGGTGGAACGTTTGGCGAGGTGCAGACCGGCGATCATGCAGCGGACCGAGCCGCCGGCGCTCTCGATGGTGGGAATGTCCAGCGGCACGATGCGGGTCGAGCGTTCGATGAGCGCGATCTGGCTTTTGTCGAGCGCGGCGAGCGCGCGGCTCGACATGGCGGTCATGAGGCCGGTGGGTGTGCTCAGCTCGATGGCGTTTCCGGCGAACTCGGCGATCTGGTGGTGGCTGAGGTCGATCACGTCGCGCCCCGGCTCGGCCAGACGCTCGGCGATCTCGGCGCGGCGGCTGGCGTTCTCGATCATGTCGAGCGAGACCATGGCGAAATGCGTGCCGATCGTCATGACGACATTGGTGTGATAGACGGGCGCGCCATCCTCGTCGACGGCGTCGAAGACCATCGGCTCATAGCCGAAATTGGTGCAGAACCGCTCCAAGAGGACCGGATCGGCGCGATGCGAGCGCGCGACATAGGCGATGCGCCCGATATGGTCGATCACCATCGCGCCCGTGCCTTCGAGCGCGAGACCGTCCTGCTCAAGCCCCGAATAGTCCGTCACGACCTGCACGCGGTAGTCGCGTTTCAGCATCTCGATCACGTCGGCGCGCCGCTCGCGGCGGCGCGAGGGCACGAACATCGGATAGATCGCCACATGCCCGCCCGGATGGGTCGAGAACCAGTTGTTCGGGAAAACCGCATCGGGCGTGTCGTCGCGCTCGTCCTGAAAGACGTGCACGCCCACACCCTCGGCGCGCAGGCGCGCGACGGCGCCATCGAACTCGGCGGCGGCGTTCTGCGCCACTTCGTCCGCGCTCAGCCCCGGCTGGGACTGAAAGCGGTTGTCGGCGGCGGTCTCGGGGTTGGGATGGAACCGGTTGGGGCGGATCATCACCACGCTTGCGGGGGCTTGGACTGTCATGGATTGCCTCTCAGGAATAGGCGCGGGTCGGTCGGTCGAAGACGCGGCGTCCGAGCGCCGAGGCGGCCAGATCGACCATCACCTGCGCCGTGCGTCCGCGCTCGTCGAGGAAGGGGTTCAGCTCGACCAGATCGAGCGAGGTCATCAGATCGCTGTCGCAGATCATCTCCATCGCAAGGTGTCCCTCCCGCATCGTGGCGCCGCCCGGCACGGTCGTGCCCACGGCGGGCGCGACGGCGGGATCGAGGAAATCGACGTCCAGTGACACATGAAGCATGCCGTTGGCCGCCTCGACATCCGCGAGGAACTCGGCGAGGGGGCGGGCGATGCCGGTCTCGTCGATGCTGCGCATGTCATGATAGCGCACATCGGTCGCCTGCATCGCCTCGCGCTCGTCCGGATCGACCGAGCGCAGGCCCAGAAGGCAGATGTTGCGATGGGGAACCGGGTGGGCCACCTCGGGGAAGCCGTGAAAGCCCTCGCGGCCGGTGACATAGCCCAAAGGCGCGCCGTGCAGGTTGCCCGAGGCGGTGCTCTGCGGCGTGTGATAGTCGGTATGCGCATCGAGCCACAGAACGAAGAGCGGGCGCCCCTCGCGCGCGGCATGGTTGGCGGCGCCCAGAACCGAGCCGAGGGCAAGCCCGTGATCGCCGCCCATGAAAATGGGCAGGCCGCGCGGCAGCGCCTCTTCGGCGGCGCGGGCGAGGGCGGAGGTCCATCCGATCATCTCGGCGGGCTGGTGCAGATGGGCGGGCAGGTCGGAATGCGCCGTGGCCGCATCGGGCGCGATGTTGCCGATATCCGTGACATCGTGCCCCAGATCGGCCAGCGCCGCGCCAAGGCCGGCGACGCGATAGGCATCGGGGCCCATCAGGCAGCCCTGCCGCTTCTTGCCTGCGTCCATCGGCGCGCCGATCAGAATGCATGTCTTGCCGCTCATGTCGTTCTCCTTGCGTCGGTTGATCGCAATGTGTTGCGCGAATGGGGTGGATGGAAGTGGACAATTCGCACAAATGGGAAGAAGATTGTGCAAAACGGAAGCAAGGATCGGCGATATGGACGATACGGATCTCGCGCTCATCTCGGCGCTCAGGCATGACGCGCGCGCGTCCCTGTCGGATCTCGCGGCGGGCCTCGGCGTGTCGCGCACCACGGTGCGCAGCCGGATCGAGCGGCTTCAGCGCTCGGGCGAGATCGTCGGCTTTTCGGTGGTGCTCAAGGCGGATGCGGCGCGCGATCCGGTGCGGGGCCTCATGATGCTCGGTATCGAAGGACGCGGGACCGAGCGGATCTTTCGCCAGTTGAGCGGCCTCAGCGCGGTGCGCGCCACGCACAGCACCAACGGCCAATGGGATATCATCGTCGAGATCGGCGCGCCCACGCTCGAGGAGTTCGACCGCGTGCTCACCCAGATCCGCCGCATCGACGGGGTGGTGAGCAGCGAGACGAGCCTTCTGCTCAGCACCCGCAAATCGGCGGGTTAGGCCTGCGCCTCGCGCAGCCTCGACTGGAAATAGGCGACGCCCTGTTCGTGGCGGGGCGAGAGCGGCCCGGGGCGATAGCCGCCGCTGGCGTAGTTCTTCTGCGTTTCGAGACAGACCTCGAAATCCTCGCGCACGACCTGAAGATTGCCTTCGATGGTGCCTTGCCGCGCGGCGGCGGTCTCGGGCGAGGTGTCGGCGAAGTAGAAATTGTAGATCAGTTCCGTGCGCTGGTGGTCCACCGGGTTGATGCGCGAGGTGTTCATGCCCCCGTTGAAGAGCGAGAGCGTCCAGTTGGGCCACATCCACATCCACTTGCCGCGATAGAACAGACCCTCGCGCGGCGGCGCGGTCATGCGCACCATACCGTCGCGGGCGACCGTCTCGAAGGCGTCGAATTCGATGGCGCGGTGAAACTCGGGATGGATGCCGGGGATATGATAGCCCTCGACGAAATTGTCGGTGTAGATCTTCCAGTTGGCATCGAAAACCAGCCGCTCCTCATGGACCCAGGCGTAGTTCTCGATCGGCTCGTCCGCGAGCTCGGCGCCGAGGTCGCCCAGCTGCGTCTCGAAGCTCTGCTCGGGCGCGATCGCAACGAAGAGAAGCCCGCGCCAGACATGCCACTCGATCCGGTCGAGCGCCCAGTCCGACAGCTCGAACTCGGCATCGTCGCCCCAGAAGGGCACGTTGAGGAGCGATCCGTCCTCGCCCCAGACCCATTGATGATAGGGGCAGCGGATCGTGTTGCAGCGCCCGGTCCCCTCGGGCAGGAGGCGCGCGCCCCGGTGGCGGCAGACATTGCGGAAGGCCCGGAGGCCGTCGCGTGTGCGCATGACGAAGACCTTCTGCCCCGCGATTTCGGCGGCGATGTAATCGCCCCGCTCGGCCAGCCGCGAGGCGGGGCCGAGAAGCTGCCATGTCGCGGCGAAGATGCGCTCCACGTCGCGCGCGTGGATCTCGGGCGAGACATAGTGGATGGGATCGAGATTGCGCATGGAACACTCACCGGGCAGGGGCCGCATGAGCGGAGGCTAAGCCCCGGCGCCGCGCCCGGTCAAGCGCGCTCAGCGCCGGGCGGCCATGATCCAGAGACCCGCGAGCGCCAGAGAGGCGAGCATGTTCCAGCTCGCCATCGAGAGGCCCGCCATCTGCCAGGCCACCTCGTCGCACATCACGACGCCGAGCGGCCCTTCGAGGCTCAGCAGATCCGCGCCCGAGCCGGCATCGAGCCCGCCGCCCGAACAGGCCGTCGGCCCCTCCCACCAGTCGCGCTCGACGCCGGTGTGATAGGCGGCGATGCCCGCGCTCGTCAGCACGGCGAGGAGGCCCAGCCACGGCATGAAGCGCCCGTGGCTCCACCGCCCCAGCGCCAGCGCGAAGAGGCCGATCAGCGCGGCGGCGGCATGCGGCCAGCGCTGCCAGAGGCAGAGCGAACAGGGCGCGAGGCCACCAATATGCTGAAACGCGAAGGCCCCGGCCAGTAGAAGGGCCGAGCCGAGCGCGGCGAGCGCGATATAGGCGTTGCGGGACATCAGAGCACCTTGACCAGGAAGAAGCCGCCGACGAGGCAGATGAAGAAGAGCGCGAACATGAGGCCGAGCCGCCGCTCGACGAACTCGCGGATCGGCGCGCCGAACTTCCACAAGAGCCCCGCGACGATGAAGAACCGCAGCCCGCGCGCGAGGAGCGACGTGGCGACGAAGGTGAAGAGCGGCATCCCCGTCCAGCCCGACATGATCGTGATGACCTTGTAGGGGAAGGGGGTGATCCCGGCCATCAGCACGGTCCAGAAGCCCATATCGTTGAAGCGCCCCGAGAATTCCGCCATCGCGTCGGTCTTGCCGAGGGCCGCGAGGATGGGCTGGCCGACCTGCTCGAAGGCGAGCGCGCCGATCGCATAGCCCGCGAGCCCGCCGAGAACCGAGGCGATCATGGCGATGCCCGCGATCAGCCACGCCCGCGACGGGCGCGCGAGGATCATCGGGATCATCAGAACGTCGGGCGGAATGGGAAAGACCGAGCTTTCGACGAAGGCCACGAGGGCCAGAACCCAGAGCGCGCGCGGATGCTCGGCCATGGCGATGGTGCTGTCGTAAAGGCGGCGGATCATGGGTGCGGGCACTCCGGCTGGGTCGGAAGGCTCAGACCACGCCGCGCCCCCCGGGGTCAAGCCCTCACGACGCCCGGGCGGCCATCTGCCCGCGTGCGCAAAAAGCCGATCGCGGCGCCATCTCGGGTCTGGACGCGCAATGCGCCATTCGCTAATGCTCGCGCCAATGTGCCCAAGTGGCGGAATGGTAGACGCAGGGGACTCAAAATCCCCCGGCTTAACGGCCTTGTCGGTTCGAGTCCGACCTTGGGTACCATGCACATCCCCTCCCGATCCGAAGCCGATCCGCGCCGCGTGCGCGGGGCCGAGCCGCGTCATGCCAGGCGAGTTGCGCGCGGGCTGTCGCGCTCCAGTGGAGTCGCGAAAGATAGCCGCGTTTACCGAAGGCTCATCGTGATTCTTCTTTCAGACCCGATTCGCACCGCTATTGGTTTCCACCTGCTCCGCAAAACGCGCAATGCGGGAAGATTGGCACGAATTTGGAGACAGAAGCTTTGCCAATGTTCTGCCATAGTTAACCGGCGGCATTCAGCCAACAGATGTGCTCGGTAGAATACCGAACGTGAAAGGCTTACGTAGGGTAACCATATGTCCGAACTCCACAAACGTTATGGTTTCGCCGGTTTTCTCAATAAGTGGTCGAAATGCGAGAGAGTTTTCGCAGGTTGAGCGCGCATCGTGAAACACGTCCATTGCGTGCCGAAATTGAGGCAAGCGGAACGTATTCGAGACACATTTGGATCAAATTTCGCTTTGTGGCCCCGGACGGGTGACCTAAAACGGAGATGCCCAACTGGGGGGCAAAGTCTGTGGTCTAGGGGGCGGCCGCGCGGAACACGCATCGATCTGGTGCGGGAGACGTGTGATCGCCGAAGCGCTGTCTAGGCAGTGTAATCGTCCAATCGCACATGCGGCGCATCGCGTCCGCATGACCGGATGCTCATGCCGGTTTTTCTCCCCATGACGGATGCAGGTTTTGTGCCGGCTGCCGCCGAGGCCGCTCGCCGCGCTTGTGGCACGAGACAATGTAAAACGTCCGCGATCCGCGGTTCGCCGGTGACGGTCGTATATGAGGAGAAGGTGATGGGTATCGATAGAACGGACACCGGCGCGGGCGTTGTCGACGGCACGGCCGGGAACGACACGATCGACGCGGGCTTCGTGACGGATCCGCAGGGCGACGTGATCGACGGCGGCGATGCGAGCCTGCCGGGAGAGAGCGGCGATCAGGACATCGTCAATGCCGGCGACGGCGACGATGTCGTGTCCGGCGGCGCGGGCGACGACGAGATTTTCGGCGGCGCGGGCGACGACTCCCTCGACGGCGGCGCGGGCAACGATCTGCTGGTCGGCGACCGCGACATCACCGACAACACCCCGGCGCGCGAAGTCTTCCAGTGGAGCCAGGCTCCCGATCCCGAGCCGGTGGACAACGGCTATCCCGGCATCGATCCGAAAGAGCCGCTTACCGGCTTCTCGCAGAACACCGGGAACACCACGGTCACCTTCACCACGAACGCCTCGGGCGCATCCGTCTTCAACGACGATTTTCATCTCGTGGACGGGATCGATACCGACGGCGCGGCTGCGGCCAACCCCAACAGCTCGCTCGACAACGTGATCGCGCAGGGCGACACCTCGACCTATGGCCTCGACTTCTCGAACGCGGTCGAGAACGTGTCTTTCCGCATCAACGACATCGACGGCGACGGCGTGGTTCAGGTGCGGGCCTTCGACGCCGACGGAAACGCCATCACCGTCAACCTGACGGGCGGCTCGGGCGTCGCGCTTCAGGACAATGACAGCATCGCGGGCGCCGAGACGGCGGATGCGAACGGCGCCTATGGCGCCGACACCGATCCCAGATACTCGGTCCTCGTGGATATTCCCGGCCCGGTCTCGCGGATCGAGCTGGTGCACAGCCAGGACGGCCCGCGCATTTCGGGCATCAAGGTGACCGACATCTATTTCGACAGCACTCCCGAAGTGGCGGAGGGCGATGACACGCTCACCGGCGGCGACGGCGATGACAGCCTGCTCGGCGAGGGCGGCGCGGATGTGCTGACCGGCGGCGACGGGGCCGACATGGTCTCGGGCGGCGACGGCGCCGACACGATCATCGGCGGCACGGCGGGCGACATGGTCGACGGCGGCGCGGGCGGCGATGACAACGACACGCTCGATCTGTCGGGCAGCGGTCCGCTCCGGGTCGTCGACCAGACCGACGACGCGGACGGAAACTCGACCAGCGGCACCGTCGAATTCCTCGATTCGGACGGCGCGGTCACCGGCTCGATGACCTTCGCGGAGATCGAAACGCTTATTCTCCCTGATGAGAACGAGGCCCCGGACACGACTGCCGACAGCGCCAGCACCGAAGAGGGCGTGCCCGTCGATATCGACGTTCTGGCCAATGACAGCGATCCCGAGGGCGACACGCTGCGCGTGATCGACGTGACGGACGGCGCCAACGGCACCGTCACGATCAATCCCGACGGGACGGTGAACTACGCGCCCGACGCGGATTTCGTCGGTGATGACCAATTCACCTACACGGTGAGCGATGGCAACGGCAATGCCGTGACCGAGACCGTGACCGTCACCGTCGACGAGCCGGCACCCCCGGCGCCGGACGGGATCGTCTCGGGCACCGCGGGCGACGACGATATCGACCTCGCCTATACCGGCGATCCCGATGGCGACCGCGTGGACAACAATGACGCGATCCTCGGCGATGTGGGCTCGAACGACGACATCATCCGCGCCGGTGACGGTGCCGACACGGTGCGCGGCCGCGAGGGCGACGACACGATCGACGGCGGCGAGGGCGATGACAGCCTGCGCGGCGATGCGGGCGACGACAGCGTTCTGGGCGGCGCCGGGAACGACACGCTCCTCGGGGATGCGGGCATCGATACGCTGAATGGCGGCGCCGGCAACGACTCGCTGGTCGGCGGGCCGGGCAGCGACCGGATTCTCGGCGGTGACGGGCAGGACACGGCGATCGGCGGGGACGGCGACGATTTCATCGACACCAGCGCCCCTCTGACCGGCGCGAACGTGCCGCTGCCCGATGACGGGTTCAACGACCCGACCGGCATTCCGGCCGATCTCGACACGGACAACGACCGCGACCTCGTCTCCGGCGGCGCGGGCAACGACACGATCCTGACCGGCGACGATGCCGACACGATCGATGGCGGCGCGGGCGACGACTCGATCGACGGCGGTCTTGACGACGACGAGATCGCGGGCGGCGATGGCGCGGACTTCATCCTCGGCGGCGAAGGCAGCGACACGCTGCTCGGCGGCGCAGGCGACGACACCATCTTCGGCGGCGTGAACAATCCCTCGGCGACCATCCCCGACGCGACGGACCCCGAGCTCGACAATGGCGATGATTTCATCGACGGCGGCGACGGCGACGATTTCATCGACGGCGAGGACGACAACGACACCATCCTCGGCGGCGCCGGCAACGACACGATCTTCGGCGGCATCGACGACGACTCGATCCGCGGTCAGGACGGCGATGATCTTCTGTCCGGCGATGATGGGGACGACACCGTCTTCGGCGGCAATGGCAACGACACCATTCTGGGCGGAGACGGCGACGACCTGATCGAAGGGCGCGCGGATGACGACGTCATCACCGGCGGCGCCGGGGCCGATACGATGCGCGGCGATACCGGGCGCGATACGTTCATCATCGGCTCTGCCGAGGATGCCAACGGCGATATCGCCGATGGCGGCGCGGGCGGCGACGATTTCGACACGCTCGATCTGACCGGCGTGGGCCGTTTCGAGATCGTCGGCGAGACGACCGATCCCGACGGCAACTCGACCAGCGGCACCATTAACTTCCTCGACGACACTGGCGGCGTGACCGGCTCGATGACCTTCTCGGAAATCGAGCGGATCATCCCCTGCTTCACGCCCGGCACCGTCATCGCGACGCCAAAGGGCGAGCGTCTGGTGGAGGAGTTGCAGATCGGCGACCGGATCATCACCCGCGACAACGGAATGCAGGAGATCCGCTGGCTGGGACGCCGCGATCTCGTGGGGGCCGAGCTTTTGCAGGCGCCGCATCTCAAGCCCGTGCTGATCCGCGCCGGAAGCCTTGGCCGGGGTCTGCCCGAGAAGGATCTTCTGGTCAGCCCGAACCACCGCGTGCTCATCAACAACGAGCGCTCCGCTCTCTACTTCGAGGATCGCGAGGTTCTGGTCGCGGCCAAGCACCTCACCGATCTCGAAGGGGTGGATGCGGTGGATACCGGCGCGATCAGCTATATCCACTTCATGTTCGACCAGCACGAGGTCGTGCTCTCTAACGGAAGCTGGACGGAAAGCTTCCAGCCGGGCGAGCAGACGCTGGGCGACATGGGAGACGCGCAGCGCGACGAGATCTATGCGCTCTTCCCGGAGCTGCGGGACCGCGCGGGCATCGCCGCCTATCAGGCCGCGCGCCGCTCGCTCAAGAAGCACGAGGCGCAGCTGCTCACGCGCTAAGCCATTGCAGCCGGGCCGGTCCTCGCCACGCGGGGGCCGGTCCGTGGACTCCGGTTGCGGGGGCTGTCTCGGATCCAGAACATGGACAATCCCGGCTGAGAGGTCGGGATTGTTTCTGTTTCGTGGTCAATCCGCGCTGGACCGCGCGCGCCATTCCGCCCAGGCCTCGGGCGTGTCGAGATCGGTGATCGCCCGCGCGCCGGGAAGGGGCACGGGATCGAAGCCCTCGGCGCGAATGAGCGCGGCAGCGCCGGCATCGCCGGTCAGCTCGGCGAGGCGAGGCCAGAGGCGGGCCGGAAAGAGCGTGGGATGTCCGGGCGTTCCGTCCTCGGCGCAGGCGCGCAGGATGCGCGCGGGGGCCTTGCGATGCGCCTCGATGACCGCGCCCAGATCGGGCGTGTCGATCTCGGGGAGGTCCGGCAGAAGCACCATCAGCGCGCCTATACCGTCCGGCAGCGCCGCCAGCCCCGCGCGCAGCGACGCGGCGATCCCCTCGGACGGATCGGCGACCGGCACGAGACGCACGCCCGTGCCCGCCAGCGCCTCGGCGCGGGCCGGGCGGTCGCGCCGCGTGGTGACCAGAACATGCGCGCCCGTGGCCCGCGCGCGCAGCGCCTGCCGCCGCAAAAGCGGTTGTCCCTCCACCTTCTCCAGCAACTTGTCGCGCCCCCTCATGCGCGCGGACGCGCCCGCCGCCGGAAGAAGGATCGCGACGCTCATCCGAGGGTGCGGGCCAGCGCGCAGAATTGCTCGAGCCCGATGGTCTCGGCCCGGTCGGTCGGCGCGATGCCCGAGGCGATCAGCCGATCCTCGATATCGGGCGCGAGCCCCTTGAGCGCGGCGCGCAGCATCTTGCGGCGCTGATTGAACGCCATGGCGACCACGCGCTCCAGAAGTTTCGGCTGCGCGGGATAGCGCGGCGCGGGCAGGGCGGTCAGATGCACCACCGCGCTCGACACTTTGGGCGCCGGGCTGAACGCTTCTGGCGGCAGCGACATGACGATGCGCGGATCGGCGCGCCACTGGGCCAGAAGGGCGAGGCGGCCATAAGCCTTGGAGCCGGGCGCGGCGACGATGCGCTCGGCCACCTCGCGCTGGAACATGAGCGTGAGAGATTGCCAGAACGGCGGCCATTCCTCGGGCGTGAGCCAGCGCACCAGAAGCTCGGTGCCGACATTGTAAGGCAGGTTGGCGGCCACGCGGATGGGCGAGGAGAGGTGTTTGAGAGGGTCGATCTTGAGCGCGTCGCCGATCATCACCTCGAGCCGGCCGGGATAGGCCGCCGCGATCTCGTCGAGCGCGGGCAGGCAGCGCGGATCCTTCTCGATGGCCAGAACGCGGCGCGCCCCCTCGGCCAGAAGACCCCGCGTCAGGCCACCGGGGCCGGGGCCGATCTCGAGCACGTCGCATTGGCTCAGATCGCCCGCCTGCCGCGCGATCTTGGCCGTGAGGTTCAGATCCAGAAGGAAGTTCTGGCCCAGCGACTTGCGCGCGCTCAGCTCATGCGCGGCGATCACCTGCCGCAACGGGGGCAGCGCATCGATGCTCATGCGCGCGCCGCGCCCATGCGCGCCGCCATCTTCAGCGCCTCGATCAGCGAGGTCGGGTTGGCCATGCCGCGCCCCGCGATGTCGAGCGCGGTGCCGTGATCGGGCGAGGTGCGGATGAACGGCAGACCGAGCGTCACATTCACGCCCCGGTCGAAATCGAGCGTCTTGATCGGCACGAGCGCCTGGTCGTGATACATGGCTATGGCCGCGTCGTAGCGCGCGCGCGCGGCGGCGTGAAACATCGTGTCGGCGGGCAGGGGGCCGATGATGTCCATGCCCTCGGCTTGCAATTCGGCCACGAGCGGCGCGATCAGGTCGATCTCCTCGCGGCCCATCTTGCCGCCTTCGCCGGCATGCGGGTTCAGCCCCGAGACGGCGAGGCGCGGCGCGGCGATCCCGAAATCGCGAATGAGACCGGCATGGGTGATGCGGATCGTGTCGAGCAAGAGCGCGCGGGTGAGCGCGGCGGGCACCTCGGCCAGCGGGATATGGATCGTGGCGGGCACGACGCGAAGCTGATCGCTCGCCAGCATCATCACGACGCGGGGCGTGCCGGTCAGCGCGGCCAGATATTCGGTATGGCCCGGATGGCCGAAACCCGCCCCGTCCTGAAGCGCCTTCTTGTGGATAGGCGCCGTGCAGAGCGCGAGCGCCGCGCCATCGCGCACCAGGGCCACGCCCCGCGCGATGGCGTCGATTACCCCTTGTGCATGGGACGGGTTGGGCGTGCCGGGCGTCAGCGGGCCGGGCATCGCGTGGGGCAGCACCGGCACGCCCTGCGCGGGATCGGCTTCGCCGGGCCGATCGATCAGCTGCACGGGGCACCCCTCGGGCAGATGCGCGGGATCGCCGATCCAGAAGAAGGGCAGGGACGGGCCGAGCGCCTCCCATGCCTTTTGCGCGAGTTCCGGTCCGATCCCCGCAGGCTCGCCGCAGGACAGCGCGATTGGCAGCTGCGCTTGCATCAATATTCGATGATGCGCGCCTCTGCGCGCAATTGCTCGAGATACCCGTTGGCGAAGGACTCGAGCCGCCGCGCGGCGATCTGCTGCGACAATTGGCCGGAATCGTCGACCCCTTGCGCGGCGTCGAGCCCGGCGATCTCCTCATCGCCGTCTTCCGGTGCCGGCGTCGGCGCGGGCGCGCCCTCGATCGCGACGCTGCGCCCGCACATCATCAGCAGAACTAAGGTCTGGCCGTTCGCGCGCGTGACGTCATAAGACACCTCGCCCGGATCGAGCCGCGAGAGCGAGATGGCGATATCGTCCGGGATCTCGCCGGGCGCCTTGGTGCCACGCTCGAGCACGCCTTCGGGCTGGTCCTGCGCCACGCCGTAAAGATCGTCGCACGTGTCGGTGCGCGCGTCGATCGCGGCAGCCGCCGCCAGCGCCTCGGGCGTGCGGCCGCCGGGGATGTAATAGGCCGCGTATTCGATGGCGCTGTACTCGGGATCGGGCGCGTCCGTCTCCTCGATGTCGCGGAGCTGAAAGAGAGCGACGGCGCCCTCGAGCGGCAGCGGCTCGGTCACCTCGCCGGGGGCGAGGCCGAGCACGAGCGGGCGCAGCACGGGCGGCAATTGGGTGATCGGCTGCCACGGAAGCTGCCCGCCCACATCGCGCGTCTGCGTGGCCGAGAATTGCCGCGCCTGCGCGCTGAAGGCGGAGGTCGAGGTCAGCTCGGAAATCTCGCGCGCCTTGGCGAGAACCTGCTCCTCGCCGCGCCCCTCGAAGGGAATGATGATCTCGGACAGGAGGACGCGTACCCCGGTGCCGTCGGAAATGGCCGCGCGCGCGCGCTCGAGATCATCCTCGCTGACCGACACGCGCGCCCCGAAACGCGCCTGGGTCACTTCGCGCCACAAAAGGCCCGAGCGGATGAAGGCTTTGAAGGTTTCCGCGCTGACGCCGCCCCGCTCCAGAAGGGCGATCATCTGCTCGACATCGAGATCGCCCTGGGCCGCGAAATTCTCCATACCGGCGCGCAGCTGCTCGTCATCGACGGTGATCCCCTGCGCCGCCGCCGCGTCGGCCTTGAGCCGGTCCTCGATCAACTGCTCGCGGGCGAGCCGCACCGGATCGGCGGGGGCGCGCAGGAGGCGCAGCAGCGCGGCGCGCTGCGTCAGCTCGTATTGCGTGACGGCGGCACCGTTGACCCTGACCACCGGATCGAAGAGCCCCTGCGCGGCGCCGGGCACGGGCGCGCCCGCCGCTCCGATCGCAAGGAGCGCGGCGAGGCCGACGGCACGCAGATGTGAGGCGGCGGTCTTGGTCTTCATCATCATTTCTTGCATTCCCGAACGTAGCTTTTGTCCTCGGTGCGGGCACTGAAGCCGCGCAGGCCGACGGTGAGCGAAAGGTCCGTCGACGGCTCGAGGATAGTGGAAGAGGTGAAGCGGCGCGAGGCCGAAAGCGTGACATCGATGCATTCATTGGTGTAGGTGAGGCCCACCCCGGCGCTGACATTGCGATCGCTCGCCACGTCGTACCGCCATTCGGCGCTGCCGGTCCAATGACGCGCGATGCGGTAGGATCCGTCGAAGGCCCATTCCGAGATCGTGCCCGGACGTTCCTCCTGCGGGTCCGAGCGCAGCCAGATATAGGTGGCGCCCAAATCCAGCGCCGCGTTGCGCCAGCCGGCGCGCGCCTCGGCCTTGGTCGTGTCGAAGGCGCCGTCGAAAAGGCTCCGCGCGGTGAGGGTGAGGCCGTTCTGCGTGGCGATCTGCCCCGCGATCAGCACGTCAGAGCGCGTGCCGCGCAGCCCCGAGGAGAGCGAGAATGTCTGCTCGCCCGTCGCCTCGCGCTGCGTGCGGTCGCGCACGATCTGCCCGACGCTCAGCGTGCTGCGCAGCCCGCCGGGGGCGAAGCGTGTCCAGCTCAGCCCCATCGCCGCGCTGGCGCCCCGCTCGCGCCTGTCGGCCGAGGCGAAGCGCGAGAGCGACAGAAGATTGCCCTCGTCGAACTCGCTGCGCGTGCTTTCGTCATTGGCGATATTGGGCGTGCTGCCGCCGACCCATGCAAGCTGCACCACCGGCTCGATCATGTGAACGGTTCCGCCCGGCGTCGTCTTGGCGAGCGGATAGCGGAGCGTCAGGGCCGCGCTCGGCGTCGCGTCCGTCAGCTGACTCCGCGTCGTCGGAGCTGAATCGCGCATTTCGATGTGATCGACGGCGACGCCCGTCCGGAACGAGGCCTGCAACCCGCTCGCAAGGCTCCAGCTGCGCATCCAGTCGGCGCTGGCGGTGAGCCGTGCCACATCGCGCCCGTCCGCGAAACGGTCTACATCCGGCCCATCGGTGCGCAGATCGGACGATCGGTAATGCCCATGCGCCTGCGCCGAGAACCGCAGCTCGCCGCCGAGCCGGGTAGGAAAGAAACGCTTCTCATAGTCGATATTGCCCACGCTCGTCGGCAGAGTTGTGTTGACCTCGTTTCCGCGCAGCGTGTGGAAATAGGTGAGTGCGGCTCGCCGCCATTCGTCGCGGCGCACGCGCTCGATTGATATTTCGCTGTCGAGGCGGTCTTTGCTTGGGTACCCGTAGTCGACCAGGTAAGCGTCGTCCTTCACGGATTCGATGTCGAATCGCAGTACGTAGCCGTCCCGAAGCGAGAATACTCCGCGCCCAAAAAGGTAGGCGCGCCGCTCCCGCCTCACGAGATCATCATCGGTGAGCGCGCCCTCGAACTCGATCCCGCCATTGCGAAAGGCCTGCCGGTAGCGGAATTCGAGCGTGCGCGTCTCGGTCGAAAGGTAGGGCGTCAGCGTCAGATCCTTATCGTCGCCGATGCGGATGAAGTAGGGGACCTTTACCCCGGTGCCGAGCAAGGTGGAATTGTAGAGCGTCGGCGTCAGGAAGCCGGTGAGCCGCTCGACCGTCGGATCGGG
This sequence comes from Roseovarius aquimarinus, assembly GCF_043661195.1. Classification (NCBI taxonomy): domain Bacteria; kingdom Pseudomonadati; phylum Pseudomonadota; class Alphaproteobacteria; order Rhodobacterales; family Roseobacteraceae; genus Roseovarius; species Roseovarius aquimarinus. The sequence goes on from NZ_JBIHMM010000001.1 coordinate 429,409, forward strand.
CAGGCGCAGGCGCGGGAAATAGGCGAGGGGGACGGACCCCACCCTGAATTGCGCGCCTTCAAGGAAAAGCTGGCGCGTTTCGGCGTCGTGGATCACGCGCCGCGCGCGGATCTGCCAGAGCGGATCGTCGCCCTCCTTGCATATCTGGCAGGAGGTCACGGCGGCCTTGTAGAGCTGGCTATAGCGCCCCTCGGTGCGGCTCACCTGATTGGCCGCTAGCTGAAGCTGGTCGTCCATCACGACACGCGCGCCGGTCAGGATGCCGTTGCGCAGATCGCGGCTGAGCTCGCCCGCATCGGCCAGCACGGTCGTATACTCGCCATCATCGAGTGTCAGCGGGCCGATGATCGTCAGCCGCTCGGTCTGGCGGTCATAGGTGATGCTGCGCGCCTTGAGCCGCTGCTCGCCCCAGACAGCCTCGACATTCCCGCTGGCCGTCAGGCTGCGCGCACCGTCCAACGTGACATCGTCCGCGATCAGGACCGCGGGCTCGGTGGGGCGCGCCTGCGGGCGCCGTTCCTGCGCATGAGCGAGGCCAGCGCCAAGGCTCAGCGCGGCGGCGAGGGCCAGAAGGCGGAAGGGAAAAGCAGGCGCGCGCGTCATCCGTCCTCCATATGCAGAACGATGCCGAGCGCAAGCATCAAGGAGGCGACGGGCGGCGCCCATGCAGCAAGAATGATCGGTATTTGCCCATTCTCGCCAAGCACTTGCGCAAAGTTCCTGATGTAATGGAGCGAAAAGCCGAGCATGATCGCGATGAGCACGGAAAGACCGGTATTGGTCGTGCGCACATGGCGCATGGTTAAGGCCGCCGCGACCAGCACGAGGGCCATGAGAAAGACGGGCCGCGCCAGTTCCATCTGGTACCAGACGGAGTAGCGCCGCGCCGAGAAGCCGGCCGCCTCGAGCTGCGCGATGAAGGCCGGAAGATCCCAGATCGGAATGTATTCGGGCTTGCCGAAGCTGTCGACGATCCCCTCGCGGGTGAGTGCCGAGGGGATGACGAGACTGGCAAGACGCTCGGCGCCGGCCTCGGGGTTGAGGCCCGCATCGAGCGTCCAGAGCTTCACATCTTCGAGCCGCCACTCGCCCGTGCCGAGCGTCGCCTTCGCCGCGGTGATGCGGCGCACCGGCTCGCCCATCGGGGAGAAGGAGATGAACGTCGCCTCGTTCAGAACCGACACGTCCGCGCTGGCCGATGCGGCGTGAATGACGGTCTGGCCCTCGGCGCTGCCTTGGCGCAGCCACAGTCCCTCGGCCGAGAGGGCGAGGATGTTCGAGCCGAACCCGCTATAGGAGGCGACGAGGTCGTGATAGCGCTTCGACGAGGCGGCGACGAGCGGGTTGAAGACGGTGATGGATACGAGGCCGATCACGGCGGCCATCATCACGGGCGCGCCCATGCCGCGCAGGCCCGACAGGCCCGAGGCGCGCACGACCACCATCTCGGAAGAGCGCGCGAGGCGCACGAAGACCGCGACCGAGGCGAGGATGATGACGAGGGGCAGGATCTCGTAATTGGCGTGCGGCAGGTTCAGGAGGACGACTTCGGCGACGTCCCAGACGGAAAGATTCGGGAAGTCCTGAAGCTCGTCCACCATGTCGATCAGCCCGAGAATCACCACGAAGATCGCGGTGATGCCGAGATAGGTCCAGAGGAACTTGCGCGCGAAATACCAATGCAGCGTCATGCCGTGGCCTCGCTGCGCCGCCGGACGCCCTGCAAGCGGCGCAGGAGGCCGGGATGGGCGGCGGAGTAAAGCAGCATCCACGCGATGCCGAATCCGATGAGCGAGGGCAGGTAAAGGAGCGGCCACATCATCGGCGCGGCGAGCACCGGCCCCGCGACACCGCCCTCCACCAGCTTGACCCCGATCAGCAGCAGGAACGCGGTCAGGATCTGGCGCCAGACGCCGAAGCGGCTGAAGCCGCCTTGCAGAAGGGTGGCGAAGCCGATCAGCGCCGCCACGATGCACAGAAGCGCCTGCGCGAAGCGCGAATGCAGCGCCGTCACCGCGACGCCGAGCGTCACACCCGTGCGCTCCGCGACGGCGGCGGGATCACGGATGAGATCGGGAGTGCCGGCGAAGTCGATCCGGTCCATGCTGAGCGCGCGCTGCGATACGAGACGGCTGATATCATACGAGAAATCATCGAAATGGGTGGTGAAGAGACGTTGCCCATCCGGCTCGATATTCTGCGCCAGACCCTCCAGCATGACGAGTTTCGTGCCGCCGCCTTCCTGCACGAGATAGGCGCGCGCGGAGGTGTAGGTCGTCGGCGCGTCCGCGCGGCGGCGGTCCGACAGGAAGACATTGCGCAACTCGCCCTCGGGGGTGATCTCGCGGATGTAGAAGGTCACGCCGGCGGCGGGGTGCAGGAATTCGCCCTCGGTCAGAAGCTTGGCGGTGATGTTGCTCGACACCTCGGCGCGCCGCTCCTCGAGTTGCCGGAGGCTGAGCGGGATCAGCACATGCGACAGAAGCGACATCATGAGCGCCACGATCACGCCGAAATAGAGCACGGGGCGCGCCATGCGCCACGGCGAATAGCCCGTGGCCTGCATCACGGTCAGCTCGCTTTCGGTGCTGAGCCGGTTGGTCACGTAGACCGCGCCCGCGAAGGCCGCGATGGGCAGCACGATGCCGATCACACCGGGCAGGGTGAGCGCGGTGAACTCAACGAAGACCCAGGCCGACTGCCCGTCGCTCACGAGCCGGTCGAACATCCGCACCGCCTTGTTGATCCAGAAGATCGAGACCAAGACCAGCGCGAAAAAGCCGAAGAGCACCATGAATTGCGACAGCATGTATCTGTCGAATCTGGCCACGTCTCACCCCCTGAACACCATATCTGGTGGCACGCTATCGCAAATGGCGATGCGGTAAAACTCATAAAGCTTGCGGCTCGGCGGCAAGGCGCGCGCGGCCCCGTGGCGCGCGGGCGCCATTGCACTCGGCGGCAAAATGCGCAGAGTCCGGGCACGATACGCAAATCGGCCATGCCGCAGGGCAGGGGCCGCGCAATTCAGGAGCCGTCCATGACCGCACTCGCATCCACCCGCATCATCGCCACCGATCTCGACGCGCTCGCCGGCGCCAAGGGACGCATCGCCGTTCTCATCGGCAAGGACGGCAAGATGGGCGAGGGCGCACGGCGCATCAACAAGCTGACCAAGGGCGCGCTGGCGCGCATGATCGAAGGCGGCGCGCTCGAGGGGATGAAATCCGGTGAGGTCAAGACGCTGGCATGGCCCACGGGCCTCGCGGCCGAGGCGGTCGATGTCGTCTGCCTCGAGCGGGGCGCCAAGGAGATCGAGGCGCGCAAGGCGGGCGCGGCCCTTGGCAAGCTTCTGGGCGAGCATGGCATGACCGTGCTGGCCGCGCAGCAGCGCCGCCCGGTGGACCTGATGCTGGGCCTCATCCTGCGCGCCTACAGCTTCACCGCGCGCAAGACGGGTGAGCAGAAGGGCCTCGGCGAGGTGACGATGATGGTCTCGAAGCCCGACGAGATCGAGGCCGAGGCGCAGGCCGCGCGGGCCGTGGCTGAGGGCGTCTTCTTCACCCGCGATCTGGTGAGCGAGCCCGCCAACCATCTTACCACGACCGAATTCGCCAAGCGCATCGAGGATATGAAAAGCCTCGGGCTGAAGGTGACTGTTCTGGAGGAGGACAAGCTGGAAGAGCTGGGCATGGGCTGCCTTCTGAGCGTCGGGCATGGCAGCGCCAGCCCCTCGAAGGTCGCCGTGATGGAGTGGAGCGGCGGCGAGAAGGGTGACGCGCCCCTCGCGCTCGTCGGGAAAGGCGTCGTCTTCGATACGGGCGGCATCAGCCTCAAGCCCGCGGCGGGCATGGAGGACATGACGATGGACATGGGCGGCGCAGGCGTCGTCGCGGGCGTCATGCGCACGCTGGCGCTGCGGGGCGCCAAGGCGAATGTCGTCGGCCTCGTCGGCCTTGTCGAGAACATGCCTTCGGACCGTGCAACCCGGCCCGGTGACGTGGTGACCTCGATGAAGGGCGACACGGTCGAGATCATCAACACCGATGCCGAGGGGCGGCTCGTTCTGGCGGATGTCATGTGGTACGCGCAGGAAACCTACAAGCCGCGCGCGATGGTCGATTTGGCGACGCTGACGGGCGCGATCATCATCGGCCTCGGGCACGACAACGCAGGGGTTTTTTCGAATGACGATACGCTCTGCAATGCGTTCCTGAAGGCGGCGGGCGCCGAGGGCGAGGGCGCGTGGCGGATGCCGATGGGCCAGTCCTACGACGATCAGCTCAAGAGCCAGATCGCGGACATGAAGAACGTGGGCGGGCGCCCCGCGGGCTCGATCACGGCGGCGCAGTTCCTTCAGCGTTTCGTCAAGGAAGACACGCCCTGGATGCATCTCGACATCGCGGGCGTCGCTTCGGTCAAGTCGGACACGGATTACGCCCCCAAAGGCGCGACGGGCTGGGGCGTGATGGCGCTCAACCGGCTCGTGGCGGACATGGCCGAGCAGGGGTGATGGGCGAGGCCTATTTCTATCACCTGACGCGCGCGCCCCTCGAGGTGACGTTGCCGATGCTGCTGGAAAAGGCGCGTGGCGCGGGGTGGCGTGTGGCCGTGCGCGGGGTCGATCCCGCGCGCATGGACGCGCTCGACGAGGCGCTCTGGACCGCGGGCGGGCAGGAGGCCTTCCTGCCCCACGGGCGCGCGGGCGAGCCTCATGAGGCGGACCAGCCGATCCTTCTGACGACCGGCCCGGACATGCCCAACGGCGCGAGGTGCCTCATGTCGGTCGGGGGCGCCGAGGTGGCGCCCGAAGAGGTGCAAAGCCTCGAGCGGGTCTGCGTTCTCTTCGACGGCACCGACGAGGCGGCGGTCGATCATGCCCGCGCGCAGTGGAAGGCGCTGACCGATGCGGGATGCGCCGCGCAATACTGGTCCGAAGCCTCCGGCCGCTGGGAGAAGAAGGCCGAGAAAGCCGCCGGTTAACGCTCGAGCACGAGCGTGCCGCCGGTGATCTGCATGCTGCGGAACCGCTCCAGATAGCCCATGCCGAGCAGCGACTCGCGCAGCTCGCCCGAGTTGACGACGGCGCGCACGCCCTCGTCGCGCAGACCGCCGACCGTGATGCTGTCGAGCCGCACCGGCGCGGTGCGCACGATGCCGTTGGCGGTGCTCGCCTGTCCGATGAAATTGAGGTCTGCGGGATTGAGACCGGCGGCCGCCGCATCCTCGCGGCTCAGCACGATGTCGCTCGCGCCGGTATCGACGACGAAGCGGATCGGGGCGCCGTTGACCTCGGCATCGAGGTAGTAGTGCCCGTCCGGTGCGCGGGGCAGCTCGATCCGTCCCGCCTCGGTACTGACCGACTGGCGCGGGGCGACGGTGCCGCGCACATCGTCCCAAAGGCCGATCGCGGCGATGACGCCGATGAAGATCGCGCCCCAGACCGCCGCCTGTTGCAGCGTCTTGCCGAGCGAATGGCGGTTGGCGGCGAAGAACCACATCATGACGGCGCAGCCGAGCACGATGAGATAGACGAGATGGGCGGTGTCGAAATCGCTGTTCATGGCGTCAAGATAGGGTGCCTTGCCGCCATGCGCCAGATCATGCGGCGCTCAGCCCGCGAGGCCGAAGCCGCGCAGCCCGTCCAGCACGAATTGCACCGCCAGCGCGGCCAGCAGCATCCCCAAAACCCGCGTGACCACGGCGATCCCCGTCTTGCCGAGCGCGCGCTCCAGCATGCCTGCGCCAAGGAACGAAATGAAGACGAGCGTCATGACGAAGAGCATGGTGCCCAGCACCCATGCAAGGCCGCTCATGCCCTGATGCTCGCCCGTCAGAAGGATGATGGTGGCGATGGCGCCCGGACCCGCGATGAGAGGAATGGCCAGCGGAAAGATCGACGGATCATCATGGTCGTCCTGCTCGGCGGTATCCTCGCGCCGGGCGGTGCGGCGCTGGAACAGCATGTCGAGCGCGGTCAGAAAGAGAAGGATGCCGCCCGCGATGCGGAAGGCGGGCATCGAGATGCCGATGAATCCCAGCACCGCCTCGCCGAAGGCCCCGAAGACGCAGAGAAGAACCGCGCCCATCAGGCAGGCGCGGATGGCGATCACGCGGCGCATATGCTTGTCCATGCCGCGCGTCAGAGCCAAGAACAAAGGCGCCAGCGCGAACGGGTCGAGCACGATGAAAAGTGTGACGAAGGTGGTGATGAGCGCGGGAAATTCCATGCTGTCTCCTAGCGGATGCGGGCGGGGCGGGCCATCAGGCCTCCGCGCGCTCCAGCTTCTCGAGGGCCCGCATCCAGAGGGCCTCGGCGCGCTCCTGCGCGTCCATCACCTCGGAATACTTCTTCTGCCAGACGCTCGCCTCGTCCTTCTTGTCCTCGTCATACATCGCGGGATCGGCCAGCTTCTTGGCCAGTTTGTCGGCCATTTCATTCAGCTTTTCAACGCGTTCCTCGCATTTTCTCACGTCCAGTCGAAGGGCGGAGATCGCCTCCTTCGACGGGCGCTTCGGCTTTTGCTCCTTTGCCTTCTCCTTGGGCGCGGGCTTGTCGCCCGCCAGCAGCATCGCACGGTAGCTTTCCAGATCGCCATCATAGCTCGCCACGCGCCCGTCCTTGACCAGCCAGAGCCGGTCGGCGACGAGGCTGAGAAGATGCATGTCGTGGCTCACGAGGATCACGGCGCCCGTATAGGCCGTCAGCGCCTCGACGAGCGCCTCGCGCGATTCGATGTCGAGATGGTTCGTCGGCTCGTCGAGGATGAGCATATGCGGCGCGTCGATGGTCGCGAGCATGAGCGACAGACGCGCCTTCTGCCCGCCCGAGAGCTTGCCCACCAGCGTTTCCGCCTGCTCGGCCCCGATGCCGAAACCGCCGAGGCGCGCGCGCAGACGTGACGGCGTCTCGCCGGGGCGCAGGCGGCGGATATGGTCGATGGGCGTCTCGTCGACATGCAGCTCCTCGACCTGATGCTGCGCGAAAAAGCCGACGCGCAGCTTGGACGCGGTGGTCATCTTGCCGCCCATCGCCTCAAGTTTGCCAGCCAAGAGCTTGGAAAGGGTGGACTTTCCTTCGCCGTTCTTGCCCAGGAGCGCGATGCGGTCATCCTGGTCGATCCTGAGATCCAACCGTTGAAGGATCGCCTTGCCGTCATAGCCGACCGAGCCGCCTTCGATATGGATGATCGGCGGCGACAGCTCCTCGGGTGAGGGGAAGGTGAATTTCTTGAGCGCGGCTTCCTGCGGGGTCGTGATCGGCTTCATCTTGGCGATCATCTTGAGACGCGACTGGGCCTGGACCGCCTTCGACGCCTTGGCGCGGAAGCGATCGACGAAACTTTGCAGATGGGCGCGCCGCGCCTCCTGCTTTTTCGCCTCGGATTCGGCGGCGGCGAGCCGCGCGGCGCGCGTCTCGGCGAAGGTGTCATAGGCGCCCTGATAGAGCGTCAGCTTCTTGTCCTCGAGATGTAGGATCGAGCCGACGGCACGGTTGAGCAGCCCGCGGTCATGGCTGACGATCAGCACCGTATGCGGGTAGCGCGCAAGATAGGTCTCGAGCCAGAGCGCGCCTTCGAGGTCGAGATAGTTCGTCGGCTCGTCGAGGAGCAGAAGGTCCGGCGTCGAAAAGAGGACGGCGGCGAGCGCCACACGCATCCGCCAGCCGCCCGAGAAGGCCGAGCAGGGTTGGCGCTGCTGATCGTCGTCGAAGCCGAGGCCCTTGAGGATAGAGGCCGCGCGCGCCTCCGCGCCCCAGGCGTCGATATCGCTGAGCCGCGTCTGAACCTCGGCGATGCGGGCGGGATCGGTCGCCGTCTCGGCCTCGGCCAGCAGCTCGGCGCGCTCGGTATCGGCGGCCAGCACCGTGTCGATGAGCGACACCTCGTTGCCCGGCACTTCCTGGCTCACGCCTCCGATGCGCGCGCGCTGGGGCAGGGTGATGCTGCCGCCCTCGAGCGCCAGCTCGCCCCGGATGATGCGGAAGAGCGTGGTCTTGCCCGTGCCGTTGCGGCCCACGATTCCCACCTTGTGCCCGTCGGGGATGGTGGCCGAGGCATTCTCGATCAGCGGGCGGCCCGCGATGGAATAGGATATGTCGTCGATGCGCAGCATGAGGCGCGACATGCCTTGTCCGCGCGCCCGCGTCAATCGCGCCTTTTCATGGGCCAGCCCCCATGCTATCGGGGCCACGAATTCACCGGGGCGGGGCATTGGGCCTTGCCCGCATGACTAATGAAGAGGCTGACATGGCTAAAGAACGCACGCTGAGCATCATCAAACCCGACGCGACCAAGCGTAACCTGACCGGCAAGATCAACGCCAAGTTCGAGGATGCGGGCCTGCGCATCGTCGCGCAGAAGCGCATCCACCTGACCCCGGCGCAGGCGGGCGAGTTCTACAAGGTCCATGCCGAGCGTCCCTTCTACGGCGAGCTGTGCGAGTTCATGGCCTCCGGCCCGGTCGTCGTGCAGGTGCTCGAAGGTGAGGGCGCCATCGCCAAGAACCGCGAAGTGATGGGTGCGACGAACCCCGCCGATGCCGCCGCCGGCACGATCCGCGCCGAATTCGCCGAGAGCGTCGGCGAGAACTCGGTTCACGGCTCGGATGCGCCCGAAACCGCGAAAGAGGAAATCGCCTATTTCTTCTCGGGTCTCGAGCTGGTCGGCTAAACGCCGGATCGCTTCGGGATCACGCCGATCTCGTCGAGGGCCGCATCCATCGGGGTGCGGCCTTTTTCTTTGGATAGAGAGGCTTGCGCGGCGCTCTTGATCTTGTCGAAACGCGCGCGCAGCGCGGCTTTCTCGTCGCCGTGGCAATCGTTCCACGGGCGTCCCTGAAGGCCCATGACCATCGCGTAGAAGCCGATGAAATGCGGCGGGGTGCCCGAGGCGATGAGCATCGTATAGGCGGCATCCGGGCCGAGGCGGCGCAGCGCTTCGGACGAGTGAATGCCCGCGCGGGCACAGGCGGCCTCGACGGCGGGGCCGAGATTGCGGATGGAGGAGACGGGTTCAGGCGCGCTCATGACCTGAGCTTCGCGCCTGAACGGGTGCCGCGCAAGCGTCTAGATGCTTGCGAAATCGCTGAAGATCTGGCGCGAGATGACTTGCGGCTTGGACTTCACCTTGCGCGGCGCGGCGCGCGTGATCTTGGGTTGGGCGGGGTTTTCCGCCTTGGCGGGCTGGCCTTTGGGCGCGGGGGTGGAATTTGGCATCTGGGTGCTCCTGCTGATAGGGACACGCGCCGGACATGGGCCCAGCTGGCAGCTGGCGATCTTTCCATGCTCGCCTCGAACCGGGGCGTGAATGCGGTGCAATTGAGGCAATTTCGTGACGAAGGCAACAGGATTCGCGCGGCGGCAAGGCGGTTTATGATCGCCGTTCAAGTAATTGTATGTAAGAGATAAAATCAAGGATTCGCAGGGCGCTCCGCCTGCGCGCTGCGCCCAAAGGCAGCGCGCAGGCGGTCTTTCGCTCATATATGGGCGCGGTAATATTCCTGCGCGGCGGCGACACCCGAGCCGGGAGTGATCTTTGCGCCCGCGTCGCGCAGCGCCATTTCCGTCGCCGAGAGCGCACCGCAGAGCATCACCGAATTGAGCGAGCCCAGATGCCCGATGCGGAAGGCCTTGCCCGCCAGCTTGTTCAGCCCGCTGCCCAGCGATGTGCGGTACTTTGAATAGGCCCCGAAGATCACGTCGCGCGCGTCCACGCCTTCGGGCGTGTAGATCGCCGAGACGGTGTCGGATTGCCATTCGGGCGCGGCGGCGACGAGGCGGCAGCCCTCCCACTCGGCGATCGCGCGGCGCACGCCCTCGGCCAGCACCGCATGGCGCTGCCACACCGCTTCCATGCCTTCGCCGAGCATCAGGTCGAGCGAGACGCGCAGGCCGCGCAGAAGCTGGGTCGGCGGGGTGTAGGGGAAATAGCCAGTGTCATTGAGCTTGATCATGTCCTCGAAGGCGAAATAGCTGCGCGCCATTTTCGGGCTGTCCGATGCCGCGATCTCGAGCGCCTTGGCCGACACGCCCAGAAAGCCGAGACCGGCGGGCAGCATGAACCCCTTCTGCGAGCCCGCGACGGCCAGATCGACGCCCCAGGCCTCCTGCTCGAACGGGATCGAGCCGATGGCGCTGACCCCGTCGACGAAAAGAAGGGCCGGGTGCCCCGCGGCATCGAGCGCATCGCGCACCGCCTCGATGTCGGAGGTGACGCCCGTCGCGGTCTCGTTATGAGTGACGAACACGGCCTTGATCGCGTGATCCTTGTCCGCCTCGAGCCGTGCGGCATACTCCTCGACGGGTGTGCCATTGCCCCATTCGACCTCGATCAGATCGACGTCGAGGCCGAGGCGCGTCGCCATCTCCGCCCATAGAAGCGAAAACTGCCCGAAACGCGCCATCAGAACCTTGTCGCCCTTGGCGAGCGTATTCGTGATCGCGGCTTCCCATGCGCCGGTGCCGGAGGAGGGGTAGATGAAGACGCGGCCCGTCTCGGTGCGGAACGCCTTTTTGATGTCCTGCAGAAGGGGTGTCACGAAATCGCAGAAATCGGGTGCGCGCATATCCTCCATCGGGATGTTCATGGCGCGGCGCACCTCTTCGGGGACGTTCGTGGGGCCGGGAATGAATAGGTGGGATATGCCGTGCATGAACTGCGTCTCCTGTTACTGCGCCCATGTATCGGGCGCGCCGGGCGCAGGTGCAATGACGTTTTGAAAAGGGGGCGCGCCGCTCGGCCGCGCCCCATCCCGGTCTCAGCCGCGGCGACGGCGGCGGCGCCCGCCATCCTCGCCGCTGCCGCCGCCCGAGCCTGCGTTGAAGTTGGGGCTGGGCAGGGTGGTGACGAGCGCAAGCTCGGGGAAGCGGTCGGTCTTGTGCGGGATCGCGTTGGCGGCGACGAAATGCTCCTGGAATTTCGGCTCGATCGCGGTTTCGACCTTGTGGATGCGGCGCACCATCTGCTCGATCTCGGCGCGTGCGGCGATGTTGCACAGCGCGATGCGCGCGCCGGTGCCCGCCGCATTCCCCGCCGAGGTGACCTTGCTCAGATGCGCATCGGGGATCATGCCCAGCACCATCGCGTGCAGGTTCGAGATATGCGCGCCGAAAGCGCCCGCCAGCACGACGCGGTCCACCTTATCGACGCCGCGCTCGTCCATCAGGAGGCGCGCACCGGCGTAAAGCGCGGATTTGGCGAGCTGGATGGCACGGATATCGCCCTGGGTCACGGTGATGCGCGGGCCGCCCTCATCGGTCGAATCGTGCACGAGATAGCTATGCGTGCGCCCTTCGGGCACCATGCGCGGCGTACCCGTCGCCTCGGCGCTGCCGAGAAGGCCGTTCTCGTCCATCAGGCCCGCCATGCGCAGCTCGGCCACGGCCTCGATGATGCCCGACCCGCAGATGCCGGTGATGCCAGACGCGCCGATGGCCTCATCGAAGCCCTCCTCGTCGGACCACAGATCGCTGCCGATCACGCGGAAGCGCGGCTCCTTGGTTTCGGGGTCGATCCGGATCGCCTCGATCGCGCCGGGCGCGGCGCGCTGGCCCGAGCTGATCTGCGCGCCCTCGAAGGCGGGGCCGGTGGGCGAGGAGCAGGCCAGAACGCCCTCCTTGTCGCCCAGAAGAATCTCGGCATTCGTGCCGACGTCGATGATGAGCACCAGATCGTCCGATTTGCCCGGCTGCTCGGACAGGGCGACGGCGGCGGCGTCGGCCCCGACATGGCCCGCGATGCAGGGCAGGACATAGATGCGCGCACGTGGGTTGATGATGTCGAGGTCGAGCTCGCGCGCGCCGAGCGTGACGCTCTCGGACGTGGCGAGCGCGAAGGGCGCCTGGCCCAGTTCCACGGGATCGATCCCGAGCAGCAGGTGGTGCATGACCGGATTGCACACGAAGACCGTCTCGACGATCAGCTCGGGCGAGATCTCGGCTTCCTTGGCGATCTCCTCGGCCAGCGTGTTGATCGCCTCGCGCACGGCGCGCGTCATCTCGCGGTCGCCGCCCGGGTTCATCATTGCGTAGCTCACGCGGCTCATGAGGTCCTCGCCGAAGCGGATCTGCGGGTTCATGATGCCCGAGGACGCGATCACGGCGCCGGTGTCGAGATCGGTCAGATGAGCGGCCACCGTGGTCGAGCCGAGATCGATGGCAAGGCCGTAGAGCCCGCCCTCATGCAGGCCCGGCCAGATCTCGACGACGCGGTGAACGTCGTCGTCATGGGCCTTGTTCAGCGCGACCGTGACCTGCCATTTGCCCTTGCGCAGCACGGGCTGAAGCTTGGACATCAGCGTGAGGTCGGCGGTGATCTTCGGGATATCCCATTCGCGCTTCAGCGCGCGGGCGAGGCGCTCGAAATCGCCGGTCGGCTCGTGCATGTCGGGCTCATACACCTCAACGAAATAGAGGCGGGTCGCCGGGTCCATCTCGATCACGCGGGCCGAGGCCGCCTTGCGCACGACCTGCCGGTGCACCTGGCTCTCGGCGGGCACGTCGATCACCACGTCGCGCTGCACGGTGGCCTGACAGCCGAGGCGGCGGCCTTCCTTCAGGCCGCGCTTGTCCTGATAGCGCTGCTCGACCGAATTCCACTCCGACAGGGCGTCGGGGGCGACCGTGACGCCATGCTTGGAGAATTCGCCATAGCTCGGCGTGATCTGGCATTTCGAGCAGATGCCACGCCCGCCGCAGACCGAATCGAGATCGACGCCCAATTGCCGGGCGGCGGTCAGGACCGGCGTTCCGACGGGGAAGCGCCCGCGTTTGCCGGAAGGGGTGAAGACGACGAGGGGATCGGTGCTCATTGAGGTGTCCATTCATTGCGCGTGCTGCGGCTTGGGCGGACATTAGGGGATTATCGCGCCGAGGAAAGCCCGGTTGCGGCGCAATCCGGCCCGCGCGCGGCAGGAATGCGGGCTGCGGCCCTGTGGCGCAGGGCCAGACCCTAGCGGCGCAGCGGCTCGCCGTCCGGCAGGGTGATGCTCGCCACCTGCTCGGAAATCGGATCGTTGTGGAAGGGCTGCGCCTTGGCCGAATAGTCCGAGGGATCGCGCATCGCCTCCCAGCGCCCGCCGACATGCAGCTCGAGCCCCGAAAAGCCGGCCTTGTAGCCCATCTTGGGGCTGCCGGGCACCCAGTAGCCGAGATAGACATGCGGCAATTCCGCCTCGCGGGCGATCTCCACGTGATCGAGGATGATGTAGGTGCCCAGCGAATTGCGCTGCCAGTCGGGATCGAAGAAGGAATAGACCATGCTGACCCCGTCCTCGAGAACGTCGGTCAGGCACACGGCGACGAGCGCGCCGGTCTCGCGGTCGACATATTCGACGACGCGGGTGCGAATCGGCGTCTCCTCGACCATCGAGGCGAATTCGAACGCGTCCATATCGGCCATGCCGCCCGCCGCGTGTCGCGATTCGAGATAGCGCCGGAAGAGGGCGTATTGATCCTCGGTCGCCCAGGGCGAGGTCGCGCGCCGCTCGAGCCGTGCATTACGGCGCAGCGTGCGCTTCTGGCTTTTCGACGGCGTATGCTCGGCGACGTTGATGCGGGCCGACATGCAGGCGGCGCAATCGGCGCAGGAGGGGCGATAGAGCACGTTCTGCGAGCGGCGAAAGCCCTGCTTGCTCAGGCTGTCGTTGAGCCTCTGCGCCCCGTCGCCTTGCAGCGCAGTAAAAAGCTTCCGCTCCATCCGGCCCTCGAGGTAGGGGCAGGGCTGGGGGGCGGTCACGTAGAATTGCGGCGCTATCGTGTTGGTATGTCGCATCAAGACCCGGTTTCGTCAGCGTTTCGCGGAGCCTAGCAACGAAGGCGCCGAAGGCCAAGCCGGGAATCCCGCGCGCGTCTCAGGCACCGGCGGCGCGATTGACCATCGCGGTGCCCAGCACGATATCGCTCAGGCCCTGGCGGCGCTCGGTGATCAGCATCAGCACGACCGAGGCGATCTGCGGCAGCACGAAGGTCATGGAGGCCGCGTAGCCGAGCGAATGGAGCGCCGCCGTCATCGGATCGAGGCGCGATCCGTCATGGCGCCGCAGCTCGATCGCCATGAGCGCCATGCCCCAGGTGGCCGAGCCGCGCGCCAGCGTCGCGATGCGGTAGGCAAGGCCGACGACCAGCACCAGCGCCGGCAGGAAGAAGAACCCGATGCCGAGCGTCAGGATCAGCGCGACGACGCAGAACGCACAGATGAGAAGCGCGTCGATGACCCACGCAAGAAAGCGCTTGGTCGGGACGCCCTCGTAGAATTCGGGCTGCGCGATCGGGTCGGGCAGGGCGGCGGCGGTGGCATGGGTCTGCATCGGAGCGGTCTCGCTGGAGTTGGATCGTAGGGCGCTGAGAGGTATCAAGGCATTGTCGGCGCCGGGATCAAGACGCGGGCGGCGCGGCGCCGCCCGCATGAGGCATTCGGTTCAGTCCTTGGAAGAGGCGGTCTCGTCATCCGCAGTGTCGCTCCGGGATGTCGCGGCGCGGGCGCGCTCGTCGAGGAACTGGTCGAATTCGGCCTTGTCCTTGGCTGCGCGCAGACGCTCCATGAAGGCGTCGAAGCTGGCCTGCTCTTCTTGCAGGCGGCGCAGCGTCTCGTCGCGGTAATTGTCGAACGCGGTGTTGCCGCTGCTGCGATGAAGGCCCATCGACGGGCCGAAGCCGCAGCGCGAGGTGCAGGATCCGAACATGCGTTTGCTCCATATCATATAGGCGAGAAGGGCGAGGCCGAGCGGCGGGAACATCGCGAAGCCGACCACGATCATCGCGATCCAGGCCAGCTTGCCGCGCCGGTCGAGCCATGCGGTGACGGTCTCGAACCAGCCGAGAAGGCCCGAGGCCGCCGGCTGGGAATAGGCGTGAGTGCTCATGAAATGCGTCCTTTCGGGTGCTATGTGAATCTGTTTCACATCCCCTAGATCGGGATGGTCCGTCGCATCCGCAAGAGGCAATGTAAATAATTTTTACATTGCGCCATGCACCCGCCCGGTCTGGGCGGCATTGACCGTATGGCCGGCATGGGTATCACTGGCCCGATGGATTTCGCGCATCGCATCACCCGTATCCCCCGCGCCTTTCAGCCCGAGCCGGCCGAGGAGGCGCGCGCGCTCTTTCCCGGCATGGACGGCGACATGGCCGATGTGATCTCGGGCGCCGCCGGGTCGAGCCCCTATCTGCGCCAGCTCGTGCACAAGGAGGCGGGGTGGCTGCGGCATGCGCTCGAGGCGCCCGAGGAGGGGCTGGCGGATATCGAGACGGGCCTGCGCGCGCTCGAGGGCGATCCCTCGGGGCCTTTGCGGCAGGCCAAGCGGCGCGCGGCGCTTTTGATCGGGCTTGCGGATCTCGCGGGGGTCTGGCCGCTCGAGAAGGTGACGCAGAGCCTCACCGATCTTGCCGATCTCGCCTGCGAGGTGGCGCTCGGCCATGCCATCGCGCATGAGATTAAGCGCGGCAAGCTTCCGGGAATGCGCGAGGCCGATCTCGAGACCTGCGCCGGCATGACCGTGCTCGCCATGGGCAAGATGGGCGCGGGCGAGCTCAACTACAGCTCGGACATCGACCTCATCTGCCTCTATGACGACACCCGCTTCGATGCCGATGCCCAGCACGAGGCGCGCGCCGGGTTCGTGCGCGCCACGCGCCGCATGACGCAGATCCTCAGCGAGAACACGGCCGAGGGCTATGTCTTCCGCACCGATCTGCGTCTGCGCCCCGATCCCGGCGTCACGCCCGTCTGCATGTCGATGGCAGCCGCCGAGGCCTATTACGAAAGCCTCGGGCGCACCTGGGAGCGTGCGGCCTATATCAAGGCGCGGGCCTGTGCGGGCGATCTCGAGGCGGGCGCGCGCTTTCTCGAGACGCTGACGCCCTTCGTCTGGCGACGGCATCTCGACTTCGCGGCGATCGAGGACGCTCATAACATGCGACTGCGCATCCGCGCGCATAAGGGCCTCGGCGCCGATCTCGGCGGGCCGCTCGATCTCATGGGTCACAACATGAAGCTCGGGCGCGGCGGCATCCGCGAGATCGAGTTCTTCACCCAGACCCGCCAATTGATCGCCGGGGGGCGCGATCCAGGCCTGAGGATGCGCGGCACGCTGGCGGGGCTGAAGGGCCTCGCGGAAAAGAACTGGATTCCGGACGAGGTGGCGGCGGATCTGAGCGATCACTACCGCTTTCACCGCGAGGTTGAGCACCGCCTACAGATGCTGCGCGACCAGCAGACGCATGATCTGCCGACCACCGAAGAGGAATTCGCGCGCCTTGCGGCCTTCATGGACCGAGACACGGGCGATCTGAAGGACGAACTTCTGAGCCGGCTCGGCGCCGTCGATGCGGTGATCGAGCGTTTCTTCAAACCCGAGGGCGAGCAGAGCGCCGAGGAGACGCCGCAGGGCGCATGGCTCGATGCCAAGGTGATCGCGCGTTGGCCCAGCTATCCGGCGCTGCGTTCGGACCGCGCGGTGCAGATCTTTCGCCGCCTGCGGCCCGACATCCTCGCGCGGCTGTCGCGCACCTCGCATCCCGAGGAGGCGCTGCTGGCCTTCGACGGCTTCCTCGCAGGGCTTCCCGCCGGCGTCCAGCTTTTCTCGCTTTTCGAGAGCAATCCGCAACTCGTCGAGCTTCTGGTCGATATCGTCGGCACGGCGCCCGCGCTGGCCTCGTATCTTTCTCGAAACGCCGCCGTTTTCGATGCGGTGATCGCCGGCGATTTCTTCGCGCCCTGGCCGGGCCTTGGCGCGCTGCGCGCCGATCTCGCGGCGCGGCTCGCGCGGGAGGGCGATTACGAGGCGCGGCTGATCGCGCTGCGCGGCTGGCGGCGCGAATGGCATTTCCGGATCGGCGTGCATCACCTGCGCGGCCTTGTCGATGCGGCAACCTCGGCCCGCCACTATGCCGACCTCGCCGAGGCGGTGCTCTCGGCGCTCTGGGACGAGGTGGTGCGCGAATTCTCGGCCAAGCACGGCGCGCCTCCGGGGCGCGGTGCGGTCGTGATGGGGATGGGCTCGCTCGGCGCGCGGGCGCTAACGGCGGCATCGGACCTCGATCTGATCGTGATCTACGATGCAGGCGGCGCCGAGGGGTCGGACGGGCGCCGCCCGCTCGCCGTGCAGCCCTATTACGCGCGGCTCACGCAGGCGATGATTTCGGGGCTGACCGCGCAGATGACGGGCGGGCGGCTCTACGAGGTGGACATGCGCTTGCGGCCCTCGGGCAATCAGGGCCCGGTCGCCACGTCGCTTGCCGCGTTCCGCGACTACCAGACGACCCATGCCTGGGGCTGGGAGCATCTGGCCCTGACCCGCGCGCGCGCCATCGCCGGTCCGGAGGATCTCGGCGCCGAGATCGAGGCGTTCCGCGCCGAACTCATCGCCGAGGTGGCCGCGCGGCCCGGCACGGGCCCGCGCCTTGCGCGCGAGGTGGACGAGATGCGCGCGCGCATCCGCGCGGCCAAGGCGCCCGATGGCCCGCTCGATCCCAAGATCGGGCCGGGGCGCCTTCAGGACGTTCAACTCATCGCGCAGGCCGCCATCCTCGCCTCGGGCGAGGCGCCGCGACCGGGCCGTGCGGGGCTCGCCGCGGGCGTGCGCGCGGGCGAGCGGCTCGGCTGGTGGGACGCCGAGGGGGGCAGGGCGCTCGCGCGTGCGGGCAGTCTGTGCCGCGACGTGCAGATGACCGCGCGCCTTCTGGGAGAAGGCCCGCTCGATCCCGATGCGCTGGGGGCGGGCGCGCGCAGCTTCGTCTTGCGCGAGACGGGCGCGGAGGATATTTCCGGACTGGTCGCCGAGTTGGAGGCGCGGGCGGACGCCGCCGCCGAAGTCATCGAGTCGGCCATCGCGCGCGCCGCGTCGGCTCAGGGAACAATGCCATGAAATCGAGCGATCCTCTGGACAAGAAGGGCCTCATCTTCGAGGCCTACCGCATCGACGGCATCGCCCCCGAGGAATGCCGCTCGATCTTTCTCGACTGGGCCCTGTCGCTGCCCGAGGGGCAGGACACGCAGGAGGCCATCGCGCATTTCCTGGACCGCTACCGTGCGGACAATCCCGATCATCCGATGACCGAGGTCCTGCTTCAGGGACAGGCCGCCGCCGCGCGCCCCCGCCGCCGGGGGGGGCTGGAAATCGCGGCCGCGCGGCGAGGGCTAGGCCGCCTCCCGCCGCCGCAGAGTGGCCCGGCAATCATCATGCAATTGCGCGCAGTTCGTCGCGAATTGGCCCTAATTGACCAGCAATGTCGTCTCAAAGCGAGGACCAGACCCCTCGTGCAAAGGCCGAAGGCCGCAGGAGACCAGACATGCAAGCTTATCGCACCACGATCCGCACCCTGACAGCGCTCGCTCTCGCCCTCGGCGTTTCGGCCTGCGCCGCCACGCCCGAGAACGCCGTGACGCGCGCCGCCACGATGGACGCGCCGCAGGCGCCCGCCAGCATGGCGGTCAACATCAAGTCGGTCCGCGTGAGCGTGCCCGAGATGCTGGCCGTCTCCGAGGCCAACAGCTATTATCCGGCGGGCGACATCGTCTGGCGCGGCGATCCCGCCGGCGACCGCCACGCGCAGGTCGCCGCGATCTTCCAGGAGGCGATGACGCGCGGCACGCAATCCATGAAATCGGGCGTTCCGGCCATCCTCGACGTGCAGGTCCAGCGCTTCCATGCGCAGACCGAGAAGGCGCGCTATTCGGTGGGCGGCGTGCATGACATGGCCTTCCTCGTGACGCTGCGCGATCCGGCTTCGGGCGCCGCGCTCAGCCAGCCGCGCCGCATCAAGGCCGCGCTCAAGGGCTATGGCGGCAGCGAGGCGATCGCCGCCGAGCAGCGCGGCGAGACGCAGAAGGTGCGCATCACCGAGCATCTCGCCTCGGTCATCCAGCAAGAGCTGATCGCGCCGGGAAGCTACAAGCCCGAGAACCTCGGCCTGATGGCGATGTTCAGCTCCAATTGATCTTCCCGCAGGACGTGAGACAGGCTAAGGGGACGGTATGACACCGTCCCCTTTTCCCGTGATCCGCCTGAAACCCAAGACCTCGCCCAAGCCCGTGCGCTTCGGCGCGCCCTGGGTCTTCGACAACGAGCTCGTGACCGACCGGCGCACCCGCGCCCTCGCGCCCGGCACGATCGCCCTGCTCGAGGATGCCGAGCGCGCGCCGCTCGCGCTCGTCGCCGTCAACCCTGCCTCTCGCATCATGGCGCGCGTGCTTGATCTCGACACCAGGGCGAGCATCGACCGCGATTGGCTCGCCGCGCGCCTGCGCCGCGCGCTCGCGCTCCGCGAGCGGCTGTTCGATGCGCCGTTCTACCGTCTCGTGCATGCCGAGGCCGACGGCCTGCCGGGCGTCGTGATCGACCGCTTCGGCGAGACCTGCGTCATTCAGCCGAACGCGGCCTGGGCCGATGCGATGCTCGGCGATCTGGCCGCCGCCCTCGCCGAGGTGACGGGCGCGCGCACCATTCTCAAGAACGCGAGCGGCCGCGCGCGCGGGCTCGAGGGGCTCGATGACGTCTCCTCGGTCCTGATGGGCGCGGCGCCTTCGGCGCCCGTGCCGGTGCCCATGAACGGCGCGATCTACATGGCCGATCTGACAGGCGGGCAGAAAACCGGGCTTTTCTACGATCAGCGCCCGAACCACGCCTTCGCCGCGCGGCTCGCGGGCGGCGCGAAGGTGCTCGATGTCTTCAGCCATGTGGGCGGCTTTTCCCTCGCGGCGATGGCGGCGGGCGCGGCCTCGGCGCTGGCGGTGGACGGCTCGGAGCCGGCGCTCGATCTGGCGCGGCAGGGCGCCGGCGCGATGGGGCTGGACGCGGCGTTCCAGACCCGGCGCGGGGATGCGTTCGACGTGCTGACCGCGCTCGCCGAGGAGGGCGAGAGTTTCGACGTGGTGATCTGCGATCCCCCGGCCTTCGCGCCGAACAAGAAGGCGCTCGAGGCGGGGCTGCGCGCCTATGAGCGCACCGCGCGCCTCGCGGCGCCGCTGGTGCGGCCCGGCGGCTATCTCGGCCTCTGCTCGTGCAGCCATGCCGCCGATCTCGACGCCTTCCGCCGCGCGAGCCTGAGGGGCATCGGACGGGGCCTTTATGATACGGGCCGCGCGGCGCAGCTCATCCATACGGGCGGCGCGGGGCCGGATCATCCGATGCACCCGCAACTGGCCGAGAGCGGCTATCTCAAGGCGCTCTTTTTCCGGCTGTGAAGGCGCTTCTCGACACCTGCGTGATCTATCCCACGGTGATGCGCCAGATGCTTCTGGGCGCCGCCGCCGCGGGCGCCTTCACCCCGCTCTGGTCGGCGCGCATCGTCGAGGAATGGCAGCGCGCGGCGCTCAAGCTCGGTGCGGATGGCGCGGCGCAAGCGGCGGGCGAGGCGGCGCTTCTGGCACGCGATTGGCCCGAAGCCCAGGTGGGCTGGCCGCCTTCGCTCGAGGCGCGGCTCTGGCTGCCCGATCCGGCGGACACGCATGTGCTCGCCGCCGCCATCGCGGGCTCGGCCGACATGATCGTGACGCTCAATTCCAAGGATTTCCCGCGCCAGATCCTCGCCGAGGAGGGCCTCGCGCGCAGCGATCCCGATACGCTGCTTCAGGGTTTCTGGCAGGCCGACCCCGAGAGGATCGGCGCCGTCGCGCAATCCGTTCTGGACGAGGCGCGGCGCCTCGGCGGCGAGGACTGGAGCATGCGCGCGCTGATGAAGAAGGCGCGCCTGCCGCGCCTCGCCAAGGCGCTCACGCGATCCTGACGCGGCGCGTCAGCTTTGACCCCAGCGCCCCTCGAGCTTCTCGATCGCCGCGATGCGGTCATCGGTCTTGGGATGGCTCATCAACCAGGCCGGCGCGGCGCCGGAATTCGACTGCGTCAGCGCCTCGAGTTTGCGAAAGAGCGATTTCTGCGGCTCCGTCCCGATCCCGGCCTTGACCAGAAGCGCGGCGGCGTATTCGTCCGCCTCGTATTCGTCCCGCCGCGACAGCCGCGCCGCCAGAAGCGAGGTCAGCGCGCCCGCGATCATGACGCCGACCCCCGGCAGGAAGCGCGAGAGCACCATCGCCAGCGCCGTGCGCAGCGCGTTCTGGCCCGAAAAGTCGATCATGCGCCGCCGCGAATGGCCGAGAGCGACATGGCCCAGCTCATGCGCGATGACCGACGTCATCTCCTCGCCCGAAACCTCGCCCGACTGGAATTTCCTGTAGAATCCGCGGGTGATGAAGATGCGCCCGTCCGGCGCGGCCAGCCCGTTCACCGGGTCGATCTCGTAGATATGCACGCGCACCCGCTCGATATCGAGCGCGCGAGCAAGGCGGTCGGTCAGCCCCTTCAGCTTGGGATCCGCAAGCTCGCTCGAGCGCGCGCTCAGATCGCGCGACGTGCGCCAGACCGAGAAGCGGAACATGACGAAGGCGTAGATGAGCGCCAGAAGGATCGGGGTGAATTTCAACATGGGTCATATATGGGCCGCGCGCGCCATCCCGGCAAGCGGCGCGCGCGCGGCATATGGGCTTGCGGCAGCACCATGGCAGCTCCGACGCCGCTCCTATGCCGCATCTTCATCTTGGCCGAAATACTCCGGGGTGCGGGGCAGCGCCCCGCCGGGGCGATCCGCGTCGGTCAGCGCGCTCAGGCCGAGCAGCTCGCGCCGCCCAGCACGCAGAATTTTGCGCAATGGGGATGGTTGAGCGCGACGTCGCGCTCGGCCTCGGCCAGCGTCTCGCCCAGCTCGAATTCGGGCGCGTAGGGCAGGAGGGTGCAGGCCAGAACGGCGGGGCGCGCGGCGCCCTTGCGCTTGACCACCATCCGCGAGGAGGCGCACATCACGTCATTCGGCGACTTGCCGAGAATGTCCCAGCAGGCGGTCGTGATTTCGGGCACCTCGGCGCGCTCGTCCATCTCGGGGAAGAGAACGGTCGCGCCGGGATCGCCCGCGTCGATCGCATAGCCGCGCGCGGCATAGAGGCGCGCATAGCCTGCGCGGCCCTCGGCGTCGCTCTCGCCCCAGACGGTGCGGCCCGCGACGGCCATCGGCACGCCCGCATCGCGCAGCCAGTCCATGCCCTCGAGCGTGCGCGCGAAGGCGCCCTTGCCGCGCTCCTTATCGTGCAGCTCTTCGGACCAGTGATCGACGGAGATGCGGAATGTCATCTTGCCGGGATAGGCCGCGTTCAGCTCTTCGATGCCCGCGCGCATGGATTTGCGCATCATGGGGCGCATGGCGTTGGTGAGGATCAAGACCTCGTAGCCGCGCGACAGCGCCGCGCGCGCCATGCCTATCATCTCGGGGTTCATGAAGGGCTCGCCGCCAGTGAAGGCGATCTCGCGCACCGGCCAGCCGCGCGCCTCAATCTGGTCGAGATATTCGGCCACCTCGGCTTCGGTGATATAGACCAGTGCGTCGTTGGTGGGCGAGCTGAGGATGTAGCAATTCTCGCATTCGATATTGCAGAGCGTTCCGGTGTTGAACCAGAGCGTGTCGGGACGCGTCAGGGCGACATGCGCGCGGGCCTCGCCTTTGGCGGTCCGCTCGGGGTCGCGGAATTTGCCGGCATTGGCGCTGGCCGCACCGGTTTCGTCCAGATCTTTCATGTCGTTCCTTCCACGCCCCCGTATTTCTTTCCATCTGCCTAGCGCGGCGGCTCCGGCGGTGAAAGCCGTGCATCGGGCCTCTGACGCAGTTGTGAACGTGGCGCAAGGTGCTAAGGTGCGCCCCAAGCAGGAGATTTGTCCATGGTATCGCGCGTCATTCCCGTCCAGCCCTTCGATCTGGTGGTCTTCGGCGGCACCGGCGATCTGGCCCGGCGCAAGATCCTGCCGGCGCTGTTCCGGCGCTATTGCGCGGGGCAGATGGGCGACGCGGCCCGCGTCATCGGCGCGGCGCGCGCCGAGATGGACGACACCGCCTACCGCGATTTCGTGCGCGGCGCGATCACCGAATTCGGGGCCGACACGGCTTGCGCGCCGGATCAGCTCGAGGCGTTTCTGGGCCAGATCGGCTATGTCACGCTTGACGCGCAGGGCGCGCAGGGCTGGGACGCGCTCAAGGCGCGGCTGGGCGATGCGGACCGTATCCGCGCCTTCTATTTCTCTGTCGGGCCCGGTCTTTTCGCCGATCTCGCCGCGCGGATCGAGACGCACGGGCTGGCCGGCCCGGACACGCGCGTCGTGGTCGAAAAGCCCTTCGGGCGCGACCTCGCCTCGGCGCGCAGCCTCAACGCTGATCTGGCGAAGCATTTCGACGAGACGCAGATCTACCGGATCGATCATTATCTCGGCAAGGAGACGGTTCAGAACCTCATGGCCATCCGCTTCGGCAACATGCTGTTCGAGCCGTTGTGGAACAGCCAGTATGTCGATCACATCCAGATCACCGTGGCCGAGTCGGGCGGCGTCGGCAGCCGGGGCGACTATTACGACAAGGCCGGCGCGATGCGGGACATGATGCAGAACCACATCATGCAGCTTTTGTGCCTGACCGCGATGGAGCCGCCAGCGAAGTACGACCCGCACGCCGTGCGCGACGAGAAGCTGAAGGTGATCCGCGCGCTCGGGCCGGTGGAGCCGGGCGATGTGGTGCGCGGCCAATACGAGGGCACCGACAGCTTGCCCGGCTATCTCGAGGAGGTCGGCGACGACAGCAGCCGCACCGAGAGTTTCGTGGCGCTCAAGGCGCGCATCGGCAATTGGCGATGGGCGGGCACGCCTTTCTATCTGCGCACCGGCAAGCGGTTGCGCGCGCGTGCGAGCGAGATCGCGGTCGTCTTCAAGGACGCGCCCCATTCGATCTTCGGCGCCGATGCGGGGCGGCACCGCAACATCCTGACGATCCGCCTTCAGCCCAACGAGGGGATCGAGATGGGCGTGACCATCAAGGAGCCGGGGCCGGGGGGCATGCGCCTCGTCGATGTGCCGCTCGACATGACCTTCTCCGAGGCGCTGGGGCCGGAGGCGGGCGATATTCCCGACGCCTACGAGCGGCTCATCATGGACGTGATCCGCGGCGACCAGACGCTGTTCATGCGCGGCGACGAGGTGGAGGCGGCGTGGGAGTGGACCGATCCCATCATCGAGGCCTGGGACGCGCCGGGCGCCGAGCCATGCCCCTATGCCACCGGCAGCTCGGGGCCGGACGATGCGCTGGCGCTGATGCACCGGGACGGGCGCCGCTGGCGGGAGATACGCATATGAACATCGTCGAATATCCCGATGCCGAATTCATGGCGATGGGCCTTGCCGACGTGATCGCGGCCCAGCTGAGCGCGGTCCTGCGGCTGGCCGAGCGCGCGCTTCTCGTGGTGCCTGGCGGCTCGACGCCGGGGCCGGTCTTCGACACGCTCTGCGGCGCGCGGCTCGACTGGGGGCGCGTCGATGTGCTGCCCTCGGACGAGCGCTGGCGCCCGCAGGCGCATATCCGCTCTAATGCGGGCCTGATCGCGCAGCGCCTTCTGTGCGAACGCGCGGCGGAGGCGCGGCTCATCCCGCTTTATCTCGAAGAGGCATCGCCCGAAGAGGCCGCGCCGCGCCTTGCCGAGAGCGTCGCGCCGCATTTGCCGATCGACGTGGCGCTGGTGGGGATGGGCGGCGACATGCATACCGCGTCCATCTTTCCGCGTATGCCGGGGATCGAGGCCGCGCTCGCGCATGATGCGCCGACGCTTTTGCCGGTGCGGATCGAGGGCGAGCCGGAGCCGCGCATCACGCTGGCCGCGCATGTGCTGCGCAGCGCGATGCATCTGCACGTGGTCATCACCGGCGACGACAAGCGCGCCGCGCTCGAGCGGGCGCGCGGGCTCGACGCTGCCGAGGCGCCCATCGCGGCGCTGCTCGACGATGCCACCGTGCACTGGGCGCCCTGAGCATGTGGCGCGATCTGAAGGCGATGGCAGACAAGGCCCGCAGGCGCGGGATCGCGCCGCTGTTCGGCGGCGGGCGCGCGGCGGCGTTCTCGGCCCGTTTCGACGGGATGCTCTTCGACTATTCCAAGACGAGCATGGACGCCGAGGCGCGCGCCGCCCTGATCGCCTTGGCCGAGGCGCGGGGCGTCCCCGCGCGGCGCGAGGCGATGTTCTCGGGCACACCGATCAACGAGACGGAGGGGCGCGCGGTCCTGCATACCGCGCTGCGCAATCTCTCGGGCGGCGCGGTCACGGTGGACGGGCAGGACGTGATGCCGGGCGTGCGCGACACGCTCGCGCGGATGCGCGCCTTTGCGGGCGCGGTGCGCAGCGGTGCCTTCAAGGGGGTGGGCGGCGCGATCACGGATGTGGTCAATATCGGCATCGGCGGCTCGCATCTCGGCCCCGAAATGGCCGTGCGGGCGCTCGCGCCCTACCACGACGGGCCGCGCTGCCATTTCGTCTCGAACGTGGACGGCGCCGACATCACGGGCGCGCTGGCGGGGCTCGACCCCGCGCGCACGCTGATCCTCGTGGCGTCCAAGACCTTCACCACGACCGAGACGATGACCAACGCCGCGGCGGCGCGCGCCTGGATGGCCGAAAAGGTCGCAGACCCCGGTGCGCAGTTCGCCGCGCTCTCCTCGGCGATGGGGGAGGCGGCAGACTGGGGCATCCCGGCCGAGCGCGTCTTCGGCTTCGAGGATTGGGTCGGCGGGCGCTATTCGATCTGGGGGCCGATCGGCCTGTCGCTGATGATCGCGATCGGGGGCGAGGATTTCACCGATTTCCTGCGCGGCGGAGAGGCGATGGACCGCCATTTCCGCGATGCGCCGCCCGAGGACAACATGCCGATGATGCTGGCGCTGACCGGCCTTTGGCATCATCAGGCCTGCGGCTATCCCACGCGCGCGGTGCTGCCCTACGACCAGCGGCTCGCGCGCCTTCCGGCCTATCTGCAACAGCTCGAGATGGAATCGAACGGCAAGGGCGTCGATATGGACGGGCGCGCGCTCGGACATGGGGGCGGGCCGGTGGTCTGGGGCGAGCCGGGCACGAACGGGCAGCACGCCTTCTACCAGCTCATCCATCAGGGCACGCAGACCGTGCCGTGCGAATTCCTGCTCGCCGCGCGCGGGCACGAGCCGGAGCTTGCCCATCAGCACCGGCTTCTGGTGGCCAATTGCCTCGCGCAGTCCGAGGCGCTCATGCTGGGCCGCGACCTCGAGACGGCGCGCGCGCGGATGAAGGCGCAAGGCTTCACCGGGGCCGAACTGGAACGCCAGGCGCGGCACCGGGTCTTCTCGGGCGCGCGCCCCTCGACCACGCTCATCTACGATCTTCTGACGCCGCGCCGGCTGGGCCAGATCATCGCGCTCTACGAGCACCGCGTCTTCGTCGAGGGGGTGATCCTCGGCCTCAATTCCTTCGATCAATGGGGGGTCGAGCTCGGCAAGGAGCTGGCGCGCGAGCTTTCGGCGGCGCTCGAGCCCGGGAGCGCGCCGGAAGGGGGAAAGGACGGATCGACCCGGCAACTCATACGATACGTTCACACTCAACACGAGTGATCCGTCCTGCGCCCCGCCGCACCCCGGGGGTTGAGGCGGGCGGGGCGTCCCCGGGGCACCGCGACAGGATGCGATGCCGTTCGAGCGATTTTCATCAGCGGCAGTCCTTGGGGAGACCTGCACCAAGCGCCCGAACACCCGCAGACACGCGGCCCGCCGCCGACGAGTTTCAGCCGATAGCGATTTTTTGCCGAAAAAATCTCATCACGCCGATTTTTCGCGCGGAGGCTTGGAACCTGCGCCACTCTGCCGCTGTTGTGACAGCAACGCCCGTCCTCTGAGGGACAAACGAGCCGCGAGGGCGGCGGCCCAATGACTTAAAGGAGTTTTCCATGAAAACCTGGATCTACGCACTTGCCGGCACCGCGATGCTCGGCCTTGGCGCCTGCGAAAACCTGACCGAGAACCAGCGCACCGTGGCGGGCGTCGCGGGCGGCGCGGCCGCGGGTCTTCTGACCGCCGAAGCGCTCGGCGCCGATGATGAATGGCGCCTGATCTCGGCGCTCGGCGGCGCGGCGGCGGGTACGGTCGTGGCGCAGAACCAGAACCAGCGCGTCTGTGCCTATTCGCGCGGCGACGGCACCTATTACGAGGCGCCTTGCCCCTGATATTTCAGGATAGCTTAACGGAAAGGCGCGGCATTACTGCCGCGCCTTTTTTCATGCGCGCGCCTCAGCCACGCAGGATGCCGCGGCCCGCGTATTCGGCGGTCTCGCCCAGCAGTTCTTCGATACGGATGAGCTGGTTGTATTTCGCCAGCCGGTCCGAGCGCGCGAGGCTTCCCGTCTTGATCTGCCCGCAATTCGTGGCGACGGCCAGATCGGCGATGGTCGCGTCCTCCGTCTCGCCCGAGCGGTGCGACATGACGTTAGTATAGCCGGCGCGATGGGCCATATCGACCGCGCGCAGCGTTTCGGTGAGCGTGCCGATCTGGTTCACCTTGACCAGCATCGAATTGGCGCAGCCGCGCGCGATGCCGTCGGCCAGCCGCGCGGGATTGGTCACGAAGAGATCGTCGCCCACAAGCTGCACCTTGCCGCCCAGCGTCTCGGTAAGGGCCTTCCAGCCCTCCCAGTCGTCCTCGGCCATTCCGTCCTCGATCGAGATGATCGGGTAATCCGCGACGAGCGCGGCGAGGTAGTCGGCGTTTTCCTGACTGCCGAGCGACTTGCCCTCGCCGGTCATCTCGTACTTGCCGTTCTTGTAATATTCGGTCGCGGCGCAATCGAGCGCGAGGAAGATATCCTCGCCCGGCTTGTAGCCGGCCTTCTCGATGCTTTTCAGGATGAAATCGAGCGCCTGGCGCGCGCTGGCGATATCGGGGGCGAAGCCGCCCTCGTCGCCGATGCCTGTCGAGAGGCCCGCCGCGATCAGCTCTTTCTTGAGCGTGTGGAACACCTCGGCGCCCATGCGCACGGCCTCGCGGATATTCTCGGCCGCGACCGGCATGATCATGAATTCCTGAATGTCGATCGGGTTGTCGGCATGCTCGCCGCCATTGATGATGTTCATCATCGGCACCGGAAGCACGCGCGCGGACGTGCCGCCGACATAGCGAAAGAGCGGCTGGCCGGTGTAATCCGCCGCCGCCTTCGCGACCGCGAGCGACACGCCGAGGATGCCGTTGGCGCCGAGGCGCGACTTGTTGTCGGTGCCGTCCATCTCGATCATGGCCATGTCGATGGCGACCTGCTCGGTCGCGTCGAACCCTTCGAGCGCGTCCGCGATCTCGCCATTGACCGCCTCGACCGCGTCGAGAACGCCCTTGCCCATGTAGCGGGCCTTATCGCCGTCGCGCCGCTCGACCGCCTCATGCGCGCCGGTGGAGGCGCCCGAGGGCACGGCGGCGCGGCCCATCGTGCCATCCTCGAGCGTCACGTCGACCTCGATGGTGGGATTGCCGCGGCTGTCGAGAATCTCGCGGGCGTGGATGTCGATGATGCTGCTCATGGCGTCTGTCCTGATCTCGTGAAAATGCGTTGGTCCAGCCCATAGCAAAGCCACAACCGCAGGGGAATGGCTGGTAGCGCTAGCGCCTGTTTCGGCCCGCTGCGATGGCTCAGAGCGGTCCCTTGGGCTTGGCCTCGCGGAAGGCGCGGCGCGCGACGCGCTGCTCGCGGATGAGCGTGTAGAGGCCCGTCGCGATGATGATCGCCGCGCCGAGCAGCGTCCAGAGATCGGGCCGCTCGCCCAGTAGGAACATCCCGAGGATCAGCGCGAAGACAAGGCGCGCGTAACGGAAGGGCGTCACGGCGGCGATCTCCCCGATGCGCATCGCGCCGACGATGAAGTAATAGCCCAGAACGCCGAAGACCATCGCGCCGAAAAGATACGCCCAGGCGAGCGGCTCGGGCATGGTTCCGCCACCCGAGAAGAGCAGAAGGACGCCGCCCGTGGGCACCATCGTGCCGAAGGCATAGCACGAAAGCTGCATCGACGAGACGTTCGGCGGGATCACACGCGTCGCTAGATCGCGCACGGCAAGGCCCGCGACCGCGATCACCGCGAAGACCGAGGAGATGTCGAAGGCATCGAGCCCCGGCCGCACGATCATCAGAACGCCCATCATGCCCACGAGAATGGCCGACCAGCGCCGCCAGCCCACCTGCGCGCCCATGAAGAGCGCGGCGCCCAACGTCACCGCCAGAGGCGTCGCCTGCAGGATCGCCGAGACGGTCGACAGATCCGCCATCGCCAGCGCGGTGACGTAGCTGACCGCCGCGATGATCTCGCCCAGATTGCGCAGCATCACCGCGCGCGTCAGCAGGACCGGACCTATCAGCCGCGTTCCCTGCGCCTTTGCGGCCACGGCGAAGACCGCGCAGCCCGCCGCGCCCAGCATCATGAGGATCTGGCCCACCGGCAGGTCTTCGGAAAGGAGCTTGACGAAAAGATCCTCGGCGGCGAAGCCCGCCATCGCCACCACCATCAGGAGACTTCCGCGCAGGTTGTCCATTCTCGTATCCTTTCGCAGGCGCGCGAGCGATGCGCGGAAAACAAAGGCGCCGGGCGGCGAGGGCGCTCAGGCGCTCAGGCGCACCCAGACGGGCACGTGGTCCGAGGGCTTCTCGCGCGCGCGGACCTCGCGGTCGATCGCGCAATCCTCGAGCAGGTCCGCGCAGGCGGGGCTGAGAAGGAAATGGTCGATGCGGATACCGTCGTCGCGGTTCCACGCCCCGGCCTGATAGTCCCAGAAGCTGTAATGCCCCGGCCCCTGCGTGCGGGCGCGGAACGCCTCGGTGAAACCGAGGTTCAGAAGGCGGCGGAAGGCGGCGCGCGTCTCGGGCAGGGCCAGCGCATCCTTCTGCCATGCGTCGGGGCGCTTGGCGTCTTCGTCCTGCGGGATCACGTTGTAGTCGCCCGCCATCAGGAACGGCTCCTCCAGGGCCAGAAGCTCGGTTGCACGGGCCTGCATCCGCTCCATCCACGCCAGCTTGTAGTCGTATTTCGGGCCGGGCGCCGGGTTGCCGTTGGGCAGGTAGAGCCCGCAGACGCGGATGGCCGTCTCGCCCATCACCGTCGCCTCGATCCAACGCGCCTGCTCGTCGCTCTCGTCGCCCGGCAGGCCGCGCGTGACGTCCTCGAGCGGCAGTTTCGACAGGATTGCGACCCCGTTGAAGCCCTTCTGACCATGCGTTTCGACCGTGTAGCCGCGATCCTCGAAGATCTCGCGCGGGAAGGCCTCGTCGACCGATTTGATCTCCTGAAGGAGCACGACATCGCACCCGGCTTCGTCCAGCCATTCGGGCAGCGCGTCGATGCGGGCCTTGATGCCGTTGATGTTGAAGGTCGCGATCTTCATGGGCCGGTCCTCGCGGTGCGGAAATCCTCGCCCACCTATCGCCCAGCGGCGCGCCGGGGGCAAGGGAGGTGGCGGTCGAGCCCCGGCGCGGAGACGAATCGACCCGTATCCGCCAGGCATCCGATTCTCGCGTCCGCACGTTCAGGTTGTATCTTGACATTCCCGAACCACGTCGATTCCGCCACGTGAATCCGCTGAAAATTCCCCTGTGGATAAGTTTTTTCGGGGTCCGGATTCTCGCAATCCACGGCGCATCTTAGCGGAGATTCTTGAAATTCCTGCTGGGGCGCAACTCAACTTCCGGTTGAAATTTTTGTTGGCACGATGGGTTCAAGCTGCAAGCCTTTAGGTGTCTGCAACTTCAATCTGGGGATTATGAAAATGACAGCACAACGCAAAGTTGAAGCCACCTTCGCCGCAACTCGCACCACCACGCTCAGCATGCTCGATGGCGCCGGCGCCGAGATGTTCACCTCCTCGATGGCACCCGTCATGACCGCCGATGCGGGCCTTGGCGAAGGGCTCGAGATGTTCACCTCGTCCATGGCTCCGACCGCCACTGCCGATGTCTCCGCCGGCGACGCCGTCCAGATGTTCACCTCCTCGATGGCGCCCTCGGCCCGCCGCGACGCGATCGCCGGTGACAATGTGGAAATGTTTACCTCGTCGATGAGCCCCTCGGCCCGCGCCGATCTGCGCCAGGGCGACAATGTCGAGATGTTCACGTCCTCGATGGCTCCGAGCGTGACCGCCGACGCCGCCGCAGGCGACAACGTCCAGATGTTCACCTCGTCCATGGTCGCCGCAGGCGAGGCGACGGGTGCCTTCACCTCGTCGATGGCCCCGGCACGCGTGGCCCGCGAAGGCGATGCGGTCGAGATGTTCACCTCGAGCATGTAAGCCAGCACCCGAACGGGACGTTCGGGACGGACCTTTGAAAAAATGGAGATCACCCAAATGACGACCATCGTCCAACTCGACGTCCCGTTCCGGCAGCACAGCAAGGCCGCCCGCCAGGCGGCCCTGCTCAAGACCTTCGCCCAGACGCGCCGCACGCAAGAGGATGTGTTCTGGCTGAAGGAGAACGCCGAGATGCTGAACATCCTCGAATGCACGGGCGCGGATGTGGCGCCGGCCGCTTTGGCGCCGTTCCGGGGGTTCTACGACGACATCGAGGCGCGGATGGAATTCTTTCCGCAATATTACCGCTTCCTTCTGTCGCTCTGCCTCGATCTCGAAGATCTGGGCATGGCGGGCGCGAAGGGCGCGGCGCTGACCGAATGGGTCGCCGCCGAAGGGCTGGCCGATGCCGAGCTGTCGGATCTGCAACGCGCCGAAGCGCGGCGCCTCTGCGCGCGGCGCGGGATCGAGGCGCTGCCCGAGGATCGCGGACTGGACGCACGGCTGCGCGCCTTCGCCGCCCGCTCGCGCACCTTCGCGATGCCGAACAAGAAAGCGGCCTACGAGCTGACGCATATCGTCTTCTACCTGTCCGAATACGGGCGCAAGGATCCGCAGCTCGACAGCGATGCGCGGCGCAGCCTGATGTTCGCCGGAACGCTCGCCTTTCTCGACTTCAACGCCGATCTTTTGGCCGAGATCTGCCTTGCCATGCGGTTCGCAGGTATGGACGCCCCCGATGTCTGGGAGATATGGCTCATGCAGCAGATTCGCTCCTTCAGCCTGGAGGCGGGGGACGCGATGGCGGACGACTACCATGAATATCTCATGCTGAACTGGTTCATGACCAAGGCCGGGCAGGGCGGTTTCGGCGATCACGTGCCCGAGGGCCGCGTGACCTTTGTGCGCTCGCGTCCTGCATCGGCGCCGCTGCGCGAGCTGTCGCAATGCATCTATGCGATGGGCCGGGCGCGCTCGCCCGATTGGGAGATCATGCGCGACGAGGTCGCGGCGCAGGTCTCGGACGAGGCGCAGGCGGCACTGATCGCCGCCGAGGCTTCGACCGCCGAATTCGGCGCCTTCTTCGAGGGCTTCGCCCGCACCGGGCTCAGGGGCCGGATCGCGGCGGGAGGCGCGTCGTGATCGCGCTCGGCAGTGCACGCGCGGGGATCGCGCTCGGCGTCGGGCTGACCGTGCTCTACACCGCGCTCATCTCGGGGGCGGACGCGATCACCAAGCTCTTCGCGGCGAGCTATGCGGCCCCCCAGCTTTTCGCGCTGTCGGGCGGCATCGTCGCGCTCCTTGCGGTCACGGTGGATCGTGCGGCGCCCGCGCCGCGCGGCATCGGCACGCGCTGCCCGGGCGCGATGGCGGTGCGCAGCATCGCGACGGTCCTTGGCGCGGGTGCCTTCTTCTATGCGTTCCGCCTGCTGCCCTTCGCCGAGGTCTTCCTCTTCATCGCGATGATCCCGCTTTTCACCGCGCTCCTGTCCGGTCCGGTTCTGGGCGAGGCGGTCCGCCCGCAGGCCTGGGGGGCTGTGACGCTCGGGATGATCGGGCTTTTGTTCCTCGCGCCGGGCGGCTTCGGCAGTTTCGGCCTCGGGCATGCCGTGGCGCTGGCGGCGGTGCTTCTCGGCACGGTCTCGATGATGGCCTCGCGCTATATCGGGCTGCGGGACGGCAATCTTCTTGCGCAGGTCTTCTGGCCCAATCTCGCGCTCGCCGCCGCGAGCGCGCTGGCTCTGCCCTTCGTCTGGGCGCCGATGGGCGCTGCGGATCTGGGGCTGGCCGTCGCCTATGCAGGGCTTCTCTTCGGCGCGCGCTGGGTGCTCGTTGGCGCATTCCGCGCTTTGCCCGCCTATGTGATCACACCGCTCATGAACCTGCAATTCCTGTGGATGGTCGGCATCGGCGCCGCTGTTTTCGGCGAGGTTCCGGGCACCGCGCTCTACATCGGCGCAGCGCTCGTGATCGCGGCGGGTGCGTGGCTTATCTGGGATCAGGCGCAGCCGGGTGTCTGGCGCAAGGTGGTTCCGGCTGAATAGGCTTCATGCGGTGCGCGAATTTCGCATCGCAAGAACCTGAATTACATCGAGAAAGATGTTCCGCATCCGCAGCTGCTGCTGGCGTTCGGATTGTCGATCACGAAGCGCGCGCCGATCAATTCCTCGCTGAAGTCGATCACGGCGCCCGCAAGGAACGGCAGCGAGACGGAATCGACGACAACCTTCTGGCCCTGACCTTCGAGCACCAGATCGTCCTCGGCGGGCGTGTCGAGCTTGATGTCGTATTGAAATCCCGAGCATCCGCCGCCTTCGACGGCGATGCGCAGCGCCTGCCCCTGATCGCCGGCACCGATCTCGCTCAGGCGTTCGAAGGCGCGGGGGGTGACTTTGGGCGGCAGGTTCATTGGGGTCTCCGGCTCGGTGCAGGTGGTGTCGCGTCATGGGCAGTTTCAACGCCCGGCTGATTGCAATATATGAGCCGCAACGTCACCCGGCAAGGAGGCCGCTTTCATGAACGCGCGCATCGCCGCCGATCCCGGCCAATCCCGTGGCCGCCTCACGCCCGAGGAGGAAAGCGCGCACCGCTCCTGCTTCCAGCGCGACCGGGACCGCATCATCCATTCGAGCGCCTTTCGCCGGCTCAAGCACAAGACGCAGGTCTTCGTGGCGCATGAGGGCGACTATTTCCGCACGCGGCTGTCGCATTCGATCGAGGTCGCGCAGGTGGCGCGCACCATCGCGGGCGCGCTCGGCCTCAATGCCGAGCTGACCGAGGCGGTCGCGCTGGCGCATGATCTGGGGCACACGCCCTTCGGTCATACGGGCGAGGATGCGCTCCATGCGCTGATGGCGCCCTATGGCGGCTTCGATCACAACGCGCAGGCGATCCGCATCGTCACTTCGCTCGAGCGTCACTATGCCGAATTCGACGGGCTGAACCTGACTTGGGAGACGCTCGAGGGGCTGGCCAAGCATAACGGGCCGGTGACGGGCGATCTGCCGCATGCGCTGGCCGAATACGACGCGCGTCATGATCTCGAGCTTCACACCCATGCGAGCGCCGAGGCGCAGGTGGCCGCCCTGGCCGATGACATCGCCTATAACAACCACGATCTGCATGACGGTCTGCGCGCCGGCCTTTTTACCGAGGAGGAGGTGGCGGCGCTGCCCATTCTCGATGCCTGCTATGGCGAGGTCGACCGGCTCTATCCCGGGCTCGACAGCTATCGGCGCCGTCACGAGGCGCTCCGCCGCGTCTTCGGCGTGATGGTGGGGGACGTCATCGATACATCGCGCGCCGTGATCGCCGAGGCGGAGATCGAGAGCATCGACGCGGTGCGCCATCTGGGCTGGCCCGTCATCCGCTTTTCCGATTCGCTCTGGCGCGATCTTCAAGGGGTGCGCAAGTTTCTCTTCACGCGCATGTACCGCGCGCCGATGGTGATGGTGCAGCGCGCGCAGGCAACCAATGTGGTCGATGGGTTGTTTCCGTTCTACATGTCGCACCCCGAGCATCTGCCGCGCCGCTGGCAAGGCGACGTGGAGGCGGCGACGGACAAGACCGCGCTGGCCCGGCTGGTCAGCGACTACATCGCCGGGATGACCGACCGTTTCGCGCTGGCGCAGCATGCCGCGCATCTGGGCGGGCCGGGCGGCGCGGGATCCTGGCCGAACGCGGCGCCGGGCCCCAAGGCAGGAGAGACGATGCATGGCAGTTGAAAGTGCGGGGGCGATGAGCCCGGTCATGGCCTTCGCCCTCGTCGGCGCGATCGGCGTCGGCTCGCAATGGCTGGCGTGGAAGCTGCGCCTGCCGGCAATCGTTCTCATGCTGCTGGCGGGTCTGGCCATCGGGCCGGGTCTCGGCATCTTCGATCCGGAACGCGATATCGGGCGGCTCATGGGGCCGATGATTTCGATCGCGGTCGCCATCATCCTCTTCGAGGGCGGCATGACGCTCAACCTGCACGGGCTGCGCGAGGCCGCCGTGGGCGTGAAACGCCTTGTTGTGATCGGCGCGCCCGTGGGCTGGGCCGGATCGGCGGCGGCGCTTCATTACATCGCGGGGCTGAGCTGGCCGAGCGCGGCGGTCTTCGGGGGCATCATGATCGTCACCGGCCCCACGGTGATCGCGCCGCTTCTGCGCACCGCGCGGCTGGCCAAGCGGCCCGCGCAGCTTCTGCAATGGGAGGCGATCGTCAACGATCCCATCGGCGCGCTCGCCGCCGTGCTGGCCTTCGAGGTGGTGCTGGTGGTCTATGCCAGCGAGACCTTCGGCGCCGCCGTCTTCGACATGGGCGTCGGCATCGTCGTCGCGACGGCGATGGGCATCGCCGCGGGCTGGGTTCTGGCCGAAGGCTTCCGCCGCGGGCGCGTGCCGGAATTCATGAAGGTGCCCGTGGTCTTCGCCTCGCTCCTTCTGGTCTTCGCGCTCTCGGACAGCCTTCTGCACGAGAGCGGGCTTCTGGCCGTGACGATCATGGGCTTCTACCTCGCCAATGCGGGCCTGCCGAGCTATACCGAGCTGCGCCGCTTCAAGGAGCACGCGACGGTGCTGCTCGTCTCGGGCGTCTTCATCCTGCTAGCGGCCTCCATGAATATCGAGCGGCTGAGCCTTCTGGACTGGTCGGCGGCGATCTTCATCGTCGCGGTCATTCTGATCGTGCGGCCCGTCACCGTCATGCTCTCGCTCGCCTTCAGCAACGTGCCCATGCGCGAGCGGCTTCTCGTGGCCTTCACCGGCCCGCGCGGTGTCGTGCTCGTTGCGGTCGCGGGGCTGTTCTCCGAGCGGCTGGTGAGCGCCGGCATCGAGGATGCCGATATCCTGACGCCGCTCGCTTTCGCGCTGGTCGCGGCGACGGTGGTCCTGCACGGCTTCACGCTCAGCCCGATGGCGCGGGCGCTGGGACTCGCGGGCGCGCAGGTGCCGGGCGTCATCTTCGTCGGCGGCTCGCGTTTCTCGGCGGCCTTCGCCAAGGCGCTTCAGGCCGAGGAGATCCCGGTCCTCATCGCCGATGCCAACCGCGCGCGCCTGCGCTCGGCCCGCGAGCAGGGCTTGCCGATCTATGTGGGGGATATCCTGTCGGACGGGGCCGAGCACGGGGTCGAATTCATCAGCTTCGGGCGCGTCATCGCGACCTCGGACAATGACGCCTACAACACGCTCGTCGCCACCGACCTCGCCCCCGAATTCGGGCGCGAGCATGTCTATCAGCTCAAGCGCGCCAAGCAGGAGCAGACGCGTCACGCTCTGCCCGCGACGCTGGGCGGGCGCAGCATCGCGGGCGAGCTGCGCTATCTCGAACTGGCACAGCACATGCAGTCTGGCTGGGAGGTGCGCGCCACGAACCTGACCGAAGAATACGGGCTCGAGGCCTGGCGCGAGGACAATCCCGACTCGATCCCGCTCGCCGAGATCCTGCCGGGCCGCGCGCTGCGCATCCTCGCCGCCGATGCCGAGATGAAGCCGCAGGCGGGCATGCGCCTTCTGGCGCTCTCGCCCGGGCGCGACCGCGCCGTCGAGGCCGCCGAGCGCAACGGCGAGGACGATGCCAAGGAAGCGGCCAAGGACGCGGCGGTGGAGGCCGGAAGCGAGAAGGTGGAGGATCAGCGCAGCGATTGACGCGGGCCGCATCGGTGCTAAACCGGGGCGGAATTCAAGGAATGATGCGATGAACCTCTTTACCGATATTCGCGCCGCCGTCCTGGACGCGCTCGGCGCGCTCGAAAGCGCCGGAACGCTGCCCGCAGGGCTCGACAAATCCAACGTCACGGTCGAGCCGCCGCGCGATCCGCTGCATGGCGACATGGCCACCAACGCCGCGATGGTGCTGGCCAAGCCCGCGAGCCTCAAGCCGCGCGACATCGCCGATGCGCTGGTTGCCGAGCTTGCGAAAGATGCGCGGATCGACAGCGCCGAGGTGGCCGGCCCCGGATTTCTCAACCTGCGCCTCGCGCCGGGCAGTTGGCGTGACATCCTGCGCGCGGTGCTGCGCGAGGGCGACGATTTCGGCCGCTCCACGATGGGGCAGGGCCAGCGCGTCAACGTCGAATACGTGAGCGCCAATCCCACCGGCCCGCTCCACGTGGGCCACACGCGCGGCGCGGTCTTCGGCGACGCGCTGGCGAGCCTGCTGGATTTCTGCGGCTATGACGTCACGCGCGAGTACTACATCAACGACGGCGGCGGGCAGGTCGACACGCTCGCGCGCTCCGTCTACCTGCGCTATCTCGAGGCGCATGGCCGCGCGGTCGATTTCCCCGATGGGACCTATCCGGGCGACTATCTCATCGCGACGGGCGAGGCGCTGAAGGAAAAGGTCGGCGACGCCTGGGTCGATCAGCCCGAGGAGGTCTGGCTGGCCGAGGCGCGTGAATTCGCGACGGACGCGATGATGGACCTCATCCGCGCCGATCTGAAATCGCTCGGCGTCGAGATGGACAAGTTCAGCTCCGAGAAATCCTTCTACGGCACGGGCCTCATCGAAAAGGCGATCGCCTCGCTCGAGGAGAAGGGCCTGATCTACGAGGGCGTGCTCGAGCCGCCCAAGGGCAAGATGCCCGAGGATTGGGAGCCGCGCGAGCAGACGCTCTTCCGCTCCACCGCGCATGGCGATGACGTGGACCGGCCCGTCAAGAAATCGGACGGTGCCTGGACCTATTTCGCGCCCGACATCGCCTATCACTACGACAA
This sequence comes from Roseovarius aquimarinus, assembly GCF_043661195.1. Lineage (NCBI taxonomy): Bacteria > Pseudomonadati > Pseudomonadota > Alphaproteobacteria > Rhodobacterales > Roseobacteraceae > Roseovarius > Roseovarius aquimarinus. The sequence goes on from NZ_JBIHMM010000001.1 coordinate 467,241, forward strand.
GGTCACGCGCGGCTATCATATGCTGATAGACGTCTTCGGTGCGGATCACGGCGGCTACGTCAAGCGCATGAAGGCCGCCGTCTCGGCCCTCAGCGACGGCAAGGTGCCGCTCGACATCAAGCTGACGCAGCTCGTCAAGCTCTACAAGAACGGCGAGCCCTTCAAGATGTCCAAGCGGGCAGGGACCTTTGTCACCCTGCGCGACGTGGTCGACATGGTCGGCGCGGACGTCACCCGCTTTGTCATGCTGACGCGCAAGAACGATGCGCCGCTCGATTTCGACTTCGACAAGGTCCAGGCGCAAGCCAAGGAAAACCCTGTCTTTTACGTGCAATACGCCCATGCCCGCGTCCGCTCGGCGCTGCGCAAGGCCGAAGGGGCCGGGATCGACGTGTCGGACGCTGCGCTGGAGGCCGCCGATCTGGATCTGATCGCGCATGAGGCCGAGCTGAATCTCGCGCGCAAGATCGCTGAATGGCCCCGCCTCGTAGAGATCGCGGGCCGCACCGGCGAGCCGCACCGCGTGGCCTTCTACCTCTACGAACTCGCCTCGGATCTGCACGGTCTTTACAATCTCGGCCACGAGTTGCCCGAGCTGCGCTTCGTGCAGGAGGGCGATCCTGCAACGTCGCAGGCGAAAATCGTGCTGGCCAAGGCCGCAAGCGTTGTCATTTCCGCAGGGTTGGGTATCTTGGGCGTCACTCCGGCGGAAGAGATGCGATAGAAATCGCGCACCGGCCGGGGTCCGTGAGGCAGACATCATACCCCCGGCTGGCCATCCCGCCGGAGGACGAGAGGCGGAACATGGCAGAGTATCACCAGAACCACGCCGCACGCGGCCAGCATGAGCCGGTGGGCGCCTATCACGACGCACAAAGCGCGCCGCGCTGGGAAGACGCGCCGCAGGTCAGCACGCTGGGCCGGGCCACCTACGCGCTCGGCTCGCTCGTGTCGGTCGGGCTGGTGATCGGCCTCGGGGTCTGGGGCTACAAGCTTCTGGTGCGCGATGTGAGCGGCGTGCCGGTGATCCGCGCCGCCGAAGGGCCGCTGCGCATCCAGCCCGAGGATCCGGGCGGACGGCAGGCGATGAACCAGGGCCTTTCGGTCAACGAGATCGCCGCCATCGGCACCGCAACGCCCGCACCCGATCAGCTGATCCTCGCGCCCGCGCCGCTCGATCTGAGCGAGGACGACGCGCCCGCGGCGCGCCCCGAGATGCAGGCCGAAACCGCCGCCGCACCCGAGGAGGCTGCGCCGCAACCCGAGGTGGTCGAGGTCGAGGCCGACGAGATCGAGGACGCGCCCGAAAGCGGCACGGACGCGATGCTGGCCCTCGCCGAGGCGATCAGCGAGGGCATCACGCCGATGGAGCCGCTGAGCGAGGTCACGGAATCCACGCCGCAGATGGCCGAGGAGACGAGCGCGCCCGATGGTGCCGTCGGCGCGTCCCTGCGGCCTAAGGCGCGGCCCGCAGGTCTGAGCAATATTCGCCAGGTCGCGGCCACCCAGCCCGAAACGACCGCGCGCGAGATCGACGCGGACAGCATCGCGGTCGGCACGCGCCTCGCGCAGCTCGGCGCCTTCTCGAGCGAGGAGATCGCGCGCGAGGAATGGGACAAGCTCGGCGCGCGCTTCGAGGAGTATCTCGCCGGCAAGAGCCGCGTGATCCAGCGGGCCACGAGCGGCGGGCGCACCTTCTATCGCCTGCGCGCCATGGGCTTCGAGGACCTCGCCGATGCGCGCCGCTTCTGCTCGGCGCTGGTGGCGGAAAAGGCCGAATGTATCCCGGTGGTTACGCGGTGATCCTCAACTTTCGGAGGGCGGCATGAGTATTTTCGGCGCCACCATTCTCGACGCCACGGGGCCGCGCCTCAGCGCCGAGGAAAAACGCTTCTTCGCCGAGGCGGACCCGTTCGGCTTCATCCTCTTTCGCCGCAATATCGAGACGCCGGACCAGGTGCGCGCGATCTGCGCCGAGATGCGGGACGCGGTGGGGCGCGATGCGCCGATCACGATCGACCAGGAAGGCGGGCGGGTGCAGCGCCTGCGCGCGCCGCTCTGGCGAGACTGGCCCGCGCCGCTCGATCAGGTCGCGGCGGCGGGCGATCATGCCGCCGAGGTCATGTATCTGCGCTACCGCCTCATCGCGCATGAGCTGCACGCGCTCGGCATCGACAGCAATTGCGCGCCTCTCGTCGATGTGGCGGGCGGCGCGACGCATGAATTCCTGCGCGATCGCTGCTATGGCACCGATCCCGCGCGCGTGGCCGAGCTGGGCCGCGCGGTGGCCGAGGGGCTGCTCGACGGCGGCGTTCTGCCCGTTCTCAAGCATATTCCGGGCCACGGCCGCGCACAGGCCGACAGCCATCTCGATCTGCCCGTCGTCGATGCGGATCCCGAGGCGCTCGCCGCCTGCGACTTCCTGCCCTTCAAGGCGCTGAACGATCTGCCGATGGGCATGACCGCCCATCTCGTCTACTCCGCGATCGACAGCCTTCCGGCCACCGTCTCGCCCCGCATGATGCGCCTCATCCGCGAGGAGATCGGCTTCGGCGGGCTCATCATGACCGACGATATCTCGATGAAGGCGCTGAGCGGCTCTCTGACCGAGATCACGCGCGCGTCGCTCGACGCGGGCTGCGACGTGGCGCTTTTGTGCAATGCCTCGCTCGAGGAGCGGCGCGCCGTCGCGGAGGCCGCCGGACGGCTCGACGCGGCGGGGCAGGCGCGGGCGGAGGCGGCGCTGGCCGCGCGCCGGACGCCCACGGAGGTTGACATTTCTGCGCTGGAGGCAAAGCTGTCCGCCATGAGCGGCGGCGTTGCATATGGCGGATGACGAATGGGAGGCGCGGCGCGGCAGCGTCGCCGAGCGGCAGGCCGCCGAGGCGCTGATCGTCGATGTGGACGGCTTCGAGGGGCCGCTCGACCTGCTGCTGACGCTGAGCCGCACCCAGAAGGTGGATCTGCGCAAGATTTCCGTGCTTCAACTCGCGCGGCAATATCTCGCCTTCGTCGAAAGGGCGCGCCAACTCCGGCTGGAGCTGGCGGCCGATTACCTCGTCATGGCCGCCTGGCTCGCCTTTCTCAAATCCCGGCTGCTGCTCCCGCCCGACCCCGAGGAGGAAGGCCCCTCGGGCGAGGATCTGGCGGCCCATCTGGCCTTCCAGCTCGAGCGCCTTCAGGCAATGTGCGACGTGGCGGCACGGCTCATGGCGCGCGGCCAGCTCGGGCGGGATTTCTTTGGGCGCGGCTCCCCCGAGGGCGTCACACGCACGCGCAAGGTGCGCTATACGGCCACGCTTCTGGACCTCATGCAGGGCTATGCGCGCATCCGCACGCGCGATGAATTCCGGCCCTACGCGATGGACCGGGAGGCGATCTTCTCGCTCGAGCAGGCGCTGGAGCGGATGCGCGGGCTGATCGGATTCGGCGGCGACTGGACGGATATCTCGACCTATCTTCCCGACGGGTTCGGCACCGATCCCGCAAGGCGCCGCTCGGCCATGGCCTCGACCTTCGCGGCTTCGCTGGAACTGGCCAAGGAAGGGCGCATCGAGCTGCGGCAAGGCGAGGTGTTCGGGCCGATCCAATTGCGCAAACGGAGTGAAGAGCGTGGCTGAAGAGATTGACGACAAACCGGAAAGCCTCTTTGCCGCGCCGCCCATGGCCGAGCAGGAGCGCATGGTCGAAGCCATCCTTTTCGCCTCGAGCGAGCCTGTCGGCGTGCGCGATCTGGAGGCGCGGATGCCGCATGGATGCGATCCTGCCGAAGCGCTCGTGCATCTGCGCCGCCGATACGAGGGGCGCGGCGTGACGCTTCAACGAGTGGGCGACGCCTATGTGATGCGCACGGCGGCCGATCTGGGTTTCTTGATGGAGCGCGAGACGGTCGAGACGCGCAAGCTGAGCCGTGCCGCGATCGAAACGCTCGCCATCATCGCCTACCACCAGCCCGTCACGCGCGCCGAGATCGAGGAGATCCGGGGCGTCGCCGTCAGCCGCGGCACGGTGGACCAACTCCTCGAGATGGAGTGGATCCGCTTCGGGCGCCGGCGGATGACGCCGGGCCGGCCCGTGACCTTCGTCGTGACGGACGCCTTTCTCGGCCATTTCGGGCTCGAGAGCGCGCGCGATCTGCCCGGTCTCAAGGAGCTGCGCGCGGCGGGGCTTCTCGACAGCCGCCTGCCGCCGCTGTCGATGCCCGGAACGAAATCCGAGGATGACGAGGATGACGGCGCGCCCGAGGATGACGGCGATCAGACCGAGCTTTTCGAGGAATGACGCCGGAAGGCCGTGAAAATTCCGCGGTCAGGTGCTATGTTGGCGGCGAGGATAACAGCAGGAGGGCGCCATGAACGCCAACAGGTTGATCAATATGGCGATGCGCATGATCATGCGCCGCCTGATGCGCTCGGGCGTCGATGCCGGGATCGGCGCGGTGAGCAAGCGCATGTCGAAGGGCAAGGAAGGTCAGAGCGGCCCTGCGCCCGAGACGAAACAGGCGCAGAAACGCGCACGCGACACGATGAAGATCGCGCGGCGCATGGGGCGCATGTAACGCCTCAGCTTTGCCTTACACAGGCTTGAAATGCTTTGAAAGTTTGAGGCCCTGGCCTTGGTAGTTCGAGCTCAGGCCCGCGCCGTAGAGCGTCCGGGGCGGCTCGCTCATGCGCTCGTAGATGAGCCGCCCGACGATCTGGCCATGCTCGAGAACGAAGGGCGCTTCGTGGCAGCGCACCTCCAGCACACCGCGCGAGCCGGTGCCGCCCGCCGCGCCATGCCCGAAGCCGGGATCGAAGAAGCCTGCGTAATGCACCCGGAACTCTCCCACCATGGCGAGATAGGGCGCCATCTCGGCGGCGTAACCGGGCGGAATATGCACGGCCTCGCGGCTCACGAGGATGTAGAAGGCGCCGGGATCGAGAATGATCTGGCCCCGGTCGCTATGCACCTCTTCCCAGAACTCGGCGGGCGGGTAGTGCCCGATATTGTCGAGATCGATGACGCCCGTATGCGGCTTGGCCCGATATCCGACGAGCGTGCCCATCGCGGGCTCGAGATCGACGGAGAAGCCGAGGCCACCCTCGATCACCGGATCGCTGTCGACGAGCGTCTCGGCGGCGTGGAGCGCGCGCAGCTCGGCATCCGTGAGCGCCGCGCCGCCGCCGCTGAACCGTATCTGGTTGAGCCGCATCCCGGGCCTCACCAGAACCGAGAAGGAGCGGGGGCAGATCTCGGCATAGAGCGGGCCGTGATAGCCGGGCGGCACGCGGTCGAACTCGGCGCCGCCATCGGTGATCGCGCGCGTCAGCAGATCGAGCCGCCCGGTCGAGGATTTGGCATTCGCCGTGGCCTGAATGCTCTCGGGCAGCGCGAGGCTCTCCATCAGCGGCACAACATAGACGCAGCCCTTCTCGAGCACCGCACCGGCGCTGAGGTCGATCCGGTGCATCTCGAACTCGGCGAGGCGATCGGCGACGCGGCGGCCCTCTCCGGCAAGGAACGAGGCACGCACGCGGTAGGCGACATGGCCGAGGCGCAGATCGAGGCTCGCGGGCTGGATCTGCTCGGCGCGCACGGGCGGCTCGGCGGCGATGGCGCCGTCCGCGATGAGGCCTTCGAGTTGCTGGCTGGAAAGAACCCCGGTCATCGCTGCGCCTTCGGTCAAATTCTGGGCAATGTCGCGCAGGTTTAGCCGCCTTGGCGCCGCGATGCAATCTTGAGAAGGTTTCGCTGGAGCGGCGCCCAGAGGCTGTCGGGGAAGGGTGGTAATGGTCGGGCTAGCAGGACTCGAACCTGCGACCTTCCGTCCCCCAGACGGACGCGCTACCAGGCTGCGCTATAGCCCGACACTGGCGCTTTCATACTTGTTTTGGCGGCGGCGACAAGGGCTAATTCCAGTTTTTCGCGGGAGCGATCAGGATGATTTGCGCCCGTCGCCCATCCGCTTGCGCAGCGCGCCGAGCCGCGCCGCGATCTCGGCATAGCGGGCGGCAGCTTCGGGCGATGCCTTCGGGCGGGCGGCAAGCTCGGCCAGACGGATCGCGGGGGCGGGCGCGGCTGCGTCGTCGGCTGGATCGTCGGGGGTCTCGATGACGCGCGGTGCGGGAGGCGCGGCGTCCGCTTCGGGCGCGACCAGATCGGCGCCGCCGCGCGAATCGTCATGCGGGGCGGGCGGCTCGGGCGCGGCGATTTCGCCGGGGGTGTCCTGCGCGGTGGCGGGGCGGACATCTTCCGAGGACGCAGGGGTGGCGGTGACAGGCGCGGCAGGCTCTTCGGCCTCATCCATTGCATCTGCGCTCTGCGCGTCTTCGGATGGCGCCTCTTCTGCGATATGCGCCGGTGTCGCTGTATCCTCGCCGGGAAGGCTGGCGGCTTCGGGCGGCGCGTCCGCTACGACCTCCGGCCCATCTTCGGCGGTGGCGGGCTCTGCCGGTGCTTCGACGTCCGCCGGCGCGGGCATGCGTCCGAAATTCACCACCTCGCCGCGCGGCGCGTCCTCTTCTTCGACGTCGAGCGCGATGCCCGCGTCCTCCGTCTCGATGTCATGCTCCAGATCGGCCTCGAGCGGCGGCGACATGGCGGCGACATGGCGCACGCCCTGTTCCCGCATGATCTTCTGCACGCCCTTGATGGTCATGCCCTCGTCATGCAGCAATTTGCGAATACCGCCAAGGAGTTGCATGTCCGCCGGCCGGTAATACCGGCGCCCGCCCGCGCGCTTGACGGGCTTCACCTGGCTGAACTTGCTCTCCCAGAAGCGCAGGACATGGGCGGGAATTCCCAGCCAGTCTGCGACTTCACTGATGGTGCGAAAGGCATCCGCGGATTTGGACATGACCTAGCTCTTGTTCCCGGCGGCCACGCGGTCCTTCATCAGGTGCGAGGGGCGGAAACTGAGAACCCGGCGGGGGTTGATGGGCACTTCCTCGCCGGTCTTGGGGTTGCGCCCGACACGGGCCGACTTCTCGCGGACGGAAAAAGTGCCGAAGGACGAGATCTTGACCTGCTCGCCGCGCACCAGAGCGTCCGACATATGCTCGAGCACCGCTTCCACGAGCTGGGCCGAGTCGTTGCGCGACAGACCCACCTCCCGGAAAATGGCCTCGCTCAAATCCATTCGCGTCAATGTCTTGTCACTCATCGCATCCCCCGATTGCAGTTGCATGACAATAGGGTGATGTAAATTTGCGAGTCAAATACAATGACTTGGCGCAGGCAGTTCACGGCGCAGATCGCGCCCCGCCGGGCCGGTTCACCAGCGCAGCGCAACCGCGCCCCAGGCGAGGCCGCCGCCGATGGCCTCGCTGAGAATCAGATGACCGCGCTCGATGCGCCCATCGGCCACGCCGACCGACAGCGCGAGCGGGATGGACGCGGCGGAGGTGTTGCCGTGGTCCTGCACGGTCTGGATGACACGCTCCATCGGGACCCCCATCTTCTTGGCGGTGCCCTGGATGATGCGGATATTGGCCTGATGTGGCACGATCCAATCGACGTCCTCGGGCGTGACGCCGGTCTTCTCCAGCGCCGCTTCGGCGGTCGAGGTCAGCTTGTCCACGGCCTGGCGGAAGAGCGGATTGCCCTGCATGCGCAGCTTGCCCGAGGTGCCGGTGGTGGACACGCCGCCATCCACGTAGAGCATCTCGCGATAACGCCCGTCCGAATTCAGATCGGTCGCGAGGATGCCGCGATCGTTCGAGGTGCCGGCGCCGTCCTCCGCACCGAGGATGAGCGCGCCCGCGCCATCGCCGAAGAGCACGCAGGTGCTGCGGTCGGTCCAGTCCATGATGCGGCTGAAGGTCTCGGCGCCGATGACCAGAAGGCGGTCGGCCTGGCCCGAGACGATCATCGCGTTGGCGTTGCAGAGCGCATAGATGAAGCCCGCGCAGACCGCCTGCACATCGAAGGCGAAGCCGCGCGTCATGCCCAGCTCGGCCTGCACCATCGTGCCGACCGAGGGAAAGGTGAGATCGGGCGTCGAGGTGGCGACGATGATCCCGTCGATCTCGCTCACGTCGATGCCGGCATTCTCCAAAGCGGCGCGCGCCGCGCGCACGGCGAGATCCGATGTCGTCTGGCCCTCGGACGCGAAATGGCGCCGCTCGATCCCCGAGCGGGTGCGGATCCACTCGTCGGACGTGTCGACGAGAGACTCGAAATGGCTGTTGGGCACGATGCGGTCGGGCAGGTAATGCCCGATCCCGAGGGGAACGGCGCGGCGGATCATGCGGTGACCTCCGGCGCGGGTTTGTCGTCCTCGTCATCTCCGATCGAGACCGTGGCCGAGGCGACGCGGCTCGCCAGTTTCTCGGAAAATCCGGTGAGGGTGAGCTGGTAGGCCAGCTTGACCGCCGCAGAAACGCCCGTCGCGTCCGCCGCGCCGTGCGATTTGACGACCGTGCCGTTGAGGCCGAGAAAGACGCCGCCGTTGACGCGGCGCGGGTCGATCCGCTTTTTCAGGCGGCGCAGCGACGGGTAGGCGAGAAGCGCGGCGAACCGCGAGAGGATCGAATAGCGGAACGCCTCGCGCAGCAGATCCGCGATCAGCGTGGCCGTGCCTTCGCCGGTCTTGAGCGCGACATTGCCCGTGAAGCCATCGGTCACGATCACGTCCACCGTATCCCCGGGCAAATCGCGCCCCTCGACGAAGCCGACGAAATCGAAATCCGCGCCGCGCGCATGGGCCGAGATGAGATCATGCGCTTCGCGCAGCTCGGCGCGACCCTTGTGCTCCTCGGTGCCGACATTGAGAAGGCCGATCCGGGGCCGCTTCACGCCGAAGCCGTTACGCGCGTAGGAGGCGCCCATCAGCGCGTATTGCATGAGATCCTTGGCGTCGGCGCTCACATCGGCGCCACCATCCATCAGAAGGTTGAAGCCCTGAGGATTGCGCGAGGGCCACATCACCGCGATAGCGGGCCGGTAGATACCGGGAAGGCGGCGCAGGCGCAGAACCGACATGAGCATGAGCGCGCCGGTGTTGCCGCAGGAGACGCAGACCGTCGCCTCGCCCGCGCGCACGGCCTCGAGCGCGGACCACATCGAGGTGTCCTTGCCGTGGCGGGCGACATGGCTCGGCTTGTCGTTCATGGTGACGATCCCCACCGCATCGCGGATCGCGCAGCAATCGCGGAGGCTCTTGTGCCTGGCGACGAGCGGGGCGAGCTCGGCCTCGGGGCCGTGCAGGATGAAGGCGATGTCGGAATTGATCTTTGCGCTTGCGGCGATGCCGGCGACGACCGTCGCGGGCCCCATGTCGCCGCCCATCGCATCGACGGAGATGACGACCCGGCCTTCGAAGCCGGCGGGCAGGGGGGAGGCACCCGGCACAGTCCCGCCGCCCTTGGCGGGCGGCAGGGATTTGGTATCTCCGGACGAGCCGTTCGGCTGGCCGGGCGTCTCGCCGGTGTTTTGGCCGGTGTTTCCGCCGGTGGTCTGGCCGGGCTCGGCCGACGATTTGTCTGGACGCACGGTCATTCGGGCGGTCCGTCCTCGATAATGGTCAGGCACGACATACCGGGCACGGAAGACCGGGCGCGGCGAAGCGACGACGCGGGCTTAGGCCGCGTCTTCGTCCAGATCGACCTCGTCCGCCATCGCGATGATCTCGCGATCGGCGTAATGACCGCATGCCGAGCAAACGTGGTGCGGGCGCTTCAGCTCGCCGCAGTTGGGGCATTCGTTGGGGTTGGCGCCCGATAGGGCGTCATGCGCGCGGCGATTGTTGCGGCGCGATTTCGATACTTTATTCTGTTGGACGGCCATGTCGCGATCCCGATTCCTGTGGGCCGCGTCGGCCCTGTTTCCATGAGGTTGTGCGGCACATAGTCCGCCTTGGGGCGCCGGTTCAACCCCCAATTCCCGTGAGAGCGCGAAAATACAGCGAATTGCCGCGCCCGCAAGCGAATTCTCGCAAATGCGGCGCGTGACGTGGCGCTAGTGCACGGGCCCTATTGCCCGGTGTCGTCCTCGCCGCCATCGCCCATCTTCGCGCGCAGCGCCGCAAGGCCCGCGAAGGGCTTGACCGCATCGTCGTCGAGCGGCGTCTCGCCCGGCGGGGCGGCGCGCAGCTCGACAGGCTCGGCGTCCTCCTTGCGCGGATAATCCGGCAGCGAGAGCGCCAGCGCCTCGATGAGAACGCGCGCGAGGTCGATCACCTCGCCCAGCGGCTCCTCGGTGTCGTCCTCGGGCATCTCGACCCCGTCCTCGGGCGTCGGATCGAGCTCGGCGGCGCGCGGCATGTCGGACAAGAAGCGACGCCGGATATCCTGATCGATCCGGCTCGTCACCGGCTCGAGCGTGACGACGCATTCCTGAACCGCCGTGGCCCCGAGCCGCGCATCGAGCTGCCAGTCGCGCCGCCCGGAAGGCGCGAGCGTGCCGCGGAACGTCACCTTGCGCAGGGAGATCACGCCAAGCTCCTCGGCCATCGCGCGGCGCATCTCCTCGTCCGGCGCGATATCGAAGCTGAGCGTCGTGCCCTTGGGCAACTCGGCCACGCGCAGCGCGGCGGGATGTGTGAGCGGCTTTGCCATGCGCGGCCTGCTTCCTTTCTTGAACCCGAGGGGCGTAGTGTTGTAAGCGGGATAAAAGGCCGAAAGGCCGGGATGCAAGAGGGCAGTCATGTTCGGGACCGATTTTTCGCTGAAAGCCTGTGCTCGGGTTCTGGGTCTCGTCGGCGTCATGGCCTTGGCGGGCTGCCAGGCGACCTATCAGAATCATGGCTACGTTCCGCCCGAGGAAGACCTGATGCAGCTCGCTCCCGGTGTCGACACGCGCGCGACGGTCGATGACGTGATCGGCGCGCCCTCGGCCTCGGGCATGCTGTCCGAGGGTGACTATTATTATGTGCGCAGCCGCGTGAAGCATTTCGGCGCCTTCCGCCCCGAGGTGATCGAGCGCCAAGTGCTCGCCATCAGCTTCGATCAACAGGGTGTGGTGCAGAATATCGAGCGGTTCGATCTGCGCGACGGCAACATCGTCCCGCTGACGCGCCGGGTCACCGACAATTCGGTGCAGGACAAGGGCTTCCTGCGGCAGATGCTCGGCAATATCGGCAACATCAACCCGGCCGACTTCTTCTAGGAGGGGCTGAGCATGCCCGTGATCGGGCACAGGCGGTATGTCGCAAGGGTGGCCGGCGGGCCGGGCGATCTGGCGGCGGCGCAGGCACTGCGCGGCGCGGCCTTCGGGCTGAGCGGGCCGGACCGCGATCCGTTCGACGCGCGCTGCACCCATATTCTCATCGAAGACCGGCGCGAGGATCGGCTCGTGGCCTGTTTCCGTCTGGCCGATCTGCGGGGGGGCGAGGTGGACCGGGGCTATACCGCGCAATTCTACGATCTGTCGCGCCTTGCCGCGGCGCCGGACCTCATGACCGAGCTTGGGCGGTTCTGCATCCAGCCCGCCGCGCGCGATCCCGACATCCTGCGCACGGCCTGGGGCGCCATCGCGGCGCATGTGGATGCGTCCGGCACGCGGCTTCTCTTCGGGTGCACCTCCTTTCGCGGCACGGATCCCGCGCCGCATCGCGCGGCCTTCGCCGCGCTCGCCGCGGGGCATCTGGCGCCCGGTGACTGGGCGCCGGGACGCCGCGCGCGCCATACTTTGCCGCTGACGCCCGCGCCCCATGACGCGCACGCGGCGCGGGCGGGCATGCCACCGCTTTTGCGCAGCTATCTGGGCATGGGCGGGCGCATCGGCGATCATGCCGTGATCGACCCGGAATTGAGGACGATCCACGTCTTCACCGGCCTCGAAATCGCGGCGATTCCGGCGGCGCGCAAGGCGCGGCTGCGCGCGGCGCTTGACGGCGCCCGCACGGCGCGATAGCGGGCAGCATGGCCGCACGTCCCCCCCTTTTGCAACTCTCGGATATCTCGCTGACCTTCGGCGGTGATCCCGTCTTCTCGGAGCTTTCTCTGGTCGTTCAGCCCGGGGATCGCGTCGCGCTCGTGGGGCGCAACGGCTCGGGCAAATCGACGCTGATGAAGGTCATGGCCGGGCTGGTCGAGCCCGATGCGGGCACGCGCGTCATCGCGCCCGCCGCCTCGGTCGGTTACATGGAGCAGGATCCCGACATGGCCGGCTTCGCCACCTTGGGCGATTTCGCGGCGAGCCAGCTCGATCCCTCCGAGCATTACCGCGTCGAGATGGCGGGAGAGGGTCTCAAGTTCGATCCCGCGCGCCCGGTCGAGACCGCGTCGGGCGGCGAGCGCCGCCGCGCCGCGCTGGCCAAGCTCATGGCCGAGGCGCCCGAACTCATGCTTCTCGACGAGCCGACGAACCATCTCGACATCGAGGCGATCGCCTGGCTCGAGACGACGCTCAAGGAGACGCGGACGGGCTATGTCCTCATCAGCCACGACCGCGCGTTCCTGCGTGAGCTTACTCGTGCAACCCTATGGATCGACAGGGGAATGGTGCGGCGGCAGGAGAAGGGCTTCACCCATTTCGAGGAGTGGCGCGACAAGGTCTGGGAAGACGAGGACCAGCAGCGCCACAAGCTCAACCGCAAGATCAAGGCCGAGGCTCGCTGGGCCGTCGAAGGCATCAGCGCGCGGCGCAAGCGCAACCAGGGCCGCGTGCGCGCGCTGCAGGATCTGCGCGCCGAGCGAGCCGGCCAGATCAAGCGCCAGGGCGCTGCCGCAATGGCGCTGGAGGCGGGGCCGAAATCCGGCAAGAAGGTGATCGAAGCAGAAGGCATTTCAAAGGCTTACGGCGACAAGGTGATCCTGCGCGACTTCTCGCTTCGGATCCTGCGCGGCGAGCGTGTGGCGCTTGTCGGCCCGAACGGCGTCGGCAAGACGACGCTGCTCAACATGCTTCTGGGGCAGGAGGCGCCGGATAGCGGCACCGTCAGCCTCGGCACGAATCTCATGCCCGCCGTCTTCGATCAGGCGCGCGCGCAGCTCGACCCCGACATGAGCCTGTGGGATTCGCTCACCGGCGATCCCGAGATGCGCGTGTCGGGGAAGGCCGATCAGATCCTCGTGCGCGGCTCGCCCCGCCATGTGATCGGATATCTCAAGGAATTTCTCTTCGACGAGGCGCAGGCCCGCGCGCCGGTCCGCTCTCTTTCGGGCGGCGAGAAGGCGCGGCTGCTGCTGGCCAAGCTGATGGCGCGCGAATCGAACCTTCTGGTGCTCGACGAGCCGACGAACGATCTCGATATCGAGACGCTGGATCTGCTTCAGGAGCTTCTCGACTATTACGAGGGCACGATCATCCTCGTCAGTCACGACCGCGATTTCCTCGACCGCGTGGCGACGACGACCATCGCGATGGAGGGGGATGGCCGCGCCGTCGCCTATGCGGGCGGCTGGAGCGATTACCGCGCCCAGCGTGCCGAAGGCGCTGTGGCCGAGGGCGAGAAGGCGCCCGCACCGAGGCCTGCGACCAAGACGGAAAGCGCCGAGCCCAGCCAGAAGGGCCGGGCGCCGAAGCTGAGCTTCACCGAAAAGCACCGCCTCGCCGAATTGCCGGACGTGATCGCCCGGCTCGAGGCCGAGATCGCCAAGCTAGAAGGGCTGATGGCCGATCCCGAGCTTTTCACGCGCGAGCCGGTCAAGTTCCGCAAGGCCACCGAGGCGCTGACCGCGCGTCAGCAGGCGCTTGCCGAGGCCGAGGAAGAGTGGCTCTTCCTCGAGGAGAAGGCGGGCTGATCAGGCCCGAAGACGCCTGCCGAGGGCGCTGATCGCCACCACGGTGAGCAGGATGCGCAGGATGTGGTGCATCGTCACGAAAGCCGGGTTCGCGGCGAGGCTGAGCGCGATCAGGCCCATTTCCGTCACGCCCCCGGGCGCGTAGCTGATGAGAAGCGTGTCGAAGCCTTCGCCCATATGGGGCATCAGCAGCAGCGCGAAGACGCCCGCGAGCACGAGCATGAACGCGCCCGAGACACCGGCAAGCGCGGCGCCCTTCAGGAGCATGCCGCGCCCGATCCCCGCGAACCGCATGCCGAGCGCGGTGCCGATCACCACCTGCGCCAGATTGACGAGCCATGTAGGCACGTCGAGATGCACGAGCCCCGCGAGGTTGAGAGCGGCGGCGACGGCGAGCGGCCCGGTAAGCTGCGGGGCGGGCAGGCGCAGCGCGCGGCCCATGAGCCAGCCGGCGATGCCCGCAAGCAAAAGCCAGGGCAGCGCGCTCCACGGCACGGGGCCATGCGCCATCGACACGCCCGCCGCGCTGCCCACCGGCTGACCGAGATGAAGCGAGACGGCGATGGGCAGAACGCTCACCACGAAGACGATGCGCAGGAATTGCTGGGTCATCAGCCGCGGCAGGTCCGCCCCCGCCGCTTCTCCGAGCGCGATGCTCTCGTAAAGCCCGCCTGGCGCCGCCGAGAAGAAGGCGGTCGGGCGATCATAGCCGCCGAGCCTGCGGAAGAGGAGATAATTGCCGCCGAGCGCGATCACCACGAAGGCCGTCAGTGCGCCGAGGCTCAGCATGAGGCGGGGCGCATTCTCGAAAAGCGCGGGCGTCACCTGCGCGCCGATCATGAGGCCGATGATCGAGATGAACGCGATCCGCACCCATTGCGGAAAGCCGTATCCATCGGGAATGATCCTCCCCGCGCGCGTGCAGACAAGAAGCGCCACCGCGATGAGCGGGCCGAGCATGAAGGGCAGGGGTGTGCCCGCCAGCTGCGCGATGACGCCCGCGGCTCCGGCATAGCCCAGAAGGGCGAGCGTTACGGCGAGGCGGGCTAGGACTGTCATGGAAAAACTTGCGTCACCGCGGCGCTTTGCCGACGATGCCTCCACTGAGAATGTCGGTGGAGCGGGTAACGGGAATCGAACCCGTAACTAAAGCTTGGGAAGCTGCCGTGATACCTTTTCACCATACCCGCCGCGCCTGATCTGGTAGCACCAAGGGTGGGCGGGATTCAAGGTGAAAAGGTGGGATGCGCAGGCGCGCAAGGGAGGCCTCAGCCGCCCCAGCTGCGCACCGCGCCGCAATCCATATGAACGAAGTTCGAGCGCGAGTACTTGCCCACGCCGCCTGCGCGGCAGGCCATCGCGGCGCGGCCCATCTGGGTGACCGAGCGCGAGCCGAGGCGCAGGTCCGCCGCCTGACCCTTGAGGTGGAGCGAGTTCTTGGCGACGCCGCCCGAGCGGCTGCGCAGCATCGAATTCGTCTGCGGGCTGCGATAGCCCGACAGGAGCGTGTAGGGCTCTGACGTGTCCAGAAGGTTGTGCGCGGCCGTCATGATGTCGATCGTGCGAAGGTCGATGCCCTTGACGTCATTCGTGCGCCAGTCGCGCATGAAGGCCGAAATCTCGTTCACCGCGTCGCGGATGTATTCGCCTTCGATCCAATAGATCGTGTCGATCTTCTCGCCCGTGCGGGGCGAGACCATGCGCAGGCGGCGAATGTCGCCCGCTCCGCGAAGAAAGCCGAATGCGTTTCCGCTGGTTGGGGCCGCAACGAGTGCGGTTGCCGCGAACGCGCCCAGTAGCGCACGCCGCGACAGGCTGGTCGAGTTGGAAGTGGTCATTGATCTGCCTGTCCGTCGCTTCAAAGTTCTGCCCCCGCTTGGCGCGGGCGTTCGTCATCCCCCAGATGCGAGCCTAGCTATGGCACATTAAGATTCGGCAACCAAGACGCAGGTTCCCATTTTTTCCGTTCGCAACGGATTTCGGCGCAAATCCGCGCATTTCGGCCCGCACGTGGCATCGGCGCCACCGCCCGAGGCACTGAAAGGGCGATGGTCATGGCGCTGATGCGCGCGTGCCGCAGGCGCGCGGAAGCGGGCGGGATGACGCAGAATTTCATGGACAAATCGGCATTCCGCCGGATGACTGGAGGCAAGTCTTTGAAATTCCGGGGGACCCGATGACCATTGCCGCCATGTTCCAGACGCGCGCCCGGCGCGCCGTTCTGCCCGCGCTCGCCGCGCTCATGATCGCGGCGGCGCCGCAGCCGTCGCAGGCCGGCGTGACCGCGTTCAAGCAGGCGGTGGCGGAAGGCGCGTCGCGCGAGGACGGCCTCGCGGCGCACTACCGCGCAACCGGGTTCGAGCCGATCTGGACCGCGCAGACCCCGCTCGGGCTCGCGCGGCGGCAGGCCCTGATGCAGGCCATCACCGAGGCGCCCGCCCATGGCCTTCCGGCGAGCCGCTATGATGCCGACGGGCTGTTGGCGCGTATGAAGGCCGCGCGCACGCCGCGCGACCTTGGCCTTGTCGAGATCGAATTGTCACGTGTTTTCCTGCGCTTGGCGCATGATCTTCATACCGGCATGCTGACGCCGTCGCGCGTGGTCGAGGATATCGTGCGGGAGATTCCGCTGCGCAGCGACGAGGAGCTCCTAACAAGTTTCGCCGCAAGCGATGGCCCGCCTGCCGGCTTCTTCCGTGGCCTCACGCCGAAATCGGGCGAATACGGCCGCCTCATCCGGGAAAAGCAGCGGCTCGAGCGGCTTCTGGACGCGGGCGGCTGGGGGCCGACAGTTCCCGCGGCCTCGCTCGCGCCGGGCCAGAGCGGCGCGGCCGTGGTCGCGTTGCGCAACCGGCTGATGCGCATGGGCTATCTCGAGCGGACGGCGTCGGCCACCTATGACATCGCGATGCAGCAGGCAGTGCAGGCTTTCCAGGCGGCGCATGGACTTGTCGCCGATGGCACGGCGGGCGCGAGCACCATGACCGAGATTAACCGCCCCATCTCGGACCGCCTGCCGATGATCCATGTCGCGATGGAGCGCGAGCGCTGGCTCAACAAGCCGCGCGGCAAGAGGCATGTTCTGGTGAACCTCGCCGATTTCACCGCCCGCATCATGGATGATGATCGCCTCACCTTCGAGACGCGCGCCGTGATCGGCAAGGACACGGCGGGCCAGCGCAGTCCGGAGTTCTCGGATGTGATGGAATACATGGAGATCAATCCCGTCTGGCATGTGCCGCGCTCGATCACCGTCAAGGAATACCTGCCGCAGATGCAGCGCAATCGCGGCGCGGCGAGCCATCTGAAGCTCTTCAATTCGCGCGGGCAGGAAGTGAGCCGCGCCAACGTGAATTTCAATGCCTACACGGCGCGGACCTTCCCCTTCGCGCTCAAGCAGCCGCCTTCGGACCGCAATGCGCTGGGGCTGGTGAAGTTCATGTTCCCGAACAAGTACAACATCTACCTTCACGACACGCCGTCCAAGGATCTCTTCAACCGCAATGTGCGTGCCTTCAGCCACGGGTGCATCCGGCTTCAGCAGCCCTTCGACTTCGCCTACGAGCTGCTCGCGCCGCAGCAAGCCGACGCCAAGGGCTATTTCGACCGCATCCTGAATTCGGGCCGCCAGACGCGGGTCGATCTGGAAGAGGAGGTGCCGGTGCATATCATCTACCGCACCGCGACCGTGCCCGCCAAAGGCCCCGTGCAGTATCGCCCCGACATCTACGGGCGCGATGCGCGGATCTGGGAGGCCCTGCAACAGGCAGGGGTTTCGCTGCCCGCCATTCAGGGATAGATATCGCCGCGCCAGGCCGAGAGATCGCTGAAGGGGTGCGTGCATGTCCTATACAATCGCGGAAATCGCAAAGGCGCTCGGCGCCAAGGCATTGGGAGACGGAGCTATTTCCGTAACGGCCCTGGCCGAGCCTGCGGATGCCGGGCCGGACCAGCTCGCGCTCGCGACCAAGCCCGAATATGCCGAGGCGCTGCCCAAGGGGCGCGCTCGCGCCGCGCTGATCTGGGAGGGGGCCGATTGGCAGGCGCTGGGGCTCGAGGCCGCCATCGTGGCGCCGCGCCCGCGCTATGCCATGTCGGGCCTGACCGCGATGATGGATCTGGGCGAGGGTTGGGGCGAGGGCATCCACCCCTCGGCGGTGATCCACGAGAGCGCGGTGCTGGGCGAGGGCGTGCATGTCGGCCCGCTGACGGTGATCGGAGCGGGGGCCAGCATCGGCGCGGGCACGCGGATCGGGCCGCAGGTCAGCATCGGCGCGGACGCGCGGATCGCCGAGGGCGGGCTCATTCGCGAGGGGGCGCGCATCGCGGCCCGCGTCCGTATCGGCGCGCGCGTCATCCTCAATCCCGGCGCGGTGATCGGCGGCGACGGCTTCAGCTTCGTCACGCCCGAGAAATCGGGCGTCGAGTCGGTGCGCGAGACGCTCGGCGATCAGGGCGATGCGGCCGCGCAATCCTATGTGCGCATTCACAGCCTCGGCTCCGTGCGGCTCGGCGATGATGTCGAGGTGGGCGCCAATGCCGCCATCGACCGCGGCACGGTGCGCGACACGGTGATCGGCGATCGCACCAAGATCGACACGCTCGTCATGGTCGCGCATAACGTGGTCGTCGGCACCGACACGCTCCTGTGCGGCCTCGTCGGCATCGCGGGCTCGACGCGGATCGGCAACAATGTCGTGCTCGCGGGACAGGTCGGCGTGGGCGACAATCTTTTCGTGGGCGACAACGTGATCGCGGGCGGCGGCACCAAGATCCTCAGCAACGTGCCGGCGGGGCGCGTGATCCTCGGCTATCCGGCGATGAAGATGGACGCGCATATCGACATGTACAAGAATCTGCGCCGCCTCGGCAGGCTGGTGGCGGATGTCGCACAGCTCAAGAAATCTGTTTCAAAGGACGGGCAGAGTGACTAAATCCATGCCAGCATCCGAGGAGGGCCGGGATATGAGCATACCCGATCGCGTCATCGCCATCATCGCCGAGCAGGCGATGCTCGAGCCTTCGGATGTGACGCTCGACTCGACCCTCGAGGATCTTGGTGTCGACAGTCTCGGCCTCGTGGAGAGCATCTTCGCCATCGAGGAAGCCTTCGACATCAACGTGCCTTTCAACGCCAACGAGCCGACGGCGGGCGATTTCGACATCTCCACGGTCGGCTCCATCGTGGCCAATGTGCAGCGCCTGGTGGCCGAGCAGTCGTGAAGCGGGTGGTCATCACCGGCGCCGGCACGATCAACGCGCTGGGGCGGGACGTGCCCTCGACCCTTGCCGCGATGCGCGAGGGGCGCTGCGGGATCGGCCCGCTCGAGATCCGCGATGTCGAGCGGCTTGGCATCCAGATCGGCGGGCAGATCAAGGATTACGATCCCGAGACCGCTTTCGCGCGGCAGGACCTCGCGCTCTATGACCGTTTCACGCAATTCGCGCTGATCGCCGCGCGCGAGGCGATCGGGCAATCGGGCATCGAATTCACCGAGGAGCTGTCGCTCCGCGCGGGCGTGATCCTCGGCAATTCCGGCGGCGGCATGACCACAACGGACGAGAATTACCGCGCCGTCTACGAGGAGGGGAAGAACCGCGTTCATCCTCTTGTGGTGCCGAAGCTGATGAACAACGCGGCGGCGGGCCACGTGTCGATGACATGGGGTCTGCGCGGCCCCAGCTTCACGGTCTCTTCGGCCTGCGCCTCCTCGAATCACGCGATGGCGCAGGCGTTCCAGATGGTTCAGAGCGGCATGGCGCCGGTGATGGTCACCGGCGGCTCCGAGGCGATGCTCTGCTTCGGCGGCGTGAAGGCCTGGGAAGGGCTGCGTGTCATGTCCAAGGATGGCTGCCGGCCCTTCTCGGCGAACCGCAACGGCATGGTGCAGGGCGAGGGCGCGGGCATCTTCGTGTTCGAGGAATTGGAGCACGCCCGCGCGCGCGGTGCCGAGATACTGGCCGAGATCGCGGGCTACGCGATGGGCTCGGACGCGTCCGACATCGTGATGCCCTCGCGCGAAGGGGCGGCGCGCACCATCGCGGGCGCGCTCGCCAATGCACGCATCGCCCCCGAGGAGATCGGTTATATCAACGCCCACGGCACGGGGACGACCGCGAACGACCGCACCGAATGCGGCGCCGTGGCCGATGCGTTCGGCGCGCATGCCGCGCGGCTCATGATCTCGTCGACGAAATCCATGCACGGGCATCTGATCGGCGGCACCGGCGCGGTCGAGCTTCTGGCCTGCATCATGGCCCTGCGCGACGGCGTGATCGCGCCCACCATCGGCTACGCCGAACCCGATCCCGACTGTCCGTTGGATGTCGTCCCGAACGAGGCCCGTGAGGCCCGTGTCGATGCGGCGCTCAGCAATGCCTTCGCCTTCGGCGGCCTCAATGCGGTGATCGCGCTGCGGCGGGCTGTCTAGCCGGGCATTGCCGGCAGGCCGGGGTCCGTCGCGCGGATCTGGGGCAGGGCGGACAGCTTGTCCCACCAACGGCAGAGATTGGGATGACCTTTGAGCGCCGCGCGCCCTTCGACGGCGCGCAGGAAGTAGTCGATCATGGGCGCCAAATGGCAATCGGCGAGGGTGATATCGCGCCCGCCGAGCACATGGCCCTCGCCCGCGATGGCATCGAGCGCCGAGAGCACGGGGCGCGCGGCGGCCAACCCCTCGGCGATCTGTGCCTCATCCGGCGCGCCGCCCTCGAGCGGCTGAAACACCCGCTGCGCGAAGACTTGGCGCACCATCGGCCAATAGCCGTAGCTGTCGACGATGCTCATGACCTGCTCCATCCGCGCATGGGCCTCGGCGGCGGCGGGATGCAGGGGCGGTCCATCGAACGCCCGGTCGATATAGGAGCCGATCGCACGCGTCTCGAAAATGCGGAACGCGCCATGCACGAGCACCGGCACCCGGCCGAACGGGTGGAGCGCCAGATAGGCCGGATCCGGCGCATCGAAAGGATCGACCTCCACGGTCTCGTAGTCGAGTCCCTTGCATTCCAGCGCGATGCGCACCGCGCGGGTATAGACGCTGTAGCGATAGCCGTGCAGCACGATCCCGCGATCCATCGGCGCCTCTCCCATCATGATGCGCGCAAGGATAACTAGGGCAGGGGCCACCGCAACGAAAAAGGGCGCGCCACTCGGCGCGCCCTTCGCTCCGCTGACAAAGCGTCGCTTACTCGGTAAATTCGCCCACGGCCTCATAGCCTGCGGTGAAGCCACTCAGCGAGACGTTGATGCGCACCTTCTGGTCTGGCGCCTGCGCCGGGACCAGCGTGATCTGCGCCGTGGCGCCGCGCTTGAACTGGTCGACATCGGCCTGCGTCAGGCCCATCTGCGCGACGCAGCCGGCCTCGGTGCAGACGCGGTAGGGATAGCTCTTGGCGGTGCCGCCATCGACCGACAGCTTCAGCTCCTCGGTCAGCAGCGTGACCAGCGGCACGATCGCCGTCGCACCCGCCACGGCAGGCTCCTGACCCTCGATGCGGAAGACGCTGAACTCGGCCACGGGATTGCCGCCTTCCTCGCGCAGCAACTGGTAAAGCTGGCAGGGGTCTTCGCCATCGGGGTTGCGGAAGCAGCGCAGGTTCCAATCGCCGAACTGCTCCTTGACATAGACGGGCGGCTCCTCGTCCGAGACTTCGCGGCCCGTCGAGAAGGCGTTGCCCGCGCCATCGGCCGCGGCATCCTCGCCCGCCTCGGCCTCGGTGCCTTCGGCGGCTTCGGTGCTCTCCGCGCCCTCGGGAGCGGCATCGGTGGCCGTCTCCGCCGCGGTTTCGGCGGCGCTGTCGGCTTCGGGCTCTACGGCCGTGTCCTGCGCCATCGCGGCGCCCGCGAGGCCCAGAGCGGCGGCAAGGGTCAGGATGGAAATCGAGTTGGGCATAATGTCCCCTTCATGCTTGAAGTTTCCCGGATCACTCCGGGCGTCCCGGCGCATCTAACATGACGCGCGGGCACTGTCAGGGCCAAATTTCGCGGCGCCGTCCGCCTCATAGCGGATTTCCGCAAGCGCGCTCGGAGCAGGGACAAAACCCGGCACGAAGCCTCTGCGCATAGAAAAAGGGGCCGGCTGGCCCCTTCTTCCGTGATCTCCCTGCCGGACTTGGCCGACTTAATAATTGCAGTGAACGCTACGACAGCGGAGAATCGTCGTCAACAGTCAAAATAAGGCAGCTTTCCGACATGATTGCCGGCCGGAGAAATGCGCGCCACGGTGGCCCGAAAAAAGGCCGCACTCACAACGAGCGCGGCCAGTCTGACAGGGAGGACATGGCCCCGCCGCAAGGAGGACATGCGCGCGGGGACGAATTTGATACTGGCGGGGAAAGGTTAAGATTGTATGGTCACGCGGCGCGGTTTTTGAGCCGCGCGGCGATTTGGGGGATCGAGACGCATGACGGGCAGCATTTTCATCGGCGGCGGCGGGCCGGACTATTCCGAGGCGCAGCGCCTCGCTCTGAAATACGCCAATCGTCACGGGCTGATCGCCGGGGCCACGGGCACGGGCAAGACGGTGACCTTGCAGATCCTGGCCGAGGGTTTTTCCGCCGCCGGCGTGCCGGTCTTCCTGTCGGACGTGAAGGGCGATCTCTCGGGTCTCGCCGAAGCCGGGAGCGAGAGCTTCAAGCTGCACGGCGCCTTCACCAGCCGCGCCGAGAAGATCGGCCTCGCGGATTACGGCTATGACGCCTTTCCCGTCACCTTCTGGGACCTCTTCGGGGAACAGGGCCACCCCGTGCGCACCACGCTGGCCGAGATGGGGCCGCTTCTCCTCAGCCGCCTGATGGAGCTCAGCGAGGCGCAGGAGGGTGTCATGAACATCGCCTTTCGCGTCGCCGACGAGGAGGGCATGCCGCTCCTCGATCTCAAGGACCTTCAGGCGCTGCTGGTCTGGGTGGGCGAGAACCGCGATGCGCTGTCGCTGCGCTACGGCAATGTCTCGACGCAGTCCGTGGGCGCGATCCAGCGCCAGCTGATGGTGCTCGAGAACCAGGGCGGCGCCGAACTTTTCGGAGAACCGGCGCTCGAGCTGGGTGATCTGATGCATGTCGGCGCGGACGGGCGCGGGCAGATCAACATCCTCGCGGCGGACAAGCTGATGGGCTCGCCCCGGCTCTATGCCACCTTCCTTCTGTGGCTGCTCTCCGAGCTTTTCGAGACGCTGCCCGAGGTGGGCGATCCGGACAAGCCCAAGCTCGTCTTTTTCTTCGACGAGGCGCATCTGCTCTTCGACGATGCGCCCAAGGCGTTGGTCGACAAGGTCGAGCAGGTGGCGCGGCTCATCCGCTCCAAGGGCGTCGGCATCTATTTCATCACGCAGAACCCCGATGACGTGCCCGAGGATATTCTGGGCCAGCTCGGCAACCGGGTGCAGCATGCGCTGCGTGCCTTCACCGCGCGCGACCGAAAGGCGCTCAGCCGCGCCGCCGAGACCTATCGGCCCAATGCGCGTTTCGAGACGGTGGACGCGATCCGCGATGTCGGCGTGGGCGAGGCCGTGACCTCCATGCTCGAGGACAAGGGCGTGCCGGGCGTGGTCGAGCGCACGCTCATTCGTCCGCCCTCCTCGAAACTCGGGCCGATCGACGCCGCCGCGCGCCGCGCGGCGCAGGCTTCGTCCCCAGCCGCCGGAAAATACGAGACCCGCGTCGATCGCGAGTCGGCCTACGAGATGCTGAAATCGCGCGCCGAGGCCGCGGCCGCCGAGGCCGCCGAAGCCGAAGACGCCGCCGAGGCGCAATCGGTGGCGGAGCGCGAATTCAATGCCGGGCGGCGCTATTCCGGAAGCCGGACCGCACGCTCGAGCGCGCGGCGCGAGAGCGAGGGCGGTTTCGGCGAGGCGCTCACCGGCGCGCTTCTCAAGGAGCTTCAGGGGACAACCGGACGGCGTCTCGTCAGGGGCATTCTGGGCGGGCTCTTCAAAGGGCGCTGAGCCTGCATTTGAAGGTAAAGCTGGCATATTGACACGCTTGGGGCTATGATCGTCGCCGAGCAGTCAACAATCATAACCCATAAAGGGAGGCAGCCGAAATGGTCAGCCGCAAGACGACAGGCAGCAAGATGAAAAGCAAGAGCCCCAAGACGAGCCGCGCGAGCGCGATGCCGCCCAAGCCGCCCGCGCCGCTGCGCGCACAGGGCAGCGTGACGACGATGGTGCCGAAGCCCCCGCTCGCCGTCGCCAAGGCAGCACCCGCGCAAGGCGGCGCGAAGAGTGCGCCCCAAGCTGTTGAAAAGACGAATGTAAGACCTGCCAAGCCTGCCCAGGCGACGGACGAGGCGGGTGCCGAGCAGCTCAAGAAGCAGGAGCTGATCTCGCTCGTAGTCGAGCGTTCGGGCGTCGCCAAGAAGCATGCGAAACCCGTCATCGAAGCCATGCTCGAGGTTCTGGGCGCCTCTCTCGCCGAGGGGCGCGAGCTGAACCTTCAACCGATGGGCAAGATCAAGCGCAAGCGCGTGAAGGAAACGCCGCAAGCCCGCGTCATCGTTGCGAATATCCGCCAGCCTTCGGCGGCGGTCGCGAGCATTCCCGCAGGCGTCGCCACCGCGGCGAGCATACCCGACGCCGCCATCGACACCTCCACCGCGCCGCTGCGTCATCCGCTGAAAGAAGCGGTTGCAGAGGGCAGCGACTGACGCTAGAAACCCATCCCAAGGGTGATTAGCTCAGTGGTAGAGCGCTTCGTTCACATCGAAGATGTCAGGAGTTCAAATCTCTTATCACCCACCATCTTTCACTGGCACTCCAGTCGCAGCGGCGCCCCGATCGGGCGCCGTTTCGCGTTGGGGCGCCGGGACTTTTTCGCAAGGCGACGCGCATGCATCTGCCTGACTGGCCCCCGATCTGGTTCCTGCGGCATGGCGAGACCGAATGGAACCTCGCCGGGCGCATTCAGGGGCGGCGTGACTCGCCGCTGACCGCAAGGGGCCGCGCGCAGGCAAGCCGGGCTGATCGCGCCCGCCTTGGCGCAGGTCTTGGCCGGGCCGGGCGGCATCTATGTCTCGCCGCTCGGACGCGCGCGCGAAACGGCGGCCATCGCCTTGCCCGGCACGCCCGCCGTCGTCGACCCGCGCCTCGCCGAGATCGACACGGGCGCCTGGGAGGGCCGCCTCAAATCCGAGTTGCCGAAGGGCGCGAGCGATCTTGAAACCTATGCCGCCGCGCCGGGCGGCGAGGGGCTGGATGCGCTCATGATACGGGTGCGGAACTTTGCCGATGGGCTGCGCGGACCGAGCATCGTGGTGGCGCATGGCCTCTGGGGGCAGGTGCTGCGCGGGCTTGCGCAGGGTATGGCCTTCGAGGAGATGGGCGCGCAGGAGAACGGGCAGGGCTGCGTCTACCATCTCGAGGACGGCCGCGAGCGGCGGATCGGCAGCGCGACGGCTGAGTGAGTCTCCAGGCTCTTGCGCGGGGGCGCCGATGGCGCTAATCCGTGCCCAGCGGGTGGTTAGCTCAGTTGGTAGAGCGTTTCGTTTACACCGAAAATGTCGGGGGTTCGAGCCCCTCACCACCCACCATTCCACCTTATCTCAATGAGATACTGGCCAAGGTTCATGTACGCTGCTGAGCGTGCACGTCGCCGCGCGCGAAAATTTTCGATTTTCCCTCTTTCCGCAGCGGGGGCCGCGCGCTAAGCAGGTCGTGCTTCGGTCCAAGCCCGCGAGGGCGATGGATAATAGGGAACGCGGTTCGGCCATCGGCCAATTCCGCGACTGCCCCCGCAACTGTAGGCGGCGAGCGAAGCCGGAACATGTCACTGCCGCGCGTTGCGGTGGGAAGACCCGGCCAAGCTGTGACCCGCGAGTCAGGAGACCTGCCGAAGTGCTCACCCTGTCCGGACGCGGGGCGCGTCATGGGCAACGGATCCTTCCGTTGTGGTGGCATCCTCGCCGCCTGCGGAAGCCACGCGCTTCTCCGCATGCTCATTCAAAGACGCAAGGCGCGCCCGAAATAGGGTGCGTTCGGAGACAGACCATGAAGACCAGACTTCTCGCCACCACGATTCTCGCCGGCGCGGCGGCCCACGCCGCCGGCCATGCCGAGGCCCAGCAGACATTCGACCTCGGCACCATCGTGCTTTCGAGCAGCCTCTCGCCTGTCGAGCGCGGCCGCACCGGCGCCACGGTCGAGGTGCTGGAGGGCGATGATGCGGGCGGCAACGACACGACCGTGCTCGATGCGCTGACGCGTCTGCCGGGCGTCACCTCTGTCTCGAATGGCGGCCTCGGAGCGTCCGCGGGCATCTTCATTCGTGGCCTGCCGTCGCGCTATGTGGGCGTGCAGATCAACGGGATCGACGTGGCCGACCCGTCCGGCACGCAGAACCAGTTCAACTTCGGCGGTCTCACGGCAGCGGGTGTCGAGCGGGTCGAAGTGCTCAAGGGCTCGCAATCGGCGCTCTACGGCTCGGAGGCGATCGGTGGCGTCATCAACATCACCACGTATCGCCCTGAAAAACTGGGCTATTCAGGCGCGGCGCAAGTCGAGGCCGGAAGCTTCGACACTTACTCCGGATCGCTGAGCGGCGGCTACAAGTCCGAGCGCGGCTTCGTTGCGCTCACCTATGGGCGCGTCGAGTCGG
Organism: Roseovarius aquimarinus; assembly: GCF_043661195.1. Taxonomy (NCBI): domain Bacteria; kingdom Pseudomonadati; phylum Pseudomonadota; class Alphaproteobacteria; order Rhodobacterales; family Roseobacteraceae; genus Roseovarius; species Roseovarius aquimarinus. The sequence goes on from NZ_JBIHMM010000001.1 coordinate 493,499, forward strand.
AGGGTATTTCGGCCCAGAGCTTCAACACCGAGAAGGACGGCTTCGAGCAGAGCACGTTGACCGGCAGCGCCGAATTCGACGCGACCGAGACCCTGACCATCGGCGGCTCGGTGCTCTATCGCGAAGGCGATATCGAGATCGACCGCAGCCGTTTTTCGAACAACGCAACCGGCGAGATTTCGACCGAGGAACTCGGCGCGCGCGTCTTCGCCACGCTTGAGACGGGCGCGGTGACGCATACGCTCAGCTACAGCTATTTCGACATCGACCGGAAGGATCCGACCGGCGGGACCACCCGCTTCGAAGGCGAGCGCCGCACGCTGTCCTATCTCGGCAGTGCCGAACTCGGCGCGCGCACGGTGCTGAATATCGGGGCGGAGCGCACGGACGAAGATATAGACTCGGGCACGACCGTCGGCTCGGAAGACAACTCCGCGGCGACGGCCGAGCTGCTGTTCAGCCCGACCGAGCAAATCGATCTTTCGGCGGCGCTGCGCTATGATGACAACTCGAGCTTCGGCGGCGAGACCACCGGCCGCGTCGCCGCCGTCTGGCGCCCCGTGGAAGATCTGGCCTTCCGCGCCGTCGTCGGGACCGGTTACCGCGCCCCATCGCTTTTCGAGCGGTTCAGCAGTTTCGGCGATCCGGCCCTTCAGCCCGAGAAGAGCATCAGCTACGAGCTGGGCGCCGAGAAGACCTATGGCGAGGCCGGCTTCATCAAGGCGACCCTGTTCTACACTGATATCGACGATCTGATCGATTTCGACGGCGCCGCGACGGCCTGCGGCAGCGGGTTCGGCTGCTACAACCAGGTTCCCGGCACCACGACGTCGAAAGGCATCGAGCTGTCGGGCGAGGTCGCGCTCACGGACGCGCTTCGCCTCTTTGGCGCCTACACCTATACCGATGCCGAGACCGAGGGCGCGCGCCTGACCCGCACGCCCAAGCATGACGCCGTGATCGGCCTCGGCGCCGACTTCACCGAGCGGTTCGCGGGATATGTCGATATCCGCCACGTCGCCGATATCGTTCCGAGCGCCTTCGCACCGGCGAACAACAAGGTGGGCGATTACACGCTGGTCGGTGCCGGGGTGAGCTATGATCTCAGCGACAATGCCGAGATCTACCTGCGGCTCGAGAACCTCTTCGACGAGGATTATGAGACCGCGGGCGGCTTCAACCAGCCGGGCCGGGCGGCCTATGTGGGGCTTCGTGCGTCTTTCTGAGCGCATAAGAACGCTGGCCGCGTCCGCCTGCCTGGCGGGCGCGGATCTGGCCTTTGCAGGCGCGGCGATGGCCGCGCCCGAGAGAGTCGTGTCGATCAATCTCTGCACCGATCAGCTTGCGATGCTGCTCGCGGGCGAGGGGCAGCTTCTGTCGGTCAGCCGCATCGCGCTCGACCGGCGCGTCTCGCCCATGGCGGATGAGGCGGCGGGTTATGCGATCAATGCGGGCCGCGCCGAGGAGGTGCATGTGATGCGCCCCGATCTGGTGGTCGCGGGCAGCTATACCTCGCGCGAGACGGTCGCGATGCTGCGCCGCCTCGGCATCGAGGTTATCCAGTTCGACATCACCCGCTCGCTCGAGGATGTGCGCGCGCGCATTCTCGAGATGGGCGCGGCGCTCGGGCGGCAGAAGGCCGCCGAAGAGATGGTCGCGCGCTTCGACGCCGATCTCGCCGAGCTGCGCGCGGGCGCGCGTGTCGGCGGCGGCGATCCGCGCGCGGCGCTTTACTATGCCAATGGTTATACCTCGGGCGAGCAGTCGCTCGCCGACGACATCCTCGCCGCCGCCGGTCTGCGCAACGCGCCCGCCGAAGCGGGGTACGACTGGGGCAAACTGCCGCTTGAAATCCTCGCGATGCTGGACCCCGAGCTCGTCATCACCACGCGGCGCTATCCGGGCGGCAGCCGCGCCGAAGAGGTCATGGATCATCCGGTCGTCACCGGGCTGAGCGGGCAGGCGGCCAGCGCCGCCATGACGGATCAGGACTGGGTCTGCGGCACCCCCTTCGTGCTGCGCGCCATTTCCGACATGGCCGAGGCGCGGCGTGCGCTCAAGGCGCGCATGGCGGGCACGGCCGCAGGTGGCCCCGGCGGATGAGCCGCCTGATGGCGCCCCTCGCGCTGGCGGTTCTGGCGCTGTTCGCGGCCTCGCTGCTGATCGGGCCGGCGAGCCTTGGTCTGGGCGAGATGATCGCTGCGCTCTGGCAGGGGGGCGATGGCCCCGCCGCGATGGTGATGCGCGAGATTCGCCTGCCGCGCGCGATCCTCGCCGCGATGATCGGCGCGAGCCTCGGCCTCGCCGGGGCGGCGATGCAGGGCTATCTGCGCAATCCGCTCGCCGAGCCGGGTCTCATCGGCGTGTCGGGGTCGGCGGCGCTCGGCGCGGTGCTGGCGATCCAGACGGGGCTGGCGGCGAGCTTCGCGCTCGGCCTGCCGCTCGCGGCCCTTGCCGGTGCGCTGATCGGCGTCGTTCTGGTGATGGCGCTGGCGGGGCCGCGCGGCGGGGCGCTGACGCTCATCCTCGCGGGGATCGCGATATCGGCGCTGGCGGGTGCGCTCACCTCCTTGGTGCTGAACCTCTCGCCCAATCCCTTCGCCGCGAACGAGATCGTCTTCTGGATGATGGGCTCGCTCTCGGACCGCTCGATGGTGCATGTCTGGCTGGCGCTGCCGCTGATGGCGGTGGGCTGGGTCCTGCTCGGAACGCTGGGGCGCGGCCTCGATGCGCTGACATTGGGCGAGGACGCGGCCGCCGCGATGGGCATCAGCCTCGGGGCGATGCGCGCGGTGCTGGTGGTCGGCACGGCCTGCGTCGTCGGGGCGGGAACGGCGGTCGCGGGGGCCATCGGCTTCGTCGGGCTGGTCGTGCCGCATATCCTGCGCCCCCTTGTCGGCGCGCGCCCCTCGCGGCTCCTCTGGGCGTCGGCGCTCGGCGGCGCGATCATGCTCCTCGCCGCCGATATCGCGGTGCGCCTCATCTTGCCGTCGCAGGACCTGAAACTCGGCGTTCTGACCGCGATCGTCGGCGCGCCCGTCTTCCTGCATCTCATCTTCAAGACGCGGAAGGACGGGATATGAGCCTTCTGAGCCTCGAGCGGTTCGGCGTCGCCCTGCGCGGGCGCGAGATCTTCCGCGATGTGGATCTGACCATCGCGCCGGGCGAATTCGTGGGCCTGATCGGTCCGAACGGCGCGGGCAAGACGACGCTCATGCGCGCGGCGCTGGGTCTGATCGCAGCCGAGGGCCGCAGCAGTCTTGCCGAGATGGCGCCGCGTTTGCGGGCCAAGGCCGCCGCCTGGATGCCTCAGGCGCGCGAGATCGCCTGGCCCGTCAGCGTCGAGACGCTGGTGATGCTGGGCCGCGTACCTCATTTGGGCGCAGGCCAACGCGCCACCGCCGAGGATCATGCCGCGACGGATGCCGCGATCGAGCGGATGGGCCTTGCGCCTTTGCGCCAGCGGGCCGCGACCCGGCTTTCGGGCGGCGAGGCCGCGCGCGCGCTCATCGCGCGGGCCCTTGCGCAGGAAACCCCGCTTCTTATGGCGGACGAGCCGACGGCGGGCCTCGATCCCGCGCATCAGATTTCCACGATGGAGACGTTCGCGGCGCTGGCCGCGCAGGGCAAATCCTGCCTCGTCTCGCTCCATGATCTGGGCCTCGCGGTGCGCCATTGCACGCGCCTCGTGCTGCTCGCGCCGGGCGGCGGCCTCGTTGCGGATGGCGCGCCCGCCGAAGTGCTGACGCCCGAGCGGCTCGATGCGGTCTTCGGCATCGAGGCGGCGTGGCGCGACGGCGAGGGTGGGCCGATCTTCCAGCCCATGAGGGTCACGCGGTGAGCGGCCTCACGCTCGACGCGCCCTGGCTCGAATTCGATCTCGGAACCGAGATGCGCGTGCTGAGCTGGGCGATCAACCGCCCCGGCCTCGTCACCGCGCGGCGCATCCTCTGGCGCGAGGTGCGAAACGCGGACCTTCCCGCGGATCTCGACGTGCACAGGTGGCTGAAGGACGCGCTGGAGTCACGCGGCGCGCGCGATGCGGTGGCGTTCCTCACCTCGCGCGACATCGCCTGCCATCATGTAGCGCGCGCCGAGGTCGAGGGGATGCGCGCCACCGCCGTTGCCACAGTAGGCCTCTCCAATGCCGAGCGGATCGGGACGCGGATGGACCGCAGCGGGCAGGACTGGGGCACGATCAACATCGCGCTGCGGCTCGAGCCGGGACAGGGCGCCATGGCGGGCGCGGGCCTCAGCGATGCCGCCTTGATCGAGGCGCTCGCCCTCGCGGCCTCGGCGCGCACGGCGGCGGTGATGGAGGCGGGGTTCGATCTGCCCACAGGGCGGGCCACGGGAACGGGCACGGATTGCATCGCCGTCGCCGCGCCGGCGGGCACGATCGGCTATGCGGGCATGCACACCGCGCTCGGCGAAGCGGCTGGGCGGGCGGTGCACGAGGCGACCGCGCGAGGCGCCGAGGAATGGATGCGCACTGTGCGGCGCACGCTCTGATCCAAGCGGTCCGAGCAATTCGAAATTAGCTGAAACTCGCGCTTGACGCGTCCCGCGGTGCCGACTAAAGACGTGCCATCGCGGGACGGCTCACGCCCTCGCGCGATTGCAGTGGGCGGTTGTAGCTCAGTTGGTTAGAGTACCGGCCTGTCACGCCGGGGGTCGCGGGTTCGAGCCCCGTCAACCGCGCCACCGCTGCTTTTCTTCACGACATGGATGGTGTGTTTTCGGGCCTGTCCCGGCGCTTTTTGCGCGCCGTGTCGGCATGCAGGGGCCTTTGGAAAAATTCGCGCGCCGGCGCCGAAATCCGCGTTTTTACCCATTGACGCCCCCGCGCGGCTCCACTACTCCACACCCCACGCGCGGTTGTAGCTCAGTTGGTTAGAGTACCGGCCTGTCACGCCGGGGGTCGCGGGTTCGAGCCCCGTCAACCGCGCCACTTTCCCCTTGCATACCTCTTCATGGCTTGAGGCCACGATGCGTCACGGGGTCGGGCGTCAGCGCGTCCGGCCAGCCCCAGATGCGCTCGGCCGTGTAAAGAGCGACGCATATCCCGATGATCGCAAAGACGAATTTGACGCGTCCCCAGCTCGGCGGGTTTTGCGCCCATCGCGCCATGCGCATGAGCCAGCGGGTATTCATGCCTCGACCTCTCGACGCGTCTTGCGCGAAACCCGATCCCGCGCGGCGCGTTTGCTGCCATGTGCCGCAGCCCGCGTTCCGGGCCCGGCCCTTGCCATTTGCGCCGCAGTCTATGACATAAGGTGCCACTGTCACGCGAAAATGCCCGGAGGCGGCCTTGCCCACCCATTCCGAAACCCGAAAGCTTCCCTATAGCGCTCAGCAGATGTTCGATCTGGTCGCGGATGTGGGCGATTATCCAAAATTCCTGCCCTGGACCGCCGCCGCGCGTGTGCGCAGCCGGACCGAGCAGCCTGATGGGAGCGAGGTCATGGAGGCCGATCTCGTCATCAGCTTCAAGGTCTTTCGCGAGAAATTCGCAAGCCGCGTGGTGCTCTATCCCGAGGATATGAAGATCGACACCGAATATCTCGACGGGCCGTTCAAGCACATGGTCTCGAACTGGAAATTCACCGACACGGAAGAGGGCTGCACAGTCGATTTCCACGTGGATTTCGAGTTTCGCAACCGCATCCTGCAATCGGCGGCGGGGCTGTTCTTCTACGAGGCGATGCAACGCATCGTGCGCGCCTTCGAGCGCCGCGCGCGCGAGCTTTATGGCTAGGCGAGCGCGCCCAGCATCAGGGCGATCGCATGATCCGTCGCCGCCTGGCGCACCTCGGCCCGGCCGAGCGCGCCGAAATCCTGCATCTCGGTCCTGACCGGCGCGCCCTTGCGGGCGATCCCGAAACAGACGCGGCCCTCGGGCTTCGCGTCGCTGCCACCCGGGCCCGCGATGCCGGTAATGGAAACGGCCAGATCCGCGCGCGACGCGGCGAGCGCGCCCGAGGCCATTTCGGCGGCCACTTCGACGCTCACCGCGCCATGGGCCGCGAGCGTTGTCTCGGCAACGCCCAGAAGCTCAATCTTGGCCGCGTTGGAATAGGTGACGAAACCGCGCTCGACCACGTCCGAGCTGCCGGGCATCGCGGTCAGCGCCGCCATCACCATCCCGCCCGTGCAGCTTTCAGCGGCGGCGATCCTCACGCCCTGCGCCCGGGCGCGCTCGAGAAGCGCCTCGGCGCTCATGCCGCCATCACCCCATGCGCGAGCGCCGCGAGGGCGATGACGCCCAAGGCCGCCAGAATGCCCGCGATCACGTCATCCAACATCACGCCGAAGGGCGTATGCTTGCGGTCCGCCCAGCCGACGGGGCCGGGCTTCCAGATATCGAAGAGGCGGAAGAGCACGAAGGCCGCGATCCAGCCGGGCCAGAGCGCGAAGATCGACGCGCCGACATGCCACGCCCCGAAGGAGAGCGGCAAAAGCGCGATCCACTGGCCGATCACCTCATCGATGACAATATGCGAGGGGTCGTGATCGTCCGCGCCGCGCGTCATTTGAATCGTGGCCCAGACACCTTTGGCGAAGCCCACGATAATGGCGATGAGCAAGAGCCACGGCCCGCCGATCAGGTGCAGCGCGGCCCCGAGGGGCAGGGCCGCCGCCGATCCCCAAGTACCGGGGGCAGGGCGCAGATAGCCGATGCCGCCCACCGTCGCGATGAGCTGCGCGATCCTCATTGCGCCACCAGAAGGACGCTCGCCATGGCCGCAATGCCCTCCTCGCGTCCGGTGAAGCCGAGCCGCTCGGATGTGGTGGCCTTGACGGAAATACGCGTGATCCCGGTGCCCGTGATCTCGGCCAGCGCGCCGCGCATCGCCTCGGCATGGGGGCCGATCTTGGGCCACTCGCAGACGAGCGTGATGTCGATGTTGCCGATGCCGAAGCCCATCTCGCGCGCCAGCGCGACCGCATGGCGCAGAAATACATGGCTTTCGGCGCCCTTCCACTGCGGCTCGCTCGGCGGGAAATGGCGGCCGATATCGCCCATGGCGAGCGCGCCGTAGATCGCGTCGCAAAGCGCGTGAAGGCCCACATCGGCGTCCGAATGGCCCTGAAGCCCCCGCTCATGCGGGATCGCCACGCCGCAGAGCATGACGTGATCGCCCTCGCCGAACCGGTGAACGTCGTAGCCGGAGCCGATGCGAATATCCATCTTGCCTCTCAGAATGGCCTCGGCCCGCGCGAAATCGGGGGGATGCGTGATCTTGAGATTGTCCTCATCGCCCGGCACGATCACCACGTCAAGCCCGGCCGCCCGCGCCACTTCGACATCGTCGGCGGCCTCGCCGTCATATGCGCGATGCGCGGCGAGGATATCCGCGAAATCGAAACCCTGCGGTGTCTGCGCGCGCCAGAGCCCGCTGCGATCCGCCGTGCCGGTGACGCGGCCCGCCTCCCCGGTCCAGAGCGCATCGGTCACAGCAAGCGCGGGCGCCGCCGCCCGCGCGCCGTCCTCGAGCGCGCCGAGCACGCGGCCTATGAGCGCAGCGCTCACGCAGGGCCGGGCGACGTCGTGGATCAGCACGCGGGTGCAGCCCGTCTCCTCCAGCGCCTCGAGTCCGGCGCGCACCGAAGCGGCCCGGCTCGCGCCGCCTTGCGTCGTCCGCACGCCCTCCGGCGCGGAATAGGCTTCGATATCATCGGGATGCAGGGCGATCATGATGTTTTGCACGTCGGGCTGCGTCCGGAATCGCTCGACCGTCCAGTCGATCACGCGCCTTCCCGCGAGGGGCTGCCACTGCTTGGGCAGATCGCCGCCCGCGCGGGTGCCGCGTCCTGCGGCGACTATCAAAACGGCACATGTCATGCCAATCACGCTATCGCGCCGCGCCGCAGCATGCAATTCATTGCAGTGGCCCGCCGCGCCCGCTAAGACTGTAGCGTCATGGGGACACAGCCAATGCCGCGCACCGACAGGGTTCTGCCACCGCGCCTCGAGATCGGGGGGCTTTCACTCGGCTCGCCGGTGCTGCTCGCGCCGCTGGCCGGGATCACCGATCTGCCGTTTCGCAGCCTCGTGACGAGCTTCGGCGCGGGCCTCGTCGTGAGCGAGATGATCGCGAGCCAGGAGATGGTGCAGGCCAAGCCTTCTGCGCGCGGTAAGGCCGAGCTCGGGCTGGGCGCCGAGGCGACCTCCGTTCAGCTTGCCGGGTGCGAGCCGCACTGGATGGCCGAGGCCGCGCGGATGGTCGAGGCGCAGGGCGCGCGTCTCATCGACATCAACATGGGCTGTCCGGCCAAGAAAGTGACCCGCGCCGCCGGCTCCGGCGCGGCGGGCTCGGCACTGATGCGCGAGCCGGATCTGGCGCAGCGCCTGATCGAGGCCGTCGCGGGCGCCGTGTCGGTTCCCGTGACGCTCAAGATGCGGCTCGGCTGGGACGACGCGCAGCGCAACGCGCCGCTTTTGGCGCGGATGGCCGAAGACGCGGGCGTCGCCATGATCACCGTGCATGGGCGCACGCGCTGCCAGTTCTACAAGGGTGCCGCGGACTGGGCGGCGATCCGCGAGGTGCGGGACGCCGTGTCGATCCCCGTGATCGCCAATGGCGACATCACCTGCGCCGGGACGGCGCGCCGCGCGCTGGCGGCCTCGGGCGCCGATGGCGTGATGGTGGGGCGCGGGGCGCAGGGCCGTCCTTGGGTGCTGGCCGAGATCGCGCATCGCATCGCAGGTCTGCCCGCGCCGAAAATTCCCGAAGGTGGTGCTTTTATCGACATGATTGCAAGGCATTACGAGGCGATGCTCAACTTCTACGGCAAGGAACTGGGCGCCCGCGTCGCGCGCAAGCATTTGGGCTGGTATCTGGACGAGGCCGCGCCGGAATTGCGCCGTGCGGTTCTGACGTCACCAAACCCGGACAAGGTTCTGCGCCTGCTGCCGCGCGCCGTGCAAAGCCGCTTCGAGGTGGCCGCATGAGCGGGCCCGAGGCGTCGCTCGAGGGCGCGCTCTGGGCGGCGCTGCCCGTGCCCGCGCTGATCGTCGATGCCGAGGACCGCGCCTGCCGCGTCAATCCCGCCGCCGAAGCCTTCCTGAACAGCTCGGCGCGCAGCCTCGCGGGCCAGCCCGTCTGGGAGGTGCTCGATCTCGACACGCCGATCGCCGCCGCCTTCGAGCGCGCGCGGCAAGGCGGCGGGCCGCTTTTCGTGGCCGATATCGGCATCGGCGCGGGGGGGCGCGCGGCGGTGCAATGCAGCCTTCAGGCCGCGCCCGCGCCGGAAGGCGGCGGCGCGATGCTCATGCTGATTACGCCGCGCGCCCTTTCGGGGCAGATCATGGCCGGGCGGGCCATATCGGGCCAGATGCTTCACGATCCGGGCGCGCATCCCGCCGCGCGCTCCGCCATCGGCATGGCCGAGATGCTCTCGCACGAGATCAAGAACCCGCTTGCCGGCATCACCGGGGCCGCGCAACTTCTGTCGATGAACCTCGGCCCGGAGGACCGCGAATTGACCGACCTCATCGTGAGTGAAAGCCGCCGCATCGCCGCGCTGCTCAGCCAGGTCGAAAGCTACGGAAATCTCGCGCCGCCGCGCCTCGCTCCGGTCAATGTGCATGACGTTCTGCGCCGCGCGCGTCGAAGCGCATCGCTCGGCCTCGCCTCCGACATGCGGATAGAGGAGGCCTATGATCCGTCCTTGCCCGAGGCATGGGCCGATGCGGACATGCTGCTTCAGGTTCTTCAGAACCTTATCAAGAACGCGGCGGAAGCGGCCGGCGGCGCGGGCGGCACGATCACCCTGCGCAGCAGTTTCGAGCAGGGCGCGCGCCGGAGGGCCGAGGATGGCATCCCCGCCGCGCTGCCGCTTCATATCGAGGTGATCGACGACGGGCCGGGCGTGCCCGAGGAGCTGAAGGCGAGCCTTTTCGAGCCCTTCGTGTCGGGCCGCGAGAACGGCACCGGCCTTGGCCTCGCGCTCGCCGCGCGCATCGTCGCGGTGCATGGCGGCTGGATCACCGCGCAATCGCAGCCGGGGCGCACGGTTTTTCGCGTCTCGCTGCCGCTCGCGCCGCGCGGGAGGGCCGTCTGATGGATGGAACCGTTCTCATCGCGGATGACGACCGCACCATCCGCACGGTTCTGAGCCAGGCGCTCACGCGTGCGGGCTGCAAGGTGCACGCGACCTCGAGCCTCACGACCCTCATGCGCTGGATCGGCGAAGGGATGGGCGATGCCGTGATTTCGGACGTGGTCATGCCCGACGGAAACGGCCTCGAGATGCTGCCGCGCATCGCCGAGACGCGGCCGGGGCTGCCGGTCATCATCATCTCGGCGCAGAACACCGTGATGACCGCCATCCGCGCCGCCGAGGCCGAGGCCTGGGATTATCTGCCCAAACCCTTCGATCTGCCCGACCTCATGTCGCGCACGGCCCGCGCGCTCGAGACGCGGCGCACGCCGCGCGCCCCCGCCGCCGAGGCGCCGCCCGAAGAGCTGCCCATCGTCGGGCAGAGCGCGCCGATGCAGGCGCTTTTCCGTGTGCTGGCGCGGGTGATCGACAGCGATCTGTCGCTCTGGATCGCGGGCGAGCAGGGGACGGGCAAATCGCTCACCGCGCGCGTCGTGCATGATGTCTCGCGCCGCCGGGGGCGGCCCTTCCTGGCCGCCGGGCCTGCCGATCTGGCCGATGACGCCGCGCCCGCGCGGCTTCTCGCGGAGGCGAAGGGCGGCACGATCGTTCTCGAAGGCGTGCAGGATTTCAGCGATGCCGCACAATTGCGGGCGCTGTCGCTCGTCGATGCGGCGGCGCGGGGCGGGGACGCGCCGCGCGTCATCGCCACCGCGCAGACGGGCGGCAATCTGCGGGGGGATCTCTATTACCGCCTTGCGGGCGCCGCCATCGACATCCCGCCGCTCAGGGCGCGCAAGGGCGACATGTCGCTGCTCGCCACGCATTTCCTCTATCTGGCCGAGGAGGCCGGCGCACCCGCGCGGCGCCTTGCGCCCGAGGCGCTCGAGGCGCTCGAGGCGCATGACTGGCCGGGGAACCTGCGCGAGCTCGAGAACGCGATGCGCCGCCTCGCGCTGTCCGCGCGCGTGCCGGTGATCGCGCGCAGCGAGGTCGACGCGCTTTTGGCGAGCCATGCCGCCAGTCCGGCCGCCGCGCCCGCCCCGGGCGGCGAGACGCTGCCCGATGCCATCGCCGAGCATCTGCAACGCTATTTCGATCTGCATGGGCAGGACTTGCCGCCCGCGGGCCTCTACGCGCGCGTCCTGCGCGAGATGGAGGCGCCGCTGTTGCGCATCGCGCTCGATGCGGTGGGCGGAAATCAGGCGAAATGCGCCGATTTGCTCGGGATCAATCGAAATACCCTCCGGAAAAAGATCACCGATCTGGATATTGAGGTGACACGCCGCCGCAAGTTGATGTAAAAGCGCAACAGACCTGTGGCGCAAATGGAAGGCGAGCCTTCCCGGCCACAAGATATGGTGGGCGCCGCAGGAATGGCGCCGATGCGCTGGGGGGTGCAAGTGGCCGCAAGGACACGCAAAATGGGCTGGGAACGTCTGTCGCGCCTGCGTCGGGCCAAGCGTTTCCAGACCGTCGCGACCCTCGGCCTCGTCAGTCTCGGCCCTGTCCTGGCCCTTGTGACCTTCCTTGTGATGGGCCCGCTCGATCAGGGCGCACAGTCGAACGTGCTGCGCATCGTGCTTCTGGCCGACCTCGTCTATGTCATCGCCGTCGCCGCGCTCGTGCTGCAACGCGTCGTGCAGATGATCTCGGCGCGGCGCTCGCAGAGCGCGGGCTCGCGGCTCCATCTGCGTCTGACGGGTGTCTTCGCGATCATGGCGCTTTTGCCGACGATCACCGTCGCCGTCTTCGCCACGCTGTCGGTCAACATGGGGCTAGAGGCGTGGTTTTCGGACCGGGTCGGGCGGGTGGTGAGCAATTCCGTCGCCGCCGCCGAGGCCTATGAGGACGAGCATCGCCGCGATCTCATCATCGACGCGCAGGCCGTGGCGCGGTTTCTGGAGGACGTCAAGCAGCGCAGCGTCTTTCTCGATGATGGCGACATTAGGCAGATCCTTTCCGAAGGGCAGCGCGAGATCCAGCGCGGGCTGCGCGAGGCGTTCGTGATCGACGGCAGCGGCGAGATCCGCGCGCGGGGCGAGTCGTCCTATCTCTTCGATTACGAAGAGCCCTCCGCCGAGACGCTGGCCGAGGCGCGGCGCGACGGCCTGCTGGTCATTCAGGACTGGGACAACAACGAGTTTCGCGCGCTCATCCCGCTCGAAGGCTTCGCGGACCGCTATCTTTATGTCAGCCGCAATGTGGACGGCGATATCCTGAACCTTCTGGACGAGACCAAGGAAACCGCCAATTTCTATCAGCAGCGCGAGAGCGAGCGGGGCCGCGTCCTGTTCGAGTTCGGGCTGCTCTATCTCGGATTCGCCGTGATCCTGATCCTCGCCGCCGTCTGGCTGGGGCTGTGGTTCGCCGAGCGCCTCGCGCGCCCCGTGGGCCGCCTGACCAGCGCGGCGCAGCGCATCGGGGCGGGGGATCTTGATGTGCAGGTCCGCGAGGAAGAGGGCGACGACGAGATCGCGCAGCTCAGCACCTTCTTCAACCAGATGACGCGCCAGCTCAAAGGCCAGCGCGCGGCGCTTTTGTCAAATACCGAGCAGATCGAGCGGCGGCGCCGCCTCTTCGACTCGGTTCTGGGGTCCGTCTCGTCGGGCGTCGTCGGCCTCGATGCGAAGGGGCGCGTGACCTTCGTGAACCGCGCCGCGGAAAAGCTGCTCGACTGGCAGGAGGATCGGCAATCGGTCGATCTGTCGGTCGCCGTGCCGGAATTCGCCGAGCTTTTCGCGCGGCTGCGCAAAAGCGCGGGCGGCTTCGTGCAGGACGAGATCCGCGTGACGCGCGGCGGCGCGCAGGAAAGCCTTCTGGTGCGCATGTCCACCCGCCGCACCGACAAGGGCAAGCGCGAGGGCTATGTGGTGGCCTTCGACGATGTGACCGACCTCGTGAGCGCGCAGCGCATGGCCGCATGGGGCGATGTCGCGCGCCGCATCGCGCATGAGATCAAGAACCCGCTCACACCCATCAAGCTCTCGGCCGAGCGCACGCAGCGCAAGTTCTCAAAGCTGCTGGCCGAGGAGGACGCCGAGTCGCTCAAGCAGCTCACCGGCGTCATCGTGCGCCAGACGGACGATCTGCGCCGCATCGTGGACGAATTCAGCAAGTTCGCCCGCATGCCCGAACCCGAGCGCAAGCCCGAAAGCCTCACGCGGCTTTTGCGCGAAGCGGTGCTGCTTCAGGAGGCCGGCCAGCCCGAGGTGCGCATCGAGACCGATCTCGACGCGGCGCCGCTCTGGGCGGATGTGGATGCGACGATGATCAGCCAGGCGCTCACCAATCTGATCAAGAACGCGGGCGAAGCCACGGAAACACTTGTCGAAAAGGGCCTTGCGCCCGAAGGCTATCAGCCCGTGATCCGTGTGCGGAGCAGCCATGCGGACGGGCGCGCGGAACTGACGATTTCGGACAACGGCACGGGCCTTCCCGAAGATCGCTCGCGCCTCTTCGAGCCTTATGTGACGACGCGCGACAAGGGCACGGGCCTCGGTCTGCCGATCGTCAAGAAGATCATCGAAGAGCATGGCGGCACGCTCAGTCTCGTGGATGCCGCCCCCTTCGAGGAGGGCGCGCATCCGGGCGCCATGGCCGTCATACGGCTGGATTTGACCGAAATGATTTCAGAGCAGGAAAGCGCCGACAAGGCGGTGGGAGCATGACACGCATGAGCGACATTCTGATCGTTGACGACGAGCGGGACATCCGCGAGCTGATTTCGGACATCCTCGAGGACGAGGGGTTCGCCACCCGGCTCGCCGGCAATTCCGACGAGGCGATGGCCGCCATCGCCGCCGAGCAGCCGGGCCTTCTGATCCTCGATATCTGGCTGAAAGACAGCAACATGGATGGCATCGACATCCTGAAGGCGGTCAAGCGTGATTATCCCGAGGTGCCGGTCGTCATCATTTCGGGCCACGGAAATATCGAGATCGCCGTCGCCGCGATCAAGCAGGGCGCTTATGATTTCATCGAGAAGCCCTTCAACATCGACCAGCTCATGGTGGTCATCCGCCGCGGCATGGAGACGAGCCGCCTGCGCCGCGAGAATTCCTCGCTCAAGCGCCGCGAGACGACGCCCGCCGACATGCTGGGCGACAGCGCCGTCTTCCGCGCTCTGCTGGGCCAGCTCGACAAGGTGACGCGCTCGAACGGGCGGGTGATGCTCTCGGGGCCGGCGGGTTCGGGCAAGGAACTGGCCGCGCGCTATATCCACGTCAATTCCAACCGCTCCGGCGCACCCTTCGTCACCGCGCCCTGTGCATCGATCGAGGCGGAGCGCATGGAAGAGGTGCTTTTCGGACGCGAGAGCGAGGAAAAGGGCATCGAGCCGGGTCTGCTCGAGGAGGCCAATGGCGGCGTCATCTATTTCGACGAGGTGGCCGACATGCCGCCCGGCACGCAGTCCAAGATCCTGCGCGTGCTGGTCGATCAGCAATTCCTGCGCGTCGGTGGCTCCGACAAGGTGCAGGTGGATCTGCGGGTGATATCCTCCACCTCGCGCGATCTCGAACATGAGATCGCCGAGGGGCGCTTCCGGCGGGAGCTCTTTCATCGTCTCAACGTGGTGCCGATCGCCGTGCCGGCGCTCGAGGAGCGGCGCGACGACATTCCGCTCCTGACCGAGTATTTCATCGAGATGCTGAACAAGACCCAGGGCCTGCCCCTGCGCAAGCTGGGCGCGGAGGCGCGCGCGCAGCTTCAGACCATGTCCTGGCCCGGCAATGTGCGCCAGCTTCGCAACGTGGTCGAGCGTGTGCTGATCCTCGGCGACGGCTCTGGCGAGATCGAGGCGCGCGAGCTGCCCGGCGAGACGGACAGCGCGCCGGTGGATGGCCGCGTCGTCCTCTCGGGCGCGCTCGCGACGATGCCCCTGCGCGAGGCGCGCGAGGCGTTCGAGCGCGAGTACCTGCTCACCCAGATCAACCGCTATGGCGGCAATATCAGCCGCACGGCGGAATTCGTGGGAATGGAGCGCAGCGCGCTGCACCGCAAGCTGAAATCGCTGGGCGTCGTCACCTCCTCCAAGGCGGGCGCGCGGGCGGGCTGAGGGGCGCGCTGCGCCAAGGTATTTGACCGCACGCTGATAGTCGGGCACATCGGGGCGAGACGGCTTTGAAAGGCATGGCATGAAGGTCATCATTTGCGGCGCGGGGCAGGTCGGCTGGCAGATCGCGCGGCACCTCTCGGGCGAGAACAACGATGTGACGGTCGTGGACAGCAATCCCGATCTGGTGCGCCGCGCGACCGATACGCTCGACGTGCAGGGCCTTTGCGGTTTCGCGAGCTATCCCGACGTTCTCGACCGCGCGGGGGCGCGCGATGCGGACATGATCATCGCGGCCACCTATTCGGACGAGGTGAACATGGTGACCTGCCAGGTCGCCCATTCGGTCTTCGCCATCAGCCGCAAGATCGCGCGTCTGCGCAGCCAGTCCTATCTCGACGCGATCTATTCCGATCTTTACCGGCGCGATCACATGCCCATCGACGTGGTCATCAGCCCGGAAAAGGAAGTGGCCGAGGCCGCGCTCCAGCGCCTCGCCGCGCCCGCCGCCTTCGACACCGAGAAATTCATGGGCGGCAAGGCGCAGCTCATGGGCCTTCGGCTCGACGAGGATTGCCCGGTGGTCAACACGCCGCTGCGCCAGCTTTCGGATCTTTTCTCGACCCTGCGCGTCGTCGTGCTGGCCGTGCGGAGGGACGGACGGCTCTTCGCGCCCGAGGCGGCGGACCAGCTTTTCGTCGGGGACGAGTGCTATGTCTTCGCGCCCAACGAGGATATTCCGCGCACGCTCGAGGTCTTCGGCAAGAAGGCGCCCAAGCAGGAGCGCGTGGTGATCCTCGGCGGCGGCAATGTGGGCCTTGCCGTGGCCAAGGCGCTCGAGGCCAGGGGCCGGGGATTGCGCGCCAAGGTGGTCGAGCGTGACCGCCGCTGCGCCGAGCGGGCGGCGGACGCGCTCGAGCGGACCATCGTGCTGAACGGCGACGCGCTCGACCGCGCGATCCTGACCGAGGCGGGCATCGGCAAGGCCGATGCGGTCCTCTGCGTGACCGACGACGACAAGACCAACCTTCTGGCCGCCGTGCGCGCCAAGTCCGAGGGCTGCCCCTTCGCCATCGCGCTCATCAACGACCCGACGCTCATCCCGCTGCTCGAACCCATCGGGGTCGACGCCTATATCAACCCGCGCGCCACGACCGTCAGCAGCATCCTGCGCCATATCCGGCACGGGCGCGTGCGGGGCGTCTATTCCATCGGCGACGCCGAGGCCGAGGTGATCGAGGCGCAGGTCATGTCCACCTCCTCGATCGCGGGCAGCATGATCCGCGACATCGACTTTCCCGAGGGCGTACTGGTCGGCGCGGTCCAGAAGGGCGACAAGATCCTCAAGCCGACGAGCGGGATGCGGATCGACGAGGGCGACGTGATCGTGATCTTCGCCATGGCCGACGATGTCGAGCGTGTGGAGCAGCTGCTTCAGGTCTCGATCGACTTTTTCTGAGCCATGCAGCGCCGCGCTCGCCTCCTGCGTCCATCGCCGCTCTCGCGGATGCCGCTGATCCTGATCCTCGCGGCCATCGTGTCGGTGGCGATGTTCGTGCCCGCGCTGCACGCGCTCTTTCAGGAAGAGCACACCGTCTCGCGCGCCTTCGGCTATTCGGGCGCGCTGGGGCTGGTGGTCATCGGGCTCATTGCGCTCGCGATGGGCGGCAACACGCGCCGCGAGGCGAGCGATCTCGACAACCTCATGTCGCTGAGCCTCGCCTTCATCGCGCTGCCGGTCTTCATGGCGGTCCCGTTCTACGAAGGGCTGCGCACGACCAGCTTTCTCAACGCATATTTCGAGATGGTCTCCTCGATCACCACCACGGGCGCGACGCTCTTCGACAAGCCGGGGCGCCTCGTGGACAGCCTGCATCTGTGGCGCGGCATGGTGGGCTGGATGGGCGGCCTTCTGATGTGGATCGCGGCCTCGGCGATCCTCGCGCCGCTGAACCTCGGGGGCTTCGAGGTGACGGCGACGGCCGAGCCGGGGCAGGGCGACGATCAGCAGGGCCGCTTTCAGCGCGCGGGCTCCGGCCGGCGCGTCTGGCAGATCACCACGGCCCTCGCGCCGCTCTATATCGGGCTCACGGGGGCGCTCTGGCTCTTTCTGGCCATCGGCGGCGACCGTCCGCTCGTCGCGCTCATCCATGCCATGTCCACGATGGCGACGAGCGGCATCTCCCCCATCGGCGGGGTCGAGCAGGCCGGATCGGGCATCGGCGGCGAGGTCATCATCTTCTTCTTCATGATGTTCGGCCTCTCGCGCCTGACCTTCTCGGCCGATACCGTCACCTCGGCGCGGCCCGGCCTGCACAACGATCCGGAATTCCGGCTCGGCATGCTGATCGTGCTGGGCGTGCCGCTCCTTCTCTTTTCGCGCCACTGGATCGGGGCGGCGAGCGCGGATCAGGTCGAGGACATCCCTTCCGCGCTGAGCGCGCTTTGGGGGGGCATGTTCAGCGTAGCCTCCTTTCTGTCGACCACCGGCTTCGAGAGCGCGCATTGGGATGTCGCGCGCGAATGGTCGGGTCTCGGCACGCCGGGCCTCATCCTGATGGGCGTCGCGCTCGTCGGCGGGGGCGTCGCTACCACGGCGGGCGGGGTCAAGCTCTTGCGGGTCTATGCGCTCTATCTCAACGGCCAGCGCGAGATGGAGCGCCTCGTGCATCCCAATTCGGTCGGGCGTGCGGGCGCGCGCAGTCGCCGCATGCGACGGCAGGGTGCGTTCGTTGCGTGGATCTTCTTCATGCTCTTCGCCATGACGCTCGCGCTCGTGACGGTGGTTCTGGCCGCGTTGGGCCTCGAATTCGAACAGGCGATCATCCTCGCCATCGCGGCCCTCTCCACGACGGGGCCGCTCACGCAGATCGCGGGCGAGGTGCCCATCGCGCTGAACCTCATGGCGCCCGCCGCCAAGCTGGTCGTCTGCGCCGCGATGGTGCTGGGCCGGCTCGAGACGCTGGCGATCATCGCCCTCATCAGTCCCAGCCTCTGGCGCGACTGACGGCGAGGGCAGGGCTTTCGCGCGGCAAGCCTTGGAAGCCATTTGATTTTAGGGCTGGAAACTCCAATCGCGGCGCTCCATATTGGGCATTACACACGCGCACGCCCGCATGCCGATCCGCGGCATATTGCAAGAATAATGGAATTTTGGGGACAACTATGGCAACCGACCGTCAAAACCTTCAGGACGCATTTCTCAATCAGGTGCGCAAGACCAAGACGCCCGTGACCGTCTTTCTCATCAACGGCGTCAAGTTGCAGGGTGTCATCACCTGGTTCGACAATTTCTGCATTCTGCTGCGCCGCGATGGCCAGTCGCAGCTTGTCTACAAGCATGCGGTCTCGACAATCATGCCGTCCCAGCCCATCAGCCTTTATGACGGTGATGATGCGGCCTGATCGGCCCGCCCCGAAAGTCCCTTCATGATCGACGACGACGAGTTCGAGCTGCGCCCCGATGCGGATGGCAGCTATGACACGCGCACACGCGACACCCGCGCCTGGGTGATCCATCCCGATATCTGGAAATCGGGCGGCCATGCGCGCCGGCCCGAGCTGGCTCTGGAGGAGGCAGTCGCGCTCGGCCACGCGCTTCCGGGCCTCGAAGTGCTGGGCGGCACGGTCGTGCGATTGCCGAAGGTTCATCCCGGCAAGCTCTTCGGCAAGGGCAAGATCGCCGAGTTGAAGGCGGAGTTCGCCGCCAACGACATCGAGCTCGTGCTGATCGACGGCCCGGTGAGCCCGGTGCAGCAGCGCAATCTCGAGAAGGAATGGGGTGTCAAGATACTCGATCGGACGGGCCTCATCCTCGAGATCTTCAGCGACCGCGCGGCGACGCGCGAAGGCGTCCTGCAGGTCGAGATGGCGGCGCTGAGCTATCAACGCACGCGGCTCGTGCGCGCCTGGACGCATCTCGAACGCCAGCGCGGCGGCCTCGGCTTCGTCGGCGGCCCCGGCGAGACCCAGATCGAGGCGGACCGGCGCGCCATCGACACGCAGCTCGTGCGCCTGCGCCGCCAGCTCGACAAGGTCGCCAAGACGCGCACGCTGCACCGCGCCGCGCGCGCCAAGGTGCCGTTTCCCATCGTCGCGCTGGTGGGGTATACCAACGCCGGGAAATCCACGCTGTTCAACCATCTGACCGGCGCGGATGTCATGGCCAAGGACATGCTCTTCGCCACGCTCGATCCGACGATGCGGCGCGTCGCGCTGCCGGGCGGCGGCCCCGAGGTGATCCTGAGCGACACGGTGGGCTTCATCTCGGATCTGCCGACCGAGCTTGTCGCCGCTTTCCGCGCGACGCTCGAGGAGGTCTTGAGCGCCGATGTGATCTGCCACGTGCGCGACATCTCGCATCCCGAGACGGAGGCGCAGAAGGCCGATGTCGAAGCCATTCTGGAGAGCCTCAAGGTCGACAAGGACGTGCCGCGCCTCGAGATCTGGAACAAGATCGACCTCATGCCGGAAGACGAGCGCGCGGCGCTCGTCACCCGCGCCGAGCGTACCGAGAATGTCGAGGCGATCTCGGCCGTGACCGGCGCGGGCGTCGAAGGGCTGATCGCGCGTCTGGGCGAGATGCTGAGCGGGGACGCGCGGCTCGAGGTGGTGGATCTGCCTTTCGCGGCAGGCGCCAAGCGCGCATGGCTTCACCGCCAGGGCGTGATCGAAGAGGAGAGCCAGGGCGAGGAGGGCTATCGCCTCACCGTGCGCTGGACCGCCCGCCAGCGCGCCGAGTTCGACGCGCTGAGATAGCTCACTCCGCTTCGGGCGTCAGCACCGTCACGCCCACGGCGCCCGCGCGGGCGAGGGCCGGATCGAGCGACATCGGGATATACTCGCCGCGCCGCCAGAGCTGCGCCAGATCGTCGTAATGCCGGCTCAGAAAATGGCCGGACTGGCCGGTCGAGATGATGAAAACGCTGCTGCCGGGATCGGCGAAATCATAGACACCCCGATAGCCCGCGGCATGGACGTTGTTGAAAGGATGCTCGCCCGTGCCCGAGGTGCGCCCGCGCTGGAGCGTGTTGTCGCCGCCGCCGGTCGATTGGCGGATATTCACGAAATAGCGCAGGCCCGGCACGTCGCCGAGAACCGGATGGTCATGCGTCGCCTGATGCGCGTCCCCCCAGCGCAGCGATTCGAGCGCGGTGCCATAGCGGTCGGTGATCCAGACCAGCGCATCGTCGAGCGCGAGCCGCGCGATGTCGGTGCAGGTCTCGACCGGGTTCGACTGCTTGACGTCGCACCATGCGCTGGCGCCGTCGATATCGCGGAAGACGCGCTCGACGAAGACGGGGTCGGTATGCGTGAACTCGTCCGCGAGCGGGCCGAGCTCGTCCTTCGCGAGGCGCTGGCCGAGCGCGCGCAGCCAGGCGGCATAGATCAGCGGCTCGGGGCGGTGCTCGTTCATCTCGCCGTTCCATTCGGCCAGCAATTCGAGCGCGCGCTGGCGCAGACGCTGCGGCGTGCCCTCGGGCGCGCTTTCGCCGGTGAACCACAGATCGGCGCCGATCAGCGGCAGGAGCGAGCGCGCGGTGAAGCTGACCGTGTCGAGCTGCGCCTCGACGAAGCTGTCGCGCGTATGCACCTCGCGCCCCTGCATCAGGCGCTGCCAGCGATGGATGCGCTGCGTGTCGCCCCAGAGGAAGCTCACATGGCTGGGAAAGGGGCGGTCCACGATCTTGTTGTTCGTATTGCCGAGGATGCCGCCCGGCGGGTCGATGAATTCGGGATTGGCCGAATAGGGATAACGCCCTTGCCAGCGGTTCTGCGGCAGCCAGCCACGGCTCGGAAGGCGCCCTTCGGTGTCATGCGCGGCGCTGCGGCGGGGCATGGCGCCGACGAGCTTCATGGCAATGCGCCGGTCATCCGCCACCGTCAGCACCTGCGCGGGGGCAACGAACTCCTCGCCCGCAGCCAGCGCCTCGTCCACGTTCTCGGCGCGCATGAGCGCGATCCCGGCGCTCATCGTCGTGTCGCGCGGGCTGAGCGCGGTCCAGGAGACGCTGGTGACATGGCCCGGCGGCGTGATCGTGCCGAGCCCGAATTGCGAGCCGGGCAGAACGGGGCCGTTCTCTGTCGCGCGGAGGGTCAGCGTCACCGGCTCCTCGCCCGCGATGGTGATGATCGAGCGGCGGGTGGTGAAATCGGCCCAGCCATCGGGCGTGCGGTAGCGGTCGGGGTTTTCGGGATCGACCTCCTCGATATGCACGTCGAGATCGTCGAGATAGGCCGAGGTGATGCCCCATCCAAGCCGGTCGCTGCGCCCCGAAAGCACGAGCGGCACGCCAGGAATGGTCGCGCCGATCACGCCGCCCGAGGCGAGTTCGAGCCGCGCGAGATACCAGATCGAGGGAGCGGTGAGGCCCAGATGCGGATCGTTTGCCAGAAGCGTGCCGCCCGAGGCCGAGCGCGCCGGCGCGGCGGCGAAGGCGTTCGACGCGCCCGCCAATTCGGGCGGCGGGGCGGGCGAAAGCGCGTTCGCGGGCGGGGCGGGCGCCTCGGCGAAGCGCGGCAGGGCCCCCGGCGCGAACCAGCTCGAATAGCGCGGCAGGGCGGCGATGCCGCTGCCGGGGGCGTCGGGCATGATGTCCTGAAGCCGCGCGGGATCGTCGAGCGCGAGCGAGGTGCGCGCACGCAGCACCTCGTTGCGCAGATGGGGCGACAATTGCACGGCCATGAGCTTGATGATGGCGATGGAATCGGCGGGCACCCAGGGCGCGATCGGGGCGTTGAAGACGAACATCTCGGGCGCGCCGCGCCCCAGCGCGCTCTCGTTGATTTCGGTCAGGCGCGCGTTGACGCCGCGCGCATAGGCCTCGAGCGCGGCGCGCGTCGCCGGATCCTGCCATTCGACCGAACGGCGCGCGGCGCCGTAGATGTCGAAGCGGCGCAAAAGCTGATCCGTGCCGAGCGTGCGCGGGCCGAAAATCTCGGAAAGCCGGCCCTGCGCCGTGCGCCGCAGCACCGTCATCTGCCACAGACGGTCCTGCGCATGCGCATAGCCAAGGGCCTGGAACACGTCCTCCTCGGACTGTCCGAAGATATGCGGCACGTTCGCGTTGTCGCGCACGATCTCGACCGGGGCCGACAGGCTCGGAACGGTGAGGCGCGCTTCGTAGTCCGGCAGCGAGCGCGAGAGCAGGAAATAGAGCCCGACGACACCGAGGACGCCGAGCACCAAGAGCCCCGCCGCGATCCGCATCAGCCATTTGAAAACCGTCGCCATGCCGCGCTGCCTTGCCTCTTTGCCCTGCCGACCCGTGGTCGTGCCCTTGTCGCCTCGTGGCCGAGGGGATAGTCAGAAAGGATCTAAAGGACAATGGCCGCGCAAGGCAATGTGAACGAGGAGAGCGCAACCATGGCGAAGCTGGCATTTCTGGGACTGGGCGTGATGGGCTATCCGATGGCGGGGCATCTCGCCGCTGCGGGACATGAGGTGACGGTCTACAACCGCACGGCCTCCAAGGCCGAGGCCTGGGCCGCCGAGCATGGCGGCGCTTTCGCGCCGACGCCGCGGGCGGCGGCCGAGGGCGCGGATTTCGTCATGGCTTGCGTCGGCAATGACGACGATCTGCGCGAGGTCTGCCTCGGCGAGACCGGCGCCTTCGCCGGGATGGACCGGGCCGCCACCTTCGTCGATCACACCACCGTCTCCGCCGCCGTCACGGCCGAGCTCTACGCCGCCGCCGCCGATGCCGGCATCGCCTTCGTGGATGCGCCCGTCTCGGGCGGGCAGGCAGGCGCGCAGAACGGCCAGCTTTCCATCATGTGCGGCGGCGACGAGGCGGCCTATGCCGCCGCCGAGCCGATCATGAACACCTATGCCAAGTTCTGCCGCCGCATCGGCGCCTCGGGCGCGGGTCAGATGACAAAGATGTGCAACCAGATCGCCATCGCGGGCGTGGTGCAGGGCCTGAGCGAGGCGCTGCATTTCGCCGAGAAGTCTGGGCTCGACGGCGCGGCGGTGGTCGAGGTCATCAGCCAGGGCGCGGCGGGAAGCTGGCAGATGGTCAACCGCTCGGGCACGATGCTGGACGGGCATTTCGAGCATGGCTTCGCGGTGGACTGGATGCGCAAGGATCTTGGGATCTGCCTCAAGACGGCGGACGAGACCGGCGCGTCCCTGCCGCTCACGGCGCTGGTCGATCAGTTCTACAAGGACGTCCAGAAACTGGGCGGCGGGCGCTGGGACACGTCGAGCCTCATCGAGCGACTGCGCAAGATGGGCTGAGGCCCGCGCGGCCTTCGGCGGCGGGATTTGCGGGCATTCAAGGCAAACGGGCGCGGGCAGAGGATGCCGGCGCCCGTTTTGCTTGTCTGCTCCGCTTGTCTATTCGGTGAGATAGGGGATCGGATCGAGGC
Source organism: Roseovarius aquimarinus (assembly GCF_043661195.1). NCBI lineage: Bacteria > Pseudomonadati > Pseudomonadota > Alphaproteobacteria > Rhodobacterales > Roseobacteraceae > Roseovarius > Roseovarius aquimarinus. The sequence continues at coordinate 517,032 of NZ_JBIHMM010000001.1, forward strand.
TGTCGAAGCCGTTGCGGACCTCGAAATGCACGGCGGCGGGGCCGCTCGACGGGATCTTGGCGATCGCCTGCCCACGGCTCACCGCGTCGCCCGTCTTGACCGAGACATTGTCCACGTTCGAATAGACGGTCAGCAGGTTGTTGGCGTGCTTGACCACGATGATCGGCGTGCCCTTCGTGTCCTTGGTGATGGCCGCGACTGTGCCGCCATCTGCGGCCTTGACGGGCGTGCCGGGGCTGGCCGCGATGTCGATGCCGTCATTCTTGCCTTTCGCGTAGGGCCGTACGATATCGCCGACGACCGGATAGCTCATGCGCGCCTTGGGCGCCGAGGCGGTCGTCTGCTGTTGGCCGAGATCGGGGGCTTCTTTCGGCTCTTCCTTGGCCACGGCGGCGGGGACGGTGTCCTCCTCGGGCAGCGGCTTGGCGGCGCTCGGCGGCTCGGGCGTGGGCGTGCCGGCCCCCGGAAGCTGCGTTGCGGGCACATCATTTGCATCGAAGCCCGCGCGGCGCTCGCCCGGAAGGGCGACGGGGATGATGAGATACTGCCCTTCGCGCACCGAGAAATCCGAGCCGAGCCCGTTCCACTCGGCGAGGCTGCGGATCGACACGTCATAGAGGCGCGCGATGGTATAGGCGGTCTCGCCGCGCGCGACCTTGTGGCGGATCGGCTCGGCGCCGCTCTGGCGCTCGGCGGGCTCGAGGCTGCTCGTCTGGATCTGGCTGGCCGAGGCATTGTCGATCGCGGCGCCCGCGATCTGGGTGATATCGCTCCCGCCCGGCTGGATCGGGCCGCCGGCAGGTTCGGCCACGCGGCCGGGCAGGGCGATCACCTCGCCCTGGCGGAGCGGATCGGAGGGCTGGATGCCGTTGTAGCGCGCCAGCTCGTTCGCGTCGGTGCCGATGCGCTGCGCGAGGCTCGAGAGCGTGTCGCCGCGCCGCGCCACCGCGACCTGGTAGCCGGGATAGGAGATGATGCCGCGCGCGTCGGGCTCGGGGCGGTCCGCCGTCGCGGTGCGCGCCGCCGGGGCGGTATCCAGCCCGCCGATGGGACCGCGCAGGTCGAAATCCATCGTGTCGCCGCAGGCCGACAGGGCGAGGGCGCAGCTTCCGGCCATGAGGACGCTCAGGCGGGTGCGGCGCGTATGGGGGCGCGATTGGCTGCTCATATCGGTCTCGTCCTCGTGTTTCGTCCCGCGCCTGTCGCGGACCATTCGCCTCATGTCTCCGCGCGGCTCTCAGGCCGTGTCGCGACCCAGCCCCTCGATCAGCGGAACGAAGCGGACGGGGCGCAATTCGTCATAGTCGAAACCGCCCTCGTGCCGCGTGACGCGGATCAGTCGCTGCACCGTGTCGGACTGGCCGACCGGCACGACCATGATACCGCCGATTTTGAGCTGGGCCAAGAGCGGTCCGGGCGGATCCTCGGCGGCGGCGGTGACGAGAATGCGGTCGAAGGGCGCCTGCTCGGGCAGCCCGAAGCTGCCATCGGCGGTCAGCGCGGTGATGTTGGTCAGATCGAGCGCGCGGAAGATCTCGGTCGCTTCCTGCACGAGGCGGCGATGCCGGTCGACCGTGTAGACGCGCCGCGCCAGCAGCGACAGGATCGCCGCCTGATACCCCGAGCCGGTGCCGACTTCGAGTACCTTGTCGCGCCCGCTGAGTTTCAGCGCCTGCGTCATGAGGCCCACGATCGAAGGCTGGCTGATGGTCTGCCCGCAGGCGATCGGCAGTGGCATGTCCTCATAGGCGCGGTCGGCGAAATAGCCGCGGATGAACGGGCCGCGGTCGATCCGCTCCATCGCGTCGAGCACGCGGCTTTCGGTGATCCCCTTCGAGCGGAGCGCGAAGAGGAACTGCATCTTGCGTTCGGCGGGATCGTCCTCGGGCATGGTCATTCGATCGCCTTGAGCCGCTCCAGGATGTCATGCGCGGTCAGGTCCGCGCGCATCGGCGTGGCCGAGATATAGCCGTCGAGATTGACCGCCGCGTCCGAGCCGGGCGAGGTGGGCTGCTGCTGCGGCGCGCCCGTGACCCACAGGAACCGGCGCCCCGAGGGCGACAGATGCGGCTCGACGCCGAAGCCCATGTCGCGCCGGAAGCCTTGCGGCGCGGCCTTGAGACCCTTCACTCCGCTGGCGGGGACGGGCGGGAAATTCACATTGTAGAAGATGCCGTAATCGTCATCCGTCCAGACGCCCTTGTCCAGTAGCCGCTGCACCGTGCCGAGACCGTGAACGCGGGAGGCCTCGAACGTGTCGCCGAGATCCTTGTTGGCGGGGCCGTAGAATTGGCTGAGCGCGATGGCACGGATGCCGTTCAGCGCGGCCTCCATCGCGGCGCCGAGCGTGCCGGAATAGACCGCATTCTCGGCGGCGTTGTTGCCCCGGTTGACGCCCGAGAGGACCAGATCGGGCGGGTTGCCCTTGAGGATGTCGTGAAGGCCCGCCAGCACGCAATCGGCGGGGCTGCCCTGCACGGCATAGCGGCGCGGGGCCATCTCGCTGACCATCATCGGCTGCGTGTAGGAAATGGCATGCGCGACGCCCGATTGCTCGAAGGCGGGCGCGACGCACCAGACCTCGCCCTCGGGGCCGGCCAGCGCCTCGGCGATCTCGGTCAGGACCGCAAGGCCGGGCGCGTTGATGCCATCGTCATTCGTGATGAGTATGCGCAAGAAACCGCCTCCAACAGTGACCTTGCGCCGTGTCTATCGACACGGGCCGTGGCGGGCAAGCCTCGGCGGGCGCAGGCGCGCGCCTAGCCGACCAGCGACAGCAGCCTGCGGGCTTCGCTCTGGACATCGGCGAGGCTCTCGCGGTCCTCGCCGGGGTAAAAGCGCGCGCGGGTCGCCGTCGCCATGGGGGCGGGGCTGACGATATGCACCTTGGGGCCGTGCTTGGCGCTCTCGGCCTGCCAGGAGCGGGCGAGCGCGATCTGCGCGGCCTTGGTCGCACCATAGGCGCCCGCGAATTTCTCGCCGGCCTTGAAATCCTCGAAGAACATGGCCTGACCGTCCTCGCCCAGAAGCGGCGCGATGAAGGGGATGAGATGGCCCATCGCGTTCATGTTCGTGGCGACGGACTTGTCCCAATCGCGGCTGTCGATATGCATCGCGGGCGAGAGGGGCGCCGCGTGGATGGCGGTATGCGCCCAGAAATGAATGCGTCCCCAGCGGTCATGGATGCTGCGGCAAAGCTGGCGCATCGCATCGACGTTGGTGATATCCATCGGCGCGAGCGTGGCCGAATGGCCGGCGGCCTGAATGCGGTCGTCGAGCTCCTCGAGCGCGCCGGTGGTGCGCGCGACGGCGACGACATGATGCGAGGCCGAAAGCTCGAGAGCGAGCGCCGCGCCGAGGCCGCGCGAGGCGCCTGTGATGAGGGCTACTTGTGTCATGGCCGCGGGTGTGCACCCGGCGCGCGGCGGCGTCAAGAGGGGCGGAGGCGCCCGCAGGCTGTAGGCCGTCCCAGGCCTGCCGAGCATCGCCGGCGCTGGACAGTGCTGCGGTGCAGCACTAGGTTTCTCGGAGGGAGGTGACGAGGCCAGCAATCATGGCTTCATAAGCCGCGAGGTGTATGTGATGCGCTCGAAGCCTGCCCCCACAGCCTTTGATATTCGGCGGCTATGGAGCGCTGACAGCACGATCCTGATCGAGCATTTTCAACGGCTGGACACCCAGACGCGCCACATGAGGTTTGGCGGCCCCGTCTCGGACAGCTTCGTGACCGATTACGCGGCGCAGGCGCTCTCCATCGACTCCGTGATTTTCGGGGCTTTCCCCGATGGCGGGTTGCGCGGCGTTGCGGAACTACGCGGCATTCTTGGCATGTGGCCGAAGCAGGCCGAGATCGCCTTGCTTGTCGAGCCCGACTGGCAGGACGGAGGCATCGGGGACGCGCTTCTTGGCCGGGTTATAGCGGCCGCGCAGAACCGCGGCATCAATAAGGTGCACATGCTTTGCTTGCGCGAAAATGCACGGATGCAGAGCCTCGCGCGCAAGCATGAAGCCGAATTGATTTTCTACATCGGCGATGTTGAGGCGACCCTACAGCCGCCTTGGCCGACGCCCATGTCCGTCTTCGAAGAGGTCTATGGAGATCCTCATGGCTATTTCAGGGCGGTTTTCCCGCTAGGTCCATGGCTGCCGCGCCGGTCGGAGTGAGTCACCTGCGCCGATCACTCCGCCGCCTTCAGCTCGAACCCCTGTTCGATCTGGTCCGACGGGCGCACCGGGTATTCGCCCGAGAAGCAGGCATCGCAATATTGCGGGCATTTCGCATTGCGCCCTTCGGCCTCGCCCACGGCACGATACATGCCGTCGAGCGAGATGAACTTGAGGCTGTCCACGGCGAGATGCTGGCGCATCTCCTCCTCGCTCATCGTCGCGGCCAGAAGCTTGTCGCGCTGGGGCGTGTCGACGCCGTAGAAACAGGGCCAGGCGGTGGGCGGGGAGGCGATGCGGAAATGCACCTCCGCGGCGCCCGCATCGAGGATCATCTCGCGGATCTTGCGGCTGGTCGTTCCGCGCACCACGCTGTCATCGACGAGGATCACGCGCTTGCCCTCGATCAGGGCGCGGTTCACGTTCAGCTTGAGGCGCACGCCCATATTGCGGATCTGCTCGGTCGGCTCGATGAAGGTGCGGCCCATATACTGGTTGCGGATGATGCCCATCGCGTAGGGGATGCCCGATTGCTGGCTGAACCCGATGGCGGCGGGCACGCCCGAGTCGGGCACGGGGCAGACGATATCCGCCTCGACAGGGCTTTCCTTGGCCAGCTCCACACCGATCTGGCGGCGCGTCTCGTAGACGCTGCGATCGCCGATGATGCTGTCGGGGCGGCTGAAATAGACATGCTCGAAGATGCAGAAGCGCGATTTCTGCTTGCGGAAGGGATGATGGCTCTCGACGCCGCTCTTGGTGATGACGACCAGCTCGCCCGGCGCGATCTCCCGGATATACTTGGCGCCGATGATGTCGAGCGCGCAGGTTTCACTGCTGAGCACCCAGCCGTCGCCGACTTGGCCCAGCACCAGCGGGCGCACGCCCAGAGGATCGCGCACGCCGATCAGCTTGGTGCGGGTCATCGCGACGACCGAGAAGGCGCCCTCGACCCGGCGCAGCGCATCCTCCATCCGCTCGGGGATGGTGCGTTGGAGCGAGCGGGCCATGAGGTGGATGATGCACTCGGAGTCGGAATTCGACTGGAAGATGCTGCCTCGCTCGATCAGCTCCTTGCGGAGCGCCATCGCGTTGGTGATGTTGCCGTTATGCGCGATCGCCGCGCCGCCCATCGAGAATTCGCCGAAGAAGGGCTGCACGTCGCGGATCACCGGCATCTTGCCGCCCGAGGTGGAATAGCGCACATGGCCGATGGCCAGTTCGCCCGGCAGCGTCTCCATCAGGCTCTGCTTGGTGAAGTTGTCGCGCACATAGCCGAAGCGGCGGGCGCTGTTGAACCCCGCCGTCGCGTCGTAGCTGACGATGCCGCCGGCTTCCTGTCCGCGATGCTGAAGCGCGTGAAGACCGAGCGCGGTGAAGTTGGCCGCGTCGGGCACGCCGATCACGCCGAAGACGCCGCACTCCTCCTTCAGCTTGTCGCCATCATCCGCATCGCGCAGATAGGATGTGTCGAAGGGATGGGCGGGAGGCATGAGTTTGGTCAAAGCGGCGCTCCGAATCCGGTTTTCACAGATGCGTCACACATAAGGACTGATGGCGCCCGTGTCACGGCATGATCTCGGGGAAGTGACTACCAGCGCGACAGCACCACGCCCGCTCCGACCAGCGCGGCGGCCAGCACGCGCATCGGATTGATGGCATGCTGCGCCGCGCCGAACGCGCCGAGATGATCGAGAAGGAGCGCGGCGCCCATCTGCCCGAAGATCATGAGCGATGCGGTGGTCACGACGCCGAGGATCGGCACGCTCCAGAGCGCGGCAAAGACATAGACCGCGCCGAGCGCGCCGCCGATCAGCAAAAGGGCGGGCACTTGTCCGATGCGCGCGAGGCTCGCGCCTTCGCCGATGAGGAATGTCGCCACCAGAAGGATCGCGAAGCCGACCCCGAAGGACACGGTGGCGGCCCCGATGGGGCTGCCGATCCCGCGCCCGAGCGCCGCGTTGATCGGCGCTTGCGCCGCGACCATCGCGCCCGCGACGGCCATCAGGATCGTCGCGACAAGGATCTGGTTGTTCACGTCGTTCTCATCCCGGCAGTTACTGCGCAGGCTCCGCCGGAGCGATGGTCGTGCCTTCGGGGGCATCGATGCCGGTCTCGACCGGGCCGCCGTCGCAATTGCCGACCAGCGCTTCGTATTGTGCGGTAATCCAGCCCAGGGCCTGCTCGGGATTGCCGTCCTCGATCTTGCCGGTCATCTGCCCGAAGACGCGGGCCGAGCGGCTGTCGTCGATCATCTGGATATCCTGGCCCGTCACGACCGTGTCGTAGACGAAATAGGCGATCGCCACGAGAAGCACGCCGCGCGCGACGCCGAAGACGAAGCCGAGGCCCTGATCCAGCCCGCCGAGCGCGGAGCGCTGGACGAGCGACGAAAAGAGCGGCGTGATGAAGGATGCGACGATGAGCGCGACTGCGAAGACGAGGGCGAAGGCGCCGATCATGCTCAGCTCGCAGCTATCGGCGATGAAGTCGCCGATCATCGGGATTTCCTTGACCAGCGGCTCCACCTGCGGCGCGAAGATGAAGGCGAGCATGCCCGCGACGACCCAGCCCGCGATGGCCAGCGCCTCGCGCACGAAGCCACGGCTGTAGGCCAGAAGCGCCGACAGCACGATAACGAGCGCCACAACGCCGTCGATGATGGTAAATCCGTCCATTGCCGCCCCGATCCTGATGCGCGTGCTATCCCGCGCCGAAAATGTCACCCACGAAACCGGTCAAGTCCGCCGCACGCGTCAGTCTCAGACCACTCTTCCCGCCGGATTTTCCGCCCTCGGGAAGGATTGCCGCCGTGAAACCAAGTTTTTCGGCTTCTTTCAACCTGTTTTCGGTCTGTCCCACCGGACGCAGCGCGCCCGAGAGGCTGATTTCCCCGAAAACGACCGTATCGGCGGGCAGGGCGGCGTCTTCCCGCGCAGACATGAGCGCGGCGGCGACGGCAAGATCCGCCGCAGGCTCGGTGATCTTCATGCCGCCCGCGACGTTGAGATAGACGTCGAGCCCCGCGAAGGGGATGCCGACGCGCGATTCCAGCACCGCCAGAATCATCGACAGGCGCGCGCCGTCCCAGCCCACCACGGCGCGGCGCGGCTGGCTGTGCGGCGAGGGCGCAACAAGCGCCTGAAGCTCGCACAAGACGGGCCGCGTGCCCTCGATCCCGGCGAAGACGACCGATCCCGGCGAGGGCGTGCCGCGCTCGCCCAGAAACAGGGCCGAGGGGTTCGCCACCTGCGCGAGGCCCCCGCCCGTCATCTCGAAGACGCCGATCTCATCCGCAGGGCCGAACCGGTTCTTGACCGCGCGCAGGATGCGGAACTGGTGCCCGCGCTCGCCCTCGAAATAGAGCACGGTATCGACCATGTGCTCGACCACGCGGGGGCCGGCGATCTGGCCGTCCTTCGTGACATGGCCGACGAGGATGACGCTCACGCCGCGCCGCTTGGCGAAGCTGGTCAGCTCATGCGCGGCGGCGCGCACCTGGCTGACGCTGCCGGGCGCGCTGCCGATCGTGTCGAGCCACATGGTCTGGATCGAGTCGATGATGACGAGATCGGGCTTTTCCGCCTCCATCGTCGTCAGGATGTCGCGCAGGTTCGTCTCGGAGGCGAGCTTGACATCCGCGCCGCCGAGGCCGAGCCGCGTGGCCCGCATGCGCACCTGCGCGCTCGCCTCCTCGCCCGAGACGTAGATGATCTTGAGCCCGCGGCCCGCGAAACTGGCTGCGGCCTGTAGAAGAAGCGTCGACTTGCCGATGCCCGGATCGCCGCCGACGAGGATGGCCGAGGCCGGCACCAGGCCGCCGCCCAGCACGCGGTCGAGCTCGTCCATGCCCGATCCGGTGCGCGGCGGCGGCGCCTCACGGGCCGACAGATCGGAGAGCGTCATGCCCTTGCCACGGCTCGCGCCCAAAGAGTTGGCGGCGGGGCCGGCGCTCAGGCCCACATCCTCCTCGATCGTGTTCCACGCCCCGCAGGCGTCGCAGCGCCCCGACCATTTGGAATGGACCGCGCCGCAGGCCGTGCAGGTGAAGGAGGGTTGGTTCTTTGCCATGCGCCGCTCATGCCCCAGCTTGGAGGGGCAGTCAAATGCCCGTTCGCGTCATTCCGCGGCGGTCTTGGTGACATCGACGAGGCCGCGATGCGGCGCGCCGCCACCCAGCTCGGGCAGGACGGTCTTGAGATCCTCCTTGAGCCGTCCGAGCTGGCTGCGCGCGACGCTCTCGTCCAGATCGACCCGCGCCGCCCAGTGCTTGAGTTCCTGGCAGACCAGCTTGGCCTTCTCGAGCCGCGCCTCGAAGGCCTCGATTTCCTGCTGGCGCTGGATCAGGAAGGCGCGGGCGCGCGCGACCTTCTCGTCGGAATAGGTCTCGGCCAGCTCGCGGCTGAGATAGGACATCTGCGCCGCCACCTCGAGCATGGCGGGCTCGAGCGTGCCGAGATCGGGATGCTCGTTGAGATGCGCGAGGCGCGCGCGCACGGCGTCGAATTCCGAATGGATACCGAAGGCGCCCGAGCGGTCGGCGGCATGCGCCAGCGCATAGGCGCGCGCCACGTCCTCCATGTTGATCGCAAAACGGCGATGCGAATTCTCGAGCTTCATGATGCGCGCGTTCGACGGCAGGAAGAAACAAAGCATGACGGCAAGAAGCGTCACGCCGATCTGAAAGACCTGTCCGGCATGGGCGTAGTCCCGATCGCCGAGCCGCACGCTGAACTCGAGCCAGGGCCAGATCCCGAGCGCGGCGAGCACGCTTGCGAGTATCAAGGTGAGTGTCGCGACCACGATCACCGCGAAGGCGATCCGTTGCAGCATCGCCTGCGCCAGCTTGAGCGCGGGTTTGGTGTGAGCCGGCATCTTATCCCCCCAGACAATAGCCTCGTTCAACCTGTCGGCGATATTATGCCGATTGAGGCGCAACACGAAGGGAATAATGAAAAATCGACCGATCAGGCGCGCCACGTGACCGAATTGCCCGGATTTCGACCGGTTGTTTCGCGGCAAGGGACAATGGCGTGCGGCGCGGCGCGGCTCAGCGCACCGCCTCGATGGGGCCGGTCGCGCGCCCGTGGATGAACTGATCGAGATAGGGATCGCCCGAGGCGTCCATCTGCCCGACCGGGCCGGTCCATTGGATCACGCCGTCATGCAGCATGGCGATGTTGTCGGCGATGGCGCGCACCGAGGTCATGTCATGGGTGATCGTCATGGCGGTCGCGCCCATTTCCGTCACGATCTCGCGGATGAGATCGTTGATGACGCCCGACATGATCGGATCGAGGCCCGTCGTCGGCTCGTCGAAGAAGATGATCTCCGGCTCGGCGGCGATGGCACGGGCGAGGCCCACGCGCTTTTGCATGCCGCCCGACAGCTCGGCGGGAAACTTGTCGGCCTGCTCGGGCGTGAGGCCGACGCGGCGCAGCTTCTCGATGGCGATCTCGCGCGCCTCGGCGGGCGGGCGCTTGAGCGCGCCGCGCATCAGGCGAAAGGCCACGTTCTGCCAGACGGGCAGCGAGTCGAAGAGCGCGCCGCCCTGAAAGAGCATGCCGAACCGCGCGAGGAAGGCATCGCGGTCGCCCTTGGTCACATCCGCGCCGTCGAGCGTGATCGTGCCGCTGTCGGGCGTCACGAGGCCGAGGATGGATTTCAGCAGGATCGACTTGCCGGTGCCCGAGCCGCCGATGACGACCATGGACGTGCCGCTCTCGATGGTCAGATCGACGCCGCGCAGGACGTGGTTCGAGCCGAAGGATTTATGAACGCCGCTGAGGTTGATCATGCCGAGAAGAACACCTCCGTCAGCACGTAGTTGCTGGCGAGGATCAGCACCGAGGCGGCGACGACGGCTGCCTTGGTCGCGCGGCCCACGCCCTGTGCACCCCGGCCCGAATTCATCCCGCAATAGCAGCCCATCAGCGCCACGATGAAGCCGAAGACCGCGCCCTTGATCATGCCGCTGATGACGTCCCACGCCGTCAGGAAGTCGAGCGTGTTGTGCATGTAGGTCGCCGCGTTGAAGTCGAGCCGCCCGATGGCCACGAGAAAGCCGCCCATGATGCCGATGATGTCGCCCACACCCACGAGGAGCGGCACGGCGAGCGTCGCGGCCAGCACGCGGGGCAGGGTGAGATATTTCATCGGATTCGTGCTGAGCGTGGTCAGCGCGTCGATCTGTTCGGTCACCTTCATCGTGCCGATCTCGGCAGCGATGGAGCTCGCCACCCGCGCCGCCACCATGAGCCCGCCCAGAACGGGGCCAAGCTCGCGCGTGAGGCCGATGGCGACGATGGACGGCACGACCGTCTCGGCGTTGAACCGCGCGCCGCCCGCATAAATCTGAAGCGCCAGCGCGCCGCCGGTGAACAGCGCGGTAAGGCCGACGACGGGCAGGGAGAGCCAGCCGATCTGGACCAGCGCCTGCATGAACTCGCGGCCGTAGAAGGGCGGGCGCAGAAGATGCGAGACCGTCTCGCCCGCGAAGATCGCAACGCGCCCGGTGCCGGCGAGCGCGCCGAGCGCGGCGCGCCCGAGAAGCGCCAGAAGATGCAGGATCGTCGTCATCCGCCCGTGTATCGCCTTGTATAGCGCGCTCCGAGCGCGGTGAGGATCTCGTAGCCGATCGTGCCCGCGGCATCGGCCACGTCGTCGATACCCTGATCCGGCCCCATGAGCGAGAGCGTTTTGGGATCGTGCGGCAGATCCGTCACATCGACGCCGATCAGATCCATCGACACGCGCCCCGCGAGCGGGCAGCGCATGTCGTCCGCCCAGACCGCGCCGCGCGGCGACAGGGCGCGGAAGATGCCGTCGGCATAGCCCGCACCGATCGTGGCGATGCGGCTGGGCCGCTTGGCGATCCATGTCCCGTTATAGCCCACGGCCTCGCCCGGCGCGACGTCGCGGCACTGGATCACCGGAATGTCGAGCGTGGCCACCGGGCGGGCATCGGCGAAGGGCCGCCCGCCGTAGAGCCCGATGCCCGGGCGCGTCACGTCGAAATGATAGGCACGGTTGAGCAGAACGCCGCCCGTGTTGGCGAGGCTCAGCGGGCAATCGAGACCGGCGGTCATCTCGCGGAAGAGGGCAAGCTGGCTGCGGTTCGCCTCGTCGCCGGGGATCTCGGATGCGGCAAGATGGCTCATGATGAGCTGCGGCCCCTGCGCGACGGCGATATCGCGCACGGCGGACCACTCGCTCTCCTCCATGCCGAGCCGGTTCATGCCCGTATCGAGCTGGAGCGCGAAGGGATGCCCCGGCAGCGCCTCGAGATGGCGGATCATCTGGTCGAGCGAATTGAGCACCGGACACAGGTCCATGTCGCTCAGCATGTCGGCATCGCCCGCCATATGGCCCGAGAGCACATAGATGACCGGGCCGGGGCCGAGCGCCTGGCGCAGGCTCGCGCCTTCCTCGGCGACGGCGACGAAGAACGTGCGCGCGCCCGCCCGGGCCAGCGCGCGGCCCACCCGCGCGGCGCCGAGGCCGTAGGCGTCGGCCTTGACCACCGCCGCCGTCTCGGCGCGGCTCATCGCGGCCAGAACCTGCCAATTCGCGACGAGCGCGTTCAGATCGACGGTGAGGATGGCTGTGCTCATGGGCGGCGTTGTGACACGGGCGCGGGCAGGGTCAAGGCCAAAGCGGCGCGGTGCGCGTCAGAAATCCTGATCGCCGCCGCCGCCACCGTTTTGCCAGGGCTGCACGAGATTGCCGAAGCGCGTGAAACGCCCCTCGAAGCTCAGTTCGACCGTGCCGATGGGGCCGTGGCGCTGCTTGCCGATGATGACCTCGGCCTTGCCGTGCAGGCGCTCCATCCGCTCCTGCCACGCCGCCATTTCCTCGAGCTTGTCGTCCGAGGGCTTCTCGCGCTCGACGTAATATTCCTCGCGGAAGACGAACATCACCACGTCGGCATCCTGCTCGATCGAGCCCGATTCGCGCAGATCGCTGAGCTGCGGGCGCTTGTCCTCGCGGCTCTCGACCTGGCGCGAGAGCTGCGAGAGCGCGATGACGGGGATATCGAGCTCCTTGGCGATGGCCTTGAGACCCATCGTGATCTCGGAAATCTCGTTCACGCGGTTTTCGCTGCGCCCGGTGCCGCGCACGAGCTGGAGATAGTCCACGATCAAGACGTCGAGGCCGTGGGTCCGTTTCAGACGCCGCGCGCGCGCCGCAAGCTGGCTGATGGGCAGGGCGGGCGTGTCGTCGATATAGAGCGGGCAGGATTCGAGCTGTTTGGCGGCATCGACGAAGCGGCGGAATTCGCCCTCGGTCATGTCGCCGCGCCGGATCTGCTCGGACGGCACTTCGGAAGCCTCCGAAAGGACGCGCGCCGCGAGCTGCTCGGCGCTCATCTCGAGGCTGTAGAAGCCCACGACGCCGCCCTCGATCGCGCCTTCGGTGCCGTCGGGCCGCGTGCCGCGCCGGTAGGCCTTGGCGATGTTGAAGGCGAGGTTGGTGGCGAGCGACGTCTTGCCCATCGAGGGACGCCCGGCGAGGATCAGAAGGTCCGACTTGTGCAGGCCGCCCAGCTTCTTGTCCATGTCGATGAGGCCGGTGGAGACGCCGGCGAGACCGCCCTCACGCTGATAGGCGGCGTTGGCGACATTAACCGCATCCGATACCGCCTTGAGAAAGCTTTGAAATCCACTTTCAGTTTGGCCTTGTTCGCTCAGCTTGTAGAGCATCTGCTCGGCTTCGACGATCTGGTCCTTGGGCTCGCTGTCAACATCCATTCGCGCGGCCTTGCCGGCGATATCGTGCCCCAGATTGATGAGCTCGCGCCGAATGGCGAGATCGTAGATCATCTGCGCGTAGTCACGCACGGCATAGGTCGAGATCGCGGCGCCCGCCAGATTGACGAGATAGGCCGGACCGCCCAGCTCCTTCAGACCCTCGTCCTCCTCCATGAAGGCCTTGAGCGTCACCGGCGAGGCGAGATTGTTCTTGGCGATGCGGGCGGCGGCGGTCTCGAAGATGCGGGCATGGACCGGATCGTAGAAATGCTGCGGGCCGATGATGCTGGCGATGCGGTCGAAGACATCGTTGTTCGTCAGGATCGCGCCCAGAAGCTGCTGCTCGGCCTCGATCGAATGGGGCATCGTGTCGGCGGCTTGCACCTCGGCACCCGCCGCGGCCCCGGTCGCGTTGAAGGTGGTGATCTCGTTCATGATGCGGTCCCCGGCTGCTCGGCCCTGCTCATACAGTCAGGGCAGGCGCCGGGGCAAATGGTATAAGTCTGTGGATAATTGCGCGGCGCCAAGCTGCACTGCATATTGCGGCGCGAAAGGCATTCATGTCAACATCTGGTGGCGCGGCGCGCCCGACGTGGCGAAAAAACAACGCGCTCAGGCGCGCGCCTCCTGCCAGGCGCGGGGCGCTTTGAGAAAGGCCTCGACCTCGGCCAGCGTCGCGTCGTCGAAGGTGCCCTGCGCGCGCGCCTCGGACAGCACGTCCCACCATGTGCAGAGGTGATGGAGCGTCACACCATGATCGCCCAGCGTCTTCTGGGTGTCCGGAAAGATCCCGTAATAGAAGATCACGGCCGTATGCGCGCAGCGCGCCCCGGTCTCGCGGATGGCGTCGACGAAGCCGATCTTGGAGCCGCCATCGGTCGTCAGATCCTCGACCAGAAGCACGCGCTGGCCTTCGGTCATCGTGCCCTCGATCCGCGCGCCGCGCCCGTGGCCCTTGGGCTTCTTGCGCACATAAGTCATCGGCAGCGCCATCCGCTCGGCCATCAGCGCGGCGAAGGGAATGCCCGCCGTCTCGCCGCCCGCGACGTTGTCGAAGGCCTCGAACCCGGCGTTGCGCATGACGGTGATGGCCAGGAAATCCATCAAGGTGCTGCGGATGCGCGGATAGGAAATGAGCTTGCGGCAGTCGATATAGGTGGGGCCGGGCAGGCCGGAGGAATAGATGTAGGGCTCTTTCGCATTGAAATGAACGGCGCCGATCTCCAGCAGCATGCGCGCGGTGAGGCGGGCGATCTCGTCGGCGGAAGGGTAGGTGCTGGGGATCATGGGTGCGGTCCTTGGTGATGCGTGTCGGATATCGCCTTCGGCGAGGATATTTTCAGCAAGAAGAACGGGCGGAGACGTGCCAATTCGGAACGAAGCCGGGATCGAAGACCGTCACGGGGCCGTCCGGTGTTTCGATCTGGCCGGGCAGGTCGGGCGCGCCGCGGGTGAGCGTGATCCGCGCCTCGTTCGGCGGCAGGCCGTAGAAGGTGGAACCGTTCAGCGAGGCGAAGCCTTCGAGCTGACCCAGCGCTCCTTCCTCCTCGAAGACATGCGCGAGAATGGGCAGCGTGTTGGGCGCGGTGAAACAGCCCGCGCAGCCGCAGGGTTGCAGCTTGGCCGGATCGGTATGCGGCGCGCTGTCGGTGCCCAGAAAGAAGCGCGCGTCGCCCGAGGTGGCGGCGGCGCGCAGGGCGAGACGATGCTCCTCGCGCTTGGCCACGGGCAGGCAGTAGTAATGCGGGCGGATGCCGCCCGCGAGGATGTGGTTGCGGTTGATGACCAGATGATGCGTCGTGATCGTCGCGCCGAGATGTTCCGGGTGGGCCTTCACGTAATCGACGCCCTGCGAGGTCGTGATATGCTCCATGACCACCTTGAGACCCGGCACGCGGCGGCGCAGCGGATCGAGCACGCGGTCGATGAAGACCGCCTCGCGGTCGAAGATGTCGACGGCGGGGTCCGTCACCTCGCCATGAACGCAGAGCGGCAGGCCGATCTCTGCCATCCGTTCGAGCACGCCCTGCACGCGCGCGAAATCGGTGACGCCGCTCGCGGAATTGGTGGTGGCCCCGGCGGGGTAGAGCTTGACCGCCGTGACGAGGCCCGAGGCATGTGCGCGCGCGACATCCTCGGCCTCCGTCGCCTCGGTCAGATAGAGCGTCATGAGCGGCGTGAAATCCGCGCCCTCGGGCAGCGCCGCAAGAATGCGGGCGCGGTAGGCCTCGGCATCGGCGCCGGTCACGACCGGGGGCACGAGGTTCGGCATGATGATGGCGCGGGCGAAGTCGCGCGCGGTCCAGGGCAGGACGGCGCGCAGCATGTCGCCGTCGCGCAGGTGAAGATGCCAATCGTCGGGGCGGCGCAGGGTCAGATGATCTATGGTGCTCATGGCGCGGGGCTTACACGAGCCGGCGGCGCCGCGCCAGAGCTTTGCCGCCGCGCTCCGCGCTCACTCCTCGGCGTCGCCCGTCGCCTTTTCCGTATCGCTTCCGGGCGGCAGGCGCAGGCCCTCTTCCTCGGCATGGCGGCGCGCCGCGTCGAGCGCCTTGCGGAAGGGCCGGGCGTTGCGCTGCTCGAGCACCTTGCGCGCGAGGAGGACCAGAAGATAAGGCCGCAGCGGCGATTTGAGCTGTTCAAGCAGGCGGAACTGATAGCCGCCATCGCGCCGGCGCGCCCGGTAGAGCCGGGCGAGGCCGAGCCGGTCGAGCTTGCCCGCGCTCAGCTGGGCGAGGATGCGGAAGAGGATCTGCACACGCATGAGGCTCTTTTGCAGATCGCGCCCCATATGGCGCATCCGGAACAGCGTCACGTTACGGCGCGCGAAAAGGGCGGCGTGCATTGCGTTGAGTGGCTCCGCCGGATCGTAGATCACGAAAGCTTCCCTGGCCGCGTCGAGCATGTCGGGCGCATAGCCGTAGCGATCGGTGAAGGAGGTGCGGCGCATGTCACGGAAGCGATCGTCCCATTCGGCGATGCGCGGATCGAGCGTCGCCTGGGGGTTCAGCACGACGACGCGCGCGCCGGGCGCCGCCACGGAAAAGGCCGCCGCCGCATAGCCGCAGGAGCCCGAGCCATAAAAGATGACCTGCTCAAAATCCTCGAAGAAGCCGTCGTCGATCAGTCGGTCGAAATAGCCGTAGACCGATTTGTCGCGGAACCATGTGTCGCCGTCCGACACAAGGCAGAGATGCGACCACCCGAGCGCGCGCGCGATGTCCCATCCGAGCGGATGCGCGTCGCGCGACAGCTCCTCGATGGCCTGATGCGTCTCGAAGGTGACGAGAAGCGTCGGCTTGTCCTCGATGAAGATCGCCGCATGCTGCGCACCCAGCCGCTCGACATAGCCGTCCTCGCCCGCGATCTCGGCGGCCTTGTCGAGCCACGCGTCGCGCCCGTCGAGCCCCGTCAGGGGCGTGGGGGACGAATTGGACGCGTCTTGCATGGCTTTGTCCTCGATGACGGGCGGCGCCGCGCCGAAATTGCGCGTGTTCAAGGTCAAGCTAGTCCTCAATTCAGGCGAAATTTTGAAAAATCCGTGGGGTTTGCTGGACAGGCCGGACCGCGCGCGCCACCATGACGTGTATCGATTGAAATGCGGGGCAGGGTGCCGATGGACGATGTGAAGACGATCGAGGATGTCGAGCGCCTCCTCGCGGCCGAAGGATATGTCTGCGGGCGCGCACTTTCGACCGCGCTTTTCCTCTCGCTGCGCCTCGGGCGGCCGCTCTTTCTCGAGGGCGAGCCCGGCACCGGCAAGACCGAGATCGCCAAGGCCATCGCCGCCGCGCTGGGGCGCAGTCTCATCCGCCTGCAATGCTACGAGGGGCTCGACGCCTCGAGCGCCGTGGCCGAGTGGAATTTCGCGGCGCAGATGATCGCCCTGCGCGCCGCCGAGCTCGACAAGGAGCGCGGCGAGGATGCGGGCGCGCTGAAGGACCGTCTCTTCACCGAGGACTTCCTGATCGAGCGCCCGCTCCTGAAGGCGATGCGCCCCCAGCCGGGCGGCGCGCCGGTTCTGCTGATCGACGAGCTCGACCGCACCGATGCGCCCTTCGAGGCGTTTTTGCTCGAGGCGCTCGGCGACTATCAGGTGACCTTGCCCGAACTCGGCACGATCAAGGCCGCGGTGCCGCCCATCGTCATCCTGACGTCGAATCGGACGCGCGAGGTGCATGACGCGCTCAAGCGGCGCTGCCTCTATGCCTGGGTGGATTACCCCGATTTCGAGCGCGAGGCCGAAATCCTCGCCGCGCGCGTGCCGGACCTGCCGCAAAAGCTGAGCCGCGAGGTGGTCGCCTTCGTGCAGAGCCTGCGCACGGAGGATCTTTTCAAGAAGCCCGGCGTCGCCGAGACGATCGACTGGGCCAAGTGCCTTCTGGCGCTCGATGCGGTCGCGCTCAGCCCGCAGGTGATCGCCGACACGCTGGGGGCGCTCCTGAAATACCAGGACGATATCGCGCGGCTGAACAACAGCGAGGCGAGCCGCATCCTCAGCGAGGCGCGCGCGGCGCTGGCCCCGGCATGAGGCTTCATCTTGGCAAAAATACTCCGGGGGTCCGGGGGTAGCACCCCCGGCGCCGCACCATGCCCGAATACCCGGATCTCGCCATTCCCGAAACGCCGCGCCTCGCGCTCAACATTGTGCATTTCGCGCGGGCGCTGCGCCGGGCCGGGATGCCCGTGGGCACGGGGCGCATCCTCGACGCCGTGCGCGCGGTGGGCGCCGCCGGCTTCACCTCGAAGCGCGATTTCTACTGGACGCTCCACGCCGCCTGCGTGACGCGCCCCGAGCATCGCGCCGTCTTCGGCCAGATCTTCCGCCTCTATTGGCGCGATCCGCGGTTTCTCGAGCATATGATGGGGCTTCTCATCCCCACGATGCGCGGTCTGAACGAGGACCGCGCCGCCCAGGCGGCCGAGAAGCGCGCCGCCGAGGCGCTTCTCGACGGGGCCGAGGCGCCCGAGCGCGACATCCCCGAGCCGAAAGACGAGGACGCGCTGCTCGAGATCGACGCGAGCGCCACGCATTCCGCCCGCGAGCGCCTGCGCAATCTCGATTTCGAGCAGATGGGGATGGCCGAGATCGCCGAGGCGCAGCGCATGCTGGCGCGGCTGCGCCTTCCGGTGCCGCCCATGCCCTCGCGCCGCCTGAAGGCCGATGCGCGGGGGCGCGTTCTGGACGCCGCGCGCACCATGCGCCTGGCCATGCGCCATGGCGGCGAGGTGATGCAGATCGCGCAGCGCGCGCCGCGCGTGCGGGCGCCCGATCTGGTGGTGCTTTGCGATATTTCCGGATCGATGAGCCAATATAGCCGCATGGTCTTGCATTTCGTCCATGCCGTCGCCAACCGGCGCGGCGAGACGGGCTGGGGCCGGGTGCATGCCTTCACCTTCGGCACGCGGCTGAGCAACGTGACGCGGCATCTGGCCACGCGCGACGTGGACGCGGCGCTCGCGGCGGCGGGGCGCGAGGTGCAGGATTGGGAGGGCGGCACGCGGATCGGCGATTGCCTGCGCGCGTTCAACCGCGACTGGTCACGCCGGGTGCTGGGGCAGGGCGCGCTGGTGCTGCTCATCACCGACGGGCTCGATCGCGGCGCGCCGGAGGTTCTGGGGGCCGAAGTCCAGCGCCTCGGGCTGACCGCGCGGCGGCTCGTGTGGCTCAACCCGTTGTTGCGCTGGGACGGATTCGCGCCGAAAGCACAGGGGATCGCCGCGATGCTGCCGCATGTCGATGCGGTCCTGCCCTGCCATTCGGTCGCCACCTTGGGCGATCTGGCGGACACGCTCGCGGCGCCGGGCCTCGTCGGCGAAAAGGCGCGCCTCATGCGGATGCGCTGAGCGGCAAACGGAACGCATCCGCTCTCCGGGGCGTTCCACGGCAACGTGTCTTGCACGCCTCACCCGGGCGGAAGACATCTTGCGTAACGACACTCAGGAGAGCTCCATGCATCGCCACTGGCTGACCTCGACGACCGCCATCGCCCTTGTTCTCAACGCGGCGGCGCCCCTGCCGCTCGCCGCCTCGGCACCCACGACGCTGCGCACCATGCCCGAGGGGGCCGGGGCCGAGATGCGCCTTGCCCAGAGCGAGACCAACCCCGCCGCCGAGGAGATGATGGAGAACATCATCGGCGACGGCGGCGCGGCAGGATCGGCCGAGCAAGGCGGCGCGGATGCGGCTGCCGAGGCCGCGCAAGCTCAGGCGGAAGCCGAAGCCGAAGCCGCCGAAGAGGCGCAGGCACAGGCGGAAGCGGAGGCTCAAGCGGAAGCGGAAGCCGCCGCAGAAGCCGAAGCAGCGTCGCAGCAGCAGGCGCAAGAAGAGGCGCAGGCGGCTGCGGAAGCCGAAGCGCAGCGGCAGGCGGAAGAAAACGCCCGGGCGGCCGCCGAAGCCGAGGCACAGGCCGAAGCGGAAGCCGCGCAGCAAGCCGAGGCCGAGGCTGCGGCGCAGCGTCAAGCGGAAGAAGAAGCGCAGGCGGCGGGCGAAGCGGAAGCCGCGGCTCAAGCGGAGGCCGAACGGCAGGCCGAGCAGGAGGCGGCGGCGGAAGCTGAAGCCGCCGCAGAGGCGGAAGCCGAGGCGGCCCAGCAGGCCGAGGAGGCTGCCGCCGAAGCGGAGGCGATCCAGCAGGCCGAGGAGGCGGCGCAGGCAAAAGCCGAAGCGAATGCGGCTGCGGAAGCCGAGGCCGCACGGCAGGCCGAAGCCGAGGCTGCCGCAGAGGCGGAAGCAGCGCAGCAGGCGGCGGAAGATGCCGCGGAGGAGGCCGAGCAGACCGCAGAGGAGGTTCAGGCCGAAACGATCGGCGAGACCGAGCGCAGCCAGTCGGCGGAGAACGCGGCGCCGGATGCCCAGCCCGAGAATCAGCCGGAAACCCTGCCCGAAATCAGCGCCGAGGCGCAGGCCGCGGCGGCGCAGCAGGCGGACGAGGCTGCGGCCTCGGCGGCGGCGGCGTCGGAAGATGCCGAGGTGATCGAGACGCAGGACACGACCGTCACCGAGGCGGATGCGCGCGCCTCCAACGAGGAGTTCGCGACCACGGCGAGCGGGCAGGCCGCTCCTGCGGCGCAGGCCGCGCCGACCGTGGCAGACGACGATGACGACAACCAGCTTCTGAAAAATCTCGGCGTCGCGGCGGCGGCGGGCCTTGGGGCCTATGCCATCGGCCGCATGCTCGACGGCGGCGGCCGCGTTGTGTCGAATACCGGCGACCGGGTCGTCGTGCAGGAGCCGTCGGGCGGCTATCGCATCATCAAGGATGACGACACACTGTTGCGCCGCCCGGGCAACGATGTGCAGACCGAGACCTTCTCGGACGGCTCGACCCGCACATCCGTGACTGCGGGTGACGGTAGCCAGACAGTCACGATCCGCGCCGCCGATGGGCGGGTGCTCCGCCGCACGCGTATCCTGCCGAATGGCGAGCGGGTGCAGCTCTTCGACGACACGCGCAGTTTCGCCCGCGTCGATGTGACCGAGCTGGAACGCGCGCAGTCGGCCCGCGCGGCGGATTACGATTACAGCGCGTCGGACGTGGACGAGCTGCGCACCGCGCTAAACGCCGCCAATGGCGTTCAGACCGACCGGACCTATTCGCTGAACCAGATCCGCCGCATCGACGCGGTGCGCAAGCTGGTGCCGGTGATCGCGCTCGACGCGATCAACTTCAAGACCGGCTCGGCGGTGATCGAGGCCCAGGAGGCGCAGGATCTGGCCGATCTCGGCCGCACGATGGCCGCCGCGATCGAAGAGGACCCGAGCCAGGTCTTCCTGATCGAAGGGCATACCGACACGGTGGGCGATGCGAGCTACAACCTCGCCCTGTCGGATCGCCGCGCCGAATCGGTGGCGCTCGCGCTGACCGAGTATTTCGACGTGCCGCCTTCGAACATGATCGTGCAGGGCTATGGCGAGTCCGATCTGCGCATCCGCCAGCAGGGCGACATCCGCGCCAATCGCCGCGGCGCCGTGCGCAACATCACGCCGCTGCTGCGCGGGGGCCGCTAGGTCGCCCCGCACAGCTCGGACAGCGCCCACGAGATGTGATTGAAGCGACCGGCCCTTCGCCCCATACTGCGGGCGGAGGGCTTTTTCATGCAGGACGCTGACGATATTCCGCGCATCGCGCTGGACTGGCACCGCGACGGTAAAGGCGCGGCGCTGGCGACGGTCACGCAGACATGGGGCAGCGCGCCGCGCCGCGTGGGCGCGATGCTCGCGATTTCGGGCGCGGGCGACATGGCGGGCTCGGTTTCGGGCGGCTGCGTCGAAGGCGCGGTGGTGGCCGAGGCGCTCGAGGCGATCGGGGACGGCGAGGCGCGGCATCTCGAATACGGGGTGGCCGATGGCGATGCCTTCGCGGTGGGCCTCGCCTGCGGCGGCACGATCCGAATTCTCGTGCAGCCCATGGGCGGCGCGCTCCCCGAGGCGGTTCTGGCCGATCTCGTGGCCGCGCGGGAGGCGCGGCGACCCGCTGCGCTGATCACCCCGGAACGCGGCGCGCCCCGGCTCGAGACCAGGGGCTTCGAGGAGCGGTTCCGCGCCGATCGTTCGGGCTTCGACGAGGAGAGCGGCGATTTCGTCGCCGTTCACAACCCGCCCTTGCGGCTCATCGTCGTGGGCGCGGTGCATATCGCGCAGGCGCTGGTGCCGATGGCGCGCATCGCGGGCTATGATCCCACCGTGATCGACCCGCGTGCCGCCTTCGCCAGCGAGGCGCGGTTTCCGGGCACTCGGCTCATGGAGGATTGGCCCGACGATGCGGTGCGGGCCCTCGGGCTCGATACGCGCACCGCGCTGGTGCTGCTCACGCATGATCCCAAACTCGACGATCCGGCCCTGAACGAGGCGCTGCGCTCGGGCGTATTCTATATCGGCGCCCTAGGATCGACGCGCACCCACGCCAAGCGGCTCGAGCGGATGCGCGCGGCGGGCTTCACCGAAGCGGAATGCGCGCGCATTCACGGCCCCATCGGCCTCGATATCGGCGCGGCCGGCCCGGCGGAGATCGCCGTCTCCATCCTCGCGCAGATGACGCAGGTGCTGAGGCGCGGCGCATGAAATTCGGCCCGGTGCCCCTGGCCGAGGCGGAGGGCGCGATCCTCGCCCATTCTGAGGCGGTGCCGGGCGGGCGGCTGCGCAAGGGGCTTTGCCTCGATGCCGGGCATGTCGCCCAACTGGCGGAGGCCGGGCTGAACGAGGTGACGGTCGCCCGGCTCGGCCCCGAGGATATCGGAGAGGATGCGGCGGCAGAGGCGCTGGCGCGCGCGCTCGCCGAGGGCGCGGAGGGCATCCGGCTCAGCGCTCCCGGCACGGGGCGCGTCAACCTGATCGCCGAAGGGCCGGGCGTGGTGCGGATCGACGCCGCCGCCATCGACGCGGCCAACACGGTCGATCCGATGATCACCGTCGCCACGGTGCCGCAATTGGCGCAGATGGGGCGGGGCGGCATGGTCGCCACGGTCAAGATCATCTCCTACGCGGTGGACGGTGCGGCACTGACGCGGGCCTGCGACATATCGCGCGGCGCGCTGCGCCTCGCCGCACCGCAGCGCCGGAGCGCGACGCTGATCGTGACCGAAACCGCCGCCGGGCCGGGCGACAAGGGGCGGGACGCCATCGCCGCGCGGCTCGAGGCGCTCGAGATGGAGCTTGCCGAGGTCATCCACGTCCCGCACGAGACCCTGCCGCTCGCCGAGGCGCTCGGCCGCGCGACGGGCGAGATCGTGCTGATCCTGACGGCCAGCGCCACATCGGATGCCCATGATACGGGCCCCGAGGCGCTCCGTGCGGCGGGCGGCAGCGTCACGCGCTTCGGCATGCCGGTCGATCCGGGCAACCTGCTCTTTCTGGGCGATCTGGGGCCGCGCCCCGTCATCGGCCTGCCGGGCTGCGCCCGCGCGCCCAGCCTCAATGGCGCGGATTGGGTGCTGGCCCGGATCGCCTGCGGGATCGAGGTGGGATCGGGCGATATCGCGCGCATGGGCGTGGGCGGGCTTCTCAAGGAAATTCCCAGCCGCCCGATGCCGCGCCGCGGCAAGAAATCGCCCTAGATTCAGGCTTCTCAACTGCCGATTGCCGTGCTTAACTCTGAGGCAACGACAAAGATAGCTCATAGGGAGGGCGCCCATGTCACAGGTCAGCATGACCGTGAATGGCAAGACCGCGAGCGGCACCGTCGAGGGCCGCACGCTGCTTGTCGATTTCCTACGCGAGACTTTGGGACTGACCGGCACGCATGTCGGCTGCGACACCAGCCAGTGCGGCGCCTGCGTCGTCCATGTGAACGGCAAGGCGGTGAAGGCCTGCACGATGTTCGCCGCCGAGGCCGACGGGGCCGAGATCGACACGATCGAAGGGCAGGCGGCGCCCGATGGCACGCTCAACACCATCCAGCAGGCGTTTCAGGATCATCACGGCCTGCAATGCGGTTTCTGCACGCCCGGCATGGTGATGAGCGCGGCGGCGCTCCTCAAGGAGAACCCCAAGCCGACCGAGGCCGAGGTGCGCAGCTACCTGAGCGGAAATATCTGCCGCTGCACCGGCTATCACAACATCGTCAAGGCGATCCTCGCCGCGAGCGGGCAGGACGTCAGCGGCCTCGGAAGCAAGATCGCCGCCGAGTAACGCTGCCAGAGCTCATCGCCAACCCAGGGAGACACGACATGCCCAAGGACAATGCACCCGATCATGGCGGAATCGGCGCCAGCCCGAAGCGGCGCGAGGACATCCGCTTCCTGTCGGGCACCGGCAACTACACCGACGACATCAACCTGCGCGGACAGGCCTATGTGCATTTCCTGCGCTCGGATGTGGCGCATGGCAAGCTGAACGGTCTCGATCTGAGCGAGGCCGAGAAGATGCCGGGCGTCGTGCGGATCTTTACCGGCGAGGATTTCAAGGCGCTCGGCTCAATCCCCTGCGGCTGGCAGGTGACGGACCGCTTCGGCAACCCGATGCAGGAGCCGCGCCATCCGGTGCTGGCCGAAACCCATGTGCGCCATGTGGGCGATCCCATCGCCGCCATCGTCGCCGAGACGCGCGAGCAGGCCCGCGATGCCGCAGAGGCGATCGTCGTCGATCTCGAGGAGCTGCCCGCCGTCGTGGATATGGCCAAGGCGCTCGAGGAGGGTGCGACGAAAGTACATGAAGAGCTCTCCAGTAACCTTTGTTTTGACTGGGGTTTCGTCGAGGAGAACAAGCAGGCGGTGGATGAGGCGATCAAGAACGCCGCGCATGTCACCAAGGTCGAGCTGGTCAACAACCGCCTCGTGCCGAACGCGATGGAGCCGCGTGTCGCCATCGGCGATTACAACCGCGCCTCGGGCGACTCGACGCTCTACACGACCTCGCAGAACCCGCATGTGATCCGGCTTCTGATGGGCGCTTTCGTTCTGAACATTCCCGAACACAAGCTGCGCGTCGTCGCGCCCGACGTGGGCGGCGGTTTCGGCTCCAAGATCTACCACTACGCCGAGGAAGCGCTCTGCACTTTCGCCGCCAAGGCCCTGAACCGGCCCGTGAAATGGACCTGCACCCGCTCGGAGGCTTTCCTCAGCGATGCGCAGGCGCGCGATCATGTCACCACGATCGAGCTCGCGCTCGACAAGGACAACAACTTCACAGCCGTGCGCACCAGCACGCTGGCCAACATGGGCGCGTATCTGAGCACCTTTGCGCCCTCGATCCCGACCTGGCTGCACGGCACGTTGATGGCGGGCAATTACAAGACGCCGCTCGTCTATGTGAACGTGCGCGCGGTCTTCACCAACACCGTGCCGGTCGACGCTTACCGCGGAGCGGGCCGCCCGGAGGCGACCTACCAGCTCGAGCGCGTCATCGACAAGGCGGCGCGCGAATTGGGCGTCGATCCCATCGCGCTACGCCGCCAGAATTTCGTTACCGAGTTTCCCTATCAGACACCCGTTGCGGTCGAGTACGATTCGGGCGATTTCAATCGCTTGATGGACAAACTTGAAGCGCGCGCCGATTTCGGCGGCTTCGAGGCGCGCCGCAAGGAGAGCGAGAAGAACGGCAAACTTCGCGGCCTCGGCATCAACTGCTTCATCGAGGCTTGCGGCATCGCGCCCTCGAACCTCGTCGGGCAACTCGGCGCTCGCGCGGGCCTTTACGAGAGCGCGACGGTGCGCGTGAACGCAACGGGCGGCATCACCGTGATGACCGGCAGCCACAGCCACGGGCAGGGCCACGAGACGGTCTTCCCGCAGGTCGTGGCCGACATGATCGGCATCGATCCCGCCATGATCGAGATCGAGCACGGCGACACGGCCAACACGCCGATGGGCATGGGTACCTACGGCTCGCGCTCTATCGCCGTGGGCGGCAGCGCGATGGTGCGTGCGACCGAGAAGATCATCGCCAAGGCCAAGAAGATCGCGGCGCATATTATGGAGGCCTCGGACGGCGATATCGAGCTGAAGGACGGCAAGTTCACCGTCGCGGGCACCGACAAGTCGCTCGCCTGGGGGGACGTCACGCTAGCGGCCTATGTGCCGCATAACTACCCGCTCGACGAGGTGGAGCCGGGGCTTGAGGAGACGGCCTTCTACGATCCCAACAACTTCACCTATCCTGCCGGCGCCTATGCCTGCGAGGTCGAGGTCGATCCCGAAACCGGCAAGGTCACGATCGAGAAATTCACCACCGCCGACGATTTCGGCAATATCGTGAACCCGATGATCGTGGACGGGCAGGTGCATGGCGGCCTCACGCAGGGCATCGGGCAGGCGCTGATGGAGAATTGCAGCTATGACGCGGACGGGCAGCTCCTGTCGGCCAGCTACATGGATTACTGCATGCCGCGCGCCGACGACGTGCCGTTCTTTTCCATCGACCATTCGAACGGCACACCCTGCACCCATAACCCGCTCGGGGTGAAGGGCTGTGGCGAGGCGGGGGCCATCGGCTCGACGCCGACCGTCATCAACGCGGTCGTCGATGCCCTGCAATCGGGCGGGCACAAGGTGGATCATGTCGACATGCCCGTGACGCCGAGCCGCGTCTGGGCGGCGATGCAGCAAGGCTGAAACGGAAGGCGTTCGGGGCTCCGCCCCGGACCCCGGGATATTTGAGGCAAGCAGAAAGACTTGCCGCGAAAGAGGGAGACAGCACGATGTATGCATTCGAGATCGAGCGGCCGGGGAGCATCGCCGAGGCGGTGGCGGCGCTGAAGACCGAGGAGGCGCAGCCGCTGGGCGGGGGGCAGACCCTCATTCCGACGCTCAAGCAGCGGCTCGCCATGCCGTCGGTCCTGGTGAGCCTTGCGGGCATTCCCGAGATGCGGGGCATCTGCATGGACGACAAGGGCCGCATGTGTGTCGGAGCCTCGACCACCCATGCCGAGGTCGCGGCGGCCGAGGGATTTTCGGGCCTTTCGTCGCTCGCCTCCCATATCGGGGATCCGGCGGTGCGCAATCGCGGCACGATCGGCGGAAGTCTCGCTAATAACGATCCATCGGCCTGCTATCCCGCCGCGGCGCTCGGCGCCGGCGCGATCATCGAGACGGACCGGCGCGAGATCGCGGCGGATGACTATTTCCTCGGCATGTTCGAAACGGCGCTCGATGAGGGCGAGATCATCACCCAGGTGCGTTTTGCGCTGCCCGAAAGATCCGCCTACGCCAAGTTCGAGCAGCCCGCCTCGCGCTTCGCGCTGGTCGGGGCCTTCGTGGCGAAGTTCGAGGATGGCGTGCGCGTCGCGATCACCGGCGCGTCGGAGAGCGGTGTGTTCCGCTGGACCGAGGCCGAGGAGGCGCTGTCTAAGAATTTCGATGCGAGCGCGCTCGAGGGGCTGAGCGCCTCCGCCGAGGGCATGATGGGCGATCTGCATGGCACGCCCGAATATCGCGCGCATCTCGTCGGGGTCATGACGCGGCGCGCTGTCAAGGCGGCCGCCTGAGCTTACTCACAGTCGGCGAAAACGAAAACGGCCCGGAGGATCTCCGGGCCGTATGTCATTCAGCGTCGATTACTATTCAGCGGGCGATGGGGCCGATGATCATGATCATCTGGCGGCCTTCCATCTTGGGCATGTTCTCGACCTTGCCGGTGCCTTCGACATCGGCGGCCACGCGCTCGAGCAGGGTGCGGCCCAGATCCTGGTGGGCCATCTCGCGGCCCCGGAAGCGCAGGGTGATCTTCACCTTGTCGCCGTTCTCGAGAAACTTGAAGACGTTACGCATCTTGACGTCGTAGTCATGCGTGTCGGTGTTGGGGCGGAATTTCACCTCCTTCACCTCGATGATCTTCTGCTTCTTGCGCGCTTCGGCCTCGCGCTTTTGCGTCTCGTACTTGTACTTGCCGAAATCCATGATCTTGCAGACAGGCGGCTTGGCGTTCGGCGAAATCTCGACCAGATCCAGCCCGGCCTCCTCGGCCATTTCGAGGGCGCGGGCGCCCGAAACGATACCGACATTTTCGCCATCGGCCCCGATCAGTCTGATTTCGGCGTCACGGATGCGTTCGTTCACGCGGGGGCCAGTATCGCGCGTGGGCGGCGCGTTATGCGGTCTGCGGGCTATGGCTTTGATCCTTCGATGGTTGTTGGAAAGGTATGGAGTGGCAAGGTAGCCATGCAAATGACGGGTTTCAAGGCGCAAAATGGGCCTTGGGGGCGGCTGCGGAGGGAACTCAACTTGCGTCCGGCGGGTTCTGGATGCATGAACCACGAGGACCGACACCGGATCGGCCCGTCTGGCGGGCACCGGCCCGCTGTCATTTGAATTAGGGGTATTGCAATGAAGAACCTTGTATGGATTGTGCTGGCCGTCATCATTCTGTTCGGCGGCTACATGCTCGTCACCGGCGATACGCCGCGCGACATGGTCGAGGATGCCGAGCAGGCGATAGACACGCCGGCGGAGATCGAGACGACCGAGGAGAGCGTCGAGGAAACCGCGGACACGGCAGCCGAAAGCACCGAGGACGCGGCGAACGAGGCGGCCACCGAGACGCAGGAGGCCGCTGACGCGACGGGCGATGCGCTCGATACCGCCTCTGACGAGGCGCTCGACGCCGCAGGCGATGCGGCGAATGCCGTCGAAGGCGCCGCGACCGAGGCGGCGGACGCCGTTGGGAACGCCGTCAGTGACGCCGCTGCCGGGATCGAGAACGCCGTCGAGGACATGTCGCAAGAGGGCAGCGAGGCCGTGGAAGGCGCGGATGCCGAAGCGGGCGAGAGCACCGTCAGCGACGAAGCGGTGAGCGATGTCGTCGACAACAGCGAAGCGCCCGAGACCGAGGCGGCCACCGATGCCGCGACGGGCGATGCAGCCGCAACATCCGACGAAGGCCTGACCGACGCCGTCAACGACAGCGCGGCGCCCGAGACGGAAGCCGCGGGCAGCGACGCGGAGAGCGCCGCCGCGGGCGATGTGCCTGCCGCACTCACCGCCGAGAATTTCGACATGGAGCGGGCCATCGAGCTCATCGAGAATTCGGATGTGAACGACACGCAGAAAATGCTGCTCAAGACCCAGCTCGAGAAGGTCGAGCAGAACCCGGACCTTCTGAACGCGATGCTCGAGCAGATCCGCGCCGCCGTTCTCGAGTGACGGTCAGCCCGATCAAAGACGATGCCCGCGCCGGAGGATCACCGGCGCGGGCTTTTTCATTGGCGGTGGGCGGTGCTCAGTCGAGGAACGCCTTTTCCACCACATATTCGCGGGGCGCCGAATTCGCGCCCTCGCGCAGCCCGTATTCCTCGAGCAGCGCTTTCAGATCGAGGTTGAACGCGAGATTGCCGCAGATCATCGCGCGGTCGGTCTCCGGGGCGAGGGGCGGCACGCCGAGATCGGCATAGACCTCGCCCGAGCGCATGAGATCGGTGATCCGGCCCATCTTGGGGCTCTCCTCGCGCGTGGTCGTGGGGTAATAGCGCAGCTTGGCCGCGAAACCCTCGCCGATCAGCTCTTCGAGCATTTCGTTGCCGCGCACGTCTTCGATCAGTTGCGCGCCGTATTCGAGCTCGCCCACCGTGCGGCAGGTATGGGTGACGATCACCTCGTCGTAATCCTCGTAGGTCTGCGGATCGCGCAAGAGCGAGGCGAAGGGTGCGAAGCCCGTCCCGGTGGCGAAGAGCCAGAGCCGCTTGCCGGGCAGAAGCGCGTCATGCACCAGCGTGCCTACGGGCTTGGGGCGCAGGATGATCTCGTCTCCGGGCTGGATATGCTGCAATTTCGACGTGAGCGGGCCGTCCTCGACCTTGATCGAGTAGAATTCGAGCTCGTCGTCCCAGGAGGGCGAGGCGATGGAATAGGCGCGCAAAAGCGGCTTCTGCTTGCCCGTCTCGGGGTCGGGATCGCCCATGAGGCCGATCATCACGAACTCGCCCGAGCGGAAACGAAGCGAGGCCGGGCGCGTCACGCGGAAGGAAAAGAGCCTGTCGGTCCAATGCGTGACCTGCGTGACGGTCTGCGCATCGGGCAGGGTTGGCGCGGCGCGCTTCGGGGTCTGCTGTGTGGCGGTATCGGTCACGTTGCTCATCTCGTTCATATGGTCTTCCCACCGCTGCCTTGCACCGGCGCCCTTCCTATAGTCCTTGAAATGGATCAATTAAAGGCGGCGTTCAGCCGCGCAGCCGCGCCTGATAGTCATGCGCGCGCCAATCGGCGCGGAAAAGCCACTGATCCTCGGGCTGACGTGCGGCCAGCGCCTCGTCGATTTCGACCTCGTCGAAACCGCAGCGGCGCGCCATCGCGTATTGATCGGCCAGCACATGCCCGCGCGCGCGCAGCCGGCCCTTGTAGCCCATGAGACGCAACTGGCGCGCGATGGAAAAGCCGCGCCCGTCGGCGGAGCTGGGAAAATCGACGCGGATCATCGCGATCTCGGGCAGGCGCCCCGCCAGTTCGGCAGGGTCCACGCTGGAGGCGAGATTGATGCCCACGCCGTCGCGCGCATCCTCGAGCGCCACGATGGGCAAGGTCCAGTCATCGGGGCCGAAGCCCGCGTCGGTCACGATCACGCTCATGCGTCTTCTCCTAGGGTGCTGCCTTGTCTGATGAATTTGCCGTCCACGAGATGTATCCCGCATTCCGTCTTGTCCTGGCCCTTCCAGCGGCCCGCGCGTTCGTCCTCGCCCGCGGCGACGGGCGAGGTGCAGGGCATGCAGCCGATGGACGGATAGCCCTGCGCGACCAGCGGATGGCGCGGCAGGCGGTTTTCCTCGATATAGGTGCGCGCATCGCCGGGCTGCCAATGGGCGAGCGGATTGACCTTGAGCCGGCCCTCGTGCTGCCCGTTCGGGGCCTCGACCTCGAAGAATTCGAGATCCGCGCGCGCCGCGCCCTGATAGCGTTTGCGCCCGGTGATCCAGCCGTCGAAACCCTCGAGCGCGCGGGCGAGGGGCACGGTCTTGCGCAGCGCGCAGCAGGCGTCGGGATCGCTCTGGTTCAGCATCGCGGCGGGATCGCGTGCCTTCAGCTCCTCGGGATCGGGCCGGATGAGGCGCATGTCCTTGAGGCCCAGCCGCTCGGCCAGCTCCTGCTGATAGACCAGCGTCTCGGCGAAGAGCATGCCCGTCTCGAGGAAGATCACCGGCGTCTCGCGCCGCGCCAAGGCCACCATGTGCAACAGCACGACCGATTCCGCCCCGAAGGACGAAACCAGCGCCAATTGCCCCACATCGGGATCATGAAGCGCGCGCGCGAGCACGGCGATCGCCGAGTGATGGCGGTACGCCTCGTTCAGCGCATCCGCGCGCGCCTGAAGCGCGGTGATGGGCGTCTCATGCCGGGACATTGGCCTCGGCCTTCCTGCGCGGCTTGGCATCCGCGTCGCCGTAGAGCGCGGCCTTGAAAGGCTCCATCCCGAGGCGGCGATAGGTCTGAAGGAAGGTCTCGGACGGCTCGCTGCGATGTTCGAGATAGGCCAGCATGATCGCCTCGATCGCGGGCACGATCTCGTCCGCCGAGAAGCCCGGCCCGGTGCGATCGCCGAGGCGCGCATCCGTTCCGCCATCCCCGCCGATGGTGATCTGGTAATTCTCGACGCCCGCACGGTCGAGGCCGAGGATGCCGATATGGCCGACATGGTGATGCCCGCAGGCGTTGATGCAGCCCGAAATCTTGATCTTCATCTGGCCGATCTCATGCTCGAGCTTGAGCGCGCCGAAGCGGGTGGCGATCTCCTGCGCGATGGGGATCGAGCGGGCGGTCGCGAGGGCGCAATAATCCATGCCGGGGCAGGCGATGATGTCCGAGATGAGGCCGATATTCGCCGTGGCGAGTCCCACCTCGCGCAAGGCCGCATGGATCGCCGGCAGGTCCGAACGATGGACATGCGGGAGGATCACGTTCTGCTCGTGGCTGATGCGCAGCTCGTCATGGCCGTAGCGCTCGGCGAGATCGGCCATGACGCGCATCTGCTCGGACGTGGCGTCGCCCGGCGTCTCGCCATGCGCCTTGAGGCTGATCGAGACGATGGCATAGCCAGGCGCGCGGTGGGCCGCGAGATTCGTGTCGGCCCAGGCGCGAAAGACCGGATCGGCGGCGCGGGCCGCGTCATAGGCTTCGGTGCCGCCCTCGCGGAAGGCGGGCGGCGCGAATTGCGCGCGGATCGCGCCCAGAAGCTGCTGGTCCACGCCGCTGAACTGCGGGCGGATCAGCGCATAGCGCTCTTCCACACGGGCGCGGATATCGTCGATACCGTGCTCGTGGACGGTGATCTTGATGCGCGCCTTGTACTTGTTGTCGCGCCGCCCGATCGTGTTCCAGACGCTCACCACCGCCTCGAGATAGGGCAGCAGGTCTTCTTCGGGCAAAAAGTCGTGCAGCACCTTGCCGATCATCGGCGTGCGGCCCAGACCGCCGCCGACCAGCACCTGATAGCCGATATCCGACCCGCGCCTCACGATGCGCAGGCCGATATCATGGGCGAGCGTCACCGCCCGGTCCATCGGACTGCCGGTGACGGCGACCTTGAACTTGCGCGGCAGGAACTGGAATTCGGGATGGTCGGTCGACCATTGGCGGATCAGCTCGGCGATGGGGCGCGGATCGGCGACCTCGTCGGCGGCGGCGCCCGCGAAATGGTCCGCCGTCACGTTGCGGATCGTGTTTCCGCTCGTCTGGATCGCGTGCATCTGCACCTCGCCGAGCGCGTCGAGGATATCCGGCACGTCCTTCAGCTTAGGCCAGTTATACTGGATGTTCTGGCGCGTCGTGAAATGGCCATAGCCCTTGTCCCAACGCTCGGCGATCATCGCAAGCTGGCGCATCTGGCGGCTGCTCAGCGTGCCGTAGGGAATGGCGACGCGCAGCATGTAGGCATGCAGTTGCAGGTAAAGACCGTTCATCAGGCGAAACGGCTTGAACTCGTCCTCGGTCAGCGAGCCGTCGATGCGCCGCGCGACTTGCGCGCGAAACTGGCGGTTGCGCTCGGCCACGAAGGCCGCGTCGAATTCGGAATAGGTGTACATCACTGCGCCTCAGCTTGCTTGCCGTGGAAATAGTTGGACGGCCCGGTGCGCCGGAATTCCTCGCGGAAATGCGTCGGCTGCGGGCCGGCCTCGCTCGGGGCGACATCAGCGAGATAGGCGCCGACGACTTCGGCGGCGCGGCCCTGCGCGCCCAGAAGGCGCAAGTCCGCATCGGCCTCGTCGGTCAGCACTTCGGCCTCGGACAGATGGCGCGTCCAGGTATCGGCCTCGGTCAGGTAGACGACATCGCCCTCCAGCAGCGCGTTGGCGGTCACGACCTTGGGGGTGAACTCACGGGGCATCAGGCGGTCTCCTCGAGCGGGACAAGATTGGTCAGGGGCGCGATGCCCGGAATGATCTGCGGGGGCAGGCCCGCGGCATGGCAGGCGGCGACGAGCCGCGCGTCCGGCGCGGAGGGCATGAGGCACATCACATGCGTGCCCGCCTCGGCCGCGTCGATGAGCGTCGCGGCGCTGCCCGGCAGGGGGCCGAAGACCGCCTCGCGCCGGGCAAGCTCCAGCACGGCGGGCGAGACCGCGTCCGCGTGGAGCACCAGATCGGCCTCGTGCAGTACGCGGCGCGTTTTGTGGGGCAAAAGCTCAGGATCGTAGCTTGCCACGACCGCGAAGGTGATGCGCCCCGGCTCGCCGCGCTGCCCCAGATGGCGGGCAAGCTGGGCGTCCAGCACTGCGGCCAAATCCTCGCCGCGTTCGAGCGCCTCGGGACCGCTGCGGAAGAAGAAGGCGCTCCAGAAGGCGCGGCGCGCACGGCCCATCGGCAGCGCCTCGGCGGCAGCGCGAAACGCACGGGCAGCGCGGGCGAGGGGGCCGAGCGCGGCGGGAAGCATCGCCTCGATATCGGCCTTGATGGCGCGCGCCAGAACCGGCGCCGTCCCTTCGGTGCCGATGGCGACGGTCACCGGATCGCGGTCGACGATGGCGGGCGTGATGAACTGGCTGTCTTCGAGATTGTCGACGATGTTCGTAAGCGCCCCGTCGGCGCGGGCCAACGCGACGTTGTGCGCATCGAGCCCGTCATCCTCATCGGCGGCGTAGAAGAGCGCGGCGCAGAGCGCGTCGCCCGGACCCATTGGGCGGCGGCGCAGGGCGAGCTTGCTTTCGGCGGCCCACGCCTCGATCTCGGGGGCGGGCGCCTCGGCGAAGACGGTCAGGTGCGCCTCGGTCTTCATCAGCAGGCGCAGCTTGGCCAGCGCGGCGTCGCCGCCGCCCGACAGCACCACGCGGCGCCCCTCCAGTGCGATGAAGATCGGAAAATGTCTCACGTGCCGTCCATTCCGTTTGACTTGCCCTCATATATAGAAAATATTCCCAGTAAGGCGCCATGGGGGCGGGTGAATAAGGACGTTCGTTCCATTTAGCATTCGCTTCGGTGGCAAAATTCCAAGGAACGGAGAAATGCGGAATGGCTGTTCGTCTGGACGATCTGGATCGGAAGATCCTCGGGGAATTGCAAACCGATGGGGGTCAGTCGCTCGACGATATCGCGAAATCGGTCGGCAGCTCCAAGACGCCGGTCTGGAACCGGATTCGCAAGATGCGCGAAGCGGGCGTCATCAAGCACCAGACCTATCTGTTGGATGCCGAGGCGCTGGGGTTCGAAGCCTGCTTCTTCGTGCTGATCCGCACATCCGAGCATGACGCGGCGTGGCAGCAATCCTTCCTCAAGGCTCTGAAAGGCCGTCCCGAGGTGCAGGAAGCGCACCGGCTCGCGGGGGATATCGACTACATCCTCAAGGTGCGCGTGAAGAATGCCCGCGCCTACGACACGTTCTATCAGGCGCTCATTTCAGAAGTGAGGGTGCATAACGTGACCGCCTTGCTCTCGATGGAAGAGATCAAATCGACCACGATCCTGCCGCTATGACGCTTTAGCTTCGGCCTCCAAGGCCTTGACGATCGCCGAGAAATCTTCGGCCTTGAGGCTCGCGCCACCGACGAGCGCGCCGTCGACATTCCGCACTGCGAAGATCTCGGCGGCGTTGGCGCCCTTGACGGAGCCGCCGTAAAGCAACCGCACCGCGCCGCCCGTTTCTTCGCCGAGGCGCTGCTCGAGCTGCATGCGGATGAAGTCATGCACCTCGCCGATCTGCCCGGTCGAGGGGGTGAGGCCCGTGCCGATGGCCCAGCAGGGCTCGTAGGCGACGACGGTGTTCCCGCCCGTCGCGCCGTCGGGGAGCGAGGCGGCGAGCTGCGCGCCGATCACTTCGAGCGTGGCGCCGGCCTCGCGCTCGGCAAGGCTTTCGCCGACGCAGATGATGGCGGTGAGGCCCGCGCCGATGGCGGCGTGCGCCTTGGCGCGGACCATGTCGTTCGTCTCGCCATGATCGCTGCGGCGCTCCGAATGGCCGAGGATGACCGCGCGCGCGCCTGCATCCTTCAGCATCGCGGCCGAAATGTCGCCGGTATGCGCGCCGGAAGGGGCCGCGTGGCAATCCTGCCCGCCAATGGCGATGAGGGACGCATCAGCCCGCGTGGCAGCGGCGCCGAGGAGCGTGAAAGGCGGGCAGATCAGCAGATCGACGAGGCCGCCCGGGTGCCCCTCGGCCAAGGCGTCCAGCATGTCGAGCGACGCCGCGTCGCCGTTCATCTTCCAATTGCCCGCCGCCAGTTTCCGCCGCATGTCCGTCCCCCTCAGCCACCTTCGCTCAACGCTTGCCCAGCCCAATCGCAAGCGGCGTCCGGATCGTCAAGAGCGGCGCTCGGCAGCGTCCAGTATCCCATCGTGAGTGTCTTGCCATCGGATTTGCGATCATAGCTGAATTGCGCGGCACCCTCGGCGGCCATGCGCCGCGCGAGGTCACCGGACGCGCGCAGATAGATACGCCCTTGGCTATCGAGACACGCGAAAATGGCTCCATCGCAATAAAGCGTGGCGCCGCCCATCATCCTGCGATGCGTAATCTCGCCCAGCGCCGAGAAAAGCTCGCGCGCGAAGGCGATGTCGGGCGCGCTGACGCTCACCCGTTCTGGCTGAGCTTCTCGTCGAACTTGATCGACTCGCCGCATCCGCACGCTTCGGTCACGTTGGGGTTGTTGAAACGGAACCCCGACTCGAGCAAGCTGACCTCGTAGTCGATCTCGGTGCCGAAGAGGAACATCTGCGCCATGGGCGCGATCATCACGCGCGCGCCGGCGGTCTCGACCACCTCGTCATGCGGGTCCACCTCGGTCACGTAATCCATCGTATATTCCATGCCCGCGCAGCCGCCCTTCTTGACGCCGATGCGCAGGCCCTGATGGCCGTCCTTCGCCATGAGGCGCGCGATCTGCGCCGCGGCGCGGTCGGTGATCGTGACGGCCTGTTTTCCGGGTATTCCAAACATCTGCGGGTCCTCTGCCTCTTGCGTGGCGCGGGGGCGGGCGCCCCCGGTGTCGATCCTGCCCGTTACATGAAGCCCAGCTCGAGCCGGGCCTCGTCGCTCATCATGTCCATGCCCCAGGGCGGCTCCCAGACGAGGCTCACATCCACCTGCTTGATCCCATCGAGCGGCTCGATCGCATCGGCGACCCAGCCGGGCATCTCGCCCGCGACGGGGCAACCGGGCGCGGTGAGGGTCATGATGACCTTGACCGCATTCTCCTCGTCGATGTCGATCGTGTAGATGAGGCCCAGATCGTAGATGTTGACCGGGATCTCCGGATCGAAGACCGAACGGCACGCCTCGACGATCTCCTCGTATTTGGGATGCGAGGTCGAGGAGGGCGCGATGAGGGGGATACCCTCGAAGGGCTGGGGATTTTCACTCATGTCTTGTCCTGCATCTTTGCCTGACTGAATATATAGGGATTGCGGTCGCCCGCGTCCAGTGCGGGCGACCTCGGGGGATGCCGCCGCCCGGAGCCCTCAGACGCCCTTGCGCTTGCGGATCGGGGTGGGGCGCACCCGCGCCTCGATCGTCTCGTAGAGCTTGCCGACGATGTTCTTGCCGGTCGAGCCCTCGATCCCCTCGAAACCCGGCGAGGAATTGACCTCGAGCACCTTCGGCCCTTTCTCGGCGCGCAAGAGATCGACGCCCGCCATGTTGAGATTGAAGGCCCGCGCGGCGCGCAGGGCGGTGTCCCGCTCTTCCTTGGTGATGCGCACCGATTGCGCGCTGCCGCCCCGGTGCAGGTTCGAGCGGAAATCGCCCTCGGCCCCGGTGCGCTTCATCGAGGCGACGACCTTGCCGCCGATCACGAGGCAGCGGATATCCTCGCCCGCGGCCTCCTTGACGAAATCCTGAACGAGGAAGTTGGCCTTGAGGCCCCGGAAGGCGTCGATGACCGATTCCGCCGCCTTGCGCGTCTCGGCCAGAACGACGCCCTTGCCTTGTGTCGACTCGAGCAGCTTGACGATCAGCGGCGCGGTGCCGACGAGGCCGATGATGTTGCCGGTATCGCGCGGGCTGGCGGCGAAGGCGGTGTTCGGCATGCCGATCTTGGCGCGGGCCATGATCTGATGCGCGTGCAGCTTGTCGCGGCTCGCGGTGATGCCCGCGCTGCCGTTGACGCAATAGGTGCCGATCGTCTCGAACTGGCGCAGGATCGCGGCGCCGTAGGGCGTGATCGAGGCGCCGATACGCGGGATCACGGCGTCGAAGCGCGGCAGGCGCTTGCCGTCGTAATGCACCTCGGGCGCCATCGCGTTGATCGCCATGTAGCAGCGTGTGGTGTTGACGACTTCGACGGTATGGCCGCGCTTCTCGCCTTCCTCGACGAGGCGCCGGGTGCTGTAATTGTCCTCGCGGCTCAGCACGGCGATGCGGAGCGCGCGGTCGGGCGCCTCCGTGCGCATCTTGGCGCTCGTGTAGACGTCATAGCTGAGTTCCGGCTGCAGAAACCGGTCGGTCGCCACGATCGAGATGTGATCCTTCAGCGCCTGCCGGCCCAGCAGCATCCGGCTGGCCATGCCGTGGCGGTTGGTCAGCGTGATCTCGATGGGCCAGATATCGCCATTGACCGACAGGGGCGTTTCGATGACATAGCGAGACTCGCTCTCGCCGTTCGAGGAGGTGACGTCGCGCCGGTCGATGATGACGGCCGAGCAGGGGATGACCAGATCGTCGCGGCCCGGAATGGGGTGCAGGGTGAACCGCACCTTGGGACGCGTGGCGGGGCCGAAGGTCTCGATGTCGAAGGCATGGAGCGCGGAGGTGCGTGCGCCGGTATCGACCTTCGCGCGGAGGGCGGGCACCCCCAGCTTGGGCAGGCCGACCCATTCCTCCCACCCGAATTGCAGCGGTTCTGGCGGCGCGGAAGAGGGCATCGGCGAGCATCCTTTCGATGGGCTGGCGTAAGGCGCGCTTATCTATCGCGATTCGCGTCAGCGTAAAGCCCATGTGTGACGCCTGCAAATCAGCCTGCCGTCAGGTCACGCGGAAGCGGCGGTGCCTTGGGACGCCCCTCAGTGCCGGTTGATGTCGTCCCGCACCCGCCGCACCTGCCCGGTGCGAAAGCGGAAAACGCGGCGCAGCACGGCCCATGCGATGAGCGAGAGCACCGCCCAAAGCGCCACGAGGGCCGAAAGACCGAGGGCCGGCGGCGCGAGCGCCAGAAGGATCCCGACGAGTGCCGCGCCGATGGCGAAGCCCAGCGCCATGAAGCCCGGCAGCGCCAGTTCCAGCATGGCGAGCAGCATCGCCCCCGCGAGCCAGACCCACCAGAGTTGCCAGAGGGGAAGGGTTTCGGCCAGTTCGATCATGACTTGCCCCGCAACATCGAGAAGGCGTTGCCGAAGGCTTCGAGCGCGTTTGCCGGCACGAGGATCGTCGAGGAGGAGGGGCTCGCGCCCAGCGCGTTGAGCGCCTCCACCTGTTTCAGCGCCACCTGATATTGCGCGGCCTCGAGGCCGTTATCGGCGATGGCCCGGGCGACGACGGAGGTGGCATAGGCCTCGGCATCGGCGGCGATGCGGCGCGCCTTGGCGATCTGCTCGGCGGCGTAGAGCTCGGCATCGGCATTGAGTTCTACCGCGCGCTTGGCGCCCTCGGCCCGCGTCACCTGCGCGCGGCGCTCGCGCTCGGCGTTGAGCTGCTGAAGCATGGCGTCGCGCGTCGCCTGGTCGAGATTGACGTCGAGGATCTCGGCCCGCGTCACCTCGATCCCCCAATTGTCCACGGCGTCCTCGACCGAATTCTTGATCGTCTCGATCAGCTGGGCGCGGTTCGATTGCACCTCGTCGAGGTCCATCTTGCCCATCTCGGCGCGCACGATCCCGGCCACGGTCGTGGCGATGGCGCCGTCCACGTCGCGGATGCGGTAGACCGTCTTCTCGGGCTGGACGATCCGGTAGAAGACCGAGCTGTCGACCTGCACCAGGACGTTGTCCTTGGTGATCGCATCCTGGCTCGCCGTGGGCAATTGGCGCTCGAGGATCGAGATGCGATGCGCCACCTTATCAAGAAAGGGCACGATCATGTTGATGCCCGGCGCCAGCACCGAATGAAGCCGCCCGAAGCGCTCGACCACATGCTGCTCGGATTGCGGGACGATCTTGATCGCGCCGAAGATCGTGACGATCACGAGGATCGCCAGAAGGATGAGAAGGATGTTGGACGACAATATGTCCACGAGCGCGTCTTCTGTCATGTATCCGGTCCTGAAATGATGCGGCGGGCCGCTATGCCTTTTGCAAAGCAGCCTAATGCGCTTTATGCAGCCGCAAAAGCGAATTGAGGGCATGGGCCATGACGAAGCGGATCGAATTCGAGCTGGCGGCGACGGACGGGCAGGCGCGCACCGGGCGCATCACAACGCCGCGCGGCGACATCCGCACGCCCGCCTTCATGCCCGTGGGCACGGCGGCGACCGTCAAGGCGATGATGCCCGAAAGCGTTGCGGCGACGGGCGCCGACATCCTTCTGGGCAACACCTATCACCTCATGCTCCGCCCCACGGCGGAACGGATCGCGCGCCTCGGGGGACTGCACGACTTCATGAACTGGCAGGGGCCGATCCTGACGGATAGCGGCGGCTTTCAGGTGATGAGCCTTGCCGATCTACGCAAGCTGACCGAGGAGGGTGTCGCCTTCCGCAGCCATATCGATGGCTCGAAACACATGCTGACCCCCGAGCGCTCGATGGAGATCCAGCGCCTTCTGGGCAGCGATATCGTGATGTGTTTCGACGAATGCCCCGCCTTGCCCGCGACGGACAAGGCCGTGGCCGAGAGCATGGAACTCTCGATGCGGTGGGCGCGCCGCTCCAAGGACGCCTTCGGCGAGCGGCCGGGCCACGCGCTCTTCGGGATCATGCAGGGCGGCGTGACGCGCGAGCTTCGCGCCATAAGCGCCGGTAAACTCGTCGATATCGGTTTTGACGGCTACGCCATCGGCGGGCTTGCCGTGGGCGAGGGGCAGGAGGCCATGTTCGGCGTTCTGGACTACGCGCCCGGCATGCTGCCCGAGGACAAGCCGCGTTACCTGATGGGCGTGGGCAAGCCCGACGATATCGTCGGCGCGGTCGCGCGCGGCGTCGACATGATGGATTGCGTGCTGCCCTCGCGCTCGGGCCGCACCGGGCAGGCCTGGACGCGGAGGGGGCAGGTCAATATCAAGAACGCACGCCACGCGGACGATCCGCGCCCGCTGGATGAAGACTGCACATGCCCCGCCTGCCGGAACTACAGCCGCGCCTACCTGCATCACGTCTTCCGCGCGCAGGAGATGATCTCGGGGATGCTGCTGACCTGGCATAACCTGCATTACTACCAAGAGATCATGGCCGGGATGCGTGGCGCGATCGCGGAAGGCACGTTCGATGCGTGGCAACGTGAGTTTCACAGCCTCCGCGCCGAAGGCGATATCGAGCCTCTCTGACAACCTGTAAGCCAGGCTTTCAGATCATCACGAAAACTGATGCAGTCGTGCCTTGCTGCAGCGCAGCGCGTTCTTACCTGTCAGTCCACGCAGCAGCATTTCCGAAAGGCATTCGCAATGACCGAGACACTCTTCACCCCCATCGACGCCGGCGCGCTCCACGCGAAGAACCGCGTGGTGATGGCGCCACTGACCCGGAACCGGGCCGACAACGACACCGGCGAAGTGGGAGACATGCATGTCGACTATTACCGCCAGCGTGCGGGCGCCGGCATCATCATCACCGAGGCCACGCAGATCAGCCCCGAAGGCAAGGGGTATTTCCAGACCCCCGGCATTCACACCGAGGGACAGGTCGCCGCGTGGAAGCGCGTCACCGACGCCGTGCACGAAACGGGTG
Organism: Roseovarius aquimarinus; assembly: GCF_043661195.1. NCBI lineage: Bacteria > Pseudomonadati > Pseudomonadota > Alphaproteobacteria > Rhodobacterales > Roseobacteraceae > Roseovarius > Roseovarius aquimarinus. Next base: position 557,601 of record NZ_JBIHMM010000001.1, read on the forward strand.
GCACCATCGTGATACAGCTGTGGCATGTGGGGCGCGTCAGCCATACCTCGCTGCAGCCGGGCGGCGGGCAGCCCGTCGCGCCCTCGGCCATTTCGGCAGGCGTGCAGACCTTTACCGCCGATGGCTTCGTCGACACGTCGACGCCCCGCGCTCTGGGGCTGGACGAAATGCCACGCGTCGTCGCCGATTACGTCCACGCGGCCAAAATGGCCAAGAAGGCCGGGTTCGACGGGGTCGAGGTGCATGGCGCCAATGGCTATCTGCTGGACCAGTTCCTGAAGACCGGAAGCAACCACCGGACGGATGCCTATGGTGGCAGTCCCGAGAACCGTGCACGCCTTCTGCTCGAGGTTCTGGACGCCGTGACCGAGGTTTGGGGCGGCGATCGCACCGGCCTGCGCCTGTCGCCTTTCTCGCCCGCCAATGGCATCGAGGACGCGCATGCGCAGGAGACAGCGGAATACCTCATCCCGAAGCTCAATCGCTTCGGCCTTGCCTACCTGCACATGATCGAAGGGGCGACCGGCGGGCCGCGCGAGCTGGACGAAGGCCAGAGCCTCGCCGCGCTTCGCAAGCTTTTCAATGGCGTCTACATGGGCAATAACGGCTATGATCGCGCGATGGCCATCGAAGCCGTCGAGACCGGCAAGGCCGATATGGTCGCCTTCGGCGTGCCCTTCATCGCCAATCCCGACCTGCCCGAAAGGCTGCGGCAGAACGCTCCGCTGAACGCCCCCGACAAGGACACGTTCTATGGCGGCGGACGCGAAGGCTATACCGATTACCCCGCCCTGCCTGAAACCGTTTCTTGATCGGCGAGAACGAGAGGGCGGCTCATGGCCGCCCTCTCCACCTCGGGCGACTTGCGCAATTTAGACCAAATCGGCGCGGGGAAGACCTTGCCCCTCGCGCGCCGCGGCGTCATTCTGACCCGCAAGGTTGAAAGCGGCGGGGGACCGCCCCAAATCAACTCCCAGACGGAGAGGGCATGGCCGCCGCCGGGCGGGGCCTGACCCTCTTGCCAATAAAGGTTCGGAGAGAATTCGGGCCGATGCATAAGGAAAGAGCATGAAAGAGCCTCTCAACTCCTCCTACCCGGTGCTGCCGCTGCGCGATATCGTGGTGTTCCCGCACATGATCGTGCCGCTTTTCGTGGGCCGGGAGAAATCCGTGCGCGCGCTCGAGGAGGTCATGTCGGACGACAAGCAGATCCTGTTGTCGAGCCAGATCGACCCGAGCGTCGACGATCCGGACGCCAAGGGCATCTACAAGGCCGGCGTGCTGGCCAACGTGCTGCAACTGCTGAAACTGCCCGACGGCACCGTCAAGGTGCTGGTCGAGGGCGTGGCGCGGGTGCGCATCACCGAATATCTCGACAACGCGGATTTCTTCGAGGCCCGCGCCGAGTATCTGACCGAGATGCCGGGCGACGCCACGACGATCGAGGCGCTGCTGCGCTCCGTCACGAACGAGTTCGAGCGCTATTCCAAGGTAAAGAAGAACGTGCCCGAAGAGGCGCTGACAGCCGTGGCCGAAGCGGGTGATCCCGCGCGCCTCGCCGATCTTGTCGCCGGCCATCTCGGGATCGAGGTGCAGCAGAAGCAGGAGCTTCTGGAGACGCTTTCGGTCAGCGAGCGGCTGGAGAAGGTCTACGGCCTGATGCAGGGCGAGATGAGCGTTCTTCAGGTCGAGAAGAAGATCAAGACGCGCGTCAAGAGCCAGATGGAGCGCACCCAGCGCGAATATTATCTGAATGAGCAGATGAAGGCCATTCAGAAGGAGCTGGGCGACGGCGAGGATGGCGAGGGCGAAGTCGCCGAGCTCGAAAAGCGCATCGGCGAGACCAAGCTCAGCAAGGAGGCGCGCGAGAAGGCCGAGGGTGAGCTGAAGAAGCTCAAGAACATGAGCCCGATGAGCGCCGAGGCGACCGTCGTGCGCAACTATCTCGACTGGATGCTGTCGATCCCGTGGGGCGTGAAGAGCCGCGTGAAAAAGGATCTTGGCCGCGCCGAGCAGATCCTCGATGACGATCACTATGGTCTCGAGAAGGTCAAGGAGCGCATCGTCGAGTATCTGGCCGTCCAGCAGCGCTCGAAGAAGCTGAAGGGCCCGATCATGTGCCTCGTTGGACCTCCGGGCGTGGGCAAGACCTCGCTCGGCAAGTCGGTCGCCAAGGCGACCGGGCGGGAGTTCATCCGCATCAGCCTTGGCGGCGTGCGCGACGAAAGCGAGATCCGCGGCCACCGCCGGACCTATATCGGCTCCATGCCGGGCAAGATCATTCAGGCGCTGAAAAAGGCCAAGACGACGAACCCGCTCATCCTTCTCGACGAGATCGACAAGATGGGGCAGGACTTCCGCGGCGATCCGGCCTCGGCCATGCTCGAGGTGCTCGACCCCGAGCAGAACGGGACCTTCGTCGACCACTATCTCGAGGTGGAATACGACCTCTCGAACGTGATGTTCCTGACCACGTCGAACAGCTACAACATGCCCGGCCCGCTGATGGACCGCATGGAGATCATCCCGCTGGCCGGCTATACCGAGGACGAAAAGCGCGAGATCGCCAAGCAGCACCTGCTGTCGAAACAGGTCAAGAACCACGGCCTCAAGAAGGGCGAGTTCGAGCTGACCGATGCGGCGCTGACGGATATCATCCGCTACTATACCCGCGAGGCGGGCGTGCGGAACCTCGAGCGCGAGATCGCGAAGGTCGCGCGAAAGGCGGTGACCAAGATCATCAAGAAGGAGGTCGCCTCCGTCACGGTGACGCCGGAAAACCTCAGCGACTTCCTCGGCGTGCGCAAGCACAAGTTCGGACTGGCCGAGGAGGCCGATCAGGTCGGCGTCGTCACGGGTCTTGCCTACACATCCGTTGGCGGGGAGCTTCTGAATATCGAAGCGCTGCGCCTGCCGGGCAAGGGCCGGATGAAAACCACTGGCAAGCTCGGCGACGTGATGAAGGAGTCGATCGACGCGGCGAATTCCTATGTCCGCTCGGTCGCGCCCGCCATCGGGATCAAGCCGCCGCGCCTCGAGAAGTGGGATATCCACGTGCATGTGCCCGAAGGTGCGACGCCCAAGGACGGGCCGAGCGCGGGTCTTGCGATGGTGACCTCCATCGTGTCGGTGCTCACGGGCATTCCGGTGCGCAAGGATATCGCCATGACCGGCGAGGTGACGCTGCGCGGCAACGCGCTGCCCATCGGCGGCCTCAAGGAGAAGCTGCTCGCCGCGCTGCGGGGCGGGATCAAGACGGTGCTCATCCCGCAGGAGAACGAGAAGGATCTGAGCGAGATTCCGGACAATGTGAAGGAAGGGCTCGAGATTGTTCCCATCACCCATGTGCGCGATGTTCTGCGCCTCGCGCTGACCCGCGCGCCCGAGCCGGTGGAGTGGGACGAGGCCGCCGAGGAGGCCGCCGCCGCAGAGGCCGCGCTCAAGGCGGGGCCGGACAGCACCGGCGCGACCGCGCATTGATTTGGATCGCATGAGACTTTGAAAGGGCGCCCTAGTGGGCGCCCTTTATTATCTCAAAACATAAGCTTACGCAAATGAGTTCGCGCGGAAATCAGATGTGATGACGCTCAGTTCGCGCTGACCAAGGCCGTGATGAACACGAGCGCCGTGAGCGACAGCGCGACGATCTCGGCTTGGTTTGTCGACGAGCTGGCCGTCTCGGCCTCGATCACGGCAGGCTCCATGACCGGCTCGGAAAGATTGCCGGCCATGACGGGCGCGGCGGCGAATGTCGCTGCGGCGATGGCCGCGAGAAAAGTTGCTTTCATGAAAATCCCCCAAGGTTGTTCGCGCTTGCCGCGATTTGTTTTCGATGTGGAGCGCGAGCATTTGCGGCGCCGCGCTTGGTCCCATTCCGAGGTTTGCAGCATACTGACGTTGCGTCAAGCATCGCCGCGCCGTCAGATCAGCGGCGCCTCCGCCTCGGCCCGTTCCAGATCGGCCAGAAGCGCGGCATAGGTCTTGGCCGCGCGGGCGATGCGGCCGGGGGGAAGGCCGAGATTCTCCACTCGGATCAGCGCCTCGAAGCCGAGAAAGAACGGCAGGACCACGCCGCGCTCGTGTGCATCGAGCGCAAAGCCTTGCGCGAACTCGGCTAGGCAGTCGCGGTCGACGCCGAAGACGCTGACGGGCGAGAGGCGCAGGCGGCGACGGCCCATATGCATCGCGAAGCGGGCGATGTCCTTGAGCACGGGCATGCGGCGCGAGCCGCCGAGATCGATCCCCGTGACGCGCGGTGCCTCGACGATAAGGTTGTTGGGATGAAAATCGCCGTGGCAGATCGCGCAGCGCCAGGGCGCCGCCTCGATCGCGGGCGCAAGGCGCCGCATCTGCGCGAGGATGCCCGCCTCGATCTTCTGCAATCCGTCAAAGGGCTGCTGGCGGGCGGCGCGCTCGGCACGGGCGATCCAGCGGTCCGGTTGCGCGGCCTCGAAGGCCTCGGTCGGGGCGGTGCTGGCGCGCAGCCACGCAGCGGCGCGCGGCAGATGGGCGCCGCGCTCGGCCTCGTCGAGACTGTAGAGAAGGCTCATCAGCGGGGTTCCCGGCACGTCCTCCTGAACCGTCACGCCCGCCTCGGGCGCGGCGCAGATCGGTTCGGGAATGCGCAGGTCGCCCTGCGACATGTAGGGCCAGAGGCGCTCCATCTCGTCCCAATCGCGCCGCGCCGCGCCGTCCGCCGGATCGAGATGCATGCGCAGGATGACGGCGCGCCCGTCCAGAGCGGCGCGCAGGATGATGCGTTTGCGCTTCACATGCCGGATGAGCGCGCCGGGCACGATCCGCGCGAGGCGCGGCTCGGCGCGGGCGGCATCTTCCAACTGGCGCGCGACGAGGCTGCGAAGCTGCGGGTCGAGGGGGGCATCGGCATTCATCGGCGCAGTCAAGCGCAGGGGCGCGGCGCGGTCAATCGGGCAATCGCGCGGCTGGGCGTTGAACCCCTCGGGGCGCGCGGCTATGCTCGCCGCTGCGGCGGGACGGCCCCGCCGAATGCCAGACGCGAGAGGCCCCAGATGAGCGATAGACCCGTTGCCGAAATGAGTTTCGAAGAGGCGATGGCCGAACTCGAGCAGGTGGTCGGCCGCCTCGAGAGGGGCGATGTGGCGCTGGACGAGTCGATCACCCTCTATGAGCGCGGTGCCGCCTTGAAAAAACGCTGCGAATCCAAGCTGAAAGAAGCCGAAGAGAAGGTTGCCGCGATCACGCTCGACAGCGATGGAGAGCCTGCGGGCCTGCGCCCCGTCGACGGGGTGTGAGCAGGGTGGAGGCCGAGCTGGACGCCGCGCGCGCGGCGGTCGAAGCGCATCTGGACCGGGCGCTCGCGCCTTTCGGTGGGCATGATATCGCCGCCGCCATGCGCCACGCGGCGACAGGCGGCAAGCGGTTGCGCGCCTGCCTCGTGCTGGCCTCCGCGCGGCTGCACGGCGTGCCCGACCATCAGGCCATATGGCCCGCATGCGCCATCGAGGCGCTGCATGCTTATAGTCTCGTCCATGACGATCTGCCCTGCATGGATGACGACGATGCACGGCGCGGCCAGCCCACTGTGCATGTCAAATGGGACGAGATGACGGCCGTTCTGACGGGCGACGCGCTTCAGGCGCTAGCTTTCGAGCTGGTCACCCATCCCGAGGCCGGGAGCGGCGAGGTGCGCGCGGGGCTGGCGCGCAGCCTCGCGCAGGCGGCGGGCGGGCAGGGCATGGTCCTCGGCCAGGCGCTCGACATGGCGGCCGAGCGGCCGGGGGCGGCGCTCAATCTCGAGCAGATCACGGCCTTGCAGCGCGGCAAGACGGGCGCGCTTTTCGAGTGGAGCGCCGCGGCGGGCGCGCGCATGGCCGAGGCCGATCCCGCGCCGCTCATCCGCTATGCCGCCGCGATGGGGCAGGCCTTCCAGATCCACGACGATGTGATCGACGTGACGGGCGATGCCGAAGCGGCGGGCAAGGCGGTGGGCAAGGACGCCGCCAAGGGCAAGGCGACCTTCGTGTCGCTCCTCGGCCTCGAGGGCGCGCGCGCACGCGCCGCCGCGCTGGTTGACGAGGCCGAGGACGCGCTATCTGGTTACGGGAGCGCCGCCGATCCCTTGCGGCGCATCGCTCGCTTCGCTATCTCGCGGAAAAGCTGATCCGCCGCCCGGCGCGGACTTTCCGCGCATCACCGCCCCGAGGAGGGGCAGAGCCATGACTACCGAACCCGACACGGCACCCCGCACACCGCTTCTCGATGGCGTCTCGAGTCCCGCCGATCTCAAGCGGCTGAGCGACGCGGACCTCGGGCGCCTCGCGGGTGAGCTGAGGGCCGAGACGATCCACGCGGTTTCGCAGACCGGCGGGCATCTGGGGGCGGGTCTCGGCGTGGTGGAGTTGACCGTCGCGCTTCATGCGGTGTTCGACGCGCCGCGCGACAAGATCATCTGGGATGTGAGCCATCAGAGCTATCCGCACAAGATCCTGACGGGCCGGCGCGAGCGGATGAAGACCATCCGGCAGAAGGACGGTCTCAGCGGCTTCACCAAGCGCAGCGAGAGCGCTTACGATCCGTTCGGCGCGGCTCATTCCAGCACCTCGATCAGCGCCGCGCTCGGTTATGCCGTGGCGCGTGATCTGGGCGGCGCCTGCGAGACGGGCCACGGCGACTGCGTCGCCATCATCGGCGACGGCGCGATGAGCGCGGGCATGGCCTTCGAGGCGATGAACAACGCGGGCGCGCTCGGCAAGCGGATGTTCGTCATTCTCAACGACAACGAGATGTCCATCGCGCCGCCCGTCGGCGCGCTCTCGTCCTACCTCTCGCGCCTCTATGCCGAGCAGCCGTTTCAGGAATTGAAGGCCGCCGCGAAGGGCGCGGTCTCGCTCCTGCCCGGCCCGTTTCAGGAGGGTGCGCGCCGCGCCAAGGAGATGCTGAAGGGCCTCGCGGTGGGCGGCACGCTCTTCGAGGAGCTTGGATTCTCGTATCTCGGGCCCATCGACGGGCATGACATGGACCAGCTTCTGCCGATCCTGCGCACCGTCCGCCAGCGCGCGACGGGGCCCATGCTGATCCATGTGCTGACGAAGAAGGGCAAGGGCTATGCGCCCGCGGAGGGCGCAGACGACGGCGGGCATGCGACGGCGAAATTCGACGTGGCGACGGGCAAGCAGAAAAAGGCGCCCAGCAACGCGCCGAGCTATACGTCGGTCTTCGGGCGGGCGCTGGTGGAGCATGCGAGCCGTGACGACCGGATCGTCGCGGTCACGGCGGCCATGCCGGGCGGCACGGGCCTTGATCTCATGGCCGAGCGCTATCCGTCGCGCTGTTTCGACGTGGGCATCGCCGAGCAGCACGCGGTGACCTTCTCCGCCGGGATGGCGGCGGGCGGCTTGCGGCCCTTCTGCGCGCTCTATTCGACCTTTTTGCAACGCGGCTACGACCAGGTCGTGCATGACGTGGCGATCCAGCGCCTTCCCGTGCGCTTCGCCATCGACCGTGCGGGGCTGGTGGGCGCCGATGGTGCGACCCATGCGGGCAGTTTCGACACGGCGTTCCTCGCCAATCTGCCCGGATTCGTCGTGATGGCCGCGGCTGACGAGGCCGAGCTTGTGCATATGGTCGCCACCGCCGCCGCGCATGACGAGGGTCCCATCGCGTTCCGCTATCCGCGCGGCGAGGGCGAGGGGGTGACCATGCCCGAGCGCGGCGAGCCGCTCGAGATCGGCAAGGGGCGCATGATCGAGGAGGGCAGCCGCGTCGCGCTGCTCAGCTTCGGCACGCGCCTTGGCGAGGTGCGCCGCGCCGCCGAAGCGCTGCGCGCGCGGGGCATCACCCCCAGCATCGCCGATGCGCGCTTTGCCAAGCCGCTCGACCGGGACATGATCCTGAAACTCGCGCAGGATCACGAGGCGCTCATCACCATCGAGGAAGGCGCGATCGGCGGTTTCGGCAGCCATGTGGCGCAGCTTCTGGCGGATGAGGGCGTGTTCGATCACGGGCTGAAATTCCGCGCGATGGTGCTACCCGACATCTTCATCGACCAGGCGAGTCCTGCGGACATGTATGCGGTGGCGGGCCTCGGGGCCGAGCAGATCGAGGCGAAGGTGCTCGAGGTTCTGGGCGTGGCGCAGATCGCGGGCAAGCGGGCATAGGCGGAAAACCGGCACGGCCCGCAATTCGGCCTTTTCTTGGGGCGATGCCGGCTTAGCTTTCACTGCATGATGATGTTTCGTGCCCTCGCCGCCGCGTTTTTGATCGCTTCTCCCGCCATCGGGCAAACGCTGGATGGCCCGAGCGGCCCCATTCCCGTCACGCGCATGGCCGATGGGCTGGACGGTCCCTGGTCCTTCGGGTTTCTGCCGGGTGGCGATGTGCTCATCACCGAGAAGGGTGGCACGCTCTGGCGTCTTTCGGACGGCCCCAAGACCGAAATCGGCGGCGTCGGCCCCATCGAGGTGATCGGGCAGGGCGGCCTGCTAGACGTTCTTGTCCCGCGCGATTTCGCCGAGAGCCGCCAGCTTTATTTCTCCCATTCGATCCGGCAGGGACGCGGCGCTGGCACGGCCCTAGCGGTCGCGACGCTGGCGGAGGGCGCCGATACGCTCGGCGACTGGCGTGTGATCTTCGAGATCGAGGAGGGCAGCCAGGGCGGGCGCCATTTCGGCTCGCGTCTCGTCGAAGGCACGGACGGGCTGATCTACATGACCGTGGGCGAGCGGGGCGACCGGCCCTCGGCGCAAGATTTAGGCCGCGAGAACGGGAGCGTGCTGCGCCTGACGCGCGAGGGCGCGCCGGCGCCGGGCAATCCCTTCATCGGGCGGGAGGGCGCGCAGTCCGCCATCTGGTCCTACGGGCATCGCAATCCGCAGGGCGCGGCGCTTGACGCGCAGGGCACTCTATGGGTGAGCGAGCATGGCGCGGCGGGCGGCGACGAGGTCAACCGCGTCGCCGAGGGCGCGAATTATGGCTGGCCCGTCATCTCCTACGGCACGCATTATTCGGGCCGGCCCTTCGAGGCGACGGCGAAGCCCGGCATGGAGCAACCCGCTTTCTATTGGGACCCCAGCATCGCGCCCTCGGGCCTCATGATCTATTCCGGCGCGCTCTTGCCCGAATGGGAGGGCGATTTCTTCACCGGATCGCTCAAGTTCGGCTTCATCTCGCGCCTGTCGGGCGATCCTTTGGAAGAGGTTCAGCGGCTCGAAGGCCCCGAGACGGCCCGCCTGCGGGACATCCGCGAGGGACCGGACGGCGCGATCTGGTTTCTGAGCGAAGGTCAGGGCGCCCTCTTCCGCATGGCACCCTGACGGGTCAGACCGACAGGCGCGAGGAATGCGAGCCGCGCTCGCGGTAAGGCGTCGTGTTGTAATGCGCGCGGTAGCATTTCGAGAAATGCGAGGGCGAGGAAAAGCCGCAGGCCAGCGCCACGTTGATGACCGTCATATCCGTCTGCATCAGCAGGTTGCGCGCTTTCTGGAGTCGCAATTCCATGTAATAGCGCTTGGGCGAGCGGCTGAGATAGCGGCGGAAGAGGCGCTCGAGTTGCCGGGTGGACATGCCCGCATCGCGCGCGAGCGTCGCGGGGCTGATCGGCTCCTCGACATTACTCTCCATCATCTGGATCACCTGGCTCAGCTTGGGATGGCGCACGCCGATCCGCGTCGGAACCGACAGTCGCTGCGTGTCCTGATCGGTGCGGATCGACGAATAGATGAGCTGATCGGCGACCGCGTTCGCCAGCTTCTCGTCATGGTCCTGCGCGATGATGTTGAGCATGAGGTCGATGGACGAGGTGCCGCCTGCCGTCGTCATGCGCGCGCCGTCGACGGTGAAGACCGACTTCGTTAGGTTCACCTCGGGAAACTCCTCGGAGAAGCTGTCGTGGTTCTCCCAGTGGATCGTCGCGCGCTTGCCGTCGAGCAGCCCCGCGCGCGCCAGAAGATAGGAGGCGGTGCAGAGCCCGCCCATCTTGAGACCGCGCCGGGCCTCGCGGCGCAGCCAGTTCAGCATGCGCTTGGTCGCGGCCTGCTGGATCTCGATCCCGCCGCAGAGAAGCACGGTGTCGTCGCGGCTCAGCTCGCCCAAAGACCCGTCGAGCTGAAAGCGCGAGCCGGCCGAGCAGGCGATCACGTCGTCGCTGTCGCCGATCACGGACCATTCATAGATCGTCTTTTCCGCCATGCGGTTGGCGATGCGCAGGCATTCCACGGCGGCGGCGAAACTCAGCAGCGTGAAATTGTCGATCAGCACGAAGACGAAGCGCCGCGGCGCCGCGGAGGCGCTGGCGGGTTTTGCGGCAGAGAGGCCGGTGGCCGTGCCGTACTGGCTCTTGCGCGGGTCGCTGGACATGAACGATGCGGCCTCGGGTTGGCGTTTCGATTAAACGGGTGTTCCACGAAAACGATGCTTTTGACAAGGGATGCGGCGCGAAATTGACATGCGCGCGGCATTATTCGTGTGGCGCTGCGCCGAGGCCTTTGCTATGCAGCCGTCTCAGAATTGACCAAGGCGGAGTGGATCTGATGGCTGAATGGAGCAAATCCGACTGGCGCGCGATGCCGCGCGTTCAGATGCCCGACTATACCGATGCGGCAGCGCTGAAGGATGTCGAGGCGCGGCTCGCGCAGTTTCCGCCGCTGGTCTTCGCGGGCGAGGCGCGGCGCCTCAAGGCGCAGCTCGGCGCGGCGTCGCGCGGCGAGGCGTTCCTGCTGCAAGGGGGCGACTGCGCCGAGGCGTTCAACCAGTTCAGCGCGGATGCCATCCGCGACACGTTCAAGGTGATGCTGCAAATGGCGATGGTGCTGACCTTCGCTGCCAAGGTGCCCGTCGTGAAGGTCGGCCGCATGGCCGGCCAGTTCGCCAAGCCGCGCAGCGCGCCCACCGAGACGGTGGATGGCGTGGAGCTGCCGAGCTATCGCGGCGACATCATCAACGAGCTGGCATTCTCCAAGGAGGCGCGGGTTCCCAATCCGGCCAACATGCTCAAGGCCTATACGCAATCCTCGGCGACGCTGAACTTCCTGCGCGCCTTGTCCAAGGGCGGCTATGCCGACATGAACAAGGTCCATAGCTGGACGCTCGGGTTCACCGAAAGCGAGAAGGCCGCCCGCTTCCGCGAAATGGCGGGCCGGATCACCGATGCGCTCGACTTCATGCGCGCGGCCGGGATCAACGACGGCTCGACCGAGGCGCTTCAGACGGTGGATTTCTACACCAGCCACGAGTCGCTCCTGCTGGAATACGAAGAGGCGCTGACGCGGCTCGACACCACCTCAGGCAACTGGCTCGCCGGGTCTGGGCACATGATCTGGATCGGCGACCGCACGCGCCAGCCCGACGGCGCGCATGTCAACTTCGCCAGCGGCGTGCTCAACCCCATCGGCCTCAAATGCGGACCCAGCATGACCGAGGAGGATTTGAAGCTCCTTCTGGCCAAGCTGAACCCCGCGAACGAGGCCGGACGCCTCACGCTGATCGCGCGTTTCGGCGCGGGCAAGGTGAGCGAGCATCTGCCGCGCCTCATCCGCACCGTGCGCGACGTGGGCGCCAACGTGGTCTGGGTGTGCGATCCGATGCACGGCAACACGATCAAGTCGGCCTCGGGCTACAAGACGCGGCCTTTTGACGCTGTCCTGCGCGAGGTGCGCGAGTTCTTCGCCGTGCACAAGGCCGAGGGCACGATTCCCGGCGGCGTGCATTTCGAGATGACCGGCCAGGACGTCACCGAATGCATCGGCGGCGTGCAGGCCGTGACGGACGAGGATCTGAGCGATCGCTACCACACCGCCTGCGATCCGCGCCTCAACGCATCGCAATCGCTCGAGCTGGCCTTTCTCGTCGCGGAGGAACTGTCCTCGCTTCATGAGGAGCGCCGCGCCGAAGCGGTGTGACGCTGCCGGCGTCTTCGGGTAAAGGCGCGCGGGGCCTCCCTGCGCGCCTTTTTCATGCCCGAGCTTACCTGCACAATCAGACGTAAGCTGCTCAATAATTGGGCAAACCATTCCGCGCAGGCACGAATTTGCGGCGACGCAGCATTTCTCTCGCTCTTGCAGCGCATTCGGGTTGCCGCATCGCAGCAAGGCATGGTTTCAATGAGAGACAGGCGGAAGCCAGCGATACCTCCTCCCATCGCTTTTCGCCCACACGATCCGTTCGGGGCACCTCCTCCCGCCCCGCCCGGCACGATAAAGGCAGCGCCACGGTATCCTCCTCCCACCACGGCGCTGACGACAAGAAATGGTCCAACAGGGCACGGCCGGGCGGCATCCACCGCTCGGCCGTTTTCCGGTCAGCTCTTGACGAGGCGCAGGTAGGGGCGCTCCGACGGCCTGCGCGGGGCCGGGGCGGGCGCGGCAGGCTCCTCGGCCGGCAGGGTCGGCGCCGCATCCGGCCTGTCATCACCGCAGAGCGGCGACAGCTCGGCATGCGCGATCTCGAACCGGCGCGGCCCGCGCCCGATCGTGCCCGTCGTCACGAGGCAGCCGAGGGCCCGCGAGATATCGCCTAGATCGCTGCGCAGGGGCATCATGAGAAGCGTGCCGTGCAATTCGGGCGCGCCGGGGCGGGCGGCGCTGGAGAGGGTGAGCCGCACCGTGGCGGGCTGATCGAAGAGGCAGACGAGGTGATGCGCGAGCGCGTCGCGCGCGCCCGGTTCGAGAAAGGCGCTGATCGGCATGCCGCGCACCTCCATGCCCATGAGGTCCGTCAGGTGCCCGCCCGCGATGCGCAGCCGGGCGAGACCGGGCGCGATGCGCTCGGTGATGAAGGCATGGCTCAGCAAGGGCTCGATCCCGCGCGGGTCGATGTCGGAGCGGCGCGGCACCAGCGCGCCACGGCGCATCTTGCGCCAATAGGCCTCGAACGCCGCGAGGGCAGGGCCGTGCGGGCCTGCGCCCGGCGCCGGGGCCTGCGATGGTCCGAATGGTCTGCCGCCGTGATCCTTGCTCATCCTCTGGCCCTCCAGCCACCAGCAATGCAGTCCGAACAGCCGGGCAGACGGCCCGGTTCCCCCCCGGTTCCCCCTGACGCCGCGCGCCATGCGCCTCATGTTCGGTCTGTCCCCCAGTCCCGGCGCCTCGACCGAGTCGATGCGGCGCCTCGGATCGATCATGCCACAGGTCCGGCGGCATTTATCTAAAATCCTATTCAACTGGTTAATCTTTGCCGAGCGCCGCGCGCGGCGGACCAAGGACGCGCTGCGGCTTGCCTCGGGCGCGGCGGCGCCTTAGACCGGGCGCTGTTCGATGATCGACACCAGCCAAAGGGATCGCCATGACCGCACCCCAAGCCTCGCTCCGCTCGATGACCGCCTTCGCCGCAGGGCGCGGCGGCGTGCCCGGGCATGAGTGGACATGGGAGCTGCGCAGCGTCAACGGCAAGGGGCTCGATCTGCGGCTGCGCGTGCCGGACTGGATTTCGGGACTGGAAGCCGGTCTGCGCGCCAAGCTGACGGCGGCGCTGTCGCGCGGCAATGTCTCGCTCTCGGTCCGGGTGCAGGCCGAGGAGGCGGGCGGGCGGCTGACCGTCAATGCCGCGCAGCTCGATGCCGCGCTCGATGCCGTGGCCGAGGTCGAGGCCCGCGCGATGGCGCGCGGCCTCTCGCTCGCCCCGGCGCGTCCCGGCGATCTTCTGGGCATTCGCGGCGTGCTCGAAATGACGAGCGCCGAGGCCGATACCGAAGCGCTCTGTGCCGCCATGCTGACCGATTTCGACGCCGTTCTGAGCGATTTCGAGACGATGCGCGCGCAGGAAGGCGCGGCGCTCGCCGCGCTGCTCGAGGGGCATCTGGCCGAGATCGCGCGCCTCACGGACGCCGCCGCGACCGCCGCCGAGGCCCGGCGTCCCGAGGCCGCCGCCGCGCTCACCGCGGCGCTCGCGCGGGTGATGGAGGGCGCGCCCGGCGCGGACGAGGCGCGCGTCGCGCAGGAGCTGGCGCTCATCGCCGTCAAATCCGACATCACCGAGGAGATCGGCCGGCTTCACGCCCATGTCGAGGCGGCGCGCGCGCTTCTGGCCAGCGGTGCACCCGTGGGGCGCAAGCTCGATTTCCTCGCGCAGGAATTCAACCGCGAAGCCAACACGCTTTGCTCCAAGGCCGGCTCGAGCACGCTCACGGCCATCGGCCTCGAGATGAAGGCCGCCGTCGATCAGCTGCGCGAGCAGGTCCAGAATGTCGAGTGAGGGTTAAGCATGGTGCAAAGACGCGGCCTTTTGATCATCCTGTCCTCGCCCTCGGGCGCGGGCAAGTCCACGCTGTCGCGCCGGCTGCGCGCCTGGGACGAGAATGTCCTCTTTTCGGTCTCGGCCACGACGCGCGCGCCGCGCGAGGGCGAGGTCGAGGGGCAGGACTACTATTTCATGCAGACCGACGATTTCAAACGGCAGGTCAACGAGGGCGAGATGCTCGAACATGCCTATGTCTTCGGCAATCTCTACGGCTCGCCCAAGGGACCGATCGAGGCTGCGATCAACGCGGGGCGCGACGTTCTCTTTGATATCGACTGGCAGGGCGCGCAACAGATCCAGAACTCGGATCTGGGCAAGCACACGCTGTCGATCTTCATCCTGCCGCCCTCCATCGCCGAGCTGCGCCGCCGCCTCGAATCGCGCGGGCAGGACAGCGCCGAGGTGATCGCCAAGCGCATGAAGAAAAGCTGGGACGAGATCAGCCACTGGGCGGAATACGACTATGTCCTGACCAACGACAATCTGGACGCGACCGAGACCAAGCTCAAGCAGATCATCGCCGCCGCGCGCCTGCGCCGCATCCAGCAGCCGGAACTGACCGAGCATGTGCGCAGCCTTCAGATGGAATTCGAGGATATCGCATGACACTTTACGCATTGGACGGCATTCGGCCCGAAACCCCGGAGAGCGGCGATTTCTGGGTCGCGCCCGGTGCGCATGTGATGGGCCGCGTGACTTTGGGCGAGGCGAGTTCGGTCTGGTTCGGCGCGGTCCTGCGCGGCGATAACGAGATGATCGCCGTGGGCGAGGGGACGAACATACAGGAAAACTGCGTTCTTCACACCGATATGGGCTTCCCGCTCACCATCGGCGCGGGGTGCACCATCGGGCACAAGGCGATGCTGCATGGCTGCACGATCGGCGAGAATTCCCTGATCGGCATGGGCGCGACGGTGCTGAACGGCGCGCGCATCGGGCGCGATTGCCTGATCGGGGCCGGGGCCTTGGTGACGGAAGGCAAGGAAATCCCCGACGGCAGCCTCGTCATGGGTGCGCCCGGCAAGATCATCCGCGATCTCGACGACGCCGCCATCGAGCGGCTTCGGGAAAGCGCGCGCCATTACCAGCGCACGATGCGGCGGCACAAGGCTGGCCTGAAGCCGATTTAGATTGGCGATCAGCGCGGTAGAAGGTCTTCTTCATCCGCCTGAAGGGCCAGCCACTCACGGAACTTGGCGAGCGCGGCGTCCTCCGCCTTGGTCTCGGGCCAGATCAGGAAATAGCTGCCCGGGCTGGGGACGGGACCACCCCAGACCGGCACGAGCCGCCCCGCCTCGAGATCGCCGCGCGCGAGATATTCCGGCAGGAGCGCAACGCCCAGCCCATGAAGCGCCGCCTGCGTGATGGTCGCGAATTGGTCGTAGACCGTGCCCGGCACCCGTGCGACCTCGACCCCCTGCGCAGCCAGCCACGCCCGCCAGGCATCGGGCCGCGTCTCGATATGCATGAGCGGCAGGTCCAGCAGGTCGCGCGCGTCGCGCGGCGCTTGCGCATCGATCAATTCGGGCGCGCACACGGCAATGACCGTCTCGCCCCTCAGCCGGAAGGAGGCCGTGCCCGGCCAATCGGCGGCGCCGAAATGTATCGCCGCGTCAAAGGGTTCTACATCGAAGTTGAATGGCTTTATCCGGGTGGACAGGTTCAGCGTCACTTCGGGATGCTGGCGCGCGAAATCGGGCAGGCGCGGGATCAGCCAGCGCATTCCGAACGTCGGCAGAATGGCGAGGCTGAGCGAGCCGCCCGAGGGATTTACCGCGAGTTTCATCGAGGCCTGCGCGATCCGCGCGAGCGCCTCGCGTATCTCGGCCGCGTAGTGCACCGCCTCGGGCGTGAGGCCCATCCGCCGCCCGGCCTTGACCACGAGCGCCACGCCCAGTTGTTCCTCGAGCGCCTGGATCTGGCGGCTGACCGCGCTTTGCGTGAGCGCCAGCGCCTCGGCGGCGGCCGTCGCGCTGCCCAGCCGGTCGAGCGCCTCGAGCGCGCGCAGGCTCGCGATAGAGGGCAAAAAGCGGCGGGGCAGGGTCA
This sequence comes from Roseovarius aquimarinus, assembly GCF_043661195.1. Taxonomy (NCBI): domain Bacteria; kingdom Pseudomonadati; phylum Pseudomonadota; class Alphaproteobacteria; order Rhodobacterales; family Roseobacteraceae; genus Roseovarius; species Roseovarius aquimarinus. The sequence continues at coordinate 573,858 of NZ_JBIHMM010000001.1, forward strand.
TCTATTCCATTTCCTCATGGAAACTTCCGAAACACTTGGTGTTCTTCTGGCGCCCCGGGGCCTATATTGCAATCAGAACCCGTAAAACTCATGAAAGGGAATGGCATGAGCCTCGACGCCCCCGCAGAACGACCTAGCATCAAGGCCAAGGACGCGCCCGATCTCGCCGGTTTCGACTGGCAGGATCCGTTCCGCCTCGACGACCAGCTCGAGGAAGACGAGCGCATGATCGCGCAGAGCGCGCGCAGCTTCGCGCAGGAGACGCTCCAGACACGCGTCGTCAAGGATTACGCCGAGGAGGCCGTCGCACCCGAGCTTTTCCCGCAGATGGGCGAAATGGGCCTTCTTGGCACCACGATCCCCGAGGAATACGGCGGGCTGGGTGCGGGGTATGTCAGCTACGGCCTCGTCGCGCGCGAGATCGAGCGCGCCGACAGCGGGTACCGCTCGATGATGAGCGTGCAGTCCTCGCTCGTGATGTATCCGATCTATGCCTATGGCAGCGAGGAGCAGCGCCGGAAATATCTGCCCAAACTGGCCGCGGGCGAGTGGATCGGCTGTTTCGGCCTGACCGAACCCGATGCGGGCAGCGATCCCGCGGGCATGAAGACGCGCGCCGAGAAGATCGACGGTGGCTATCGCCTCACCGGCTCCAAGATGTGGATCTCGAACAGCCCCATCGCGGATGTCTTCGTGGTCTGGGCGAAGTCCGACGCGCATGATGGGAAAATCCGCGGCTTCGTTCTCGACAAGGGCATGAAGGGCCTCTCGGCGCCCAAGATCGCGGGCAAGCAGAGCCTGCGCGCCTCGGTCACCGGCGAGATCGTGATGAAGGGCGTCGAAGTGGGCGAGGAGGCGCTTCTGCCGCATGTCGAGGGCCTCAAGGGCCCGTTCGGCTGCCTCAACCGCGCGCGCTATGGCATCGCCTGGGGCGTGATGGGCGCCGCCGAGTTCTGCTGGCACGCCTCGCGTCAATATGGGCTCGACCGGCACCAGTTCCGCAAGCCGCTGGCGCAGACGCAGCTCTTCCAGCTCAAGCTCGCCAACATGCAGACCGAGATCACGCTGGGCCTTCAGGCCGCCTTGCGCGTCGGGCGCCTGATGGACGAGGCCAACGCCGCGCCCGAAATGATCAGCCTCATCAAGCGCAACAATTGCGGCAAGGCGCTCGATATCGCGCGCATGTCGCGCGACATGCATGGCGGCAACGGCATCTCCGAGGAGTATCAGGTGATCCGCCACATGGTGAACCTCGAGACGGTCAACACCTATGAGGGTACCCATGATGTCCACGCGCTGATCCTCGGGCGCGCGCAGACGGGCCTTCAGGCGTTTTTCTGAGGTCCGGGCAGGGCGGGCATAGCGCCCGCCCTTGATCCCGCGCAGGTTCGCGGCCAATGATCCGCGTGACATCAGCCCAAGGAGCTTTCCCAATGTCCGACATCACCCGCAGCCATACCGGCCCGCGCATGAGCCAGATCGTCACGCATAACGGCACCGTCTATCTTGCCGGTCAGGTCGGCAATGCCGGCGACAGCGTGAGCGAACAGACCAAGACCTGTCTTGCGAATATCGACGCGCTGCTGGCCGAGGCCGGGTCGGACAAGACGCGTATCCTCCAGACGATCATCTGGATGGCCGACATGAAGGACTTCGCCGAGATGAACGCCGTGTGGGAAGACTGGATTCCCGAGGGCCAAACGCCCGCGCGGGCCACGGGCGAGGCGAAACTGGCAACGCCGGACTACTTGGTCGAATTCATCGTGACCGCCGCTCAGAAGTGATGATGATGCGCCGCGGCGGGGGATGTCCGCCGCGGTGCAAACCTGCGCGATTGGCTTAATCCCAATTACGCATAATCAGTATTATGTAAATGTTTAGACTGAAAAGCATTGCGTAGGTGAAGCGCCACAACCCTTGCGGCACAATACCTTGCGCCACTCACTTCAACCTCAGACCGCATTCTTCGAATGCCTCGCGCGTCGCGGCCTTCTCGGCGTCCGTCAACTGCAAGAGCGGCGCGCGCACCGGCCCGCCGACCTGGCCCAGAATTTCCTGCCAGTATTTGCCATGCGCCTGCGGCTTGCCGCCCGGCTTGGTCCGGCGGATCGCGTCGCGCACCGGATCTAGGCTGTCGCGCACACGGCGCGCTTGCGCGAAATCCCCGGCGAAGGCCAGTTGTGTGTACTCGTGCATCCTGCGGTCCACCTTCGTCTGAAGCTGATACGGCGGCGACGAGCACAGGTAGAGCTTCCAGCCCAGTTCCTCGATATTGTCGAGCCATTCGGCCTCGGATGCGGTCGAGACATGGATCTTGTCGCCCACCATATGCGTGAGCCGGACATACATCTCGCGCGGCACGGAATACTTGATGGCGACGATGTTGGGCAGCTCCGCGATGCGCGCACAGAGTTCGGGCGACATGAGATAGCCGCTGTCAGGATGGCTCCACATCGCGATCCCGATATCCACTTCGTCGCATAATGCCTTGTAATAATTGAAGACCGTCTCATCCTGATCGGTCACGAAATGCAGCATGGGAGCATGGACGACGATATAGTCGGCGCCGCAATCCTGTGCATGGCGCGCAAGCTCGCGAACGGTGTCGAAATTCTGGTCCGAGGCCGACATGATCGTCGCGGCGCGGCCGTCACAGGCATCGACGGCGATCTCGATGTTGCGCTTGCGCTCTTCGAGGCTCATCGAAAAGAATTCGCCTTGCTTTCCGGCGATGAACAATCCTTGTATTTCAAGATCCTCCACCCAATGCCTGATGTTCTGCCTGAAGCCTTCTTCATCGAAGGCGCCATCCGGCTTGAACGGGTTGAGCGCGGCGGCCCAGATGCCGCACATATGCTCGCGGGCATAATCCTTGGCGTCGAGTTTCGAGTAGTTCATGTGGCCTCTCTTTCCTGCCGCGCGCGCGTCATCGCCTGCCAGAGCGTCAGCGAAGTCAGCGGCATTTGCAATTCCTCGACGCCGAGCGGCGCCAGCGCGTCGATGGCGGCATTGAGGATCGCCGCAGGCGCGCCGATCGTGCCCGCCTCGCCCACGCCCTTTGCCCCGAGCGCGTTCATCGGGCTGGGCGTCTGCATCTCGGCGAGCGTGACGGGCGGCATGTCGCCTGCGCGAGGCGCCGCGTAATCCATGAGCGAGGCGGTCAGAAGCTGGCCGCTCGCATCAAAGCGCACCGCCTCCATCAGTGCGGCGCCCAGGCCTTGGGCGAACCCGCCGATGATCTGCCCGGCCACCGACGCCGCATTGATGACGCGGCCCGCATCGTCCACGCAGAACGCGGCCTCGACGCTGGGCGCGCCCGTCTCGGGATCGACGCTGAGTTGCACGAGATAGGCGCCATAGCCCCAAGCCTGCCCGCTGGTCTCGTACCGGGTCTCGCGCGTGATCGGCAGCGTCTCGCCCGCCTCTTGCGCCGCGTGCACGGCGCGGCAGGCCTCGAACACGGCGCTGCCGCCGATGGCGGTGCTGCGCGAGGCGACGGCGCCGATCCCTTCGGGATCGGTCAGCGTGTCGCCGAAGCTCACATCGACCTGATCGGGTGCAAGGCCGAGCGCCTCGCCGGCGATGGCGGCATAGCTGCGCGCGCGGGCCTGCCCTTGGGCCGAGCTGCCGCTCGCCACATGCGCGCGGCCCTCCGCGCCGAGCGTCACGCGGGCGGATTCCCATCCCTCGCCGGAAGGCTCGAGAAAGAAGGCGACGCCCAGCCCGACAAGCGCACCCTCGGCGCGGCGGCGCTGCTGCGCCTCGCGGCGCGCGTCATAGTCGGAGACCTCGCGCAGGCGCCGCAGTGCGCCCGCATAATCGCCGCTGTCGAGCGTCTGGCCCGTGGCCGTCGATTTCGGCAGATCGCCGGGTGCGGGCAGGTTGCGGATGCGCAGATCGAACGGATCGCGCCCGGACGCGCGCGCGGCCTTGTCCACGAGCCGCTCCATCAGGGCCGCCGCCTCTGGCCGCCCTGCCCCGCGATAAATGCCCGTTGCTGCGCGATTTTCGCGCGAAAGCCGCGCCGAGACGCGAAGCGCGTCGATATCGTAGCCGCCCGGCAGAATACGCGCCGCGTTCCAGCCGGGAATGAGCGCGCTGTTGGGCAACCAATGCCCGAGGGGTGCCGCGATATCGGCCTCGAGCGCGGTGAAGCGGCCTTCGGCATCGAGCGCGAGCGTGCCCGTCATCTCGATGCCCCGGCCATGCGTGGCCGACAGGAAATCCTCGCTGCGCGTCGCGCTCCAGCGCACCGGGCGGCCGAGCCTGTGCGCGGCCCAGACGCAATAGACCTCCTCGGGATAGAGCGAGGCCTTCATCCCGAAGGCGCCGCCCACATCGGGCGCGATGACGCGCAGGCGCGCGGGATCGAGGCCGAGCATCCGGGCCAAGTGGCTGCGCGTGCGGTGCGGGGTCTGGGTGGAATGCCAGATGGTCAGGCGCCCGCCCGCCGCGGGACGCACCGCGATCTGCCGCGTCTCGAGGCTGAGCGGCGCGGTGCGCGGATGCGCGATGCGGGCGCTGACGCGGCAGGCGGCGCGCGCCATTTCGGCGGCAGGCGCGCCCGCATGCCAGTCGCGCGACGCGACGGCCTCGGGCGGCGGCGGCGCCTCCGCGTCGATGTCGAGCAGGATCGCCTCGGCGGCATCGAAGCCCTGCGCGCGCGTCTCGGCGAGGATCGCGGCCACGGGCTGGCCCACGGCCTGCACGGCGCCTTGCGCGAGGATAGGAAAGGCGCAGTCCGCCTCGAGCGGCATCACCTCGTTCACCGGAAGCGCGCCGATATGCGCGACATCGGCGCCGGTATGAATGGCCGCAACGCCCGGAAGCGCCTCCGCCTCGGTGCAGTCGAGCGCGGCGATCCGGCCCGCGGGCTCGTCGCTGCGCAGAAAGGTCACGCGCAAGGCGCCGGGAAGCGCGATGTCGTCGCAATAAAGGCCCGCGCCCCGCAGAAGGGCCCCGGGCGCGGGATCGCGGAAGCGGTCGGTCATGGGCGGACGGGATGCAGGTGGCGGATCATGCGTCAGCATGGCCCGCGCCCCGCCCCGCTGCAAATACCGACGCGGCGTGGCGCTATCACCAAATCCGATAGCCAGACGCTCTGGGCTTAGCTATCTTCTCGCAATGACGGGAGAGACGGTATGACATCCATCGGCATCATCGGTTTCGGGGCCATCGCGCAATATGTGGCGCGGGAGCTGGAGCGCGGCGGGCTGCGCGCGGCGGTCGTTCTGGCCCGACCGGGCCGCGAAGATGCGGCCCGCGCCGCGATGCAGATCGAGGCGGTCACCGATGCCGACGCGCTGGCCGAGCGCGCCGATCTCGTCATCGATTGCGCGGGTCACGCGGGCCTTGCGGCGCATGGGCCGACGCTTCTCGGAGCCGGGACGCGCCTCGTCACGCTGTCGCTGGGCGCGCTGGCGGATGAGGCGCTTGTGGGCGCGCTCGAGGCGGCGGCGCGGCGTGGCGGCGGCGTGCTTCAGCTCGCGTCCGGGGCGATCGGGGCGCTCGATGCGCTGGCGGCGGCGCGGGTCGGCGGGCTGGATGTCGTGCGCTACACCGGAACCAAGCCGCCGCGCGGCTGGGCCGGATCGCCAGCCGAGGAGGCGCTCGATCTCGGCGCGCTCACGCAAGCGGAGGCGCATTTCACCGGCACCGCCCGCGCCGCCGCGCTGGCCTATCCGAAAAACGCCAATGTCGCCGCCGCCGTGGCGCTGACCGGGCGCGGGTTCGACGCGACGGAGGTGCGGCTCATCGCCGATCCCGCGGCCACGCAGAACACGCACCGGATCGAAGCCGAGGGCGCGTTCGGGCGGCTCGACGTCACGATCAGCGGACATGCCTTGCCGGATAACCCCCGCTCCTCCGCGCTGGCCGCGATGAGCGCGGTGCACGCGGCGCGGCGCGAGACCGAGTGGATGCGCCTGTGAGCGCGGGAGGCCATGCGCAGATCACGGGCCGCGTCATCAACCGGCTGAAGCTGCGGCAGTTGCGCCTCCTGATCGCGGTCGGACGGCACGGCAGCATCCTGCATGCCGCGCGCGAGATGAACCTCTCGCAGCCCGCCGCGACCAAGATCATCAAGGATCTCGAGGCCGATTTCGAGGTGCAGCTCTTCGAGCGGACCAATCGCGGCGTTCTGCCGACCGCCGCCGGGGAGGCGCTCATCCGCGGCGGTCAGCTCATCTTCAGCCAGATCGGCACGACGGCGCAGGAGCTCGAGGATATCGCGGGCGGAAATGCGGGACGGATCGTGGTGGGGACGCTGCTCGCCGCATCGGCGCGGCTCCTGCCCGAGGCCATCGCGCGCGTGTCCGAGCAGCGCCCCCGCCTCGTCATCAAGGTGGTCGAGGGCACGAACGAGGTGCTGATGCCGCGCCTGCGCGCGGGCGAGCTCGATCTCGTGGTCGGGCGCCTGCCGATGATGCGCCATCGCTCGGATCTCGCGCAGGAAAAGCTGATGCAGGGCCGCATCGCGCTGGTGGTACGGGCGGGGCATCCGTTGCTGGCGCGGGGCACGCTCGCCTTCGACGACTTGCGCGCGCATGGCTGGATCCTGCCCCCTGCGGACACGACCCTGCGCCGCCAGCTCGACCAGTTCTTCGTCGAGGAGGGCCAGTTCGTGCCGCCGCGCGTGGTGGAATCGGTCAGCTTCGTGACCAACCGCGCGCTCCTCGCCGGGAGCGACATGATCTGCGCGATGCCGGCGGAGCTCGCGCATGGCGATCCGGCGGGCGGGCTTGCGGAGCTGCCCTTCGCGCTGCCCTTCGGCGACGGCCCGGTCGGCGCTTCCTACCGCAGCACGACGTCCCTGCCCCCGGCGGCCGCGGCGCTACTGGAGGCGCTGCGCGCCGTGGCTCAGCCGATCAGCGCGAGCGAGAGGCTCGGCCAGTAGCAGACGGCCAGCAGCACCAGCACCACCGCGACGAGGAAGGGCCAGAGTGCGCCGAAGATCGCGGTCGGCTTCACCTCGCTCATCGAGGCCGCGATATAGAGCCCGACCCCCACGGGCGGCGTGAGAAGGCCGAGCGCGAGATTGATGCTGATGACGACGCCGAACTGGAAGGGGCTGATGCCGTAATCGCCGGTCGCGATGGGCAGAAGGATGGGCGTGACGAGGATCAGCGCCGCGATCCCGTCGATCAGCATGCCCACGAGCAGCAGCGCCCCCATCACGATCAGCAGGAATACGAAGGGGTCCGACGTGAGCGAGGTGATCAGCGCGGCGAGTTTCTGGGGGATCGCCTCGTAGATCACGACCCAGCCGAAGACATTGGCCGCAGCCACCATGAAGATGACGAGCGAAGCGTTCTGCGCCGTGCGACGGAAAAGCGCGGCGAGATGCGAGGGCCGCAGCTCGCCATAGACCAGCCAGCCGAGCAGGAAGGCGATGAGCGAGGCGACCGCCGCGCTTTCGGTCGGGGTGGCGATGCCCATGACGATGCCGCCGATGATGGCGACGGGGATGAGCGCCGCCGGAAGCGCGGCGAGGATGGCGGCCACCGCCTCGCGCGCGCTCATCCATTCGCCCTTGGGGAATTCGGCGGCCAAGCCGATAAGCGTGACGACGATGAAGAAACTGCCCGCCATGAGAAGGCCCGGCAGGATCCCGGCGAGGAACATGTCGCCGATGGGGATCTGCGCCAGCACGCCGTAGATGACGAAGAGCATCGACGGCGGGATCACCGGCGCCAGAAGCCCGCCCGCCGCCGTGGTCGCGGCGGCGAAGCCCCGGTCATAGCCCTCGCGCTCCATCGCCGGGACCATCGCGCGGCTCATCACCGCGATCTGGCTCACGGCCGAGCCGATGATGGCGGCCATGAACATGTTGGCCAGAAGGTTGATCCAGACGAGGCCGCCGCGGAACCCGCCAACGAGCACGCGGGCGGCATTGACCAGACGCTTGGTCATACCGCCTTCGTTCATGAGCTCGCCCGTCAGCATGAAGAGCGGGATGGCGAGCAGGCCGTAATTCTCGGTTCCGGCGAACATCTGCTGCGCGAAGCTGTCGAAGAGGACGGTATTGCCCGATTGCTGGATATAGCTGATCGCCGTCATTGCGAGCACGATCGAGACGGGCACGGCCCCGAAGAGAAGGACGAGAAAGAGCGCGGCGGTCATGCTGTCGCCTCCGCCTCGGCGCGGCGCGCGATGTTGGCCACGGCATGCAGCGTCAGGCCGAGCGCGAAGAGCGGCATGATGAGCCAGAGCCAGAACTTACGGATGCCGAGCGTCAATGTCGGCTCCGCGTAGATGAAATTGAAGGTCGCGCCCTGGAAGGCCACCGTATCGAAGCCCGCGCGCATGAGGTCCAGCGGCAGGAACCAGCGCCAGCAGAGCCAGACCATCGTCAGCGCGAAGATGAGCACGACCATGTCGACGACACGGCCCGCAATGCGCGCGGCGCGCGGCGGCAGCATGTCGGTAAAAAGCGTCACGGCCACGGATTGCCCGTAATGCACCGCCGCCGAGGCGGCGAGGAAGGTCATCCATGTCATCGCATAGATCGCGGCCTCATCGACCCAAAAGATCGACGCGCTCATCGCGCGCGTGACCACGTTGAGGAGCACGAGCCCGGTGATCGCCACCGCGAGCGCGGCGGCGAGGCCCATCTCGATCCGGGCCCATAGATGTGAAAGCCTTTGCAGCACCCTGCCCCTCTTCGCGCCCGCCGAACGTGCGATTGGCCGCCCGAGCGCCGGGCGGCCATTGCTTCAGATCCGTGGCGCGATCACTCGGCCGATGCGGCGGCCGCTTCGCGCATCTCGGCGAGAACCGAGGATTGCTCGGACCAGATTTTGTCCCACTCGGCGGGAACGTCGCCGAAGAACTCCGGGCCGACATCGGTGAAGGCCGTGCCGGTGCCGCGCACCTGCTCGAGCCACTCCTGATCCTTGACGATATAGGTCGCGATGCACTCGTCGAGGCGCTTCTTCATCAGCTCGGTGATGGTCGCGCGCTCTTCCTCGCTCAGCTCGTTCCAGACCTTGGCCGAGACGAGGCCGACCATCGGGAACATCATGTGGTTCGAGGCGATCACGGTGTCGGCCTGCTCGAAATACTTGAGCTTCCAGATCAGCTCGGCATCCATGTCGATCGCGTTGACCTGACCGTTCGCCAGCGCGTCATAAACGGCGGGCAGCGGCATGGGCGTGGGCGCGGCGCCGAGGAGGTTGTAGAAATCGAGGATCGGCTTGAAGGGCGTGATGCGCAGCTTCTTGCCCTCGAGATCGGCGGCCGAGGTCACCTCGCCCTTCGAGACGATCTGGCGCAGACCGGCCATTCCGTAGCCGATGCCGACCACGCCGGCCTTGGCGGGCAGATCCTCGAGCATACGCAGCGCGAGATCCGATTGCAGGATGCGGCCCGCATGGGCGATGTCCTGCGCCATGTAGGGCGCGTAGAAGGCGCCGAAATCGGGCACGCGGTTCGAGACTTCGGCGACGGTCAGAAACGCCATGTCGAGCGCGCCGGTCTGGAGCTGCTGCATCATTTCGGCTTCGGAGCCGAGCTGCTGCGCCGGGAAGACGGTGATCGAATGCGTGCCGCCCGTCGCCTCGGCAAGGTCCGCGCCGAAATTCTCGGCGGCCTGCGTCCAGATGTGGTTGGGCGGCGTGATGAGGCCGAGGCGCATATCCTTGGCCGAAGCGGCGCCCGCCAGCAGCATCGTCGCGGCGGCCAGAGAGGCCGTCAGCGCGGCGGGCAGTTTGAAGTGATACGTCATGGTGGGGTTCTCCTCCCGTGGTGTCTGAACGCGCCTCTCTTGCGGAGGCGCTTGGAAGTCATGCGGGGTCCAGTCGGACCCAGCCCGCCGGCGGCTCCTTGCCCGGATGAACGCTGCCGCAATTCGGGCAAGTGCGCGCCTCGGTCGAGGCGTAGAAACGTTCATAGACAGGCGGCAGGTCGTCCACAATGGATTTCAGTTGCATCTCGGCGCGGTGGACGAGCGAATTGCACTCGAAACAATACCATTCGATGGCATCGAGCTCGCCCGTCTGGCGCTTGGGTTCGATCACGAGGCCGATGCTGCCCTCCTGCGGGCGCTGGGGCGAGTGGCGCACATGCGGCGGCAGAAGAAAGACATCGCCCTCGCGGATCGGCACATCATAGAATTCGTCGCCGTCCTTCAGCTTGAGGAGCATGTCGCCCTTGAGCTGATAGAAGAATTCCTCGACCGGATCGTCGTGATAGTCGGTGCGCTTGTTCGGGCCGCCGACGACGGTCACCATCAGGTCGGCATCCTCGAAGACTTTCTTGTTGCCGACCGGGGGCTTGAGCAGGTGCTTGTGCTCGTCGATCCACTTGTGAAAGTTGAATGCGGCCAGTCTGCCCATGCGCGTCTCTCCCCTTGATGCCCCGTCATTCTTCGCCCTGCCCGGCTGCCGCGCAATCAGGCAGGGCGAAATCCGCTATCGCGCTTTTGGATAGCAGGCGACCAAACTCTCGACCAAAGCGATAAGCGGCACAAGCGTTGGGATGCCGGAGACGTCAGGCCGTGGCGAAGAGATCGCCGAAGCGCTCGCGCAGGATGTTCTTTTGCACCTTGCCCATCGTGTTGCGCGGCAATTCGTCCAGCACGATCAGCTTGCGCGGATGCTTGAACCGCGCCAGCGCTTCGCCCGCCGCGCTCATGATGGCGGCCTCGTCGGGCGTCTTGCCCGGCTCGGGCACGAGAACGCCCACCACCGTCTCGCCGAAATCGGGATGCGGCACGCCGATCACCGCGCTTTCCAGCACGCCCGGCTGCTCGTCGAGGACAAGCTCGATCTCCTTCGGATAGATGTTGTAGCCGCCCGAGATGATGAGATCCTTGCCGCGCCCGACGATCTGCACATAGCCCTGGCTGTCGATCAGTCCCAGATCGCCGGTGATGAAGAACCCGTCCTCGCGCAATTCCTCGGCGGTCTTCTCGGGCATCTGCCAATAACCCTGAAAGACGTTCGGCCCACGCACCTCGAGCTGGCCCACCTCGCCCTGCGGCAGTTGCTCGCCCGTTTCGGGGTCCGTCACCTTCAACTCGACCCCCGGCAGCGGAAAACCCACGGTTCCGGCGCGTCGGTCGCCGTCATAGGGGTTCGAGGTATTCATGTTGGTCTCGGTCATGCCGTAGCGCTCGAGGATCGCATGGCCGGTGCGGTCCCGGAAACGGTCATGAGTCTCGGCCAGAAGCGGTGCGGAGCCGGAGGTGAAAAGCCGCATGTGGCGCGTTGCGTCCTTGTCGAAGCGCGCATCGTCCAGAAGACGTGTGTAGAAGGTAGGAACGCCCATCATGGTCGTCGCGCGCGGCAGATGCGCCATCACCGCGTCCACGTCGAATTTCGGCAAGAAGATCATCGCGCCCCCCGCCATCAGCGTCACGTTGCTCGCCACGAAAAGGCCGTGCGTGTGGAAAATGGGCAGGCAATGCAGCAGCACGTCATCGGCGGTGAAGCGCCATTCGCGCACCAGCACCTCGGCATTGCTCAGAAGGTTCTTCTGGCTCAGCATCGCGCCCTTCGAGCGGCCCGTCGTGCCCGAAGTATAGAGGAGCGCGGCCAGATCCTCCTCTCCCCGCGTGGCGGTCTCGAAACGGGCGGGCCGGCCCGCCGCGCCCTCCATCAGGCTGCCCGAGCCATCGCCGTTCAGCGTCTCGACCCGAGCGCCCTGCCCCTTCGCGATCCCCTCCATCGCCTCGCGCCCGGATGCGTCGCAAACGACCATGGAGGCGCCGGAATTCTCGATGAAATAGGCAAGCTCGCTCGCGGTATAGGCGGTGTTGAGCGGCAGGAAGACGACGCCCGCCTGCGCACAGGCGGCGTAGAGGGCCAGCGCCTCGGGCGATTTGGCGATCTGCGCGGCGAGCCGGTCGCCCGGCTCCAGCCCCGAGGCGGCAAGATGGCCCGCGATGCGCGCCGCCATCTGAAGAAAGGCGTCGTAGCTTACCTCCGCGCCGTCCGGCAGGATGAGAAACGGCGCGTCCGAGCCGGCATGGCGTCCGAAAAGCGTATCGTAAAGCGGGTTGGCCATGGCTCAGGCTCCTTTGGTCATCTTGGTCTCGGCGGCGGCGGCGAGCGATTTGACCGCGCTCGTCGCGGCCACGGCGCCCGTCGCGGCGAAGGCCTCGTGCCGCTCGGCGGTGCGGCGCAGATCGTAGAGGTAGTTCACCATCACGCCGCCCGACTGGGCGCGGCCCTTTTCCGACAGATCGGCCTGCCCGTGCAAGGCATGAACGATCGCGCCATTGCCCAGATGGAACCGCGCAACCGGATCGCGCGGCAGCTCGGCCCGCCCCTTTGCATTCAGCAGGTAATGGGCGGCGAAAGCGGGCAGATCGGCTTCGGCGGGGGCCAGCTCTTCGGAGCCGAGCCACTCCATCAGCCCCGGAATGGGCGAGAGCGTGACGAAGCGCGACAGCCCGTCCAGCTCGGCCGACAGATCGCCCGCCACCTGCTTGATGAGCGAGTTGCCGAAGGAGATGCCCGCAAGCCCCGATTGGCAATTCGAGATCGAGTAGAAGACTGCCGTGTCGGCCTCGCCGGCCTTCAGCGCGGCGCGCTCCTCGGCCAGAAGCGGGCCGATCGCGCCGGGGATGCCGCGCGTCAGCGCGACCTCGACGAAGATCAGCGGCTCGTCCGGCATGGCCGGGTGAAAGAAGGCGAAGCAGCGCCGGTCCTCGGGCTGCACGCGGCGGCGCAGGTCGTCCCAACTGCTGATCCGGTGGACCGCCTCGTAGGCGATGATCTTCTCGAGGATCTGCGCGGGCGTGTTCCATGTGATGCGCCGCAGCACCAGAAAGCCTCGGTTGAACCACGACGCGAAAAGGTGCCGGAAGTCGAGATCGAGCGCCTCGAGTTCGGGCGTGCCGCGCCCGAGGCGCAGCAGATCCGCCCGCATCTCGACAAGCGCACCGGTCGCGCCCGGAACCTGGTTGAGCCGGCGGATCAACTCCTGCCGGGGCGGCTCGCAGGCGGCCATGAAATCGCGATAGCTGCCACGCGCGGGCGCCGCCTCGTAGGCGTCGAGCGCGGCGCGCGCCGTCGCCGGATCGACGTTCATCGCGTGGGCCACATGGGTGAAGAAGGCCAGCTTCGCCGCATCGTCCATCGCGGCATAGCGCGTCAGGATCTGCTCGGCGAGGATCGTGCCCGACATCTCGCCATGCGTCGTGACCAGCGCATCGGCCAACTCCTCGAGCGGGCGGCGCGACCAGTCCCCGCGCCGCGCGCCGCCCGCGCCCCTCTCGAAGACCGAGGCCAGAAGATCGCTGAGAACCGTCATGTCGCCGCGCCCATCACATAGTCGGGAAGCCAGGTGGCAAGGCCCGGAAAGAGGCAGAGAATGATGATGGCGATCACCATGCAGGCCACGAAGGGCAGCGAGCCGGTGAGGATGGTCTTGAGCGAGATATCCGGCGCGATGCCGTTGATGACGTAGAGGTTGAGACCCACGGGCGGGCTGATGAGGCCGATCTCCATGTTGATCGTGAGGATCACGGCGAACCAGATCGGATCGAACCCCGCGACAGTGATGATGGGCAGAAGGATCGGCGCCGCCATCAGGATCACCGCCACCGGCGGCAGGAAGAAGCCCGCGACCAGCAGGAACACGTTGATCGCGCCCATCAGCACCCAGCGGTTCACCTCGAGCGTGCCGATCCATTCCGCGATGGACTGCGTGATGAAGAGGCTGCTGAGCATGTAGCTGAAGACGCCCGCCGCACCGATGATGAAGAGGATCATGACGCTCTCGCGGGTCGAGTCGCGCAGGATGAGCCACAGGCCCGCCGGGCTCCAGAGTCTGTAGATCACGACCGCGATCACGATGCAGAGGAGCGCGCCGACAGCCGCCGTCTCGGACGGTGTCGCGATGCCGCCATACATGGCGTAGAGCACGCCGAGGATGATGACGATGAACGGAATGACGCGCGGCAGGATCTCGAATTTCTGGCGCCATGTGTAGGTGCTGACGGTCAGGACCTGAATGTTGCCCGATCTCACCGTGGCGTAAATCGACCACGCCATGAAGAGCGCGACCAGAAGAAGGCCCGGAATGACGCCCGCGAGGAAAAGCCGCCCGATCGAGGTTTCGGTCGCGATGCCGTAGACGATCATGGTGACCGAGGGCGGGATGAGGATGCCGAGCGTGCCGCCCGCCGCGATGCTGCCCGCGGCCACGCCGTCGGGATAGCCGCGCTTGCGCATCTCGGGAATGCCCATCTTGCCGATCGCCGCGCAGGTCGCAGGGCTCGAGCCGGACATGGCCGAGAAGAGCGCGCAGGCACCGAGGTTCGAGACCACCAGACCGCCCGGCACGCGCGTCAGCCAGCGCTCGAGCGCCTCGTAGAGGTCGGCCCCCGCGCGCGTCGATGCGATGGAGGCACCCATGATGATGAACATCGGAATGCTGAGAAGCGCGAAGCTGTTGAGCTTGCCGAAGAATATCTCGGGCATCAACTCGAGCGAGCGCATGCCGTCGAAGACGACGAGGAACCCGCCCGAGACGATCAGAAGCCCGAGCGCGACGGAGACGCCGGAGAAAAGCACCGCGATGGTGAAAAGGGCGACAAGCCCCCCGAGAACGAGCGGATCCATCAGTTATCCTCCAGGCCGAAGGGCGGCTCGACACGCAGCACGAGGGCGACGAGATCCGCGATGAGTTGCAAAAGCAGCAGGCCGAAGCCCACGGGAATGGCGAGATAGGGGATCCACAGGCGCACGCCCCAGATCGTGTCGGATTTCCAGCCACGCTCCCATGCGAAATGCCAGTACTCGTAGCCGTACCAGAGCATGATCGCAACGATGAGCGCGCTGATGCCGAGCGTGAAGATCGCCATGACGTAGCGCGCGCGCGGCGGCAGCGCGATGGGCACGAGATCGACATTCACATGCCCGCGCAGGCGCTGCACATAGGGCAGGCCGATCAGCGTGGCGGCGATCATCAGATAGACGACCATCTCGGTCTGCCAGATCGTCGACTGGTTCAGCACCGCGCGCACGAAGATCATCTGGCAGGTGATCCCGACCGCCACGACGATCATCGCCGCCGAGATCCAGCCCGCCAAGGTCGACAGCGCAGCGACGATTTTCAGAAAGATGTTGTCGCCTGTCTGGGCGACCCTGTGGGTCACTTGTCCGGCCATGTCGCGCTCCTTTTGGGTGAGGTGCCGCTGAATTCGGGGTGCAGGCCGCCGCCCCTTTCGCGCGGATGGCGCATGAAAGGGTCCCGGCCTGCGATGTTTCGAGAAAGGATGCAGGCAGGGCGCGGCGGATGCGCACCCTGCCCGCCCGGCGTCACTCGACGGCGAGCGCCATGTCCAGAAGCTCCTGCCCGTCGGGCACGGAGGCGATGAAGTCCTTGTAGGACGTCTCGGCGGCCACGGCACGCCAGGCCTCAAAATCGGCTTCGCTCATCTGCGCGATCTCGACGCCCGCATCCTTGAAGGCCTGCACGGAGTCGGAGTCTTCTTTCTTGGCCTCCTCGACGTAATAGGCCTCGGCCTTGGCCGCCGCGTCCGTCAGCGCCTGCTGCTGCTCGGGCGTGAGGCCCTCGAAGGTCGACTTGTTCATCAGGAGCGGCTGATACATGAACCAGAGCGCGTAGTCGCCCGGGGGCGTGTAGCAGGCGACCTGCTCGTAGATGCGGTAGCTCACGAAGGACGAGGACGAGGTGTTCGCCGCGCTCAAAACGCCCGTCTGCATTGCGTTGTAGATCTCCGAGCTCGACATCGATGCGATCGAGGCGCCGGCACCGGCCAGCATCTGCTCGAACGCCTTGCCGGCGGCGCGCGTCTGAAGGCCCGCCACATCCTCGGGCTTGGTGATGCACTTGTCCTTGCCGACGAAGCCGCCCGCGAGATAGCCGTGCACCAGCACCATCACGTCGTCCTCAGCCATCTTCTCCTCGATCGCCTCCATGAAGGGGCTGTTGCTGAGGCGCGTGGCGTGGTCGTGGTTCTTCACGAGGCCCGGCATCAGGGTGAGGTTGTAGGAAGGCTGCTGGCCGCCCGCATAGCTGAGCGGCAGGACCGCCATGTCGAGCTGTCCGCGGCTGAGCGGCTGATACTGCTCGCGCGCCTTGAAAAGCGACTCCGAGCCGAAGATCTTGATATCGAGGCCCACATCGGCGGCGGCGACCTCGTCGACGACGATCTGCGCGACCTTGTGACGGATGTCGTTGTTCGACCACTGATGCGACAGGCGCAGCTCGGTCGCCCAGGCGGTCCCGCTCAGCGCCATCAGGGCGCCGGCCGCGACGGCTGTCTTGAACATGGTTGTCATGATGTGTCCTCCCAGACTTTTTTGCTTGCCCGGCCTCCCCGCCGGAACGCGTGATCCGAACGTTAGGCGCCTCGTGTTTTCCGAGTCAATCTTTTTGTATACAAAAAATTCATCTTTGCATGCGCAAGGCCCCGCGCTATCGTTAGGCATGGAAAAGCGCCGCGCAGACCTGATCGCCGAGGAAATCGAGGAGCTCGTCTTCGACGGGACCTATCCCGACGGCACGCGCCTCGACGAAAACGCGCTGGCCGAGCGGTTCGGCGTGTCGCGCACGCCCATCCGCGAGGCGCTTCAGAAACTCGTGCAATCGGGCCTTGCCGCGCAGCTCCCGCGCCGCGGCGTCTTCGTGCGTCAGCCCGGCCCGGTCGAGCTGATCGAGATGTTCGAGGTCATGGCCGAGCTCGAAGCGGCCGCCGCGCGGCTGGCGGCGCGGCGCATCACCGACGACGCGCTGGCCGAGCTGGGCCGGGCCAACGCGCTCTGCGCCAAGGCCGTGGAGGAGAACGCCCCCGGCGCCTATTATGCCGAAAACGAGCGCTTTCATCAGATCATCTACGCCCAGAGCGGCAACGGCTTTCTGCGCGCAGAGGCCGAGAAGCTGCACCGCCGCCTGCGCCCCTTCCGGCGTCAGCAGCTGCGCCTGCGCGGGCGCCTCGCGCAATCCATGGCCGAGCACGAGAGCATCGTCGCCGCCCTGACGCGCGGCGACGGTCCGGGCGCGGCGGACGCGATGCGCGGCCATATCGCCGTGCAGGGCGAGAAATTCCACTACCTCATGTCGAGCCTGCGCCAGGCGGCCGAATAGCGCAGCCGCGATCTCGACAGACGCGCGCGCGGCGGTCATAACAAGAGCAGCAAGGGAGCCGCCGCCATGACCTCTATCCTCATTCTCAACGGGCCCAACCTGAACCTTCTGGGCACCCGCCAGCCCGAGGTCTACGGACACTCCACCCTCGCGGATATCGAAGCCATGTGCCGCGCCCATGCCGCCGCGCGCGGCGCCGAGATGCAGTTCGCGCAGAGCAACCACGAGGGCGCGCTGATCGACCAGATCCACGCCGCCAAGGGCGTGCATGCGGGCATCATTCTCAATGCCGGAGCCTATACGCATACCTCCATCGCGCTCATGGACGCGATCGCCTCGGTCGAGCTGCCGACGATCGAGCTGCATCTGTCGAACGTGCATGCGCGCGAGGATTTCCGCCATGTGAGCTACATCGCCAAGGTCGCGCTCGGCGTCATCTGCGGCTTCGGCGCGGCGGGATATCCCATGGCGATGGACGCGCTGCTCGCGCATCTCGCGCAGAAGGGCTGAGCGCAAGGCGCCTCGGAAAGGCGAAGCGCGCGTTTACGACACGCGGGTCGCGAAAGGGCGAGACTCGGGCCGGGCTTGCGGCAATCTGCCCGCATGACGGCAGCCGCTCATATCCCCGCGCCCCCGATGTCGCGCACCCTTCAGGGGATCATCTGCGTCGTCGCGGGCATGGTCCTCTTCGTCGGGCAGGACATCATGATGAAGGGCATGCTCACGCAATATCCCGTGTGGATGCTCATTTTCGTGCGCTCGATGGCGGCGCTCTGCACGCTTCTGCCGCTCGTTCTTTGGCTCGGCGCGCCGCACCGCATCTGGACGCCACTCTGGCCCTGGTATCTCGCGCGGGCGATTCTCTTCGCCTCCGGCTTCGCCTGTTTCTACGCGGCCTTTCCCTTCATGGGGCTTGCGGAGGTCATCACGCTCTTCTTCTCGGCGCCGCTGATGACGGCGACGCTCGCCGCGATCTTCCTTCAGGAGAAGATCGGCCTCCACCGCGCCGGCGCGCTTCTGGTCGGCTTCATCGGAGTTGTCATCGCGGTCGATCCGACCAGCGGCAATTTCGGCTGGATCGCGGTCCTGCCGCTCCTTTGCGCGCTCACCTATGCGGTCAGCCAGACCATCGTGCGCCGCATCGGCGAGCAGGACACGTCGCTTACCGTCGGGCTCTACACCATTTCCTTTTCGGGCGTGGTGATCGTGCCCATCGGTTTCGCCGTCAGCGCGCTTCTCGAGATCACGCCCGAGCTCGATCACCTGCGCATGTCATGGCCCCTGCCGAGCCTCGAGGGCGTCCTGATGCTGGCGGTGCTCGGCTGCGTCGGCACGGCGGCCTACACGCTCGTCTCGCGCGCCTACCAGATCGCGAATGCCAGCGTCATCGCGCCCTTCGACTACAGCTATCTGCCGCTCGCCGGGCTGTTGGCCTTCCTGCTCTGGGGCGAAGTGCCGCCGAGCTCCACCTTGATCGGCATGGTTCTGATCGTGGGCAGCGGGATGTATACCGCATGGCGCGAGCTGCGCGTGCCGCGCGAGGAGACGGAGACCATGCCCATCGCGCAAACCGTCTTCACCCCCGGCGCACCGGCCGTCATGCGCGAGGACGCGCTCGATGCCGAGGCCGTGCTGCTGGACGAGGATGGCGAGAAAATCACCTGACGCGGAGGCGAGGGTCACATAGCTGTCACGCGCGGGGTCTATGCTTCGGCAAACATCTCCAGGACGCTGCCGATGGACACCACACTCCCCCTCGCCGCTTCGCGCATCAGCTATGCCCACTCCGCCAAGACGCGGCCCGGCCAAGCCTTCATCCGCCTCATGGAAAGCACGACCGGACGCCGGGGCCTCATCCGCCGCGCCGCCGGCTACGAGCAGGACATCGCCGCGGGCCGGTGTTTCTTCGAGGTGATGGCCGACCGCTACGGGCTCAGCCTCGACGTGGTGTCGGGCAGTCTCGATGCCATTCCGCGCACCGGGCCGGTGATCTTCATCGCCAATCATCCCTACGGTATCCTCGACGGGCTGATGCTGGGCTGGATCATGGCGCGCACGCGGGGCGATTTCCGCATCATGGCGCATTCGGCCTTCAATATCGCCCCCCATCTCGGCGCCTATCTGCTGCCGATCCGCTTCGACGCCAGCAAGGAGGCGATCGAGCAGAACCTCGTGACGCGCCGCGATGCGCTGGCGCTCCTCGCGAAGGGCGGCGCGGTGGGCGTCTTTCCGGGCGGCACCGTCAGCACGGCGGCAAAGCCCTTCTCGCGGCCGATGGACCCGGCCTGGCGCAGCTTCACGGCGCGCATGATCGCCAAATCCGAGGCGCGGATCGTTCCGATCTATTTCGACGGCCACACCTCGCGCCTCTTTCAGATCGCGAGCCACCTGCATTACACGCTGCGCATGGGCCTTCTGATCCAGGAGTTCCGCAAGCGCGTGGACACGCCCGTCCGCGTCGCCATCGGCGCCCCGATCGAGCGCGCGGCGCTGGCGCCGCTGGCTTCGGACGGCAAGGCGATGATGCGCTACCTGCGCGAGCAGACCTATGCGCTGGCGCCGGGCGCGGTCCGGCCGGCGGAGATGGGCTTCGAGTTCGAGGCGTTCCACCGCGACTGACGGATTCCGCGTAAACGGGCCTCACGAAAAAGGGGCGCACCCTGCGGTGCGCCCCTTCTCATCTCCATCGGACGTGGTCCGGATCAGCTCTTGCCGACCTTGGCGACCTCGGCGGCGAAATCCTCTTTCTCCACCGCGATGCCTTCGCCCACTTCGAGACGCACATAGCCGGTCAGCGTGACGCCCGCCTCCTTGGCGGCGGCCTCGACCGTCAGGTCGGGGTTCATCACGAAAGCCTGGCCCATCAGGGTCGACTCGGCCATGAACTTCTTCATGCGGCCCTCGATCATCTTCTCGATGACCTGCTCGGGCTTGCCGCTCTCGCGGGCGATGTCCATCTGGACCTGCTTTTCCTTCTCGACGACGGCGGAATCGAGCGATGCCTCGTCGAAGGCGGCGGGGTTCGTGGCGGCGATGTGCATCGCGACCTGGCGGCCGAAGGTCTCGTCCCCTTCGAGAGCGACGAGAACGCCGATCTTGCCCATGCCGTCAGTGGCAGCGTTGTGCACGTAGGAGACCACGGTGGACCCCTCGAGCGCGGCCATCCGGCGCAGCGTCATGTTCTCGCCGATGGTGGCGATCTTGTCGGTGATGGTCGCCTCGACGGTCTTGCCGCCCAGATCGGCGGCCTTCAGCGCCTCGACATCGTCCACCTTGATCGCGGCATCGGCGATCGACGCCACCATCTTCTGGAAATCGCCGTTCTTGGCGACGAAGTCGGTTTCCGAGTTGATCTCGACGGCGACGCCGCGGCCACCCTCGACCTTGACGGCCACGAGGCCCTCGGCCGCGGTGCGGCCCGATTTCTTAGCGGCTTTCGCCAGACCCTTGGTGCGCAGCCAGTCGACGGCGGCGTCCATGTCGCCATTCGCCTCGGTCAGCGCCTTCTTCGCGTCCATCATGCCTGCGCCTGTCGAATCGCGCAGCTCTTTCACCATTGCAGCAGTGATTGCCATTGGGCTCTCCTGAATTTGTCGAAACCGCCCGGCGGGTTTGCCGCCGGGCGCTGAGTGGATTGGAAAGGCTGACGGATCAGCTGTTCTGACCGGCTTTCGCGGCCATGTCGGAGACTTCCTCGCTCGACTTGATGTCGAGGGGCGCGTCCTTGGTCTGCTTGTCGTCATGCACGGCTTCGTGGCTGATGTCGCCTGTCTCGACGCCGGTCGAGGCGGCTTCCTCGACGGGGGCGTCTTCCATCTCGCCGATATCGATGCCTGCGGCGCCCATCTGGGCGCTCATGCCGTCGAGCGCGGCGCGGCTGACGAGATCGCAATAAAGCGCGATGGCGCGGGCCGCGTCGTCGTTGCCGGGGATGATGTAGTCGATGCCGTCGGGCGAGCAGTTGGTGTCGACGACCGCGACGACGGGGATGCCCAGCTTGTTGGCTTCGGCGACGGCCAGCTGCTCTTTCTTGACGTCGATGACGAAGAGAAGGTCAGGCACGCCGCCCATTTCGCGGATACCGCCCAGCGAGGCCTGAAGTTTGGTCTGGTCACGCTCCATGCCCAGACGCTCTTTCTTGGTCAGGCCCTCGGCGCCGGCCTCGAGCAGCTCGTCGATCTCCTTCAGGCGGTGGATCGACTTCGAGACGGTCTGCCAGTTGGTGAGCGTGCCGCCCAGCCAGCGGTGATTCATGTAGTACTGGGCGCATTTCTCGGCCGCCTCGGCGATCGGGCCTGCGGCCTGACGCTTGGTGCCGACGAAGAGCACGCGGCCGTTCTTGGCCACGGTCTCGCGCACGACGTTGAGCGCGGCGTCCAGCATCGGGACGGTCTGCGTCAGGTCCATGATGTGGATGCCGTTGCGCGCGCCATAGATGAACTCGCCCATGCGGGGGTTCCAACGCTGCGTCTGGTGGCCGAAGTGAACGCCAGCTTCCAAGAGCTGACGCATGGAGAACTCGGGAAGAGCCATGCCGTATTCCTTTTCCGGTTTTCGCCTCGGCACGGGGTGAGAGGGTTTGTCCCTCAACCGGTGGACTGCCGGGGATGTCTCCCCCGGACGGCCCGCCCGTGCCTGCGGATTTCAAGTAGGCGCGCTATAGACCGCCTCGCGAGGCAGCGCAAGGGCTGCGGAACGGATCGGGGCGGATCGGCCCCTCCGCGCCGTCTTGCGCCGATGCAACGCGCACCCCACTTAATCGGCGCGGGCCCTCCTGCCCCATTGCCGCAAGGGCGCAATGCCCCTAAACCGATACGATCCTATCCAGCGAAGGCCGACACGTCCATGAATGCACCTTTCGACGATCCCTCCGGCCCGCCCCGGCGCGTGGGCCTGCTGGCGCGGCTGCGAGCTCGGTTCCTGACCGGTCTCGTCGTCGTTCTGCCCGTGGCGCTGACGATCTGGCTGATCTGGACGATGATCGGCTGGGTCGACGGGCTGGTGCTGCCGCTCATTCCTTACGACCTGAAGCCGTCGAATTACATCGGCATCGACGTGCGCGGCGTCGGCGTGATCGTCTTTCTCATCTTCACCATCCTCGTCGGGTGGATCGCCAAGGGGCTGATCGGACGCACGCTCATCCGTTTCGGCGAGAACCTCGTCGCGCGCATGCCCGTCGTCCGCTCGATCTATTCCGGGGTCAAGCAGATCTCCGAGACGATCTTCGCCCAGACCGAGCGCAGCTTCGAGACCGCCTGCCTCGTCCAGTATCCGCGCAAGGGCATCTGGGCCATCGGCTTCATCTCGACCAAGGCGAAGGGCGAGATCGCGACGCGTGCCGAAACCAGCGGCGCGCTCATGAGTGTCTTTCTGCCCACGACGCCCAACCCGACCTCGGGCTTCTTGCTGTTCGTTCCCGAGGAAGACGTGATCGAGCTCGACATGACGGTCGAGGACGCGGCCAAGCTCGTCATTTCGGCGGGGCTGGTCTATCCGAACCAGGTCGATCCCAAGGCGCTGCCGACCAAGTAGCGCTCAGCCGAACATCGCCCGCAGATCGGTGCTCGCGCGCGTGCCTACATCGTCCCAATGCGCCTCGAGAAACGCATCCGCCGCCGCGCGCCCCGCGTCCTTGAGGCGGCGCAGCAAGAACGGGTTCGGCGTCATCTTGGTCGAGACCGAAAGCTCGGCCATCAGCGCATCGTCGGCGATCATGTGCACGCGCAGGCGCTTCATCGCCCGGTCGCTGATCGTGCCCGCGTCGAGCAGCCGCTGGACGAAATCGATCGCCCGCAATTCGCGCAGGAGCGACGAGTTGAAGCTGATCTCGTTGATGCGGTTCTGAATGTCCTGCGGGCTCTTGGGCACCTCGGAGCGGAGCAGCGGATTGATGTTCACGATCACGATATCGGCGGGCAGGTCGGGCTGGAAGAGCGGGAAGAGCGCCGGATTGCCGGTGAAACCGCCATCCCAATAGGCCTCGCCGTCGATCTCCACCGCCTGAAAGAGCGTCGGCAGGCAGGCCGAGGCCAGAAGCGCGTCGGCGCCGATGTCATGCCCGTCGAAGATGCGGATCTTGCCGGTGCGCACATTGGTTGCGCAGACGTTGAGGAGCGGCGCATGATCGGCGCAGACCTTGTCATATTCGAAATTCTCGACCACGCGGCGCAGCGGATTGCTGTAGAACGGCCCGTAGGCATAGGGCGAGATCATGCGCGTCATCGTCTCGGACACCGAGGCCGGCAGGGTGTATTCGAGCGCGCTGCGCGCGGCCCCGGCCCCCGGCGCCCAGCCCATCATCCAGGACGGCATGCGCAGATCCTCGACCGCGCCCATCTGCGCCCAGAGCCAATCGAGCTGCGCGCGCGCGCCCTCGCGCCCATCCATCACATAGCCCGCCTTGAAGGCGGCCCCGTTGAGCGCGCCCGCCGAGGTCCCCGAGATGGCGCTGATCTCGAGGCTTTCCTCGTCCAGAAGCCGGTCGAGCACGCCCCATGTGAAGGCGCCATGCGCGCCGCCGCCCTGAAGGGCCAGATTGATCCGCTTGGTCGGCATGAGAGCCCTCGCTTCTACGCTCCAGCGTGATTTCGTTGGGTCACGGTTCCGCCCCGCACGCGTTGGTCCCGAACGGCGGCGGGCCTCACAGCGCCGTCCAGCCTCCATCGACGCTGATCGTGGTGCCGGTGACCTGCGCCGCCGCATCCGAGCACAGATAGAGCGCCGTGCCGCCCAGTTGCTCGACCGTCGCGAATTCCTTGGAGGGCTGGCGCTCGAGCAGGACTTTCTCGATCACCTCTTCGCGGCTCATGCCGTATTCCTTCATCGTGTCCGGGATCTGGCTTTCGACCAGCGGGGTGAGCACATAGCCCGGGCAGATCGCGTTGGCCGTGATCGGCTCCTTCGCGGTCTCGAGCGCGGTGACCTTGGTCAGACCCACGATGCCGTGCTTGGCCGCGACATAGGCGGACTTGTAGGGGCTGGCGGTCAGGCCGTGCGCAGAGGCGATGTTGACGACCCGGCCCCAACCCGCCTTGCGCATCATCGGCAGCGCGGCCGCTGTCGTATGGAAGGCAGAGCTGAGATTGATCGCGATGATCTGGTCCCATTTCTCGCTGGGAAACTCGGGAAGCGGCGCGACATGCTGGATACCGGCGTTGTTGATGAGAACATCGCAGGCGCCCGCTTTCTCGATCAGCGCGCGGCACTCGGCGCCCTTGGACATGTCGGCTTTGATGTAGCGTACCTCGGTGCCGAATTCCTCGGCCATGTCCGACGCGAGCTTGTGGTCGTCCTCCGTATCGCTGAAGGAATTGAGCACGACATGCGCGCCGGCCTTCGCCATCTCCCGCGCGATCCCGAGGCCGATGCCCGAATTGCTGCCGGTGACGATGACGGTCTTGCCCGAAATGCTCATGATGCGCTCCTCCGCTCTGTTGCAATGCAGAATATAATGCTGCATCTGCAAATGTCACAAGGCCCGTCACCATGCGCCTTTCCTGCCCGCCCCTGCGCAGGACCCACGCAACCGAATGGCCAAAAAAAACGCCAGCGCGAGGCTGGCGTTCAGTTATTGAGGCAGGTTTCATACAGGCAAGAAACCTATCGAGCAGTGCCCTCTTTATAAGCAATCTCGCGCCCGCGTCCAAGCATAAAGTTTGCAGAGCCGCCGAGCGCCCTCTAACCTCCGGTTTCGCCTCGGCCCTTGCCCATAACGCAGATAAGGAATTGTCCCCGCGATGAGATCACTTTGTTTCCCGCAGCTTAAGGGCGTTTCTTCATTCATGGCCGTTATTTTGCTGGGCCTCGGCCCCGCGGCGGCCGAGCCGGTTCACGGTATCGCGATGTATGGCGAGCCGGCCCTCCCACCCGGCTTCGAGGCCCTGCCCTACGCCAATCCGGATGCGCCCAAGGGCGGCAGCGTGACCACCGCGAATGTCGGGCGCTTCGATTCGCTCAACCCTTTCGCGCCCAAAGGAACGCCGCCCTGGCAGTTCCGGCACCTCGCCTACGAATCGCTTCTGGGCCGCTCCTGGGATGAGCCCTTCACGCTTTACGGCCTCCTGGCCGAGAGCGTCGAGACGGACGCCGCGCGCACATGGGTCGAATTCACGCTCAATCCCGATGCCGCCTTTTCGGACGGAACGCCGGTCACCACCGAGGATGTGATCTGGTCCTTCGAGACGCTCGGCACGCGCGGGCATCTGCGCTACCGCGATTTCTGGACCAAGATCGCCCGCATCGAAGAGACCGGCCCCGGCAAGGTGCGCATCGATTTCGATACGTCGGAGGGCGCGCCCGACCGTGATCTGGTGCTCCTCGCCGGGCTGCGCCCCATCCTCAAGAAAGCGCAGTGGGAGGATGCCGTCTTCGAGGATGGCGCGATCGAGGACATCCCCATCGGCACCGCGCCCTACGTGGTCGAGAGCTATGACATCGGCCGGCAGGTCATCTTGCGCCGCAATCCCGATTACTGGGGCAAGGATCTGCCCTTTCGGCGCGGCACCAACAATTTCGACGAGATCCGCATCGATTTCTACGGTGACGACGCGGTGATGAAGGAAGCCTTCAAGGCCGGCGAAATCAGCTATATCCGCGAATTCAACGCCGAGCGCTGGGAAGAGCTCGCGAGCCTGCCCGCCGTGCAGAGCGGCGAGATCAAGCGCAGTGTGATCCCGAGCGGCCAGCCCTCGGGCATCGCGGGCTTCGTGATGAACACGCGCAATCCGCCGCTCGACGACTGGCGGGTGCGCGAGGCGCTGATCCGCGCGTTCAACTTCGAATACATCAACGACACGCTGACCGGCGGGCGCCAGCCGCGCATCACCTCCTATTTCTCGGGCTCCGAGCTCGGGATGGAGCCCGGCCCCGCGCCCGAGGCCGAGCGCGCCCTGCTCGAGCCTTTCGCGGAAAGCCTTCTGCCCGGCGCGCTCGATGGCTACGCCCTGCCCGCGTCGGACGGCACGCGCCGCAACCGCAACAATATCCGCGCCGCCGCCGATCTTCTGGCCGAGGCGGGCTGGACCGTCTCGGACGGGCTCTTGCGCAAGGATGGCGAGCCGCTGACGCTGACCGTGCTCTTGCAGCAGGATGCGCTGGTGCAGCAGGCGACCGCGATGATGGACATCTACGCGCGCGCGCTCGAGCGGCTGGGGATCACTCTCGACATCCAGAGCGTCGACTCGGCGCAATACAACCTGCGCGAGGCCAATTACGATTTCGATCTGACTTTCATGCGCCGCTCCCTCTCGCTCAGCCCCGGCGCCGAGCAGTATTTCTATTGGGGCGCCGAGGGCGCGAACGAGCCGGGAAGCCGCAATCTCATGGGGATGGACAGCCCCGCCGCCGAAGCCATGATCCGCGCGATGCTGGCGGCGACCGAGCGCGAAGATTTCGTGACCGCCGTGCGTGCGCTCGACCGGGTGTTGATTTCGGGCCGCTATGTGATCCCGATTCAGCAGTATTCCGAAGGACGCATTGCCCATGACGCGCGGCTGAAGTATCCTGAAACACGGCTGCCTCTTTATGGCGACGGCGTGGGATTCCTGCCCGAAGTCTGGTGGATGGCCGAAAACGAGTGAGATGCAGGTGACGAGACCGGAGAAACTGGCAGCACCCGCATTCGGGCAAAAAGGCAAGAGCAGGTAATTCAAGATGAAGAAGATGATCGCTCTCTGGGCGCTGGCCGTTCTGGCCGGCTGCGCGACGGTCGATGGCGTGGGCCAGGACCTTTCGGGCGCGGCGCGCGGCGTTCAGAGCTGGTTCTGATCTAGACGCGCAGCGCGGGGACGCGCCCCGGCCCGCCGGCGTTGGCCGTGCGGGCCCTTTGGCGTTGCTCGCGGCGTTCCTTGCATCGCCCGGCCCCAGCGCCTACCAAGGCGGCATCCCGTCCCGGCCGTTGAAAAGGATGCGCCCATGGTCAAGCTCGACATCGTCTCCGACCCGATCTGCCCCTGGTGCTATATCGGCAAGACGCTTCTCGACCGCGCGCTGGCCGAGCGGCCAGACCATCCTTTCGTCATCGAATGGCACCCATTCCAGCTCAACCCCGACATGCCCGCGGGCGGCATGGACCGGCGCGCGTATCTCGAGGCCAAGTTCGGCGGCAAGGACGGCGCGGTGCGCGCCTATGCGCCGGTGGTCGAGCGCGCCGAGGCGGCGGGCCTCGACATCGATTTCGAGGCGATGACGCGCACGCCCAACACGCTCGACGCGCATAGGCTGATCCATTGGGCCGGCATCGAGGGCAAGCAGGAGGCCGCCGCGATGGGCCTCTTCGAGGCGTATTTCACCCAAGGGCGCGACATCGGCGATGCCGAGGTGCTGGCCGATATCGCCGACGGGATCGGCATGGATGCCGCCGTCGTCTCCAAGCTCTTGGCCTCGGACGCGGACCGCGCCGATATCGCCAAACGCGATGCGCAATTCCGCGAGATGGGCATCTCCTCGGTGCCGACTTTCATCGTCGCCGCGCAGCATGCCGTTCCGGGCGCGCAGGACAGCGCGCTCTGGCTGAGCGTGATCGACGAGATCATGGCGCAGCGCGCCGCCGAGGACGGCGCCTGAGCCTCGGCACGTTTCTGCATACCGCCGTATACTGAACGCTTTTCATCGCCGCGATGATGGGCTAGAAGCAGCGCATCATTCGCTCTTCCCAACCGAAAGGCCGCCCCATGTCCAAGATCAAGGTAGAAAACCCGGTCGTCGAGCTCGACGGCGACGAGATGACCCGCATCATCTGGGATTTCATCAAGAAGAAGCTGATCCTGCCCTATCTCGACATCGACCTGAAATACTACGATCTCAGCATCCAGTCCCGCGACGAGACCGATGACCAGATCACCGTCGATGCGGCCCATGCCATCCAGAAATACGGCGTCGGCGTCAAATGCGCGACCATCACCCCCGACGAAGGCCGGGTCGAGGAGTTCGGCCTCAAGAAGATGTGGCGCAGCCCCAACGGCACGATCCGCAACATCCTCGGCGGCGTCGTCTTCCGCGAGCCGATCATCTGCTCGAACGTGCCGCGCCTCGTGCCGGGCTGGACCCAGCCCATCGTGATCGGCCGCCACGCCTATGGCGACCAGTATCGCGCGACCGACATGAAATTCCCCGGACCGGGCAAGCTGTCGATGAAATTCGTCGGCGAGGACGGCACCGTGATGGAGGAAGAGGTCTTCGACGCGCCCTCCTCCGGCGTCTACATGGGCATGTACAACCTCGACGAGTCGATCCGCGATTTCGCCCGCGCCTCCTTCAACTACGGGCTCAAGCGCGGCTATCCGGTGTACCTGTCGACCAAGAATACCATCCTCAAGAATTACGATGGCCAGTTCATGATCATCTTCCAGAAGGTGTTCGACGAGGAGTTCAAGGACAAGTTCGACGAGGCGGGCCTCACCTACGAGCATCGCCTGATCGACGACATGGTCGCCTCGGCGATGAAATGGTCGGGCGGCTATGTCTGGGCCTGCAAGAACTATGATGGCGACGTGCAGTCCGACACCGTGGCGCAGGGCTTCGGCTCGCTGGGCCTCATGACATCGCAACTCATGACGCCCGACGGCAAGATCGTGGAGGCCGAGGCGGCCCACGGCACCGTCACGCGCCACTACCGCCAGCACCAGAAGGGCGAGGAGACCTCGACCAACTCGATCGCGTCGATCTTCGCCTGGACGGGCGGCCTGCGCCATCGCGGCAAGCTCGACGGCAACGAGGCGCTGACCAACTTCGCCGAGACGCTCGAGAAGGTCGTCGTCCAGACGGTCGAAGCGGGCCACATGACGAAGGACCTCGCTCTGCTGGTCGGCCCCGATCAGAAATGGCTGACCACGATGGGCTTCCTCGAGAAGGTCGACGAGAACCTGAACAAGGCGCTCAACGGCTGATCTGCCGGATCGGAGATGAACGAAGGGCGGGCCGATCGGCCCGCCCTTTTGCGTTTGTTGAGCTGGATATGCGCATCGAGAGATCTGGTCAAACGAGCGGGCATAGGTCCGCTGGGGAGAACAAAACCGTCGTTTAAGGAACGATGCACAAAATCCATTTCAGAATTTGCGCATCAGTTAAGAGTTTCCAAGAGATAAAATACTGCAGCCATGATCATTAGAACAAAAATTAGTATGGTCACTTTGATAACTTTCCAAATTCGTCGCCACCCGCCACGTTCCAACCAGTCGAACGCCTCTTCAGTGGCTTCTTTGATCATCGCGTCAGAAAACTTTTTCTTGCCGACACCGACGTCGATTGCCCGCTTATCGCTCCGACGCTCTCGGGCGAGGTCTCGCTTATTGTTCGTCATCGCTGATGCCCGCCAAATATCCGGAGCGGTCTCCCGCGCTCTCATCGCTTACAGTCACCGCCCGTATCTCGGCACGTATCGTTGGTGCAAAGATACTGCTCAATTTCATATTGTTTCGTCTTTTGAGAATCCGCAATGCGTGCAGCGCGCAGCATTGGGCAAGATGGGCACGAGATAAAGCCGTTCACGACGCGCAGACCCGCACCACGCATAGCCAACCTACCCCGGCAATCGCACCCCGTGCCGCCCCGCCAGATCGGTGATGAACTGCCATGCCAAGCGCCCCGAGCGGCCGCCGCGCGTGGCCTGCCATTCGATCGCCTCGGCGCGCAGGGCCTCGTCCGAAATGTCGATGCCGAAAGCGTCGCAATAGCCCCGGATCATCGACAGGAACCCGTCCTGATCGCAGGCGTGAAAGCCGAGCCAGAGGCCGAAGCGGTCGCTGAGCGAGACCTTCTCCTCCACCGCCTCGCCGGGATTGATCGCCGAGCCGCGCTCGTTCTCGATCATGTCGCGGGGCATGAGGTGGCGGCGGTTCGACGTGGCGTAGAAGATCACGTTCTCGGGCCGGCCCTCGATCCCGCCATCCAGAACCGCCTTGAGCGATTTGTAATGCTGGTCGTCATGGCTGAAGCTCAGATCGTCGCAGAAAAGCACGAAACGCGCCTCCGCGCCGCGCAGGAGCGCCAGAAGCCGGGTGACGCTCGTCAGGTCCTCGCGCTGCAATTCGACGATCTTGAGCGGCAGGCCCTGCGCCACCACTTCGGCATGCACCGCCTTGACGAGGCTCGATTTTCCCATGCCGCGCGCGCCCCAAAGAAGCGCGTTGTTGGCCGGAAATCCGCGCGCGAAATGGAGCGTGTTTTCCAGCAGCGTGTCACGCGCACGGTCGATCCCGACCAGAAGCCGCATATCGACGCGCGCCACGTCGGGCACGGGTTGCAGGTGATCGGGCGAGACGTGCCACACGAAGGCGTCGCAGGCCCCGAGATCGGGCGCGGGGGCGGGCGGCGGGCTGATGCGTTCGAGCGCGGCCGCGATCCGCTCCATCGGGTCCGCCGCGGCGCTCACGAGCGCTTGTCCTCGCCGACCTCGTCCTCGGGATGGGCGCCCGTATCGGCCTCTTCCTCGTCCTCGTCATCGAACCACAGACCTTCGGCGCGCAGTTTCGCCTCGCGCTTGCGCTCGACGCGGGCGACGAGCTGGATCGAGATTTCGTAAAGGCCATAGACCACGACGAAGAGGATGCCTTGGGTGATGACATCGGGCGGCGTCACCAGCGCGGCGAGGATGAGAATGCCCACCACCGCGTATTTGCGCACCGCGCGCAGACCGCCGGCGCTGACCAGCCCCGCCTTGCCCATGAGCGTGAGCAGAACGGGCAGCTGGAAGCAGAGGCCGAACGCCACGATGAATTTGATGGTGAGGTTCAGGTATTCCTGCGCCGAGCCCTGGAACACAACGCTGAGCGGGGCCGCGCCTTGCACGCCATCCACCGCCTCGCCCGAGCTGCCGAATTGCTGGAAGCCGAGGAAAAAGTCGTAGGCGAGCGGCGTCACCACGTAAAAGGCGAAGGCCGCGCCCAACAGGAACATGAATGGCGACGCGATCAGGAAGGGCAGGAACGCGCCCTTCTCGTTGCGGTAGAGGCCCGGCGCCACGAAGCGCCACATCTGGTTCGCGATGAAGGGAAAGGCGAGGATGAAGCCGCCCAGAAGCGAAACCTTGATGGCGACGAAGAAGCCCTCTTGCGGGCTGATGAAGATCAGGTCGCAATCCTGCCCGCGATCGGCCAGAACCGAGCAAAGCGGCGCGGTGAGATAGTTGAAGATGGGCGTCGCGACGGTGAAGCAGATCACCATGCCGGCGAGGAAATACATCACCGAGTGGATGAGGCGGGTGCGCAGCTCGGCCAGATGCTCGATCAGCGGGGCGCTGCTATCCTCGATCTCGTCGCCGGTGCTCATGATTTGGTCTCGGTCCTAGCCGTGGATTTCGCGACGGTCTTGCTGGCCGTCTTGGCGGCGGGTTTGGCCGGAGTCTTGGCGGGCGACTTGGCCGATGCCTTGGCGGGCGACTTGTCAGCGGGAGCCGCCTTGGCCGGGGCCTTCTTCGCGGCGGTGGTGGACGCCTTGGCAGGTGCCTTGGCGCTCGGCGCGGCCTTCGCGGGCGCCTTCTTGGTCGCAGCGGCCTTGGCGGGTGGCTTGGCCTGAGCATTCTGGGCCTCACCCGCCTTGCTCGAGGTCTCGCTCTTGGCGGACGCCGCTTCGGCCTCGGCCTTCTCGCGGTCGAGCCGCTCTTGCGTCTTCTTGGCGGAATGGGCGGTGATCTTGTCCTTCGCCGCCTGCCGCTCGGGCGAGAGAGGCTCGGGCGCCTGCTTGGGCTTGCCGGCATCGCGCGTGGCCTGGGTGAAGCTCGTCGCGCTCTTCTTGACCTCGTTCATGGCCGAGCCGATGGGATTGCTGGCCTTGCGCAGCGTGTCGGACATGCCAGACACGCCCGCATCATCCGCCGCATCGTTCATCGCCTTCGAGAATTCGCGCGCCATGCCCTTGGCCTTGCCCACGAATTGCCCGACGGTGCGGAACATTCCGGGCAGATCCTTCGGGCCGACCACGATCAGCGCGACGATTCCGATGACCAGCAGCTCGGTCCAGCCTAGGTCGAACATTCCGGTTTCAGACCTTGTCTTTTTTCTTGGATTTCACGTCATCCTTGGGGGTCACGTCGCGCACCTCGTGATCGACATCGGCGTCCTTGGCGGATGTCTCGATCTCCTTGTTGCCCTCGTCGATCCCCTTCTTGAAGGAGGTGATGCCCTTGCCGACTTCGCCCATCAGCGACGAGATCTTGCCGCGACCGAACAGCACCAGCACGACGACGGCGATCAGAAGAAGGCCGGGAAGGCCGATATTGTTGAGCATGAAGTCTCTCCCTTGGGTTCGGGTGCGTGCGAGCGCCCCGCTTCATTCACTGCGACCTCGTATTTAAACCTTGGCGCAGCCGGTTGAAAGGGCAAAGCGCGCGGCGCGGGGGCGCGATGCGCTAAAAATGGCTGTGCGCCCCTGCCCCGCCCATCAACTCGCGGGGAAGACGAAGCAGCGATCGCGCCGCAGCATGAGCCAGAGCGGCTTGCCGGGGCTGGGCAGAAAGACGTTCGGCACCGTCGCCTTGAGGATCGAGCCGTCGTGATCCATGCGGAACTCGACGATGCTTTCCGAGCCCATGAAACGCGCCCGCTCGACCACGCCGCGCGCGGGCGTGCCGTCCTGCGCGGTGGGATCGGGGCCGCGTCCGCCCCGGTCGAAATCGATCTTGATGTGCTGCGGGCGGATCACGATATCGACCTCGGCGCCGTCGGGCACGCCGGGCGCGAGGAAATGGCCGAAGGGCGTTTCGGTCAGAGCGCCGCGCACCGTGCCCCGTATCACGTTGATATCGCTGAAGAAGGCGACGGCGTCCTTGTCCACGGGCGCGTTGTAGACATTATAGGGCGCGCCCTGCTGCACGATGCGTCCGCCGCGCATGAGGGCGATATCGTCGGCCATGCGCATCGCCTCGTCGGGCTCGTGCGTGACTAGAAGAACCGCCGCGTCCTCTTCGCGCAGGATGTCGAGCGTCTCGTCGCGGATGCCGTCGCGCAGGCGGTTGTCGAGGCCCGAGAAGGGCTCGTCCATCAGCATGATGCGCGGGCGCGGCGCAAGGGCGCGGGCGAGGGCCACGCGCTGCTGCTCGCCGCCCGAGAGCTCGTGCGGAAAAGATTTCGTGTAATGCGCGAGGCCCACACGCTCGAGCAGTTCGGCCACGCGCGCCCGGGTCTCGGCCTTGGTTCCCGACAGACCGAAGGCGACATTGCCCTCGACGCTCAGATGCGGAAAGAGCGCGAAATCCTGGAACATGAGGCCGATCTGGCGCTCCTCCGGGGGCACGCGCGCGCTGCCGTCGCAGATCACCTTGCCGTCGACGCGGATCGTGCCGCTGTCCTGCGTCTCGACCCCCGCGATCATGCGCAGCGTCGTCGATTTTCCGCAGCCCGAGGGGCCGAGAAGACACGTCACCTGCCCCGGCATCACCGACAGCGAGATGTCGTCCACCACGAGCCGGCCGTCATAGCGGCGGCTGAGCTGGTCGATCTGCAAGCGTGGCGTCTGCGCGGGCATGAACGGGCCTTGGTCAGGTGCGGGTATCCGACCGAAGCGGTCGGGAATGCCCTCGGACCTGCCAGATAGCAACGCCCCCCGGCCCTTGCAAGCTCTGCCGGTCAGTCCGCGCGCCGCGCGCCGGCCAGTGTCGCGGCGAAGCCGAACACGAGAACCGCCACGCAGATCAGCAGAAGCTGCTCGTATTTATGCGCCTCGGGCAGGATCGCCATGGCCCAATCCGCGCCCCGCGCGAAATAGAGAACCGCGCCCGCCATCGCCGCCGCGAAGGCCGCGAGATAGGACCAAAGCGCGATGCGCCGCCCCATCACGAGACCCACGATCAGGATGGGCGTGAGGAACATCGACGCCGTGCCGCTGACCGCGACCGCATCGAACAGCGTCTGGTTGCCCCAGAGCGTCAGCGCCGCGCCGAGCGCCATGAAGGCGCACATCGCGATCCGCCCCGAGGCGAGGCTGCGCGCGCCGAGGCACAGCTCCTCGACCACGAGCCGCGCCGCGCTCGCGAGCGCCGAATCGAGCGTCGAGAGGGCGGAGACCAGAAGCGAGACAAGCAGCGCGACATAGAGCCAGGCCGGGAACATCGCGGACCACGTGCCCAGAAGCTCGCCCTCGTATTCCGCGCCGATCACTCCCGCCTGAATGCCGAACATCCCGAAGGCGATGATGCAGAGCGTCGAGATCCAGAATGCGTGCAGAAAAGAGCGGCGCGTCGTCTCGCGATCCGCGAGAAAGCCACGATCCATCATCACCGGATCATGCGCGGGGTAGGAGAAGACCTGCAGGAGCGCTACGAGGAGGAGCACCTGTCCGTTCCACGCGCCCGAGGTTCCGGGCGCGGTCAGCACGCGGCCGAGATCGAAGCCGGGACTGAGGATCAGCGCCACGAAGGCCGCGGCGAAGACGGCGAGAAAGACGCTCATCTGCAGGACATCCGTGCGCAGCGCGGCGCTCAGCCCGCCACAGGCGCTGTAGCCAAGACCGAGCAGCGCCACGAGCAGGATCGACGCCTCGCGCGCGATGCCGATCTCGGGCAGCACCGCCGCGAAGATGAGGCCGACCACCAGGAGGTTGGCGAAGACTTCGGAGAGGAGCCGCAGCGCGATGACGAGATTGTAGCATGCGGTGCCGGTGCCGCCGAACCGCGCCCCGAGCCAGTCCTGCACCGAGCCCGCGCCGCCGTCGCGCAGCCGCGCCACGATATAGCCGCCCGTCAGGAACGAGCCGTAATAGGCGGCATAGGCGAGCGTGCCCCAGATCCCGTAGAAATAGCCGAGAATGGCCGAATTCATCAGCGAGCGGGCGAAGATCCAGGTCGTGACCTGGCTCAGCACCAGCACCCAGAGGCCGGGCGCGCGCCCGGTCTCGCCCCGGCCGCCGAAAAAGCCGTCGACCGTGGCGCGGCGCGGCGCGGCGATCAGGCTGGCGAGGATGATCGCGCCGAAAACGGCGATGATGATAGCGGCTTGCATGACTGTCCCTTCCCGTGGCGGCGCCCGTCGCGGCGCGCTCTCTTTCGGGAAGGGCTACCCCGGCCCGAAGGCCGGGGCCATCGGCAATCGCATCGCTGGCGAAACCGTGATCGGCGCGCGCTACATCGTGAGCGAGGTGGCGCCCCCATCGATGAGCAGATTCTGCCCCACGATGAATCCCGCCTGCACCGAACAGAGGAAAGCGCAGGCCGCGCCGAACTCGTCCGCGGTGCCGTAACGGCGCGTGGGAATGCTCGCATAGCGCCGCTCGCGCGCCTCCTGCATGGTGATGCCCTCGGCGTCGGCCACCCGCCCGTCGAGCTGCACCGCGCGGTCCGTCGCGTGGATGCCGGGCAAGAGGTTGTTGATGGTCACGCCCTGCGGCGCCACCTGCCGCGCGGTGCCCGCGACATAGCCCGTCAGCCCCGTGCGCGCCGCGTTCGACAGCCCCAGCGCCGGGATCGGCGCGCGCACCGATTGCGAAGTGATGTTGACGATCCGGCCCCAGCCGCGCTCCATCATGCCGGGCAGCACGGCCTTCATCAGCGCGATGGGCGTGAGCATGTTGGCATCGAGCGCGGCGATGAAATCGTCCCGGTCCCAATCGCTCCAGAGACCCGGAGGCGGGCCGCCCGCGTTCGTCACAAGGATATCGAGAGCGCCGGCGGCCTCAAGCACAGCCGACTGCCCTTCTGCCGTGGTGATGTCGCAGGCCACGGTCATCACCTCGACGCCGAACTCGGCGCGGATCGTCTCGGCGGCGGCCTCGAGCGCGTCCTGCCCCCGCGCGTTCATGACGAGGTGCACTCCCTCGGCGGCGAGGCTGCGCGCGCAGCCCAGCCCCAGACCCTTCGACGACGCACATACCAGAGCGCGCTTGCCGCTCAGACCCATATCCATCTACACTTCTCCCATGCGATGGGGCGACCCGCGCGATCATGGCACGGCCGATGCCCCGTTTTTGGCCGAAGGCGGGCGCAAGAGCGCCACAATCGTCCGATAGTGCAGACCCTAGGCCAGAGCCGAGGGAGGAAAAAGCCCGGATCGCCCTGCCCTCTGCGCCTGTTTTCCGCGCGCCGTGGCACGCCTCTTGCAGGGCGCGCTTGACCCGGCCGCGCGAATGAGAGAGCGAGACGTGATGACAACTGCCTTCGTTCAGATCCTGCCGGTCTATCTTGCGCGCGACATCACCGTCGTGAGCGGCGCGAATCTGGGCGATGCCATCTCCTTCGCCGAAGAGCTCGATCTCGACGACGTCTACGAAATGGGTCAGCGCGCCCAGTCCGTTCGCCTCTCGGTCCAGCCCGAAAGCGGCGGCGCGCTGCGGATCGCCGATGGCTCGGCGATCGGAACGCCCGGCCACGCCGTTCATCTCGACAGCGCGCTGACGCTGATGACGGCGAACGGGACCACGACCGAAATCCTCGTGATGGTCGAGGTCGATGACGCGGGCGATGTCGAGGCCGTCTATGCGATGCCCCTCGCCCAGATGACTGCCCGCTGCGAATACACGCTCGTCGGGATCGACCGGGACGCCGCCCGCGCGCGCTTCGCGCAGGTGGCTTGCGTCTCCTTCTCGCGCGGCACGCATGTCACGCTCGCCTCGGGCGCACAGGCCCCGATCGAGACGCTGAGGCCGGGCGACATGGTGCTGACGCGCGACGACGGGCCGCGCCCGCTGCGCTGGATCGGCGCCGCGACCGCGCGCGCCGTGGGCGATTTCGCCCCGATCCGCATCCGCGCGGGCACGCTCAACAACGCGGGCGATCTTCTGGTCAGCCCCGAAAGCCGGCTCTTCATCTATCAGCGCAGCGACGCGCTCGGCGCGGGACGCCACGAGGTGCTGGTGCGTGCGCGCCTTCTGGTGAACGGCAGCAGCGTCATCCAGGAGCGCGGCGGCTTTGTCGATTACTTCCAGCTTCTCTTCGACGAGCACCAGATCATCTATGTCGAGGGGATCGGCGCCGAGACGATGCTGGTCGATCCGCGCACGCAAAGTGTTCTGCCCCCCGATCTGCCCAACGGCCTCGCCGCCCCGCGGCGGGGGCACGAGCGCGCGGCGCATCTCGATTTCGAGGTGCAGTCGCGCCTTCTCGATCATCCCGACGCCGCCGAGATCCTGCGGCGCGCGTCGATCCGCTGACACGCGCCGGGCATTGCGCGCGCGCGCGCGCCGCACTATACGCGCCTCATGCTGGACACCGCACCCAACCGCCCCGATCTGCCGCCCGAAATCGCGCGGCGCCGCACCTTCGCGATCATCTCGCATCCCGATGCGGGCAAGACGACCCTGACCGAGAAATTCCTGCTTTTCGGCGGTGCGATCCAGATGGCCGGACAGGTCCGTGCCAAGGGCGAGGCGCGGCGCACGCGCTCGGATTTCATGCAGATGGAGAAGGATCGGGGCATCTCCGTCTCGGCCTCGGCCATGTCCTTCGATTTCAAGGATTTTCGCTTCAACCTGGTGGACACACCCGGCCATAGCGACTTC
This sequence comes from Roseovarius aquimarinus, assembly GCF_043661195.1. Classification (NCBI taxonomy): domain Bacteria; kingdom Pseudomonadati; phylum Pseudomonadota; class Alphaproteobacteria; order Rhodobacterales; family Roseobacteraceae; genus Roseovarius; species Roseovarius aquimarinus. The sequence continues at coordinate 611,340 of NZ_JBIHMM010000001.1, forward strand.
TCCGAGGACACCTACCGCACGCTGACCGCCGTGGACGCCGCCGTGATGGTGATCGACGGCGCCAAGGGCGTCGAGAGCCAGACCCAGAAGCTTTTCGAAGTCTGCCGCCTGCGCGATCTGCCCATCCTCACCTTCTGCAACAAGATGGACCGCGAGAGCCGCGAGGTCTTCGACATCATAGACGAGATCCAGGAAAACCTCGCAATCGACGTCACGCCCGCAAGCTGGCCCATCGGCATGGGCCGCGATTTCGTCGGCTGCTACGACATGCTGAACGACCGGCTGGAGCTGATGGATCGCGCCGACCGCAACAGGGTGGCCGAAAGCATCGAAATCAAGGGTCTGAGCGATCCCAAGCTGGACGAGCATCTGCCCGCCGCCGCCGTCGCCAGACTGCGCGAGGAGGTCGAGATGGCCCGCGAGCTTCTGCCGCCGCTCGACGCGCAGGCCGTGCTCGAGGGGCATATGACGCCCATCTGGTTCGGCTCGGCCATCAACAGCTTCGGCGTCAAGGAGCTGATGAGCGGCATCGCGACCTACGGCCCCGAGCCGCAGCCCCAAAGCGCCGAGCCGCGCCAGATCGCGCCCGAAGAGGAGAAGGTCACCGGCTTCGTCTTCAAGGTGCAGGCCAACATGGATCCCAAGCACCGCGACCGCGTGGCCTTCCTGCGCATGGCGTCCGGTCATTTCAAGCGGGGCATGAAACTCACGCATGTGCGCTCGAAGAAGGCGATGACCGTCTCGAGCCCGGTGCTCTTCCTCGCCTCGGACCGCGAGCTGGCCGAGGAGGCCTGGGCCGGCGACATCATCGGCATCCCGAACCATGGCCAGCTGCGCATCGGCGACACGCTGACCGAGGGCGAGGCGCTGCGCGTGACAGGCATCCCGAGCTTCGCGCCCGAACTTCTGCAAACAGCCCGCGCGGGCGATCCGATGAAGGCCAAGCATCTGGAGAAGGCGCTGATGCAATTCGCCGAGGAAGGCGCCGCGAAGGTGTTCAAGCCCGCCTTCGGTTCGGGCTTCATCGTCGGCGTCGTCGGCGCGCTGCAATTCGAGGTTCTGGCCAGCCGGATCGAATTGGAATACGGCCTGCCCGTCCGCTTCGAGCCGTCGCAATTCACCTCCGCGCGCTGGGCGCTGGGCAGTCAGGCCGCCATCGACGCGTTCATCAAGGCGAACCAGACGCATATCGCGCATGACAATGACGGCGACGTCGTCTATCTCACCCGGCTGCAATGGGACATCGACCGCGTCGAGCGCGACTACCCCGATATCCGCCTGACTTCGACCAAGGAAATGATGGTCTGAGACCGCTCGGAAGGCGCGGCGCTATAACGGCAGAGCGGTCTTGCAGTTTACCCTACGGCATGCTCCAAGTGGCGAATTTCGGGCCTTTTCGCCGCCATATGAGCGTTGCGAATTTGCCGCGACTTCGTATAAATGAAGCACCGCCTCGGCGGTATAGATAGGCTTGTCGAAACAATGGGGGTTGCTTCGTCCGGTCGTTGCCGTTTTTGCATGGAAAGACACGCGTAAGTTGCATCAATCGTCGCGCGCCGGGCCTCATTCGCCCCAAGCCGGAAACGAAGTGTTTCGCTAGATTTTTCTGAAGTTCGCAAAGACCGATGCTACTTTCGATCTTGTCGAAATAAAGGCAATTCGGAGGCACGCGCGCGGCGCGGCGACGTGCGGAGGCGGTCATCGAGGACCGCCGGAGCAACGCACTGACGGACTTTCGGACATGCCTGCCCCGCATCCGATGCGGGTATTCGAGGCGCTGTGCCTCGGATGGTTTGTATGAGTGCGCGGATGGGGGTCCGCGCCGTGTTGAGTGGGTGAGTTAGGCTGCCATGTCCGACGCCAATATAGACATCGCGCACGCGGCGGCGCCGCGCATCGCCGTGCCGGCCTATCGCGTCGGGCGACCGCAGCACTCGGCGCAGTCGGCACGCTACGACATGGCGCCCGCGCAAGGCCATCATGCCTATGTCCCGCCCGCGCCTAGGCGCGACCGCCCCTACCGGCTCGTCGGCAAGCGCTGCCTCGACATCGCGCTCGTGGTGCTCGCGGCGCCCGTGGCGCTGACGCTCATCGCGGTCGCCGCGCTGGCGCTCTGGATGGAGGGGGGCGCGCCGTTCTACCGTCAGGCGCGGCTCGGCAAGGGCGGCAGCCGCTTTTCGATCCTCAAGCTGCGCACGATGGTGCGCGATGCCGACCGGCTGCTCGAGGTCCATCTGGCCGCCGATCCCGCGCTGCGCGCGGAATGGGACACCACGCAGAAGCTGCGCAATGATCCGCGCATCACGCGCATCGGCTCTTTCCTGCGCAAGACGTCGCTGGACGAGCTGCCGCAATTGTGGAACGTTCTGAGGGGCGACATGAGCCTCGTCGGGCCGCGCCCGATGCTGCCCGAGCAATTGCCGATCTACGGCGATGCCACGCATTATTTCGCCCTGAGGCCGGGCATCACGGGCTATTGGCAGGTCTCGCAGCGCAACGAGGGGGCGTTTCGCACCCGCGTCGCGCTCGACGCGGCTTATGACTACGACGTATCGCTCGCCGAGGATGCCAAGGTGCTCTGGCGCACGGTCGGCGCGGTGATGAACCGGACGGGGTATTAGGCCATGTTCCAGCGTTTCAAGGAGAGCGGGCGCCGAACCGAGCGCAAGCCGCAAGGCGACGCGGCGCCCCAGAAAGACGACGATCTGCCCTTCGATCTCGAGCTGACGCGCCGTGTGAGGGGCGCGCGCATGGCGCCGAAATGGGGCACCCGCGATCCCGCCGAGCCGCCGCTCATGGGCGAGGGCTTCGACGCCGAGGCGTTCGAGGCGTTCGAGGGCGAGGATATGGACGATGTGGCGGACCTGCCCGATCTATCGGAAGAGCCGCGCCTCTGCGAGCTGGTCCTGCGCGATGACATCCGCTCGGGCTGGTCCGGCGCCTGGGATGCCCTGCCGACCGCGCGCTTCGGGCATGGGAGCGCACCGCTCGAGGTGCAGGCGCGGCTGCTCGGGCAGGACCGCGCCATCCTGCGCGCCTTCGACGATCTGCGCACGCAGCTTTTGCGCACGATGCACGGCGCGGGCTGGTCGCGGATCGCGATCACGGCCCCGACGGGCGGGTCGGGCGCCAGCTTCACCGCCCTCAACCTCGCGCTGTGCATCGCGCGCATTCCGGGCATGCGCGCGCTTCTGATAGATCTCGACCAGCGCGACCCGAGCATCGCCGCGATGCTCGGCATGCGCGCGGGCGGCGGATTGCAGGCGCTCCTCGCGGGCGAGATCGCGCCCGAAGAGCATCTGGTCAAGCCTTGCGGCACGCTCGCCCTCGGTCTCGGGCGCGGACGCTCGGAGACCGCCTCCGAGCTGTTGCACGCGCGCCAAACGGGCGCGGTGGTGGACGACATGCTGGACAGGCTCCACCCCGATATCGCGCTTTTCGATTTGCCCGCCATGCTCGAGCATGACGATCTGGAGGCGTTTCTGCCGCATGTCGATGGGGTGCTTCTGGTCGCGGACGCGACGCGCACGTTGGCGCCCCAGATCACCGAATGCGAGCGGCGCCTCGAGGGCAAAACGAACCTTCTGGGCATCATCCTGAACCGCACCCGCCCCGAACGCCGCAGCCGCGCGGGCGCCCGCCGCGCCGCCTGAGCGCGCGGCCTCCCGCCCACTTGACGGAGCCGCGCTCTGCACCGACGCTATCGGCGGCGCGTCACAATCTCGCCCATTTACCATGGCAAACGGGACATGCGCGGGCGGCGCGCCACCCGAGGCGCATGGCACCAAGGACCACGCAGGAGACGACGAGCGGATGGGATCGATCTTCTCGATTTCCGATTTCTTCGACATGCTGCGGCGCCGCCGCCGCCTGATCGCGCTCGTCTTCCTGCTTGGATGCGTCCTGTCGCTCATCGTCGCGGCGGCGCAGCGGCACATGTACACCTCTTCCGAAGTGCTCCAGATGCAAGGCGCCGTGATTCCGGGCGATCTCGCACCCTCGACGGTGCAGGGCTCGTCCGCGCGTCGCCTGCAACTGATCGAGCAGCAGGTGATGTCGCGCGGCGCGATTCTCGCGCTGATCGAAGAGCTCGGCCTCTTCACCGACCAGCCGGGCATGACCGATGTGCAGCAGGTGGCCGCGATCCGCGAGGCGGTCAGCATCACGGGCGTCGCCGCCGCGCGCGAAGGGTTCAGCGACGACGGTCAGGTCTCCTTGCTGCGCATCACCGCGGACTGGCCGACCGCCGCCGGGGCGCAGGCCCTCGCGCACGAGATTTCGCGGCGCACCGTCTCGCTCAGCGTGGCCACGCGGCTCGATCAATCGCGCGAGACGCTCGATTTCTTCATGTTGCAGGAAGACAGGGCACGGCGCGATCTGCAAGCGCTCGAGCGCGAGGTCAGCGCCTACCGCGAGGCCAATACCTCGGCCCTGCCGAGCGCGACCGAAGCCGTCCAGCGCGAGATCGCGGCGCTCAACGAGGCGATGATCGGGATCGACCGGCGGATGATCGCGCTCGGCCGCCAGATCGCCGCCCCCGCCGAATCGCGGGTCGAGCGGCGCGCCCGCGAAGAACAGCAGGCCGAGATGGAGGGCCTCGCCGAGGAGCGCGCGCTCCTTCAGCGCAATATCGACGCGCTCGGCGCGTCGATCGCGGACACGCCGGAGACGGCGGCGCAGCTCGAGGATTACGCGCGCCGGATCACCGCCCGGCAGGAGGCCGTGGAGGCCGCCACGGCCCGCCGCAAGGAGGCCGAGGTCGCTTACCAGCTCGAGACGCAGCGGCAGGCCGAACGTCTGACCGTGCTCGAACCTGCGGCCCTGCCCGATTACCCCTATACGCGCTCGCGCAAGGCGCTGGCGGTGCTCGGTGCCTTCGCGAGCCTTGTCGTGGCGATCGGCGCGGCGTTCCTCATGGACCTTCGCCATCCGGTGATCCGCTCTGCGGCGCAGATGGAACATGCGCTGGGGCTTCGGCCGGTCGTGTCGATCCCGCAGATGCGCCCCCCGCGCCGCAAGCGCAGCCTGCGCGACCGGCTTTTGCGCCGCTGATCCGTCAGAGCGCGGTCAGCGCCGCGATCGCGTCCCGATGCAGCCAAAGCGCCAGCGCCGCGAGGCCGAGCGCCCCGAGGCCGAAGGCCGCGTCATGCTGGGCGTCCCAGGCGTCATGCCGCCGCGCGAGCCGCACCAGCAGCGGATAGCTCGCCACCAGCCCCGCGCCCATGCCGGCCAGCGCCCCGATGAGGCCGAAGGCGGCGAACCCCGCGTAAAGCATCCCGATCTGGAGGACCGAGCGCAGCGCGGAATAGACGAAGACCCCGCGCGAATCGCCCGCCGCCAGCGCAGCCCGGTCATAGCTCAGCCCGATGGCCTGCGGCAGGAAGCCGAGCGCGATCAGCACCATCATCGCTCCCGCCGGGGCGTAGCGCGGATCGTAGAGCAGCCCCACGAGCCACGGCCCGGCCAGAGCCATGACAGCGAGAAGCGCGAAAATCCCGCCCGTCATCAGCACGCGCATCTTGCGCAGCCGCGCGCGGTTCGACGCGCTCTCGCCAGGGGGTCGGTCGCGGTAGATGGGTATGAGGATCTGCTGCGCCAGAGTGCCCCCCAGAAGCATCGGAAAACTGGCGAGGAAAAAGCCGATATTGTAGATGCCGAGCGTGCCGAGGTCCAAGAGCGCGCCGAGGATCGCCTTGTCGCCCTGCGCGCTGACGAAGGCGAAAGCGGTGCTGAGAAAGATCCATTTGCCGAAATGCACCTGCTCGTGCAGCGCCGCCCGCTCGAGGCCGAAGCGGTTGCTGAGACCGGGCAGGAAGGCCGAAGTCAGCGCCAGCTTGGCCGCCGCCGTGATGACCGATCCGAGCACCAGCGCGATCACCGACCCGGTGGCCAGCGCGAGGCCGATCATCGCCGCCACGCCCACCGCCTGCGCCGCCAGATCGAGCGCCGTCAGCCTGCCGAAGACGAGATGCCGATGCGCCGTCTCGATCCGGGTCGGAAGAAAGCCCGAGATGACCAGCGCAAGCCCCGCGATGGGCAGGTAGAGGGCGAGGTCGGGCTCGCCGTAGAGCCGCGCCATCGGCAGCGCCAACACCAGCGTCACGGCCCAGAGCGCGGCCCCCCGCATCACCTGGATCGTCCAGGCGGTATTCAGAAAGGCCGGATCGTCGCCGCGCTTCGACTGGCTGATCGAGGGGCCGATGCCGACATCCGAGAACATCATCAGCCCCACGGTCACGACCGTGACCAGCGTCATGAGGCCGAAGGCTTCGGGGAAGAGCAGCCGCGTGAGGATGAGGTTCGACGCAAGGCGCAGGGCCTGAGCGCCCGCATAGCCGATCATCACCCATGTGGCGCTGCGCAGGATGCGCGCGGTCAGCGCACCGCCCATGAAGGCCGAGCCGAGACGCCTCATGCGCGCGCCTGCCGTGCGCGGGGGCCACCCTTCACCGCGAAATGGGCGCGGCTGGGCGCAATGGCCTTGTGCGGCGCGGTGCGGCGGCTAGGCTGCGCATCAGCCAGCCGGAGCGCCGTTTCTTGAAGATCGCCTATATCCTCAACACCTATCCGCAGCCCTCGCACAGCTTCATCCGCCGCGAAATCCGCGCGCTCGAACGGCAGGGCTTCGAGATCGACCGCATCGCGATGCGCGCCGCCGATGTGCCGCTCATCGATGCGGGTGATCGCGAGGAGGCGGCGCGCACGCATTATGTTCTGCGCGCCGGGGCGCTGCGGCTTTTGCGCGATCTGGCTTATATGGCGTGGCGCGCGCCCCGCCGGATGGGCGCGGCATGCGCCCTCGCCAGGCGCTGCGGCGCGCGCAGCGAGGTGGGCCGGCTGCGCCACATGATCTATCTGGCCGAGGCCGCCCATGTCGCGCGGCGCTGCGCCGCGACCGGCGCGCTCCATGCCCATGCGCATTTCGGCACCAACGCGGCCGCGGTGGCGATGCTTTCGCATGTCATGGGCGGGCCGCGCTACAGCTTCACCGTCCACGGACCCGAGGAGTTCGACGCACCGCGCAGCCTTTCGCTGGCCGAGAAGATGACGCGCGCCGCCTTCACCGTCGCGATCAGCAGCTACGGGCGCGCGCAGTTGAGCCGCCTTGTGCCGCATGATCTCTGGGCGCGCATCCGCATCGTGCATTGCGGGATCGAGCCTGAGCTTTTCGCGGCGCCCGCCCCGATACCCGGCGGGCCGCCGCATCTCGTCGCGATCGGCCGTTTCGTCGAGCAGAAGGGCCAGATGATGCTTCCGGGTGCCCTTCGCCGCGCGCTGCGCGAGGCGCCGGACCTGCACCTCACGCTGATCGGGGACGGCCCTCTGCGCGGCGCGCTCGAAGCGGACATCGCGGTGGCGGGGATCGGCGGGCATGTGACGCTCGCCGGATGGCAGGACGAGGCGGGCATCCGCGCCGCTCTCGCGCGCGCGCATGCGCTCGTCATGCCCAGCTTCGCCGAAGGGCTGCCGATGGTCGTGATGGAGGCGATGGCCGCCGCGCGCCCGGTCCTCGCGACCCATATCGCGGGTACGCCCGAACTCGTTCAGGACGGCGTCACCGGCTGGCTCGTTCCAGCAGGCGACGAGGCGGCGCTGGCCGAGGCGATGGTGCGGGTGGCGAAGACACCGCAGGGCGATCTGGAGGAGATGGGCGCGGCGGGCCGCACCCGCGTTCTTGCGCGGCATGACGCGGATCGCGAGGCCGCGAAGCTCGCCGATCTCTTCCGCGAGGCGCTTCATCGCCCGCGCACCCAGCCGCCCGGCCCCGGAAACCGCACGGCGAGCGACACCGCCCCATAGACGCAAAAACCCGCAGGATCGCGCAACGCAAGGCCGAGCAGCCCGCCGAGGCCGAGCCTTCGGCGGCCATCGTTGCGCAGGAGCTGAGGCCAGCGCGTTGCGATCTCGGCCACGCCGCGATCCTGCCGGCGCCGCACGCGCACCAGCCGCCGCCAGCCTTCGACCATCGGCCAGCTGTAATGCGCGGGCACGCGGATACGCTCGGCGGGCGCGAAATGGAGGCGCACGAAGGTGTCGTCCGAAATGATCTCGGGCCACTCGCCCCAGCGCGCGCGCCCGGCGGCATTGACCGCATAGATGCCGAAGCCCTGCACGCCCTCCGTCATGAAGGGAAGGCGGCGCCAGAACCGCGCATAGGCGCGCGTCACTGGGCTGCGCGCCTCGGCCACGATGGGCGTGCCGCTCGCATATCGGGGTTCGGCGCCCTCGAGCGCCTGGGCGAGCTGCGCGATCAGGTGCGGCGCGACCAGCACATCGGCATCAAGATAGATGCGGCTGTCATGCGCCGCCGCAGCATCACCCAGACCCAGCGCGCGCAGCTTGCCGCCTGTCTTCGTCTCGATCACATGAAGATCGCGCCCCGGCGCCTGATGCGCGCGCGCGAGCCGCGCGGTGGCGTCGGTGCAGCCATTTGCTATCACGATCACCTGCATGCCCACTCCGCCCAGATCGGAGGCGAAAACGGCATCGAGGCAGGCGTCGATATAGCCAGCCTCGTCATGCGCCGGAAGGATGACGCTGACCGCGCTCACATCCGCGCCTCGATGGCGCGCCAGCGCGGATTGGCGTCGCTGGGCCAGCGCATCGCGCCCCAGGAGCCCCATTTCCCGGGGGCGGAGACATCGTTGAACTGGTTGAACGGCCCCGCCCCGAGCGCCGCCCAACTATCCATGAGATCGGCATAGAGCGCGCCCATCTCGGGACTGTAGTTGAGATGGACGAAAAACTCGGTGAGCGCGTCGTCGTCCACCTGAAGGCCCAGCCCGACGACATGGCTTCCGCCCTCGTACATCGTCAGCGCGAGGCCGTGCCGCTCGGCCACCTCGGCGTGATAGGGAAAGATGCGCTGCACCAGATCGGCCAGCGTATCGTCCGCCTCGCCGCTCTCGGCGCCGTCGCGCAGCTCGGCGGCGGCGCGCGCCGTCGCCGCATCGAAGCGGTGCCGTGCGACATGCGCGGCGAGCGCATCGCCGGCGAGGCCCGCGGCGCGGCCCGCCCCCTCGGCGTCGGCGCGGCTTTCCTCGAGCCAGCCCGCGATCTGCGCGCGGCGCCTGTCGGTGCCCAGAACATGGCCGAAATAGCCTGTGATCGCATAGGCATCGAACGCATCCACCGGCGCGGGCCAGCCTTCGTCGAGCGCGAGCGAGGGCGTGAGGATGTCGGCCTCGAGCCCCAGCCATCCCGTTTGCGTGCCGATCACATTGACGAGCCGCGCGCGCTCGGCCCCGAAGACGTCCGACCAGATCAGCGCCACTTCGGACGCGCGCAGCCCGTGAAACTGCGCGCCGCGATCCTCGACGCCCCAAAGCTCGAGCGCCTGCGCATCGGCCCATTCGGTCTGCGCGAATTGCCAGTTCCAGACTTCGTTGGAGAATTCGACATGGACGCGCATCCCGTCCGGCAGCCCCGGCAGAAGCGCATGCACTGCCTCGGCCATCGCGCGCACATAGGGATCGCCCGCGAGATGCGGCACGCAGATCCACGGCTCCGCCCCCGTCTCGGCCGCGAGCGCCATGATGATCCCGAGCGGCGCCCCATGGCGCGTGTAGGAAAAATCATCGACCCGCGCGCGCGCCTCCCACTCGCTCGCCTCGGAATCGTTGGTGTTCATCCAATCCATGAAGCGCAGCCCGCGCATCCGCATCATGGTCTCGAGCCAATCGGGCCGGAAAATCGCGCCATCTTCATGTGCTGCCTGAAGGTCTTCCCGCACTACGCTGATATTGCGTATGTAATCACCTGTCCCATTCGGATCGACCCGCTGAAGACGGATTTCGACGGGGCCGGGTCCGGGCGTGAAATCGAAGCTGACCTCGCCCGCGCCGTAGCGCACGTTCTGCGCCCGGCCCGCGACCTCGACGATCCCCTCGCCCTCGAAGCGCAACACATAGCGCCCGGCCAGCGCGGTGGCCTCCTCGGGCATGTCGGTGAGAATGACCGTGCCGATGGAGCCCAGATCACGCGGCAGGCGCATGGGCCATCCTTGCGCGTCGAACAGCCCCTCGGCCTCGAGCGCGGCGAAATCGCGCCCGCCCCATTGCCCGGGCAGATGGCCGATCCAGCGGCGCGCGGTCTTGAAAACGACGATGAAGGGCTGCTCGGTGCTCCAATCGGTGATCGGAGCGAGGTTGACGGCGACGCCCTGACCCGCGATCGCCCCGGCCTCCTGCGCCTTGCCCAGATGAGGCGCGAAGGGCGCGGCGGCCAGCCCCGCGAGGACGGCGCGGCGGCTGAGCGGCATCATGGCGCCACCCCCGTCATCGGCATGGCGGAGACCACATCCCAGACCGTCTCCTGCATGACGCGGGCGAGCTCGGGTCCCGGCTCGTCCGCCGGGCTCCCATCCGCGCGGGCGAGCGCATGGGGCAGGCCCACGGGCGAGCGATGATAGAGCACCGCGTAATGCGTGAGCGCCACGAGGTAATTGCCCAGATCGCTCGGGTGGATCATGTCCTGGCTGCCATCTTCGGCCAGGCGGAAGAGATCGGTGCGATCCGTCATCGGCCCGATCCCGCCCGCCGCCTCGACGCGCCGCACGAGCGCCGCCATGACCTGGCCTGCCGGGATGAGGCGGATGGGCGGCGCATCCGCCGTATGCGCCGGGCGCAGAAGACGCGAGACCCAAGCCCCTTGCAGATCGCGACCCAGCCGCTCGAGCCAGCCCGCCTCGTCGTCGAGGCGGTGCCATGTCTCGTAAAGATAGAGCCGCGTGCCGGGGTCGGCCTGCCGCGCGAGGCCCGCCCACTCGGCCAGGTATTTGGCCGAGGCGTGATGCCGGATCGCGTCTTCGATCTCGACCATCTCGGTCAGGATCACGGCGTCATAGGTGCCGCTCGAAATCGCCTCGCGCGCCGGCGCGAAACGCGGATGATCGTTTTCGGCCTCGAAGCCGTTGATGGGCAGGTCCGGCTCCCAATGCTCGCGCAGCGACGTGCCCCAGCCAAGCTGGCTCATGTAAGCGTGGGGTGCCGGCGCGAGCTGCTCGAGCATGGCAGGCATGTCCCGCCCGACGAGCGAATGGCCGAGGTGATAGACGCGCATCCCTGCTTCGGGCGGGACGGAAGGCGCCGCATGGGCCGCCGCGAAGGCCTCGGGCGAGACGGGCGCCGCGCGCATCGCCCAGAGCGCCGCCGCACCCGCAAGAAGGACGGCGCCCGCGCCCAGCCAGATCATCATGCGCTTGCCCATTGCGGCCCCGCCCCTCTCTTGCACTGCCTTGCCATTCTCAGCCCAGCCCCCAGCGCGGCCCGCGCGCCAGCGTCATGGCGCAGGCGATCACCTCATCCGTCATCACGAAGCGCCCGGCAAGGCAAGTGCCTTGCGCGAAGCTGCCCACCTCCTCGGCGAAAGTCGCCTCGAACTGGCCGGTATCGAGATCGGGCGTGATCTCGAGCGCGCCGAAGCCGACGAGGCGGCCTGTGAGCGGATATTGACATTTATAGGCGCACTCCTTGGCCGAGAAGATCAGCCGCGCCAGAAGGCCCCGCTGCGGCTCGGGCTGGCAGGCGAGCCACGCGCGCTCGGCAAGGGTGCAGATTTCGGGCAACAGGACAGGGTCGAGCGGCGCGGCAGGTTCGAGATCGATGCCGAGAGCGCGCAGCTCGCCTTGCCGCGCGAGCGCGGCGACGCAGAGCGTGTCGATATGCGAGATGCTGCCCGCGATCCCCTCGGGCCAGATGGGCGCGCGGTCCGGGCCTTGCGGGATTTCGCAGGGCGCGCGGCCAAGCTGCGCGAGCGCGCGCCGCGCCGCCGCGCGCCCCGCCGCGAATTCGCGCTGGCGCTTCGGGACCGCGCGCCGCATCGCCTCGGCCTCGCGCGCGACGAGGGCCGGCTGCTCCTCGCGCGGGTCGGTCAGCGCGAGGGCGACGCCGCTCGGGAAGAGCGCCTGAAGCCGCGCGGCAAGGGGCGGCGGCGGCGCCTCGGCGCGGGCTCGCGCGGCGGAGGGGCGGATCATGCTCATTGCGCCGCCTGCCCGCGCGCCGCGCGCATCGCCCGGCGCCGCTCCATGATCTCGGCGCGCGCATCAAGACTGGGCGCCATCGCCCCAGCGGTGGGTCCGCCGCCCAGATGGGCCGCAAGCTCGGAGAGGACCGGGAAGCGGAAGACGTCCGTGATTGAAAGACGCAGCTCCGGAAGGGCCGCGCGGATATCGCGGTGCATCTGCACGGCGAGGAGCGAATGCCCGCCCAGTTGGAAGAAATTGTCGCCGGGCTTCACCTCGGGCAGGCCGAGAACGGTGCACCAGATGGCGGCGATCCGCGCCTCGAGATCGACAAGCGCGGCGCCTGTCGGCTTGGGTTCGGATACGGCGGGCCGGGGCGCTTCGACGGCAATCGCGGGCGCCGGCGCCTGCATTCCGGCCAGCGCCTTACGGTCGATCTTCTTGTTCGGGGTGAGCGGGAAGGCCGCGTGCCGCATGATCCGCGCGGGCACCATCGCGGGCGGCAGATCCCGCGCCAGCGCGGCGCGCATCGTCTCCGCGTCCTGCGCCTCCATGCCCGTCACATGACCCGTCAGGCGGATGTCGCCGCCCGTCCCCGAAGCGGTGACGACCGCGCCGGTGACCCCCGGCAGCGCGGCGAGCCGCGCCTCGATCTCGCCCAGCTCGATCCGGTGCCCCCGGATCTTGATCTGCCCGTCGCTGCGCCCGATGAAGCCGAGCGTGCCGTCCGCGCGCCATGCGGCAAGATCGCCCGTGTCGTAGAGTCTGCCACCCGCAAGGCCCGGCAGATCGCGGAACCGCTCCGCCGTGAGGGCATCCCGCCGCCAGTATCCGCCCGCGACCCCCGCCCCTCCGATCCAGAGCTGGCCCGGCACGCCGATGGGCAGGCGCGCGCCGTCTGGCCCGAGCACATGGCAGACCGTGTTGGCGATGGGCCGGCCGATCGGCGCCGTGCCGGTGAAAGGCGCATCCAGCGGCTGCACGGTGGACCAGATCGTCGTCTCGGTTGGGCCGTACATGTTGAAGATCCGCGCGGGGCTCGCGCGGCGCAGATCGGCCACCAGATCGGCGGGCAGCGCCTCTCCGCCGAGATAGATGTGCTCGAGCCGCCCCAGCGCCGCGCGCGCCTCGGGGTCCATGGCCAGGATGCGGCCCATGCTGGGCGTGCATTGCAGATGCGTCACGTCATGGCGCGAAATCTGCGCCGCGATCGAGAAATCATCCGCCGCCGGTTCCGCGTCCCTCCGCGTGCGGCGCAGCAGTTCGGCCAGCGGGCGCAGGCCGTCGAGCACGGTCTGCGCCTCGATGCCGTAATCGACGAGGCAGGCGATCTCGGTCACGCCGATGGCGGCAAGCTCTTCGGTGCGGGCGAGCGCGTCTTCCACGGTGCCGAAAAGGCCCGCATCCTCGAAATAGCGCTGATAGGCGAACTCGAGGATCGCCTCCATCTCGTCCTCTTCCAGCCCGGCAAGGTCGATCTCCATCGGGGTCTCGATGCCCTTCGGCTTCTTGAAGGCGGGAAAGGCCCAGGCGTATTGCTTGATGAGGCCGGCGGCGCTGCGCAGATAGTCCTTCATCGGCCCGCGCGCCGTCTCGCGTGCGGCCTCGCGCGTATCCGCCAGATAGGTGTGCAGCATCATCGTCACATCGAACGCGGCCGGATCGTGCCCCGCCTCGCGCAGCGCCTCGTGATAAAGCGCGATCTTGCCCCGCACCTCCTCGATGCTCTGGCCCAGAAGATGCGTGAGCACATGCGCGCCGAGACGCCCCGCCTCGCGCCATGTCTCGGGATTGCCGGCGGTCGTGACCCAGACGGGCAGTTCGGCTTGCAATGGTCTGGGATAGGTCGTGACGGCGTGCCGCCCTCCGCCTGCGGTCTCGAACGCCACCTCCTCGCCGCGCCAGAGCGCGCGCAGATCTTGCAGCGTGCGCATGAGCGCGGGCTTGTTTTCGGGCGGTGTGTTCTCGGGGCGCAGGATGAAATCATCCGGCTGCCAACCCGAGGCGAGCGCCAGCCCCGCACGCCCGCCGGTGAGATTGTCGATCACCGCCCATTCCTCGGCGATGCGGGCCGGATGGTGGAGCGGCGCGACGCAGCTTCCGGCGCGCACGGCCACGTTGCGCGTGACCGCCGCCACCGCCGCGCCCGTCACCGACGGGTTCGGATAGGCGCCGCCGAAGGCATGGAAATGCCGCTCGGGCGTCCAGACCGACGCGAAGCCATGCGCATCGGCGAATTTCGCGCCCTCGAGCAGGAGGTGATACTTGCCCGCGTCGCTGCCGCCGTCATTGCCCCAGTAATAGAGGCCGAATTCCATTTTGTCCGCACCGCGCCCCGCCCCCGTGCGCCCCATGCCGCTCGACACCGCCGCGCGCGTCTCGCCGCCCGCGATCACGACGCGAAAGCCGCGCGCGAGCGTGTGGAACAGCTCGAGCACCGAGATGTCGAAGGCAAGGCTCGTGACGGCGAGCCAGGTGCGGCCTTCGCCCGCGCCGATATGAGCGTCCATGCCCGCGCGGAAATTGGCGACGTTGCGATGGCTGACGCTGACGCCCTTGGGCGTTCCCGTGGAGCCGGAAGTGTAGATGAGATAGGCGGGATCGTCGGGCGTGGCCCCGTCGATGACCGGCGCGTGATCGGCGCTCGCATCCTCAATGTAGAGCACGCGGGCGCCGCTCTCGGGCAGTTTCGACGCGAGCGCGGCTTGGCTCAGCAGGATCGCCGCATCGCTATCCTCGATCGCATGGGCGAGCCGGGCGGCGGGATAATCGGGGTCGAGCGGGACATAGGCCGCGCCCGCCCTCAGGATCCCGAGCGCGCCGATCACAAGCTCGGGGCCGCGCGCGGCGCAGAGCGCGACATGCGCGCCCCGGCCCGAACCGGCCTCTTGCAGCATCGCCGCCACGGCTTCGACCTGCGTCATCAGATCCCCATAGCTGAGCGCGCGGTCCTCGAAGACGAGCGCGTCGGCCTCGGGATGCCGCGCGGCCTCGGCGGCGATGGCGGCGTGGATCGTCTCGGCCTCGCCCAGAGAAACCTCCGGCCCCTGCCACGCATCGAGGCGCAGACGGTCGGCCTCCGGCAGACCCTCGGGCGGTGCGGCGAGGCATTCCTCCAGCCGTGCGGCAAGAAGCGAAGCGGCGTCGGCGTCGATGCGCGCCGCATCGACGGCAAGCCGACCCTCGGGCCAAAGAACGCAGAGCGCGCAGCCCCCGATGGGCGCGCCGGTCTCGGACAGCCCGACGTCAGGCACAGAGAGTCCCGGCGCCCCCGCAAGGCGCAGGCCCAGATCGGCCGCCATCGCGCCATGCGCCTCGGCATCCACCAATGCTTCGGGCGCTCTGCCGGAGGCGAGCGGCATCCAAGGCGCGATGTCGCGCGGCGCCGCCTCATGCGCGGCGGCGATGGCGGGCGCGGCATAGGCGAGATATCCCTCGCCCCCCGCGCTCAGCGCGGCCCAGCGGGCGATGCGCGCGGTCGCCTCGCCCCGCGCAAGGCCCTCCGGCACCGCGAGATCGCGAAGCTCCCAGCGGGGCGCCTCGCCTGCCGCGCGGGCCAGAGGCGCGGCGATGGGCGCGTCGGCCCCGAGCGCCGCGCGCCAGTGATCCTCGTGCTGCGCAAGGCGTCCGAGCGCGATCATATCCGGCTGAACGCTCGCCAGCATCTCGCCCGGCACGACCGCCAGATCGGGCGCGCGCCCGTCCATGCGGCGAAGGCCCGTGAGGCGCAGCGCGCGGTCCGCACACATCACCTCGATCCAATCGCCCCCCGCCACCAGCACCCTGCCCGGAGCGCCCTGCCCCTCGGCCTCTTCGGCCCGCCCCACGGCGAGGGGCGTGCCCCCGACGACGATCCGCGCGCACGCGACCGGATTGGCGTGACCCGCGAAATCGAGCGCGCGGACAAGATCGCGCGCCGCCCGCGCGGGACCGGCGAAATCGAGATATCCCGCCCTCGGCACCAGATCCGCGCGGCGATGCACAGCGCGCGCGCCATGCGCTTGCGTCGCGGTGCGCGGCGCGGGCGAGGCAAGCTCGGTCATCACATCCTCGAATGCCTCAAGCCCTTCGGCATAGCAGCGCGCGTTCAGCGCATGCGCGCTCATGTCCTGCGGGAGCGGGAAACGGCGCTTGGCCAGGATATCGCCCGTATCGACACCCGCCTCCATCATGTGCCAGCTTATGCCATGCGAGCTCCGCCCCTCCGCGATGGCCCAGACCGGGGCGTTGACGCCCGCAAGCTCGGGCAAGGGGCCGTCATGGAAATTCACCGCACCGCGCTTCGGCCAGCGCAGCATCTCGGGCGAGACGATCCGCAGATTGGCCGCGCTGATGAGCCAGTCGATGCCCTCGGGGGCGCGCGGCGGCAGATCCTCGATCCGCTCGGTCACCGGCAGGCCCGCGCCTTCGGCCCAGTCCCGCACCGCGCCGCTGCGCGTCGCCACGCCGAGGATGCGCGCGCCGCGCTCGATCAGGCGGGCACCGCAGGCGATGGTCAGACTTTCGTCGCCGATGAGGGCGCAGGTGAAAAGGCTCATGGGTTGGCTCCCTTGGCGAGCGCCGCGCGGGAAGGCCGGATCACGCGGCGCGACCGGCACGCCCATACGCGGCGCAGCCCATGGGCCAGAAGATCGCGCAGAAAGCGCGGCGGATCGCGCCGCGCGCGCCCCGTGAGCAGGCAGCGGAGCCGCCAGAGCGCCTCGCCCGCCGCGCGCGAGAGCGTCGCGGCGACCGCATAGGCGCGTCCGTGATTCTGCACGAAGTAGTGAAGGCGCGAGTCGAACCAGTAGCTTGGCGTGCGCGCCCACGCGCGCATCCCGGTCGAGACCGACCCGATATGCATGACCTCGGATGCCGGCACATAGAGGCAGGTCCAGCCTGCCCGCGCCGCGCGCAGGCTGAGATCCGTCTCTTCGTAATAGAGAAAGAAGGCCTCGTCGAAGAGGCCGACCTCTTCGAGCATCCGCGCGCGCAGGAGAAGCGATGCGCCGGCCACCCAATCGACGCGGGCCGTTTCTTCGGGCACGGGAAGCGGCACGACCCAGTCGCGCAGCAGGCGCGTGAAGATCCCGGTGCGCACCGCGCCCTCGAACTCGCCGAGAATGCTGGGAAAGCGGAAGGCCGTGCGATGGAGCACGCCGTCTTCTCCGATGGTGCGCGAGCCGGCCATGCCCGCCGAGGGATCGGCCTCCAGCGCCGCGAGAAGTGCGCGCAGCGCGTCCGGGCGCGGCTGCGCGTCCGAGTTGAGGATATAGACGAAATCATGCGCCGCGCCGCCCGGCAGAGACGCGGCCGCGCGCATCCCGAAATTGTTGCCCGCGCCGAAGCCGCCGTTGCGGGGCGATTGCAGCAGCGTCACCCGGTCCCAGCCGCGCGCGGCGATTCCCTCGCCGATGATCCGCGCGGAGGCGTCGCCCGATGCGTTGTCGACGATCACGATGCGGCCCGCGATGCCCTCCATCGCGCCGAGCGCGGCCTCGGCGGCACGGAGGCTCAGCTCCGGCGTGCGGTAGTTGAGCACGATCACGAGGACCGAGGGAGAGGCGTTCGTCGTCATTCCGCCGCCGTCCTGCCGGACCAGCCATCGCTGCCCCGCTCCGCTTCGCCGCGCCCCTCGGCCCGCGCGATGCGCGCGCTGACATGGCCCGCCAGAACCGACACGTTGGGCACGAGCACCATGCTGTCGTGATCGCCCGGCACCTCGACGATCTCGAGCCGGGGGCAGAGCGCGCTCCACCCGTTATCCTCGAGCACGTATTCGCGCGCGGCGCTGATCCACGCGCCGCCCATGCCGCGCCAATGCCGGTCGAGCGGCGGGCGGTAGAGCGTCACCGGCCCGTTCCACGGACGCGGGGTGTAGGCGGCGGCGGCGGTGCGGAAGGCCCGCTCGATCTCGGCATTGTGGAAGGCGCCGGGCGCCGTGTCCTGCGGGGCCATGCGGCGTTTCGAGAGTTCCCAGCGCAGCCGCGCCGACGCCCATTCGCCGAAGTAACGCGGCCCCTTCCGGCGCAGCTCCTGAAGCTTGATGAGCGCCTTGTCCGCCCGCCCGAGCGGCGGGCGCACCGGCAACGGCGTGTCGAGAAGCGCGAGCGTCGCCACCTCCTCGCCCGCCGCCGCGAGCTGCTGCGCGATCTCGAAGGCGGTGATGCCGCCGCCCGAGAATCCGGCCAGATGATAGGGGCCTTCGGGCTGCACGCTGCGGATCTCGGCGATGCAATCGGCGGCGGCGTCCTCCATCCGGGTGTGTGGCGCCGCGCCCCCCATCAGCCCGCGCGCCTGCAACCCCCAGACCGGGCGCTCCTTGCCGGTAAGAAGGGCGAGCTGGCGCAGGTTGAGCACATTGCCGAACATGCCCGCGACGATGAAGAGCGGCGCCGCCTCCTTGCGCATATCGGGATGAAGCGGCACGAGGTGCTGGGGCGTGTCCCGCCCCGTGGGCGCGTCAGCCGTGGCATCGGGCGCCTCCGCTGCGCCGCCTCCCGCCTCCTCGATCCGCCGCGCGAGCGCCGCGATGCTGGGGGCCTCGAAGAGCACGGCGAGCGGGAAGTCGACGCCATAGCGCTGCTTGACCTGCGCGAAGAGCCGGACAGCCAGAAGCGAGTGCCCGCCGAGATCGAAAAAACTGTCCTCCGCGCCGATCTGCGAAATGCCGAGGAGCGAGGACCAGATATCGGCCAGCTCGCTCTCGATGCCCTCGCGCGGCGCGACGTAATCGCCCTCGAGCGCCGGGCGCTCGAAGCTGGTCGCGCTCGCGGTCGGCGCGGCGGCGGCGCGGCGTGCCTCTTCGATGAGCGCGTTCAGATCGAAGGGCGAGATGGCGAGACGCGCGGTCCCGTGGGTGCGCGCGAGGCTGATGGCACGGGCCAGCGCCTCGGTTCCTTCGGCGGGCGTGATCCCTTCGACGATCTGGCGCATCAGCCGCGTCTCGGCGGGGGAGAGCGGCGCGGCCTCGCCCGGCTCGAAGATCACGTCACGCGGCGCGGGCGGCGCGCCGAGCCGCGCGAGCGCGGAGGCCGGAAGGCGCTGCATGCGCAGACCCTCGGCCTCGATCAGGACCTCGCCATCCGGCGCGGCGATTGTGATGTCGAAAAGCGCCGTTCCGGCCTCGGGGGCGGGGCGCAGGCGCACCCAGCTCACGATATCGGCGGGCAGCGGCGCATGGACGCGCAGCGCGGCATAGCCGGCAGGCACCCAGAGATCTTCGGGCGCATAGGCCTCGTGAAGCCCGATGGCCCAGCCCGTCGAGATGTCGAGGAGCGCGGGGTGGACGCGCCAGCCCTCGGCGAGATCGCGGTGAAACTCCTCGGGCAGCGACAGGTGCGCGAGCCCCTCGCCCGGGCCCGACGCCGCGCGGGTCAGGACGCGCCAACGCGGCCCGAAGGCGAGATGCGCCTCCTGCGGCGAGGCGAAATCGCCGCCGCCCGCCTCGTGACACGGCTTGTCGCAACGCGCGGCGATGGCGTCTAGGTCGATCCGGGGGGCAATGCCTTGCATCGGCTCCAGCCGCCCCTCGGCAGAGACGAGCATTCCGCCGCGCCCATCGAGCGTGACGTGGCGGCGCAGGGACAGGGCGCCCTCTTCGGTCAGGTGCAGGCTTCCCGCCTCGATCTTACCCGGCTCGGCAAGGAAGGGGCGCAGGAAGGCGAGGCCGGTAAGGGCGAACGGCTTGAACGCGCCTTCGGGCGCCATCGCCTCGGCGGCAAGCTCGACCATCGCGGTGCCGGGCAGAAGGATATGGCCCGCGCGGGTGCGATGCTCGGCCAGCACCCAGTCCCGCTCGGGCGAGAGCGCCAGCGCGAAGCGCGCGGCGCCGTCGGCATCCTCGCCCACATCGCGCAGCAAGGGCAGATCGAGGGGCTGCGGGGCGGCCTCGACTGCGCCGGTGCGGCGCGCCATCGCCTCCGCCGCCATGCCGATCTCGGACCAGACGCCCCAGTTGACGCAAAGAACGCGCGTCTGCCCGCCGCGCCGCGCCTCCGCCACCGCGTCGAAATAGGCGTTGGCGGCGACGTAATCGACCTGCCCGGCGGGCGTGGTCGCCGTGCTGGTCGAGGAAAAGAGCACCAGAAGCTCGGCCGCGCCGTCGGGAAAGATTTCTTCCAGCACGCGCAGACCCGCGATCTTGGGCGCGAGCACGGCCTCCATGCGCGCGTCGTCCTTGGAGAGGATCGGCGCGTCGTCGATCACGCCAGCCGCGTGGATGATGCCCGAAAGCGGGCCGATCCGGGCGATTTCGGCGCGTACGCGCTGCATGTCGGCAAGATCGGTCACATCGGCCACGAGCGCCGTCGCCCGCCCGCCGAGCGCCTCGATCTCGCGCATGAGACGGATGCGCGCCGCGTCCCGGCCGGATCCTTGCGAGAGGCGGTCCCAGTCGCCGCGCGGCTGCATCGCGCGGCGCGACAGCAACACGACATGCCCGCCCGCGCGCCGGGCGATATCGCGCGCGACGGACGCGCCGATCCCGCCGAAGCCCCCGGTCACGAGGTAGACGCCCTGCGGCACATAGACCGGCGGCTCCTCCGGCGCGGGGAGCGGCTGCGCGCGCAGCACCCGCTCGAGCCGCTGTCCACCGCGATGCGCCGCCACGCCGCAGCCCGGCTCGGCCAGAAGATCGCGCATCAGGAGCTTGCGACGCGCCTCGGCGGCCTCGGCCTCGGCGCGTTTCAGTCGTCCGTGCGGTGCAGGAGGGCGCTCGATATCGATCATCTGCGCGGTGAGGCCCGGAAATTCGCGCGGGATCACGCCCACCGGGCCGAGCACG
The DNA here is from genome assembly GCF_043661195.1 of Roseovarius aquimarinus. Taxonomy (NCBI): domain Bacteria; kingdom Pseudomonadati; phylum Pseudomonadota; class Alphaproteobacteria; order Rhodobacterales; family Roseobacteraceae; genus Roseovarius; species Roseovarius aquimarinus. The sequence goes on from NZ_JBIHMM010000001.1 coordinate 632,066, forward strand.
CAGGCCTTCTCGGGATAGCCGGGCGCATCCTCGGCGCCGATGCGCAACGCCTGCGAGGTCACGACGCTCAGATGGCATCCTTCGGGCAAGGCCGCGCCCGCCATCGCCTGCGCAAGATGCGTGAGGCTCCGAAGCCCATGTTCGAGATTGCGGTCGAAGAAACTCGATCCCGGCCTGTGCGTCTCCGCGCCGGTCACGCCCCAGAGATGCACGATGCGCTCGGGCAGCCGCCCATCGGCGGCGAGCGCCGAGAAGAGCGCCTCATAGCCTTCGCGGCCCTGCTCGGGGGCGAGGATATAGGCCTCCGCGCCGCGCCGCTGGAAACTGTCGCCCGAGCGGACAGTGGTCACGCCATGGCCCGCCATGCCGAGCGCCGCGATGATCGACTCGGCCACGCCCGCATCATCCGCGAAGAAGAGCCAGCTGCGGCGCGGGCCGAGGCTCGCCTCGGTCTCGATATCGCAATCGGCGGGCGCGGGGCGCCAGCGCGGCACGAAGCCCCACTCGGCGATATCTTCGGCGCGCGGCACCGCCGCCGCGGCCTCATGGGCCCGGGCCGGCTCGATGAAATAGCGGCTGCGCTGGAACTGGTAGCCTGGCAGCACCACGCGGCTCCGCCGCGCGCCGCCCCAGATCTGGCCCCAATCGGCCTCGATGCCTGACGCCCAGAGGCGGCCGATCACGCCGAGGAAATGCGCGTCATCCGCGATGGCCTGATCGGGGTGGCGCAGCGTGCTGAAGGCGCGGCCGGGGCCGACCTGCGGCGCCATCTGCGCGAGCGAGGCCAGCGCACGCCCCGGCCCGACCTCGAGAAACACCGAAGGACGCGCGCCGAGCGCATCGATGCAGGCGGCGAAGCGCACGGTATGACGAAGCTGATCTGTCCAGTAGGCGGGATCGGTTGCCTCGGCCTCGCTCAGGGGCGCGCCGCTCCGGTTCGACAGGATCGGGATCGACGGCGCATTGAGACTCAGCCCCTCCAGATGCGCGCGGAACTGCGGCAGGATCGGATCGAGCATGCGCGAATGGGCCGCGATGTCGATGGCGATGCGCTGGCATTCGATGCCTTCCGCCGCCAGCCGCTCGGCCAGGTCCGCGAGCGCCGCCTGCGGCCCCGAGACCGCGCACAGCCCCGGCGCGTTGATGCTGGCGATGTCGAGCGCGTCGCCCATGAGCGGCGCGAGATCCTCGGGCCTCATCGGCACGCTCAGCATGCCGCCCGGCGGCACGCTGTCGAAAAGCCGACCGCGCAGCAGCACCAGATCGATGCACCCCTCGAAGGTCATGACGCCCGCCAGCGCGGCGGCGGTGTTCTCGCCCATCGAGTGGCCGACCAGCGCATCGGGCCGCACCCCCCAGCTCATCCAGAGCTGGGCCAGCGCGAATTCGGTGATCATGATGAGCGGCAATTGCACCGAGGGCGTTTTGAGCGCCTCGGCGGCGGCGGCCACATCGCCCGGCTCGGGCAGCCAGAGCGCGCGGATGTCATAGCCGAGTTGCGGCGCGAGATGATCGAGGCCGCGGTCCATCCAGTCGGCGAAGACCGGCTCGGTCTCATAAAGATCGCGCGCCATGCCGGGATATTGCGCGCCACCGCCGGGGAACATGAAGACGATCTGCGGGGGCATCTCGGGGGCCTCATGCGTGTGAACGCGCAGGGGATCGCCCGCCTCGAGCAATGCGGCCGCCTCCTCATGCGTCGCGGCGACGAGGCAGCGGCGCTTGGCAAAGCCGTGGCGGCCTTCGCGGAGCGTCCAGGCGATATCTGCCAGCGGCGTTTCGGGATGGGCGCGCAGATGCGCGGCCAGCGCGGCCGAGGCGGCATCGAGCGCGGGCTTGCTGCGCGCCGAGAGGGTGAGGACGTGGAACGGGAATTCCGCAGGCTCGGACGCGGCGCGCGCGGGCGCCTCCTCGAGAACGACATGCGCGTTCGTGCCGCCCACGCCGAGCGAATTGACGCCCGCGCGGCGGGGCTGCCCGGCGGCGTTCCAATCCATGAGCCTGTCCGCCACGGCGAAACGGCCACCAGCGAAGTCGATCTCGGGATTGGGCGCCTCGAAATTGAGGCTGGGCGGAATCTGTGCGTGGTGCAGTGCGAGCGCGGCCTTGATGAGGCCCACGACGCCCGCCGCCGTGTCGAGATGCCCGATATTCGTTTTGACCGAGCCGATATGGCAAAGGCCCCGCGCGCCCGCATGGGCCGCGTTCAGCGCCGCCACCTCGATCGGATCGCCCAGATAGGTGCCGGTGCCGTGGCATTCGATATAGCCGATGCTCTCCGGCTCCACCCGCGCATCCGCGAGCGCCGCGCGCACCGCCGCCGCCTGCCCCTCGACCGAGGGCGCGAGATAGCCCGCCTTCTGCGCGCCGTCGTTATTGATGGCCGAGCCCTTGATGACGGCCCAGATATGATCGCCATCGGCCAGCGCATCCTCGAGGCGCCGCAGCGCCACCGCGCCTGCGCCGCTGCCGAACACGGTGCCCGCCGCGCGGTGATCGAACGCGTGGCAATGCCCATCGGGCGAAAGGATCTCGTTTTCCTTGTAGAGATAACCGCGCCCATGCGGCAGCTCGATCGTGACGCCGCCCGCGAGCGCCATGTCGCACTCGCCGCGTATCAGCGCCTGGCGCGCGTAATGCACCGCGACGAGCGATGTGGAACAGGCGGTCTGGAGCGTGACGCTCGGCCCCTTCAGATCGAAGACATGGCTCACGCGCGTCGAGAGGAAATCCTTGTCATTGCCGGTATGGCGCAGCAGGAAAAGGCCCACATCCTCGACCAGATCGGGATTGGTGCGGATGTTGTCGTGAAAATAGCTGCCCTGCCCGCAGCCCGCGAAAACGCCGATCCGGCCGGCGAAGCCGCGCGGCGCGTGGTCCGCCTGCTCCATCGCGGCCCATGTCACCTCGAGAAACTTGCGGTGCTGCGGATCGAGGATGGCCGCCTCGCGCGGCCCGAAGCCGAAGAACTCGGCGTCGAAATCGGCGAGGCCTTCCAGCAAAGCGGCGGCGGGCACGTAGTTTTTTCGGGCGAGCATCGCGGGATCCTCGCCCGCCTCGATCAACGCCGCGCGGCCCAGCCGCGTGATGCTCTCGGTGCCCGTAACGAGATTTTCCCAGAACCGCGCAAGATCGGGCGCGCCGGGAACGTCCGCGGCCATCCCGACGATCGCGATGTCCCCCGAAGGCCCTGTGGCCGCCTGTTTCTCGAACGTCTCACTCATGAAAAACGCAACTCTCCTGTGGCTTTCGCGCGGACACACGAAAACAACGGCGGAAATCTACTACGGCGCAGCGCCACCGCGAAGAAATCTTTGCCGTCCGCATGAGGTCAGGCCGCCAAGCGCTTGGGAAAAATGGGTTTTAGAGGCACCCGAAAGATCTTTTTCCGACACGGCCTTGGCGACAAACCCGAAGCCGGAAACATATTGGTCCGCACGCCTGAACAATGCCACATTTCCGAGGCCCTTCAAAGGGAATCACGACCGGTGCGACCTCTGGCCCATGGCGCTGCGCCGGGACGGTACGGCGGCGTTCATATCCCCGATCACGGCCCGGCGGCGCGGGCGCGACGGGCCAGCCGGTGCTGGCTCGGCCGGGTCTTCGCTCCGCAGCCGCGCCTCGCAGACGCCGAGGATCGCGCCCGCCATCAGCCACGTGTAGGGCGTCAGGATCGCGTTAAGGAGCATGTCGATCATCGTGATCGCCAGCAAAAGCGCCATCGGCCCGACGACGAAGGGCATCCCGCGTGGCTCGGGTCCGGCCCGCGCGCGCCCCATGCCCCACCACAAGAGAAAGAGCGGCCCGCCGATCAGCCCCATCTGGGCGATATAGCCTACCCAGCCGAAGGTGCCGAAGACGATGATCCACTCGCCATCGGGAATGGTGAGTATCTCGCCCGTCTGCGCGTCGCGCACGAGATTGCGCCCCCACCCGCCCCAACCGAAGAGAGGTTTTTCATCCGCGCGGTCAAGCAGTTGCTCCTCGTTGTTGAAGCGAAACCCGAGCGATTGCGCGCGCTCGGGGCTGTAGCTCTTGGCCTTGGCCAGAATGGCGTCGGTCGGGATCCAGCCGTTGTTGCGCAGCATCGGGTAGATCATCGCGACGAGGGCCAGAACCAGCGCAAGGCGGACCATCAGCCGGGACGAGGCAAGGAGCATGATCGGCGCCAGCGCCACGGCGTAGAGAAGCGACGCGACGCTCTTGCAAAGCACGAGCACGACCAGAAGATAGGCCGCCGCGAAGAGGAATTTCAGGCGTTGACCGTCAGCCGCGCCGCGCGACAGGGCGATGGCGGCGAGCGCCGCGCTCATCACGAAAAAGGCGAGCCAGAGCGCATGCGGCAGGAACACGATGGGCCGGAAGCCGCCCTGCCGCATCATCTGCTCGAAATCGTGCTGGAAAAACCCGTAGACCCAGGTGTTGATCTGCGGGCTCAGCCGGATCTCGACCAGCGCGGGCAGCGAATAGACCAGCGCACCGATGGCGAGGGCGAGCAAGAGCTCGCGCAGGCCCCGCTCGCTCGCCAGAAGGCTGCGGCCCAGAAAGAACGGCGCGAGCGTGATAAGTTGGCCGACCACCACCGACAGAAGATCGCGCAGGCCGAGGCCGGGCAGCGTGGCGGTCGGGAAGAGGATCGGCGCGGTATTGCCCAGAAGGCTGAAAACGATCCCGTCGCCATTCGTCAGCACTGTCGGCACCGCCCCCAGCACGAAGAGCAGCACCAGCGCGCGCATCGGCCACCCGTCGGGCCAGAGCGACACGCGCCGCCGCAGGTAGAAGACCGCGAGCGCGAAGGCGCAGATATTCGGGATCGAGATCTTGTTCATCTCGGGCACGAGCGGCAGATCGAAGCCGGTTGCCGGGGGCAGCACCAGATAGCCGCCGAGGATGCACCAGATGATCGCCCGCTCGGGCGGCAGGCGCCGGCAGAGGAGCGCGCAGACCGGCGGCCAGATCAGCAGCATCAGATAGGCAAGGGCGTTGGGCATGGGCGGTCCGGCAAGGTCTGTCGGCCCCGTCTTAGCACGCGGCGCCGCCCCTGTCCCGCATGGCGGCGGTTGCATCGTGCCCCGGCGCGGATATGAAGGAGGCGGAGCGGAGGGGCGCGCGATGTTTCTGAAAACCCGAAACGGCATCGAGGTGCCGGTGACGCATGGGGCGCGGGACGCGCTCTTCGCCGATCTGCACGCGCATCTGTCGGCGCGGCGGGGGTTCGCGATGGCGACCGTCAATCTCGATCACATGGTGCGGATCGGGCGCGATCCGGACTTCGCCGCCGCTTACGCGTGCCACGAGATCATCGTCGCAGACGGGCGCCCGATCCGCTGGCTCTCGAGGCTCGCGGGGCAGCCCGCCCAGCTGATGCCCGGCTCGGACATGATCCTTCCGCTCGCCCGGCTCGCGGCCGAGTGCAGCCGTCCCATCGCGCTTGTCGGCTCGACCGAGGCGGCGCTGAGCGGCGCGGCTGCGCGGCTGCGCGCCGAGGTGCCGGGTCTCGAGATCGCCCTCAGGCGCGCGCCGCCCATGGGGTTCGATCCCGAAGGCGCGGCGGCGCGGGCGCTGCTCGCAGAGCTCGAAGCCTCGGGCGCGGCGCTGTGTTTTCTGGCGCTGGGCGCGCCCAAGCAAGAGAGGTTGGCGGCGCTGGGGCGCCGCCTCGCGCCCTCGGTAGGCTTCGCCTCCATCGGCGCGGGGCTCGATTTCCTCTCGGGCCACCAGCGCCGCGCGCCGCGCGTGATGCGGGCATTGGCGCTCGAATGGCTCTGGCGCGCGGCGACGAGCCCCCGCCGCCTCGGGCCGCGCTATATACGCTGCGCCGCCATCCTGCCGGGGCTGGCCTGGCGCGCCCGGCGCGCGCGCGTCACTTGTACTCGATGAGACCGCCGCCCCGGCGCAGGAGCCGCCCGGCGTAGAAGCGCAAGGCACCGCCCGCCTCGGGAAACTTGCCCAGAAGAGTGAAGAACGCCCAGGCCGGATCGCCCGAGCGCCATGCCAGCCGCGCGGCCTGGGCGGGATAGGCGAGCGCGGCCAGCGCGAGCGGCGGCCAAGCCAGCCCACCCAAGAGGATGAACGCGGGCAAGGCCGCGCCCCAGATCAAGGCGCGGCGGGTTTCCCGGACCCAATGCCGCTCGGGCGTCCGCCCATGACGGGCGGCGCCCTCGGCATAGGCATGGCCCGCGCGACGGGCGCGGCGCCACCATTGCGAGAGCCGCGTGATCGCCGCGTCATGCCGCGTCATCTCCGCATCGAGGCGGAAGACGCTCCATCCTTCGGCCCGCAGCCGCAGGCAGAGATCCGGCTCCTCCCCCGCGATGAGCGTGGCAGCGAAGCCGCCCACCTCTTCGAGCGCGGCGCGGCGCATCAGCGCGTCGCCACCGCAGGCCCGCGCGGGGCCGATGGGCGTATCCCATTCGATATCGCAGAGCCGGTTGTAGACGCTCGCCTCGGGATGCGTCTCGCGGCGGCGACCGCAGACGACGGCGCAAGCGGGATCGCCGTGCATATGATCCAGCGCCGCCGCGATCCAGCCCGGCGCGACGGTGCAATCCCCGTCGACGAACTGGACGAACTCGGCCTCTACGCGCGCCAGCCCGGCATTGCGTGCCCGCGCGGCGGTGAAGGGCTGGCCCGTGTCGAGTGCGACAACCTCCGCACCGGCGGCACGCGCGGCCTCACAGCTGCCATCGGTGCTGCCGCTGTCGACATAGATGATCCGTGCCACCTGCCCTTGCAGCGACGCGAGGCACGCGATGAGCCGCACGCCCTCGTTGCGCCCGATGACGACGGCCTCGACCGGCGCGCTCATTTCGCCTCGTCGCCGAAGAGCGCGGGCGCCATCTGCGCGACGAAGGCATCCGAACGCGCGTAGTCGTGCAGAACCTCGAAGGCGTTGCGGGCGATGCGCTTGCGCTTCACATGGTCGGCCAGAAGATCGCGCACGCGCGGCTCGAAATCGGACATGTCCCATTTGACCGGCACATAGGTCTCGTCCGGGATGAAGATGTCGGGCGCGGTCTCGACATGGCTCATGTCCTGCTTGACGAGCGCCGCGCCGCAAAGGATCGCCTCGTAATCGCGCCAGCAGACTTCGCCATAGCCGAAGGGGCAGAAGCACATCTTGGACGCGCGCAATTCGCGCAGGAACCTTGCATGCGGAATGCCCGTGCCGGTGACCGCGCGCACGCCTTCGAGCCGCGAGACCGCCTCGGCGCAGCCCTGCCGCATTGCGCGATACCAGGGCGTGCCCTCGACCGCGATGCGCGCATGCAGATCGGCAGGGCGCGGGCCGCGCGGCATCCGCCCCCGCGCGAATTTCGGCAGCATGAAATCTGCGGTCAGAAAGGACGGCCCGACATAAATTTTCTTAAGGAAGCCTTTGGGAATGATGAATTCTCGCGTCTCATGATCGAGGCCATGCGCCTTTCCGTAGTGATCCATCAAGGTGGTGTCGCCGAAGGTTGGCTCGCCATATTGGCTACGATCGCGCAGGACATGCTTCGAGACATAGGCATCGACATGCGGGCCGACCCGCTCGGCCAGGCGCAGATCGGTGGGCGCGAACCAGTCGAGATAGACGCGCCGCGCACCCGGGTTGTGGGCGTCGATCTGCGCCAAGATGGCCGCAAGAGCGTCATCCGATATATCGAAATTCGTCTGGATACAGATAGTTGTGGCGCGTTTCACAAGCTCCGCATCAAGAGTGCCGTCCACGGGAATCTCCCGGAATTCCGCGTCCCACATGTCGCGGAACCTGTCCGCGTAATGGTGAAAGCCGAAGAGCTGGCTTTGAGGGATCGGATGATCGACCGCGAGGAAAAGAACGCGCCGCCGCGCGGCCAGGTCGAAGGGCGCGCGCAGCTCCCCCGCGCGCCGCTTTGCGTGCTGGCGGCGCCGCAGCTTGAGCCGAAGCCGCCCGATCATGGCGCGCGCTCCGGCAAGCTGTCCGAGATGAGCCTTCTGGGCCGCGCCGCCTCGAGCGTGCCGGCGAGATCGAGGAGCCGCCGCGCGCGCGCCGCATCGAGCCCGTCGAGGCAGAGCGCGTGGAGGCGCAGCGCCATGTCCGGCCCGCGTTTCAACTGCCCGGGCGGGCGCAGGAAGGCGCGACGCTCCGCCTTGGCGCGCGGCCCCATCGCGGCGGTGATGCGCATGACATCGAGCGCGCCGCGCAGCTTGTGCATGGCGCCGCCCCCTTGCGGCGCGGGCGCGCGGAAACCGGCGGCGTAGGGGATATCGGCGAAATCCGGATAGGCCCGCGCGATCACGTCGTCATGGAGCATCTGGTCACACGTGACCGCGTAGGGCAGCGAAAGGCAGAACTCCGCGAAATCGGGATCGAGATAGGGGCAGAAGACGGGAGTCGCCGGTGCCAGAATGGCTTGCGGGACGAAGTTGATCTCGCGCCGCGTGCGGTGATACATCCAGAAGACCTGATAGGGGTCGGGCGCGTCCGCATATGCCGCGATGGTCTCGCCCAGATAGTCATGCACCTCCTCGTCCATGCCGGGCGAAAGGATCGGCCCCGCGCCGCGTCCCCAGCCAGGCTCGGAAATGACGCGCCCATGCCCCTCGCAGAGGCCGCGCGCGATGCCGGTGAAATCGCCTTTCTCGGCCAAGCGAAAGAAAGCTTCGGCGTCGTTGTCGGGATTGGTCAGGATATCGCCCGCGATCCCGTCGAAGGCGGCACCGCCCCGCGCGAGCATGTAGTCGTGAAGGGGCATCATCTGCGCATGCTCGTCGGCGCAAAGGCTCGTCATCACGGCGCAGCGCAGCGCATCCGCAAGGCGCGGGCGCGCGTGGCCCGCGACGTCATGGGCGATACCTGCCCGCTCGGCCAGCGCGCGGGCGGCGAGCGCCTCGCCGTTCATCGCGGCGCCGTTGTGATGAAAGGTGATGCAGGAGCGCGGGCGACGGCCCTGATGCAGCATTTCGAGCAGGATGTGCCGCGAGTCGCGCCCGCCGCTGAGCGGCAGCGTCAAGGGCTCGTCCCACATGTCGAGGATGCGGCGCATCGCCTCGCGGAAATGCGCGGTCATGCCTTCGAGCGCGCCCTCTCGCGTGATGCTCTGCACCTTGGGGATCGGCGTGCCGCCCGTGATCTCGAGCCGGCCCTCCCGCCACTCGAGTCTGCCGTTCGGCGGCAGGGTCCGGACATGCCTGAGCGGCGTGTCGTCATTGATGAAGACGCCGATGCGGTGAAAGACGGCCAGAGCGCGCGTGTCGGGCGCGGGATCGGCGCCCGCCGCGACGAGCGCGAGAAGCGAGGGCGATATGGCGATCGTATCGCCCTTGCGATAGACGAAGAGGCTGTGAAACCCGTGGCGATCCACCTCGGCCCGCAACCGCGTTCCATCCCACTTCCACGCGGCGTAAAGCCTGCCGATCCGTGCCGGCAGATCAGGCCCCGACCGCCACGAGGCGCAGCCGGACATGACGGGCGCGCCCTGCCCCCAATCAAGCCAGATGAGCGGCGGATCGGCCCCGATGGTCATGAAAGGCGCGCTCCCGGCGCTCTCACCGCGCCGAAGCTGCTGCACCCAGGCCAATTCGCGAAAGCCCTCATCGCCCGATCACCATGTCCGCGCGCAGACCGCCGAGACGCTCGGACCTGCCGAGGCGCAGGCTGCCGCCATGGGCGCGCATGATATCCGTCGCGATCGAGAGGCCGAGACCCACCCCAGGCCCCTTGTCCTGATTGCGCGACGCCTCGAGCCGGGCGAAGGGCCGCAGGGCCTCGTCGCGCTGCGCCTCGGGAATGCCGGGCCCGTCATCCTCGACGCTGATGCGCAGGGCGCGCTCGGTCAGCATCATGGAAAGCTCGGCGCGGGTGCCGTAACGCACGGCGTTGTTGATGAGGTTCTCGACCGCGCGCCGTATCGCGACGGGCCGCAGCGGCACTTCGCCCGAACCGGTGATCTCGTGCACCGTCACCGGGATCTGCGCGCGCGCGCAATCCTCGGCGATGCGCCGGATGAGCCTCGCCGGATCGACGGGCTCGGCCTCGCCCTCGGCGGTGCCGCGCGCGAAATCGAGGAATGCGTCGAGGAGCCGCTCCATGTCGCGCACATCGCGCAGCATCGGCGCGCGCTCGGCATCGTCCTCGAGCATCTCGAGGCTCAGCTTCAACCGCGTGAGCGGCGTGCGCAGATCGTGGCTCACCCCCGAGAGCATCAGCGTGCGCTGCTCGATCTGCCGCTCGATCCGGGCGCGCATGTCGAGAAAGGCGCTGCCGGCGGCGCGCACCTCGTTGGCGCCTGAGGGTCGATAGGGCACCGTGCGCCCGCGCCCGAACGCCTCGGCGGCCCGGGCGAGCCGCGTGATCGGGCGAAGCTGATTGCGCAGGTAGAGATAGGCGATGAGCGTCATCAGCACGCTGAAAAACAGCATGTTGACGAAAAGCTGATGCGGATTGGAGGCCGAGAACCGGCGCCGATCCACCGTCATCCGCAGCATGCCCTCCGCATCCTCGAGATAGAGCCGCACGATCTGCTGGTTGCCGAGATCGACCGCGCGCAGGCGCGGCAGCAACGCCTCGATCTCGTCGATGAGGATGATGCCGGTGATATCGTACCAGCTGCGGATATTCTCGAGCGGGACCGCGCTCTCTTCGATCCGGGTGATCGTGATGGCCAGCGCGTCCGCGATGGGGGCCGGATCATCGGCATCGAGCAGAAGGCGCACTTCGCGGCTGACGGAGGTGGTCATCTGCCGCGTGACCCCTTCGAAGAGGCGCTGCGCCGAGACGACGGAGACGACGAGCAAGAGCGAAATGACCGGCAAAAGCAGGATCAGGAAAGCGCGACCATAAAGGCCACGCGGCATGGTGCGCTTGAGCCATCGGAACATCATGGCCGACGCTAGCGCGGCCCCCGGTGGCGCGCAAGGCGCCGCCGCGCGGCAGGTGGCGCGGGCGCGGCTGGACGTCCTTGGGCGCGCGGTCTAGCCTGCCGCTTCAGACAGTTACGCCGGAGCACCGCCGCCCATGTCCGACCGCCCTGCCCCCGCTTTCGACCCGAAGCCGGGCGCCGCGCTCGAGATCGCGCGGGGCCTGCGCCGCATTCTGGCGCCCAACCCCTCCGCTATGACCTTCCGAGGCACGAATACCTACCTGCTCGGGCACCGCGAAATCGCGGTGATCGACCCCGGCCCGGACGATCCCGGGCACCTCGATGCCATACTGCACGCGCTCGGCCCCGGCGCGCGCGTCACGCATATTCTCGTGACGCACGCGCATCTTGATCATTCGGCCCTCGCGCCCCGGCTGGCCCACGAGACCGGCGCGCCGGTGCTGGCCTTCGGCGACGCGCTGGCCGGGCGCAGCGCGGTCATGCAGAGGCTTGCGGATCAGGGCCTGACGCGGGGCGGCGAAGGCGTCGATCTCGCATTCGCGCCGGACCGCCGCCTTGCCGATGGCGAGACGGTCGAGACCGGCGACTGGCGCCTTGGCGCCATCTGGACGCCCGGGCATTTCGGAAATCACCTCTGCTTTGCCTGGGATGAGGCGATCTTCACCGGGGATCTCGTGATGGGCTGGGCCAGCTCGCTCGTCTCGCCGCCCGACGGGGACGCCGGGGACTTCACCGCATCATGCCGCAAGCTCGCGGCGCTCGGCCCGAACGTCCTCTACCCCGGTCACGGCGCACCGGTGGAGAACCCCGCCGAGCGCCTCGACTGGCTGATCGCCCACCGCGCGGCCCGCGAGGCCGCGATCCTTACCGCGCTCGCCGTGCGCCCCGGCACTGCGGCCGAGATCGCCGCCACGATCTACACCGACACCCCCGCGGCCCTCCTGCCCGCCGCCGCCCGCAACGTGCTCGCGCATCTGATCGATCTCGCCGCGCGCGGGATTGTCGCGCATGAGGGGGCCGTCAATGCAGAGACAGTTTTCCGGGCGAACGAGGGAGAGTAGGGGATTGACCGGGCAAACATAGACCGATCGGCAGCTCACAAAACCTTGATATCAGGGGGTTTTGGCTCCGGCGGTAGGGATCGAACCTACGACCAATTGATTAACAGTCAACTGCTCTACCGCTGAGCTACGCCGGAACACGAGGTGCCGTATAGCAATGCGGTTTGGTGGCGTCCAGAGGGGAATCGGGAAAAAACGCGCGGTGCGGACAAAAGATTTCGCGGGGCTTTGAGAGGGCTTCAATGTGCTGTTTCGAGTGATCCGGACGCGCCGCGTCGGCCAGTCTGCGAGCTTGCGGGGAGAGGCGTCGGTGAGCGCATGTCATGCCTCGGGAAGGCCCGCCCTGCCCGGCGAAAAGCGCCGTTGTCGCAAGGGCGCGCGCCGCCCGCTGCCACCCTCTTCGCACGTTGCGACCCTGCGCCACTCATCACCGCTCCATTTTTTGTTTGAGCGCACATTCAAATTATCTATACTCGGGACAACCACAAGGGAGCCCGCACGCCATGAACATCCAGAACACGCAAGTGCCGACCGAATGGGATCGCAAGGGCCTGCCGGCCTGGAGCTTCTTCAGCCCTGAAATGCTGGAAGCCGAGAAGGAGCAGCTTTTCCGGCGGCATTGGCAGGTTGTCTGCCATGTGAATGACGTGCCCGAGCCGGGCGATTTCGTGGCCTCGGACCTCGTGGGCGAGCGCGCGCTGGTCGTGCGCGGGCGCGATATGAAGGTGCGTTCGTTCCATAATCTATGCCGCCATCGCGGCAGCCGGGTCGTTGCCGAGGAATCCGGCAATTGCAAATCGGCGATCATCTGCCCTTTCCATGGCTGGGCCTACAATCTCGACGGTACGCTGCGCGGCGCGGCGCAGCCGCAATCGCTGCCCGATCTCGACCCGGTCGAGATGGGGCTCAAGCCGGTCGAGATGGAAATCTGGCAGGGCTTCGTCTTTGTGCGTTTCAAGGAAGGACCGCAACCCTCGGTCGCCGAGATCATGGCGCGCTTCGACGACGAGCTTGCGCAATACGATCTCGAGAACCTCGTACCCGCCGAGGATGTCTTCTGGGCCGGCGAGATCGAGGCCAACTGGAAATGCGTGCGCGACGTCGACAACGAGGGATATCATGTCGCGATGGCTCATCCCGGCCTGCACGACCTTTTCGGCACGAACTACCATGACGAGCCCTTCACCCACGGCACATCGCGCTCGCTCGGCCAGTTCCGCGAGGGCAAGCATCGGCTCTGGAGCGTCGAGAACTACCGCAAGATCCTTCAGCCGCCCGAGCGGCTCGACGACGATCACAAGGCGGCGTGGCTCTATGTCGGGGTGTTTCCGAACCTCGTCTTCGGCCTCTATCCGGACTCGGTCATCTTCTATCACGAGTTTCCCGTCGAGAACGGGCGCACCATCCAGCGCGGCAGCGTCTATCGCCACAAGGACGAGGACCGGCGCATGCGCCTTGCGCGCTACCTGTCGATGCGCATCGACCGCATCACCTCCAAGGAGGACGAGCAGCTCATCGAATGGACGTGGGAAGCCGCGTTTTCGAGCGGTTTCGACGGGATCGTCCTGTCGGATCTCGAATACGGCGTGCGCAGCTATCATGACATTCTGCGCGGGATCTTCCCCGTGCTCGACGGCGACGAGCCGCCCGAGGGCACCTTGCTGCGCGAGAACGAAAGGCGCCTGAAAGAAGCCGCCAGGTGACTGCGCCGGACGCCGAGCCAAGTTCCGAGGCAAGCGCCGGGCCACGCTCGGCGCTTGCCTTGAGACGCGCGCCGTGTATCGCTGATATCGAGCCACGGGAGATGCCCCTATCGTGCCCAGCCTGAGTCAGCAAAGCCGCCAGGGCCTGACCCTCATCAGCCCCACCCTCATCTATGCGCTGGTCATGCTGGCCGCGCCGCTGGCGATGGTGGTGATGTTCAGCTTCTGGACGCAGACCTATCTCGACCTCGACAGGACGCTGACCTTCGACAATTACCGCGAGGCCTGGACGCAGCCCATCTTTCAGGTTCTGATGTGGCGCAGCCTGCGCATCTCGCTGATCGTGACGGTGGCGACGGTGATCCTCGCCTTTCCGATCGCCTACTACATCTCGTTCCATGTCAAATCGCGCAAGGCGTTGTGGCTTTTCCTCATCACGGTGCCCTTCTGGACGAGCTACCTTCTGCGCGTGTTCCTGTGGAAGGTGATCCTCGGATATAACGGTGTCTTCAATTCTGCGCTGATGAGCCTCGGGATCATCGACGAGCCGCTGACCTTCATCCTCTACAACGAGAACGCGGTCGTGCTGACGCTGGCCCATGCTTGGGCGCCCTTCGCGATCCTGCCCATCTTCGTCGCGCTCGAGAAGATCGACCGCTCGCTTCTGGAGGCGGCTGAGGATCTGGGCGACGGGCCGGTGCGCCGCTTCTTCCGCATCACGCTGCCGCTGGCGATGCCAGGGGTGGTGGCGGCGACGCTGATCGTGCTGATCCCGACGGTGGGCGATTACATCACGCCCAAGCTCGTCGGCGGCACGGACGGGCTGATGGTGGCCAACATGATCCAGGTGCAGTTCGGCAAGGCGAACAACGCGCCGCTCGGCGCGGCACTCGCGGTGACCTCGATGGTCGTGGTCGGCGCGATCAGCGTCGGGCTCTATTTCGCGGGGCGCAAGCTGGGAGGAAAGACACGATGATGCGCGGGCTTGCCAGATACGCATCGGGCCGGTGGCTCGCGGTCTATGCGACCTGCTACATGATCTTTCTCTATGCGCCGGTCATCCTGCTTCCGCTCTTCGCCTTCAACGACGCGACGATCATCGCCTTCCCGCTCGCCGGCTACACGACCAAGTGGTTCGATCTCCTGTGGGAGACCGACGCGCTGCACAGCGCCGTGCGCAACAGCGCCATCGTCGCGCTGAGCACGGCGCTCATAAGCACGCTTCTGGGGGCCTGCGCCGCGCGCTCGGCGGCGAAATACCGCTTTCCGGCGCAGAAGGGCATCATGGGCTTCATCATGTTGCCGCTCGTGCTGCCCGAGATCATCGTCGCCGTGGCGCTGCTGGTGATGCTGATGCAACTCGGCATGTCGCTCTCGCTCTGGACGGTGATCGCGGGCCATGTGCTGATCTGCACGCCCTTCTCCATCGCGATCCTCAGTTCCGCTTTCGCGGGGATGGAGGAAAGCCTCGAGGAAGCGTCCTTCGATCTGGGCGAGACGCGCTGGGGCACGTTCCGGCGCGTGACGCTGCCGCTCATCATGCCGGGCATCGTCTCGAGCCTCCTGATCACCTTCACCATCAGCCTCGACGAGTTCATCATCGCCTTCTTCCTGACCGGCACCGATGTCACCCTGCCCGTCTACATCTGGAGCCAGCTGCGCTTCCCGTCCAAGCTGCCCTCGATCATGGCGCTGGGCACGATCCTGCTGGCCGTCTCCATCGCCCTTCTCGTCGTGGCCGAATTCTTCCGCCGCCGCGCGGTGCGCCGCCGCGGGATGGATGGCGGCTCAACACAAGGACTGATCTGAACATGACGCAAGCCGCCTCCGCGCCCATCATCGAAATCAAAGGCGTGACCAAGAATTTCGGGGCCGTCACCGCGCTGAAGGGCGTCGATGCGGTGATCCACGAGGGCGAGTTCTTCTCGCTGCTCGGCCCCTCGGGCTGCGGCAAGACCACGCTTTTGCGCCTCATTGCGGGGTTCGAGCAGGTCTCGGGCGGCACGATCATGATCGGCGGCAAATCGATGAAGGACATCCCCGCCAACCGCCGCCCGACCAACATGGTCTTTCAAAGCTACGCGATCTTCCCGCATCTCGATGTGGCCGAGAACGTGGGCTACGGCCTCGTCAAGAAGAAGCTGGGCAAGGCCGAAATGGCCCGCGAAGTCGAGCAGGCGCTCGAGATGGTGGATCTTGCGGGCTACGGCAAGCGCAAGGCGCACGAGCTGTCGGGCGGTCAGCGCCAGCGCGTCGCGCTGGCCCGTGCGCTCGTCATGCGGCCCAAGGTGATCCTTCTCGACGAGCCCTTGTCGGCGCTCGACAAGAAGCTGCGCGACCAGATGCAGCACGAGTTGCGGCGCCTTCAGAAAAGCCTCGGGATCACCTTCATCCTCGTCACGCACGACCAGGAGGAAGCGCTCATAATGTCCGATCGGATCGCCGTCATCTTCGACGGCACGATCGCGCAGCTCGCCACGCCCGAAGAGCTCTATCGCCGCCCCAGAACGCGCCGCGTCGCGTCCTTCATCGGGGTCATGAACTTTCTCGAGGCCAGCGCGACGGGCGGCAACGGCGCGCCCTATCAGCTCGACATTCCCGCGCTCGGACAGATCGAGGTGCCGGCGTCGCAGGCGCCCGCGGGGCTCGCGGCCTCGCGGATCAACGTCGTCGGCGTGCGCCCGGAGATGTTCACCATCACCGGCGAGGATACCGGTCATTTCGAGCGCGAGGTCCAAGGCACCGTGACCGGCACCGATTACTATGGCGACATGACCTATTACAGCGTCGCCCTTCCAGGCGCCGAGGCGCCCGTCACCATCTCGATGCGCAACACGGCGGGCCGTGCCGTCGCCCGCGAGGGCAGCACCGTGACCGTGGGGTGGGGCGCGGATTCCATCGTTCTTCTGGAGTGACCGACATGAGCGAGCTTCTCTACGACAAGGGCCATATCTCGTTTCTCGAAATGCTCTGGGGCGAGGGATATCTCTCGCCCGGCGGCCCCGAAGAGGTCTCGCGCGTGCTCGAGGGCCTGGATCTCGCGGGCAAGCGGGTGCTCGATATCGGGTGCGGCTCGGGCGCGATCACGCTTTCGCTCGCGCGCGATCACGGCGCGGCCCATGTGACGGGGATCGACGTCGAGGATGATGTGGTGGAGGCGGCCCGCGCGCGTATCGCCGCCGCCGGCGCAGAGGATGCGGTGACGATCGAGAAGGTCGCCCCCGGACCCTTTCCTCACGATGACGGCAGCTTCGACATCGTCTTCTCGAAGGATTCGATCATCCATATCCCCGACAAGGAATTCCTGGCGCGCGACGTCTTCCGCGTGCTGGCGCCCGGCGGCTGGCTCGCCGCTTCGGACTGGCTGATCGCGGGCGATGCGCCCACGCAGCAGATGCAGGACTATCTCGTCCTCGAGGATCTGGGCTTCGAGATGGCCTCCCCCATGCGCTACCGCGCCGCGCTCGAGGCGGCGGGGTTCGAGCGGATCACGCTCACCAACCGCAATCCGTGGTATCTCGGCGTCGCGCGCGAGGAGCTCGACCTGCTCGAAACCCGGCGCGATGCGCTCGCTGAGGCACACGGCGCCGAGTTCATCGACCATTCCATCGTCACATGGCGCGCCATGATCGGCGTGCTCGAGACGGGCGAGCACTGCCCGCATCATCTGCGGGCACGCAAACCCGCGTGACGCAAAAAAGGCGGGCCATGCCGGCCCGCCTTTCTGTTTGGTGCTTGGCGAGGCTCAGAAGCCCGCTTTGATCATCTCGAATTCGGCGATCATCTTCTCGCGCAGCTCGGGGCCGACGGGCGCTTGCCAGAGGGTGTTGGCGCGCAGCTCGTCATTCACGTTGAGGCCGACCGAGGCCAGCGTTTCTTCGGGAATGTCCGCCATCGCGGCGGTGTTGGAATGCCCGTAGCCCCACTGCGTCACGATGTATTCCGCCGATCCCGGATCGAGCCAGGCGTTGATGAAATCGTAGAAGAGATCTTCGTTCTCCTCCGATCCGCTGGCGAGGCGG
Source organism: Roseovarius aquimarinus (assembly GCF_043661195.1). Classification (NCBI taxonomy): domain Bacteria; kingdom Pseudomonadati; phylum Pseudomonadota; class Alphaproteobacteria; order Rhodobacterales; family Roseobacteraceae; genus Roseovarius; species Roseovarius aquimarinus. Next base: position 649,696 of record NZ_JBIHMM010000001.1, read on the forward strand.
GAATAGCCGCAGACCCATGAGGACGCGCCTTCATCCGTGTCGCGCTTGATCGCGATGGGGAAACCCTCGCCGCTCATCGTCGCGAAGGTCTCGTTCCAAGACCATGTGAGATAGACCTCGCCGCTCTGCATGAGCTGGCGCAGCGATGCGCCGTCGCTCCAATAGGTGCGCACGTTCTGGTGCAGCTTGCGCAGCCAGTCCGAGGCTTCCTGGAAGTCCTCATCCGTCGCCTTGGTCCAGTCCTTCACACCAGTGGCGAGAAAGGCGAGCGCATAGGCATCATCCACATTGTCGCCGATCGAGATGCGGCCCTGATGCTTGGGATCGATGAACGCATTGAGCGATTGCACGTCTTCCTCGCTCAGCTCCTCGGTGTTGTAGATGAGCGCCGTGTTGCCCCAATCGACCGGCACGAGGTAATGCTCGCCGTCCTTCATGTAGGCTTCGATATCGCGAAAACCCGGCTCGAGCTCGTCCCAGCGCTCGATGCGCGAGGTGTCGAGCGGCGCCAAAAGCCCCGCATCCATCCATTTCGGAACCGATTGCGAGCAGGGATGCGCGACATCAGCCTCGAAGCCCGCACGCAACTTCTGGAAGGCTTCCTCCTCGTCGCCGAAGAAGGAATAGGTCGGCGCTTCGCCGTGCTTGTCAACATAGGGCTGGAAAAAGCCCGGATCCTCGTAGCCCGCCCAATCGAAGACGACCAGATCGCCCCCTGCGGCAAGGCTCGGCCCGGCCGCGCTCAGCAGCGCGGCGGAGGATACGGCAAGTGCGAGATTTCGGTAGGCTGACATAGGGTTCTCCTTGTTGGACGGCTTCTTGGCGGGGGTGGCGCCTTCCGCCGCGAGAAGGCGGCGGACAGGAACGCGCAAGGCGGCACCGATAATTCCCGAGCCTTGGTCTATTGAGTGATTGCAGCGCGTTCCTTCGACTTATGAGTGACTTGCAGATCGATCTTCACGTCATGCCGCAGCAAGGCGCCGCGACACTTCTTCCAGCGCACGCTCAAGAATATCGAACATCTCGTCGACCTCGGCGCGTGTGATCACAAGGGGCGGCGAGAAGACCGCCATGTTGATGAGCGGGCGCACCAAAAGGCCCATCTCCTCGCAGACCTCGTCCAGCATAGCGCCAAGACGCCGCTCCCCGGCAAGCGTTTTCGCACCGCCCTCGATGCAGCCCAAGAGCCCCATACCGCGCACATCGCCCACGATATCGAAGCGGCGCAGCGCCTGAAGGCGCTTCTGGAAATGCGGGGCAAGCGCGCGCACATGCTCGAGAATGTTCTCGGTCTCGAGGATCTCGATATTCTTGAGCGCCGCCGCGCAACAGACGGGATGCGCGGAATAGGTGTAGCCATTGGCGAAGAGCGCGGCGTCGTCGGGATCGGTCATGCGCTCCATCACGCTGTCCGAAATGATGCAGGCCCCGAGCGGCAGATAGCCCGAGGTGAGGCCCTTGGCGCAGGTGATGATATCGGGCGTGATCCCGAAGACCTCCTGCGAGGCGAACCAATGGCCGAGGCGTCCGAAGCCGGTGACGACCTCGTCCGAGATGTAGAGAATGTCATGCTTGCGGCAGATCTCGTGCGTGCGCTTGTGATACCCCTCGGGTGGCACGATCACCCCGCCAGAGCAGAGGATCGGCTCGGCGATGAAGGCGCCCACATTCTCGGCGCCCACCTCGGCGATCATGGCCTCGAGATCGGCCACCTTCTCGTCGCACCACGCCTCGACGCTTTGTCCTTCGGCGCGGCGATAGGGGTTGACGTCCGGCAGGAACCGCACGAGCCGTTTTTCGACGTCGAACCGGGATTTATCCCGCTCCTTGCCGGTGACCGAGGAGGCGAGATAGGTCGAGCCGTGATAGCCCTTCTCGCGCGCGATCACGATCTTCTTGTCGGGCCGGCCGAGGCGATTGTTCATGAAATGCACGGTACGGATCGCCGTATCGACCGCGGTCGAGCCGCCCGTGGTAAAAAAGACATTGTTGAGATCGCCGGGCGCCATATCCGCCAGCTTCTTGGCGAGGATCGCCGAGGGCTCGGTCGTCGTGGTCCAGGGCGAGGTATAGGGCAGCGTCATGACCTGCTCGGCGATCGCGTCCGCCATCTCGCGGCGGCCATAGCCGATCTGGACGCACCACATGCCGCCCGGCCCGTCGATGAAGCGCTTGCCCGTCCCGTCCCAGAGATAGATGCCCTTGGCGCTGTCGACCATCATGTGATCGTAGCCGCGCCAGTCATCCATCGCGGCCCAAGGATGGAGCTGGTGGGTGCGGTCCCAATCGTGCAGATCTTCCGTGGCGGGAAGGTTCCTGTCGAGGGGGGCTGCAACTGTCATAGGACGCTCCTGCTGACGCTTCGGGCCTTCAGCCTAGCACATGGAGCCGGGTTGAAAAGTTTTTTTGACTGCTCAAACAAATAAATTCACTATGGCGTGGACGACGCCGCGTTGCTAAGTCAGCGCAACCCAGCCGAGTGATCCGCCCATGACCGACCAGCCCAGCCCCAAACCCCGCAAGGAGCGCAAGGAGAACGCCGACAGGCGGCGCCAGCAATTGCTGGATGCGACCTGGCGCTCCATCGCGGAGAACGGGCTGGCGCGCACGACGCTGGCCACCGTCGCGGCGCAGGCCGGTCTCTCCCAAGGGGTGGCGGTCTTTTACTTCAAATCGAAGGCGGGGCTTCTGACCGAGGCGCTGCGCGATCACTACGCGCGCTATCAGGCGACATGGGAGCGCGCGCTGGCCGAGGCCGGGGACGATCCGCGCGCGCGGCTCATCGCCCTCATCCGTGCCGATTTCGACCCCGAGATCTGCAATCCGGAGGCCCTGTCGATCTGGTTCGCCTTCTGGGGCGAGCAGAAATTTACCCCCGATTACGCGGCGATCTCGGCCCAGTTCGACATCGCCCGAAACGAGGCGATCCGCGAGGCCTGCGCCGCGCTGATGCAGGGTGCGGACGAGGGCGACATCACCCGCACGGCGGAGTGGATCGACACGTTTTCGGACGGCTATTGGCAGAGGCTTCACGTGCTGCCCGGCAGCTACAGCGCCAAGGATTGCCTGGCCGAGACGCTGCGCATGGTCGAACGCCTCGTGCCGCAGATCTCCGAGGCGGCGGCCGAGGCGCGCCGCGCGCTCTGAGCGCCGCGGGCGCCCTGCCCTAGCCCGCCGCCTTGGCGAGCCGCGCCAGCCGCGCCGCGCGCAGGCGCGCGAAGTCGTCGCCCGCATGATAGGACGAGCGGGTGAGCGGCGTGGCGGAGACCATCAAAAATCCCTTGCCGAAAGCCGCCTTCTCATAGGCCTTGAATTCGTCGGGCGTCACGAAGCGATCGAGCACATGATGCTTCGGCGTCGGCTGCAGATACTGCCCGATGGTCAGGAAATCGATATCGGCGGCGCGCATGTCGTCCATCACCTGATGCACCTGCTGGCGCTCTTCCCCGAGGCCGACCATGATGCCCGACTTGGTGAATATCTCGGGGTCCATCTCCTTGACGCGCTGCAATAGGCGCAGCGAGTGGAAATAGCGCGCGCCGGGCCGCACCGAAGGATAGAGCCCAGGCACGGTTTCGAGATTGTGATTGAAGACATCCGGCTTGGCATCCACGACCACTTGGAGCACCGACGGGTCGCAATGCAGGAAATCGGGCGTCAGGATCTCGATCGTGGTACCGGGGCTGCGATGGCGGATGGCGCGGATGGTCTGCGCGAAATGCTCGGCCCCGCCATCCTCGACATCGTCGCGGTCGACCGAGGTGATGACGACATGGTTGAGGCCCAGTTTCTGCACCGCATCGGCGACGCGGCCCGGCTCGAACACGTCGAGGTCCTCGGGCGGCTTGCCGGTGGCGATGTTGCAGAAGGTGCAGGCGCGAGTGCAGACCTCGCCCATGATCATCATGGTCGCGTGGCCCTGGCTCCAGCATTCGCCCACATTGGGACAGCCCGCCTCTTCGCAGACGGTCGTCAGATTGTGGTCGCGCATGATGCGCGCGGTTTCGGCATAGCCCTTGCCGCCGGGCGCCTTGACGCGGATCCACTCGGGCTTCTTGGGCTGGGCATTGTCGGGGCGGCGCGCCTTCTCGGGATGGCGCTGGCTCGGAATTTTCAGATCACGCAACGTGTGGTCCCCGCGGAGTCAGTGGTCGGTTGCCTTGAGTATAGGGATTGCCGACAGGAGTTGCCAGCATGCCGCGCGGCGTCAGGTCCGCTCGGGCTGCGGCATCGCCGCGCTGGCCGTTCCAGCGCCGCCGCGCGCGGCTTCGGTGATCCGCGTGCCGACGCCGGTCAGCACCTCGGCCAGGTCCGCGAACCAACCCTCGCCCGCCGTGGAGGCGCGCCGCACGAGGCAGATGGTGCGCTTCGGCTCGGGCGCCGAAAAACGCATGAGACGCATGCCGGGCGCGGCGCGCGTCTCGGCCTGCGCGGCAAGCTCGGGCATGAGCGTGAGGCCGAACCCCGCCGCGACGAGCCGTGTGAGCGTCGCCAGCGACGAGGCGCCCATGTCGATGCGCGCATGCCCCCTGCCCCGGTTGCAGGCCTCGAGCGCCTGATCGGTCAGGCAATGCCCGTCCTCGAGAAGCAGAAGCTGCTCGGCGCCCAGATCGTCGGGGCGCAGGGTGCGCACCGCGCTCGCGAGGCTTTCGAGCCGTGCCGCGCTCCCGGCCAAGAGGAATCGGTCGTCGAAAAGAGGCGCGGCCACCAGCCCCGCAGGCTCGACCGGCAGCGCCATCACGGCGGCGTCGATGCGTCCGGCCAGAAGATCGCCCGTCAGCCGCCCGGTCTGGGCCTCCTGCACCTGCACGTCGAGCGAGATGTCGCCGCTGCGCAATTCCTCCAGAACGCCGGGCAGCAGGTAGGGCGCCAGCGTCGGAATGAGGCCGATGCGCAGATGCGACGGCATTCCGCCATGCCAGCGCGCCGCATCCTCGAGCGCGCGCACCCCCTCGACCACCGCCTCGGCATGGGCGAGGATCATCCGGCCGAAGGGCGTCAGGACAACGTCGCGCGCGCGCCGCTCGACCAAGGGCTGGCCGAGCGCACCTTCGAGCTCGCGGATCTGCATCGAAAGCGCGGGCTGCGAGACCGAGGCCGCCGCCGCCGCACGCCCGAAATGGCGATGCTCGGCCAGCGCACGGAAATAGCCCAGTTGGCGCAGCGATATACTCATAACCCTGCCTTATCGCAAATAAAAGAAACTGTAATTTGCATTTATGGGTTTCAGCCGCCATGTTCAACTTGGAATGATTCCAGACGAAGGCCGCAGCGGCCATCGCCTGCATCGAGACTTCACCCATAGGCGCCGGGCGATCCGCCCCGCGCAGCCCCAAGGAGGCCCTCATGGACGGCAATCTCAAATGCCCCTTCAACGCCAAGAAAAAGCGCACCAACCGCGACTGGTGGCCCGATCAGCTGCAACTCGGCGTGCTGCACCAGCATGGCCGCAGCCCCAATCCGATGGGCCGGGACTTCAACTATGCCGAGGCGTTCAAGAAGCTCGACCTCGATGCGGTGAAGGCCGATCTGCGCGCCCTGATGACCGACAGCCAAGATTGGTGGCCGGCGGATTACGGCCATTACGGGCCGCTCTTCATCCGCATGGCGTGGCACGCGGCGGGCACGTACCGCGCCGCTGACGGGCGCGGCGGCTCGAACACCGGCAACCAGCGCTTCGCGCCGCTGAACTCCTGGCCCGATAACGGCAACCTCGACAAGGCGCGCCGCCTGCTCTGGCCGATCAAGAAGAAATACGGCGACAGCCTGAGCTGGGGCGATCTCTTCATCCTGACCGGCAACGTCGCGATCGAATCGATGGGCGGCCCGGTCTTCGGCTTCGGCGGTGGGCGCGAGGATATCTACGCCCCCGAGGAAGACGTGCATTGGGGATCCGAGACCGAATGGCTGGCCACGTCCGACAACGACAACAGCCGCTATTATGGCGAGCGCGAGATGGACAACCCCCTCGCCGCCGTCCAGATGGGCCTGATCTACGTCAACCCTGAAGGCCCCGACGGCAATCCCGATCCGGTCGCGTCCGGCTATGACGTGCGCCAGACCTTTACCCGGATGGGCGTCAATGACGAGGAGACCGTCGCGCTGGTCGCGGGCGGGCACACTTTCGGCAAGGCGCATGGCGCCAACGATCCCATCTATCAGGGCCCCGAGCCCGAGGCGGGCGACATGGCCGACATGGGCTTCGGCTGGAAGAACTCGAACGAGAGCGGCATCGGGGCGCACACGCTGACCTCGGGCATCGAGGGCGCATGGAAGCCGAGGCCCACGACCTGGGACATGGGCTATTTCGATGTGCTCTTCAACAACGAGTGGGTGCTGACCAAGAGCCCGGCGGGTGCGCAGCAATGGACGCCGCGCGATCCCAAGCCCGAGCATATGGTCGTCGATGCGCACGATCCCGACAAGAAGCATCCGCCGATGATGACCACCGCGGACCTCGCGATGCGCTTCGACGCGGAGTACGAGAAGATCTCGCGCCGCTTCTGGAAGGATCCCGAGCTCTTCGCCGACGCCTTCGCGCGCGCATGGTTCAAGCTCTGCCATCGCGACATGGGGCCGAAATCGCGCTATCTGGGCAAGGACGTTCCCGCCGAGGACCTGATCTGGCAGGACCCGATCCCCGCCGCCGATTACGACATGATCGACGACGCGGACATCAAGGCGCTCAAGACGCAGATCCTCGACAGCGGTCTGTCGGTGAGCGATCTGGTGTTCGTCGCCTGGGCCTCGGCCTCGACCTATCGCGGCTCGGACCATCGCGGCGGCGCCAATGGCGCGCGGATCCGCCTTGCCCCGCAGAAGGATTGGGCCGGAAACGAGCCCGAGCGCCTCGCCAAGGTCCTCGACGTCTACGAGGGCATCAAGGCCGATTTCGACGGCAAGTCCGGCGCCAAGAAGGTCTCGATCGCCGATCTGATCGTGCTGGGCGGCGTCGCGGCCATCGAGAAGGCGGCGGCCGATGCGGGACACAAGGTGGACGTGCCGTTCACCCCGGGCCGCACCGACGCGACCGCCGAGCAGACCGATGTCGAGAGCTTTGACGTGCTCGAGCCGGTCTATGACGGCTTCCGCAACTATCAGGACAGCCGCTACACGATGAAGGCCGAGCATCTGCTGATCGACCGCGCGCAGCTTCTGGGCCTGAACGCTCCCGAGATGACCGTGCTCGTCGGCGGACTGCGCGCGCTCGGCGCGGTGCATGGCGATAACTGTCACGGCGTGCTGACCACGCGCCCCGGCCAGCTGACGAACGATTTCTTCGTCAACCTGCTGGACATGGGGATCGAGTGGAAATCGACCGACGAGGGCCAGCACCATTTCGAGGCGAAGGACCGCAAAACGGGCGAGCTGCGCTGGACCGGCACACGCGCCGATCTGGTCTTCGGCTCGAACTCGCAGCTGCGTTCTGTCGCCGAGGTCTATGCCCAGGACGATGCCGAGCCGCGCTTCCTGCGCGATTTCGTCGCCGCTTGGACCAAGGTGATGGAGGCCGACCGCTTCGATCTGAAGTGATGGGCGCCGGATAGGAAAAGCGGAAAGAGCGGGCTTCGGCCCGCTCTTTTCTTGTGGCAGAGCCCCTTGCCGCCGAGCCATACTGGCGCCGAGAACGGAAAGGCACCCGCATGGACTGGCAGGAACACCGGCGCGAGGCGCATGCGCTTGGACGGATGCAGGAATTTCTCAAGCAGATCGTCTATGGCGGCAATGACGGCATCGTCACGACCTTCGCCATCGTGGCCGGATTCGCCGGGGCGCAGGCCGATGGGGTGGCGCAGATCGGCGGCGTCGCGGTGCTGGTCTTCGGCCTTGCCAATCTCTTCGCCGACGCGATCAGCATGGGCCTCGGCGAATTTCTCTCGACCCGCTCGCAGCACGATCTCTACCGCAATCGCCGCATCAGCGAGATGCAGGAGATCATGGACGATCCCGAGCACGAGCGCATGGAGCTATTCGAGATCCTGCGCCAGCGCGGCGTGCCGGCGGGCGAGGCAGACACGCTCACCACCATCGTCGCGCGCCATCCCGAGCTGATGGCCGATCTGATGATGACCTACGAATTCGGCATGCTCGACCCGGACGAGGACAACCCGGCGCTTTCGGGTTTCATGACGTTCCTGTCCTTCGTGATTTTCGGCGCGGTGCCGCTCATCCCCTATTTCCTGCTCGATCCGACGCGCCAGACCTTCTGGCTGTCGGTCGCCGCCACCGGCGCGGCGCTGGTCGCGCTCGGCATCGTGCGCTGGAACGCGACGGGCGAGCGGCTGGTGCGCACGGTGGGCGAGACGGTGCTGGTCGGCACCGTCTGCGCCCTCGTGGCCTATGCGGTGGGCGCGCTCGTCGGCGGCTGAGGCGCCTCGCCGCCACCCTGACGCCGGTTAGCCGCCATCCGCGTCAGCCGATCATGCCGCCCGCCTCGCCGAGGCCGTCGTAATGGCGCTTGAGGCGCTGGAGCGCGATGCGCAGCACGATCTTGCCCGAGCGCGCGGACCAGCCCATCCGCTTCTCCGCCTTCTCGAGCCCCTCGAGATGGCAGCAGCAGCGCAGTGCGATATCCCCGAGGCCCGGCCCCAGATCGTGGAGCGCCCCCTCGACCCGGCGGCGTGCCGCCTCCGAGCCGCGCGCATGGCCGCCCTGCCCGCCGGGGCTGGGCGCGGTCAGAAACCGGCTCCAGTCCTGGCTGACGCGCGGGCCCATCTGGCTCAGCTCGAAATCCTCGCGCAGGCGCTCGCCCGCGCGCACCAGATCGTCGGGGATGAAGCGCGCGCCGTCCCTGTCGCGCCGGCGCGACAGCGCCAGAAGCGGGCTTTCATTGGCCGAATAGCGCGGGCGGCGCGGCGCCTGTGCCTCGTCGCGGGCACTGAACGGCGCCTGCGCATCGGCGAAACCCGAGGCGCGGTTCTCGGCATCGGCCAGAAGCGCGCCGAGCGCGGCGCGCCCCGCCTTGGTGATATGATAGCGCGCAAGCCGGCCCGGCGCATCGCAGCCGATCCAGCCCTTCAGCGCCATCGCCTCGGCGACCGAGCGGTCCACCACGGCGGTGCGCGTGGGCTCGGCGGCGCCATCGGCGCGCACGACCACGGCCTTCTCCATCTGCGCCGCGACGGCCAGAACCGCCCCCGGCTCGGTCATCCGGCGCAGGATGCGGCCTGCCTCGGCCACAAGCTGCGCCTCGGTCACGTCGGCCACATCGCCTTGCGGCGCGTCACGGTGGGGTATCATGGCAGTCTCCTGGGTCAGGGGACCTGCACTCTCTCGCGGGGCGACGTGGCATCCGAGGCGGCGCAGCGCCTCGTCCACCATCGGATCGTCGCGCCGGGTCTCGAACTGGCGGATACGCCGCAGGACGGTGGAGGCGTGACAGCCGCTCTGCCGCGCCAGCGCCCGGATCGACGATCCCTGCTCGGTATGGGCGAGATAAAGCCTCGCCCCATGCGGCACCCAAGACGGCACGCCGCGCGCGCCGCCGCTGTCAGTTCCCAAGCCCAACATATCTACCCTTCTTTTGCCCTTGTCGCAGCGTTTCCGAGGGGTGTGCGCCCTGCCCGGCCGCTGGTTATCCACAGACTTTTCCACGTCCTTGAATGCAACCTATGCAAGAAAAAGTTACCGGTCCGTTAATTGTCAACGGTTTGGCAACGATGGTTGCTGAACAGTAAACAAAGGCGAACCGGACAGGGCGCTGACTCCGCGCTTCGCGCAACACCCTTTTAGGTTGTGCGATGACATCTTCCGCACATCAGCACGGAGAGTTTCGCGATGCACGATATCCTGACCGCCCTCGACAGCCTGCGTCGCCCGCGCCTTCTGATCCGCGCCGCGCGCATCGGCGCGGCCGAATACCGGCGCGAGGCGCATCTGCGGCGTCATTTCGGATACGGCACGCTGCCGCGCAGCGCCGCCGCGCTGGCCCGTCTGGTCGAGATGGAGGAGGCGCTGAACGATCAGCGCAAGGTCGGCACGAGCGGCTATTCGGCCACGCGCCATGTCGAGATCCTGATCGCCATGATGGGCGAGGCGCGGATCCTGCGCAGCGCCCACGCGGCCTGACATTCCAGGCCGCGCGGGTCTTGCGGTCGCTTACATGAAGGCGTCGGGCATCGACGCCTTTTTCTTGGCCACGAAGTCTTCGAGCGCCTCGGTGATCCCCTGGTCCAGCAGCGGTTGCTGGTAGGTGTCGAGCATCCGGTGCATCCGCAGGTTGGCGAGCGTCATCGTATCGCGCGCGCCTTCCTCGTCCCATGTCTCGAAGGGTTTGTAGTCGAACAGCTCCGTGCGCCAGAACGCATCCTTGAAGTTGGACTGCGTATGCGCGCAGCCGAGGAAATGCCCGCCCGGGCCGACCTCGCGCAGCGCGTCCATCGCCTGCCCGTTCTCGTCCCACTGCACACCGCGCGCGAGATTGTGCAGAACGCCGAGCTGGTCGGCATCCATCACGAATTTCTCGAACCCGGCGACGAGGCCGCCCTCGAGCCAGCCGCAGCTGTGCAGCATGAAGTTCACACCGCCCATCAGCGCCGCGTTCAGCGTGTTGGCCGATTCGTAGGCCGCCTGCGCATCGGGCAGCTTCGAGCCGCAAAGCCCGCCGCCCGAGCGGAACGGAAGGTTCATGCGGCGCGCGAGCTGACCCGCGCCGTAGAGGATGTGGCTCGCCTCGGGGGTGCCGAAGGTGGGCGCGCCCGAGTTCATGTCGATCGACGTGACGAACGCGCCGAAGATCACCGGCGCGCCGGGCCGCACGAGCTGGCTGTAGGCGACGCCCGCCATGACTTCGGCCAGAACCTGCGTGAGCGTGCCGATCACCGACACCGGCGCCATCGCGCCGCCCACGATGAAGGGCGAGATGATGCAGGCCTGATTGTTGGCGGCATAGACCTCGAGCGCGCCCATCATCACATCGTCGAAGGTCATCGGCGAGTTCACGTTGATGAGCGACGTCATCACCGTGTTCTCCTGCACGAAGTCCTTGCCGAAGAGGATGCTGCACATATCCACGCTGTCCTGCGCGCGGCTCGCCTCGGTGACGGAACCCATGAAAGGCTTATCGGACAGGGTCATGTGCGCCATCAGCATGTCGAGGTGACGCTTGTTCACAGGGATGTCCGTCGGCTCGCAGACGGTGCCGCCCGACATGTGCAGCCATTTGGACATGTAGCCCAGCTTCACGAACTTGCGGAAATCGTCCATCGTCGCATAGCGGCGGCCGCCTTCCATGTCGCGCACGAAGGGCGGGCCGTAGACCGGCGCGGTGACCAGCGTCTTGCCGCCGATCTCGACATTGCGCTCGGGGTTGCGCGCGTGCTGCGTGTAGCGGCTCGGCGCGGTCTCGCAGAGCTTGCGCGCGAGGCCGCGCGGGATGCGCACGCGCTCGCCCTCGATCTCGGCGCCGGCGTCGCGCCAGCGCTGGAGCGCGCCGGGATTGTCGACGACGTTCACGCCGATTTCGGCGAGAACCGTCTCGGCATTGCGCTCGATGATCTCGAGCGCCTCTTCGTTCAGCATCTCGTAGACGGGGATATTGCGCTCGATGAACTTGGCGGTCTCGACGCTGACGGCCGTGCGCTCGGCGCGGCGTGCGGCGCCTCCGCCCCCGCGTCCACGTCTGCCGAGTGTTGCTGCTTCTGCCATGCTATGCCCCTTCACGATACGGTGCAGCCCCGGTGCAGGGGCCATTCATCCGCACTCCATATCGCAGCGCCCGCGCGGCGCGGCGCGCAATTGCGCCGTTTGCGGGGGGAAAGCGACATGACGCGGCGTTGCGCCCGGCCCCTCGCAAAGCGCCTCCCTCTTGCGCAAGCCCGCCGCGCGTCCTACTAGGCTGGCATGACCGAGATACATCACGAACGCCTCCTCATCATCGACTTCGGAAGCCAGGTGACGCAGCTTATCGCGCGCCGCCTGCGCGAGCTGGATGTCTATTGCGAAATCCACCCGTTCCAGAACGTGACCGAGGCATTTCTCGAGGAGATGGCACCGCGCGCCGTGATCCTGTCGGGCGGCCCGGCCAGCGTCATGGACGAAGGCTCGCCGCGCCCGCCGATGCGTGTCTTCGAGATGGGCGTGCCGGTGCTCGGCATCTGCTACGGACAGCAAGTGATGATGCACATGCTGGGCGGCCGGGTCGAGCGCGGCGACGGCACCGCCGAATTCGGGCGCGCCTATGTGACGCCGACGAAAACGCGCATCGACCTCCTCAAGGGCTGGTTCCTCGAAGAGCGCGAGCAGGTCTGGATGAGCCATGGCGATCACGTCGCGGCCATCGCCCCCGGCTTCGAGATCTACGGCACATCGCCCGGCGCACCCTTCGCCGTCACCGCCGATCTCGAGCGGCGCTTCTACGCGGTGCAGTTCCATCCCGAGGTGCATCACACCCCGAACGGCAAGACGCTCTATCAGAATTTCATCCAGGATGCGGGCTTCACCGGCGACTGGACGATGGCTGCCTATCGCGAGGAGGCCGTGCGCCAGATCCGCGAGCAGGTGGGCGACCGGCAGGTCATCTGCGGCCTTTCGGGCGGCGTCGACTCCTCTGTCGCGGCCGTGCTGATCCACGAGGCCATCGGCGATCAGCTCACCTGCGTTTTCGTCGATCACGGCCTTCTGCGGCAAGGCGAGGCCGAAGAAGTCGTCACGATGTTCCGCGATCACTACAACATCCCGCTCATTCACGCGGATGAGGCGGACCTTTTCCTCGGCGAGCTCGACGGCGTGAGCGATCCGGAAACCAAGCGGAAGATCATCGGCCGCCTTTTCATCGACGTGTTCCAGAAATACGCGAACGAGATTGAGGGCGCCGAATTCCTCGCGCAGGGCACGCTCTATCCCGATGTGATCGAATCGGTCAGCTTCTCGGGCGGCCCGTCGGTCACCATCAAGTCGCACCACAACGTGGGCGGCCTGCCCGAAAAGATGGGGCTCAAGCTGATCGAGCCGCTGCGCGAGCTTTTCAAGGACGAGGTGCGCGCCCTCGGCATGGAGCTTGGCCTGCCCGCCAGCTTCATCGGACGCCACCCCTTCCCCGGCCCCGGCCTCGCCATCCGCTGCCCCGGCGAGATCACCCGCGAAAAACTCGAGATCCTTCGCAAGGCCGACGCGGTCTATATCGACCAGATCCGCAAGCATGGCCTCTATGACGAGATCTGGCAGGCGTTCGTCGCGATCCTGCCGGTCCGCACCGTGGGCGTCATGGGCGACGGGCGCACCTACGATTTCGCCTGCGCGCTGCGCGCCGTGACCTCCGTCGATGGCATGACCGCCGATTACTATCCGTTCAGCCACGACTTCCTCGGCGAGACGGCGACGCGCATCATCAACGAGGTGCGCGGCATCAACCGCGTGACCTACGACATCACCTCGAAACCTCCCGGCACGATCGAGTGGGAGTGAGTCGGCGAAACCGCTTCGCCGAATCACGTGAACATCACGCTTCAACCTCTTCGCACCGCAGTACTTTTCAGGTGACGCAACGTCACTGATGCGCAACTGTGACAGATTTGTGTCTTTCGGGCGTCCAGAGCGCCCGGCAGGCGCCACCGATCCATTCGCACAGTATCCAAGCGCCAAAGCGCCATGCTAGCGTCGATGCCAGTTTGATGCTTTGCAGCTTTGGGAGGAGTGCAAATGATGAAGCGAACCCTGTGGACGACGGCCGCCTTGGCCGCGATGGGGGCCGGCGCCGCCACGGCCGGCAATCTCGATCTGACCAAGACGCCGATCGATCTGATCTTCGAGGAAGGCAACTACGCCGAGCTGTCCTACGCCTTCGTGACCCCTTCGGTCACCGGGCGGGATCTTCTGGGCAACCCGATCTCGAATGTCGCCAACGATTTCAGCGTCCTCGGCAGCGGCGTGAAGTTCCAGCTGAACGATCAGCTCTCCTTCGCCATCATCCACGACCAGCCCTATGGCGTCGACGTTCAGTATAACGGCAACCCGGCGACGACCCTTCTGGGCAGCACCATGGCCGATGCGGATACGAACGCGCTGACCATGCTGGCGCGCTACCAGATGAGCAACGGCTTTTCCGTCTATGGCGGCCCGCGCGTCGTACGCGCCAAGGGCGAAGTGACGCTCTCGGGCCTCGCTTACGGCCCGCTCAATGGCTACAACGTCAAGTTTTCGTCCGATCAGGCGACCGGCTATGTGCTCGGCACCTCCTACGAGATCCCCGAAATCGCCTTCCGCGCCGCCCTGACCTACCATTCAGAGGTCGAGCTCGATATGCCGACGGTCGAAACCTTCCCGGGCGGCGCCCCTCTCGCCACCGGCACCACGACGTCCAAACTCCCGCAGAGCGTCAAGCTTCAGGTGCAATCGGGCATTGCGGAGAACACACTCGCCTTCGGCAGCGTGCGCTGGTCCGAACACGGTGTCTTCCAGCTCGATCCCCCGAGCGCCGCGCCCAACCTGACCGAACTCGATGACGCATGGACCTACGAGGTCGGGATCGGCCGGCGCTTCACCGACAAGTTTTCCGGGAGCATCACCTATTCATACGAGGACGAGACCGGCAACGATCTCGTCTCGCCGCTCGCGCCGACCAAGAACCGGCAGATCCTGACCGTCGGCGGCGAATACCAGGTGACCGAGGCCGTGACCGTCTCGGGCGGCCTGCGCTACATCTGGATCGGCGACGCCATCGCGGAAACCGGCACGCCCGACGCGCCGCGCGCGATCTTCTCGGGCAATGATGCCGTGACCTTCGGCATGAAGGTCGGCATCAGCTTCTGATCCGGACGCCGGACACGGCCAGAGGCCCCGCCGCGCAACCACGCGGCGGGGCCTTTCGCATTTGACGCGCCAAGGCTTCGTGGCTACTCACGAAGCGCGGCGTGAAAGGAACGAGGCATGATCTATTCAACGGCGGCCGAATGGCGGGACGCCCCGCAGAAGCGCGTGCTTTTCTACGGCATGTCCGGTCTCGGCAAGACGCATCTGTCGAACATGCTGCGCGGCGCGGGCGACTGGTTTCACTACTCGATAGACTACCGGATCGGCACCCGCTACATGGGCGAGCTGATCGCCGACAACGCCAAGGCGCATGCGATGCAGGTGCCGTTCCTGCGCGATCTGCTCCTGTCGGATTCGATCTATATCGGCTCGAATATCACGTTCAACAATCTCGCCCCGGTCTCGACCTATCTCGGCAAGCCCGGCGCGCCCGAGCGCGGCGGCATGCCCATCGGCGAGTACCGCACGCGGCAGGAGCAGTTCCGCCGCGCCGAGATCAACGCGCTCGGCGATACGGGCTACTTCATCGAGCGCGCGGCGCGGCTCTACGGCTATCCGCATTTCATCTGCGATACGGGCGGCTCGATCTGCGAATGGGTGGACGGGAATGACCCGGCCGACCCGCTCCTGACCGAGCTGTCGCGCCATTGCCTCATGGTCTATCTCGAAGGGAGCAAGGCGCATACGGCCGAGCTCATCCGCCGCTTCGACCGTGCGCCGAAGCCGATGGCCTATCAGCCCGAATTCCTGACCGACGCCTGGAGCGCCTACCTGCGCGAGAAGGGCTGCACCGAAAGCGATGTCGATCCCGACGGCTTCATCCGCTGGACCTATGCGCGCGCCCTCGCCCATCGCAAGCCGCGCTACGAGGCGATGGCGCCCTGGGGCGTCACGCTAACGCCCCGCGATGTCGAGGCGATCACGGATGCGGCAAGTTTCACCGACGCCATCGCCACCGCCCTTGAGCGACGCGCCCCCGCCCCTATCTGAGACGTTCCCGAAGACACGGAAGAGCCGCCCATGCCCATCAAGATCCCCGCCGACCTGCCCGCCTACGACGTGCTCACGCGCGAAGGCGTCATGGTCATGGACGAGGATCAGGCGGCGCGTCAGGATATCCGCCCGCTGCGCATCGGCCTGCTCAACCTCATGCCCAAGAAGATCCAGACCGAGAACCAGTTCGCCCGCCTGATCGGCGCGACGCCGCTCCAGATCGAATTCAGCCTGATCCGCATGAGCGAGCATCAGACCAAGAACACCGCCGCCGATCACATGGAGAGCTTCTATCGCTCCTTCGCCGAGGTCGAGGCCACGGGCGAGAAGTTCGACGGCCTCATCATCACCGGCGCCCCGATCGAGCATCTGGATTTTCCCGAAGTCACCTATTGGGAGGAGCTGTCCCGCGTCTTCGACTGGACGCAGGGCCATGTGCATTCCACCTTCGGCGTCTGCTGGGGCGGAATGGCGATGATCAACCACTTCCACGGCATCCGGAAACACATGCTGCCCGCCAAGGCCTTCGGCTGTTTCCGGCACGAGAACATGCAGCCCGCCTCGCCCTATCTGCGGGGGTTCTCGGACGACATGGTGATCCCGGTCAGCCGCTGGACCGAAATGCGCAAGGACGAGATCGACGCGGCGCCCGGCCTCACGACGCTGCTTCACTCGAGCGAGGTCGGCCCCTGCCTCGTCGAGGATGCGGCCCATCGCGCGCTCTATGTCTTCAACCATTTCGAATATGACAGCGATACGCTGAAACAGGAATACGACCGCGACGTCGCCGCGGGTACGCCCATCAACGTGCCCTGCAACTACTATCCGGACGACGATCCGGGCCGCGCGCCGCGCAATCGCTGGCGCAGCCACGCGCATCTGCTCTACGGCAACTGGATCTCGATGATCTACCAGACGGTGCCCTACGATATCGACGCGATCGGGACATGAGCGGATGGGCAAGATCTTGATATATCTGGCCCTTTTCATCGCGGCGCTCGTCGCGGTCGTTCAGGTGACCGCCGCCGTGCGCGAGCGGCGCGCCGTCGCCGAATACCCGCCCGAAGGGCAGATCCTCGATGTGGACGGCGTGCAGGTGCATGCGGTGGTGATGGGCGACGGGCCGGACCTCGTGCTGATCCACGGCGCCAGCGGCAACACGCGTGACATGACCTTCAGCCTCGCGCCCCGCCTCGCCGAGCGCTACCGGGTCATCGTCTTCGACCGGCCCGGCCTCGGCTACACGCAGCGCCTGAACCGCAGCGGCGCCAGCATCACCCAGCAGGCCGAGCTTCTGCGCGCCGCCGCCGCCCAACTGGGCGCGGAGCGGCCCATCGTGATGGGCCAGAGCTATGGTGGCGCCGTCGCGCTCGCCTGGGCCGCGACCTATCCCGAGGACGTCGCCGCGCTCATCCCGGTCGCCGCCGCCTCGAACCCGTGGGACACGGGGCTAGGCATGTTCTACGAGATCACGTCCTCGCGCTGGGGGCAGGCGCTCGTCGTGCCGCTCATCACCGCCTTCGTGCCCCAATCGGTCGTTCAATCCTCCATCGCGGGCGTGTTCGAGCCGCAGGAGCCGCCCGAAGGCTATGCCGAGGCCATCGCCGCGCCGCTGACCCTGCGCCGGGTGAGCCTCTCGGCCAATGCCGACCAGCGCGCGAACCTTCTGGACGAGATCGAGGCCCTCGTGCCGAAATACGGGCGCATCACCGCGCCGACCGAGATCATCCACGGCACCGCGGACACCACGGTCGGGCTGGAAATCCATTCGGAAAAGCTGGTCGACCAGATCCCCGGCGCGACGCTCGAGCGCCTGCCCGGCATGGGCCACATGCTCCAGCATGTCGCCGAGGACGAGGTCGTTGCCGCCATCGACCGCGCGGCGGGGCGGGCCGGCATCGCCGTGCCGCCCGAGTGATTGCAACGCGCCACGGCGCGCCCCATACTGCGACCGAGCGGAGACCCAGGACCATGACACTTCCCTTCGACGGCGCGATCAGCGCATTTCTCGCCTCCGGCGCGCCGGACCGCGTCGCCGAGGCGGTGCGCGGGGCGGACAAGGACGACATTCTCGCGCCCGACTATCCCTATGACGCGCGCATGAAGCGCAAAACCTATGACGAGGAGCTGCGCCTCCTGCAAACCGAGCTTGCGCGGCTTCAGGCCTGGGCGCAGGGATCGGGCACGCGCATCGCCATCGTCTTCGAGGGGCGCGACGCCGCCGGCAAGGGCGGCGCGATCAAGCGCCTTCACCAGCACCTCAACCCGCGGGGCGCGCGCGTCGTCGCCCTCTCCAAGCCGTCCGAGGCCGAGGCCTCCCAGTGGTATTTCCAGCGCTATGTCGCGCATCTGCCCTCCGCCGGCCAGATCGTCTCCTTCGATCGAAGCTGGTACAATCGCGGCGTGGTCGAGCATGTGTTCGGCTTCTGCACCCCCGAGCAGCGCGCGCGTTTCTTCGAGCAGGCCCCGGCCTTCGAGCGGATGCTGGTCGAGGACGGCATCATCCTCATCAAGTTCTGGCTGAATGTCGGCCGCGCCGAGCAGTTGCGCCGCTTTCTCGGGCGCGAAAGCGATCCGCTCAAGCAATGGAAGCTGAGCCGGATCGACGTCGAGGGGCTGGCCAAGTGGGATGCCTATACGGATGCCATCGCCGAGACGCTGGAGCGCACGCACCGCCCCGAGACGCCCTGGACCATCGTGCGCGCCGACGACAAGCGCCGCGCGCGGCTTGCGGTGCTGCGCCGCGTGCTTCATGCCGTGCCCTATGAAGGCAAGGACGCCGCCGCCATCGGCCCCATCGACGGCACCGTCTCGGGCGGGCCGGAGATATGGTCGGGCGGCGATACCGGATCCGCGCGTGCCTAAACGCGGCTACCATCACGGAAATCTCCGGCAGGCGCTGGTCGAGGCCGCGCTCGAGCTGATCGAGGACAAGGGTCCGACAGGCTTCACCCTCTCGGAGGCTGCGAGCCGCGCGGGCGTCACGCCCGCCGCCGTCTATCGCCATTTCGCGGGCCGCGACGACCTGATCGCCGAGGCGGCGCTGCAAGGCTACGAGATTTTCGGCGCGCTCATGGCGCGTGCCTATGACAGTGGCGGCCCCTCGGCGCTTTCGGCCTTCGAAGCGACCGGACGCGCCTATCTGGCCTTCGCGCGCAAGCATCCGGGCCACTACATCGCCATGTTCGAGAGCGGGATTTCGGTCAACCGCACGCCCGAACTCGCCGCCGCCGCGCGCGCCGCGCGCCGCGTGCTCGAGGAGGCGGCGGCGCGGCTCTGCCAGCACATTCCCGCCGCCAAGCGCCCGCCCGCGACGATGTTCTCGGCCCATATCTGGGCGATGAGCCACGGCGTGGTCGAGCTTTTCGCGCGCGGCGCCCCCGGCAGCGCCGGCCCCTACCCACCCGAGGATCTGCTGGAATCGGGCATCGGGATCTACCTGCGCGGCCTCGGCCTCATCCCGCCCGATCAGGGCGACGCGTAGCTGCGCGCCAGCATTTCCGAAAGGCCGAGCGCTCCGGCCGGGGACAGATGGTTCGTGTCGCGGTAGAGCGACGCGCCGTCGCGGATCCACACATAGCTGTCGCCCTCGGCGAAGGGCTCGGTCAGCATCAACAGCTCCGCGCCATGCCGCTCGGCCTGCCGGCGCAGAATATCCTCGCCCTCCGCGCTCAGCGCATCATAAGCGCCGCGCGACACGAAGGTCTGCCGAAAACTCACCGCGCTTTGCTCCGCATCGAGCCCCAGAAGCATCGCCTGCTCGATCGCCGTCTGCGCCATTGCCATCTGAAGCGGCACCTCGCCCACGATCACGACACGCACGCCCGCCGCGCGGAAATACTCCAACGTGCGCTCCAGCGCCGCCTCGAAATTGGCGAGCCGCGCGGCGCGGCGCACCGTCTGCGCGCCGAAACTCTCGGTGAGCGCGTAGGTCTGCTTTTCGTCCGAATATTCGCCGCTCGCGTAGAGGCTCCAGCGTCCGACGAGATAAACGGTGCCGATCCCCCGCGCGACGACCTCTCCGGCGGCCTCCTGCATGAAATCATGACAGTCACGCGCATAGCTGCCACCCTTGGCGAGGTAGACGCCGAGAAGCGGAGGGCAGGCCCCACGCGATGCGACCTGCACGTCGACGCCATGTGCTATCGACATCTGCGCAAAGCCCGGCGTCAGCGCCCCGGCATGACTGTCCCCCAAAAGCGCGACCTGCGGCGCCTGCGCGTCCGGGCTGCCGAACACGGTGCAGAGCGCGGCATCGCTGCCGATGCCCCCGTCGATGCAGCCCGTGCTCACCGCCTGCGTCGGCGTGAGAAGCTCGCGGCGCAGATCCGCGAGGTATCCGCCCGCGCTGGGATCGAGGCGTGACGGAAAACCCTTGGTCGCATCGCCGATGAAGCCGAGTGTCGCAAGGCCCGCGATTCCCGCCGCGCTCGCCCCCAGAAGGGCGCGGCGCCCGGGCAAGAGGCTGCGGCGGCGGAAGGGCGTTTCGACATAGCGCATCGTCGCCCAGGCCAGCAGCAGCGTGACCA
Source organism: Roseovarius aquimarinus (assembly GCF_043661195.1). Classification (NCBI taxonomy): domain Bacteria; kingdom Pseudomonadati; phylum Pseudomonadota; class Alphaproteobacteria; order Rhodobacterales; family Roseobacteraceae; genus Roseovarius; species Roseovarius aquimarinus. The sequence continues at coordinate 669,966 of NZ_JBIHMM010000001.1, forward strand.
GCGATAGAAGCCCCATGGCCCATAAAGGCGGCTCGGTGATGCTGCGGATGCGGGCGAAGGCGAAGAGCGGCTGATGCCACAGATACGCGCTGTAGCTGATGAGACCGACCCAGACCATCGGCTTGAGGCTGAGTGCGCGCGCCGCCCATGTCCCGGCATCCGCATAGAGGATCACGAGCGCGGTGCCGATGATCGGAACCAGAGTGTAGACCGAGGGAAAGGGCGTCGCCGCCGTGTAGGCCAGAATGCTGAACGCGATCATCGCGAGGCCCAGCAGCGCCAGCGCCTCGCTGCGCATCTGGGGCCGCGCGAAAAGGATCGCGGCGCAGATCGAACCGGCCAGAAGCTCCCACAGACGCGAGAAGGTGAAGTAGAAATTCTCGCCCGGATAGGTGCGCCAACCCCATTCGGCGAGGGCCAGAGAGAGCGCCGCCAGCACAAGAAAAACCGCGAGGAACCGGCCCCGCGCGAAGGCACCGAGCGGCAGAAGGACGAGCGGAAAGAGCAGATAGAATTGCTCCTCGACCGCGAGACTCCATGTGTGCAGCAACGGGCGCAGCGCCGAGCCGACATCGTAGTAGGACGACTTCTCGAGAAAATGAAAGTTCGACGCGAAAAGCGCGGCGAAGGCGCCGCTGCGCGCATAATCCTCGAACGGGTCAGGCGCCAGCCACATCCACGCGAAGGGGATGGTGCAGACCATGACCAGAAAGAGCGCGGGCAGGATCCGCCGCGCGCGGCGCTCGTAGAAGCCGAGCAGCGAGTAGGTGCCCGCCTCGCGCTCGCCGATCAGGATGGTGGTGATGAGGTAGCCGCTGATGACGAAGAAGACATCGACGCCGACATAGCCGCCCGCGAACCCGGCGAAGCCCGCGTGAAAGAGGATGACGGGAATGACCGCGACCGCGCGCAATCCGTCGATTTCGGGCCTGTAGCGCATGTTCCAGATCGGCTCGTGTCGGACGGCCACACGAAGGCCGGCCTCTTGATACGGAAAGGGCGCGGCGGATCTCCCGCCACGCCCCTGATGGTCGGACCCCTGCTTCCGTCGCGCCTCAACGCTTGGAGAACTGGAAGCTGCGGCGGGCCTTGCGGCGGCCGTATTTCTTGCGCTCGACGACGCGGCTGTCGCGGGTCAGGAAGCCTGCCGCCTTCAGCGCACCGCGCAGCGAGGGATCGTAAAGCTGAAGCGCCTTCGAGATGCCGTGCTTGACCGCACCGGCCTGGCCCGAAAGACCGCCGCCGACGACCGTGGCCATCACGTCGAACTGATCTTCGGTGCCCGAGATCGTGAAGGGCTGGCGCAGGATCATCTGAAGCACGGGACGGGCGAAATACGCCTTCATTTCCTTGCCGTTGACGGTGACCTTGCCCGAGCCGGGCTTGATCCAGACGCGGGCGACCGCGTCCTTGCGCTTGCCGGTGGCGTAGGAGCGGCCCAGCTCGTCGCGGACGGGCTCGCGCGGAGCGGCCTCGACCGGAGCGGTGCCGGATGCGACCGCCGACAGTTCTTCGAGGGAGTTGATTTCGTCAGCCATCAGTAAGCCACCCGCGTGTTCTTGGAGTTCATGTTCTTGACGTCCAGCACCTCGGGGCTCTGGGCCTCGTGGGGATGCTCGGCGCCGGCATAGACGCGCAGATTGGTCATCTGCGTGCGGCTCAGGCGGTTGCCCGGCAGCATGCGCTTGACCGCCTGCATCACGACGCGCTCGGGATACTTGCCCTCGAGGATCTCGCCCGTGGTGCGCGACTTGATGCCGCCCGGATGGCCGGTGTGCCAGTAATTCGGCTTGTCACGCTTCTTGCCGGTCAGCTGGACCTTCTCGGCATTGATGACGATGACGTTGTCGCCCATGTCCATATGGGGAGTGAAGCTTGCCTTGTGCTTGCCGCGCAGGCGCATGGCGATAACCGAGGCGAGACGGCCCAGAACGACGCCCTCGGCGTCGATCACGATCCATTTCTTGTCGATATCCGCCGGTGTCGCTGAGAATGTCTTCATGACCGCAGAATCCTTGATGTCGTCTTGTGGGACGCAGGCCGGGCCTGCCCCTTGGTGATGGGCGGGTTATATAGAAGGCGCGTGCCGGGTCAACCGCTCATTCTCTGGATAAATCTTGCAAAAACAACAGCCTGTAAAATAGGTACTCAAATACCCCATAATCTTGCGCAGTTTCGCGTCACCCCGCGACCGCTGCGGGCGGGATGGAATAGGTCAGGCTCGCCCGCGCGACGGGCGCTTCGGATCCGTCCGAGCGGATGAGCGCGTCGCCCACCGCCAGCACCCGCCCCAGCTTCAGCAGCCGGATCTCGGCCAGAAGATCGGCGCCCGCTGCGGGCTTGCGCATGAAATCGAGGCTGCAATTCGTGGTGACCGCCAGCGCCTCGGGGCCGATCATGCTCAGAACCGCGAGATACATGCCCACATCGGCGAGCGCGAAGATCGCCGGGCCGGAAACAGTGCCTCCGGGACGCAGATGCCGCTCGGCGACCTTGAGCCGGAGCGTGAGGCGCATCGGCCCCGCCTCCTCCACCGCGAAATCCTGCGCCACCTGCGGAAACTCGCGCGCGATGAAGGCTGTCAGATCGTCGGCGCTCATCTTCTGGTGCATGCTGTCCTCCGGGCTGGTGCAGGGCCAGAGATAGGCCATCGGCGGAGGGGGCGGCAAGACGGCGATGATCGCGCGCGAGGATACCGGCCGGTCCCAATCGCTCCGTGACGGCACCTGCTTCGGCGGGTCTGCCTTCGAATGGTCACATTCATGTCCGATTCGGGCGTCGCCTCCGGCCCAGAGAGCGATGCGCCCGCCCAATGTTGACAAAGCCCGATCAGTCACGGGCAGGACATCGCAATGTTTCCCGAACTCCACCAGTCTATTTCCACATTCGTCATTTTTCTGCCTCATTCTGGCAAGTTATCCTTCCACAGGCGGGGATTCAGGAGTATCTTTCAATGAGATTTGGGGTCACCGCAGCCGCAGTCATGTCCCTCCAGGCCAGCCTCTCTCTGGCCGCCGACGTGCCCGGCGCGGTGACCCGATCTGGCTTCCCCGAGACCGAGACGCATTCCGTCCTTCTGGGCCGCGATCTTTTCTTCGATCCGATCCTGTCGGGAAATCGCAACATTTCCTGCGCGACATGCCATCATCCCGCGCTCGCCGCTGGCGATGGCATGTCGCTGTCGCTCGGCGAAGGGGGCATCGGTCTCGGCACAGCGCGCCGGATCGACCCCGCCAACGCGCCGCGCGCCCGCATCGCGCGCAATGCCCCCGCGCTCTACAATCTGGGCGCCGCCGAGTTCCGCGCGCTCTTCCATGACGGGCGCGTCGCGGCGGACCCCGCCGCGCCTTTCGGCATACGCATGCCGCCCGGCTTCGCGCTCGAGCGGCCGGTGCCCTCGCCTCTCGCCGCGCAAGCGATCCTGCCGATGACGGCCAATGACGAGATGGCGGGCCAAGGAGCCGAGAACGAGGTCTCGGCGGCGATTGCGGCGGGGCGCATCCGCGGGCAGACCGGCGCGTGGCAGCTTCTGGCGGACCGAGTGAACGCGATCCCCGCCTACCGCACGCGCTTTGACTGGATCATCGGGCGTGGCACGCCGCTGCATGTCACCGATATCGGCGCCGCACTCGCCGCTTATATCGCCTTCGACTTCCGCTCGACCGACGCGCCCTTCGATGCGGCCCTGCGCGGCGACGGCACGGCCCTCGGCGCCGAGGCGCAGGCGGGCATGGCGCTCTTCTATGGCAAGGCCGGTTGCGGCACCTGCCATAGCGGGCCCTACCTCACCGATCACGCCTTTCACGCCATCGGCGTGCCGCCGCTCGGACCCGGAAAGGGGCATGGGGAGGGATATGCCGATCACGGGCGCGCCGGTGTCACGGGCGATCCGGCGGACGCCTACAGGTTCCGCACCCCCTCGCTGCGCAACGTGACGCTGACGGCACCTTACGGGCATAACGGCGCCTTCGCCCGGCTCGAGGATATGGTGCGCCATCATCTCGACCCGCTGACCAGCCTCGCGGAATACAGCGCGGACCGCGCCCTGCTGCATGATGTCGCGCTCGAGGTGGCCGACGACGCGGCACTCATGGATTTCGACGAGATGCTGCGCCTCGCCATGGCGGTCGAGATCGAGCCCATTTCGCTCGAGGACGCCGAAATCGCGGCGATCCTCGCCTTTCTCGCCGCGCTCGAGGATCCGGGCGCGCGGAGCGGGCGGCTCGGCCTGCCCGGCGCCGTTCCCTCGGGCCTGCCGGTCGAGACGCCCTGAGCGGGATGCGCGCCGCCCTGCCCCTTTCCAAGGCGGGCGCGATGGATTATCTGCCGCCCCATGACAGAGGTTCTCAACATCGTCGGCGGCGGCATGGCCGGATCCGAAGCCGCGTGGCAGGCCGCGAATATGGGCGTGCGCGTCGTGATTCACGAGATGCGCCCCAAGGTGGCCACCTTCGCGCACCGCACCGGCGATCTGGCCGAGATGGTCTGCTCCAACTCCTTCCGCTCGGACGATGACGAGCAGAACGCGGTGGGCCTCCTTCATTGGGAAATGCGCGCGGCGAACGGCCTCATCATGCAGACCGCCGACAAGCACCGCCTGCCCGCCGGCGGCGCGCTCGCCGTGGACCGCGATCCCTTTGCGGCCAGCGTCACCGCCGCCCTGCGCGCGCATCCGAACATTACCGTCGAGGATGCCGAGATCACGGAGATTCCGAAGGACGGCCATTGGATCATCGCGACCGGCCCGCTCACCTCCGCCGGTCTGGGCGAGGCGATCGCCGCCGAGACGGGCGCCGATGCGCTCGCCTTCTTCGACGCCATCGCGCCGATCGTTCACCATGACAGCATCGACATGTCCCGCGCCTGGATGCAGTCGCGCTATGACAAGGGCGAGACCGAAGAAGAGCGCACCGCCTATCTCAACTGTCCGATGGACCGCGAGACCTATGACGCCTTCATCGACGCGCTGCTGGCCGCCGACAAGACCGAGTTTCACGAGGGCGAGACGGCGGGCTATTTCGACGGCTGCCTGCCCATCGAGGTCATGGCCGAGCGTGGCCGCGAGACGCTGCGCCACGGGCCGATGAAGCCCGTCGGCCTGACGAACCCGCACCAGCCCGATGTGAAGCCTTGGGCGGTGGTTCAGCTTCGCCGCGATAACGCACTGGGAACGCTCTACAATATCGTCGGCTTTCAGACCAAGATGAAATACGGCGCACAGGCCGAGGTGCTGCGGATGATCCCCGGCCTCGAGAACGCCCGCTTCGCGCGTCTCGGGGGCATCCATCGCAACACGTTCCTCAACTCCCCCACGCTGCTGGACGACCAAATGCGCTGGCGCCGGCATCCGCATATCCGCTTCGCCGGGCAGATCACCGGCGTCGAGGGATATGTCGAATCCGCCGCGATGGGCCTTCTGGCGGGGCGTCTCGCCGCTTCGGAAATCCTCGGCCAGCCGATGGCCAGCCCGCCGCAGGACAGCGCCATGGGCGCGCTCATCCATCACATCACCGGCGGCGCGGAGGCCAAGACCTTCCAGCCGATGAACGTGAATTTCGGTCTCTTCCGCCCGGTCGAGGGCCTCAAGGGCGGGCGGCGCGGGCGCACCGACCGCTACAAGGCCTACACAGACCGCGCCAAAGCGGCATGGCAGGACTGGCTCGCCGCCTGCCCCGCGTGATGCTTATGCGGCGCATCAGCTTCACCCCGGAACAAGCTGATTTCAAATGAGTATCGTCACGCGCTTCGCCCCGTCTCCGACCGGCCCACTGCATCTTGGTCATGCCTATTCGGCGATCCTCGCGCATGACATGGCGCGCGAGGCGCAGGGCACTTTTCTCCTGCGCATCGAAGACATCGACCAGTCCCGCAGCCGCCCCGAATGGGAGGCGCAAATCGAAGACGATCTCACGTGGCTCGGTCTCGACTGGCCGCGCCCGGTCCTGCGCCAATCCGACCGCATGGGGGCTTATACCGAGGCGCTCGAGGCACTCTGGGCGCGCGGCCTTCTCTATCCCTGCACCTGCACCCGGCGCGACATCGCCGCCGCCGCGAGCGCGCCGCAGGAAGGCGCGCCGCTGCTCGGCCCGGACGGAATCGTCTATCCCGGCACCTGTTGCGCCGCGCCGCGCAGCGGTCCGATCCCCGAGACCGCCCTGCGCCTCGACATGCGCGCGGCCGAGGCCGCGCTCGGCGCACCGCCCGTCTTCACCGAAACCGGCACGGGGCCGGAGGGCGAGACGGGCCGTATCGAAACGGATTGGCGTCATGTAGGCGAGAGGGTCGGCGATATCGTCGTCGCCCGCCCCGCGATGGGCACCTCCTATCACCTCTCGGTCGTGCTGGACGACGCCGCGCAGGGCATCACGCATGTGACGCGCGGCGCCGACCTTTTCGAGGCGACGGCGATCCACGTCATTCTCCAGCGCCTCCTCGGCCTGCCGACACCGGTCTATCACCATCACCGCCTGATCCGGGACGAGGCGGGCAAGCGGCTGGCCAAGCGCGACGATGCGCGCGCGATCTCGAAATTCCGCGCCGAGGGCGCAAGCCCCGCCGATATCGGCCGAATGCTGCACCTCGGCTAAGCCGTCATTTCCGTGAACCCGTAAGTCGCCTCAGCCCACTTCGGGCGCCATCGTCACCCGTTCCGCGCCATCCTCGACCAGCGTGTAGAAGCAGCTCCGCCGATTCGTGTGGCAGGCCGGCCCGATCTGCTCGACCTTCAGCAGAAGGCAGTCGCGGTCGCAATCGACGCGGAACTCGACCAGGGTCTGAACATGGCCCGATGTCTCGCCCTTGATCCAGAACGCCTGGCGCGAGCGCGACCAATAGGTCACGCGCCCCGTCTCGAGCGTGCGCGCGACCGCCTCGGCGTTCATCCACGCCATCATCAGGACCTCGCCTGTGCCCGCATCCTGCGCGATGGCGGGGATCAGACCGCGTGCGTCGTAGCTGAGGCTGGCGGGATCGAAGGGCATGCGGCTTTTCCTTTTGCTTCCGGGCGCGGGCGTCTTATCTAAGGCGCAGAACGCCCGAGGACCAGCCATGAACGCCAAGACCGACATGATCAAGCTCTATTCCCAGCGCATCCTCGCGCTGGCGGCGGAGATCCCGAACCATCGCCGCCTCGAGGCCCCGGGCGCCACTGTCAAGCGGCGCGCGCCGCTCTGCGGCTCGGCGATCACGGTCGATCTGACATGCGAGAACGGCGCCGTCACCGCCTTCGGGCAGGACGTGAAGGCCTGCGCGTTGGGGCAGGCGGCGGCCAGCGTCGTGGGCGGCGCGATCGTCGGATGCAGCGCGGCGCAGGTGCGCGAGGCGCGCGACGCGCTCCAGCGGATGCTGACCGAGGACGGCCCGACACCGCCCGCGCCTTTCGACGGGCTCGAAGTGTTGCGCCCGGCGCAGGATTACAAGAACCGCCACGCCTCGATCATGCTCTCGCTCGAGGCCGCGGTCGAAGCGCTCGAGACCGCCTGCGTCTGACACCACCCCCTTCGGGCAAAAAAACCGCCGCGCATCCGAATGGGATGGCGGCGGAAGGATGCGTCTTCCCATGCGGGACCCCGAGCATTCGCGGCGGACAAGGCAGGATCCGGCGAAAGGGTGACAGGCAGTGTCATTCAGGCAAGCGCCCCGCATTGGGGACAGGGGCGCCGGCCGGCTCGGGCACAGGATATCGCAGGCAGAAACGGGTCGTGTCAGAAACCCTGCACGAGGCCGGGCAGATAGAGGCACCCCATCAGGAGCACGACCAGCGAGGCCATTCCGAGCGCGTCGCCGAGCAGCGTGTCTTGCGAGCGGGCGGCGGCTGTCTTGATCTGGGCAATCATCGTGGCGTCCTCCATCTGGATCTGTTGCCACTTTGTTCTCATTTAATCCGGCACAAGTAAAGAACTTTTTAAGAACATTTGAGAACAAATTGGAACGCTCGGCCTAACCCACTGAAATCAAACGGATCGCCTGATCGCGTTCCATGAGCCACAAAAGCACCCGCGCCGCCTGCCCTCGCGAACTGGTCAGATCGGGGTCATCCGCAAGGAGCTTGCGCGCATCGCTCTGCGCCACGGCCATGAGCGCCGCCTGCCCTTCGAGATCGGCGATCCGAAAGCGCGGCAATCCTGATTGCGCGGTCCCGATCATGTCCCCCGCGCCCCGCATCTCGAGATCGACCTCCGCGATGCGAAACCCGTCCTCGGTGTCCCGCATCGTGGCAAGACGCCGCTCGCCGCTCTCGCTCAGCGGCGCCTGATACATCAGAAGGCAGGTCGAGGCCGCGCTGCCGCGCCCCACCCGCCCGCGGAGCTGGTGAAGCTGCGCAAGCCCGAAACTCTCGGCGCGCTCGATCACCATGATCGACGCATTGGGCACATCGACGCCCACCTCGATCACCGTGGTCGCCACCAGCACCGACGTCTCGCCGCGCTGGAAGGCGGCCATGGCCGCGTCCTTCTCCTCGGGCGGCATCTGGCCGTGCACGAGGCCGACGCGCCCCTCGCCCAAGGCCGCGCGCAGGGCGCGGAACCGCTCCTCGGCGCTGCTCAAATCGCTCAGCTCGCTCTCGTCGACCAGCGGGCAGACCCAATAGGCCTGCCGCCCCTCGGCGATGGCGCGGCGCAGTTTCTCGACCACCTCGCCCATGCGCGCCATGCTGACCAGCGCGGTCGCGATGGGTTTGCGCCCCGGCGGCTTTTCGTCGAGCACGCTGATATCCATGTCGCCGTATTGCGCGAGGCTGAGGCTGCGCGGGATGGGCGTTGCGGTCATTACCAGCACATCCACCGCCGCGCCCTTCCGCCCCAGCTCGAGCCGTTGGCGCACGCCGAAGCGGTGCTGCTCGTCGATGATCGCAAGGCGCAGGTCGCGGAATTCGACATCCTTCTGAAAGACCGCATGGGTGCCGACGAGGATCTGGATATCCCCCGCCGCGAGCGCGGCCAGCTTGGCGCGCCGCTCGCCCCCCTTGTCGCGGCCGGTGAGGATTTCGAGCACGACCCCCGCCGCCTCGGCCAGGGGCCGCAACCCTTCGAGATGCTGGCGCGCGAGGATTTCCGTCGGCGCCATCATAACCCCCTGCCCGCCCGCCTCGACCGCGATCAGAAGCGCGTTGAGCGCGACCAGCGTCTTGCCCGCGCCCACATCGCCTTGCAGAAGGCGGTTCATCCGCAGCTCCGCGCCCATGTCGGCGGCGATCTCGGCGATGGCGCGCGTCTGCGCGCCTGTGGGTCTATAGGGCAGCGCGGCCAGGACACGCGCCTGCAAACGTCCCGTGCCCGAGGTCACGCGCCCCTTCCCGCGCTTCAACCGGCTGCGGGCGAGCGCGAGCGTCAGCTGGTGCGCCATCAACTCGTCATAGGCGAGCCGGAGCCGCGCCGGATGCGTCGCCCCCAGATCGCCGATGGAGGTGGGCATATGTGCCGCGCGCAGCGCCTCGTGCCAGTCGGGCCATCCCTCGCGGGCCTTCTGCGCGGGATCGATCCACTCGGCAAGCTCAGGCGCCCGCTCGAGCGCGGCAAGCGCGGCCTTGCGCATCACGCCCTGCGTGAGGCCTGCGGTCAGCGGATAGACAGGCTCGAATTCCGGGATCTCGTCCGCCTCTTCGGGGGGCAGCATGTAATCGGGGTGCACCATCTGCGCCACGCCGTCGAAAAGCTCGACCTTGCCGGAGAGGATGCGCCGCGCGCCCGTCGGCAGCGCGCGATGGAGATACTCGTCATGGGCGCGGAAGAACACGATCTGAAAGCTCGTCCGCGCATCCTCGGCGGTGACGCGGTAGGCGCCGCCGCGCCGCGCGGGCGGGCGATGCTGGCCGATCAGCGCCTCGACGGTGACATGGCCCGGCAGATCGGCGCCCTGCACGGAGTCGCGGCGCCGCCGGTCGATGCCCGAATGCGGCAGGGTCAGGAGAAGATGGGCGGGTTTCTCGATGCGCAGGGCGGCCAAGAGCTTGGCCGATTTCGGCCCGACACCCGGCAGCGTCTCGATCTCCGCGAAAAGCGGGAAAAGCGCCGGGGGGCGGCCCTTCGGCAGATCGGCGCCCTCGCCGCTCATGCGCCGCCGATCAGCGCGAGCCACGCGTCCTCGTCCAGCGTCTCGACCCCGAGGCTCGCCGCCTTGTCGGCCTTCGACCCCGCACCCGGCCCAGCGACGAGAATGTCGGTCTTGGCCGAGACGCTGCCCGAGACCTTCGCGCCGAGCGCCTCGGCCCGCGCCTTGGCCTCGGCGCGCGTCATCTTCTCGAGCGTGCCAGTGAAGACAACGGTCTTGCCCGCGACGGGGCTGTTCGCAGTGTCGGGGATGGCGGCGTCCTCGATCTCGAGCTCGGCGGCGAGCCGGTCGATGCTCGCGCGCTCGGCGCTCTGACCGAAACCCGTGACGAGCGCGGCGGCCACGGTGGCGCCGATCCCGTCGATGCCGATGAGATCCTCCCAGGCGGCGCGCGCCTCGGTGCTGCACTCCTGCCATTCAGCCTCGCGCGCGGGCTTGATGCGGGCGCGGCGCCCCCCCTCGGCGGCGGCGCGGCGCTCGGCCGCCTCGGCCTCGTCGGCACGCAGATGGCAGGCGGCGGCGGGCCCGGCGGCGTCCACCGCGCGGCAAAGCGCCTCCCAACTGCCGTAATGACGCGCAAGATCGGCGGCCGCCACCTCGCCCACATGGCGGATGCCCAGGCCGAAGACGAGCCGCGCGAGCGGCACGCGGCGCGCGGCCTCGATGGCGGCGAAGAGATTGCGCGCGCTCGTCTCGCCCCAGCCGTCACGATTGGCGAGCCGCGTCAGATTGGTCTTGTCGCGCGCCTCGAGCGTGAAGATGTCGGCCGGCGTGCGGATGGGAAGCTGATCGTCGGCATGGAACATCTCGACCTGCCGCGCGCCCAGCCCCTCGATATCGAAGGCGGCGCGGCTCACGAAATGCTTGAGCTTCTCGACCGCCTGCGCGGGGCAGATCAGCCCGCCGGTGCAGCGGCGCACCGCGTCGCCCTCCTCGCGGATCGCGTCCGAGCCGCATTCGGGGCAGGTCTCGGGAAAATCGAACGGCGCCGCATCCTCGGGACGCTTCGAGAGGTCCACATCCGCGATCTTGGGGATCACGTCGCCCGCGCGATAGACCTGCACCCAGTCGCCGACACGGATGTCCTTGCCGCCGCGGATCTCGGCCCCGTCGCTGCCACGCCCGGCGATGTAATCCTCATTGTGCAGAGTCGCATTGCTGACCACGACGCCACCGACGGTCACGGGCGAGAGCTTGGCCACGGGGCTGAGCGCGCCGGTGCGGCCCACGTTGATCTCGATCGCCTCGAGCCGGGTCCAGGCCAGCTCGGCAGGGAATTTATGCGCGACGGCCCATCGCGGCGTCGTGCTGCGATAGCCGAGACGGCGCTGGAATTCGAGATCGTTCACCTTGTAGACGACCCCGTCGATGTCATAGCCGAGGCTCGCGCGCTGCTGCTCGATGCGCGCGTAATGCTCCAGCAGATCCTGGACGCCCTCGCACAGACGCGTGAGCGGGTTGGTCTCGAAGCCGAGCGCTCCGAGACGCTCGATCGCGCCCATCTGCGTGTCCGCGAGCGGCGCCGAAAGCTCGCCCCAGGCATAGGCGAAGAATGCGAGGGGCCGCGCGCGGGTGATCTCGGCGTCGAGCTGGCGCAGCGATCCGGCGGCGGCGTTGCGCGGGTTGGCGAAGCTCTTGCCGCCGGCGGCGTCCTGGCGCGCGTTCAGCGCCTCGAAATCGGCATGGCTCATATAGACCTCGCCGCGCACCTCGAGCACTTCGGGCGCGCCCTCGAGGCGCTGGGGGATACTGGCGATGGTGCGCGCATTGGCGGTCACGTTCTCGCCGATGCTGCCATCGCCGCGCGTCGCGGCCTGCACGAGCGCGCCCTTCTCGTAGCGCAGCGAGAGGCTCAGCCCGTCGATCTTCGGCTCTGCGGTATAGGCCAGCGGCGTGTCGGCGCCGAGGCCGAGATACTTGCGCACCCGCTCGTCGAACTCGGCCACCTCTTCGGCCTCGAAGGCATTGCCCAGCGACATCATCCTCTGCGCATGGGTGATCTTGCCGAATTTGCCCGAGGGCGCGGCGCCGATCATGTCGCTCGGGCTGTCGGCGCGTTTCAGCTCGGGAAAGCGCGCCTCGATCGCGGCGTTGCGGGCCTTGAGGCGGTCGTAGTCCGCATCGCTGAGCTCGGGCGCATCTTCGGAATGATACTCGAGATTGGCCCGCAGAAGGCGCTCAGCCAGCGTCTCGAGCTCCGCACGGGCCTCCTCGGCGGTCAGATCCTCGACAGCGCGCGCGTCCTGCATTCTCGCCCCCCGTAATCGACGGCCCGGGGTGCCGGGCCTCGCTCCTGCCCGTTGTGATAGGGCGCGGCGCGGCGGAGGTCCAGTGGCCTACGCCGCGCGCCGCCGCAAAGGCGGGAACGGCGCGGGAGGCAGGTGGCTCGAGCGCAAAGTCAGGCGCTGCGTCAGGCGCCGATAGCGAGACGCTTGTCGCCGATCTCGGACGGCTCGGGATCGCGCAGGACATAGCCGCGTCCCCAGACCGTCTCGATATAGCTCTCGCCGCCCGTCGCCTCGCTCAGCTTCTTGCGCAGCTTGCAGATGAAGACATCGATGATCTTGAGCTCGGGCTCGTCCATGCCGCCATAAAGATGGTTGAGGAACATCTCCTTGGTCAGCGTCGTGCCCTTGCGCAGGCTCAGAAGCTCGAGCATCTGGTATTCCTTGCCCGTCAGATGCACCGTCTTGGAGCCGACATCGACCGTCTTGGCGTCGAGATTAACGTTGATGAGGCCCGTGCGGATCACCGATTGCGAATGCCCCTTGGAGCGGCGGATGATGGCATGGATGCGCGCGACCAGTTCCTCGCGGTGAAAAGGCTTGGTCAGGTAATCGTCCGCGCCGAAGCCGAAGCCCTTGATCTTGCTGTCGGTATCGTCGGCGCCCGACAGGATCAGGATGGGCGTCTCGATCCGTGCGAGGCGCAATTGGCGCAGGACGTCATGCCCGGTCATGTCGGGCAGGCCGATATCGAGAAGGATCAGATCGTAGTCATAGAGCTTGGCCAGATCGATCCCCTCCTCGCCCATTTCGGTCGTGTAGACGTTGAGATTGGCGTGGGTCAGCATCAATTCGATGCTCTTGGACGTGGTGGGGTCGTCTTCGACCAGAAGGATACGCATTCGCTTTTCTCCGCAACAGGATCTCTTTCGTCCAATCTGACCAAAATTGGTTAACTACAAGTTACCGCAGATAAACAATAAGCGAACACAATTCAGGGTTGTCTATATTTTTTTACAGCGGTGGCTTTCAATGCTCCCTCGCCATGCTCGGAGAGCGCGCGCACCCACTCGCCGAACTCCTCTTCGCTGAGCTGGTATCGGCGGCACGCATCGGCCTGGGAGATCAGCCCGTAGAGCACTCCGCGCACCACCGCGAGCTTGCGCGAGGCGACCCAGCGCACCGTGTCGGCGGGCGGCAGATCGGCCTGCGTCATGGTGCGCCCGCAGGGAAGCGTCACGGCGCGGGGGCCATCGACTTTTTTCAGGTACATCTTCTCATCCTCACGAAATGCGAGGATCACCCTGCCCGCCGCGCCCTTAACGCCGGTTGAAACGCCTGCTCCAAAATACCGAGGATTTGCCTAAAGCGCCGGCGGTTCGCGCGCCCTGCCGCCCGCCGCGGCAAAGGCTTTTGCATATCGGCGCCCAAGCCACTATGTGGGGGTCAGATCGTCAACCGGAGGCCGCTGCCATGCCCCTCGATACCGCTCCCCACCTCAACTCGCTCGGCTTCGCCAAGCCCGAGAGCGAGACGCGCGTCGTCGTCGCCATGTCCGGCGGCGTGGACAGCTCGGTCGTGGCGGCGCAGCTCGCCGAGGAAGGCTATGACGTGGTCGGCGTGACGCTGCAGCTTTACGATCATGGCGCGGCGCTCGCCAAGAAGGGGGCCTGCTGCGCCGGGCTCGACATTCACGATGCGCGGCGCGTGGCCGAGGAAATGGGCTTTCCGCATTATGTTCTCGACTACGAGAACGTCTTCAAGGAAGCGGTGATCGACGAATTCGCCGACAGCTACCTCGCCGGCGCGACGCCCGTGCCCTGCATCCGCTGCAACGAGCGGGTGAAGTTCAAGGATCTGCTCGAGACGGCCCGCGATCTCGACGCCGACTGCATGGCGACCGGGCATTACATCCAGCGCAAGATGGGCGCTCACGGCCCCGAGCTTCACTCGGCGGCCGATGCCAATCGCGACCAGTCCTATTTCCTCTTCTCGACCACGCCCGAGCAGCTCGACTACCTGCGCTTTCCGCTCGGCCACCTGCCCTCGAAGGACGCCACCCGCGCGCTCGCCGCGAAATACGGGCTGAGCGTCGCCGACAAGCCCGACAGCCAGGACATCTGCTTCGTGCCGAACGGCAATTACGCCTCGGTGATCGAGAAGCTGCGCCCCGGCGCCGCGGAGCCGGGCGAGATCGTGGACATCGAGGGCAATGTGCTCGGCCGGCACGAGGGCGTGCTCCATTACACGGTCGGCCAGCGGCGCGGCCTTGGCATCGGCGGGCTCGAGACGCCGCTATACGTGGTGAAGCTCGACGTGGAGGCGCGGCGCGTGATCGTCGGCCCCAAGGAGATGCTGAGCACCGCGATCGTGCCGGTGCGCGAGATCAACTGGCTGGGCGATGCGGATTTCATGTTGCAGGACGAATGGCACGTCTCGGTCAAGGTGCGCTCCACCCGCGCCCCGCGCGAGGCGGTGATCCGCCCCCTCTCGGCGACGAGCGCGGAGGTGGAATTGCTCACGCCCGAGGAAGGTGTCTCGCCCGGTCAGGCCTGCGTCTTCTACGAGACGGGCGGCAGCCGCATTCTCGGTGGCGGCTGGATCTGGCGCGGCTACTGACGGCCCATTCCGGCCAGAACGGCACGCGCAGCGCGAAGGCCCGGCGCCTCGCCGCCCCGCCCCAGACGTTCCATCGTCAGATCCATCGCCGCAAGCTGCGCGCCGGGCGCCGTCAGCATCTTCTCCAGCGCCGCCGCGATCTCGGGCGGGTTGCAATGCTTGCCGTTGCATTCGGGGATCGCCCGCGTCTCGCTCACGAGATTGACGAGCGTGAGCGTGTCGATGCGCAGCATCATCGCGATGATCAGGCGGCTGATCCAGCTCACGTCATAGGCGATCACCATCGGCGTCGCGCTGGCCGCAAGCTCGAGCGAGACGGTGCCCGATGCGGCGAGCGCGCCCGTGGCTGCGCCGAAAGCGCAAGCCTTCTCAATCTTGTAATCCGCGCTCTTCATGTTCGCTGGATCGAGGATCAGAGGCTCAGCCGGCCAGTCCTTGACCACCTCGCGCAGCAGCGGTGCGACATGCGCGGTCGTCGGCACAATCAGCCGCATCTCGGGACGCTTGGCCAGCACGGGCGCGAGCGCCTTGCCGAAAATCGGCCCTAGGCGCCCCACCTCGCCCCGGCGCGAGCCGGGCAGCACCAGAAGCGCGGGTGCGTCGCCGAGACCGTGCCGCGTACGGAACGCGGCGACGTCTTCGGCACTGGCGCGCGGCTCGGAGACGACCGGATGGCCGACGAAATCGCACTCCATCCCGGCGGCCTCCATATAGGGCGGCTCGAAGGGCAGAAGGGCGAGCACATGGTCGATCACCTTCGACATCTTGGCCGCGCGTCCCGCCCGCCAGGCCCAGACCGAAGGCGCGACGTAGTGAACGGTGCGCATGTCCTTGCGCGCCTTCACGAGCCCCGCGACCCGCAGCGAGAAATCGGGGCTGTCGATGGTGATGAGCACATCGGCCCCGCTGGCGAGCGCCGCTTCGGCGGTCTCGCGGATACGGCGCTTGAGGTGGCGATATTTCGGCAGCACCTCGACGATGCCCATCACGCTCAACTCGTCCATCGGAAAAAGGCTCTCAAGCCCTTCGGCCTGCATGAGCGGGCCACCGACGCCGACGAATTCCACATCCGCGAGCTGGCGCAGCCCGGCCATAAGCGCCGCGCCGAGCCGATCGCCCGACGCTTCACCGGCGAGGATGAAGAACTTCATGCAAGCGCCTGGGAAATCAAGAAAATTCCGCGCTCCTCCGCGCGCGCCAAGGCTGCCCCGCGGTCGAGGATGACGACATGGCCCGCCGCCAGCACCAGCCCCGCGAGGCCCGCATCCGCGACGCCGTCCATCGTGGAGGGGCCGACCGTCGGCATGTCGATGCGCAGGTCTTGCCCGCGCTTCGGTGCTTTCACATAGACACCGCGCTGTCCGCGCCGAAGCGCGGCGGGCGTCTGCGCGACATAGCGCAAGAGCGCGTCGGTGCCTTGCACGGTCTCGATGCCGAGGCACTGCCCGCCCGCGACGGCGCAGCCCTGCCCGATATCGAGAGGCGAGATTTCACCGAGTATATGCGCCGCGCGCGCCGCGTCCTTCAGATCGGTCTCGGACGGCTCCGGCCCGACGCGCAGCCCCTCCTCGACCGTGAGGCCCGGCAGCAGGTCGTGCGCACCCAGAACGGCGAAGCCCTGCTCCTCGAACATGCCGATCACGAAGCGCAAGAGCGCGTCGTCCCCCTGCCCGATGGCGGCGATGAGGCCGGGCGCGAGCCGCGCCATCTCGGCATCGAAGGCCGAAGGATCAAGCGTGGGGCGCACCAGCGATCCGGCGAAAACCATGCGCGAGACGCCGGCCTCCTTCATCGCGGCGAACAGCGCGCCGATCCTCTCCAATGGGAATTCCTGCGCGCTCGCCGCAAGCTCGCTCGGCACGCCGCGCAGCGTGAAATGGAGCGCCTCGGGATGCGCGCGGGCCAGCATGACGGGCAAGGCGCCGCCGCAGGCCAGAATGGCGAGGCGCCCCGCCACGCGGCTCAGCCCTGCCCCGGCGTGAGAAAGGAGCGATCACTCGCACCCGTTACGAATTCGACGATCTGCGCGACATATTCGCTATCGGACTCGGCGCCCATGCGGCGCGCGCGCTCTTGAAACGTGCCCTCGCCCTGCGCGAGCATCTGGAAGGCGGCGCGCAGCGCGGTGATATCCGCGCGCCCGACGCCGCGCCGCTTGAGCCCGACGAGGTTCAGCCCGTCCAGCACGCCGCGCGGCGCCTGTACGAGACCGAAGGGAATGACGTCGTTCGTGACCATTGTCACGGCGCCGATGATCGCGCCGCGCCCGATGCGCACGAATTGGTGCACGCCCGAGAGGCCGCCGATGATCACGTCATCCTCGAGCACGCAATGGCCCGCCAGCGCGGCATTGTTCACCACGATCACCCGGTCGCCCACATGGACGTCATGCGCGATATGACAGCCCGCCATGAGCAGGCAATCATCGCCGATCCGGGTCAGCGCGCCGCCGCCCGCGGTGCCGGTGTTGATCGTCACATGCTCGCGGATGCGGGCACGCGCGCCGATTTCGAGCCGTGTGCGCTCGCCCTGGAACTTGAGATCCTGCGGCACCTCGCCCACGCAGGCGAAGGAATAGATCGTGGCCTTCGGGCCGATCACCGTATCGCCCGTGAGCACGACATGGCTCTTGAGAACCGAGCCTTCGCCCAGCACGACATCGGGGCCGACATGGCAGAACGGGCCGATCGTGCAGCCTGCGCCGATCTGCGCCCCCGGCTCGATCACCGCGCTCGGATGAATGGTGCTGTCGCTCATTTCGCGCCGAGATCCATCATCGCGGTGAACTCGGCCTCGCAGGCCATCTCGCCCTCAACCGTCGCCTCACCGGCAAAGCGCCAGACCTTGCCTCCCGGCTTGCCGCGCAGCGTGGTGAGGCGCATCTCGAGAACATCGCCCGGCACGACCATCCGGCGGAACTTGGCCTTCTCGATGGCCATGAAATAGACGAGCATGTCTTTGTCCTGCATCTCGAGCGCGGTGCCCACCATGACCGCCGCCGTCTGGGCCATCGCCTCGACGATGGTCACGCCCGGCATGATCGGCTTGGACGGGAAATGGCCCTGGAAATGCGGCTCGTTCATCGTGACGTTCTTGATGCCCACGGCCGACTGGTAGCCGTCGATATCGCGCACCTTGTCGATCAGCAGGAACGGGTAGCGATGCGGGATCAGCCGCTGGATCATATGAATGTCGGCGGTGGCGAGCGGCTGGGTCATCTCTGTCCTCTCAAGCGCCTCTCCGGGCGCGTCCTGTAGGGCGTCTGGGGAGTGCTTTAGCAACTTGGCCCCATCGGAGCAAGGCGCGCGCCGTTACTCGGCGGGCTTGGGCGCGGCGTCGGCGTCAGGGGTGTCCTCGGGCGCCTCGGCGCCCTCCTCGGGCGCGGCCTCCGCCCCCGGCTCCACACCCGAGCCGTCGCCGATCTGCGCGTCGATCCGCGCGACCGCGAGGCTGGTGATGTCGATCACATCGGCCCGCAAGAGCACCTGCCGGTTGTCGAGGATGATCTTGCCGCCTGTGTCGCGCATCAACTGGACGAGGATCGGCTCGGCCATCCGCATGAGCGTCAGCGGCGCCAATTCGCGTCCCCGCTCGAGATCGCGCGCGCGGCGGTCGTTTTCGGCCCGGATCGACCGCACACGCTCGTCGAAGGCATCCGCCTCGGCGCGGAAGGCTTGCGGGGTCATCGTCTTGCGCGCTTCGGTGAGCGCCTGCTCCTCGGCGCGGAGCTCCGCCTCCAGTTCGCGATTATTGGCGATCAGCGCGTCGCGCTCGGCCTGGTACTGGTCCGTCAGGCGCTGGCCCACCAGCGTCTCGGCGAAGAGCCGGTCGGGATCGAGCACGAGGATTTCGCTCTGGACAGTGCCGACATCCTGCGCGGTCATCTGCGCCAAGAGAGGCGCGCCAGTCACCGCGAAGCCCGCGCAGAACGCGGCGGCGCCCAGATGTCGCCAGCCCCGCATCCGCATCAGAAGCGCGTGACGACCGACAGATCGAAGGCCTGCGTCTTGTCGCCCGGCTCTTTCTCGAGCGCGTGCGAGAAGTTGAAGCGCAGCGGGCCGAAGGGCGACTGCCAGATGAGCGACACGCCGACCGCTTGGCGCGGCTTGAACCCGGTCGAGGCGACGGGGCCGGTCGCGCCGGCCGTGTCCACGTCCCAGAGCGCGCCAATATCGTAGAAGGCGCCGCCGGTGATGCCGTATTCCTCGGGCAGGCCGAGCGGGAATTCCGCGTCGAATTTCAAGGAGGCGAAATAGTTGCCGCCAAGCTGCTCGAGCGACTCGGTCGGGCCGATGCCGTTCGGCTCGAAGCCGCGGATGATCTGGCCCGAATACCGGTCCACCGCGCGGCTGTCCTCGCCGGAGAAGTTGAGCGCGCCGCCCTCGAGCGTGGCGCGCAGCGTCAGCTCCTCGTTGAAGACCTTGGTCTGCGCGATCGCGCGGGCCGAGGTCTTGATGTATTCCTGATCGCCGCCGAGGCCGTAGAACTCCTGCCCGAAGGCCAGCAGCACGCCCGCGTTCGGGTTGAGGCCGGTCCGGCGCGTGTCATAGGTGTACTCATAGCCCACACCGCTCGCGAACTCGTCGCCGCGCGCAACCTCGCGCGCGAGGATGCCGCTTGTGCCGGTGTAGTTGCTCATGTCCTTGTAGGCGGCGCTGTAGAGCAGCGACAGGCGCCCGTTCTCGCTGACCGGGAAGGTCAGGCTGGGGCGGAACGTGCCGAGCGTCGTGTCGTAGAACGAGAAATCGTCGGTCGTCTCGACAAGCCCGAAATCGAGGCCGAACGCCACGTCGCGGCCGAGGAATGCAGGCTCGACGAAATTGATGCGATAATTCGCCGTGTCGGAGCTGGCCGAGACCTGCGCCGACAGGCGCTGACCGCGGCCGAGGAAGTTGCGCTCGGAGAAGCCGATGGAGAAGCCGATGCCGCTGCTGGTCGAGTAGGACGCACCGAACGAGAGCGAGCCGGTGCTCTTTTCTTCGACATCGACGTCCACGACCACCTGATCGGGCGTCGAGCCTTCGCGCGCATCGACATCCGCCGTCTCGAAATAGTCGAGCGCGCGGATGCGCTCGGCGGCTTCGCGGATCTCGCGCGGATTGAAGGGATCGCCCTCCACCGTATCGAACTGGCGCCGGATCACGCGGTCGAGCGTGGTGGTGTTGCCTTCAATGTCGATCCGCTCGACGAAGATGCGCGGGCCGCGCACCAGCGCGAATTCGACGTCGAGCGTCAGCTCGCGGTCATTGCGGGTGATGCGCGGCTCGACGCGCATGAAATCGACGCCGTTGCGCACGCCGAGACGCTCCATCCGGGCGATGGAATTCTCGACCTGCGTCGGGGTGTAGATCTGGCCCGGCTTGACCCTGAGCGCGTCCTGATATTCGGCCGCATCCGCCTCAGGCAGCTCGCTCACGACGGTGATGTCGCCGAACGTGAATTGCTGGCCTTCCTCGATGTTGAAGGTCACGAAATAGGTGTCGCGCTCGCGCGCGAGCTCGGCATTGGTGCCGGTCACGCGGAAATCGACATAGCCGCGCGCGGCATAGAAATCCGCCAGAAGCTGCTTGTCGAACTCGATCCGGTCCTGGACGAAGGTGTCACGGTTGATGATCGCGCGGAAGAGACCGGCCTGCTTGCTGTCCACGACGCGGCGTAGGCGGCGGTCGGAAAAGGCGCGGTTCCCGACGAAGCTGAGACGCTGGACCTCGATCTTCTGGCCTTCGAAGATCTCGAAGACGAGATCGACGCGGTTGTCGCTGCGGCGGATGACCTTGGGAGTGACCCGCGCGGCGCTGCGCCCGCTCTGGGCGTAGGCGTCCACGATGGTGGCCGCGTCACGCTCGACCTTGGTGGGATTGTAGACCTGGCGGGACGCGCTCTCGATCTGGCCGACGAGATCCTCGTCCTTGATGCGCGTGTTGCCCTCGAAGGCGATCTTGCTGATCGTCGGATATTCGACCACGCGGATCTCGAGCGTATTGCCGCGCGGGTTGATCGACACTTCCTCGAAGAGACCGCTGCCGAGGATGCGCTGATAGGCCTCGTTGAGCTGGCCCGCCGAAATCGTCTCGCCGCGGGCGATTCCCGCGAAGTTGAGGATCGTGCCCGACTCGATGCGCTGGTTGCCTTCGATGGCGACATTGGTGAAGCGGTAGGACTGCGCGTCGGCCTTGGCCGGCATCAGAAGAAAAGTGAATGCGATCAGGGTGATGGAGGCGATACTTCCAGCCATCCGGGGTGCTGTGACCGATGCCAAAATAGCCTTTTGCACGAGGACGGTGAGGCCGCGCGGCCCGCGCAGGAAGATCGACGAATTCATGTTACCACCCAGTCAAATACCCCAGTGACAAAGTCAGTAACGGGTCGGGGGTGGCTTGTCAAAACGCCAATGCCGCCCGTTGCCGGGGCGGCGGCAGGCGGCAGAGCATCGGTGATGGGCGTGTCTTAGAGGGAGCCGAGATAGGAGGCCGCGAAAAGCGCGGCAAGGATCGCGCCCGGCATCATGAACCGGTCGAAATTCAGGGCGATGAAGGTCTCGAGACCCTTGTGGCCGATCATGTTCTGCATGTCCCGCATCCTCATTCAAACGCGCGCGGCCCAGTCTGCGAGATGCAGAAATGGCGCCGCCTTTCTTCGTTTATGTCGAAAGATTGCGGCGGAACGCGGGGCGGGATCATGGCGAAACAAAGGCATTCCGCCCGATCCGCCCTGCCCCAAATGGTCAGGGGCAGAGGATATCGTTGAAGAGCGCGAAGAGCATGAGGCCGAGGATCAGCGTGAGGCCGATGCTCATCATCACGCGCAGCGCGCCGTCGCTCGGCGGTTTGCCGGCCACCGCCTCGTAGGCGTAGAACACCAAATGGCCGCCGTCGAGAACCGGGATCGGGAAGAGGTTCAGAAGGCCCACGGCGGTGGAGAGCACCGCGATGAACCAGATGAAGTCGTCGACGCCCTGGCTCGCCATCGCGCCCGATGTCTGCGCGATGCCGATGGGCCCCGACATGTTGCAGCTGCTGATCGCGCCGGTGACCATGTGATAGAGGCCCGACAGCGACGAGGCGGCGACGCCGTAGGTGCGCTCGACCCCCGAAGAGAGCGCGTCGAGCGCGCCCATCCGCTCGGTGCCCGGCTCGAAGGCCCAGCCCCCCGCGATGCCGATGCGCCACGCGGTGGCGAAGCCGCCCTCCTGCTGCGGCTCATCCGTCCGGCGCGGCGTCAACGTCAGATCGAGCGTCTCGCCCTCGCGCCAGACATCGAGCGCAAGCGGCGCGCCGTTCGAGCCCTCGACGATCTCCTTGAGCTGCGTGAAGGACGAAATCGGCTCGCCGTTGACCGCCGTGATGACGTCTCCGGCCTCCATCCCCGCGCTGAAGGCCGCGGATTGCGGCGCGAGCGCCGTGACGATGGGCGGCAGCGGGTGCGGGCCGCGCACTGTGATCTCGCTGCCGTTCCGGCGCACGCGGTACTCCATCACCTGCGCGTCGGGCAGCGCGTCCGAGAAGGCGTCGAAACTGCCCTGCTCGTCGTAGCCCGGCACATCCGCGCCCGCGACGTTCAGGATCTCGTCGCCCGGCTGCAATTCGATCCCCTGCGCCGGAACGGGCTTCAGCGCGCCGATCTGCAAAGGGTCCGCCATCTTGCCCTGCACCATCATGACGCCGGCGAAGATCAGGATGGAGAGCACGAAATTGAAGATCGGCCCCGCCGCCACCGTCGCCGTGCGCGCCCAGAGGGGCGCGCCATGCATCGTCTGGCGCAGCCGCTCAGGCGGGGTCGCGTCCATCGCGGCGGCGTCCTTGCCGCTGGCGGCATCGGCATCACCCAGAAACTTGACGTATCCGCCGAACGGCAGCGCAGCGACCTGCCAGCGCGTGCCGTGCTTGTCCATACGCGAGAAGAGGACCGGGCCGAAGCCCAGCGAAAAGACCTCGGCTTTGATGCCCGACCAGCGCCCGACGATGTAATGGCCATATTCATGGATCGCCACGATGACCGACAGCGCCACTATGAAGGCCGCGATCATGCCGATGAAGCTGCCGAATTGCGGGATGAATGCCGTGATATCCAAGAACGATCCTGTTCTGCCGCTGAGCGAGGGCAAGGCGCATGCCGCGCGTCACTCAGGCGGCGATGAGCCTGTCTACATGTTGCCGTGTAAGGTGGTCCCAACGCGCCACGCTTTCAAGCGAGATCGGACCGCTATCGGCGCGCTTGTCCATTTCCTCGAGCGCGCGGGCGACAAGATCGCTCATCTGCGCGAATCCGGCCCGACCGGCGATGAAATGATCGAGCGCGCGCTCCTTGGCCGCGTTGAAGACCGCGCCCGCATGACCGCCCGCCGCCATGACCTGCCGTGCGAGGCCGAGCGCCGGATAGCGCGCGGGATCGGGATGCGAGAAATCGAGCCGTCCGAGCGCCGCGAGGTCGAGCCGCTCGACCGGCAGCGCCCGCCGCTCGGGCCAGTTGAGCGCATAGCCGATCGCGTGCCGCATGTCGGGCGGGCCGACATGCGCCATCATGGCCCCGTCGACGAAGCCGACCAGCGCATGCACCGTCGATTGCGGATGCACCAGCACCTCGATCTGCGCCGGCTCCAGCCCGAAGAATTCCTTGGCCTCGATGATCTCGAGCGCCTTGTTGAACATAGACGCGCTGTCGATGGTGATGCGCTGGCCCATGTCCCAATTGGGATGGCGCGAGGCCTCGGCCACGGTCACATGCGCCAGATCGCTCAGCGGACGGTCGCGGAAGGCGCCGCCCGAGGCGGTGATGACCACGCGGTCGATCGCCGAGGCATCCTCGCCCACGAGCGCCTGGAAGATCGCCGAATGCTCGCTGTCGACGGGCAGGATACGCGCGCCGTGCCGCGCGGCCGTCTCGAGCATGAGCGGCCCTGCGGCGACGAGCGATTCCTTGTTGGCGAGCGCGAGCGTCGTGCCCTGCTCGAGCGCCGCCATGCCCGGCGCAAGGCCCGCGGCGCCCACGATGGCCGACATGATCCAGTCGGCGGGCAGGCGCGCCGCCTCGATCAGCGCCGCCTCGCCCGCAGCCGCGCGCACGTCGCTTCCCGCAAGGGCGCTGCGCAGCTCGCCGAGCCGCGCGGGATCGGCCGTCACGGCGATTTCGGCGCGCATCTCTCGCGCGTCGGCGGCAAGCTGCGCGATGTTCCGCCCGCCCGTCAGCGCGACGACCTCGAACTCCCCCGGCGCCCGGCGGATCAGATCGAGAGTGTTCTGCCCGATCGAGCCGGTCGCGCCGAGAATGCTGATCCGCCTCATGCCATCCCCGGCAACAGCCCGAAGAGCCAGAGCGCCCCGGTCAGCAGCGTCGCGCCCAGCATGGCGTCGAAGCGGTCGAGCACGCCGCCATGTCCGGGAATGAGGCTCGAGCTGTCCTTGACGCCGACCCGCCGCTTGATCCAGCTCTCCCACACATCGCCCGCCTGCCCCGCGACCGACAGAACGATCGACACGAGCATGAGCTGCGCGCCGACCCCGAGGATGAATCCGAAGACGAGGCCCGTGATGCCCGCGGCAAGCCATCCGGCGACGGTGCCGCTCCATGTCTTCTTGGGGCTGATCGCCGGCCAGAATTTCGGCCCGCCAAGGGCGCGTCCCGCCATGTAGCCCGCGACATCGGTCGCGACCACGACGCAAACGACCCACAAGAGCCAGCCCATGCCCGCCTCGATGCGGATGAGCACCGCCGCGTGGCAGGCCAGCAGCGTCGCCGCCGCGAAGCTCGCGAAGAGGACGCGGCGCTCCGGGATCTGCCACGCGCCGAAGACGGCGAGCGCGATGAGGCCCGGCAATGCGATCCAGGCAGGCACGAGCCACGCCAGCGCCAGAGAGATGCCCGCGACGATGCCCATGCCCGGCGCCCAGGCGCGCCCGCCCAGCATCCGCGCAAGCTCCCAGATCATGGCGCCGCCCAGCACCCAGACCGCCACCATGAAGGGCGCGCCGCCCAGCCACAGCTCGATCAGGCCGATGGCGATCATCACGGCCGCCGAGATGAGGCGCACGTTCAGATCGCCCCAACGGTCCTTGCTCATGGCTTGGCTCCTCCGAAACGCCGGTCGCGCCCGCAATATGCCTTGACGATGCCGGCGAAGATTTCGCTCGTGAAATCGGGCCAGAGCGTATCCACGAATTCGTATTCCGCATAGGCCGATTGCCACAGCAGGAAGTTCGAGATGCGCGCCTCGCCCGATGTGCGGATCACCAGATCGGGGTCGGGCAAAACGCGCGTGTCGAGATAGCGCGCGAGCGTCTGCTCGGTCACGTCATCGGGGCTGAGCGTCCCTGCGGCGACGTCGCCCGCGAGTTCCTTGATCGCGCGGCTCACCTCGTCGCGGCTGCCGTAGTTCAGCGCGATGGTCAGGTGTATGCGTGTGTTGTGCGCGGTCAGCGCCTCCAGATTGTCCATGAGCTCGATCAGCTTGGCGTCGAGCCGCGGGCGATCCCCGATGAAGCGCACGCGCACTCCCTCGTCGCGCAGCGCGCGCGCCTCCTTGGTGATGTAGCGGCGAAAGAGGTTCATCAGCCCCGCGACCTCGGTCTGGGTGCGTTTCCAGTTCTCGGTCGAGAAGGCGAAGACGGTCAGATATTCGACGCCGAGCGCGGGGCAGGCACTGACGATCTCGCGCACGCGCCGCGCGCCGGCGTGATGGCCGAAAAGACGCGGGCGGCCACGCGCCTGCGCCCAGCGTCCGTTGCCGTCCATGATGACGGCGACATGGCGCGGCCCCGGCCCTCGGCCGTTCCCGGGCATGGCGGGCGCGGCATCGCCGCGGCCCTCTTGGCTGCCCTGACGCCCGAACATCAGACCTGCATGATCTCCGCCTGCTTGGTCTCGAGCGCCTCGTCCACGCGCCCGATATAGCGGTTGGTCAGCTCCTGCACCTCGGTCTCCCAGAATTTCTGGTCGTCCTCGGACATGCCGTCGGCCTTGGCCTTCTTGATCTGGTCCATCCCGTCGCGGCGCACGTTGCGCACGGCGACGCGGGCGTTTTCGGCATAGGTCGAGGCGACCTTGGTCAGATCGCGGCGGCGCTCCTCGTTGAGTTCGGGGATGGGCAGCATGATGATGGTGCCGTTCATCTGCGGATTGATCCCGAGACCCGACTGGCGGATGGCCTTCTCGACCTTGTTGACGAGGCCCTTGTCCCAGACGTTGATCGTGACCATGCGCGGCTCGGGCACGTTGACGGTGCCGACCTGGTTGATTGGCGTCATCTGGCCGTAGGCTTCGACCATGACCGGCTCGAGCAGCGAGGCACTGGCGCGCCCTGTGCGCAGGGACGCGAATTCGGTCCGAAGGGACGTGATGGCCCCTTCCATGCGCCTTTCCAGGTCTCCGGTGTCGATTTCGAAATCTTCGGCCATGGTGCTGTCTTCCTCTTGCAGTCGGTCAGGCGGGGCGGCGCGGCGCGCGCCTCCGGCCTCAGGCGTGAACGGTGGTGTAGGTGCCCTCGCCCGCGAGTATGCCCTTGAAGCCCCCGGGCTCGTCCAGCGAGAACACGACGATGGGCAGGTTGTTGTCGCGCGCGAGCGCGATGGCGCTCGCGTCCATCACCTTCAGGTGCTTTTGCAGCACATCGTCATAGCTGATGCGGTCATAGCGCACGGCATCCGCGTGCTTGGCCGGATCCTTGTCATAGACCCCGTCCACTTTCGTGCCCTTGAGGATCGCCTCGCAGGCCATCTCGTTGGCGCGCAGCGTCGCGGCGGTGTCGGTCGTGAAATAGGGGTTGCCCGTGCCGGCGGCGAAGATGCAGACGCGCTTCTTCTCGAGATGGCGCACGGCGCGGCGGCGGATATAGGGCTCGGCCACCTCGTCCATGCGGATGGCGCTGATGACGCGGCAGAAGACGCCCAGCTTTTCCAGCGCGCTCTGCATCGCGAGCGCGTTCATCACGGTGGCGAGCATGCCCATGTAATCCGCGGTCGTGCGCTCCATCCCCTGCGCCGAGCCTTGCAGCCCGCGAAAGATGTTGCCGCCGCCGATCACCATGCAGATCTCGACGCCGAGATCGTGCACCACCTTCACCTCTCGCGCGATGCGCTCGACCGTGGGCGGGTGCAGGCCATATGCCGTATCGCCCATCAGCGCCTCCCCCGAGATTTTCAGCATCACGCGCCGAAAGGTCGTCTTGGGGGTGTCGCTCTCGGGCATGGGAAGGCTCCGTCCTGGCTGTTTGGCTGTCTGGCGCGCAAAATGTCGCAAATGGCGGCGATGTTCAATCGCATAAAGCGCGCGGAACTCTCGCCAGAGCGGCGGCGCTGCGGTAAAGGGCGGACATGCTGCACGATCTCGACATATCGCGGGACGCCCCAGTCCTCATCGCCGGGCCGACCGCCTCGGGCAAGTCGGCGCTCGCGCTCGAGATCGCCGAGCGCTTCGGCGGCGCCATCGTCAATGCCGATTCCATGCAAGTCTTCGCCGGCTGGCGCGTTCTGACCGCGCGCCCCTCGCCCGAAGACGAGGCCCGCGCGCCGCACAGGCTCTACGGGCATGTGGCGCAAAAGGACGACTATTCCGTCGGCGCATGGCTCCGGGACGTCGCGCCGCTGCTGAATGGCGGCGCGCGCCCGATCATCGTGGGCGGCACGGGGCTTTACCTCACCGCTCTCACCGAAGGGCTGGCCGAGATCCCGCCGACCCCCGCCGAGGTCAGGGCCGAGGCCGATGCATTGCGCGAAGGCGGCGCGCTGGGTGAGATGATCGGCGCGCTCGATCCCGAGACGGCGGCGCGCGTCGATCTGCGCAACCCGAGGCGCGTGCAGCGCGCGTGGGAGGTGCAGCGCGCGACGGGCACGGGCCTCGCGCGGTGGCAGGACGCGACACCCGCTCCCCTGCTGCCCTTGGATCGATGCCATGCGCTCCTTCTCGATGCCGGGCGCGACTGGCTCAACGAGCGCATCGCGCGGCGCATGGACATGATGATCGCCACCGGCGCGCTGGACGAGGTGCGCGCCAACCTGCACCTGCCCCCCGAGCGGCAGGCCGCCAAGGCCATCGGCGCGCCCGAACTCGCGGCCTATCTGCGCGGAGAGATGCCGCTGGACAAGGCCGCCGAAGCCGCGACGATCGCCACCCGCCAATTCGCCAAGAGGCAGCGCACATGGTTCCGCGCCCGCATGAAGGAGTGGCGGCATCTCGCCTTGCCCGGAAATTAGGCCTTCAAATCGCCCGATTTACAATTAACGATCATTTGCAGCGCAGGCGGCTCGATATGCCGCTCGAACTTGCACGTTTCGATCCGGCCAGGCCCCATCATGACCGATGCCCCGCAAATCCTGACCTTCGCGCAATGGTCGCGCGGCGCGCCCTGGCGCCTCGGGCTGCCGCATAGCCAGCCGCGTCATGCGCTCATCTGGGTCACGCGCGGGCAGACGCGGGCCAATCTCGGCGGTCTGCGGCGCGGGATCGGCGCGCATAACGCCCTGGCGATCCCGGCGGGCACGCTGTTCTCGCTCGAGGTCAACCCGGCCTGTTATGGACAGGTATGCCTCATCGCGCCCGGCGGGCCGGCCCTCATGCCCGACACGCCCGAGCTTCTGCGCATCCGCGACGGCCAGAGCCAGGGCGAGTTGACCGCGCTGCTCGATGCCATGACGCGCGAGAGCAGCGCCGGGCGCCCCTTCGCGGGCGAGGCGCGCCACGCGCTCGCCATCATGGTGACGGTCTGGCTGCGGCGCGCGTTGATCGAGCAGGAGGCGCCCCCGCGCCCGACCGCGGCGCAGCGCCTGACCACGGCCTATGCCGCGCTGGTCGAACAGGATTTCGCGACCGGCCAGCCGATGGCGGCCTATGCCCGCGATCTGGGCGTGACGCCGACGCATCTGACGCGAAGCTGCAAGGCGGCTTGCGGGCTCACCGCCGCCGATCTGCTGGTGCAGCGGGTGCTGCACCGCGCGCGCGAGATGCTCGAGGACGGGGATGATGCCGTGCGCCATGTCGCGGCGCAGCTCGGCTTCGGCAGCGCGGCCTATTTCTCGCGCTTCATCGCGCATCACACGAAGCTCAGCCCTTCCGAGCTGCGCCGCCGCGCGCGCAAGGCCGTGTCCGGGGCCGATCAGCTTCCCAGGATCACGCGCACGTAATTGGTGGTTTCCTTGTAGGGCGGCACGTCGCCGTATTTTTTCACCGCGCCAGGACCCGCGTTATAGGCCGCGAGCGCCAGCCGCCACGAGCCGAATTCGCGGTACTGCATGGCGAGATAGCGCGCGCCGCCTTCGAGGTTCTGACGCGGATCATGCGGATCGACCCGCAGGATCTTCGCCGTGCCGGGCATCAGCTGCGCAAGACCGATCGCGCCCTTGTGGCTGAGCGCCGTGGGCTTCCAGCCGCTTTCCTGTTGCACGAGCCGCAAAAAGAGATCCTCGGGCACCGCATGCTTGCGCGCAGCCTCCTTGGCCATGACGAGGAACTCGCCACGGTACTTGCCGGTATAGGCCTTGACGGTACCCCATTTCGTGGGCGTCTCGATCCGGTTCGGCTGAAGCCGCACCGACGCCTTGTATTGCGAGGCCGCGCGGGTATCGAGCACGCTGGTCTGCGACGCGAAAAGGGTGCTGCGGCTTTTGGTGGAGATCGTCTGGGCCGACGCGGCGGGCGCGGCCATCTGTGCGATCGAGAAAATGGCCAGTGCCGTTCCAAGGAAAGTCTTCATGCGATCTCTCTTTGCCGTGCCGGTCGCAGATGGGTTACCCGATTCTGACGCGCAATTCCAGCCTGACGCGCATCGGGCCTCGTCCGGCGGGTGCGGGCGGCGGCCCTGCCCTCATATTTTAGGCTGGCGTTAACCCTGATCTGATGATGTAACACGGAGTCAAATTCAAAGCCCCATCAGGAGGACGCACGCATGGCCGGGTCGGTTAACAAAGTCATCATCATCGGCAATCTGGGCCGCGATCCCGAGGTGCGCACGTTCCAGAACGGCGGCAAGGTGTGCAACCTGCGCATCGCCACCTCCGAGACCTGGAAGGACAAGAACACGGGCGAGCGGCGCGAGAAGACCGAGTGGCATTCCGTCGCCATCTTCTCCGAGCCGCTGGCGCGCGTGGCCGAGCAATATCTCAAGAAGGGCTCGAAAGTGTATATCGAGGGCCAGCTCGAGACGCGCAAATGGCAGGATCAATCCGGTCAGGACCGCTATTCGACCGAAGTCGTGCTGCGGCCCTACACGTCCACGCTGACCATGCTCGACGGGCGCGGCGAAGGCGGCGGTGCCAGTGGCGGCGGCGGCTATTCCTCCGGCGGCGGTGGCGGCTATGGCGGCGACCGCGATTACGGCGGGCCGGACGATGGCGGGCGCTCGGGCGGCGGCGGCGGCGGCGCCCCCTCGCGCGATTTCGACGACGAAATCCCCTTCTGAGCCGTCCGGCCCTCGCGGCTTGACCCGATCATGACCATGGGCGCCATCACATGGCGCCCATCTCGTTAACCCCCGATCGCAGCCCGGCGCCTACGCCCTCGGGCGGCACTTGCCCCCTCCGTGAGCGATGCACGCGGCGCAAAGCCGCGCGCCGATCTTCGCCGGAACGGCTCTTTGCTCTGGTCAAATCCGCCCGCAGGCTATAGGGCGCTGAAAAAAACCCCAAGGATTGACCGAAATGGACCTTCGCAACATCGCGATCATCGCCCACGTGGACCATGGCAAGACGACGCTGGTCGACGAATTGCTCAAGCAATCGGGTGCCTTCCGGGCCAACCAGGCCGTGGACGAGCGCGCGATGGACAGCAACGATCTCGAGCGCGAGCGCGGCATCACGATCTTCGCCAAGCCGACCTCGGTCGAATGGAAGGGCAAGCGCATCAACATCGTCGACACGCCGGGCCACGCCGATTTCGGCGGCGAGGTGGAGCGCATCCTGAGCATGGTCGACGGTGTCGTCCTTCTTGTCGATGCCGCCGAGGGCCCGATGCCGCAGACGAAATTCGTGACCTCCAAGGCGCTCGCGCTCGGCCTGCGCCCCATCGTGGTGCTCAACAAGGTCGACAAGCCCGATGCGGAACCCGACCGCGCGCTCGACGAGTGCTTCGATCTCTTCGCCAGCCTCGGCGCCGATGACGACCAGCTCGATTTCCCGCACATGTATGCGAGCGGCCGCAACGGCTGGGCCGATCACGAGCTCGACGGCCCGCGCAAGGATCTGAGCGCCCTCTTCAAGCTCATCGTCGATCACGTCCCCGCGCCCAAGCAGGTCAAACGGCAGGACGAGGATTTCCGGATGCTCGCCACGACGCTCGGCGCCGACCCCTTCGTGGGCCGCCTACTGACGGGCCGCGTGGAATCGGGCAAGCTCCGGGTCGGCGCGACCGTGCAGGCGCTCAGCCGCATCGGCCAGAAGATCGAGCAGTTCCGCGTGACCCGCATCCAGGCCTTCCGCGGCCTCTCCAGCCAGGACATCGAGGAGGCGCAGGCCGGCGATATCGTCAGCCTCGCGGGCATGTCGAAGGCCACCGTCGCCGACACGATCTGCGCGCTCGCGGTGGACGAGCCGCTCGATGCGCAGCCCATCGATCCGCCCACGATCACCGTGACCTTCGGGATCAACGACAGCCCGCTCGCGGGCCGGGACGGCAAGAAGGTGCAAAGCCGCGTCATCCGCGACCGCCTGCTCAAGGAAGCCGAATCGAACGTGGCCATCAAGGTCACCGACACGCCCGGCGGCGAGGCGTTCGAGGTTGCGGGCCGCGGTGAATTGCAAATGGGCGTTCTGATCGAGAACATGCGCCGCGAGGGCTTCGAGCTCAGCATTTCGCGCCCCAAGGTGGTGATGCGCGAAGGCGAGAACGGCGAGCGGCTCGAGCCGATCGAGGAAGTCACGATCGACGTCGATGACGAATATTCCGGCGCCGTGATCGAGAAGATCACCGGCGCGCGCAAGGGCGATCTCGTCGAGATGAAGCCCGCAGGGGCCGGCAAGACGCGCATCATCGCGCATGTCCCCTCGCGCGGCCTCATCGGCTATCATGGCGAATTCCTGACCGACACGCGCGGCACCGGCGTTCTCAACCGCGTGTTCCATAGCTGGTCGCCCCATCGCGGCGTCATCCCGGGCCGCCGCGCGGGCGTTCTCATCTCGATGGAGAACGGCGAGTCGGTGGCCTACGCGCTCTGGAACCTCGAGGATCGCGGCAAGATGTTCATCGGCGCTCAGGCCAAGGTCTATACCGGCATGATTATCGGCGAGCACAGCCGCGACAACGATCTCGAGGTGAACCCGCTCAAGGGCAAGAAACTGACCAACGTGCGTGCGTCGGGCACCGACGAGGCCGTGCGCCTCACGACACCCGTCGAAATGACGCTCGAACAGGCCATCGCCTATATCGACGACGACGAGCTGGTCGAAGTGACGCCGAACGCGATCCGCCTGCGCAAGCGCCATCTCGACCCGCATGAGCGCAAGCGCGCCTCGAAAAGCGCCTGATACCGGGCTTTTATGGATCGACGAGGAAACGGCCAGCTTCGACGAGCTGGCCGTTTTCGTTCGGGAGCGTCACGACGATCTCGCCCGAGCGGGGAAAGACGCCGCTGAGCGCCGTGATGTTCACCTGATGCGTCACCAGAAGCGGGCGCGCATCCGCGGGCAGCTCGGCCAGCACCTCCCGCACCGCGCGGGCCTGCGCCTCGCGGTCGCCGCGCCCGGCGAAATGCGAGTTGAGCGCCGGCAGCGGCGTCACCTCGCCAAGATCCAGCAGGGCGGCGGTTTCGCGGCAGCGGCACCATTCGCTGGTGAAGACATGCGTCGGCACCATACCCGCCTGCCGCAGCGCCGCGCCGATCCGGCGCGCCTGCGCGCGCCCCGCTTCATCGAGATTGCGCTGCGTGCTGCAATCGCCGAGCGCGAAATTCGCGGGATCGCCGGTGCCGGGGGCGAGCGCATGGCGCATGAGCAGGACTGCTCCCGGCTGATCGAGCACCGAGGCATCCTGCGCCGACGACAGACCCGGCGCCATCGCCAGAAGCAATCCCATGATCCAGGCGCGTATCATCCGCATGTCTCCCTTTGTTTCCAAAGGCACATAGCGGCGAAACGCCCCGTGACCAGCGCCCCGGTTACTCGGAAGTCTCGACGATCAGCAACTCGCGCTCGGACGCGCCGCGCGCATGGCTCAGCGCCTCCTGATATTCGGGCGAGTGATAGCAGGCCTCCGCGGCCTCGACGCTTTCGAAACGCGCGACCACGTTGCGGGGGCGCTCCTTGCCTTCGAGCTGCACGAAGCGTCCGCCGCGCGCGATGAATGCGCCGCCATGCTTGGCGATGGCGGGTCCGGCCAGCGCGGCGTATTTGCCGTACGCCTCCTCGTCGGTGACGGTCACATGCGCGATCCAGAGTGCTGGCATGGCTTATCCTTTCAAAAGGTTGCGCACCGCGTCGATCGCGGCGTCCGAATTGGCGGCATCGGCGGCGCCCCCCTGGGCGAGGTCCGCGCGGCCGCCGCCGCCCTTGCCGCCCAGCTCGGTCACGGCGGCGCGCACCATGTCGACCGCCGAGAGGCTGCCGGTCATATCCTCGGTCACGCCCGCCGCGACGGCGGCCTTGCCGCCCGTATCCGCGATGAGAAGCACCGCGCCGCTTTCGACTTTCGCCTTGAGCTGGTCGATGAGGCCCGGCAGATCCTTGCCCGCGACCCCGCTCATTACCTGCGCGATGAGCCTTTTGCCGCCGATCTCTTCGATTTCGGCCTCGCCGCCTTTGCCCGCGCCGCCCGCCATGGCGAGATCGCGGCGCAGCTGCGCCACCTCCTGCACCAGCGCGCGGCGCTCGTCCATGAGCGCGCGCACACGCGCTTGCGCGTCCTCGGGGCGGACCTTGAGCGCGCCCGCGATCTCGGTCAGCGCCTTCGAGTGCCCGCCGAGATAGCGCAGCGCCGCGTCGCCGGTCAGCGCCTCGATCCGGCGCACGCCCGCGCTCGAGGCCGCATCGCCCAGAAGCACGAAGAGCCCGATATCGCCGGTGCCGCTGACATGCGTGCCGCCGCAAAGCTCGATCGAATACGTCGCGCCATCCGCGCCGCGCCCCGAGCCGTCCTTGCGGCCCATCGACACGACGCGCACCTCGTCGCCGTATTTCTCGCCGAAGAGCGCCTGCGCGCCCAGCTCCCGCGCCTCGTCCGGCGTCATGATCCGCGTCTGGACCGGCGCGTTCTGGCGGATATAGGCGTTCACATCGGCCTCGACGCGCGCCAGCTCGTCGGCGCTCAGCGCCTTGGTGTGGCTGAAATCGAAGCGCAGACGGTCCTCGGCGTTGAGGCTGCCGCGCTGCGCGACGTGATCGCCCAGCACCTCGCGCAGCGCCTCATGCAGAAGATGCGTCGCCGAATGGTTGGCCCGGATCGCGCTGCGGCGGTCGTGATCCACCTCGAGCTGCGCGGCGGCACCCCTCGTGATCTTGCCGCGTGTCACTTCGGCGAAATGGATGAAGACGCCGGCCACTTTCCTGGTGTCGGTGATGCGCGCCTCGCCGCCCTCGCAGCGCAGGGTGCCGCTATCGCCCACCTGACCACCGGCCTCGGCGTAGAAGGGCGTCTGGTTGAGCACGATCTGAACGGTATCGCCTTCGCCCGCGCTCTCGGCCTGCGCGCCGTCCTTGACCAGCGCGACGATCTGCGCCTCTGCGCTCTCGGTATCGTAGCCGAGGAAATCCGTCACGCCCTTCGCCTCGGCGATGTCGTACCAGACCGCCTGATCGACCGCCTCGCCCGTGCCCGCCCAGGCCGCTCGCGCCTTGGCCTTCTGCTCGGCCATGGCCGCATCGAAGCCCGCGATATCGACGCCGCGCCCCTTCTCGCGCAGCGCATCCTGCGTCAGATCGAGCGGGAAGCCGAACGTGTCGTAGAGCTTGAACGCCGTCTCGCCGGGAAGGTCCGCGCCTTCGCCCAGATCCTGAAGCGCGTCGTCGAGCAGGCCAAGACCACGGTCGAGCGTCTGCTTGAAGCGCGTCTCCTCGAGGCGGAGCATCTCCTCGATCATGCCCTGCGCGCGGCCGAGCTCGGGGAAAGCTTGCCCCATCTGCCCCACGAGCGACGGCACCAGCCGGTGCATGACCGGATCCTTCGCGCCCAGCAGATGCGCATGGCGCATCGCCCGCCGCATGATGCGGCGCAGCACATAGCCCCGCCCCTCGTTCGAGGGCATCACGCCATCGGCCATCAGGAAGGAGGTCGAGCGCAGGTGATCCGCGATCACGCGGTGATGCACGTTGCCCGGGCCGTCGGGGTCGGTCGAGGTGGCATGCGCGCTCGCCTCGATCAGCGCGCGCATGAGGTCCGTGTCGTAATTGTCGTGCTTGCCCTGAAGGAGCGCGCCGATCCGCTCGAGGCCCATCCCGGTGTCGATCGACTGCATGTCGAGATCGCGCTGCGTGCCGTCCTCGAACCGCTCGTTCTGCATGAAGACGAGGTTCCAGATCTCGATGAACCGGTCGCCGTCCTCCTCGGGGCTGCCCGGAGGGCCACCCCAGATCTCGGGGCCGTGGTCGTAGAAGATCTCGGAACACGGGCCGCACGGGCCGGTCGGGCCCATCGACCAGAAATTGTCGTCCGTCGCGATGCGGATGATACGCTCGTCCGGCAGGCCCGCGACCTTCTTCCAGATCGTCGCGGCCTCTTCGTCGGTGTGATAGACCGTGACCAGAAGCTTGGATTTGTCGATGCCGAAATCGCGGGTCAGAAGCTCCCAGGCGAAGCGGATCGCGTCGTCCTTGAAATAGTCGCCGAAGCTGAAATTCCCCATCATCTCGAAGAAGGTGTGATGGCGCGCCGTGTAGCCTACATTGTCCAGATCGTTATGCTTGCCGCCCGCGCGGACGCATTTCTGGCTGGTCGTCGCGCGCACGTAGTCGCGCTTCTCGACGCCGGTGAAGAGGTTCTTGAACTGTACCATGCCCGAATTGGTGAACATGAGCGTGGGATCGTTGCGCGGCACAAGAGGCGAGCTGTCGACGACGCGGTGATCGTTGCGGTCGAAATAGCTCAGAAAGGTCGAGCGGATATCGTTCAGCGTCGGCATGCGGGAAGCCTCTTTGCAATGGGGTGGCCCTAAGGGCCCGGCGCGCCTCTAGGTATCCGCCCGCGCGCGCCCTGTCCACCGCAAGAAAGAAGGCCCGGCGCGCTGCTGCGGCCGGGCCTTTCGCTCACATATCAAAGGGCGTCACGCCTCCATCACATCGTCGCCGCTGCCGCCATCGTCATCCGAGGCGCCCATGTCGAAGTCGAGCCCGTGCGCCGCGCGAATCTTGTCCTCGATCTCGAGCGCGATCGAGCTGTTTTCCTTGAGGAAGGTCTTGGCGTTCTCGCGGCCCTGCCCGATGCGCTCGTCGCCGTAGCTGAACCAGCTGCCGGATTTCTCGACCACGCCCGCCTTGACGCCGAGATCGAGAATCTCGCCCATCTTCGAGATGCCCTCGCCGTACATGATGTCGAATTCCACCTGCTTGAAGGGCGGCGCGACCTTGTTCTTGACGACCTTGACGCGCGTCGCGTTGCCGACCACCTCGTCGCGATCCTTGAGCGCGCCGATGCGGCGGATGTCGAGCCGGACCGAGCTGTAGAACTTGAGCGCGTTGCCGCCCGTCGTCGTCTCGGGGCTGCCGAACATGACTCCGATCTTCATGCGGATCTGGTTGATGAAGATCACGGTGCATTTCGTGCGGCTGATCGAGCCCGTCAGCTTGCGCATCGCCTGGCTCATCAGGCGGGCATGCACACCCACGCTGCTGTCGCCCATGTCGCCCTCGAGCTCGGATTTCGGCGTGAGCGCCGCGACCGAGTCGACGACGACCATGCTGACCGCGCCCGAGCGCACCAGCGTGTCCACGATCTCGAGCGCCTGCTCGCCCGTGTCGGGCTGGCTGATGAGAAGCTCATCGAGATCGACACCGAGCTTGCGGGCATATTGCGGATCGAGCGCATGCTCCGCGTCGACGAAGGCGCAAACGCCGCCCTTCTTCTGCTCTTCGGCCACGCAATGCAGCGTCAGCGTCGTCTTGCCCGAGCTTTCGGGGCCGTAGATCTCGACGATCCGGCCCTTCGGGATGCCGCCGATGCCGAGCGCGATATCGAGGCCGAGCGAGCCGGTGGAGGTCGATTCCATGTCGGTGATCGGGTTATCCCCCAGCTTCATGATCGAGCCCTTGCCGAACTGCCGTTCGATCTGGGCCAGCGCACTGTCGAGGGCCTTCTGCTTGTCCGCGCTCTTCTTGTTGTCCATGCTCAAAAGATCTGCCGTTGCCATTGCGTTCGCATCCTTATTCCACACCATGCCACTAGCGGCAATCGTTGCGTTTGTTCGCCTCTTGTTCTCGCCTTAATGCAGACAAAACGCGAACATTTCAAGCCAAATGTTCCATGCCTTCACAATCGGCGCGAAGTGTTGAAGAAAGGTTAAGGGCATTCCTGACTGCGCCCTTTTAGCCGTGAAGGGCGCCATGCTGGTCTTTTCAAAGCAGAAACTGGTCTTTCTGTCGGTCCCGAAGACCGGCACCACCGCATGGCAGGCCGCGCTCGCGGAGCATGCCTCGATGATCGTGAGCGATCCGCCCGAGCTGAAACATGCGCCGATTTTCCGCTACAACCGCTTCTTCCGGCCCGCGCTCGAGAAATTCATCGGCGAGGATCTGCATGTCATCGCCGTGATGCGCGAGCCGATCGACTGGCTGGGAAGCTGGTATCGCTATCGCCAGCGCCCGTTTCTGTCGGGCAAGCCAGTGAGCACGGAGGATATGAGCTTCGATGCCTTCGTGCGCGACTATGTCGCTGGCGCGCAGCCGCGGCACGCGAATGTCGGATCGCAGTCGAAATTCCTTGAGCCGCAGAAGAACGGCACCGCGGCGACGCATGTCTTCCGCTACGAGGATCAGCCCGCGCTCGCCGACTATCTCGAGGCGCGGCTCGGGTTCCGTGTCGAGACGGACCGCCTCAACGCCTCCCCGCGCGAGCCGCTGGCGCTCTCGCCCGAGACCGAGGCGGTTCTGCGCCGCAAATACGCGCCCGATTTCCGGCTTTACGCCAGCATCGGCCCGGATGGTTCCTACACGCCCGAACCCGTGCCCTCTCCGATCAACTGAGCGCCGCGCCGCCCCCGCGCGCCGCACTCCCCCATCTGCCGCTGCACCACCTCGGTCAGATCCGTGAGCGAGAAGGGTTTGGGCAGGAAAACCGAGTTCGGAATGCGCGCCTGCGTGTCGCCGAAATCCTCTTCCGCGTAGCCCGAGACGAAGACGACGCGGGTGCGCGGCCGGTCGATCAGCGCCTTCTGGACCCAGCTCGGCCCGTCGAGACCGGGCATGACCACGTCGGTCACGAAGACATCGACGGCGAGATTTGGATCGGACAGAAGCTCGAGCGCCTCCTCGGCGGACTCGGCCTCGAGCACGGTGAAGCCGCGCATCTGGAGCGCGCGCGAGGCGAAGGCGCGCACCGGCGCCTCGTCCTCGACCAGAAGCACGATCCCCTCGTCTGGACCCTCGTCGATGGCCGTGCGCGCCGCGGCCTCGGCGGGCCGCTCCGCCTGATCATGCGCGGGAAACATCAGGAAGAAGTTGGTGCCCTGCCCCGGCGCGCTGTCGACGAAGATGAAGCCGCCCGTCTGCTTGACGATCCCGTACGCCGTCGAAAGGCCGAGGCCCGTGCCCTCGCCTGTCTTTTTCGTGGTAAAGAAGGGCTCGAAGACCTTTTGAAGCCGCTCCGGCGGGATGCCGATGCCTTCGTCGGTCACGTCGATGCGCACCCATCTGCCCGGCGCGACGATGGCGCGGTCGCGGTGGAGGGGCGCATCGAGCGTCACGTTGCGCGTCTCGATCGTGATCTCGCCGCCCGAGGCCATCGCATCGCGCGCGTTCACCACGAGGTTCATGATGACCTGCTCGAGTTGGCGCTTGTCCGCGCGGATCGACCACAAGGTCGGATCATGCCGGAGCGAGAGCACGATTTTCTCGCCCACGAGGCGGTTGAGAAGATGCGTGAGGTCCGACATCGCGTCGCGCAGATCCATCACCTCGGGCCGCAGCGTCTGCTTGCGCGAATAGGCCAGAAGTTGGCCGACCAGCGCCGCCGCGCGGTTGGCGTTCTGCGCGATCTGCAAAAGATCGCCATAATCGGAATCGCCCTGATCGTGCCGCAGGAGGAGCAGGTCGCAATGGCCCGAGATCGCGGTGAGCAGGTTGTTGAAATCATGCGCGACGCCCCCGGCAAGCTGCCCGATCGCCTGCATCTTTTGCGACTGGACGAACTGCGCCTCGAGCGATTTGAGCTCGGTCGCGTCGCTCAGCACCGCGATGAGCTCCGTCTCGCCCTCCTGCGCCGCGCGGGCGAGCGTGACCTGAATGAAGACCTCCTCCTCGGCGCGGCGCACGCGGAGGACCTCGGAATGGACCGTGCCGCGCCCTTCGGCCGCATCCTCCAGCCAGTCGGGGATCGAGCGGCCCAGCCCCTCGAGCAGATCGGTGACCTGGCGGCCCTGCCACTCGGCGCAGCCCAGAAGCTCGGCCGCCTGCCTGTTGCAGAGCCGGATGGCGCCCGCGCGCGTCAGTTTGAGCAGCGGCACGGGCAGCTCATCGAAGAGGCTCCATGCCCCGGCGGGGCGCTCGTCCTCGGCGAGGCCCGGCATGATGAAGACCTCGCGCCGGCCCGCGATCCCCTCGAGCTCGACGACAAGGCACGGCTCCACCCCCGCTTGCGTGCTGATCCGGTTCATCCGCCCCGAGCGCAGCGGCAATTCGGTGCAGATCCGGTCGAGCGTGCGCGCCCGCTCTCCGATCAGCAGGCGCGCCGCATCGTTCATGAAAAGGATGGCGTTGTTGCGTCCGACCGTCAGCATCGGCAGCGGCACAGCGCCGCCGCGCCGGGCCGCGCCATCCGCCGATTTCTCGATCCGCCAGACCAGCATCCGGGCGCCCGCGCGGTGCACGGCGAGGCGCACATGCCCCGCCCCCGTCACGATATCCTCATGCGCCGAGCCGCGCGCGGCCGCGCGCGTCTGAAGCCGGTAGAGCAACGCGCCGGGATTCGCGATGAGCGGCTGAAGCGCGCCCGCGAGCGTCGCGTGTTCCTCGGCCGCATAGCTTCTGCGCGCCGCCTCGTTGAACGAGATCACCGCCCCATCCGGCCCCGTCACGAGGCAGGCGGCGGCATCATGGCGTATGAGATCCTCGATTGAGAGCGCCGCGCGACCGGCCCCCGCCTCGCCGAGGCGCGCGGCGGCAAGGATCCAGAGGGCCGAGCCGCCGAGGATCATCGCCACGAGGGCGAGCAGATACCGCTCACCGCCGGGCGCGACCATCCCCGCAGTCACCGCGAAGAGCAGAGCCGAGCAGAGGACGAGCCCCGCATGCGGGCGCAGGCGCGCGGCGGCGCGCCGGATGGCGCCGAAATCGGTTTCGGAAAGGGTCACGGCGGGGTCGGTCCTCGGCTGCGTCACGATCGAGTGAGAGTGAAGCACGAGGTCTTAAGCGGTGGTTAATTCTTTGCTCGAAAACACACGCAAAACGTGTAAAGTTTACGACGAACGCGCCAAATGTGCCACATAGAACCCGTCTCCCGCCTCTGAGATCGGGTATCTACGTTGAAACGCGCAGCGCCATTCGGGGTGCCGCGCCAGGAAATCATCGATCCGCGCCTCGTTCTCGGCCGCGAGAACCGAACAGGTCGCATAGACCAGCAGCCCGCCGGGCGCGACCAGCTCCGAGGCGTCATCGAGGATGCCCGATTGCATCCGCGTCAACTCGGCCAGCCGCTCGGGCGTCAGGGTCCACTTGGCCTCGGGCGTGCGCCGCCAGGTGCCGCTGCCCGAGCACGGCGCGTCGCAAAGAACCACCGAAAACGGGGAATTCGCTCGCAGATCCGATGTCTCGAGCAATGTCACCGCCGCACCGGCGCGGGCGGCGCGCGCCGGCAGATCGCGCATGCGCGCAGGATCGATGTCATGGGCGAAGACCTGCGCGTCCGAGCGCGCGGCGAGCGCCAGCGCCTTGCCGCCGCCGCCCGCGCAATAGTCGAGAACGCTCCGCGCGCCGGACAGATCGATGCCTTCCATCGCGGCCTGACCCGAGCCGTCCTGAAGCTCGACCAGACCCTCGCGAAAGGCGGCACTCTGCGCCACGCGGCGCGCACCTTCTGTGACTATTATCGCCGTCTTTGCAATAGGATGCGCCTCGGAGTGAATGTCATCCTGGGCGAGCGCCGCAATCGCCTCGTCGCGGCTGGCGCGGCGCAGGCAGGCCCTGAGCATGATGGGCGCCCGGTGGCGCAAGGCCTCGGCCGCGCCCGCCGCGTCGCCGCCGAGCGACACCTCGAATTCGGGCCATAGCCAGTCCGGCAGATCGAGCGCGTCCATGCCCTCGGGACGGGCGCCGGCGGCTTTTTCTTCGTCGCTCAGCGGCGCCGGAGCATGCCGCACGCCGGTGAAGAGCGTCTCGGGATTGATCCCCTGGGCCCGGAGCGCGCCGATCATGCGCGCGCGCCCCGTCTCGCCGCCG
The DNA here is from genome assembly GCF_043661195.1 of Roseovarius aquimarinus. Lineage (NCBI taxonomy): Bacteria > Pseudomonadati > Pseudomonadota > Alphaproteobacteria > Rhodobacterales > Roseobacteraceae > Roseovarius > Roseovarius aquimarinus. The sequence goes on from NZ_JBIHMM010000001.1 coordinate 711,352, forward strand.
CCGAGGCAGGCATGCGAGCGCCAGCAGCGCAGCGCCTCGTAGACCAGATCGCGCACCGCCGCCCGATCGCCCGAGCCGGCGAAGCGCGCGCCGCGCGCCCAGCCCGTCAGAACCTTCTCGGCCGGCGCGCCCGCGCCGATCCGGTCCAGCAACTCGGCCGCAGCGGCGATGCGCGCGGCGGGCGTCATCGAATCGCCCGCGCGGCTACTTGAAGAATGACCCGCAGCACGCTGATTAAATTATCCGATCCGATAATTGGGCGACTCGCGCGTGATCTGCACGTCATGGACATGGCTCTCGCTCAGACCGGCATTCGTGATGCGCACGAATTCGCAATTCTGCCGCATCTCGTCGATCGTCGCGCAGCCGGTATAGCCCATCGCGGCGCGCAGCCCTCCGACAAGCTGATGGATGACCGTTCCGGCGGCCCCCTTGTAGGGCACCTGCCCCTCGATCCCTTCGGGCACCAGCTTGTCGCTCGCCGCGTCTTTCTGGAAATAGCGGTCGGCGCTGCCGCGCGCCATGGCGCCGAGGCTGCCCATGCCGCGATAGGCCTTGTAGGAGCGGCCCTGGAAAAGGATCATCTCGCCCGGGCTTTCATCCGTCCCGGCGATCATGCTTCCGACCATGGCGCAGGAGGCGCCCGCGGCGATGGACTTGGCGAAATCGCCCGAGAACTTGATGCCGCCATCTGCGATGATCGGCGTGTCGCCGGCGGCGGCCACGCAATCCATGATCGCGGTCAGCTGGGGCACGCCCACACCGGCGACCATGCGCGTGGTGCAGATGCTGCCGGGCCCGATCCCGACCTTGACCGAGTCGGCGCCCGCATCGATCAGCGCGCGCACAGCGTCGCCCGTCGCGACGTTGCCGGCCACGACCTGCACATCGCCCGAGATCGCCTTGGCGCGGCGCACCGCTTCGGCCACGCCGGCGGAATGGCCATGCGCGGTGTCGATCACGATCATGTCGGCGCCCGCATCGACCAGCGCCTCGGTCCGCTCGAAGCCGGCATCGCCCACAGTGGTCGCGGCGGCGACGCGCAGACGGCCCAGATGGTCCTTGCAGGCCGAGGGATTGAGGACCGCCTGCTCGGTATCCTTGAGCGTCAGAAGGCCGGTCAGCTTGCCCTTCCCGTCCGTGACGAGCAGCTTCTCGATCCGGCGCTCCTTCATCAGCGATTTGGCCTCCTCGAGATCGGCCGGCTCCTGCAGGATCGCCAGATCGTCCGACGTCATCATGACGCGCACCGGCGTGCGCTCGTCCTGCGCGAACCGCATATCGCGGTTGGTGACGATGCCCACGACGCGGCCCGCCTCGTCGATCACCGGAAAGCCGCTGACGCGGTACTGCTCCTGAAGCGCTTTTGCATCGGCGAGGGTCTGATCGGCGGTGAGGGTGATCGGGTTGTAGACGATCCCGCTCACGAAGCGCTTGACCCGGCGCACCTCGGCGGCCTGTTCGGCGATGTCGAAATTGCGGTGAATGACGCCCATGCCGCCATATTGCGCCATGCAGATCGCCATGCGGCTCTCGGTGACCGTGTCCATGGCCGAGCTCAGCAGCGGGATGTTGAGCGCGATCGAGCGGGTCACCCGCGTGCGCGTGTCGGCGGTGCTGGGCAGCACGTTGGACGCGGCGGGAAGCAGAAGGACATCATCGAAGGTCAGGGCCTCACGAATCTTCATCACGTGTCTCCATGATAGGATCGTTTGGCAACTCCCTATTTCACGGATGCCGGGCGGGCGAAAGGCAAAAGGCGGGTCTGCGGCAAAACACGGCTTGCCCGGGCGCGCGGCGCCTGTCTATCTGGCCGGGCCCGGGGAGGGGCGCGCAGGCAGGAGGCTTCGGCATGAGCGGACATGAGTATGAAACGGGGCGGCTGAACCTGCCCTTCGTCGGGATTTCGACCTTCGGCAAGCGCCCCTATGTCGCGGACTGGTCGGCGATCGACGCAGATATCGCGATCCTCGGCGCGCCCTTCGACGGCGGCACGCAGTTCCGGCCCGGCGCGCGCTTCGGCCCGCGCAGCGTGCGGGAGGCCTCGACGCTTTTCAGCTTCGGGCATGGCGGCGCCTACGATCATGAGGACGACGTGACCTATCTCGGCCCTGACATACGCATCGTCGATATCGGCGACGCCGATATCGTGCACACCGACACGGCGCAGAGCCATGCGAACATCGCCGAGGGCGTGCGCGCGATTCTCGCGGCCGGCGCGCTGCCGGTGACCATCGGAGGCGATCATTCGGTCAACATCCCCTGCATCGACGCGTTCGAGGGCCGGGGCGACATCCACATCCTCCAGATCGACGCGCATCTCGATTTCGTGGACGAGCGGCATGGCGTGCGCACTGGGCATGGCAACCCGATGCGCCGCGCCGCCGAGAAGCCCTATGTCACCGGCCTCACGCAGCTCGGCATCCGCAATGTCAGCTCGACCGCGCGGGACGGCTACGAGGCCGCGCGCGGGATGGGCTCCGATATCCTCTCGGTGCGCCAGTGCCGCGCGCTCGGCCCGGAGGCGCTTGCAGGCCGCATTCCGGCGGGCGCACGCGTTTATCTCACGCTCGATATCGACGGCTTCTGCCCCTCCATTGCGCCCGGCACCGGCACGCCGAGCCATGGAGGCTTTCTCTATTACGAGGTCCTCGAACTGCTTCAGCAGGTCGCGCGGCGCAACGAGATCGTCGGCATCGACCTGGTCGAGGTGGCGCCCGCCTATGACGCGGGCGACAGCACATCGGTGCTGGCCGCGCAGGTTCTGCTCAATCTTCTGGGCTTCATCATGCACGCCCGCCGCGGCTGATGCGCACAGGCCCGTCCTTCATCTTGGCCCAAATACTCCCGCCGGAGGCGTCCCGCGGGTGCAAAACATCCGATCCGACCTGAATCGCGCAACAAATGGAAAGAAAATCCACTCCGCACGACATTTTATCCGCTGGGCCGCTTGACCCTCCCGAGACAGGGTCATAATGTCCCCAGCGCAGCCAATAAGGAGTGGTCCGGTGGAGCCGCAGGTAGTACTTACACGGAAATTGCGCATGGGCCGGTAGCCGGGATCCCTCGGAAGACCCAATGCGCCCCCACCACTTCGGGGGCTTTTTCATGCGCGATCGCGCAATGATGTCATGAACGGAGCGATACGATGACACGTCAGATGACCGGAGCGAAAATGGTGGTTCAGGCCCTCAAGGATCAGGGCGTGGACGTCATCTTCGGCTATCCCGGCGGCGCCGTGCTGCCGATCTATGACGAGGTCTTCCAGCAGAACGGCATCCAGCACATCCTCGTGCGCCACGAACAGGGCGCGGTGCATGCCGCCGAGGGCTACGCGCGCTCGACCGGCAAGCCGGGAGTGGTGCTGGTGACATCCGGCCCCGGCGCGACCAATGCCGTGACGGGCCTCACGGACGCGCTTCTCGACAGCATTCCCATCGTCGTGCTGACCGGCCAGGTGCCGACCTTCATGATCGGCTCGGACGCCTTTCAGGAGGCCGACACGGTGGGCATCACCCGCCCCTGCACCAAGCATAACTGGCTGGTCAAGGACACCGCCAAGCTTTCGGCGGTGATCCACGAGGCCTTCCACGTCGCCACGGCGGGCCGCCCCGGCCCCGTGCTGATCGACATTCCGAAGGACGTGCAATTCGCCAGCGCCGAATATACCCCCCCGCAAAAGGTGCGCGTCAGCCACTACCAGCCGCAGGTGAAGGGCGATCTCGAGGCGATCACCGAGCTCGTGGCCGCGATGGAGACCGCCAAGCGCCCGGTCTTCTACACCGGCGGCGGGGTCATCAACTCGGGCCCGGCGGCAAGCCAGCTTCTGCGCGAGCTGGTCGATGCCACGGGCATTCCGATCACCTCGACGCTGATGGGCCTCGGCGCCTATCCCGCCTCCGGCAAATCCTGGCTCGGGATGCTGGGCATGCACGGCCTCTACGAGGCCAACATGGCGATGCATGATTGCGATCTCATGATCAATATCGGCGCGCGCTTCGACGACCGGATCACCGGAAGGCTCGACGCGTTCTCGCCCGGCTCCAAGAAGGCGCATATCGACATCGACCCGTCGTCGATCAACAAGGTGATCAAGACCGATATCCCCATCGTCGGCGACATCGCCCATGTGCTCGAGGATCTGCTCAAGGTCTGGAAATCGCGCGGCCGCAAGGTCAATTCCGAGGCGATCGCCAAATGGAACAAGCGCATCGACGAGTGGCGCAAGGTCGAGTGCCTCAGCTTCAAGCAGACCGGCCCGACCATCAAGCCGCAGCATGCGCTGGCGCGCCTCGAGGCGCTGACCAAGGGCCATGACCGCTACATCACGACCGAGGTGGGCCAGCATCAGATGTGGGCCGCGCAATATCTCGGCTTCGAGGATCCGAACCGCTGGATGACGTCGGGCGGCCTCGGCACGATGGGCTACGGCTTTCCGGCCTCCATCGGCGTGCAGATGGCGCATCGCGACGCGCTCGTCATCAATGTCGCGGGCGAGGCGAGCTGGCTGATGAACATGCAGGAGATGGGCACGGCGATCCAGTTCCGCCTGCCCGTCAAGCAGTTCATCCTCAACAATGAGCGCCTCGGCATGGTGCGCCAGTGGCAGGAGCTTCTGCATGGTGAGCGCTATTCGCACAGCTGGTCCGAGGCCCTGCCCGATTTCGTCAAGCTCGCCGAAGCCTTCGGCGCAAAGGGCATCCGCTGCGAGGATCCCGCCGATCTCGATGACGCGATCAACGAGATGATCAAGTATGACGGCCCGGTGATCTTCGACTGCCTGGTGGAGAAGCACGAGAACTGCTTCCCGATGATCCCCTCGGGCGAGCCGCACAACAAGATGCTGCTGGGCGAGGCGTCGACGAAGGATGCGATCAAGGCCGGCGGCGCGGTCCTCGTCTGAGGACCGCCCCCGACCCATCACGCAACGACACGCAGAGACCGCCTTGCCGCGCGGATCTGCCAAGGAGACAGAGGCGATGTCCGCACTGAAGATCAAGAAAGGCTCGAGCAAGCATTCGGCCTACAACCTGCGCCCGCAATTCTCTGATATCGAGGAGAGCCACACGCTCGCCGTTCTGGTCGACAACGAGGCGGGCGTGCTCGCGCGCGTCATCGGCCTGTTTTCGGGGCGCGGCTACAATATCGACAGCCTGACCGTGGCCGAGATCGACCATGAGGGGCACATGTCCCGCATCACCATCGTGACCACCGGCACGCCGCAGGTGATCGAACAGATCAAGGCGCAGCTCGGGCGCATCGTGCCCGTCCACGAGGTGCATGACCTGACCGTCGAGGGCCGCGCGGTCGAGCGCGAGCTGGCGCTGATGAAGGTCGCCAGCACCGGGGACAAGCGGGTCGAGGCGCTGCGCCTCGCCGACATCTTCCGCGCGAACGTGGTCGACTCGACGCTCGACAGCTTCACCTTCGAGATTACCGGCACCTCGGAAAAAATCGACGCCTTCGCCGACCTGATGCGCCCCCTGGGCCTCTCGGATCTCGCGCGCACCGGGATCGCGGCCCTGCCCCGCGGTAACTGAGACCGGGCCTCGCGCCGGACATGAAAAGGGCGGGCTCCGCGATGGGCCCGCCCTTTCCCGTCATTGCACCGGATCAGCGTCAGGCATAGGCGGCCAGGCGCGCCTCACTGAGGGGGATGACGTTGGCGGCGCAATCGGTGTTGGCGGCACGCGGCGGCCCGGACTTGACCACGCCGAGACGCGCACCCGCCTTTTTCAATTCGCTGGTGAGGGTCGGATGGCTGCGCTGCGAGATGAGACGCGGCGTGTCGGCCAGCCGCATGTTGCCGGAGCTTCGCAGATCGAACTCGACCAGATCGCCCGCCGTCATGGCGGCATCACCGCCCTCGGCACCACGATAAAAGGCCAGATCGCCGTGATCCTCGCACCAGATGACAGCGCGATTCTGGCGTTGATCGGTCCAAAGAACGACTCCGTACATGCAATACCCCCCAATTCACTCCGCCGGGGCCAATCATGACGCCCTCCGGCCATTCATCCGTGGCATGCGTCCCCGCTGTCGCCGCGTTCTCGCGATCATGCACGGGGCGTGCCGTATTTACCAAAATGTCGGTTTCCGTTGCGTCGGGCTATGGCGGAATCGGTCACAGCGGTGATCCATTTGTGTCACGGATTGTGAAAAGTGACGCCAATTAGCGTCAGACCCCGTGACAAGGTTGAGGGGCTGTGCTCAACTGCCATCATAACGAGTGCTTGCCGTGAAAGGATCCGTCGATGAGTGTCGACCGCCGCCATTTCCTCTTCCCCGAGCGCGGCTGAGGAGCCGCCGTCCGTGGCCCCTGCCCGGCCTCCGCGCGCGCCCGCCGCGCCCGATCCCGACCCGGCCCGCCTGCGCGCGATCTTCGGCGAGAACCTGCGGAAGCTCAGCGCCGATTACCCCTCGATCGCCGGGCTCTGCCGCGATCTGGGCATCAACCGCACCCAGTTCAATCGCTACCTCACCGCCGAGAGCTTTCCGCGCCCGGACGTGCTGCACCGCATCTGCCAGTTCTTCGGCACCGACGCGCGCATCCTGCTCGAGCCTGCGGGCAAGCTGCGCTCCGCCTCCTTCGATCTGCTGGGCCATCCGGCCGTCGCGGGCTTCTTCGGCTCCGAGCCGGTGGCCGTGCCCGAAGACCTCTTCCCGAGCGGCATCTACCGCTTCGTGCGCCGTAGCTTCGTGGACGAGACGCTCTTCGTGCGCGGCCTCGTCTATATCCACCGCGCGGACGGTTACACCTTCCTGCGCGGGGCGGAGCCTATCGACGCGCTTCGGCGTCAGGGCCTCTCGACCGCGCGGCGCGACCGCGAGTTCCGCGGCATCGTCATGCGCCAGGAAGAGGGCATCATGATCCTCGTCACGCACCGCAACTCGCTCGCCTGCTCGTTCAACTTCCTCGCGCCAGAGACCTCGTTCCAGTCCAACCTTTGGGAAGGCTACGTCACGCGCACCGTGCGCGAGAAGATCGCCGGCATCCGCGCCGCGCGCATGGTCTACGAGCATATGGGCCATAACCGCGCGGCGATCCTCGCCGCGGCGCGCGGCAGCTCGCTCGTCGGCATCGACGAGCTGCCGCCCTTCCACGCGCGGCTTCTGCGCCTCGATCAGCCCTTCCGCTGAGACGGCGCCGCACGGCTTGTCGCCTTGAGGCAAGCGAGGTCGCGAATCGTCGGTTCCCCGCCCACATGCGCGGCATACTCGCCTCGAACATGAGCTATTCGAGGAGAGCCGCGCCATGACCGTCACCGATCTCAGCTCCGTGCGCCTTCCCGTGGAGACCGCGAACGGCCTGCCGAACGCGCATTACGTCGATCCGGCGATCTTCGAGGAGGAAAAGCACGCGCTCCTTTATTCGCAATGGGCGGGCCTCGCGGTGGGCGCGGACGTGCCCGAGCCGGGAGACGCGGTGCCGCTCATGTTCCTCGGCATGCCGCTCCTTCTTCTGCGCGACAAGGACGGCGATGTGCGCGTCTTTCAGAACATCTGCCGCCATCGCGGCATGATCCTCGTCGAGGAGCCGCGCAAGATCGAGGGCGCGATCCGCTGCCCCTATCACTCGTGGTGCTATTCGACCAAGGGCGCGCTCGTCTCGACCCCGCATGTCGGCGGGCCGGGCCAGAACACCCACGCCGCGATCAAACGCAGCGAGCTCGGCCTGATCGAAGTGCGCAGCCATCTGTGGCGCGATGTCGTCTGGATCAACGTCTCGGGCGACGCGCCCGCCTTCGAGGAGGCGATGGCCCCCATCATCCACCGCTGGCGCGAATTCGACGTGCCGATCCATCACGGCGGCGCCGGCAGCCGCTTCACCCTCGAAGTGCAGACGAACTGGAAGCTCGCGGTCGAGAATTACTGCGAAAGCTATCACCTGCCTTGGGTCCATCCCGGCCTCAACAGCTACTCGCGCCTCGAGGATCATTACCATATCGAAGAGCCGGGCGCCTTCTCCGGCCAGGGCACGATGGTCTACCGCCAGCTCACCAACGAGAACGGCGAGACCTTCCCCGATTTTCCCGAAGTCGGCGCCAAGTGGAACGAGCAGGCCGAGTATACCGCCATCTATCCGAACGTCCTCTTGGGCGTGCACCGCGATCATGCCTTCGCCATCATCCTCGAGCCGCAGGGCCTCGAGCGGACGGCAGAGCATATCCACCTCTATTACGCCGAGCCGGGCATCGACGAAGGGCTGAAGGCGCGCAATGCGCAGCTCTGGAAAACCGTCTTCGAAGAGGACATCTTCGTCGTCGAGGGCATGCAGAAGGGCCGCCACGTCACCAGCTTCGACGGCGGGCGCTTCTCGCCGGTGATGGACAGCCCGACCCATTGCTTCCATGCCTGGGTCGCGGGCAAGGTGGAGACCCATCGCGGCGCGGCCAAGGCGGCGGAATGAGCACGGATCTTCACGCGCGGATGCTCTCGGCGCACGAACATGACGACCGCTCCGCGCTGATCGCGCTCTATACCGAGGCGGCGGACACGGCCAACGATCTCGACGCGTCGTGCTTCTTCCTGACCCATGCCTATGTCTTCGCGCTCGAAGCGGGCACGCCCCAGGCGCGCCAGTTGCATGGCCGCCTCCTGCGCCACGGGCGCGAGGAGTAGCGCCGCCCGCTTTGATGCAACCCGCGTGCGCCCTGCGTCGTTTCCCTCGCCAACGCAACGGCGAAGGAGCAACACCATGTCCTCATCGAAGTCCCGCGAGCAGATCTGGAGCGAATGGCGCGATCTGGTCAACATGTCGCCCAAGGAGCTTGAGGATTTCCTCGAAACCGAGGAGTCGAAATCGGTCGGCGACGACGATGGCGGCGAATCCACCGGCCATGCCTCGGGCCGGCGCATCGTGAAGATCCTGCGCACCAACAAGGACGATCTGAGCGACGATCAGTGGGACCACATGGCCAAGGTCACGGGCTATATCAAGCGGCACACGGCCCAGGGCGGTCCGGACGAGGATGCCGAGCATTCCGCCTGGCGATATTCGCTCATGAACTGGGGCCACGATCCGCTGAAATAGCGCCTCGCCCCCGCTTCATCTTGGCGGAAATACTCATGCCCCGCGCAGCCATGCCGCGGGCGGTCAGCCGTTCTTGGCGTCCGCCCGGCTCTTGCCGCTCACATCCATGGCCAGCGTCGCCGCCATGAACTGATCGAGATCGCCGTCGAGCACGCCTTTCGTGTCCGAAGTCTCGACCTGCGTGCGCAGATCCTTGACCATCTGGTAGGGTTGCAAGACGTAGGAGCGGATCTGGTTGCCCCAGCCCGCGTCGCCCTTGGCGTCATGCGCCTCGTTGATGGCGGCGTTACGGCGGTCGAGCTCGAGCTGGTAGAGCCGCGATTTGAGGGCCTTCATCGCGATATCGCGGTTCTGATGCTGCGATTTCTCGGAAGAGGTCACGACGATGCCGGTCGGATGGTGCGTGATCCGCACCGCCGAGTCGGTCGTGTTGACGTGCTGGCCGCCCGCGCCCGAGCTGCGATAGGTGTCGATGCGGATATCGGCGGGGTTCACCTCGATCTCGATATCGTCGTCGACCACCGGATAGACCCAGACCGAGCAGAAGGACGTGTGCCGCTTGGCCGCCGAATCGAAGGGGCTGATGCGCACGAGGCGATGCACCCCCGACTCGGACTTGAGCCAGCCATAGGCATTGTGCCCGCTGATCTTGTAGGCCGCCGACTTGATGCCGGCCTCGTCGCCCGATTGCTCGGATTGCAGCTCGACCGTATAGCCGCGCTTTTCGGCCCAGCGGACATACATGCGGGCCAGCATGTTGGCCCAGTCGCAGGATTCGGTGCCGCCGGCACCCGCGTTGATCTCGAGGAACGTGTCGTTCGCATCCGCCTCGCCGTTCAGGAGCGCTTCGAGTTCCTTCTCGGCGGCGCGCGTCTTGAGCGCTTTGAGCGCGGTCTCGGCCTCGGCGATGATGTCGGCGTCATTCTCGGCCTCGCCCATCTCGATCAGCTCGATATTGTCCGACAGCTCCTGCTCGATCCCGTTATGCGTCTCGAGCGCGTCGACGAGCGCCTGGCGCTCGCGCATCAGCTTCTGCGCCTTCGCGGGATCGTCCCAGAGGTTCGGATCCTCGACGCGGGCGTTGAACTCCTCCAGCCGATGCTGGGCCGTCTCCCAGCCGAGACGGTGGCGCAAAAGCTCGAGCGAGGTGCGGATCTCGTGGGTGATGTTCTGAATTTCAGCGCGCATCGAAGCCTTCCTGACTGCTTGCGTGGCTGATACCCCACGGCGCCGGGCCGGGCAAGCCGTCGCGGCCCCCCCCGGCGCAGGGACGCCCCTCAGTAAAGCCCGCCCGAACTCATCGAGCCGAATGTCGCCTTCTGGCCGACCTGCCCGGTGCCGCCGCTCGACGTGGTCACATCGCGCACGGTCTCGCTCTCGCCCTCGCGGAAGAGATCGAGATCGGTGCCCATCGCGAAGCCGCCGTCGAAGGCCAGACCGAAGATCGGATCCTCGCCGTCGCGGAAATACTCGGCCACCACGTTCGGCCCCGAGGCGCTGTCGGGAAGGCGCGCGCCGGTAAAGCGGTCGATCTTGATGAAATGCCCGCCCGGCGGCACCTCGAATTCGCCGCCGCCGTATTTCGCGGTCGCCTTGCGCATGAACTGCGTGAAGACCGGCCCGCACATGCCCGCGCCATAGGCCCCGCGCCCGAGGCTGCGCGGCTGGTCATAGCCGATATAGCAGCCTGCGACGATATTGCTGGTGAAACCGACGAACCACACGTCACGGGCGTCGTTGGTCGTGCCGGTCTTGCCCGCGACCGGGACCGACAGGTCCACATTGCCCGCCGCCGTGCCGCGCTCGACCACGCCCTTCATCATCGAGGTGAGCTGATAGGCGGTGATGCCGTCGATCACCCGCTCGCGGTTCGACACGATGCGCGGGCTGCGCCCCGGCACGATGGTGGGATCGTCGCAATCCGTGCAGACACGCTCGTCATGGCGATAGACGGTGCGCCCATAGCGGTCCTGCACGCGGTCGACCAGCGTCGGCTCGACCCGCTCGCCGCCATTGGCGAACATCGCATAGGCCGCGACCATCTGATAGACCGTCGACTCCTCCGAGCCGAGCGCATTGGCCAGGAACGGTCCCATGTCGTCATAGACGCCGAAGCGCTCGGCATAGGACGCGACGACATCCATGCCGACCTCCTGCGCGAGGCGGATCGTCATGAGGTTCCGCGACTGCTCGATCCCGGTGCGCAGCGGCGTCGGGCCATAGAACTTGTTGGACGAGTTGCGCGGCCGCCAGAGGCCTTGCGGCGTATTCACCTCGATCGGCGCATCGACCACGATGGTCGCCGGGGAATACCCGCTGTCGAGCGCGGCGGCATAGACGAAGGGCTTGAAGCTCGAGCCGGGCTGGCGCTTGGCCTGGGTCGCGCGGTTGAAAACCGAATGCTGATAGGAGAAGCCGCCCTGCATCGCGATGACGCGCCCGGTGTTGACGTCCATCGCCATGAAGCCGCCCTGCACCTGCGGCACCTGCCGCAGTGTCCAGCGGACAAACTCGCCCTCCTGCGTCATGCGGCGCACATGCACCACCTGCCCGACCTTGAAGGTTTCCTGGAAATTCTTGGGCAGCCACGCGATGTCCTCGCGCGGAATGACCTGCGGCTCGGCCTCGCTTTCCTTCAAGCCCTCGACGCCGATGCGCATCCGCTCGTCCTCGATCCCGAGGATGACCGCCGGATACCATTGCCCGTCGAGCTGGATATCGCGGGCGACATCGACCTCGGCGAGCGCCGCGCGCCACGCCTCCTCGCTCTCGAGTGCTTCGGGCGGGAGCGATTTGCCCGTCCCGCGCCAGCGGCCCAGATTGCGGTCATATTCCTCGAGCTTGTTCTGAAGCGCCAGCGCCGCCTCGACCTGCATCTCGGGGTCGATCGTCGCGCGCACGGTGAAGCCGCCCGAAAAGAATTCGCCCTCGCCGAAATCGCGGCTCAGCTGGCGGCGGATCTCGTCGGTGAAATAGTCGCGCGGCGGAAGATTGGCCGAAAAAGGCTCGAAATCGCCGTTCTGAACGCTGCGCAGGGGCTGCGCCACTTCCTCTTCGTAGACGGCATCGGTGATGTAGCCGTTCTCGTGCATCTGCCCCAGCACGTAATTGCGCCGATCGAGAAGGCGCTCGGCATTGCGCACGGGATGGAAATCGCTCGGCGCCTTGGGCATCGAGGCGAGAAAGGCCACCTCATGCGGCGCAAGCTCGCCCAGCGACTTGTTGAAATAGGTCTGCGCGGCGGCGGCGACGCCATAGCTGTTCTGCCCGAGGAAGATTTCGTTGAGGTAAAGCTCGAGGATCTTCTCCTTGGTCAGCGCCTCCTCGATCCGCGTGGCGAGGATGATCTCCTTGATCTTGCGCTCGATCTTGCGGTCGCCCGACAGAAGGAAGTTCTTGACCACCTGCTGCGGGATGGTCGAGGCGCCGCGCACGGTGCGCCCGCGCGTCTGGATGGCCTCGACGATGGCGGCCGCGATGCCGCGCGCGTCATAACCGCCGTGCGTATAGAAATTCTTGTCCTCGGCCGAGATGAACGCCTCCTTCACCAGCGCCGGGATCTCCTCGGCTGGGGTGTAGAGGCGCCGCTCGCGGCTGAACTCGTCGATGATGCGCCCCTCGCCCGAGAAGATGCGGCTGATCGTGGGCGGCGTGTAGTTGGCGAGGCTCTCGTGAGACGGAAGATCGCGTCCATAGATATAGAAAATCGCCCCGAGGCTGAGCGCGACCATCATCACCCCCATCGTGATGAGGCTGAAGATCGATCCGAAGAATGTCAGGATATGTCGAAGCACGCGCGTCCCTTCTCAGGCGGTATGACCGCTCGTATAGGCGTCCGGGTCCCTCACGTCAAAACACAAGCGCATCAGGGCTGGGCCGGTATCCGCCCATGCCGACCGGGCCGGTCTCACTGGCGCACCAGATCGGCATTCGCGGCGTCCGCGATCATCCACGCGCCGATCCCGTCCGCCACGGCCTGCGCCATGCGCGCGCGCCACTCGGGATCGGTCAGATTGCTCAGATCGCGCCCGTTCGACAGGAACCCCAGCTCGAGAAGAAGCGACGGGATATCGGGCGATTTGAGGACCGAGAAACTGGCGGTGCGGATGGGCTTAGAGTTGGTCGAAAGCCCCTCCTCCTCGAGCCCGATCAGCAGCGCGCGCGCCAGAAGGTCCGAGCGGGGCTGCGTCTCCATCCGCGCAAGGTCCATCAGCACATCGGCCACCACATCGTCCGTCCCGCTGAGGTCGAGCCCGGCCAGCAGATCCGCCCGGTCATGCCGCTCGGCCAGCGCGGCGCTGGCCGCGTCGCTCGCCTCCTCGCCCAGCTTGTAGATCGTGGCGCCCCGCGCCACGCCCTCGCCCAGCGAGTCGGCATGAAGCGACAGGAAAAGATCTGCTCCCGCCCCCTGCGCGATGGCCACGCGCCGCTCGAGCGAGACGAAGCTGTCATCCTCGCGCGTCATCACCACCTGCGTGTCCCCCCGGCGCAAAAGCGCTTCCTTCAACTCGCGCCCGAAGGCCAGCATCACGTCCTTCTCGAGAATGTCGCCCTGGCCCGCGCCCGGATCGATCCCGCCATGGCCGGGGTCGAGCACGACCACCAAAGCCCCGTCGCCGCGCGTGGGCGACAGATCGCCCACATCCGCCGGCTCGGGCAGATCCCAGCCGGGCTGATGCGGCACGCCCGCCCCCGCCGCGAAGCTCGCGGCATCGGTGCGCTCCAGCAAAAGGCGGAGCACCGCGCCGGTGCCGTCCGCGCCGCCGACCAGTCCGGCCCGCGCCAGCGCAAAGGGCTCGGCGAGTTCGAGGACCATGCGCGACCAGCCGGGGCGAAAGCCGCCGACGCGCGCCGATGTCACGAGATCGGTCTCGATCAGCTCGGGGCCGAGCGTTCCGGCCCAATCCACCTCCCGGAAGTCGACCACGATGCGCGGCGGGCCGTCGAGGCTGAAGATGCGGAAGGGCACGCCCTGGCTGAGCGCGAGCTTCACCTCGATCTGACCGCGCGTGGCGGTGATGGCGCTCGCCTCGGCGTCGAGGCGCGCCAGCGCGCCGAAATCGCTCTGTTGCGCCGCCGCGCCCATGCCACAAAGGCAAAGCGCGAGCGCGGTGATCCATGATTTCATATCCGCCCGGTCCAGCTTGCTCGGCCGGGTGTCCCGGCGCCTCGGCGGTATCCTATCACCCGCGCCGGGCCGCCTCCAGCCCATCACGATACGCGGAGCGCGGGCGGCAGGGGTTGATGCGCCGCCCGCTTTCTCCGTAAGCTTCGCCAGCACTCGCCGCCGCCGTTTCCGACCATGACAGGGGCACCCCATGCGCCAGATCCGCCTTCTTTCGGCTTCCATGACGCTTGCCCTCGCGCTGGCGCTGGTCAGCATCGCGCAGCCATCTCGCGCGCTCACGCTCTTGCGCGATCCCGATATCGAATACGCACTGGGACAACTTGCTGCGCCGATCCTCCAGGCCGCCGGTCTGAACGCGTCGCGCACGAAAATCCTCGTGATCGACGACCGAAATCTCAATGCCTTCGTCGTGGATCGCGACACGATCTTTCTGCATTCGGGCCTCATCCTTAAGATGGACACGCCCCAGATGCTGCAATCGGTGATCGCGCATGAGGCGGCGCATATCGCAAACGGGCATCTCGTGCGGCGCCCGCAAAACATGCGCAACGCGCGCACGGCGGCGGGGCTTGGCACGGCGCTCGCCGCGGCGGCGGGCGCGGTCTCGGGCAACGGCGCGGCGGCGGCGGGCATCGCGGCGGGCGCGCAGGGCACGGCGCAGCGCCTGTTCCTGTCGCATACCCGCGCCGAGGAGAGCAGCGCCGACAGCGCGGGCGTCAACTACATGGTGCGCGCGGGGCGCGATCCTTCGGGCGCGGTCGCGGTGATGAACATCTTTCGCGGACAAGAAGCGCTCTCGGCGGCGCGTCAGGATCCCTATGCGCGCACGCATCCCATGTCCGCCGACCGGGTCCGCGTGCTCGAGCGCCTGACCGCCGCCTA
Organism: Roseovarius aquimarinus; assembly: GCF_043661195.1. Lineage (NCBI taxonomy): Bacteria > Pseudomonadati > Pseudomonadota > Alphaproteobacteria > Rhodobacterales > Roseobacteraceae > Roseovarius > Roseovarius aquimarinus. The sequence goes on from NZ_JBIHMM010000001.1 coordinate 726,396, forward strand.
TGCGGGCAAGATGCCGCCCTCGAACGCCGATCTTTACTGGTTCGCGCGGGCAAAGGGCAAGCTTTCGGCCTTTCAGCGCAGCCCGAAATGGACTCTGAACCGCGCGGGCGGCGAAGGCTTCGCCGATGTCGGTCACATGCAGCAGGCCGTGGCCTGGCACCGCCAGTCGAACCTCGGCAAGTCGATGGCCGCGATGGACCGCGCCATCGCCGCGCGCCCGAACGATCCCTTCTATCAGGAGCTGCGCGGGCAGATCCTGATGGAGAACCGGCAGTTCGACGCCGCGCTCAATGCCTATGCGCGGGCGGTCAATCTCGCGCCCGACCATCCGCTGATCCTCGGCTCCTACGGGCGGGCGCTCGTGGCGCAAGGGCAATACGCCAAGGCGCTGCAAGTGCTCGAGAAAGCGCGCTCGCGCGATGGGCGCGATGCGCGCGTCATGCGCGATCTGGCGGTCGCCTATGCCAAATCCGGGCAAAACGGCATGGCCTCGCTCGTCACCGCCGAGCGTTATGCGATGAGCGGGCGGCTCGAGGATGCCGAAATCCACGCGGCGCGCGCCTCGGGCCTTCTGCCGAACGGCTCGGGTGGTTGGCAACGGGCGCAGGATGTGCTTTCTGCCGCCAAGGCTGCCCGGCGCTGACCGGGCCGACATGACTTTCATCACACGGAGACAGATCCGATGAACCGCACTGCCATTCTGACCGGGATCGGCGTCATCGTCGCCGGCGCCGCCCTGACATCGATCGTCACCCGCGAAGACACGCCCCCCCCCGCGCCCGCTGCCGAAGAGGTCTCGCAGGTGCAGCCGGAGGCGACCGGCGCGATGGACGATGCCGCCTTCGGCGAGCGCGTGCGCAATTACCTCATGCAGAACCCCGAGGTGATCTTCGAGGCCGCCGCCGTGATGGAGCAGCGCCAGCAGGAATTGCAGATCGCAAACGATGCCGAGCTGATCGAGACGCACGCGGAGGCGCTCTTCAGCGACGAGAATTCATGGGTGGGCGGCAATCCCGACGGGGACGTCACCATCGTCGAGTTCATGGATTACCGCTGCGGCTATTGCCGCCGCGCCTTTCCAGAGGTCGAGGAGCTGATCGCCTCGGACGGCAATATCCGCCTCATCATCAAGGAATTCCCCATCCTCGGCGCGCAATCCGAGACGGCGGCGCGGTTCGCCATCGCGGCCAAGCAGCAACTCGGCGACGAGGCATACAAGACGGTCCATGACGCGATGATGACCTACAAGGGCGACATGGCCGTGCCCGCGTTGACATCGCTTGCCGAGGATCTCGGCCTCGATGCCGAGGCGATCGCGGCCCACATGGACGACGCATCGGTGACCGAGGTGATCGACGCCAACCGCGCGCTCGGCCGCGACATGCAGATCTCGGGCACGCCCTCCTTCATCATGCAGGACCAGATCCTGCGCGGCTATGTCCCGCTCGAGGACATGCAGAGCATCGTCGAGGATGTGCGCGGCTGATAAAGGCCCCGCCGACCAGCGAAAAGCCCCGGATGCAGCATCCGGGGCATTTTTTTGACGGCAGGTTTCGCGATCACTCGGCGGCGGCGACCTCGACCTGACCGGCCTCGATCTCGGCGGCGCGCTTCTCGACCTGCTCGACGATATGCTCGATCATCTGCTCGTTGCTCAGCTTGTGGCTCTGCTTGCCCGCGAGATAGACCATGCCGGACCCGGCGCCGCCGCCGGTGAAGCCCACATCGGTCATGAGCGCCTCGCCCGGCCCGTTCACCACGCAGCCGATGATCGAGAGGCTCATCGGCGTCTTGATGTGCTCGAGCCGCCGCTCGAGGATCTCGACCGTCTTGATGACGTCGAAGCCTTGCCGCGCGCAGCTCGGGCAGCTGATGATGTTGACGCCCCGGTGCCGCAGACCCAGCGATTTCAGGATCTCGAAGCCCATCTTGACCTCTTCGACGGGATCGGCCGAGAGGCTCACGCGGATCGTGTCGCCGATCCCGGCCCATAGCAGGTTGCCCATGCCGATGGCCGATTTGACCGTGCCGGAAATCAGGCCGCCCGCCTCGGTGATGCCGAGGTGGATCGGCGCGTCGGTGGCCTCGGCCAGTTGCTGATAGGCGGCGGCGGCCATGAAGACATCGGACGCCTTCACGCTGATCTTGAACTCGTGGAAATCGTGGTCCTGAAGGATGCGGATATGATCGAGCCCCGACTCGACCATCGCATCGGGGCACGGCTCGCCGTATTTCTCGAGCAGATGCCGCTCGAGACTGCCCGCGTTGACACCGATCCGGATCGAGCAGCCATGATCGCGCGCGGCCTGGATGACGTCGCGCACGCGGTCGGGGCTGCCGATATTGCCGGGGTTGATGCGAAGGCAGGCCGCGCCCGCCTCTGCGGCCTCGATGCCGCGCTTGTAATGAAAATGAATGTCCGCGACGATCGGAACCGGACTTTCGCGCGTGATCTCGCGCAGCGCCTTGGACGAGGCTTCGTCGGGCACCGACACGCGCACGATATCCGCCCCGGCATCCGCCGCCGCCTGGATCTGCGCGATAGTCCCGGCGACATCGGTGGTCGCCGTGTTCGTCATCGTCTGAACGGAAATCGGCGCGCCGCCCCCCACGGGCACGTTGCCGACATGGATCTGGCGGCTCTTGCGGCGCTCGATATTGCGCCAGGGGCGGATCGGGTTGAGCGACATGGAATGCGGTCCTTCCTGCGGCGGATCATGCGGCGCCGCGCCTGCGGTCACTCCACCAGATAGGACGGATGCGGCGCGGCTTCAATCATCCGTTCGCGCCGCGCGCCTCGTCTATTCCGTGGGGCCTATTCCGCGGGCTGCGGCGGCACCGGCGCCGTCAGTTCCTCGCCCAGCTCGGCGACATAGCGCTCGAGATCGGAATCCTGGCTGAGATCGGCCACTTCGAGAGAGGAGGTCAGCTCGGACGGAGCCAACGCAAGGTTCGAGGTAACTGCGCCGCGCGGGCCGGCGGGGCCGTAATGCTGGCCCGCCACCTTGAAATAGATCGCGCCCGACTCACCGATGCGCAGCGTCGGAGGCACCTCGGTGAGCGGCACGTCATAGGTGTCGCCGCCGTTCATCACGCCTTCGAAGATCACCGTGCCGTCCGCTGCGCGCACGCGCACCCAGGCGGGGCGCACGGCGACCATCTGGATACCGCTCGGCGCCTCGGCCACGACCTGCGGGCTGACGACGGAGGCGATGGCGGCGTCGATCGCGCTCGCCTCGGCGCCGGTTTGATCGCCGGGGATGGAGGGCGCCGTCGAGGCGATGGAGACGCCCGGAAGCGTGCCGCCCTGCATCGGATCGAGCGTCGAGATCGGGCCGTCCCGCGCGACGAGCACCGGCACGTCGAGCGCCTCGGGGCGGTAGAGCCGGTCGAGCGTTTCGCCCTCGGGCGCCGTCAAGCCCGCGCCGGCCACATCGCCTTGTGCCTCATCGCCGTCGAGCGCGCGCATCTGCACGCCGGCCAGCGGATCGAGGTCGGCCAGCACGTCAGGCGTGTTCTCGACCGGGGCGACCTGCACGCGCTGAACTTCGTTCAGAACGCTCCAGCCGCCATAGCCGATGGCGCCGATCAGCGCGACCAGAACCGCGACCGACCCGATGGCGCCCGGCTCGATCCGCGAAAAGATGCTTTCGCTGGCGGGAATGAAGGGCGTGCTGGGCGCGGTCAGGCGCGCATCGCCCCGCCCGATGGCGCGCGGCGTCTGCGCATCGCTGCGGCGCATGGACGATGCCGAGGGCGACATGCCATGCGCGATGGAAAAACCGCTCTCGGCGCAGAACGTCGCGAAGGCGCGGTCGGGGTCCATGCCGAGATACCGCGCATAGGAACGCACATAGCCGGGAATGAAGCCGGGCGTGTCGAAAGCATCGGGGTTCGCATTCTCGATCGCGGCGACATAGCTCGCCTTGATCCTGAGTTCACGCTCCACATCGAGAAGGGATTTGCCCATCGTGGCGCGTTCGCCGCGCATCAGATCGCCAAGCCGCAGATCGAACGAGTCGAAGCCGCGCGGCTCCGCCTCCTCAACCGCGTTCTTTCGCGAAAACCGGCGCAAAATCATGCAAACTGCCCCTCACTGCTCGAAAGCCGTGGGCCGAACGTCCCGATTCGACCCCGCTCCTTGTTTTCAGGCAAGCTAGCACACCGCAAGCTCTTTTGCACCACTAAGGGCCTCAGGCGCTCATCTCGGCGCGATTTAGCGCACAATGGCTCCAAAGATCGTCCATGGCCGAAACGAGGTGGTCCATCTCCTTCGGGCCATGCACCGGCGAGGGGGTGAAGCGCAGCCGCTCGGTGCCGCGCGGCACGGTCGGGAAATTGATGGGCTGCACATAGATGCCATGCCGCTCGAGCAGCATGTCGCTGAGTTTCTTGGTGTGCTTGGGGTCTCCCACGATCACCGGCACGATATGGCTGCCATGGTCGATCAGCGGCAGGCCCAGCCCCTTGAGGCGCAGCTTGAGGATCTTCGCCTGGGTCTGGTGGCGCTCGCGCAGCTCGGTATCGCGCTTGAGGAAGGCCACGCTCGCCGCCGCGCCGGCGGCCACGGCGGGCGCGAGCGAGGTGGTGAAGATGAAGCCCGGCGCATAGCTGCGCACGGCGTCGCACATCTTGGCCGAAGCGGCGATATAGCCGCCCATCACGCCATAGGCCTTGGCCAGCGTGCCGTTGATGATGTCGATGCGATGCGCGAGGCGGTCGCGCTCGCTCACCCCGCCGCCGCGCGGGCCGTACATGCCGACCGAGTGCACCTCGTCGATATAGGTCAGCGCGCCGAACTCGTCCGCCGCATCGCAGATCGCCTCGATCGGGCCGAAATCGCCGTCCATGGAATAGACGCTCTCGAAGGCGATCAATTTGGGCGCGGCCGGATCGTCGGCGGCCATGAGTTCGCGCAGATGCGCGACGTCATTGTGGCGAAAGACCCGCTTGGCCCCGCCGTTGCGGCGCACGCCCTCGATCATCGAGGCATGGTTCAGCGCGTCGGAATAGATGATGAGCCCCGGAAAGAGCTTCGGCAGCGTGCTCAGCGTCGCGTCATTGGCGATATAGGCCGAGGTGAAGAGAAGCGCCGCCTCCTTGCCGTGCAGATCCGACAGCTCCGCCTCGAGCCGCTTGTGATAGACCGTGGTGCCGGAAATGTTGCGCGTGCCACCCGAGCCTGCTCCCGTCGCCTCGATCGCTTCGTGCATGGCCGAGAGCACTTCGGGATGCTGGCCCATCCCAAGGTAGTCGTTGCCGCACCACACGGTGATGTCGCGCTCGGTCCCGTCGGGGCAGGTCCATTTGGCATGCGGGAACTGACCGCGCCGCCGTTCGATATCGATGAAGGTGCGATAGCGCCCTTCCTCGTGCAGACGGCCCAAGGCCTCGTCCAGCTTGGCGGTGTAATCGATGCGCTGGTCCAAGAGCGGATCCTTTCCTGGGTCTCGCCGCGCATCGCGAAAGAAGGCGGCAAGCCGCGCGACCTGCGCGGTACCTGAGATCTGAGGGTGATATAGTCCTCGGCTTTTCGTTGCAACAGGCTACAAAATGACGCGCTGCATCCCGTTGATCCATATCAATGAAACGGACCTTTTCCACCCGCCGGGTGGACAGTGCGGCGCGGGCTGGTAGGCTCGCCGCGAAACACACTGAGCGAGGCGCGCCCGATGTCCCTGAATGACGTTCTCACCCGGATCGATGCAGCCATGCCCGAGGCGACCGAGCGCCTGCTGGAGCTGCTGCGCATCCCCTCCATCTCGACCGATCCCGACTATGCCGACGCGTGTCAGCAGGCCGCCGACTGGCTCGTCGCCGATCTTCAAAGCATTGGAATCGATGCCGAAAAGCGCAAGACGCCCAAGCATCCAATGGTCGTGGGCCATGCCGGACAGGACGCGCCAGAGGGTGCGCCGCATCTTCTCTTCTACGGCCATTACGACGTGCAGCCCGTCGATCCCCTGCCGCTCTGGACGCGCGATCCTTTCGATCCCGCGGTCGAGCAGACGCCCAAGGGCGAGGTGATCCGCGGGCGCGGCACCTCGGACGACAAGGGCCAGCTCATGACCTTCGTCGAGGCCTGCCGCGCGTGGAAAGAGGTGCACGGCACCCTGCCCTGCCGCATCACCTTCTTCTTCGAGGGCGAGGAAGAATCGGGTTCGCCCTCGCTCGTGCCCTTCATGCAGGAGAACGCCGAGGAGCTGCGCGCCGATATCGCGCTGATCTGCGACACCGGGCTTTTCCAATCGAAGACCCCCGCCATCGTGACCATGCTGCGCGGCATGGTCAGCGAGGAGGTCACCATCACCGGCCCCGACAAGGACCTGCATTCGGGCTTCTTCGGCGGCATCGCGGCCAACCCGATCCGCGTGCTGGCCGGCGCGCTCGCAAGTCTGCATGACGAGACGGGCCGCGTGACCCTGCCCGGATTCTACGACGGCATCCCGGATCTTGCGCCCGAAGTGCGCGCGCAATGGGAAGGCCTCGGCTTCGATCACGCGCGCTTTCTGGGCGATGTGGGGCTGAGCCGGCCCGCGGGCGAGGACGGGCGCATGCCGCTCGAGATGATCTGGTCGCGCCCGACCGCCGAGGTGAACGGCATCTGGGGCGGCTACACGGGCAGCGGGTTCAAGACCGTCCTGCCGAGCCAGGCCAGCGCCAAGATCAGCTTCCGCCTCGTCGAGGGGCAGGACCCGGACCGCATCCGCGACGCGTTCCGCGCCCATGTGAAGGCCGCCTTGCCCGCCGATTGCTCCGCCGCGTTCACCGCCCACGGCAACAGCCGCGCGGGCATCATGGATATCTCGCACCCCGCCTTCGAGGCCGCGCGCGCGGCGCTCAGCGACGAATGGCCCGAAGACGCCGCCTATGTGGGCTGCGGCGGCTCGATCCCTATCGCGGGCCATTTCGGCGAGATCCTCGGCATGACGGCGATGCTCATCGGCTTCGGCAAGGACGACGACGCGATCCATTCGCCGAACGAGAAATACGACGTGGAAAGCTTCCACAAGGGCACGCGCAGCTGGGCACGTATCCTCGACGCGCTGTCGAAGGCCGGGGGCTGACCCCTCGGCCTGGCGCTCGGCCGGTTCGGTAGGAGGGGAAATCTGGCGCACCCAAGAGGATTCGAACCTCTGGCCTCTGCCTTCGGAGGGCAGCGCTCTATCCAGCTGAGCTATGGGTGCCTGTGGGGCCGTATACCGGCGAGGCGGCGGGCCCGCAACGAATAATTCCCGGCCTCAGGCAAAGAGATCGTGACAGAGCTCCAGCGCGTCGATCAGCGCATCGACCTCGGCCTCGGTGTTGTAGACGCCGAAAGAGGCGCGGCAGGTCGCGGCGACGCCCATATGCTCCATCAGCGGCTCGGCGCAATGCTTGCCCGCGCGCACGGCAACGCCCTTCTTGTCGAGGATGGTCGAAATGTCATGCGCATGTCCCGCGCCGTCCATCGTGAAGCTGAAGATCGCGGCCTTGTCGGGCGCCTGTCCCTGCACCTGAAGCCAGTTCAGCCCCGCCAGCCGCTCGGCCGCGTAGTCGCGGATGCGGTTCTCATGGGCGGCGATGTTCTCCATCCCGAGACCCATCATGTAGTCGAGCGCGACGCCCAGCCCGATCGTTTGCACGATCCCGGGCGTGCCCGCCTCGAATTTCATCGGCGCATCGTTGTAGGTGACGGCATCGCGCGTGACCTCGCGGATCATGTCGCCGCCGCCCATGAAGGGGCGCATCTCCGCCATGCGGTCACTGCGCACGAAGATGGCGCCCGAGCCGGACGGGCCGTAGAGCTTGTGACCGGTGATGGCGTAGAAATCGCAGCCCAGATCGTCCACATCGACGGGCATATGAACGGCGGCTTGGCTCCCGTCGACGAGCACGGCCACGCCCTTGGCACGCGCGGCCTCGCAGATCGCCTTCACGTCAACTTTCGTCCCCAAGACATTGGAAAGATGTGAGATCGCGACAAGCTTGGTCCTCGGGCCGATCGCGTCGATCACCTTTTGCGCGTCGAGCGCGCCGTTAACATCGGTCTCGACCCATTTGAGGACGGCGCCCTGCCGCTCGCGCAGGAAATGCCACGGCACGATGTTGGCGTGATGCTCCATGATGCTGAGCACCACCTCGTCGCCCGGCTCGAAGCGGGGCATGGCCCAGCCATAGGCGACCATGTTGATCCCTTCGGTCGTGCCGGAATTGAGGATGATCTGCCGCTCGTCCGTGACGTTGAGAAAGCGCGCGATGATCCCGCGCACGCCTTCGTATTTTTCGGTGGCGAGGTTGCTGAGGTAATGCAGGCCGCGATGGACATTGGCGTATTCATGCGAATAGGCGGTGTTCATCGCGTCGATCACGACCTGAGGCTTCTGCGCCGAGGCCCCGTTGTCGAGATAGACCAGCGGCTTGCCGTTCACCTCGCGCTTGAGGATCGGAAAATCCGCGCGCACGTTCTCGATATCGAGCATCACGCCCCTCCCATGACCAGCGCGCCCAGCACGCCGAGAATTGCCGACAGGCCAACGAGCATCCCCAGAAAGCCGAGGATGATGACGCCCGCCGCCTTGAACACGTTGCCGAGCCCATGCGCCTCGTCCACGAAGACGACGAGGATGACGAGACCCCAGACCGAGGCCACGAGCACGAGGATGAGGCCCGCGAGCGGCAGCGCCAGCATCAGGACCACCAACGCGATCTGTAGCACGAGCCGCAGGAATTGCATCCACGCGATCAGCGCGAGGATCTGCGGCAGTTCCGCACGGCCCCCCACCAACCGCCCCACCAACGTGAGCGTCAGCACCGTCAGCACCAGCGCGCCGATGAGAAAGATCGTGAAACCCAGCGGCGATTGCAGGAGCGCGGGCATCATCGGCGACGGCTCGCCCGGCCCCATCTGGAGGACCAGAGAATAGACCAGTCCGTTGAGCACGCCCATCAGGATCAGCGCGGTCCAGAGCCAGTCCCGCTCGAGCCCGAGGCCGATGATCCGCTGCGCCGCCTCGCGCGGGGATGTCAGCGTCTGGCGAAAAAGATCGCTTGCGAATGCCGTGTTCATGCCCTGCCCCATTCCGCCTCGCGCAGCCCCTGCACCCAGAAAAAACCGAAGGCGGCGAGCCAGAGCACGCCGACCAGTGTCAGCCCCGGCCCCGGCCCGATGAACCCGGCCACGAGGCCGTGGAGCAACACGAGCGGGCTCGCCGCGAGGAGCGCCCAGAAAAGCGCCATGCGCGCGCCGAACGCCGAGCCATGCCCGCCGAAAACCTTGGCGATCCAGTGGCTTATCTGTGCAAGGCAGTAGAAGAGCAAGGGCGCGATGAAGGCCCATGCCATGAGGGCGCCGCCGAGGAGCGGGTTCAGCTCCTGGTCGGTCAAATGCGCCTCCCGCGCGAGGCGCGGCCATTGCGCGACGAAGATCAGGATGCACGCCCCCATGAGGATCGCGAGCGCGCGGTCCTCCCGCTGGCCCATATCCAGCAGACGGCGCATCACGGCCCGAGGGCCGCGATACGTCGCCGCGATGTCGCGCGTGACCGCCATCAGCTCCGCCGACGCTCCAGCCAGCCCTCGAGCAGCGCCTTGATCTCGTCCTGAAGCGTCTCGTCCTCGATCTCGTCCACCGCTTCAGCGAGGAAGGCGAGCGTCAGAAGATCGGTCGCGATCGCCTTGGGCACGCCGCGCGCGCGCAGGTAATACATCGCGTCCTCGTCGATCGCGCCCGAGGTCGAGCCGTGCGAGCAGATCACGTCGTCGGCATAGATCTCGAGCTCGGGCTTGGCGAGGAACTGGCTGTCCTCGTCGAGCAGAAGAGACTGGCTGATCTGATAGCCATCGGTCTTCTGCGCGCCTTCCTTGACGAGGATCTTGCCCTGAAAGACGCCCGTCGCGCCGTTGCGCAGCACCTTCTTGAAGACCTGGCGGCTCTCGCAGCGCAGCGCGTCATGGGTAATGAAGACGGTGTCGTCATCGTGGAACGCGCCATCGCCCATCGAGGCGCCGGCGACATGCGCGGTCGCATCGTCGCCCAAAAGCTCGATCACGCATTCGTTGCGCGTCAGCGCACCGTTCGCGGTCATCGTGAAGGACTTGAACGCGCTTTCGGTGCCGAGCCGCGTAAAGATATGCGTGGCCGAGCGGCGCTCGTGATCGCGGCCCTGCGCGCGCACATGATGGAAACGCGCGCCGTCCCCGATATCGACCTCGAGCACGTTGTTGAACCGCGCCGCGGCCGGGCCGTTCTCCAGCAGGGTCAACTCCGCACCCGCATCGAGCTTGACCACGTGATGCAGGATCACGTCAGAGCTGTCCGAGTCGTGGCGATAGATCAGGTTGACCGGCTTCGAAGCGCGCCCCGTCACGTGGATCAGCAAACCGTCCGTTGCCGCCGCGCTGTTGAGCGCCGCGAGCGGACGCTCGACCGGCTTTTGGCCGCGCGCCTCGAGCACGCCGTAAAGATCGCGCGCCCAGTGGATATCGGCGCGGCCGGCCTCGGCCAGGCGCTCGATCTTGACGCCCTCGGCGCTCAGATTGCTGCTCGCCTCGGCATCGAAGACGCCGTCGACGAAGACGACCTTCACGCGGTCGATATCGCCATAGATCTCGCGCTCGTCCGCCGCGTGAAACGGGCTTGCCTTCGGCGCTTCGGGCTGCGTCAAGTCATCGGGGCGGGTGAACTTCCAGTATTCGTCGCGCCGCTGCGGCAGTCCCATGGCGCGCACACGCGCCAGCGCCTCCTTGCGGGCAGGTCCGCTCCAGCCGCCTTCGGGCAGCGTCAGCGCGGCCAGTCGCGCGTCGGTCGTGCTCTGTTTCGGGTTGGAAAGGGCCATTACGCCACCTCCGCCAGGATATCCGCGTAACCGTTCTTTTCGACCTCGAGCGCAAGCTCGGGGCCGCCCGTCTTGATGATGCGGCCATCCGACATGATGTGCACGACGTCGGGTTTGATATGGTCCAGCAGCCGCTGGTAATGCGTGATCACCAGAAAGCCGCGCCCCTCGCTGCGCAGCGCGTTGACGCCATCGGCGACCAGCTTCATCGCGTCAACATCGAGGCCCGAGTCGGTCTCGTCGAGGATGCACATCTTGGGCTCGAGCAACGCCATCTGAAGGATCTCGTTGCGCTTCTTCTCACCGCCGGAAAAGCCGACATTGACCGGACGCTTGAGCATTTCGGCGTCGATCTTCAATTCCTTCGCCTTCTCGCGGATCAGCTTGAGGAAGTCCGCCGCGCTGATCTCCTCCTCGCCGCGCGCCTTGCGCTGCGCGTTGAGCGCGGTGCGCATGAAGGTCATGTTGCCGACGCCGGGGATCTCGACCGGGTATTGAAACGCGAGGAAAAGACCCGCCGCCGCGCGCTCTTCGGTCTCCATGGCGAGGATGTCCTCGCCTTCGAGCGTGGCCGAGCCTTGCGTCACCTCATAGCCGTCCCGGCCCGAGAGCACATAGCTCAGCGTCGACTTGCCCGAGCCGTTCGGCCCCATGATCGCATGCACCTTGCCCGCTTCGACGGTCAGGTCCACGCCCTTGAGGATAGTCTTCTCTCCTTCTTCAAGGTCGACATGCAGGTTCTTGATCTCAAGCATCTTTTTTCCTTTCAACTCTATCCGTTCGCGAGCCCGGTCAGGGCCGCATCATCATCTTGATTATCGGCAGCAGGCGATGCGCCGGGACCGCCATCGGGGCCACCTCGAACTCGGCCATGCGGCCGATGAGACGCGGCGCGCCCAGAAACTCCTCGATCGCGTGATAGCCGGTGCGGCGCTTGTAATCGTCCACCAGCATCGTCACGGGGCGTGCGGTGCAAAAGGCCGTCGCCATCGCGCAGCCCGGCCGGAAGCGCCCATCGACCAGCACCACATCGGGCTGAGCGAAATCGTCCCGCTGCCAGACTGCGAGCGGGTATTCCGCGTAATGCCGCCAGCTGCTCTCGTCCGTAGGCCGGCCCCATTCGCCGGTCGGGCCGATATCCTGCCAGATCACGTCGATCCGCGTGCCCTCCGCCGGCGGGTTCTGGGCGAACCATCCCCGCATCATGTCGGCCCAGCCCTGATCGCTCTCGACCGAGAAGACCCGTTTGCCCGGCAACTCGGAAGCCAGCACGGTCGAGCCGCCACTGCCGTATTCGAGGATTACATCGGCCTCGTCATAGGCCGCGGCCACGCGGGCCGCCTCCTCTTCGGGCAGCGTCAATTCTGGGCGGCGGATCATGGTCTCGCTCATGCCGCACCTGCCGGGGTCAGGATGTAATTGCAGTTGCGCCGGCTGTGCCGCGCCGCGTGCGCCATCGTGTAATCCGTCTCGCTCCGCCACGCCTCGAAGGCTTGCGCGTTCTCCTCGTCCACCTCGATCAAAAGAACGGGCCGGTGCGCGGCAATCGTCTTGGCGAGGCCGGAAAGCACTTTCATTTCCATACCTTCCACGTCGATCTTGATGAGGTCCGGCGCCTCGCCTTCCAAAAGATCGTCGCCCGCATGCACCTCGAGATCGCCCTTGCCCGCGAACATCTTGGTCGCGCCCAGATTGCGGTCGTGCCGCTTCATGCCGAAGCCCTTGGCCGACCGGTCCGAGAGGCCGACACCCAAGAGATCGAGCGCAATCACGTCACTCAGCCGGTTCACGAGGACATTCGCCATCAGCGGCGCCACAGCCAAAGGGTTCGGCTCGATCACGACGATACGCGCGGCCTTCATCCGCATGGCAAAAAAGAGCGCGTGATTTCCGACATTTGCACCGATATCAATGATATGCGCGTCATTCTTGATGTAGTTCCTCAAGACAGCCAACTCTTCGGCCTCGAAAAACTCCCCTCGGCGCCACGCATTCTGAATGGGATCGCGCGCCATGTTGAGGCAGAGCGTCAGACCCATCTTGGGCGCATGGATCACCTCGAAGGGCGGGAAGGCGACGGGCCGACCGAAGGACAAGGCATCGCGCGCGGCCGAGAGATCGAAATAGCTCTCGTCCGTCCGCTCGGGCAGAGGCATGACGACATCGGCCGTCATGCCGCCCCACCGAGGCGCGATATGTCCGCCGGCCGACGCATTGGATTACCCGACCGAGCCTTCGAGCGAGATCGCCACCAGTTGCTGCGCTTCCATGGCGAACTCCATCGGCAGCGCCTGCAGCACGTCGCGGCAGAAGCCGTTGACCACGAGGGCCACCGCCTCCTCCTCGTCCATGCCGCGCTGGCGGCAATAGAACATCTGATCGTCATCGACCTTCGACGTCGTCGCCTCGTGCTCGACGCGGGACGAGTTGTTCTTGACCTCGATGTAAGGCACGGTATGCGCCCCGCACTTGTCGCCGATGAGCAGGCTGTCGCACTGGGTATAGTTGCGCGATTCCTTGGCCTTGGGATGCATGCTCACCAGACCCCGATAGGTGTTCTGTGCGCGGCCCGCGCTGATCCCCTTCGAGACAATGCGCGACTTCGTGCGCTTGCCCAGATGGATCATCTTGGTGCCGGTATCGGCCTGCTGCATGTTGTTGGCGATGGCGATCGAATAGAATTCACCCTGGCTGTCGTCGCCGCGCAGGATGCAGCTGGGATATTTCCAGGTCACGGCCGAGCCGGTCTCGACCTGCGTCCACATCACCTTGGCCCGGTCGCCCCGGCAATCGGCGCGCTTGGTGACGAAGTTGTAGATGCCGCCCTTGCCGTTCTCGTCGCCAGGATACCAGTTCTGGACCGTCGAGTATTTCACCTCGGCGTCTTCCTCGACGATGATCTCGACCACCGCCGCGTGAAGCTGGCTCTCGTCCCGCTGGGGCGCGGTGCAGCCCTCGAGATAGCTCACATAGCTGCCCTTGTCGGCGATGATGAGCGTGCGCTCGAACTGGCCGGTATTCTCGGCATTGATGCGGAAATAGGTGCTCAGCTCCATCGGGCAGCGCACGCCGGGCGGCACATAGACGAAGGAGCCGTCCGAGAAGACCGCCGAATTGAGCGTCGCATAGAAGTTGTCGTTCACCGGCACGACGCTGCCGAGGTATTTCTTGACCAGCTCGGGATGCTCGCGGATCGCCTCGGAGATCGAGCAGAAGATGACCCCCGCCTCGCGCAGCTCCTTCTGGAAGGTCGTGCCGACCGAGACCGAGTCGAAGACCGCATCGACCGCCACCTTGCGCGCCTCGGCGGGCATCTCGCCCGCGCCTTCGACACCGGCGAGGATTTCCTGCTCTTTCAGCGGGATACCCAGCTTGGAATACGTGGCAAGCAGCTTGGGATCGACCTCGTCGAGCGATTTCGGCTTCACCATCATCGACTTGGGGCGCGCATAATAATACTGCGCCTGAAAGTCGATCTCGGGATAATCGACCATCGCCCAGTTCGGCTCTTTCTTGGTGAGCCACGTCTCATAGGCGCCGAGGCGCCATTCGGTCATCCATTCCGGCTCTTCGTTCTTCTCGGAGATGAGGCGCACGATATCGGGCGTGAGGCCCTTCGGCGCGTATTCCATCTCGATATCGGTCGACCAGCCGTGCTTGTAGGCGCCGCCCACTTCGCGCACGCGGTCCACGGTCTCCTGATCGACCCCTTCCTTGGCCACGTCCTTGCGCGCCATCGTGTCGGTCGCTGCATCGTCGAGTGCGGTCATGTCGTCTCTCTCCCCGTGTCACTGCGCGCCGGATCGGGCGCGATGTCTGTCCAGATGCTTCAGCCAGGTCTCGGCGAAGCGCGTGATATCGTCTTCCGTCACATCGAGCCCCAGAGAGACCCGGATGGCCGAGGCGGCGTCGGCCTCGCCATAGCCCATCGCGCGGAGCACCGCGCTGGCGCGCACCTTGCCGCTCGAGCAAGCCGAGCCGGCCGATACCGCGAAGCCCGCAAGATCCATCGCCATCACCTGCGTCTCGCCCTTCCAGCCGGGCGTGAGCATGCAGGAGGTGTTCGGAAGCCGCTGCGAAGCTTTCCCGACAAAAATAGTCTCATTATCAGCGGCTGCAATGGTCTTTTCTAGAATGTTTCTAAGTTTCTCGACTTCGGCCCAGCGTCCCTCGGCCAGATCGCGCGCGGCGGCCTCTGCGGCGGCGCCGAAACCGGCGATGCCCACGATGTTCTCCGTGCCCGAACGGCGGCCCATTTCCTGCCCGCCGCCCTTGATCTGCGCGGGCACATCGGTGCCGCGCCGCACGACCAGCGCGCCGATGCCCTTCGGCCCGCCCAGCTTGTGCGCCGAGACAAGCGCCATCTGCGCGCCGCTCCAGTTGAAAGCGAAGGGCAGCTTGCCGAACGCCTGCGTCATGTCGCTCACGGCCAGCCCCTCGGGCAGGTTCTGCACCACGCCGGTCTCGGAATTGGCGAGTTGCAGCGCCGCGTGCTCCGGCGCGGGCACCGACACCGCGCCGTCGGGCGAGACGCCGAGCGCGCCGTCCGTCCAGGCCGCGACGGCCTCATGCTCGATCGGCGCCCCGCTCAGCGAGCGGCCCGCGCAGGCGAGCGCCGCCGCTTCTGTCGCGCCCGATGTGAAGATGATGTCGGCCCCCTCCGCCCCGAGCGCGGCGGCGACCTGCGCGCGTGCGCGCTCGATCAGCGCCTTGGCGGCGCGGCCCTCGGCATGCACGCTCGACGGATTGCCGACCACGTCCATCGCCGCGACCATCGCGTCGCGCGCCTCGGGGCGCAGCGGCGCGGTCGCGTTGTGATCGAGATAGACCCGGCCCTTCATATGGCCCTCACTTCATCCACGAGAAAAGACGTGCGCCACAGGCAGGCCATCAATCCTCGTCCACGACATTGAAAAGCGAGGGCACGGCGGGACATGGCGCGAGCGAGTTGTTGACCACATCGCTCAGCCGGGTCTGGTGCAGATAGACATAGACCTGCGCGCTCAGCCCTTCCCAGAGGCGGTTCGTCATGGATTGCGCACGGCTGCCCGATGCGCCGCCCGAGGCGCCCGCGCCCTTGTGCATCGCGTCCACCGTCTCGTCCACGGCGGCGAGGATCTCGGAGACGCGGATCTCGGAGGTGGGGCGCGACAGGCGATAACCGCCCCCCGGCCCGCGCACCGAGGTCACCAGATCCGCGCGCCGCAGCTTGACGAAAAGCTGCTCGAGATAGGGCAGCGAAATGCTCTGGCGGCGCGACACCTCGCCCAGCGTGACGAGCGTGCCTTCGGGCTGCAAGGCGATATCCGAAAGCGCGACCATCGCATAGCGTCCCTTGGTGCTGAGTTTCATGGACGTCCCCTCCCCCGGCGGGCCTCTCGAATGGATTGACCTCGGGCGCGGGCGCGCTTATCACGCTCCAAGCCCGATGGTCCGGCCCGCCGCGTCGCCGCGCGGGACCGTCAATTTAGAATTGTTCTAAGGCGCGCGATCCCCCCCGTCAACGGGGTTTGCCGCGCCCAAGGTTCTCATAGCAAGGAACGCTGCATGCCCGAGGTTATCTTTCCCGGCCCCGAAGGCCGGCTTGAAGGCCGCTATCACCCGCAGAAGGAAAAGGACGCTCCCATCGCCATCGTGCTGCATCCGCATCCGCAATTCGGCGGCACGATGAACAACAAGGTGGTCTACAACCTCCATTACGCGTTTCACCGCATGGGCTTTACCGTGTTGCGCTTCAACTTCCGCGGCGTGGGCCGCAGCCAGGGCGAATACGATCAGGGCGTGGGCGAACTCTCGGATGCGGCCTCGGCGCTCGACTATCTGCAGAGCATGAACGCCAATTCCAAGCATTGCTGGGTCGCGGGCTTCTCCTTCGGGGCATGGATCGGCATGCAGCTTCTGATGCGCCGCCCCGAGATCACCGGCTTCATCAGCGTCTCGCCCCCGGCGAACATGTACGACTTCTCGTTCCTTGCGCCCTGCCCCTCCTCGGGCCTCATCATCAACGGCGCCGCGGACCGCGTCGCGCCGCCGGCCGACACGACCGCGCTCGTCAACAAGCTGCACGATCAGCACGGCATCACCATCCAGCACGAGGAAGTCCCGGGCGCCGGCCATTTCTTCGAGGATCCGCACATGGAGCCGATGATCGAAACGGTCACCTCCTACGTCAAGCGCCGCCTGACCGAAGGGACGCGCTAGGTCATGGGCGTCGCTGAGGATCTGGCCGACCAACTGGCCATCGACGCGCTCAAGGCCGAGGAGATCACCGGCGACGACCGCATCGTCGATGATCTGGCCGCGATGATGGGCGCGACATCCCAGACCGCGGAAGAAGCGTTCCTGACCGCCGTGCGGGTGCGCCGCGCCAACACCAAGGCCCGCAAGATGCTGGCCGACCGGGTGCGCGCCTTCAAGGAAGCGCAGGGCGATGGCGCCAAGGGCTGAGGGCGACAGGATCACGCTGCGCGAGGCGACGGGCGCGGATGCGGCGGCCATCGTCGCGATGAACGCCGCCGTGGTGGACGTGACCAGCGAGATGGACGTAAGCCGCCTCGCCCATCTTCTCGAGATATGCACCCACGCCATCGTCGCCGAGAAGGCCGGCGACGCCATCGGCTTCGTTCTGGCGATGGAGCAAGGCGCGCCCTACGAGAACGCGAATTTCGCATGGTTCTCCGAGCGGCTGAACAATTTCGTCTATATCGACCGGATCGTGATCGCGCCGGAGGGCCGGGGCGCGGGTCTGGGGCGCGCGCTCTATGCGCATGTCGAAACCCTCGCGCGCCGCAACGGCCGTCTCGTCATGGCGGCCGAGATGGATATCGATCCGCCCAATACGCCATCCATGAAGTTCCACGAGGCGGCGGGTTTCGTCGAGCTGGGCCAGCGCCGCTACGACAGCGGCAAGGTCGTTTCGATGCAGATCAAGGGCTTCTAGCCCCGCGCCAAGACGGCGCGGGAAAGAAGTTTCCTCTATCGCGCCGCGGCGCTTTCTTCGTCGGCCAGCGGATCGTCATAACCATATGCGCTCAGATCCGCGATCGAGCGGTCGTTCTCGCGCCAATCCTTCTTCTCGGCGGCATCCGCCATCGGCGAGAAGAACCCGGTCCAGGCGTAGAAGATCCCGATCACCGGCGTCATCCAGCAGGCGAAGGCCAGCGGGATATAGAGCAGGTTCTCGAAATTTCCGTCGATCACGCCGAGGCCGAGCGCCGAGATGACGAAGGCGCCGCCCGCGTTCCACGGGATCAGCGGCGACATGAGCGTGCCGCCCTCTTCGGTCGCGCGGCTGAGGTTCAGCGTCGAGCGGCCCATGCCGCGATAGACGGGCGCATACATCCGCCCGGGCAGCGCGATCGAGAGGTAAGGATCGCCCGCGACGAGGTTCGTCGCCGTGGAGGTCGCGATGGCCGCCGTCTGCACGCCCGCGAAGGAATGCACCTTCGACAGGATCGCCGCGATGATCGCCTGAAGGCAGCCCGTCCGCTCGAGCGCGCCGCCGAAGCCGAGCGCGATCAGGATGAGCGAGATGGTCCACATCATCGACTGGATGCCGCCGCGATTTAGAAGGCTGTCGATCTCGGCGATCCCGGTGTCGATGGAATAGCCGCTATTGGCATAGCCGAACGTGTCATGAAGCGACGCGCCCTGCGCGATCATCGCCGTGATCGCGCCCGCGACGACCCCGGCGAAAAGCGAGGGGATCGGCGGTTTCTTCATCACGGCGAGCGCCAGCACCAGAAGCGCAGGCACCAGAAGCCAGGGCGAGATGGCGAAATACTCGTTGAGCGCATTGGTGATGCTCTCGATCCGCTCGAACGAGGCCGTGCCTTCGCCGATCAGCGCGTAGCCCGCCCAGATATAGACGCCGAGCGCGATCAGCATCGCGGGCACGGTCGTGGGCATCATGTTGCGGATATGATCGAAGAGGTTCACGCCGGTCACCGCCGGCGCGAGGTTCGTCGTGTCCGACAGGGGCGATATCTTGTCGCCGAAGAACGCGCCCGAGACGACGGCGCCCGCCGTCCAGTACATCGGGATATCGAAGCCCGCGCCGATCCCCATGAGGGCGAGGCCGACGGTGCCGACCGTGCCCCAGCTCGTGCCGAGAGAGACCGAGACGACCGCGCACATGATCATGGACGCGGCGAGGAAGATCTGCGGCGAGAGGATCAGCAGCCCGTAATAGATGAGCGTCGGCACCGTGCCCGACGCGATCCACACACCGATGATCATGCCCACGACGATCAGCACCGAAACCGAAGGCAGCGAGACGTTGATGACGCGAAAGACGCCATCCTCCATGTTGCCCCAGTCATGGCCAAGATAAAGGCCGACAAGCGCCGTGATCGCGAGGCCGATGGCGAGCGGGATATGCGGCGTGAAATCGCCGAAATAGAACAGCTGGACGCCCAGCACGGCGAGGGTCAGCACCACGGGCACGAGCGCGAGGCCGAGGGACGGCTTCTTCGGCTCGATGTCGTCGGACGAGTCGGATGGCATGGGGCGGTCTCCTTTTCGGGTGGTCCCTTCACTGCGCCCGGCATTCGCCTCTCATGACGCAGCGGCCGGCCCTCTCAACCTCCAGTGGAACACGGCGCGCGGCGCGGCGATAGGAAAAACTTTCGTTCAGGCGAAAGGCGCCACCCCGGCAAGGGCTCAACCCGTCTTGCCCGCCCCCTTCGCGCCGCCCTTTTCCGCCTCTTTCGCGGATTTGGCAGCCTTGTCGGCGCGGGCCTTGTCGGCCACCTTCTGCGCCAGATCGCGGGCGATCGAGAAAGCGCCCTTGATCTTGTCGCTCTCCTTGGCCCAGTCGCGCCGCACCACGATCTTGTTGTCCTTGATCTTGGCGAGGCCGCGCTGTTCCTTGATGAATTCGACCAGCCCCTCGGGCGATGCGAACTTGTCCTGATGAAACTGGATCGTCGCGCCCTTGGGGCCGCCGTCCAGCTTGGCGATGCCGGCCTTGCGGCACATTCCCTTGATGCGCACCACGAGGATGAGCGTGTTCACCTCCTTGGGCAGCGGGCCGAACCGGTCGATGAGCTCGGCGGCGAACCCCTCCAGCTCGACCTTCGTGTCGAGGCTGCTGAGGCGGCGATAGAGACCGAGCCGCACGTCGAGATCGGGGACATAATCCTCGGGGATGAGAACCGGCACGCCCAGATTGATCTGCGGCGCCCATTGGCCATCCGTGTCGTAAAGCCCGTCGGTCTCGCCCGCCTTGATCTTGGCGACCGCCTCTTCCAGCATCGACTGGTAGAGCTCGTAGCCCACATCGCGCATCTGGCCTGACTGCTCCTCGCCCAGAAGATTGCCCGCGCCGCGAATGTCGAGATCCTGGCTGGCCAGCGTGAAGCCCGCGCCCAGCGTGTCGAGACTGCCCAGAACGCGCAGGCGCTTTTCGGCGGCGGCGGTGAGCGGCACGCGCGGCTTGGTCGTGAGATACGCATAGGCGCGCGTCTTGGAGCGGCCGACGCGCCCCCGGATCTGGTAGAGCTGGCTCAGGCCGAACATATCGGCGCGGTGGATGATCATCGTGTTGGCGGTCGGGATATCGAGGCCCGACTCGACGATGGTCGTCGCCAGCAGCACATCATACTTGCCGTCATAAAAAGCGTTCATGCGCGTATCGAGCTCGCCCGCCGCCATCTGGCCATGGGCGATGACATAGCTGACCTCGGGAACCTCGTTGTCGAGGAAGGCCTCGATCTCGGACAGGTCCGAGATGCGCGGAACCACGAAGAAGCTCTGCCCGCCGCGATAATGCTCGCGCAAGAGCGCCTCGCGGATCGTGACGGTGTCGAACTCGCTCACATAGGTGCGGATCGACAGGCGATCGACCGGCGGCGTGCCGATGATGCTCAGATCGCGCACACCCGAAAGCGAGAGTTGCAGCGTGCGGGGAATGGGCGTCGCCGTCAGGGTCAAGACATGCACATCGCTGCGCAGCGCCTTCAGCCGCTCCTTGTGCGCGACGCCGAAACGCTGCTCCTCGTCGATGATGAGAAGGCCGAGGTTCTGGAACTTGACCGACTTCGCCAGAAGCGCGTGCGTGCCGACGACGATGTCGACCTGCCCCTTGCCCAGCCCCTCGCGCGTCGCCGCCGCATCCTTGGCCGAGACGAACCGCGACAGGGGCCGCACGTTGATGGGAAAGCCGCGGAACCGCTCGGCAAAGCTCTGGTAATGCTGACGCGCCAGGAGCGTCGTGGGCGCGATCACGGCCACCTGCATGCCCGACATGGCCGCCGCAAACGCCGCGCGCATCGCCACCTCCGTTTTGCCGAAGCCCACATCGCCGCAGATCAGGCGATCCATCGGCGTGCCCGCCTGAAGATCGGCCATCACGTCCTCGATGGCGCGCAACTGGTCGTCCGTCTCCTCATAGGGGAAGCGGGCCGAGAACTCTTCCCACGCGTGATGCTCGGGCTCCAATACAGGAGCATTGCGCAGCGCGCGCTCGGCGGCGATGCGGATGAGGCGATCCGCCATCTCGCGGATGCGCTCTTTCAGACGCGCCTTCTTGGCCTGCCATGCGCCGCCGCCCAGCTTGTCGAGCAGGCCCTCCTCATGGCCATAGCGGCTCAGCAGCTCGATATTCTCGACCGGCAGATAGAGCTTCGACGCCTCGGCGTACTCCAGGACGAGGCATTCATGCGCGGCGCCCGCCGCCGTGACCACCTCGAGGCCGAGATACCGCCCGATGCCGAAATCGACATGCACCACGAGATCGCCCGGCGTCAGGCTGTTGGCCTCGCTCAGGAAATTCTCGGCCCGACGCTTGCGCTTGGGCGCGCGGATCAGGCGATCGCCCAGAATGTCCTGCTCGGCGATGACGGTGAGGTGGCGCCCGTCCACCGGCCCCTCGAACCCCGCATCGAGCGGCCAGACCGCCAGATGCAGCCCTGACTTGCCGAGGCGCTCGGCCGAGGTGACGGAGACCGGCCCCACAAGGCCTTCATCCTCGAGTAGCCCCTCCATCCGCTCGCGCGCGCCTTCGGAATAGCTCGCGACGAGGACCGGGCCCTTTTCCATCTTCGCGTCAATATGACCCTTCAAGGCACTGAAAAGGCTAACACTCTCCTGCTGGCGCTCGGGCGCGAAATTGCGCCCGATCCGCCCGCCCGCGTCTGTGACGCCCGCGCCCGTCGCCTGCGGGAGCGCACGAAGCTGCACGGCGCGATGCGCGCCGAGCGCCGCATCCCACGCCGCTTCGTCGAGATAGAGAAGGCCCGGCTGCACCGGCTTGTAGACGCTGTCGCCGCGCCCCTTCGCGCTCATGGCGAGGCGGCGCGTCTCGTACTGGTCCTCGATGCCCTCCCAGCGCGCGACGCGCGCGGGGATGATACCGTCATCCATCAGGACAGGCGCACCCGGCATGTAGTCGAAAATCGTCTCGAGCGTGTCGTGAAAGAAGGGCAGCCAATGCTCGGCGCCTTGCGCCTTGCGCCCCGCGCTGATCGCCTCGTAGAGCGGGTCGTCCGTTCCGGCCGAGCCGAATTCGATCCGGTAATTCTGACGAAAGCGCATGATGGCCGCCTCGTCGAGAATGACCTCCGAGGCGGGGGCAAGCTCGATCATGTCGAGCTTTTCGGTCGTTCGCTGGGTCGCCGGATCAAAGCGGCGCGCGCCGTCGAGAACATCACCGAAGAGATCGAGCCGCACCGGCCCGCCATCCGCGCCGCCCGGCGGGTAGATGTCGATGATGCCGCCGCGCACCGCGTAGTCGCCCGGCTCCGTCACCGTTGGGCTTTGCGTGAAGCCCATACGCACCAGAAAGGCGCGCAAAGCGGCCTCGTCGATACGCTGGCCGACCTGCGCGGTGAAGGCTGCGCCCTCCAGAACCTTTCGCGCCGGGATGCGCTGCATGGCCGCGCTGAGCGTCGTGAGCAGAACGAAGCGCCCCGGCATGCCGTGCACCAGCCCCGCCAGCGTCGCCATGCGCGCGGCGGAAATGTCGGGATTGGGCGAGACGCGGTCGAAAGGTAGGCAGTCCCACGCGGGAAACTGCATCACCGGCATGCCCGGCTGGAAAAAGGCCAGCGCGGAGGCCATCGCCGCCATGCGCTTGTCATCGCGGGCGATATGGATCACCGGGCCCGCCGCGCGCTGCACCTCGTCCAGCAGAAGGCGCGCGTCGAATCCCTCGGGCGCGCCCGAGACGGTGATATGGCTGGGCTTTGCGGTCATTGTCTCTCGGTCGGGTCAGACGGTATCAAAGGGCATGCGGCGCGGGCGCTTCTGATGCCCCATGGGGCGCAGATAGTCCAGCCCGGCGCGGTGTCACGCGGCCGCGCTCAGATCCCCAGCGCCGAGGAGGTCATGTTCTGATACATGCCCCACATGGCGGTGACGAAGATCGAGAGCATGCCTATGATCTGCACGAGCAGGCGATGGCGGTTGAAGGCCGAGATCAGGGCGTCGCCGGTCAGGCCGTTCTCTTCGATGCGATGCGCGGTGCGCACCGACAAGAGCCATACCGCCGACATCGGCAGCAGCAGCAGGAACACCGCCTGCGCGAATTCGCGCCCGTAGAACCAGCCCAGCAGCAAGGCGCCGGACAGAAAGAAGCTGAGCAGCGCCGTGATGAGAAGCCCCGTCTCGCGCCCGATATAGAGGATGCGCCGGCTGTTGATCGCGGCAAGCTGGTTCATGTCCGCCAGGGCCTGCGCGTGCCCCTTGCGGGCGCGTGTGACCATGTCCCACGGCACGCCGAGCACGTAATGGCTGGCCGAGGACCAGAGCACAGCGAGCGCGATCCAGAACCAGAGGTTGCTGAAACTGCGCATGTCGATCAATTCGAAAACCGTTGAATACCAGTCCACGCCTGCCCCAATGTCTCGCACCGAAACTCGTCTTAACCCCTATCGCGGGAAACGAAAAGCGCCGGATTGCGGCGCCTCGGCGCATCATAGGCTTCGTGCGCCGGCCAAGCGGGCCTTGAGATGGCGCCGCATCCATGCGACGAAAGCCCGAGCCAAATACCGAGCCAGGATCCGAGCCCTCCCATGCAGCCCATCCAAGCCCCCTTCCCCGCCTCCCGCCCGCGCCGCATGCGCCGCACGCCCGGACTGCGCGCCATGGCGCAGGAGAACACGCTCTCGGTGGGCGATCTGATCTGGCCCGTCTTCGTGCGCGGCGGCGAGAACGTGACCGAGCCGGTCGCCTCCATGCCCGGCGTCAACCGCCTCAGCGTCGACCGCGTGGCCGAGGCGGCACGCGAGGCGGCGGATCTGGGCATCCCCGCGATCTGCCTCTTTCCCTATAGCGGCCCCGAAGCGCGCACCGCCGATTGCGCCGAGGCCTGGAATCCCGACAATCTGAGCAATCGCGCGACCCGCGCGATCAAGGCGGCGGTGCCCGAGATGATGGTGATGGCGGATGTGGCGCTCGATCCCTATTCGGACACGGGCCATGACGGTTTCGTGCGCGGCGGCGTCATCGTCAATGACGAGACCGTCGAGGCGCTCGTGCGCCAGGCCCTCGCGCAGGCCGAGGCGGGCGTCGATATCATCGGGCCGTCGGACATGATGGACGGGCGCATCGGCGCGATCCGCACCGCGCTCGAGGCGGCGGGCCATCAGGACACGATCCTCCTGAGCTATGCCGCCAAATTCGCCAGCGCTTTCTACGGTCCCTTCCGTGACGCGGTGGGGGCGAGCGGCGCGCTCAAGGGCGACAAGCGAAGCTATCAGATCGACCCGGCCAATTCGGACGAGGCGATGCGCATGATCGCGCGCGATCTGGCCGAGGGCGCCGATGCGGTGATGGTCAAGCCGGGCATGCCCTATCTCGACATCTGCCGGCGCGCCAAGGACACCTTCGCCGCGCCGACCTACGCCTATCAGGTCAGCGGCGAATACAGCATGATCGCCTCTGCCGCACAGAACGGCTGGATCGACGGCGAGCGCGCGATGGTCGAAAGCCTCATGGCTTTCAAGCGCGCGGGCTGCGACGGCATCCTGACGTATTTCGCCCCGGCGATGGCCCGCCTGCTGCGCTGACGCATCAAAGCTGCGCGCGGTAATTCGCCCAAGAGGCACCCGGCGCGTGACAATGCGCGGCTCCCCGCCTATAGTTTCGCCAGATCGGCTATCACAAGGCCGGCGGTATTCAGGCAACGAACAGGCATAGAGCGATGAGCATTCTCACAAGACGCGGCTTCACCTTGGGCGCGCTCGGCACGGCCGGGCTCATGACGGCGGCATGCGGCAACGGCATCGGCAGTCGCGGCCCCCAGCAGATCGACGCGCGCGTCGTGGCCACGAAGGACTATCTCTACAACCGCTATCCCGGCACGCGGAACCTCGCCGAGAAATCGACCGGCATGCTCGTCATGCCGCTCATCACCGAGGCGGGGCTGGGGCTCGGCGGCGGTTACGGGCGCGGTGCGCTTCAGATCAATGACCAGACCGTCGATTACTACTCGGCGACCAAGGGCAGCGTCGGCCTCCAGATCGGGGCGCAGCAATTCGCGCATGTGCTGTTCTTTATGACCGAGGCGGCGCTCGCCAATTTCCGCCGCTCCTCGGGATGGGCCGCCGGCGCGGATATCGAATACGTCTTCAAGGACACCGCAGAGAACTTGCGCGCCGAGACGACAACGTCGATCTCCCCCGTCATCGCGGTGGTCTTTGGCCAGGCGGGGCTCATGGCCGGCGCCTCGCTCGAAGGCATGAAATACACGCGCATCATCCCCTGATGCGTGCCGCGCCGGGGGACACCTCCCGGCGCCTCGCCCTCAATGGAGGGTGAATTCGCCCGTCACGTGGCGCCACTCGCCCGGCGAGATCATCTTGCGATGCGTGAAGCGCACCGAATGCAGCGGCCCGTCGATCTCGCGTTGCCAGAATTCGACAAAGCGGAAAAGGCGCGGATGGTCGGGCGCGATATCGTAGTCCTGCCACACGTAGCTGTTCAGCACATGCACGTAATCGGGCATTCCGTAGAAGAATTCAGCGGTGGTCAGCCCGTAGCCTTTCAGCATCATTTCGGTCTCGCTCATCGAAGCCGAAACCGGCTCGTTTCCATGGTCTGTCTTCGGCATTTTCCATGCTCCTTGCTTGCCTGACGATTCATCATGCCCCAAGGAAATTACTTTTCAATAAAAACAAGTTGTTAGCAGGCGCCGTGCATGGCTGCCAAATGGCGTGACCATGCGCCATTGCACCCCATATCCGGGCGGTGATATACCTTTTCGCACAGCATATAGTTAGACGCGACAGAGTGGGCACCGACTTGACCGATACGCCGCAACCCCCCGAAGACATGGAAGAAAACGCGCCCGAGCGCCCGGCCTATGACGGCCCGCGCGTCTCGATCGCGGACGAGATGAAGACGTCCTATCTCGATTATGCCATGTCGGTCATCGTCAGCCGCGCGATCCCCGATCTGCGCGACGGCCTGAAACCCGTGCATCGCCGCATCCTTTACGCGATGTGGGAGGGCGGCAACACGCATGACAAGCCCTATCGCAAATCGGCCCGCGCGGTGGGCGACGTGATGGGCAAGTATCACCCGCACGGCGATAGCGCGATCTATGACGCGCTGGTGCGGATGGCGCAGAATTTCTCGATGTCGCTGCCGCTTCTGGACGGTCAGGGCAATTTCGGCTCGATGGACGGCGATAACGCGGCGGCCATGCGCTACACCGAGGTGCGCATGGACAAGCCGGCGGCCTTCGTGCTGGCCGATATCGACAAGGAAACCGTCGATTTCCAGGACAATTACGACGGCAAGGACCGCGAGCCGACGGTTCTGCCCGCGCGCTTTCCCAACATGCTGGTCAACGGCGCGGGCGGCATCGCCGTCGGCATGGCGACCAATATCCCGCCGCACAACTTAGGCGAGGTGATCGACGCGACGCTGGCGCTGATCGAAAACCCGGACCTCAGCTCCGAAGACCTGATCGAGTATGTCCCCGGCCCCGATTTCCCGACGGGCGGCATCATGCTCGGCCGGTCGGGCGCGCGGAAGGCCTATCTCGAGGGGCGCGGCAGCGTCATCGTGCGGGCCAAGACCCGCGTCGAGGAGATCCGTAAGGACCGCTGGGCGATCATTATCGACGAGATCCCCTATCAGGTGAACAAGGCCACCATGATCGAGCGCATCGCCGAGGCCGCCCGCGAGAAGCGGATCGAGGGCATCGCGCATGTGCAGGACGAGTCGGACCGAAGCGGCGTGCGCGTCGTGGTCGAGCTCAAGCGCGACGCGACGGCCGAGGTCGTGCTGAACCAGCTCTTCCGCTTCACGCCCATGCAGACCTATTTCGGCTGTAACATGCTGGCCCTCAACGGCGGGCGCCCCGAGCAACTCACGCTGCGCCGGTTCCTCACCTCCTTCATCGACTTCCGCGAGGACGTCGTCGCGCGCCGCACCGCCTACGAGCTGCGCAAGGCGCGCGAGCGCAGCCATATCCTTTGCGGTTTGGCCGTCGCCGTCTCGAACGTGGACGAGGTCGTGGCCACGATCCGCGCCTCGGCGGACGCCGCCGACGCGCGCGAGCGGCTGATGACACGCCGCTGGCCGGCGAACGATATCCTCGAATACATCGCACTCATCGACGATCCGACCCACACGGCCAACGAGGACGGGACCTACAACCTCTCCGAGGCGCAGGCGCGCGCCATTCTGGAACTGCGCCTCCAGCGCCTGACGCAACTCGGCGTCAAGGAAGTGACGGACGAGCTTCAGGAACTGGCGGGCAAGATCAAGGAATATCTCGCCATTCTGGCCTCGCGCGAGCGGATCATGCAGATCATCTCGGATGAGTTGTCGGAGGTGCGCAGCCTCTTCGCCGTGCCGCGCCGGACCGAGATCGTCGACTGGTCGGGCGACATGGACGACGAGGACCTGATCGAGCGCGAGGACATGGTCGTGACCGTCACCTCGGGCGGCTATATCAAGCGCACCGCGCTGGCCGATTTCCGCGCCCAGAAGCGGGGCGGCAAGGGCCTCTCGGGCATGGCGACCAAGGACGAGGACGTGGTGACCACGCTCTTCGTGGCCAACACCCACACGCAGCTACTCTTCTTCACGACGGACGGGATGGTCTACAAGCTGAAGACCTGGCGCCTGCCGCAGGGGGGGCGCACCTCCAAGGGCAAGGCCATCGTCAACATCCTGCCCATCCCCACGGGCGTTTCCATCGCCGCGATCATGCCCGTCGACCGGGACGAGAGCGAGTGGGACGATCTGCAAGTCGTCTTCGCCACATCGGCGGGCACGGTGCGTCGCAACAAGCTCAGCGATTTCACCAATGTCCGCTCGAACGGCAAGATCGCCATGCGCTTCGAGGAGGAGAATGCCGGAATCACGCTCATCAATGCGCGGATTGCGTCCAACGATGACGATGTGATGCTGGTCACCAATTCGGGCCGCGCGATCCGCTTCCCGGCGACCGATGTGCGCGTCTTCAACAGCCGCGCGTCGCTCGGCGTGCGGGGCATCCGGCTGACCGGGGGCGATACCGTCGTGTCGATGTCGATCATCCCGCATTTCGACGCCACCGCGGACGAGCGCGCGGCCTATCTCAAGATGCGCCGCCAGATGGCCGGCCTCACCGACGAAGAGATCGAAGCCTCCGAGGATGAGGGCGACGAGAACGCCGCGATTACCCAGGAGCGCTATTCCGAAATGGCCGCCGCCGAGACGCTGATCCTGACCATCACGGCGCAGGGCGCGGGCAAGCTCAGCTCGAGCCACGACTATCCCGTACGCGGGCGCGGCGGCATGGGCGTGACGGCGATGGACAAGGCGATGCGGGGCGGCGCGCTTGTCGCCAGCTTCCCCGTCACGCTCGAGGACCAGATCATGCTTGCGACCTCCAAAGGCCAGTCGATCCGCGTGCCGGTCGATGGCATTTCCTTCCGCTCGCGCAGCGCGGGCGGGGTCAAGGTCTTCGACACCGGCAAGAACGAGGTCGTGGTCAGCGTCGCCTGGATCGCCGAGCGGAACGAGGCCGAGATCGAGGATGCCGTGATCGTCTCCGAAGACGGCCCCGCGACCGGCGGCGCCTCGGACGAGAGCTGAGAATGGGCGCTCCGCGCAACAGGGCGCGGATCGTGGCGGGAAGCGCGACGGCCGTCCTCGTGGTCGTCGCCGCGATCGCCGTCTGGCGCCATCAGACCGGCGCCGGGGGCGACGATCCAGCGACGCGGCAGGCGGTCATGGCCCGCATCGAAGGCGCGCTCGAGGCGGCGGGCACGCATTCCGCGCGCTGCGCCGAGCAGCTTCTGGCCCAGACGAGCGATGCCCCCGCCCGCCCGCTCGACGATCTCGAGACATGTGGCGAGACGGCCCGCCTTCTGGCCGAGGAGGGCTATACCGCGCTTGACGAGGCTGCGGGCATGGACGCGCGCGGCGGCGATGGCGAGGGGGACGGCATCATCGGATCGCCCGCGCGCGCGGCCTATCTAGACGCGTCGGGCGCGCTCTTCAGCGTCTACGAGATTCAGGGCGACGATTTCGACGTGATCTTCGACACGCTCCACCGCGCGCGGCTCGCGCAGACGCCGCTCGCGCAGCTCAACGCCGACGTGTCGCGCAGCCTGTCGAACAGCGCGCCCGACGTGGCGGCCGCCCAAAGCCAGCAGGCGGACGCGCGCGAGACCTACCGCCGGGGCGGCTAGGCACCCTTGGGCGCGCTCAAGCCGGGTAGAGCGCGCCGAATTTCTCTTCGAGATAGCGCATCAGCGGCGCCTCGCTCGGCGCTTCGCCGCAGGCGCGGGTGATCAGATCGCGCGGCGCGTAGAGGCCCCCGTGACGCTGCACGTTCTCGCGCAGCCACGCCATCGCGGCGCTCATGTCGCCCTTCGCAAGTTGCGCATCGAGATCGGGAACCGCGCGGCGCAGCGCCTCGGCGAGGCAACCCGCATAGACATTGCCGAGGCTGTAGGTCGGGAAATAACCGAAGAGCCCGACCGACCAATGCACGTCCTGCAGGCAGCCCTGCGAGGCGCGGGGCACCTCATAGCCGAAGTCGCGCAGGAACCGCGCGTTCCACGCCTCCTCGAGATCCTCGGGCGCGAGATCGCCCGACACCAGCGCGCGCTCTAGATCGAAGCGCATGAGAATATGAAGATTGTACTGCACCTCGTCGGCCTCGGTGCGGATATAGCCGCGATGCAGACTGTTCGCGGCGGCATAGAAGGCATCCGGCCCGTCGATGCCGAAATCCCCGAACGCGTCCCGGAGCTGGCCGTAAAGCCAGCCGGTGAAGGCGCGGCTGCGCCCCAACTGGTTCTCCACGATGCGGCTCTGGCTTTCATGGACGCCCATCGACACACCCGAACCGAGCGGCGTCAGCGCGTAATCGGGATCTATCGACTGCTCGTAGATGGCATGGCCCGCCTCGTGCATGGTCGAATAGATGCAGTTGAAGGGCTCGTCCTCGCTCGTGCGGGTGGTGATGCGCACATCGCTGCCCGACCCGGACGAGAACGGATGCACCGCGACGTCGATCCGCCCGCGCGTCATGTCATAGCCGCAGACTTCCGCGATCCGCCGCGTCAGCTCCATCTGCGCGCCGATGTCGAACCGGCCCGATACCTTGGGCGCGGGCATGCGCCCCAGCGCCGCCTCGCGCAAGGCGATGAGGCCCGGGCGCAGCGCGCCGAACATCGCGTCGAGATCGGCGGCCTTCGCGCCCGGCTCGTAATCGTCGAGCATGGCGTCGTAGATGTCGCCCCCATCAGCGAGCGCCGCACCCTCCTCGCGGCGCAGCGCAACCATTTCTGACAGCACCGGCGCGAAGGCGGCGAAATCATCGGCCTCGCGCGCCTCGGCCCAGCGGCCCTGGCTCAGCGCGGTGAAGGAGGAAATGCGCGTCGCCAGATCGCAGGGCACGCGCTGCGTGCGCTCGTAGCTGCGCCGGATATGGCGCAGCTGCGCAAGCCCGACCTCGCCCGGCTCCTCGGCCTCGGCCGCCTCGAGCCAATCGCCGATGCGCGGATCGGTGCGGCGCGCATGCAGAACCTCGCTGAGCGCGCCCGCCTCTTCCGAGCGCTGCGCCGCCGCGCCGCGCGGCATCACCGTCTCGCGATCCCAGCTCAGACGTCCGGCGATCTGCGCCAGCGCCTCGGTGCGGCGCTGGTAGGCCATCAGATCGTCGAACGCGCTCATCTCATCTTCCTCTTACCGATTGCGCCACCGGATAACCGGCGTGAAACCGCGCCCGAAGGATCAGGACCCAGAGGATGACCGCCAGGAACTGGTGCAGGATCGCCACCTCCCAGGGAGCGGCCAGCACAACCGTCACGATTCCGAGCGCAATCTGCGCGAGCAAGGCGCAGAAGGCCAGCGTGAATGCGCTCCGCGTCGCCATATTCGCGCTGCGCCGCCCACGGATCAGCGCCAGCACCGAAAAGGCCAGTAGCGCATAGCCCGTCATGCGGTGGATGAACTGAACCGTGCCGGGATTTTCAAAGAAATTGCGCCACCACGGCTCGATCACCATCATCTGCTGCGGCCAGAGCCCGCCGCCCATCAGCGGCCATTCGGTATAGCTGCGCCCGGCATCGATCCCGGCGACCAGAGCGCCGATGAGGATCTGCAGGAAGGTGAAATGCATCCAGCCCGTGCCCAGCGAGAAAAGCCGCGCCTCGCGCGCGCGCCGCGCCTGCAGGATCTCGCGTTCGGGGCGCGAGAGCAGAAGGACGTACCACGTGATGAAGCCCAAAATGACGAAGGCCAGTCCCAGATGCGTGGCGAGCCGGTAGGAGGCGACATCGACACGGTCGCCGCCGAGGCCCGAATGGACCATCCACCAGCCGACGGCGCCCTGAAGACCGCCGAGCACGCCCAGAAAGAAAAGGCGCTTGGTCCAGCCAGCCGGGATCTGCCGCGCGACGAGGAAGCCGAAAAAGCCGAACGCCCAGACAAGGCCGATGACCCGGCCGAGCTGCCGATGACCCCATTCCCACCAGTAGATCACCTTGAAATCCTCGAGGCTCATCCAGCTGTTCTGGACCTGGAATTCCGGGATCTGCTTGTAGAGGTCGAACTCCGCCTCCCAATCGGCGGCATTGAGGGGCGGGATCGCTCCGGTCAGCGGACGCCATTCGGTGATCGACAGGCCGCTATCGGTGAGCCGCGTGAGCCCGCCCACGGCGATCATCACCACAACGAGCGCGAAGAGCACCATCAGCCATATGCGGATGCCCCGGCGCGCACCGCGCCGGCCCGCGTCGATCATGCCGCCTTTCGGCTCCGCACGGGGTGCGCCCGCCTCGGGCTTGCCTGTCTCGACATCCTGAAAAATGCTTCGCTTTTCAGCCATTTCCGGCGCTCCTTGCCAAATTCCACGCGTGGCGCAGGGTAGTGCGCGCCCCCTGCCCCTTCAAGCGCCGCCACCGCCGCGATCCTTCCAGCGGACCATCTGCCGCAGGATACCGTGCAGAAGGCGCGTGTCGGCCTGCGTCAGGGGCATCCGGCTCCAGAAATTGCGCAGGGTCTGGCGCATGTTCGCGGCCTTGTGCTCGGGAAAGAAAAAGCCCGCCTCCTCCATGCGCTCCTCGTAATGCACGGCCAGCGCCTCCATCTCGGCCTGGCTCGCCCAACCCGTATTGTGCATGTGAACGCGCCCCTCGGGCACCTCGGCCGCGGCGCGGCGCCATTCATACGCGGTCAAGAGCACGCATTGCGCGAGGTTGAGGCTGGGAAAGTCGGGATTGACCGGCACGGTGATGATCGCGTTGGCGCGCACCACGTCCTCGTTCTCGAGGCCCGCGCGCTCGGGGCCGAAAAGGACGGCCACCTTCTGGCCCTCGGCGATGCGGCGCACCGCGTCCTGCATCGCGCCTTCGGGGCTCAGAACGGGCTTCGTCAGCTCGCGCCCGCGCGCCGTCGTGGCATAGACATAGTGCCGGTCGGCCAACGCCTCGGGCAGATCGGCGGCGAGCTGCGCCTCGTCGAGAAGCCGCCCCGCCCCGCTCGCCATCGCGCGGGCCGCCGGGTTGGGCCAGCCGTCGCGCGGCGCCACGATGCGCATCCGGTCGAGGCCGAAATTCCACATCGCCCGCGCCGCCGCGCCGATATTCTCGCCCATCTGCGGGCGCACCAGCACGAAACTGGGCTGGGGGGTGTCTGTGGGCATAGCGGACCTTTCGCCAAAGCGGGATCTGCGCCGCTGATACCGCCCCGTCTTCGGCTTGGAAAGGGCCAAGCGGAGCGCATCCGGGCTTCATCTTGGTCCAAATACTCCCGCGCGAAGCGCGGCCGCCCTCAGCCACCAGTGGCGCCCCCCGAACGGCTGCGTTATACGGCTCGCCAAGAAGAGACCGAGGAGCGCCCGAATGAGCGACCAAGAGCAGCCGCAGATCTACCTCATCACCCCGCCCGAGTTCGAGCTGAGCCAGTTCGCGCCCCGCCTCGCGGCGGTGCTCGACGCGCATGACATCGCCTGCCTGCGCCTCGCGCTCGCCACCACGAGCGAGGAGCGCATCGCACGCGCCGCCGATGCCATCCGCGAGATCGCCCATGCGCGCGACGTGGCGGTGGTCGTCCAAAGCCATATCGGCCTTGCCGAGCGGCTCGGCCTCGACGGGGTGCACCTCACCGATGGCGCGCGCTCGGTGCGCAAGGCGCGCAAGGCCCTCGGAGCGGATGCGATCGTCGGCGCCTTCTGCGCCCAGTCGCGCCACGAGGGGATGAGCGCGGGCGAGGCCGGCGCCGATTACGTCGCCTTCGGGCCGGTGGGCGCGAGCGGTCTCGGCGACGGCGCGCAGGCCGAGCCGGAGCTCTTCCAATGGTGGTCCGAGATGATCGAGATCCCCGTCGTGGCCGAGGGCGCTTTGGATGCCGCGCAAATCGGCGCGCTGGCGCCCGTCACCGATTTCTTCGGCATCGGCGACGAGATCTGGTCCGGGGACGATCCCGCCGGGGCGCTCGGCGCACTCATCCGCGCGATGGGCTAGCGGCCGGGCATGCCCGAGCGAACGAGGCGCTCGGCCTCCTCGGCGAGCGCCTTGCGGCCCGCATGGTCCGACACTTTCAGCGGCGGATGGTAGCGCAGATGCGCGGCACCGCCGCGCGGCGCCGCCAGCACGGCGGCGAAATGCGGGGCGAATTCCATGTCGCCGAACCAGCCGTAGAAGGCCGCATCCCGGCCGTCGGGCGGGGCGTAGCGGACCGTCACGGGCTGGATGTAGGCCCGCTCGCGCAGGCCCGGCGCGAAGAACG
Organism: Roseovarius aquimarinus; assembly: GCF_043661195.1. Classification (NCBI taxonomy): domain Bacteria; kingdom Pseudomonadati; phylum Pseudomonadota; class Alphaproteobacteria; order Rhodobacterales; family Roseobacteraceae; genus Roseovarius; species Roseovarius aquimarinus. Next base: position 760,397 of record NZ_JBIHMM010000001.1, read on the forward strand.
CCTCGAAAAGCGTCGCCTTGAAGCGCAGCACGCGCAGCCCGTCCGTCGAGGTGCCCTCAGGAAAGAAGAGGAGCGGATGACCCGCGTTCAGCCGCGCCTCGAGCGCTTCGGTCTGCGCGCGCGCCTCGCGCGCCTCGCGCCGGATGAAGAGCGTGCCCGCCGCGCGGGCCAGAAACCCGATCACGGGCCAGCCGGCCACCTCGGATTTCGAGATGAAGAAAACCTGCTGCGCCGCGTTCAGCACGAAGATGTCGAGCCAGGACGCATGATTGCCCACCACCGCGCCGGGGCGCTCCATGGGCTGCCCCTCGATGCGCAGGCGGATGCCCATGATGGCGAGGCAGGCCCGAAAGAAGGCCTGCACGATATAGGGCGAGAGCGGGCGCGCAGCGCCGCAGAATACCCGCTCGACACCTCTCAGGCCGAGCTGGAGCGGCAGAAGCACCGCCAGAACGCAGACGAGGAGCGGAAGGCGCAGCCAGAGACGCGCGCGACCTGCCCAGCCGGGTGCGGGCACGGGCGGCGCGCTGCGGGGCCAATCCGGCAGGCTCACCCGCGCGGCCCCGCATAGAGCGCGCGGCGGCTCGCGCAGAGGCGGGCCGTGTCCATCACCAGAAAGACATCCACCGTATTGAACGCATGGTCGATGAAGGCGCCATCGCCGACATGGCCGCCGAGGCGCAGATAGGCCTTGATGAGCGGCGGCATCCGCACCATCGCGGCGCGCCGGTCGATCGCACCTTCGGCGATCAGGTCCATCGGCTCGTGCACGCGCGCGCGGGCGCGCAGCTCGGGCGGCGCGAGATGGCGATGATGAAGGAGCGACAAGGGCTCTGCCAGCGCCGCAGTATCAGTGCCGTGAAAGCTCGCCACGCCGAAGAGCACGTCGATCCCGTGCTCCTCCACATAGCCGGCAAGCCCTTGCCAGAGCTGGAAAAGAGCCTCGCCGCCGCGATAGCGCGCATCGACGCAGGAGCGCCCGAGCTCCGCGAGCCGCCGCCCCGAGGCGCGCAGGGCTCCGAGGTCGTACTCGTCCTCCGAATAGAACTGGCCCGCGCGCGCCGCGCCGCATTCGCGCAGGAGGCGGTAGACACCCACGACCTGGTCGGCCTCCTTACCCGGCAGGGCGCGGTCGATCAGGATCAGATGGTCGCAATGGTCGTCGAAGCGGTCGATCTCGCGCCGCGCGGCATGATCGACGAGCGGCCCGTCGCCGCCAAGCTCCTCGACGAAGACGCGGTAGCGCAGCCGCTGGGCCGCCCTGAGCGTCGCCGCGTCCGAGGCCAGCCGCAATTGGAAATCCGGAGCCTTGCCCCGCTCCGGCCCGGCTCCCGGCGAGAATTTGGACGGAACTTCGGTCATGACCCCTCTTGGCACTTCTGTCGCCGGTTCTAGGGGCAGCGCGGCGCGATGGCAATATCGCCGCCTGCGCGCACACACCTATAGGTTGCAAGGTGCGGGAAACCGATTCATGATCGCGTTTAACGCTTTGGTAACCATCATCTGGGATCAAAGACGGGCAGCAGCGCCACGCGGCTCGTGTCGATCACCACCTTGCCCGCATCGGGGAAATTCACAGTGACCCTCTCGCCCACCACCGATTGCACCTGCCCCACGCCCCAATCGGGCTGGCCCGGCGCCTCGACCCGCATGCCCGGCTCCAGAAATGCCGCTGATCCCGTCATATGCCCGCCCGTGTGAAAGACCCTTCATGTCACAGCCTAACCTCGATCTGAGCGCGCTGATAGGCTCGCGTATCTGCCATGACCTCATCAGCCCGGTCGGCGCCATCGCAAACGGGCTGGAGCTTCTGGGCCTCGCGGGAGTGCCCGACGGGCCGGAGATGTCGCTCGTGGCCGATAGCGCCGCGCATGCCTCGGCCCGGCTGCGCTTCTTCCGCATCGCCTTCGGCCTCTCCTCCGAGGGTCAGGGCCTGCCTTCGGGCGAGCTTGCGGAGGTCTTGTCCGGCCTCTATCGCGGCAAGATCGCCTGCGAATGGGACATCGCGGAGCCGCTGCCGCGCAGGCTCGCGCAGGCGAGCTTCCTCGGCATCCTCTGCGCGGAGCAGGCGATACCGCATGGCGGCACGCTGCGCGTCTCGGGGGGCGCCGGGCGCGTGCGCATCACCGCGACCGGCGCGCGCCTGACCTTACTGCCCGAGCATTGGGCGTGGCTCGGCGCGGCGCAGGATGCTGGCCATCTGGTCCACCTGCCCGCCGCACAGGTGCAATTCGCGCTCCTGCCCGCGCTTCTGGCCGAACTGGGCCGCACGCCCGAGATCGACTGCGGCGACGCGCTGTCGCTCGCCTTCTAGCCGCGCACCGCGCCGTCGCCCTCGACGAGGTATTTGAAGCTGGTCAATTGCGCGACGCTGACCGGCCCGCGCGCATGCAGCTTGCCCGTCGCGATCCCGATCTCGGCGCCCATGCCGAATTCGCCACCATCGGCGAATTGCGTCGAGGCGTTGTGCATCAGGATCGCGCTGTCGACCTGAGAGAAGAAGGTCTGCACCGCCGCCGGATCCTCGCTGACGATGCAATCGGTATGGTGCGAGCCGTATTCCTCGATATGCCCGATGGCGAGACCGAGATCGCCCACCACGCGTGCGGCGATGATGCTGTCGAGAAACTCCCGGCCCCAGTCCTCCTCGGTCGCGGGCACGGTGCCCTCGATCGCGCTCAGCGCCTCGTCGGCGCGCACCTCGACGCCCGCCTCGATCAGCGCGCGCACCAGATCGTTGCCGAGCCCGCCCAGAAGATCGCGGTGGATCAGCAGGCATTCCGCGGCGCCGCAGATGCCGGTGCGGCGGGTCTTGGAATTCATCACGACGCGCATCGCCCGCTCGGGATCGGCGGAGGCATCGACATAGATGTGAACGATCCCCTCGAGATGGGCGAAGACCGGCACCCGCGCCTCGCGCTGGACGAGACCGACGAGATCCTTGCCGCCGCGCGGCACGATCACGTCGATGCTGCCCGTCATGGTCAGCATTTCCTGCACCGCCGCGCGGTCGCGCGTCGGAACGAGCTGGATCGCCTCCTCGGGCAGGCCGGCTTCGCGCAGGCCCTGCTTGAGGCAGGCATGGATGGCGCGGGAGCTGTGATAGCTCTCCGAGCCGCCGCGCAGGATGCAGGCATTGCCGGCCTTGAGGCAGAGCGCGCCCGCATCCGCCGTCACGTTGGGGCGCGATTCGTAGATCACGCCTATGACGCCGATGGGCGTGCGCACGCGGCGGATGTGGATGCCGCTCGGCTGGCTCCATTCGTCCATCACGTCGCCCACGGGATCGGCCAGATCCGCCACGGCGCGCAGCCCGTCCGCGATGCCGCGGATGCGCCCCTCGTCCAGCATCAGCCGATCGAGCATCGCATCGCTCAGCCCTTTCTCGCGGGCGGCGGCCATGTCCTTGCCATTCGCCTCGATGATCGCGGTGCGCCGCGCCCAGACCGCATCGGCGGCGCCGCGCAGCGCCATGTCCTTGCGGTCCGCCTCGGTCACGGCCAGCTCCGTCGCGGCGGCGCGCGCGCAGGCGCCGATGCGGGCCATGAGGTCGGGAATATCTTCGGTCTCGGGCATGCTCGGCTCCTTGGGGCGTCAGAACGCCATGTCGTCGCGGTGAATCAGTGCGGCGCGCGCAGGATAGCCCAGAACGGCCTCGATGCCATCCGAGCGCAGCCCGGTGATCCGGCCCGCGTCCTCGGCCGCGTAGCGCACGAGGCCGAGCCCGAGAACGCGGCCGGTATCGTCAAGGATTTCAACGGCATCGCCGCGCTGAAAACTCCCCGCGACAGCGGTGACCCCGGCGGGCAGAAGGCTGCCGCCGCGCGCGATGGCGCGCGCGGCGCCTGCATCGACGATCAGCCTGCCCTTCGGCTTCATCGCGCCGATCCAGGCCTTGCGGCGCTGCTGCGGCGTGCCCTGCGCGGTGAACCATGTGGCATTCGCCCCCGCCTCGAGCGCCGCGAGCGGGCCGAGCACGTCGCCTTGCGTGATCGCCATGTCGCAGCCCGCCGCCATCGCGGCGCGCGCGGCCATCAGCTTGGTCTTCATGCCGCCTTTGGAGAGGCCCGAAACCGGATCGCCCGCCATCGCCTCGATCTCGGGCGTGATCGCGTCGATCACGTCGAAACGGCGCGCGGCGGGATCGAGGCCGGGATTGCCCGAATAGAAGCCATCCACGTCGCTCAGAAGGACAAGCTGATCCGCGCCCGCCGTCACCGCCACCTGCGCGGCGAGCCGGTCATTGTCGCCATAGCGGATCTCGTCCGTGGCGACGGTGTCGTTCTCGTTGACGATGGGCACCGCGCCGAGGCGCAAGAGCTGCTCGAGCGTCGCGCGCGTGTTGAGATAGCGGCGGCGGTCGGCGCTGTCCTCGAGCGTCGTGAGCACCTGCGCCGCGATCAGCCCGCGCGCGGCGAGCGCCGCCTCATAGGCGCCCGCAAGGCGGATCTGCCCCACCGCGGCGGCGGCCTGGCTCTGCTCGAGCGTGAGCGGACCTGCCGGCAGCTTCAGCGTGCCCCGCCCGAGCGCGATGGCGCCCGAGGAGACCAGCACCACGTCCGTTCCGCGCGCGCGCAGCCGCGCCACGTCATCGCAAAGCCCCTCGAGCCAGCCGGAACGCAGCGCGCCACTGCCACGCTCGACCAGGAGGGCCGAGCCGATCTTGACGACGAGGCGCCGCGCCGCGCTCAGGGTTGCCACGGCTCGGGCTCTTCGGCATCTGCCGCGCGGTGGCGCAGCCGGTCCTCGTCGATCTCGGCGCGCAAGGCGCGCAGCACCTCCGTCACCCCGTCGCCCGCGACGCCCGACATGGTCATGACCGGGCCGCCCGACGCCTCCTCGAGCGCGGCTTTCGCCTCGGCCAGGGCCTCCTCGTCGAGCGCGTCGATCTTGTTGAGCACGGTCAGGCGCGGCTTTTCGGCCAAGGGGCCTTCATAGGCTTCGATCTCGGTGATGATGGTCCGGTAGTCGTCGGCCACGGTCTGCGACGTGCAGTCCACGAGGTGCAGCAGGATCGCGCAGCGCTCGACATGGCCGAGGAACAAATCGCCAAGCCCCCTGCCCTCGCTCGCCCCGTCGATGAGGCCCGGAATGTCGGCAACGACGAACTCCACGTTATCGACGCCCACGACGCCCAGATTGGGGTGCAGCGTGGTGAAGGGATAATCGGCGATCTTGGGCCGTGCGTTCGAGGTGGCGGCGAGGAACGTGGATTTGCCCGCGTTCGGCAGGCCCAGAAGCCCGACATCCGCAATGAGCTTGAGCCGCAGCCAGATCGTGCGCTCGACGCCCTCCTGACCGGGATTGGCACGGCGCGGCGCCTGGTTGGTGGAGGATTTGAAATGCAGGTTGCCCCAGCCGCCATTGCCGCCGCGCGCCAGCTCGACCCGCTGGCCGAGCTCGGTCATGTCGGCGATGACCGTCTCCTGATCCTCATCCAGGATCTCGGTGCCGACGGGCACGCGCAGCACGATATCCTCGCCATCCTTGCCGGTGCGCTGGCGCCCCATGCCGGGCTGGCCGGAGCGGGCGAAGAAATGCTGCTGATAACGAAAGTCGATGAGCGTGTTCAGCCCGTCCACCGCCTCGGCATAGACCGAGCCGCCATCGCCGCCGTCCCCGCCATCGGGGCCGCCGTATTCAATGAACTTCTCGCGGCGGAAGCTGACGCAGCCGCCCCCGCCGCCGCCCGAGCGGATGTAGACCTTGGCGAGATCCAGAAATTTCATGGCATCGCTCCTCGTCGCGTGGCGTGGCAGATGCGCGCCACGGGGCGTCATGGCGCCCTGCGGCACTCCATACGCAAAGGCTGCGCCCGCCTCAATCGAGTTTTCGGCTGTAGGTCCAGGTCGGCACGGTGACACCGCGGGCGATGCAGAAGGATTCCGCATCGCCGAGATAGGTGAAGCCGCAATTCGTCAGCACCCGTGCGGAGGCGGGATTGCCCTGCTGGACGGTCGCGAAAATCGTGCGGCAGGCTTGCGGGTTGGCCGCGACCAGCGCCGAGACCGCCGCCGAAGCGACACCCGCGTTCCAGAAGACCGGCGCGACCCAGTAGCCGATCTCGGACTGGCCCACATCGAGCCGCGTGAGGCTGATGACGCCCATGACCTCGCCCATGCCCGCGCGTGTGCCGTCGATCGCCCAGGCATCCTCTGTGCGGCCCTCGGCCATGCAGCGGGCGATGAACGCCTCGGTGGTGCCGGGCGGCAGCGGGTGCGGGATCGAGGACGTCGCCTCGGCCACGCGCAGATCGCCGGTGTAGAGCGAGATCAGCCCCGCATCCGAAGGGCGCACGGGACGCAGATCGTAGCGCCCGGCGAGAATGCCCGGCTGAAGATCGTAGGGAGGATGATCGGGCTGCGCGATGGTCACTGTCATGCCCCTTTCCAGAAGCGGTTGCCGAGGGGCGGAAGGTCGACACCGGCCCGCCCGGAACGTCCGCGCAGGCCCACGCCGGATGCCGCGATCCTTACCTACGGACGATTAACAAGTTTTCAACGTGGCCCCGCCGAAATCCGCCGGGCGGGTCCGGGCAATGCGTCGGGCTCGAAAGACAAAAAGGACCGGCGACCTGCGCCGATCCTTCATGCGATGACCCGAAAGGGTACGATCCTTATTCGGCGGCGTCCGACATGGGCGTCACGGAAATGAACTTGCGCCCCTTGAGGCCGGTATGGAACTTCACATGGCCTTCGACGGTCGCGAAGATGGTGTGGTCCTTGCCGAGGCCGACGCCGGTGCCCGGCCACATCTTGGTGCCGCGCTGGCGCATGATGATGTTGCCCGGAACGACGGCTTCGCCGCCGTATTTCTTGACGCCAAGGCGACGGCCCGCGCTGTCGCGACCGTTACGGGATGAACCGCCTGCTTTCTTGTGTGCCATTTGGTCTCTCCTTAACCTTTGGTCAGTTCTTTGGCCTGCTCGATCCAGCCCTCACGCTCGATCCGGCCCTTGAACGACAGTTTCTCGTCCATCTCGGCGACATCCGCCTCGGTCCATGCGGCGATCTGCGCGAAGCTGGTCACACCCGCCTCGTGCAGCTTCTTCTCGAGCGCGGGACCGACGCCCGACAGCTGCTTGAGATCGTCGCCACCCTTGGCGGCGGCCTTCTTCGGAGCGGCCTTCTTCTCGGCCGATTTCTCGTCCGCCTGGCCTTCGCTGACGCGCTTCTTCATCTCGGCCTGCTGCGTCTTGTTCTTGGCGTATTGCCCGTCCGAGACGACCTTGGCTCCGGTGACCGAACCCGCGCCGATCGCGGCCTTGACGCCCGACTTGTCGGCGCCCTTGTCGAGAATGTCGGTCACGCGCAGAAGCGTCAGCTGCTGGCGGTGGCCCTTGGTGCGCTGCGAGCCGTGCTTGCGGCGGCGCTTGACGAAATGGATGACCTTCTCGCCCTTGATCTGGTCGATGACCTCGGCCTGAACGCAGGCGCCGTCGATCAGCGGCGCGCCGACCACGGGCGTGTCGCCGCCCAGCATGAGAATCTCGTTGAACTGGACCTTCTCGCCGGCATCGGCTGCCAGCTTCTCGACACGCAGCATGTCGCCGGACTGGACCCGGTACTGCTTGCCGCCGGTTTTGAGAACCGCAAACATCTGTCTTTCCTTCACTTTTCCGCGTCCGCCGGTCCCCAATCGGGTGTTCACGGCCTCATGGCCACCTTGGACAGCGCGCCTCGTCGGCGTCATAGAATACTGCCCCATGCAGAGCTCGCCCCTGCCGGGATGGGGGCTTATCGGGCGATGCGGCCTCCAAGTCAAGCAGGTTTTGCCGCCGTTCCGGCGCTCGCGCCGCCTCTCGGCGAGCCTCTGCCCAAGCCGCCCCCGCGCCGCAGTTCGGGCCGGCAGCGCAATGCCGAAATCCCGGCGCGAGGATTTTGCGCCAAAATCCCCGATACCCCCTTGCGAGCCCGCGCGATCCATTCTAGGACGCGCTCACCAGACCCCCGCGGAGAGGTGCCGGAGTGGTCGAACGGGGCGGTCTCGAAAACCGTTGACCCTTCACGGGGTCCCAGGGTTCGAATCCCTGTCTCTCCGCCATTAAGCCTTGTTTTCGCCAGATTAAACTAGGTTTAAGCCATTTTACTCGCCATAAACCCCACCGAGATGGAATTCGTTTGCTCCCCGCTGATTTGGCGTTACAGCACGCTTGTTGCTGTCGCCCTATTTTGGAAAGACCTGGTTCAGCCACCGCTCGGCGGAATTATTTGGACCACACGGTGTCAATCCTTGCCGCGAAGTCGTTGACCAATCTCAACCAAAAGATTGAGATGCTAGCTTAAGCAAACAGGGCGAACATTAATATCGCCCATCCAAGTAACGTCGATGCCAGCGGCGCTACGGCTGTAGCGCTGTCAATCGCGAAAAAGGTGTTGATTGAGGTTGACCTTCGGCGCCGCGCCCGGGCGCGCGGCTGATGAGGGCGCGCGTCGCATCAGGCTGCGCGGACAATGGTTCGGGGACGGCTTCACGGTCGAGAATCCGCCCTTCGATCTGCCGCGCCATGAATACGTCTTCCTTCGGGACGATCAGCTGAACCGCGCGCCGGGCAAGCTTGCGCTGTAATTCGGGCCTGGACGGATGACTTCAACGAAACACGCCCGCTTTCGGCACTTGGCTATCGGAAGCACAAGGCATTCGTCGAACATCTCACCATCGCAAACAACACCCGCGCTGCGCCATCTGAAAACTCCGCACGGATGTCGGCCGCTCGACCTGCGCCAACAGAGGTATCAACCTATTGGGCTCCGATTCCGGCTGGATGAAAGTTTAGTGGAAGGTCAATTGCTACGCACTCTTGCTAGATCACTCGTGCCACCCTTGACTGTCGAGTTATGCCCAACAGCGCCTGAGTGTTGGGATGGGCGCCGATATGGAGCGCCGAAGCGAAAGCAAATTCCCCCTGCCCATTTCTAACCTTATCTTCCGGCAACCAATCTGCAGTCCGGCCCGAGAAACGTATCATAGCCGGCGCCGCATTGATCTCATCTTGGGAGACCCAAGACTTCAATCCCAGAATTTGCGAATAGGTTCCTTTGCGTCTCATCGCTCCTCGCCTCCCCCCTGCTCCGGGAACAAAGCTCTCGGCGCCGGGTTCAAGAAATCTCATGGCATCAAACCGGAGGCTTCGACATGACCGACGAGACACTCGACAAGGGCGGCGCGCCGCGACAGCAGACGACCGACCGCAACCGCACGATGACCACGGCGCAGGGCGGGCCGATCGCGGACGACCAGAATTCGCTGACGGCCGGGCCGCGCGGGCCGGTGCTTCTGGAAGATCACGTGATGCGCGAGAAGATCTTTCATTTCGACCACGAGCGCATCCCCGAGCGGGTCGTTCACGCGCGCGGCTACGGCGTGCATGGCCATTTCGAGCTGACCGAGGCGATCCCGGAACTGAGCTGCGCCGACATCTTCCAGCGCGTCGGAGAAAAGACCCCGACCTTCACGCGCTTTTCGACCGTCGCGGGAAACAAGGGCTCCGCCGATCTCGCGCGGGACGTGCGCGGCTTCGCTACGAAATTCTACACGCGGGAAGGCAACTGGGATCTGGTTGGCAACAATATCCCGGTCTTCTTCATCCAGGACGCGATCAAGTTTCCCGATCTCATCCATTCGGTCAAGGAAGCGCCCGATCGCGGCTTTCCGCAGGCGCAATCGGCGCATGACAATTTCTGGGACTTCATCTCGCTCTCGCCCGAGGCGATCCACATGACGCTCTGGCAGATGTCCGACCGCACCATCCCGCGCTCCTTGCGCTTCATGGAAGGCTTCGGCGTCCATACCTTCCGGCTCGTCAATGCCGAGGGAAAATCGCATTACGTCAAATTCCACTGGAAGCCGAAGCAGGGCCTGCAATCGGTGGTGTGGAACGAGGCGCTCAAGATCAATGGCGCGGATCCCGATTTCCATCGCCGCGACATGTGGGACGCCATCGACGCCGGTGATTTCCCGCAATGGGACCTGGGCATCCAGGTCTTCGACGACGCATTCGCCGACGCATTCGAGTTCGACATTCTCGACGCCACCAAGCTCATTCCCGAAGAGCAGGTTCCGGTGCGCATCATCGGCACGCTGACGCTCGACGCCAATGTCGAGAATTTCTTCGCCGAGACCGAGCAGGTCGCCTTCTGCACGCAGAACATCGTGCGCGGGATCGACCACACGAACGACCCGCTCCTTCAGGGTCGCAACTTCTCCTATCTCGACACGCAGCTGAAACGGCTCGGCGGGCCCAATTTCACGCATATCCCGGTCAATGCGCCGAAATGCCCGGTGCATAACTTTCAGCAGGACGGCCATATGGCGATGCGCAATCCCAAGGGCCGCGCCAATTACGAGCCGAACAGCTGGGGCGAGGATGGCGGCCCGCGCGAGAACCCCGAGCTGGGCTTCCAAAGCTATCCCGAGCAGGTGGATGGCATCAAGCAGCGCACCCGGTCCGAGACCTTCGCGGATCATTACAGCCAAGCGCGCCAGTTCTGGATCAGCCAGACCGAAATCGAGCAGGATCACATCATCGCCGGCTACACGTTCGAGCTGTCGAAATGCGAGCATGAAAAGATCCGCCTGCGGATGCTCTCGCATCTGCGGAACGTTCACAAGGATCTGGCCAAGGGCGTGGCCGATGGCCTCGGTGTGACCGAGCTGCCCGAAGCCGCGACGCCGGCCCGCGCGCCGATCACCGATCTGCCGCCTTCGGACGCGCTCAGCATCCTCAAGAACGGGCCGAAGAGTTTCGCGGGCCGCAAGCTGGGGCTCTTCATCAGCGATGGCGCGGATGCGGATCTCGTCTCGGCGCTCGAAAAGGCCTTCGAGGCCGAGGGCGCTATGGTCGCCATCGTCGCGCCACGGATCGGGGGCGCGACCCTCTCGGATGGCAGCGTGAAGGCCGCGGACGAGAAGATCGACGGCGGCCCGTCCGTCCTTTTCGACGCGGTGGCCCTCGTCTTTTCTCAGGAGGGCGGCGAGGCGCTGTCCGCGAACAAGCCCGCGATGGATTTCGTCAGCGACGCCTACGCGCATGCCAAGGTCATCGGCTGGACCGATGCGGCGCAGCCCTTGATGAAGGCCGTGGGCGCCAGCCCCGACGCCGGCATGGCGAAGCTGTCCGAAGAGGGCGCGGGCGATTTCGTCACGCTTTGCCGCAAGCTGCGCCATTGGGAGCGCACACTGGGCTAGAGCGGCCCGGCGCAATGTGATGGTGGGCCCGAGCGAGACATAACCTCGCTCGGGCCCTGTCTATTTGGTCTTCGCATGAGGCGCTCAGGACATGCGGCACCGCATCGGCGGCTAAACGAAAGCCCCCCGCTCGATGGCATCGCGGCGCCCCGTCACTGGCCGCTCAGTTCGCCCTCCACCGGGTTGGGGGTCAGCGGGCGGGTCGCGTGGCGCTCGCGGGTTTCGGGATCATCGCGGATCATCACTCGCAGAAGGCCCCAGAGGGCGATCGCGCCTTGCAGCACCGCCAGCCCCAACGGCAGGCCGCGCGGGCCGAGCATGTCCATCAGCGCCCCCACGAACATCGGGCCGAGCGCGGCGCCGATCCCCTGCATCAGGACCAGTCCGCCCGTCACGGCGAGCAGCGCCGACCCCGGCGCGCGGTCATGGACATGCGCGACCGCGATCGCCTGCGCCGGCAGGATGATCGCGCCGATGGCGAAGCCGAGTATCAGCAGCAGAGTGGCCGGGGGCGCCGGAAAGGGGATCGTGGCGAGCATGAGCACCGCGCCCGCCGTGCCGAGCGCGATGCCCAATCCGCGGCGGCTCATCCGGTCCGACAGCCAGCCGAGCGGGAATTGCAGGATGAGGCCGCCGATCGTGAAGAACGCGACGAGAGCCGCGATGCGCGCCTGCGAAAAGCCGAGCTCCTGCGCGAAAAGCGGCGCGAGGCCGTAGAAGGTGCCGATGGACGCGCCGACGAGCGCGGCGGTGAGCGCGCCATAGGGCGAAAGGGCCCAGAGCCTGCGCAGCGACGCGGCCTCCTGCCCCTCCGCGGTCGCCGGAGCGTCGACCTTGGCCAGGGATATGGGCACGAGCGCCAGAGACATGACGATGGAGACGAGCACGAAGAGCGTGAACGTCGCCGGATCGCCGAGGTTCAGCATGAATTGCCCCGCGGCGCCCGCCGCCATCCCCGCCATGCCGTAGATCGCCAGCAACCGGCCCCGCTGCGCCGACGCAACCGAGGCGTTCAGCCAGCTCTCGGTGACGATGATGAGCCCGGCGAAGGCGAAGCCGGTCAGGCTCCGCACGGCGATCCAGACCCAGGGGTCGATGAAGGCCAGATGCATCAGCGCCGCCGCCGACGCGAGAGAAGCCAGCGCCGCGAATGTGCGGATATGGCCGACACGGTCGATCAGGCGCGGCGCGATGAGCGAGCCGATGCTCATCCCTGCGAAGAAACCGGACATGATGAGGCCCGTCGCCGTGCCGCCGAACCCCTCGATCCCGGCGCGCACGGCCAGCAAGGTGCCTTGCAGCCCGTTGCTCATCTGCATGAGCGCGAAACCCAGGAGGAGGGTCGTCAGGGTCAGGATGGAGGCGCGCATCTCGCTCCGCTCCGGTCGGTGCAGGTCATCTCACGTCTTTCCTTCGATCCGGGTCATGGCCGGCTCGCCGCCGCGAAGGACCGAGCGGACGAGCAAGGCGACGACGGCGAGCATGAGTGCGCCGCCCGCCGACCACATGACCGCGCCGGCCAGTTGCTGGTCCGCAAGCGCGCTGATGCCGTAGGGCGCCACTGTCAGCTGGTGCCAGCCGTGCCAGACCGCCGTGCTAAAGACCAACAGCGCGGAGAGGAGCGACATCTGGGCCGCGGTCAGCGCAAGGCCGAAAAGCGCCTGCTGGGGCTGCGAGGCATGGACCCTGAAGATCGCGGACCAGAGCACCCATGCCGCTCCCAGAAGGGACAGGTGCATGGCCCAGTAGATGAGGTCGGACCCGAGCGTCGCGGCATAGGGCAGCGGCGCATGCCAGCCCCAGAAAAGCAGCCAGAAGCCGATCGCCGCCGGCATCACCATCCGCACAGGCGCGGGAGCCGCAAGCGCGAGCAAGGGCGCCGCGACAAGTGTCAGAAGGACGTGCTGCGCGACCCGGGCCGAGAAGAGAGCCATCGATGCCGCGCAGAGGGGCGAGACGAACAAGAGCGCCACCAGCACCCAGCCCGCGACGGCCGCGCGCGGCGCGCGGGCCTTCCAGACCAAGACGAGCGCGAAGGCGGCCAGTCCCGCCATCAAGAGCGGATCGAAGAGCCACCGGCCCCAGAGGTCCGCCGGCGCGGGCGGCGTGCCGCAAAAGGGAATGTATGCGTCTTCCATTCCAGTCTCCTTTTCTCAGTTGCACCCGCCGAGCAGCAGCACCGGCGACGCGCTGAAGAGGATCGCCACGATCGAGATCACGGTGGTCCAGCGGGCAGCGATATGAAACTCGGTGTGATCCCCGCGAAAGAGCGACCATCCCGCCACGACCAGCGCGGCGACCGTGGCGAGCGCGATGGCGATGACCGCTCCCGAATAGCCCGTCACCGCACGCTCGCCGCAGGCTGCCGATAGGGCCGCGTAGACGAATATGAAATGCAGCGTCCAGGCCAGCGTCGGGCGCGCGATGCCCCAGATCAGCGGCGCGAGTTCGGCGGTTCTCGTTTTCTCGATCATGCGAAGACCCCCAGTTGCGGTGCGATCAGCACGATGGCGGCGGCCAGCAGCATGAGCGCCGTGACGAGCGCATAGGGCGCGCGGTTGACCTCCGGCACGCGCTGGCCGGGTCCGATGAGCCCCATCGCCTTGCGCAAGGCGAGAAAGAGGCTCCAATAGACCAGCACGAAAAGCTGAATGGCGATGAAGCCCGCAATCACCCACAGCGTCGCGCCCAAGGCGGAGCCATGCGGCAGCACCGGCTGAAGCGCCATCCAGAGCGCGCCGCCCGCCGCGATACCCAAGAGTGCGATCGCGAGATCATAGATAAGCTGCCCCCGGGCGCGGGCGAGATAGGCCGGCGCCGTCAACGCCAGCCCGCAGATCAGGGCCAGGACGGTCCAGAGCGCATCGGGATCGCCGGCAGTGCGGGTGAAGTCGGGCTTCACGTTCCACAGATACATGACGCCGAACAGGATCGACGCGAAGAGGGCGACCATGATCAGAAGGGTTCCGATGACAGCGATGTAGGTGTGCCCCAGACGCGACGCGATATCGACGGGCAATGTCCCCTCGCCGCCGGTCTCGACCGTCTGGCCAGTCTCCGAGGGCTCCCATGCCCAGGCGGCGAACCCGATCAGCGTGGCCCCGAGCGCGGCCGCCGCCGCGATGTAGAGGCTCGCCAGCAGGCAGATGGTCGTGACGGCGATGCAGAAGGCCGTGACGAGCGGGATCCATGTCGGCGTGGGCAGGCGCACGATCTGCAAGGGCTCGCCGGTGACCGGATGGCAGCCGACCGTCTCGCGCCGCCCGTGGGGCGCATCCCGAAGCATGCCGTCGATCTCGTGGGCGGCGTTCTTCAGAAGGTCGGGCTGATCCCAGAGCGGCTCGCGCGACTGCACGCGCGGGATGGCGTGGAAATTGTGGCCCGGCGCGATCGGCGGATAGAGCCATTCGAGCGTACCCGCCTTCCACGGATCGCGCGGCGCGACCGGCCCGCGCCAGCGATGGGTGATGAAATCCCATACGAAGATCAGCACGCCCGCCGCGAGGATGTACGAGCCGATGCTCGACAGCATGTTGAGCCGGTCCCAGCCCAGCCCCTCGGGATAGGTCGCGATGCGCCGCGGCATGCCGCGCAGGCCGGTGATGTGCATCAGGAAGAACGTGATGTGAAACCCCGAGAACATCAGCCAGAAGGCCCATTTCCCCAGCCGTTCCGACATCATCCGCCCGGTGAAATGCGGCGTCCAGTAATAGAACGCGGCGAAGAGCGGGAAGACCATGCCGCCGATCAGCACGTAATGCAGATGCGCCACGACGAAATAGCTGTCATGCGCCTGCCAGTTGAACGGCACCGAGGCCAGCATGACGCCGGTCAGACCGCCCAGAACGAAGATGAAGAGAAAGCCGAGGATGAAGAGCATCGGCACCGTCAGCCTCGGCCGCGCGAGAGACAGCGTAAGGATGAAGCAGAAGATCTGCACGCCGGTCGGGATCGTCACCACTGTCGAGGCCGCCGAGAAGAGCGAGAGCGAGATGACTGGAAGGCCGGTCGTGAACATGTGGTGCGCCCAGAGCCCGAAGCTGATGAAGCCCATCGTCACGACCGCCGCCACGGCGAAGCCGTAGCCGAAAAGGGGCTTGCCCACGAAGGTGGGCAATATCGTGGCCACCATGCCTGCCGCGGGCAGGAATATGATGTAGACCTCGGGATGGCCGAAAAGCCAGAAGAGGTGCTGCCACAAGAGCGGATCGCCCCCCATCGCCGGATCGAAGAACGGAAGGCCGATCACCCTTTCGATCTCGAGCAGGATCGAGCCGACGATCAGAGGCGGAAATCCGACCGCGATCATGAAGGCGGTCACGAGCATGTACCAGCCGAAGATCGGCATCTTGGCCAGCGACATGCCCGGCGCGCGGGTGCAGAGGATCGCGGCGATGATCTCGACCGCCGCCGTGACGCTCGCGATCTCGGCGAAGGTGATGCCGATCAGCCAGAAATCGGCCGAAAGGCCCGGTGTGTATTCCTTGGTGGAGAGCGGCGTGTACATGAACCACCCGCCGTCCGGTGCCGCGTCGAACAGAAAGGACGCCAGAACGATCAGCCCGCCGAAGAGATAGCACCAATAACCGAAGGCGCCGAGCCGAGGAAAGACGAGATCTCGCGCGCCGAGCATGAGCGGCAGAAGATAGACCGCGAACCCCTCGAGAATGGGGATCGCGAAGAGGAACATCATCAGCGTGCCGTGCATGGTGAAGACCTGATTATAGGTCTCGGCATCGAGAAACGTGTTGTCGGGCACGATGAGCTGCGTGCGCACCAGGAGCGCGAGGAAGCCCGCGATCAGGAAAAAGATCAGCCCCGTCACGATGAAGCGCTGGCCGACGACGCGGTGCGAGACCGAGGAAAGCTTGCGCCAACCCTTGGGCGTCGCCCACGCCCGTTCGTAGATCGGCAGATCGTCGAGCACGGGGCCTTGCGCCGGGGTATTCGCTGCCGTGTCGGTCATTTCAGGCTCGCCAGATAATGGGCCACCGCCCGAAGATCAGGGCCGCTGAGATGATTGTAGGACGGCATGTTCGCGCCCGGTTTCATGTCCTGCACATCGGCGATCCAGCCCGCCAGATTGCCGACATTCATGCGCCACATCCCCGCGCCCAGCGCGGCCCGCGCCCCGATGCGCGTGAGATCGGGACCGACGCGCGCGCCCTCCGCGACGCCGCGGATCGCATGGCAGGCGGCGCAGCCTTCCTCGAGAAAGACGTTCCGCCCGCGCGCGAGTTGCAATGTGTCGGCATCGCGCGCCTCGCCCGCGAGCCTTTCGGCGAAGGCATCAAACGCCTCCCGCTCGACGACCTCCACCTCGAAGGCCATCAGAGGATGGGACAGACCGCAGAATTCGGCGCATTGGCCTCGGAAGCGGCCGGTGCGCGTGGCACGCACGGTCAGTTCATTGATGCGCCCCGGGATCATGTCCATCTTGCCGCTGATGGACGGCACCCAGAAGGAATGAATCACGTCATCGGATTTCAGGCGGAAGGTCACGGGCGTGTCGACCGGCAGCACGATTTCGTTCGCATCCCGCAGCGCTCGGCCGTCCGGATCGTAGACGACATCCCACCAGTACTGGTATCCCGTCACCTCGATCACGAGCGCGTCGCGCTCGACCTTGCCGATGGAGGCGAGCGTAAAGGTGGAGCCGACCACAAGCGCGGTGAGCGCGATCACCGGCAGTGCGAAACCGCCCGTCCAGAGCCACCACACATGTCCCGGCCGCTCGCGCCGCCAGGCGAGCCAGACAAGGCCCATCACGCCGAGAAAGATCACCGTGGCCGCCGCCGTCATGGCGAGGGTCAGCACGAGCGTGCTGTCCGCGCCCGCACCGGCGGGGATGAGCGTCGTCTGGCTGTCGAACTGGCCGAGGGTGCTCCGCTCGCTCATTCATCCCCTCCGAGCGTGTAGAGATAGGCGGTCATGTCCATCGCTTCGGCTTCGGTCACGCCCAGATCCGGCATCGCGGTATCCTGGGAGAAATAGGGCGGATCGATCAGCCAGCGCGTCAGCTCGCCCGGCGCGTTCGTGAGAATTCCGGCGATATAGGCCCGCTCGGCGAGGCCGGCGAGGGACGGGCCGACCGTCCCATGCGCACCCGGCACTCCGGGGATGCGATGACAGGCGCCGCAGCCATGATCGCGCATCAGATCGCGGCCCCGCGCGGCATCGCCGCCCGCGACATCGAGGCGCATCGCCCGCCAGTCGGGCATGTCGGCGACCGGATCGCTCGCGTACCAGGCCGCGACATGATCGCTGCCCTGACCCAGCCAGCCGAGCGCGCGCCCGATTGGGTCCGACGCGGGCGAGGCCAAGGCCCATGCCGAGACGAGTGCGCTCGCAGCGGCGATCGCGCCAGCCAAGATCGACACGCGGATGATGCTCCGTGCCGTCATGCGCGTCAGTCCTCGGTGGTCAGCGGATTATGAACCCGGTTGTAGAATTCGCTGACGGCTTCCATATCCTCGCGGCTCATCTTGCGGGCGATGCTGCTCATGACGTTGAGCGCGTCGTTGTCGCGCACGCCTTCCCTCCAGAGTTCGAGCTGATAGACCATGTAATTGGCGTATTGGCCGGCGAGATACGGCACCGAGGGCGGATTGCCCGTGCCTTGCGGGCCGTGGCAGTTGACGCAGGCCGGAATGCCCTTCTCGGCCGAGCCGACGGCGGCCAGTTGCCCGCCCCATTGAAGCTCTGCCTGATCGGCGGCGCCGAGCGGCTTGGGGATCGGGGCGCGAACGACAGCGTAATAGGCGGCGACGGCCTCGCGCTCGTGCTCGGTCAGGCGCTGCGCGATGCCGGTCATCACCTCGTTCGGACGCGCGCCCGATGCGTAGTCGTTCAGTTGCTTGTAGGTGTACCATGCCGCCTGCCCGGTGAGCCGCGGAAACGCGCCCGAGCCATCCCCTGCTCCCTGCCCCCCGTGGCAGGTAATGCAGGCCATGCCGGAGCCGCCGTTCTCGGCCCCGCCCATCGCAACGAGGCGCCCCAGTTCCAACAGATCGTCATCCGGCGCCTCGTCCACGGTCGCTGCGAAGAGCACCCTGTCGTCATCCAGCCGCGCCTCGAGTTCGCGCGGCTCGCTCGTCAGGGTGCCTTGGGCGTTGAGAATGATCGGCACCGATACGGCGGCGGCGATCGTGCCCATGGCGGCGATGCGCAGCAGATTGAGATTGGCACTGGTCATGTCTCTGCTCCTTCAGGCGTCCATCAGCGGGCGGGGGTTGCCCAGATAATCGTTCTTGAGATGCTCGAGCGTCCAATAGGCCAGCCCCATCAGCGGGCCGGTCGGGTTGTAGCCGAGGTTCTGCGGGAAGAGGCAGGCGCCGAAGACGAAGACGTTGTGATGGTCCCACATCTGGCCATAGCGGTTGACCACGCTCGTCCGGGGATCCGTGCCCATCACGGCGCCGCCCACGTTATGCGTCGTCTGGTAGGGAACGATGGAATAGTCCTTGCCGCTCTCGGCGAGGTTCGTCGCGCTGACGCTGGTGACATGGTCCATGTTCTGCGCGATCTCGACCGCGCGGTCCGTCACGTATTGCGACATCTTCCGATCGTTTTCGGGAAAGTTGAACGTCATGCGCAACAGCGGGCGGCCATAGCCGTCCGTCCATGTCGGATCGAGATCGAGGAAATTGTCCGGCGTCGAGACGCTCGAGCCGTGGATGACCATATCGGCATGGTGGAGGTAGTTCTCGCGCACCGCGCGCTTCCACTCGGCGCCCCAGCTCGGCGTGCCGTCCGGCACCGGCTGATAGCCGATCGGGCGGCCGTGATACTGCTTGCAGGCGATATAGCCGCCCCCCACGAAACCGAGCTCGGCGTGATCGAAATTGTCGCCGTTGTAGTCGTCGACGACCACCCCGAGCGCCCCCGCGCCCATGAAAGGGTTCGTGACCGTGTCCTTGTCGAGAAACGCGTCCACGGCGGCGATGGTCTGATAAGAGTAATTTCGGCCGACCGTGCCCAGTCCGGTGTCGGGATCGTAGGGCTGACCGAGGCCGCTGACGAGCATCAGATGCACGTTCCAGAGAGCGTAGGCATTCATGCAGACGATATCGGCGGGCTGGAATATCTCGCGCCCATCGGCGTCGATATAGGTGACGCCCGTGGCCGTCTGTCCGTCCTTCGATTTCTCGACACGCAGCACGGTGGACTTGAAGCGGATCTCGAAATTCTCGTGCTCCTTGATGCGGTCGTAGACGCAGATGATGGGATCGGCCTTGGCGAAGTAGCCGCACCCGAAACGCTCGCAAAACCCGCAATAGGTGCAGGGATGAAGCTGCGCGCCGTAGGGGTTCTCGTAAGCCTCGGTGACGTTCGCGGAGGGAAACGGGAAAGGGTGCAGGCCCATCCGTTCCGCGGCCTGTCCGAAAAGCGTGCTGCTGATCGGCTGCTTCATCGGCGGGTTCGGATACTCGTTCCGCCGCGGGCCCTCGAAGACGTTGCCGCCCGCACGCCGCTCGCCGCCGAGATTGCCTGCCGTGCCCGCGGCGCCGCAGATCTTCTCGAAGAAGTCGAGATGCGGCTCCAGCTCGTCGTAGCTGACGCCCCAATCCTGAATGGTCAGATCGTCCGGGATGAAATCCTGGCCGTAACGCTCCTCGTAATGGGAGCGCATGTTGAGATCCGAGGGAAGCGGGCGCCAGAGCTGCCCGTTCCAGTGAATGCCCGCGCCGCCGAGCCCCTCGCCCGGCAGGAAAGAGCCGAGGCGCCGCATCGGCAGGGCGCGCTGATCGCGGTGGTTGCGGAAGGTCAGGGTGTTCTCGCGCACATCCATCATGTGCGAATAGCGCTGCGCGTATTTCAGCTCGTCATGCTCTTCCGGCGCACCGAAGCTGGTGGCGTCGTGGCGATGCTCTCCCCGCTCGAGGATCACGCATTTGCGGCCCGCATGCGCCAACTCGTAAGCCGCGGTGAGGCCGGTCCAGCCGCCGCCGATGATGACCACATCCGTCTTGGGAAGCGTCTTGTCCGGCATGGGTCAGGGCTCCTTCCTGATCGGGGCGGCGGGCAGATCGCCATTGCCGCCGGGCGCGTGATTGATGCCCATGGGAGGCTGCGGATAACGCCGGTTATGCTTGTTTACGAAGGAGGTGTAATAGGCATGGGCGCCGGGAAATCCGACCATCTTCCAGCCCGCGTAATCGGCATTTCCGCCATAGATCGGATCGGCGAAATACCCCTGATTGGTGAGCGTCCAAACCTCGTCGAAAAACGCCTTGGAAGGCGCGTCTCCGAGGTCCATCTCGCCTTCCGACATCGCGGTCACGATTTCGTCCCGGCGCGGCTGCTCCATCAACGCGAAGCCGCTCTCGGCACGCTCGAGGCCCGCAAGCCCGGCCCGGATCAGCTCGGACGGAAGAAGGGGAAGCTGGTAGCCCTGCTCGGGCGTGCCGTCGAAGAACGGCCCCTTCATGTAAAGCCCGTGGCCGCGCCCGTAGGGACCGACCATCTGAAGATCGATGAAATCGACCACCCCGGCCTCGCTCGCGCTTGGATAGTCGTCGGCGGGGATCAAGGTGTCGCACAGAACGGCCAGAAGCCGGGCTTCGGTCTCGGTCAGGAATGAGAAAGGTTTGCCGTCCAGCGAGGCGAAGGCATGCCTCGGCGCCGAGAGGGCCGCGCCCGCGGATGCGGCAAGGCCCAGAAGGACGGCTCGGCGTGAGAAAGGATAGTGCATCGAAAGTCCCGCAGCTTGCTCCTCTTCCGAAAACAAACCGAAGACGGTCCGATCGGTTCCAGCGCGAGGCGAACCGGACAGAGAAAACAGGGCGGACCCCTTTCTATCAAAGGGGTTCTGTGCCAGATTTTTTCGCGGAGGGGCTGTGTCCGATTGTGGCCCACAGCCTATGCGAGCGATGGGTACGAGCCATGAGCGAAGATGACGAGACATCCCCGAGCGAGGAGCGCGCGCATCAACGCGAGCGGCGCGAGAAGACCCGCACGGAGACCGAGCAGTCCCTGACCGGCTCCGAGCGCGATGCCGTGACGCAGAACTCGCGGCTCTCCGCGCTCACGGTCTATTCGATCATCCTGCGCGACGGCCTCGAGGAGCTGGACCGGCCCACGTCATCGCTCTGGTGGTCGGGCGTGGCCGCCGGGATCGGCATATCGTCCTCGGTGCTGGTCGAGTCCATTCTGCGCAAGCATCTGGGATCCGGGCATCCTCATCTCACCTTGCTCGGCAGTCTCGGCTATACGTTCGGCTTCGTTCTTGTGATCCTGTCGCGTCTCCAGCTTTTCACCGAGAACACGATCACCGTGGTTCTGCCCCTGCTGACGAAGCCCGGCTTCGACCGGCTGTCGCGCACGGCGCGTCTTTGGGGCATCGTCTTCACGGCCAACCTGATCGGAACATTCTTCACCGCGCTTCTCGCGGTGCATGCCGGTTTCCTGCCCGAGGGCGTGCTGCAGGCGACGCTGGAGATATCGCGCCACCTGACGGAACTCTCGCCGGCGGAGTCGCTCCTGCGCGGTATCCCCGCGGGGTTCTTCATCGCGGCGATCGTGTGGATGCTGCCATCCGCCAAAGGCTCGTCGGTGCTTGTGATCGTGATGTTCACATGGTTGATCGCCGCCGGGGAATTCACCCATGTGATCGCCGGATCGAACGAGATCTTCACGCTTGTCCTGGTCGGCGAAGTCGGCTTTTTCGAGGCGCTTGCGCTCTATATCGCGCCGGTTCTGATCGGGAACATCCTCGGGGGAACCGGGCTTTTCGCGATGCTCGCCTATGGCCAGATCCGAAACGAGATGTAGCCGGACCGCTCATTCCTCCTGCGCGCCGAAGATCTCTCGCAGCGCGTCGCCCGTATCCTCGCCCGCCGCGACGAGCAGCCGGTCGCCCGATCGGAACTCCTCCTCGGCGCTCAGGATCGGGGGGGTATCCTCCCGCTCGATCGCCACGGCACGGGCACCGGGCGGCAGGTCGAGATCGCCCATCGTGCGCCCCTCGAGATCCGTCGGCACCTTGTACATACCGAAATGCACATCCTCGATGATCCCGAGCTGCGACCAGACGCGCCCGGAGCTCTCGAGCGAGCGGACGATGGAAGACGCAACCGTGGTATGCGGCGTCACCACATCGTCGAAGCCCAGCTCCTCGCAGACATTGAGAAGCTGCGCCTGCACGATCTGAAGCACGACCCGCTCGAACCCGATGGAGCGGCCGACCACAGCGGCGAGGATGTTCACATCGTCATGATTGGTCATCACCATCAGCGCATCGGCGCCGTCCCCGAACGCGTCGCGCAAGGTTTGCGGGAGCGTTCCGTCCCCTTCGATGAACCCGCAATCGAGCCGGTCTGAAATTTCGTCCAGCCGCTCGCGCGAGCGATCCACGATCACGACGTCATGCCCGTCGTCGAGCAATCGGCCGACGACGGCAACACCGAGGCGCGAGGCGCCGATCACGATGATCCGCATGGGTCAGGTCCTCCTTATCCAGGTTTGGGGCGTGCACAGGACGATCAGCGCGATGAATTCGAGCCGTCCCAGCAGCATCGCCACGATCAACGTGGCCTTGAGATGGGCCGCGAGGCCCGGCGCGCTCACACCCTGGCTGAGGCCAACGGTCGAGAGCGCCGAGACGACCTCGAAAAGCCCGTCGAGCGGGGCGATGCCGGAGACGAGAAAGACGATCCAGCAGAGCATCATCGTGGCGAGATACGTCACGAGAAGCGCGGCGACCCCGATCAGGCGGTCGGCGGTGACCTTATCGGCCCCGTCCCGAAGATAGGTCACTGCACTCGCGGGCACGCGCACGCGCAGGATGCTGAGGCGGAAGATCTGAAAAAGAACGAGAAGACGCGTCACCTTGATGCCCCCCGCCGTCGATCCGACATCGCCGCCTATGAGCATCGCCACCAGAAGGAGCGGCAGAAGCGAGACATGGCTCGAGATCTCGTTGGTCGAAAATCCGGCGGTGGTGAAGCCGCTCAGGAAGTTGAGCGCCCCGGCATAAAGCTCCGCGCCGCCCGGACGGTTCACCGCGAAATCGACGGCTACGAAGAGCGCAACTCCGGCCGCCATCAGGCCGAGTGTGGCAAGGGCGTGCGAATTGCGCAGGGCGCTGCGCGGGCCGTCCCGCCACAGGCGAATGTAGAACAGAAGCGTGATGGCGGTCGCGGCGCAGATCCCTATCACGACCCCCTGCGCGAGCGGCGAGTAGCTCGCCAGGCTGTCCGCGCGGGGCGTGAAGCCGCCCGTCGAGACCGCAGCGAGGGCGATGCTGACCGCCTCCCACCAGTTCGGCAGAAGAAGCAGGCACAGGAGAACAGCGATCAGCGTGAGCGCGACATAGGACCAGAGCGCCTGACGGGCCTGAACCTTGATCGATGCGAGATTGTCCCGGGCTGTCATCTGGCTCTGGCTCATCGAAAGCGAGGCGCCCGCGCTGCTGTCGAGGATCGCAAGCCCCGCGAAGGCGATGGCGAAGCCGCCGCACCACTGGATCCAGCCGCGCATGAGATGGGCGACGATCGGCCAGCTTTCGGCCTCTGTGGCGACGCTCAGGCCGGTGGAGGTGACGCCCGAGACCGCTTCGAACACGGCGTCCAGCGGGCTCATTCCAAGGACCACGAAGGGCGGCGCGACGAGCAGGCTCGCGATGACAAAGATCAGCGCGAAGACCGCGAACGCCTCGACCCGGCGCAGATCCTCGGGGAAGGTCACACCCCGGAAACCGAGCATCAGAGCGCCGAGGACCAGCGTCTGCGGTGCCAGCGAAAGGGCGAACACCCACTCCTTGTAGATGCCCCCGACGAGCATCGGCGGCGCCACGATCAGCAGAAGCACGCCCGACTGGTTGCAGAGCGCCCGCGCCACCACATGCGGGCGGGCACGGTGCGCGGTCGCTGCAGAAAGCCCGCTCAAGAGCCGGGGCCGCCGTGGCCCGGCGCCGCGGAGAGACTGCGCGGACCGACCACGAGATCAGCCTTTCAGATCGGCGACGACACTGTCGCCTACACGCAGCGCGAGCGCCGCGATGGTCAAGGTCGAGTTCACGCAGGCGCCGGACGCGAAGACCGAGGAGCTGGCGATGTAGAGGTTGGGATGATCATGTGTGCGGCATACCGCGTCGACGACCGAGTCCTTCGGATCGTCCCCCATGATCGTGCCGCCCATGATGTGATTGTTGGGACGGAACCCTTCCGAGCCGTCCTCCACGCTGACGAGCGTCGCGTCGAGCTTCTCCACGATATCGCGGAAGATATCGGCCGTGTGCTTCGCGCTCTCGCGCACATAATCGTCGATGCTGTAATGAATGCTCGGCCTCGGCAGGCCGAGCGGGTCCATCTTGTCAACGCTGAGTGTCAGGCGGTTTTCGGGGTCGGGAAGCTGTTCGTGGAAATTCGCGATCGAGCAGCGGCGCGCGGCGCGCTCGCGCACAGTGCGGGCCAGATCTTCGCCGGTCAGCCCCTCCTCGATCGCTTCCGCCGCAACACCGCCGACCGCCGAGCCGTTCCACAGGTGCAGCTTCTTGGCCGCCATCCGGCGCCGGTGATCGCCATCGCGGAACTTGAGGATCGACGTGTTCTCTTGCGGCCCCCTGCCCGGCCAGACCGGCCTCGGCATGTCGAAGACCACCTGCGTGCCGGGGTGGTCCATGAGGTTCCGCCCCACCTGGTCCGAGCTGTTGCCGAGCCCGTTCGGAGCGCCCTCCTGCGCCGACAGCAGCATGAGGCGCGGGATCTCGATTCCGTTCGCGGCGAGCACGAAGCTTTGCGCCCGCACACGCCATTCCGAGCGATCGGGTTTCATGAACCGGACCGCTTCGATCCGGCCGTCGGGTCCGCGTTCGACGAAATGCGCGACCGCCTCCGTGATGACCTGCGCGCCCTGTCGCTCGGCCTTCTCGACCGCGATATTGCCCGAATATTGCGCGCCGATGGGACAGATCGGCATGCAATTGTTGTTGCCGCAGCATGGCGGTCTTCCGTCATAGACTTCGCGGTTGCGGGCCACCGGCTCGGTCCGCATCTGGTAGCCATGCGGGTTGAGCCGCTCGGCGATGAACTGGTCCATGAAGCTGAGCGGGATGCCCTCCATCGGGTAAGGCGCGCTGCGGGGCGCGATTTCATCGGCAGGCTCGCCCGCCACTCCCATGAGCGTCTCGGCCTCGAGGTAATGCGCCTCGAGATCGTCATAGCCCAGCGGCCAGTCACGCCCGACGCCGTAGAGTCCCTTCAGCTTGAAATCGTTGGGAAGAAAGCGCCATGTCGCGGCGGCCCAGTGCCATGTCGTGCCGCCGACGCCGCGAATGAATTGCTGATGATAAGGCGCCGGGCCTGTCTGGATCAGGTAATTGCCCCAGTCGGTCGGGTTCGGCACCGGGGCGTGTTCGGGCATGGGATAGGGCGCCATGAAATCGGTGCGGGCCGAGTTCCGCCACTTCTCCACCAAGGCGCCGCGCTCAAGTCTCGGGCCGGATTCCAAAATGAGGACCTTGAGGCCCGCCGCCGACACCTTGTCGGCCACCATCCCCCCGGCGATCCCGGCTCCGACGATCACGACGTCCGGCTCGAAATCAACTTCAGCGACCGCCATGGCCAAGTCCCTCCCGCTGTTTTCGCTGAAGGAAGAACAACGGTACCGAAGCCCGGTTCCAAGAAATGTGGAACGCCTTCTTAGGTGCTGCGTTGATCGGCAACAGACGGAGTTTGGATCATGCCCTTCAAACGCTGGCGACGCCCTGCCGCACTCGCGATATTTCTGGCCCTCGCAACCGGCCCTGCCTTTTCGCAATCCGACAACATTCTGCTTGATTGCACGTCCTGTCACAGCCTCTCGAGCGAGGCGTCCCCCGCCTATCCGGTGCTGAACGGCCAGCCCGTCCTCTACCTGATCGAGCAGCTTGACGCATATCGCACCGGCAACCGCGCGCACCAGCAGATGCAGCGATCCGCCTTGGCGCTGCGCGAGGGCGGAGCACCGGCGATGGCGCGCATGTATGCCGACGCACCGGCGCCCGAGCTGACCTTGATGGGCGACCGCCCGGAGTTCGAGACGGCGATGAAGCTGGACGCGGAGGGTGCTTGGGAGCGTGGAATTCCGCCCTGTAGCTCCTGTCACGTCTCGCCCACCGCCGAGAGGACCAACATCGATCCGGGCGCGCACGCATCGCCCCGCATCCATGGCCAGAGCGAAGCCTATCTCGCCGGCATCTTGCGCGCCTATGCCAGCGGAGAGCGCGAGACGGGCGGGCTGAGGCGCATGCAGGCCTATGCGGAGCGTCTGACCGACGAAGAGATCGCGGCGCTCGCCTCCTACCTCGCCGCTTTCAAGCCAGTGGAGCAGAACCAATGACCATCACCCCCTCCCCTGAAGTCACGCGTCGCAGGATCATCCTGACCGCCGGCGCCCTCGCCTTCACCGTGTCCGCCCTGCCCGGCGAGCTGACCGCCGAAGCGCCCGTCAGCGTCCAGAACCGGCTGGCCGACCTCGCGGGCGTCGATGCGCTGCCGCGCGACTTGCTCCGGAACCTGACCGCCGCATTGGACGATACGGACCGCCGCTTGCTCGAACGCGACGAGAAGCTTCCTGCTGACCTTGAAGAGCGTGTGCTGAAGGGGCTTTATTCGGGCGTTCTGCCCGGCAAGACCGATCAGGACGCGGATACGCGGATCGCGTTTTCCAGCGCCCTCAAATGGGCTGCGGTGGACCGCACGAACAACGTCATCAGCTATTGCGGAGGCGTGCCGCATTTCTGGGCGACGCCGCCCGGCGCCACCTGAAACGGCGCGGGTGCAAAACTGAAACGCGAGAAGCGCGTCCCACCGGCAGCGCTCTGACGAAACGTGCCTCATCCAATTGTTTTCAAACGATCTCATCCGGTACAAGCGGAACCGCTCCGATAATTTCGCGTTGGCCTCACGATCTGTAACAGTGACGTGAGGAGGTTGCGGTGGAAGAAGCCAATTTCTCTTTGAGCTGGATCGATTACGCGATCGTGCTGCTCTATTTCGTCGGTGTCATCGCGCATGGCATCTACATCTCTCGCAAGAACAAGGGATCGGACTCGGACGGCTATTTCCTCGCCGGTCGCACCATCCCTTGGTATCTCATCGGCTTCTCGCTCTTCGCCTCCAACATGTCCGGCTCGAGCTTCGTCGGGCTGATGGGCGGCGCCTATGACAACGGCGTCGTGATCTTCAACTACGAGTGGACCGCCGCATTCGTCCTCATCATCTTCGCGATCTTTATCCTGCCATCCTATCTGCGGGCCAAGGTCTCGACGGTGCCCGAATATCTCGAAGTGCGTTACGACGTCCGCTCCCGCCGCGCGTTCTCGCTTTTCACGATCCTCGCGATCATGTTCATCGACACGGCAGGCGCGCTCTATGCCGGCGGCCTCGTGATCTCGAACGTGACCGAATATCTCAATCTCTGGACGGCGGTCGCGGTGCTGGCGCTGGTCGCCGGGATCTACACCATTCTCGGCGGACTCTCGGCGGTCGTGGTGACGGATACCGTTCAGGCCATTTTGCTCATCGTCGGCGCGGCGGCGATCTTCTGGATCGGGCTCGATCAGGTCGGCGGATGGCAGGAGCTTTTCACGGATATCGACGACGAGAAGACGCATCTTATCCTGCCCGCCTCGGACGATTTCCTGCCGTGGACGGGCCTTTGGGGCGTGATCCTGCTGGGCTTCTACTACTGGACGATCAACCAGTTCGTCGTGCAGCGCACGCTCGGCGCAAAGACCCTGCGCGAAGGGCAGATCGGCGCGATCTTCGCGGGCTTTCTCAAGATCCCGAACCTCTTTCTCATGATCCTGCCCGGCCTCATCGCGCTCAAGCTCTACCCGGATCTGTCCACCCCCGACCTCGCCTTTCCGACACTCGCTTTCGAGCTGATGCCCATCGGTCTGCGCGGCCTCATCATGGCGGCCCTGATCGCGGCGATCATGTCGTCGCTCGACTCGGCGCTCAATTCGGCGGGAACGCTCGTGACGCTCGATTTCGTCAAGCCGTTCAAGCCTGATCTGGAGGAGGAGACCTACGTCAAGATCGGCAAGGTCGTCACCGGGGTCTGCATGGTGATCGGCGCGATCTACGCTCCCATGATCGCGGGCTTCGAGTCGCTCTTCTCCTACTTCCAATCGTCGCTCTCCTACATCATTCCGCCCATCGTGGTGGTCTATGTGCTGGGCCTTTTCATTCCCTGGCTGAACGGAAACGGCGCGTTCTGGACAATCCTCTTCGGTCTGGTCGTCGGCATTCCCATCTTCATCGCCAAGGAGGTCTTCGACGTCTGGGCGAATATGGGCCTGCCCGAGATCCACTACACGATCATGTCGACGATCATGATGTTCATCGCCATCGGCCTCCATGTCGGGATTTCCGCAGCGACGCGCGCGCCCGACAAGGAGGGCATCGACAAGCTGATCTGGAGCGGAAAGGAAGCCAGGGAGGAGCTGCTCCAACTCGACAGTCCGATCTGGCTCGACCGGACGCTCCTGTCGATCCTGCTCATCATCTGCATGGGCGGCATGATCTGGTGGTTCTGGTAGGATTGCACCGTCGGCCCGCCGCCGACATCGCGTGTCGGCGGCGGGCTGCCCAAGCGGCGCCCGCTCGGTGTTTAACTCCAAGGGCTATACCGGCTCAGACATCCACCGAGCCGACGGAGCCGCCGTCCACGCGCCAGTTCGCGCCCGTCACGAAGGACGCCAGTTCACTGCACAAGAATGCGATGACGGGCGCGACCTCGGAGGGCCGCCCGCGCCGTCCAATGGCGAGATAGGGGCGCTTCTCTTCCAGAAAGCTACGCACGGCTTCGTCCACGCTCACGCCCATCTCGCCTGCGCGCTTTTCCATCATGCCGTCGGTCATGGGCGTCTCGATGAAGGCGGGCGCGACGCAATTGACGAGCACGCCCTTGCCCGAATGCTCCATCGAGAGGCTCTTGGCGAAGCTCAGGAGCGCGGCCTTGGAACTGTTGTAGACGGTTTCCTCGGGATAGGGCTGCGCGGCGTTCTCGGATGTGACGAAGACGATCCTGCCCCAGCCGCGCGAGGTCATGCCGGGGCCGATACGGCGCACGAGCCGGACGGCCGACAGGAAATCTATGTCGAGCGCGTGGCGCCAGTCGTCTTCGGACATGGTCATCGGATCACCCTTGGCGCCGGTCACGCCCGCCAGATGCAGCAGGATGTCGAAATCACTGCCAGCTTCTTCGAGAAGCGTGTCGATCCCCTCGAGCGAGGACAGATCGGCCGCGATGGCCGTCGCGCCGAGCGGCGCGGCCAGCTCGCGCAAGGGCTGCGCGTCCTTGTCCGTTAGCGTGAGCCGCGCGCCCGCCTCGTGCAGGCGCCTCGCGCTCTCGCGGCCTATGCCGCCCGCCGCGCCCGTGATGAGGACCGTTCTGCCTTCGATACCCAAGTCCATTCGCGATCTCCCCTTCCGCCTCGTCCTCGTGCTGATAACGAACGAGATGAACCGCCGCGGGCGCGCCGAAGTTCCGAGCGGCCTTGGCGCGGCCAAGCGCGGAACCGCGCGCCGCCGCGCGATGTTTACGACGCAGACCGAACCAACCCCAAACACAGGAGCGCAACATGAGCATCAAAACGCATAGTTCTGACGGGGCGCAGCCCCGCATGCCCGCGGACGAATACAAGATGGATCCGGCACCCGACTACATGCCGCGCCATCCGGGCGTCGGTAAGCTCGACGGCAAAGTCGCGTTCATCACCGGAGGCGACAGCGGCATCGGCCGGGCGGTCGCGGTCCTCTTCGCGCGCGAGGGCGCCAAGGTCGCGATCGCCTATCTGCGCGAGGACTGCGACGCCGAGGAGACGAAGCGCCTCGTCGAGGAAGAAGGCAGCGAGGCGATCCTGATTTCCGGCGATCTGGGGCAGAAGGACCACGCCGAGGACGCGATCGCGCGAACGCGCGACGCCTTCGGCCAGCTCGACATCGTCATCAACAACGCCGCGCAGCAATGGCTCGACGAAGGCGCGACGGATCTGAGCGAAGAAACGCTGCGCCGGACGATGGACAGCAATGTGATGGCCTATTTCTTCGTGACCCAGGCGGCGCTGCCGCATCTGAGCGAGGGCGCGGTCATCGTGAACACCTCGTCGATCAACGCGTTCAAGGGCAATGCGGGGCTCGTGGCCTATTCCACCACGCGCGGCGCATCACTCGCCTTCTCGCGGTCGATGGCGCAGACGCTGGCCGAAAAGGGCATCCGCGTGAACACGGTCGCGCCCGGGCCGGTCTGGACGCCGTTCATTCCCGGCACGATGCCCGAAGACATGCTCGAGGATTTCGGCAAGGACGTGCCGATGGGCCGCCCCGGCCAGCCTTGGGAGATCGCCACCGCGTTCCTCTTCTTCGCCTCGAGCGATGGCAGCTATTATTCGGGCCAGACGCTCCACCCCAATGGCGGTGTGATCGTTGGCGGTTGAGGCGTGGCCGCGCTGCCCGGTCATCTACGAGATCTATCCGCGCTCCTTCATGGACACGACCGGATCGGGCGCGGGTGATCTGAAGGGCATTCTCGAAAGACTGGATCACGTCATCGATCTGGGCGTCGATGCGATCTGGATCGCCCCGTTCTACCCGTCGCCCCTTGTGGACGGCGGGTATGACGTGGCCGACCACAGCGGCGTCAGCCCGCAGATGGGCGATCTCGATGATGTGAGGCGCATCATCGAGGCCGCCCACAAAGCCGGTCTGCGCGTCATGACGGACCAAGTGCTGAACCACACCAGCGACCGCAATCCTTGGTTCGAATGGTCCGCCAACCGCGAGGAAGGGTATGAGGACTGGTACGTCTGGCGCGACGCCAAGCCCGACGGCACGCCGCCCAACAACTGGATGAGCTATTTTGGTCCGCCCGCGTGGACATGGGACCACCGGCGCGAGCAGTATTACTGGCACCAGTTCCTGTCCTCCCAACCGAACCTCAATCTGCGCAACCCCAAGGTTCAGGACGCTTTGAAAGCCCAGATGCGGTTCTGGCGTAATCTGGGCATCGACGGCTTCCGCATGGACGCGATCTCGGCCTATCTCTGCGACGAGAGCTTCGCCGACAATCCGGTCGCCGCGCCCGATGTGGCCGCACGCGTCGCAGGCCCGTCCTTCAGCCCCTATTCCCGGCAGGATCACAAATACGACCTTCTGCCGGGGGATGGCGCCCGCTTTTGCGAGAATGTGCGGGCATGGGCCGGAAAGGACGCCTATCTGCTCGGTGAGATCAATGTGGGCAACAACGCGGTGCAGGTCGCGAACACGTTCACCGAGCCGGGGCGGCTCGATACCTCCTACACGATCGACTTCGCCGAGCGCGGCTTCACGCCCGATGTCATAGCCGATGTCCTGAGGTCGATGGCGCATACCGAACCGGGGCATGGCGGACGCGTCACGATGTGGCTTTCGTCGCACGATCAGGCCCGCCACGTCAGCGCGCATGGCGACGGCTCCGCGCATGACGCGAAGTTTCTCGCGCTCGCCTGCGGATGCCTGCCCGGCCCTTGGCTGATCTATCAGGGCGAGGAGCTGGGCCTGCCGCAGCCCGATCTGAGCCGCGACGAGACGACGGATCCGTTCGATCTGCGTTTCTGGCCGGACGGCCCCGGCCGCGAGGGCCCGCGCGTGCCGATGCCCTGGACCGAGGACGAGGGCACCCACGGTTTCACGACCGGCACGCCTTGGCTTCCGATGCGCTGGCACCGAGGGTCCTCTGTTGCGGCGCAATCGAAAAGTCCTGTCTCCGTGCTCGCCTTCTACAAGTCGCTTCTTCGGCTTCGGCGGAAGCATCGGTTTCCCGATGGCAGGATCGAGGCGGTCGAAGTCGAGGGGGATTTGCTCTCTCTGGTGACGTCCTGCGAAAGCGGGCGGTTCCTGGCGCGCATGAATTTCGCCCAAGAGGGGCGCGCGACAAAGCCCGCTGATGGCTCGTTGTTGCTCGCATCGGCCGATGCTGTGTCGGGCGATCATCTGCCCGCGCGCTCGGCGGGCCTCTGGCACCTGTAGGCGGCCCGGCGGACCATCACTGCCCCGCGCCGCCGCGCTCCACATCCTCCTGCCTGGCGCTTTCCCGATCCGGCGTATCCTTCATGCGGAACTCGCCGCGCGTTCTGGGCAGGGCTTCGGGATGCTCGCGTTGCAGCCACTCGACCATCTTCTCGCGCACGTCGCAGCGCAGATCCCAGACCATCGGCGACGTGCGGGCCGTCATGAGCGCGCGGATCGTGATCGTCTCGGGTCCGGTCTCCACGACCTGAAGGTTCGAGACTTCCTTGTCCCAAAGCTCGCTTTGGCCGAGAAACTCGTCGAGCTTCTCGCGCATCGCCTTGACGGGCGCGGTATAGTCCAGATCCCAGGTGACCGCGCCGATGACCTGCGCGCTCTCGCGGGTCCAGTTCTGGAACGGTTTCTCGATGAAGTACGACAAAGGCACGACGAGGCGCCGCCGGTCCCAGATGCGGACGATGACGTAGGTCGCGAATATTTCCTCGATCCAGCCCCACTCGCCTTCGATGATGACGACATCCTCGAGCCGGATCGGCTGGGTTATGGCGATCTGGATGCCGGCGATCAGATTGGCGAGGACCGGGCGCGCGGCGAGGCCGAGGATGAGGCCCGCCGCACCCGCCGACGCGAAGAGGCTGACCCCGTATTCCTGAACGCCCTCGAATGTCAGGAGCACCGCACCCGCTGTCACCAGGCCGATGATGATGTTCGCCGCGCGCTTCATCACCCTCAGCTGCGTCACGAACTTGCGCGCGCGGAGGTTGTCGTCGGTATCCATCCGGTAATGGCGGGCCGAGCGTTCGGCGAAATGATTGGTGAGCACGATCAGCATCCAGCCGATGAGCGTGATCAGCAGAACCAGCGCCGCATGCTCGACCACGTCCTGAACGCGCCCGCCGAGGTCGAGGCGCGGCAGCCCGATTAGAAGCGCCGCGAGGATGAAACCGAGCCGCAGCGGGCGCCGCGCCCGCTCGAGCAGGGAGCGCGTCATGGAGAAACGCCCACCGACCCGCGTCAGCAGGAACCGGAAGAAGAGCGTATGCGCCAGAAGCCCCGCCGCGACGATGAGCGCCAGAACGAGGCTCACCTGAAGAAGCTCGGGCAAGCCGGCCAGCCACTCGGCGAGCCGCGAGAGCGTCGGGATATCGGCGGGATCGAAATTCAAGGCTTACCTCTTTCGTCTGGGGAAGCGGACCGGCGCGGCGGATCACCAGAAATGCTCGACCTGAAAGCCGAAATTGAACCCGTCCGTGCCGGAGACGCCGGGCGCGATGCCCGCCGCTTCGGCATCGTCGTCCCACTGCGCATAGGTCGCGTAGGCGCGGTAGCTGGGCCGATCGAAGAATTTCGGCCCTTCGCGCCATTCGAGGGCAGCGGTCACCTTGGCCAGCGTCCGCCCGTCGCCCGTCCGGGGCACGACATGATCGAGACCCGTCTCGAGAGCGAAATAGGTCTTCGACTGCCCGAGCCGCCAGATCTGGCGCGCGCCGAGCGAATACCAGTTGCGGTCGTCCGACTGCCATTCCGCGATGCCCGTCGCCATGACCGCGTAGCTGTCCCACGCGTTCCAAAGATACGAGCCGACCGCGCGCACCGAGCGATCGCCGTCCCGCGCGCCGGGATCGGAAGCGAAGGACAGATCGCGTCCCGCGCCCCAGCCGTATTGCAGCGCCGCCATCAGCGTCTCTCCGCGCCGGGTTTCATGATTGACCTGCATGGTCGCCATGCCGCCGCCATCATTGGCAAGGCCGCTCTCGTCGGGAAAGCGCAGATCGAGGCCGAGCGTCATGTCCGTTTTCTCGGCCAGCGATATTTCCTCGAGCCGCGCATCGAGCCGCATGTAGGGTGAGCCGTCGAGCGCATCGCCGATATTGCCGGCCGACTCGAAGAAATAGGCCAGCGACCCCTTGGCGAAGCCGAGATCGACGCCAGTGACGCCCAACCCCATGCCGGTCGCGTCCCAATAGTAGAAGTCGTTGATGTGGATATCCTGGCGCTTGTAGAACCGGTGTCCGGCCCAGACCTCCGCCCCCGACCATGGCCCTTCCTCGCTCAACCGCGATACGCCGATCCACGCCTCTTCGCCGAAGAAGTCGAAATCGTCATAGTCGTTGATCGGCGTGCCGAGAACGCTGCCGCGCAGCGTCAGCGTCGTCTTGAGGCCATCGCCATCCTCACCGAAGGTGAGCCGCCCGCCAAGCTCGCCGTAGATCTCGCATTCATTGCCGAGCCGGTATTTCGCGCGCGCTCCGGGAAGCTGGAAACAGGTCTGCCTCCCCCCGTCATCCCCCCACCCGACACCGGCCCGAAGATATCCGAAACTCTCGAAACTCAGGCCATTGGACTTGGATGACTTTTCCTCGGCATGGGCCGCAGTGGCGATCAGAACAAGTGACGCGGCAAATGGCAGGCGCACGGCATTTCCTCCGGTAGACTAGGGACTCCTCACTATTTCGTGAGAACGCGCGAGGGGAGGTTGTTGTTCCGGAAAGTGCTCGGGACAGCCTCGCCCGGCGTTCGGCGGCGTTCGCTGGACTTAGTTGGAAAGGCAGTCACCCGGGTGGGCGGCGAGGGAGGGATCCGCTCGGAGACATTCACGATGGTCGGCGATGTTTGCATCGAACACCGCGTATCACGATCATCTGAAAGCATGCTTAATAATGGGCGCCAATAAGTTGCGTGGGACAAGTGCTAATAGGAACTCGAGGTACGCGGACAAGGACGAGATGCAGCCACTCAATTTGCCAGATAAACGTGTGTATATTCACCAGTTGACACGCCCGACGTCCGCTAAGCCCGTGCCGATCCATCTTGGCCCGCACGGCATGCCGCTTCACGTCAGGCGGCAGTAGTTTTTCGACGCAAGGTCCTTTGGTACCGCATTGTCCAACATCGCCTCCGCCAGCATCCGCTTCAGCCAGTTGTTCTCGCCCTCAACAACCCTGAGCTTGTCGGCTTCCGACTGCTTCACGTCGCCGAAGCTTGTCTTGTACTTAATGGGATGGATGGGCCCGCTTCCAACCACGCCGTCGTCTGACCGGCAGCCTTACAGGAAGGCGGGCCGCATTTCGGATGCGGGCGCGACGCCCAAGCGGTTCAGTATCGTGGCCGCGAGCCCGAGCTGGCTGAGCAGCTCGCCCGCATCGGGGCCCGACGCGGCGCCGAAATAATAGAATGGCACCTCGCGCATGATCGGCTCCATGCCGCCGTGATGCCGCTCGGCGTTCATGCCGTGATCGGCGGTCACCATCACCTCGTAGCCCAGCTCGAGCCAGGTCGGGATCGCGCGCGAGAGCGCGTTGTCGATCATCCAGACCTGATAGCGATACTGCGCGCTATCGCCGCCATAGGTATGACCCAGCGTATCGGCCGAGCAACTGTGCAGCAGCAGATAATCAGGCGCGTGCCGCTCGGCGAGGAGCGTCACCTGCGCGCAAAGATCGATCTCGGCGGGTGCGACGGCGTTGATCGCGCCATAGCCCTCCATCGAGTAGAAACGGGCATGCTGGATATCGGTATCCGTGTCGTGATGCTCGATTGATCTTAGCCGGTCCCACGGGCGGTCAACATAAAGGCGGTGATAATATTCCTGCGCTACTGCCGCGGTGACTTTGCCCGCAGCCCGCGAGAGGGAAAAGACATTGGGCCGCTCAGAGGCGCGCATGCTCTCGTTCGAGGTGATGCCGTGCTCGTGGGGCCAAAGCCCGGTATGCATGGTCTCATACATCGGCCCCGAGAGCGAGGGCGTCGCGGTCTGCATCTTCCAGCGGCGCGCGCGACCCAGCTCGACCGCGCCTTCGAGATAACCACATTGCGTGACAGCGGCGTCATAGCCGGTGCCGTCCATGATGACGAGAATGACTTTAGGCATTGATGGCGTCCTCAGGTTCGCCAAGGGCGGCCAGCTCGGCCTGCCCCAGATGGCAGTGGATGTAATGCCCGTCGCCGATCTGGCGGGCAGGCGGTGTGTCTGTGTCGCACAGCGGGCCGATGCGATGCGCGCAGCGCCGTTGAAAAGGGCAGCCCGTCGCGGGCGGCGCGCGTTCGGTGCGATCGTCTGCCAGAAGCCGCGGGGCGGCGTTCGGATCAGTGCTGAGCACCGCCCCCATGAGCGTGCTCGTGTAGGGGTGATAGGGCGGCGCATAGACTGCCGCGGCGGGCCCGATCTCGCAGATGCGGCCTTGATACAGCACGGCCACACGGTCGGACACGGCCCGCACCACGGCGAGATCGTGACTGACGAAGATATAGGAGCTGCCATTCTCGGCCTGAAGCCGGGTCAACAGCGCCAGCGCCGCCGCCTGCACCGACACATCGAGCGCCGAGGTCACCTCGTCGCAAAGCGTCACGTCCGGGTTCGCGGCAAAGGCGCGGGCCACGCCGATACGCTGCTTCTCGCCGCCCGAAAGCTGGCCGGGAAAGCGATCAAGATGGGCGGCGGGAAGCCGCACCTGCGCGAGAAGTTGTTCAGCTTCGACGCGGGCGGCGCGGCGACCGAGGCCGCCGTAAAGCCGCAAGGGGGCAGACAGGATCTCGGCAATCGTCTGCCGGGGGTTGAGCGCTCCGTCGGCATTTTGAAAGATCATCTGCACGCGGCGCAAGGTATCGCGGCTGCGCCTGCGAGGCGGCTGGCCCAGATCTGCCCCAGTGCCTAGTTGGATCGTGCCCCTTTCGGGTGGCGTGAGACCGGAAATGGCGCGCAGGATGGTCGACTTTCCGGACCCGCTTTCGCCGACAAGGCCCAGTGTCTCTCCCTTTTGCAACGACAGGCTGACGCGCTCGACCGTGGCGGGCGGCTCGGCGCGCGCCAATGCGCGGACCAGCCAGCTCGGGCGGCGATAGCTGATCGCCACATCCTCGAGGACCAGCGCCTTGTCGCCGCTTACATGCTGCATCCGCCGCTGCGCCGGACGCTTCGGCGTTTCCGTTTCTGCGAAATGGCAGCGCGCAGATGTGGCGCCGACGCGGCGCGGCGCGGGCGCTGTACCGCGGCAGATGTCGGCCACCTGCGGGCAGCGATCCGCGAAGGCGCAGCCGGTAATCGGTGCGCCCACGCGCGGCGGCACGCCCGGCATCGACGCGGGAATGGCCGGATCATCCAGACGCGGGATCGAGGCGATGAGGCCCGCCGTATAGGGATGGCGGGGCGCGCGCAGCACCTCCGCCGTCGGCCCGTCCTCGACGATCTGGCCGGCATACATGACCGCGACCCGGTCCGCGACGCGCGCGATCACGCCGAGATCATGGCTGACATAGACCATGGCGACACCCATCTCGCGCGCGAGCTTGCGCAAGAATTCGAGGATATGCGCCTGCGTCGTGACATCGAGGCCCGTGGTGGGCTCGTCCAGCAGAAGCGCCTTGGCATTGCCCGCGAGCGCCATCGCGACGGCGGCACGCTGCTGCTGGCCGCCCGAAAGCTCATGCGGGTAACGTTCCGCGATGTCTTCGGGCGATGGCAGGCGAACCTTGGCCAGTAGCTCGATCACGCGGGCATGGCGCGCGGCGCGGTTCAGATTTGTGTGCAGAACCAGTGCCTCGTC
Organism: Roseovarius aquimarinus; assembly: GCF_043661195.1. NCBI lineage: Bacteria > Pseudomonadati > Pseudomonadota > Alphaproteobacteria > Rhodobacterales > Roseobacteraceae > Roseovarius > Roseovarius aquimarinus. Next base: position 798,123 of record NZ_JBIHMM010000001.1, read on the forward strand.
AATCTGCTGACCGATGCGCAAGGTGGGCGTCAGCGCTTGCCCCGCGCTTTGCGGGATAAGCGCGATGGAGGAGCCGCGCAGCGCCGCGCGCCGATCCTCCGGTAACGCGAACATATCATGCCCGTCGAAGAACGCGGACCCGGAAAAAACGCCGAGACCCGGCCGCAGATAGCCCATCATGGCGAGCGCGACGGTCGACTTGCCCGAACCGCTTTCACCGACGATGCCGAGCGTTTCGCCGGGGCGCAGCTCCAGCGATATCCCTTGCAGAATGGGCGCGGCACGGCCATCCGGGGCGCGGTATCCCAGTTCGAGCCCGTCGAGCGTGATAAGTGCAGGCTGCATTGCGGTCCTCCTCACACGGCCATGGCACTGGCGCGGTCGAGGCCAAGCGCCTTGCCCACGGCATCCGCCAGAAGGTTGATCCCGATGATGAGCGAACTGAGCGCGGCGCAGGGCCAGAACACCGCCCAAGGCGCGGTCGCCAGCAACCCGCGCTCCTGCGCCACCATCAGGCCCCAGTCAGGCGTGGGCGGCGTGGCGCCGAAGCCGAGGAACGACAGCGACGAGAACGCAAGCAACATCCAACTCCAGCGCATCGCGCCCTCCACAAGCAGGATGTCCGCGAGGTTCGGAAACATCTCGCGGGTGAGGATCGGCCATAGCGCCTCGCCGCGGGCCTTGGCGGCGGTGATGAAATCCCGCGCGGCCACCTGCATGGCGGCACCGCGCACCACCCGCAGCACCGCCATGCCGTAGAAGAAACCGAGGGTCGGAATAATGGTCACCGGCCCAGCCCCGCCAATCGAGATGATGAGCAGCAAAAAGAGCAGCCACGGCATCGACAGGAAGGCATCGACGATGCGCATCGCGACCTCGTCGATGCGCCCGCCGACAGTGCCGAAGAATATGCCCAGAAAGCCCCCCAAAAGCGTGGCCAGCACTGCCCCGCAAAACGTGATGACGAGAGCCAGTCGCCCGCCGTAAAGCACGCGCGAGAACACATCACGGCCCAGAGCGTCGTTGCCCATCCAATGCGTCGTTGAAGGCGCCAGCAGGATCGCATCCGCATTCTGTGCCGTAGGATCGAAGGGCGCAAATAGGGGCGCCAGGATTGCGATGCCCAGATGAAAGGCGGTGAGAGCGAGGCCGATGGCGCCCGAGGGGCGCGCGGCGACGGTGCGCAGGAGGTCCAGCATTTCAGTGCCCCCGCCTGCGCAGCCGCGGATCAAGCGCGAGCGCCGCCAGATCGGCCAGAAGGTTCACCGCGATGTAGATGACCGAGAAGATCAGCGCGATGGCCTGCACCAGCGGCAGATCGCGGTCGTGAATGGCCTCGATCATCAGCGATCCAAGGCCGGGATAATTGAAGACCTTCTCGACCACGACGACGCCGGCGAGCAGCCATGCGACCGTCAACGCAATGACGTTCAGCGCGGGGATCATCGCGTTCGGCACCACATGCCGCCGGATGATCTGGCGCTCGGGCACACCCTTGAGGCGGGCCATCTGCACGTAGTCCGAGGCCATCACGTCGATCACCGACGCGCGCACCATGCGCATCGTATGTGCGATCAGCACCATAGACAGGACCATGACAGGCAGCACGATGACGGGCAGCATATCGATGATCGTCATGCCGGGGCGCATTATAGTGACGGCGGGAAACCATTGCAGGGTGACGGCGAAAACATAGATCAGCCCTGTTGCGGTCACGAATTCGGGGATCGTCATGGCCAGCATGGAGACCCCCGAGAGTGTGAGATCGAGCGGCTTGTCGCGCCGCACGCCCGCCTTGATCCCGAGGAAGATCGCGAAGGGAATGGCCAGAAGGGCCGCCAGCCCGCCAAGAAGCGCGGTATTCCCCATCCGTTCGGCGAGCAACGTGTTGATGGGCTTGCGCTTTTTCAGCGAGTATCCGAAATCGCCCTGGGCCGCACCAACGATCCAGTCCCCGTAGCGCGCAAGCGCGGGCCGGTTCAGGCCCTGCTCTTCGATGCAGCGCTCGAGCCGCGGGCCCTGGGCGAAGCGTTGCAGAAAGGACGTGCAGACATTTCCGGGTAGCGCCTCGACGGCGGCAAACATGATGAGCGACACGAAGCCGATGGTGAAGGCGGCAAAGCCGAAGCGGCGCAAGATCAGCGCGAACATGGCGGGTCTTTCGAGAATTCAGGGACTGCCCCCCCTGTGAAGGGGGGCAGCGTTGATCAGCTGAGCGGCCGTGAGGTCATTCGGCCTTGGTCACATTCTCGTAACGGATCGAGAAATCCTCGACCGCTTCGATGCCCGACAGCTTCGACGAGAAGGCGCGCACGGTGTTCAGGTGAACAGGAATGAAGCTTCCGCCCTCTTCGAAGAGGGTTTTCTGCAATTCGCCGTAGAGGGCCTTGCGCTCGGCAAAGTCGAGCTCCTCACGGGCCGCATCGAGTGCGGCATCGAACGCCGGGTCGTTCCACGCACTTTCATTCCATGCAGCGCCCGACCGGAACGCCTCGTTCAGGATCTGATCGGCGGGGCGCTGTGACCAGCCCGTCGCAAAAAAGGGCTCTTTCATCCACACATCGCTCCAGAAGCCATCGGCAGGTGCCTGCACCAGCTCGACGGTGATGCCGGCATCGGCCGCCTGGTTCTGCAAGACCTCGGCCATGCGCACTGCGCCTTCCGAGATGTCCGACACGAACAGCTCGACCGTCAGGCCATCGGGATACCCCGCCTCGGCCAGCAGGGCCTTGGCCCCTTCGATGTCGCGGGGGCAGTCGATTTCGGTCCGGTATTGATCGCCCGACCAGACCGGGTGGTCACAGGTCGTCACGTATCCGCCGGGTCCATAGACCAGCTTGCCCAGACTGTCGCGATCTACCGAGATGCGCAGTGCTTTGCGCACGCGTGCGTCGTCGAAGGGTGCGACGGTGGTGTTCATGATCATGCCCACCCAGCGGCCAGTTGCGACCTCCTGAACGGTGAAATCGGGATTGTTCTCGAAAAGCGGCTTCTGCTCGGCCGAAAGGGCATAGATGAAATCGATCTGTCCTGCCTGAAGCGCGGCGACGCGGGCCGCCTGATCCGCGATCGCGATCAGCTCCAGGGTTTCGGCACCCGGACGGCCGCCATAGTAGTCGTCGAAACGCTCCAGCGTGGTGGTGCCGAGCGCGTCCAGCGCCGCCAGCTTGTAAGGGCCCGTGCCAACGCCGCTTTCGCAAAGTGCATCCAGATCATTACCACAGGTTTCCGCGTCCAGCATGCGGATGCGGTAATCCATCACCAGAAGCGGAAAATCGGCATGCGCCTGCTTGAGCACGACCTTGGCGGTCGTCTCATCAACGACCTCGACGCGCTCAACGATCTCCATCACACCCTTCGTGGGGCTGTCGATGGCTTCGGATTGCGTGCGCATCAGGGAGAAGACGACATCTTCGGCGCTGAATGCGTTGCCGTTGTGGAAGGTGACATCGGGGCGCAGCTTGAACGTCCATTCCTTGGCATCCGGCGTGGCCTCCCAGGACAGGGCGAGGTCTGGCGACGGGCGCCCGTCTTCACCCTGGCGGACCAGGCGGGAATAAATGTTCTGGTTGGCTTCGTAGAAACGCTGCGGCGAAATCGGGTCAAGCGATTCCGAGCCGCCGAATCCCAGCTCATGCGGAATGCGGATGGTTTCGGCGGAAACGCCGGTGGCGGCAAGCGCGACCGCTGCCGACAAGAAGAACGATTTCTTCATGATTTATCCCCTTCGGGCCGATGCCCGGTCGATTGATGCAGGCGACATTGCCTGGCCACCTTCTTGCGGTTTTGTGCAACAGCTTCATGACGCCCTGAAAGGTTTTGGACGGCTTGCTGCAGGCTCCGAAGGGAAGCGTTAATTTCTTGTATGCGGTTGTTCATCCTTTGCTGAAGAAGCAGACGCCGACCGAGTTCGCCCGAAGGCTACGTTACACCCCGACGGGCTTCGCTGGAGCTCCGCATTGGCTCCACTCAGCCGGTCTTCATTGCGACCTCACAAGCTGAAAAAACAGAAACGCAATCTACTCCTGAACGGCCCGGATCAGGTGGCAAGGTCGAATCGATGCTGGTTGTTCGGCTGGGCCCGCTCCTTAGCCTCTTGATTTGCATCACGCTTGACCATTTGGCGACGAAATTGAGCGTGACCGTGATGCTGATACTTCCCATGCTCAGGCACATGCTGACGCGGTATCGGCGGATCGCGCCTTATCGGACGCTCTTTCGGACCGCGCAGGGGAAAGTATCGAAATTCAGCGCGCCGCTCGCTCTCGCCGCCGAGCGCGGAGCGACTTGAGCACGGTGAGGCCGCCCCAATGTCTCTTTGTTCAAAACACATGGGCGAACCTTTTTCGAAATTACGAACGGATCACTCATCGACTGAATAGTCTTACTTTCCGCAGATCGGAAAATGGCAGGTGAACTCATGCCCGCCTGTGTGTGCTTCGCACCGGGGCGCGTTTTGCTTGCAGAGGGTCTTTGCGCGCGGGCAGCGTGTGTGGAACTCGCAGCCTGCAGGACGATTGCGCGGACTGGGCATCTCCCCCGGCAGTGTGATGCGCGTGCGGGCAGCGTCTGGATCGGGTTCCGGATTGGCCGACAGAAGCGCCTCGGTGTAAGGGTGACACGGCGCTCGAAATATACGCTCGGTCGGCCCAACCTCGACGAAGCGGCCCAGATACATGATGGCCATCCGATCGGTGATGTGGCGCACGACATTGAGGTTGTGGGTGATGACGAGAATGGCGATACCCAGCCTACCCTGCATCTCGGCCAGAAGGTTGAGAACCTCGGCCTGAACCGACATGTCGAGTCCCGCTGTCGGCTCGTCCGCGATGATGAGGCGCGGATCTAGCGCGAGGGCGCGTGCCACGCCCACTCGGCGCGCCTGCCCGCCCGAGAGCTGGTGCGGGAACCGACCAGCGAAGTGCTCCGGCAAACCAACCATCTCGAGAAGGCGCTTGGCCTCAGCGTTCATATCGGCCTGCTTGCCATGGATGCGCAGCGGCTCGGTCACGAGGCTGCCCACGGTCAGCCGCGGCGAAAGCGAGCCGGTGGGATCTTGCCACATCATCGCGATTTCGCGCCGGAGCCGCGTATAGTCCGCGGCGCTGGCGTCGGTGATGTCGCGTCCGTCGAAACGGATGCGGCCCGCATCCGCCCGTTTCAGCCCCATCAGCGTGCGCGCCACAGTCGATTTGCCAGACCCGCTCTCACCCACCAGCCCCAGCGTCTGCCCCGCCTCGATGGCGAAGCTTACGCCAGCCACCGCATCGAATTCGCGCGGCTGGCGCGTCAGCGCGGCGCGCATCCGGCCCATGGCGGGATAGCGGATCACGAGATCCTCGACTTCGAGCAATGCGCTCATCAACGGCCCTCCGCATCGAGGAGGTGACAGGCAGCGCGATGTCGCGGGCCCGAGGCCTCGTAGCTGCGCGGATGCTCGCCGCGGCAGCGCTCCCAGGCATGCGGGCAGCGCGGCGCGAAGATGCAGCCTCGCGGCACATCCACGAGATCAGGCAGCGTGCCGGGAATGGTCGGAAGCTGCCGGGTCGCCACTTCGATCCGCGCGGGATCGCATTCGAGCAGCGCCTGCGTGTAGGGATGCGCGGGATTGTGAAAGACATCCCTTACGCTGCCGCGTTCGACCACCTCGCCCGCGTACATGACGGTCACGTCATCGCAGAGCTCGGCGACGGTGCCCAGGTGGTGCGACACGAAGACGATGGCGCAACCCATCTCCTGCTGCAATTCTCGCAGAAGCTCGATGATCTGCACTTCGAGCGTGGCATCGAGTGCGGTCGTCGGTTCGTCCGCGATAAGAAGGTCTGGCTTGGTCAGGAGCGCCATGGCGATACAGACCCGCTGGCGCATCCCGCCCGAGAACTGGTGCGGGTAAGAGCCAAGCTGCGCCGCGGCATCCGGGATGCCCACCCGCTCGAGCATCTGCGCGGCGCGGGCGCGCTTCTCGGATTTGGTGCCAGGGTCGCGATACTGAATATCGAGCATCTGTCGGCCGATGGTAATGACCGGGTTCAGCGCGGTCATCGGATCCTGAAAAATCATCGAGACACGCTGACCGCGCATGTCGCGCAGCTCGCGCGCGCTCATCTTCGAAACATCCACGCCATCCAAGAGGATGGCTCCACCCACGATATCGCCATTTCCGGCGACAAGGCCCGCGAGGCTGTAGGCCAGCGTGGATTTGCCGCAACCGCTCTCGCCCACCAGCCCCATGATGCGGCCCTTCGGCACTTCGAGATCGATACCGCGCAGCGCCCGCAGCCGACCGCGCGGCGTGCCGAACTCGATCGAAAGGTTCTGCACTTCCAGCAGCACGTCCGAACTCATGGATCGCGCCTCAGCTTGGGATCGAAGATGTCGCGCAGCGCCTCGCCCAGGAAGGTGAAGCCGAGCGTCACGAGGATGATCGGCGCGGAGCCTGCGATGACCGGCCAAGGCGAGTTGCGGATGAAGTTATAGCCGTCATTGAGGATCGTGCCCCAGGAGGGCGCGGGCGGGCGCACACCCATGCCGAGAAAGCTCAGACCCGCCTCTGTAGCGATGACCATGGGCACATCCATCGAGGCGAGGATCAGGAGGGGGCCGAGAACGTTGGGCAGCACATGAACGCCGAGGATACGCAAGGTGCTGGCGCCCATGGCTTTCTCGGCCAGGATGAACTCGGCATTGCGCAGTGCCATGGTCTGAGTGCGCACGATCCGCGCATAAATCGGGATCGAGGTGATCGCGACCACGAGGATCACCGTGTAAAGGGACGGGCCGATCAGCGTGACCACCGCGAGGCCGAAGACGATCACCGGGAACGAGCGGATCGCGTCGAAGACCAGCAGCAGGATGTTGTCGAGCCATTTCGGCCCATACCCTGCGATAAGGCCGAGCGCGAGGCCGATCGTCATAGCCGCGCCCAGCGTGGCGACGGCAACCAACATGGCGATTCGTCCGCCCGCAATGACGCGGCTCAGCAAGTCGCGGCCCAGATGATCGGTGCCCAGCCAATGCGCCGCCGAGGGCGGACCCATGCGCGGGCCGACCATGATCTGGTTGGGATCATAGGGCGCGAGCCACGGCGCGAAAATGGCCGTGCCGACGATGATCAGGACGAGGATCGCTCCCATCAATCCCATCGGGTTCTGCGCAAGCTGACCCGCATAGATGCGCAGCGCCGAGGGCTGCTTGTAGGCGGCACTATCGCTCATGTCACATGCCCTCGCGCTGACGTGGATCGAGCCACGCGATAATGAGATCCGAGATCAGCGTCGCCAGCACGATGATCGCCGTGGTAATGAGAACGGCGCCCAGGACGATCGGATAGTTGCGCTCATTCACCGCAGAGACGATGAGCGCACCGATGCCGGGCCGGGCGAAGATCACCTCGACGAAAACCGCAGCCGAAAATAGATGCGCGACCCCTGCCCCGATCAGCGTGACGGCGGGCAGCACCGCGATGCGGAGCACGTAGGCGCGGGTGATGCTCCGCTCGGTCAGGCCGAAAGCGCGTGCCATGCGCACATGGTTCTCACCCATGACCTCAAGCATCGAGGCGCGCACGATACGGGCGATGTAGCCCACCCAAGAGACGCCCACCGCGAAGGCGGGCAGAATGAGATGGATCACCTGATCGCCAAACCCTTCGCCCGCGCCGATGGCCGGCAGCCAGCCCAGCCAGACGGCGAAGATGAGCACGCCGTAGAGCGCCATGACAAAGGACGGGATTGAAATCGTGCCGACCGAGAGAACACCGGTTATACGGTCGATCCAGCTGTTGCGGCGGATCGAAGAATAGGCGCCCAGAGGGATGCCGATCGCCGCGGCCCAGAGGATCGACACCGAAATGAGCGCCAGCGTGTAGGGCAGCGCCTCCATCACGATGGTCGTCACACTCCGCCCAGTGAAGACATCGACGCCCATATCGCCGCGCATGAGGTTGCCGAAAAACGTCGCCATCTGAATGGCGAAGGGCCGGTCGAGCCCCATGGCGGCGCGTGTCTGCTCGATCAGCTCGGGCGTCGCGCGCGGACCGAGGATCATCACTGCCGGATCGCCAGGAACGAGGTGCAGCATCACGTTCAGAAGTGTCATGGCCACGACGATGATGAGCACCGATAACAGCAGTCTCTGGATCGCATAGATCGCCATCGGCTCGCGGTCTCCTCATCGGGGGCGGGACAGAAAGGGGCCCGGCCCTGTCTCAGGGGCCGGGCGCAGATGTCTTCAGGCTCAGGCGGGCTTGAAGCCGAGATAGAGAGGCCGCGCATCGGGGCGCAGCGCAGGTTCGACATCATCGCGGAACATCACCGGGCTGCCCTCATGGGTCAGGAAACGGTAGGCGCCCGACTCTTCCATCATGTCCTGCATCTGCCGATACATCTCGGCGCGCTTCTCGGTGTCCTGCTCGCTCAGCGCGGCTTCGTGCAGCTTGTCGAATTCCGGGTTCGAGAAACGCTCCCAGTTCCAAATTCCGACCTGCTCGGTCGTGAACCATGAGGTCGCGTAGAACGGGTCCGGCAGCATCGAGAAACGGTTGATGACGAGCTGCATGTCCTTCCAGCGATCCCCCTCGCTCTCCATGCCCAAGGTCCAGAAAGAACCCGAATCCTGCACGTTGACTTGCACTTGGATACCGATCTGGCCCAACTGCGCCTGGATGACTTCGGCGATGGTTTTCCATGTGGTCGCATTGAGCGTATCGATCGTGATGGGCTGCGACGGCGCTCCGCCCGCCTTCTCCAGATACTCGCGCGCCTTTTCAAGATCGCCATCGGGCGGCACAATGGATTGCTCGCGGTGCCCGGTGAGGCCCGGCGCGATGAGGCCGGTCGAAGGTGCGGCCTCACCAAAATAGGCGGCGTCCATGATCTGCGGTACGTTGATCGCATACTGGATCGCCTTGCGCAGGTTCTCGTCCTTCAGAACCTCATTCTCGAGGTTCATACCCACCCAGACATAGTAAAGCGACGGATACTCTTCGATCGTCGTATTCGCCGGCGGATTGGACTTGTAGTTGGCGAGGCTCGAGAGCGTGACTTGGGTATAATCGAGATCGCCCGCCTCGTAGGCGCGCTCTGCCACCTTCTCGTCATCCATTGGAATGATGCGGATCTCGTCATAGCCGGGCTTCAGGTCACCCGAATACTCGGGGTTGCGCACCATCTTGACGTATTGGTTCGGCTTCCACTCCTCTAGGATGTAGGGGCCGGAGAAGGCGGGCGGCTCCATACCGAAATCGCTGCCGTCGCCGGTCGCTTCCATCACCGCTTTTTTGGACACGATGTGGCCGACACCATAAGGAATGGTGATGGTCCAAAGCGGCTGAAACGCCTTCTCCAACACGATGGTGCCTGCATATTTGTCTTCGGGGTCCAACTCGACCGATTGCAGCGGACCCCAATCGCCCTTTACGGGGCTGTCGTGCTCCAAGACGCGCTCGAACGAGAATTTGACGTCCTCGGCCGTCATCTCGCCATAGCCGCCCGAAAACATGATGCCGGGCTTCAGTTTGAAGCGGATATGCGTATCGTCGATCTGCTCGAGCTCCTCGGCGGCTTCAAGCTCGATCTCCCATTCGCGACCGGGCTTGTAGCGCGCCAGCTTGGAGTAGATGCAGTTCATCACATCGACATTATAGCCGTTCTGGTAGAACCCTGGGTCGAGCTTGTCGATATCGGCATATGAAAACGCACGCAGAACGCCGCCCGACTGCGCATAGAGCGCGCTTGAAAGCGGCATGGTACCCGCCGCGAGACCAGCCGCCGCCGCGCCCTGCAAAAAGCCGCGCCGGCCCAGTGTGATCGTGTGAATCGTCTTGGTCATGTCATTATCCTCCTTGGGTTTCGCGGTGCGCCTCACTGTGCGCCCGTCGTTCATTCGGTCACTCGGTTGCGCGTCCTAGACATGGTCGCGCGCAATGCTTTCATCCCACTTTTGTTCATGGACCAGTGTGTCACCCTCCCAGGCGCGCAGATGAGCGCGGACCTGCCAATGGGTACGGGTCGTCGTTACATGCGTTTCGGTCTCGGAGCGTGTGAGCCAGTCCCCGCGCTCCAAGCTATGGTGCCAGATGATATGGGCGGTCGGGGCATGATCGTCGGCGCTGGCCAACTCGTAGGTCTCGACACACTTTGTGCTGACGGTGAGATCATTGTCCTTGATGCGGAACCTGCCATCATCATCGGTGATCGTCACACGCGCTCCGCCATTTTCGAGCCGCTCAATCTTCCAATCGAAACCGCCTTTTTGCAGCGTCTCGGTGTCGAGAGGCGCCGCAGCGACCGGCGTTCCCAGATCGCGCAATTCCCCGTCGGCGCCTTTACGCTCCGGCAAGGTCAAGAGGCAGTTCGCCAGATCGAGTGTGAGGACAGCGGCCTCGGGCGCGGGCCATGCCATCGGGAAATAGGTGTTCGAGAGAGCGAGGCGCAGCTTGTGCCCCTTCCGCAGAGTCTGGGCCACGTGTTTCAGCGGAACGCGCGCGGTGTAGATCTGGCCGGGAACGAGTTCCTCGGGGCGCTCGTGGCTGTCGCGATGCGTCAGGTTCAGCATGCCATAGCTGATGCGCGTTGCGCTGCCGTCGGGAGCGACATCCACCAGCCGTGCAGCGATCAGTGCCGCAGGCTTGTCGCAGGTAAACGTGAGGTCGAGAGCCGCATCGCCCGCGATCTCGACATCCGCGTCCAGGGGAGCGGTCTCGAATGTGACGCTCGCGTCGTCATCCGGGCCCTGATCGATCGGCTGATCGCCGTGATTGGCGTAGGAGCACCATTTGCCAGCTTGCAGGCCCACTGTCGCAGGCGTCGAGACATGCACCGTCCCCTCTCCTGCCTCGCCGCGCGCCAGCGTGCCATCCTTGGCGAGCGACCATGCCACGCGGCTCACATTCGGCGAGGGCCAGGACGGCTCGGTCACCCAGCGGCCCTCGCGCGTGTCGTAGCTGCCTTGAGGCGCGGCATGATCTTGCATGAAAAGCCGGATTTGCGGCTCGTCCATGATCCCGGTCTCCCGGCCCTTCAACCAGTGATCCCACCAACGCAATTCCTCGGACAACCAATCTATCGCTGGACCCGGCGCGCCGATATGCGGATATTTATGCGCCCACGGACCGACCAATGCCTTCCTCGGGCAATCGAGATTCTCCATCAGGCGAAAAACCGTGCGGGGATAGCCGTCAGCCCAACCCGAGGCAGCATAGACCGGCACCTGAACGGCCGAGTAATCCTCGCAGATCGAGCCGTGTTTCCAGAATGCATCGCGCCTCTGATGCTCGAGCCAGTTCTTGATCCAGAGGCCGCTGCCCTTGAGCCGGTCCAGCCACATCTCGCGCCAGCGCCCGCCTACATGGCGCGGATCGGGCGCGACGGTGTTGTAGCAGAACATCGTCGCGGCCCAGCTGATCTGCTCGCAGAGCATCGTGCCGCCCATGTAATGGATATCGTCCGCATAGCGATCGTCGGTCGAGCAGAGGGTGACCACCGCCTTGAGCGCCGGTGGCTGGAGCGCCGCTATCTGCAATCCGTTGAACCCGCCCCAAGAGATGCCGACAATGCCGACACCGCCATCGCACCATCGCTGCTCGGCGAGCCACGCAATGACATCACACCCGTCCTGCAACTCCGAAGCGGTGTATTCGTCCTTCATCACCCCTTCGGACTCGCCACAGCCGCGAATGTCTACGCGAACATAAGCGTAGCCCTGCCCGGCGATGTAAGGCGCGCGCATGATATCGCGCGCCAAGGTGCCATCATTCTTCCGATAGGGCAGATATTCGAGGATCGCGGGCACCGGGACTTCTTCGGCATCCTCGGGGAGCCAGATCCGCGCAGCCAGACGCGTGCCGTCCGGCATCGTGATTTCGGTATGCTTGATCTCGCGGACGGGGCGCGGGAATTCGGTGACGATCTTCATGGTGGACCATCTCGCTTCTTGCACTTCGATAAAGATTAAACGTCCGTTTCTCTCATCCGGCAATTTCGCAATACTGTGGCTCTTGACACTTTTTGTGCGTCAGTGTGCGATAGTTTGATGAGCGACGATCCCTTTCCGATAAATCTTGGCTTTGCTTGCAGCCTCTTGCCTTCGATCGCCGAGGTCTGTCGCCGCGTCGGCATCAATCGGCAGCAATTCAACAAGTATCTTGCAGGCTCCGTACGCCCCTCGCGGCACAACATGCGGCGTATTTGTGACTTCTTCGGGGTCACCGAATCCGAGCTTTTGATGGACCACGCCCGATTTGCGGGCCTGATCTCCTTGCGCAAGCCCTCGCACCGCCCCGCTGCACCGCCGCAATACCTGGATGCTCTGGAAAAGTTGCACCGCCTATCAGGCGAGATGGCGCGTTATACTGGCTGGTACTTTCGCTACTTCTATACCTTCGGCTATCCGGGCCGCATTACCCGCTCGCTCGGCGTCATCACGGAAAAGGATGGCCGCTACCTGTGGAAGAACATCGAAATAGGCGTCGATCCCGAACAGGTGCGAGCGCGCTTCGTCGGAAAGTACGAGGGCTTCGCGTTTCATCTCGGGCACCGCATTCATATCGTCGAGCACGATGTCCTTGGCTCCAGTTCCATCACACAAATGATGCTCTACCCATCCTACGCGCCCCGCCCCGGCCATCTGCGGGGCGTGCAAACGGGCGGCTCGATGCGGCGCGGCCGCAAACCCGCCGCCTCTGCGGTGGTGTTGGATTATCTGGGCGAGCATATCGACGCGCGCCGTGCTCTCGCCCGTTGCGGCCTGTTCGAACCGAGCCAGATAGATCATTGGATCAAACGCCTCATCGAGAACCGGATCGCTCCGGACGAATGGGTCTTTGAAATCGACGAGATCTAGTTCCGTGGTGTCCGCGCATCTTCGCAGCGACATGACTGTTCGCTATTTGATGCAGCAAGACAACGTGTAAGAAAGTAGCAGGCGTGTCCAAGTTGTATTGACTTGTTTCAAGACATGCGATGATCAAGGAACGCGTCATCACGGACCGATCCAGAACAACATCTCAGAGCGCAGTGGCATTGTAGAATTTAACCTGCGGCCGTCAAAATGGAAGCTGCGGCGACTGACGCAAAAGATCGGGTTCGGGTGCTGAGCTTGCGCCGATAAGCGCCAATAAATTGGCCGCTAGGAAAAATTGCCTCAGCTCCGGGACGAGACCTCGTGCCGCCCGCCCCCGGTCCGGCCGGTCACATGGGCGCGGGCGGTGGCGTAGAGGGCGGCATAGGCGGGGACGAGCACCATCTGGAGGATCGATACGAAGAGCACCCCGGCGCCGAGGCTGACGGCGGTCGGGATGAGGAATTGCGCCTGGACCGACGTTTCCAGAACGAGCGGCGTGATGCCCAGAAAGGTCGTCAATGTGGTCAGCATGATCGGCCGGAACCGGCTGAGCGTCGCCTCGACGATCGCCTCTTCGGAGGGCTGGCCCTCGGCCTCGCGCTCCTGGATGAAATCGACGATCAGAAGGCTGTCGTTGACGATGACCCCGGCCAGTCCGACGATGCCGAACATCGACAGAAGCGTGAGGTCGATCCCGAGGATCGCATGCCCCGCCACCGCACCGAGCGCGCCGAAGGGAATGACCAGCAGAACGATGGCGGGCCGCGCGTAGCTGCCGAAGGCAAGCGCGAGGATTGCGTAGATCGCGAAAAGCGCGAGACCGAAATTGAAGGCGAGCGCGCCTGAAAAGCGGCCCTGCTCCTCTTGCTCGCCGCCGGCGGACACCTCGAGATCGGGGTAATCCTCGGTCAGTTCTGGCACGATGTTCTCCATCAACCATGCCGTCTGCGCGCCGCCGGTCGTGATCGCGTTGTCCACATCCGCCGTGAGCGTCGTGATCGTGCGGCCGTCCACCCGCGTGATCGTTGACGGCGCGCGCTCGAACGAAAGATCGGCGAGCACGGTGAGGGGCAGCAGGCCGTCTTCCTCTCCCGCGCGGGTCACGGGGATCTTGAGGGCCAGGAGGTCGGCGACGGAATCGCGCTGCTCGGGCACGAGGCGCAGGCGCACATCGACTTCCTCGCGGTCGCGCGCGAATTGATCGACCCGCGTGCCGAAGAAGGCCGCGCGCACGGTGCGCGCGATGTCAGAGGCCGTCACGCCGAAGGTCTGCGCGGCGGGGAGCGGGTCGATCGCGATCTCGCGCGCCGCGCTGAACCGGTCGTCGCGGATATCCTCGACCCCTTCGCGCCCGGACAGCGCCTCGCTCAAGCGGCGCACGGCGGCATCGCGCGTGGCTTCCTCCTCGGCCGTGACCTCGAGCACGATGGCGGCTCCGACACCGATGACCGAGGAGGAAAAAAGCACCTCGCGCGCGCCCGGGATCTCGCCCACGGCGTCGCGCCAGGCGTCGCGGAAGGCCTGGGCCGAGACCTCGCGCGTGTCGGCATCGGCGAGCTTGACCTCTATGCTGGCGGTCGCGCCGCCTTGCGTGTCGCCTTCGCCGCCCGGACCGCCCCCGCCGGTCGCGAAGCCCACCGTGATGGCGGTGCCTTGCACGAGGTCCGGAGCGCCCAGCTCTTCCGCAGCGCTCTGCGCGGCGGCGACGAAGCGCTCGGCCCGCGCGAGGGTCTCATCCTGGCTGGTGCCTTCGGGAAAGCGCAGCTCGGACGTGACGAAATTGCCTTCGATCTGCGGAAAGAACGTGAACTTGACCACGCCGCCCGCGATCAGCGATATGCCCGCCAGCGCGAAGGCCGCGCAGGTCGCCAATGCGAACACCGGATGGCGCACCGAGCCGGTGACGAGCCGACGCACCGGCCCCTCGCGGAAGCTCTTGAACCGGCGATCGACGAAACGCCGCGCCGCCTCGGTCGCACGGCGGGGCGAGTAACGGCGCGGATCGCTGAGCGAGATGTGCCGCAGATGGGTCGGCAGGATCAGGAAACTCTCGATGAGCGAAACCGTGAGCACGTAGATCACGACCGCCGCCACCGGCGAGATGAAGGAGCCCGAGGAGCCCGGCAGGAAGAGGAGCGGCACGAAGGCGAAGATCGTCGTTGTCACCGAAAAGAAGATCGGCCGCCAGACCCTGAGCGTGCCCTCGCGGGCCGCCGTCTCGCCGTCGCCCGTCTCTTCCATCCGCGCAAAGACCTTCTCGCCGACGACGATGGCGTCATCGACCACGATCCCGAGTGCGAGGATGAAGCCGAAAAGCGAGAGCTGGTTGATCGTCGGGCCGAAAAGGAGCATCGGCGCGAAAGCCCCGATGAAGGACACCGCGACGCCGACCGCGACCCATGCGGCGATGCGCAGATCGAGGAAAAGCGTCAGCAGCAGGAGGATCAGCGCCGCCCCGATCAGGCCGTTCTTGACCAGAAGGTCGATCCGCCCTTGCAGGACCTCGCCCTGATTGCGCCAGACGGTCGCTTCGATGCCGTCTGGCAATGTCGGGCGCAGATCCGTCTCGAGATAGTTCAGCACGGTATCGGTGATGGCCGGGACCTGCTCGGAGCCCGCGCGATTGATCGACACATAGACCGCCGGATCGCCCGAGAGGGTCGAGCGCACCGCCGTTTCCGCCAGCCCATCGGTGATTTCGGCGATCGCCCCCAAAGGCACCGTCGCGCCGTTATCGCCGGTGAAGAGCACGATATCGCGGTATTGATCGGCGGTGTCCGCCTCGGCCTGCGTGCGGATCTGAAGATCGGTCAGGCCCGTGTCGATCTGCCCGCCCGTCAGGTCGAGCGATTGGGCCGAGATGAGATCCCCCATCTCGACGAGGCCCAGACCGTAGGATTCAAGGGTCTCGCGCGTGACCTCGATATCGATCTGGTCGATCGGCGCGCCCGAGATCGACACCTGGCTGATGCCGCCCAGATCCGTCAGCTCGCCCCGCACCCGCTCGGCCAGTTCCTTGAGCGACGCGAGCGGCACCGGGCCGTGCAGCGCGATCTGAACGGCAAGCTCGTCGGGCTCCACCTTGGCGATGCGGGGCGTCTCGGCGCCTTCGGGCAGCGTGCCGATGCGCGCCACCTCGGTCTCGATATCGTTCTCGACATCGTCGATATCGGCGCTGCGCGTCAACTCGGCGCTGACCGTTCCCAGCCCGCGCGACGCGGTGGAGGTCAACTCGCGCACCCCTTCGAGGCCCTGGAGCTGCTCCTCGATGGGGGTGAGAACGGCATCGGCGATCTCGGACGGACTGGCGCCGGGATAGACGACCGTCACAGTGACCCTGCCCACCGCGATCTCGGGAAAGGTGCGCACGGTCACGTTGAAGAGCGCGGCCACCCCCGCCGCGACCAGCGACAGCATCAGAAGATTGGCGGCCACGCGGCTGCGCAGGAACCAGCGGATCAGCCCGGCCATCAGCTACCGTCCCCGGCGGCGCCCTCGCGCTCGATACGCACCTCCTGGCCATCGACGGCGCCGGGCAGATCGCTGAGCATAACCCGCGTTCCGGCAGCAAGCTCCGCGCCGCCGATCAGGACGCGGTCCTCGGCGCGTTGGAGCACGGTGACCTGACGCCGCGCGAGCCGCCCCTCCTCGATCGTCCAGAGCGTGCCGCGCCCCTTGACCGCTTCGGGCGGCACGGCCAAAACGCCGCGATCCTCGACATCGACGGGAAGTTCGAGCGCGACGAGCTCGTCCACGCGGAGGGGCCGCGCCCGGTCTTCCCCATCCTCGAACGGGGTCGCTACCCTCACGATGAGACCGACGGTGCGGGTCTCGGGCGCGATGTCGCCATCCACGCGCACAACCTCTCCAGTGGCCAGCACCGCGTCCGGCACGGCAGGATCGCGCAGGATGACGCGCCCCCCGATCGCGCGCTCCGCTTCTCCGAGCACTCGAAGATCGGGCGGGGTCAGCCCCAACTCGATTTCAGCCGCCTCCGCCGAGACGAGCGTGCCGAGAGACGCACCGGCCTGCACGAGCGCGCCTTCAGCCGCCGATTCTTCCGTTACAAGCGCCGCGAACGGCGCCGTGATCGTCGCATCCTCGAGCTGCTCGCGCGCTTGAGTCAAAGTAGCGCGGGCAGCGGTCAGATCGGCCTCCGCCGTCGCGACGGCAACGATGGCTTGCTGCAAGACGGCTTCGGCCGCGAAATCCTTTTCCTCCAGCTCCTCCTGCCGATCCCGCTCGATCCGCGCCTCGGCGAGCGCGGCCTCGGACTGCGCCACAGCCGCCTCGGCGCTCGCGATATCGGCCTCGATCCGCGTCGTCTCGAGCCGGATCAGAAGCGCGCCTTCCTCGATGAAATTCCCGACTTCGAAATCGCTTCCGACGTCGGCGATTCGCCCCCCGATCTCGGCGGCGACCGTGAGGGTCGCCTCGGGGCGCACGAACCCGGTCTGGCGGATCGTGAGCGTCTCGGCTGGCTCCGCGATGGCGCTGCGAGCGAGCGGCGGAGGCGGCGGCGGCTTCGCCGCACGCTCCTCGGGCCGGGTCATGACCCAGAGAACGGCGATCCCGAGCGCGAGCACGATAACGCCGCCCACAACCCACGGCCAGCGCCGCGCCTGCCGCGTTTCTGTCTCGTCGCTCTCGTGTTTCTTCGCGGTCCCCTCGCCCGCCGCGTCGCTCATTCCGCGCCCTCGGAGCGATCATCGCCGGCGCGGTTTTGAAGCATGACGGCTCCGTCCAGCGGATCGACGGACACCGCGCGGATATTGACCCGCTGCGTTTCGGGATCGCCCAATCCGAAAAGACCGTCGTCTGTCTCGACCACGAGCGTCTCGATCCGTGCTCCGTCCAGCGTCACGAGCAAATCGCTCACGACACCCAATTGAGAGCCGTCCGCGCGCCGCACCGGCTTGCCG
The DNA here is from genome assembly GCF_043661195.1 of Roseovarius aquimarinus. NCBI lineage: Bacteria > Pseudomonadati > Pseudomonadota > Alphaproteobacteria > Rhodobacterales > Roseobacteraceae > Roseovarius > Roseovarius aquimarinus. The sequence goes on from NZ_JBIHMM010000001.1 coordinate 815,885, forward strand.
ATCAGTTCGGCGACGGAGACCGTATCGCCCGTCAGTTCGAGCGCCGGGGCGTTGTGCGAGGGCGACTGCAGCGCGGTGGTGTCCGCGCCCTCGGTTTTCCGCTCCGGTGTTTCGGGCCTGTTATCTTGCTCGGGCGCGTCTTGCTGGGGCAAGGTCACGATTTCGGGCGCATTCTCGGTGGTGTTCTCCAAGGTCACAGGCTCTGCCAGATCACTTTGCGAAGCATTTTCTTCAGGCACTACATCTCCGGCCGCCCTATCGCCGTCACGCGCTGCCGCGTACGTCTGGCTCGCAGCATCGACCGCCTCGGTCGGCGTTTTTTCGAGGTCCGGGCTGGCGCCGTCATCGACCGAAGCGATATCTTTTACGAAATCCTCGTCGTCCTGCGCGCTCTTCGCGCGCCTCTCTTCGTCACCAGCCGTCTGCTTGCCGATGCCAGCGTCGGCCATATCGAACTCGGGCGGCAACAGCACCCGGTCGATGGCGTGGATGACGGCGTTCTCGCCCGCCGCGATGTCCCCGGCCCTGATCCGCGCCTCGTTCGAGGCGCGTGCCGCAATGAGCGGATCAAGTGTTTCGGCGTCATCTGGCGGCGCGATCTGCAAGGTCAGCGCGCCCGCCGTGTAGGTCGCGACCAAACGATCGCCCGAGAGGGTCCGCATTTCCACTGGAAGATCCTGAGAGGCGTGAGGACCGCCGGGCACGACATGGAGCGAGAGAATTCGGCGGATCGCCTCGGCATTCCACGGCTCGCCGAAGCCATCGGCAACGGCCTGAGGCAGACGCTCGAAGGCTTCGTCGGTCGGAGCGAAAAACGTCACGGGACCGCTTTCGAGATCGCCTCCAAAACCGGCTGCGCTCATCGCAGAAGAGACGGTATCGAACCGCTCATCGTCGGCGAGCTGCTCGCCGAGGCGCTCACTTTGCGCGGCGCTCGAGATGGATACCAATACGGCGAGAGGCACGCAAAAGAGAGCGTAAGTCTTGATCCATCCCAAGGCTTGTGCGGGCATGCTGAATCTCCGGGGGTCTGTCCGTTTCTGCGATGAGCAGGCCGTAAATCAGGCCCGCCGATACCGGACAACGCAAACACAACGCGGTTGGATGCAAATTACTTACGAATTTTCTGTACGCCCTGCATGAGGTGGGGCGTGGTAACGCTAGACGGGCGGAAGCAACGTTCCACCCGCCTGAGTTTTCTACATACCCTGCGTCTGACCAACGCCGAGCTTCGACTTCATGAGCGTAGCATAGAGGGAGAGCCGCCGATCTAACTCGGCGGCGCGTCGTGCTTTCCCCGTGCAGCAAAGCGGCGCGGCGCCTGCTTCCTTACGGCTCGCCGGAGCCGATTTCTTCCTTGCGCTTGGCGATATAGGCGTCGAGTTCCTCGCGGATCGCGGCATCCATCGGCGGCTGCTCGTATTCGTCGAGGGCGGTCTGCCAGATTTCGGTCGCGCGCATCGTCGCGTCCTTGGCGCCGGCCAGCTCCCAGTTCTCGTGGTTCGCCCAGTTCGAGACGAGCGGCTGGTAGAAGGCCGTCTCGTAGCGCTCCATCGTGTGCGGCGAGCCGAAGAAATGACCGCCCGTGGGCACTTCCTTCATCGCCTCGAAGGCCAGCTCGCCCTCGTTCACTTCGATCGGCTCGAGGAAGGCCATCTTGTGCTGGAGCATCTCCACATCGAGCACGAGTTTCTCGAAGGAGGCGCAGAGCCCGCCCTCGAGCCAACCCGCCGCGTGATAATGCAGGTTCGCATGACCCAGCATACAGGCCCAGAGTGCCATCTCGGTCTCGTAGGCCGCCTGCGCATCGGCGGCGTTCGACGCGTTGGTGGGCGAGGCGCGGTAGGGCACGCCGTAGCGGCGCGCGAGCTGACCGCTCGCGATATTGGCCTTGGCGTTTTCGGGCGTGCCGAAGGCGGGCGCGCCCGAGCGCATGTCCACGTTCGACGTGTAGGAGCCGTAGAAGACCGGCGCGCCCTTGCGGGCGAGCTGCGTGAGCGCGATGCCGAAGAGGGCCTCGGCATTCTGCTGCGTGAGGCCCGCCGCCAGCGTCACGGGCGTCATCGCGCCCATCAGCGTGAAGGGCGTGACGGCCACGGCCTGGCCGCTGCTCGACATGGCGATCAGGCCCTCGGCCATCTCGCCGTCGAAGCGGCGGGGCGAATTGACCGAGATGATCGTCGTCACGCCCGGATCCTCGGCCATCTGCTCGAGCGTCATGCCCCGCGAGATCGCCATCATGCGGATGCCGTCCATCGCCCTGCCCTTGCCGATGGAGGTGGTGTGAAAGCACAGATCCGACAGCGTGAGGTTGGCGTTGTAGGTGTCTAGATGGCGGCTGTTGGCCGGAAGCTCCATCGGCGCGCAGACCTGGTTGCCGATGATGTGGATCGCGTTGAAATGATGCGCGAGCCGGGTGAAATTCTCGAAATCCGGCAGGTTGCCCGAGCGGCGGCCGTTGATGCGGTCATGCACGGAGGGCGGACCGGCTACCATGCCGAAGGCCATGTGATCGCCGCCGAAAACCAACCGCTTGGCCGGGTTGCGGGAGGTCAGCGTGAACTCGCTCGGCGCGGTGCTGATGAGCTCGGCCAGGAGCGCGCGGTCGATGCGCACGACGCCGGTGGCCTCATCGACATCGGCGCCCGCCGCGCGGAAAAGCGCGCGCGCCTCGGCGCTCATCAGCTCGATCCCGAGCTCCTCGAGCACGCGCATGGACGCGTCGTGGATGGCCTCGACCTGATCGTCCGAGAGGATCTTCATCGCCGGATAGGGGTTGCGCGGCTGGCGCCAGGGCATCTGGGGGATGCGGTTTGCGTTCACCTCGCGGTCGCGGGGCGAGGCTCCGCTGCGGCGGCGTTTTCTGGCGGTGATGGTCATGCTTCTCTCTCCAGTTCAATTTCGTCCGCGCCGCCTTGCGCGGGATGGCGCGCGGCGTGGTTCGTAATCGTGTCCCTGCCCGCGGTTCCGGGAGCATCGAGCGGCGCGAGGATCAGATCGCCGAGCCGCGTCCAGGGAGTGTTTTCGATCGTGTCGACCGCAGCCTCTATCGCGCCCGCGCGGGAGGCGCCGAGAAGCGGGCCGGCCCAGCCGTGGAATTTCGCCCTCAGATCGGCATCGGCGATGGGCGCTTCCGGGTCGCCCGGCGCTTCGGTGGGCGGCGAGACGAGGCGGCGCCCGTCCCGCAGAACGAGCGTCACATGCGCGATCCGGCGCGCGGGGAAGGCGGCGTTATATTCAGGCGCTTCAATCACGATCATGCCTTGCGACAGGCGCAGGATCTCGGGATCGGCGAAGGCGCTGGCCGAGACCTCGTCGGGGCCGACCGTGCCGCGCACCATCGCGGCGGCCGCCGGGAAGGAGGTGGAGTATTGCGCCTCCTCCGTGCTCGAGGGGCTGCGGGCCGCGAGGCGGTGCGATTCGTGGAACGTGGCGATCTCGATCCGCTCGACATCGGGCGAGGTAAGCCCGTGCTCCGCGCGCAGATCGAGGATGGCGCGCACGGCGGACTGCGCCCAGCGGCAGATCGGCCAGGGCTTGAAATACTGCTCGGAGATGCGCCAATTGCTGCCCAGATCGGCCCAGAGATCGGCGACGTCCGCACCCTCGGCGGTGATGGCGGGCGCGCCGGTGAAGCCGTCCGCCGCAAGATAGGCCGCCGAGACCCCGGTCATCGCGCCCCAGCCCGAGCCGTCCTTGAGCATGGTCGGATGGTCGATGCAGCGCATCATCTGGCTGCGGGGCCCGTGATATTCCGCGATGCCGATGGCATGCCGCGTCCGCCCAGCATCGAGGCGCAGCGCCCGCGCGCCGAGCGCGGCGCAGGCCAGCGCCACCCAGGCGCCCGAGGTGTGATAATCGGGCGCCGTGCGGTGCAGCGCGATGCCCGCCCGCGTGCCGATCTCGTAGCCCAGAGCGAGCGCGGTCAGAAACGCGTCGCCGCGCGTCTCGCCCTCGGCCTCGCTCAGCGCCAGCAGCGCGGGAAGCACGCCGCAGCCGACATGGCCCTTGGTCAGCTTGTGCCCATCATGCCCGTCGAGCGCATCGATGGTCATGCCGCCCGCGAGGGCGGCGCCGGCGGGGCTGACGATACGCCCGTCGAAGAGCATGCGCGCGCCGCGCGCGCCCGCACCGAACTGCATCGCCGCGTGATCGCGGATGATGCGCGAGAGATCCGTCGTCGCGCCGCCCGCGGCCACGCCGACCAGATCGAGCAGCCAGCGCCGCGCATGGCGGCGCACATCCTGCGGCAAGTCGCCGTGGCGCGTGTCGTGCAGAAAATCGATGATCATGCTCATGCGCCGCGCGCTCCCTTGCGGCCCTCGGGCCGCGTCCCATTGTCAAACATCATCGCCCCGTGAATTTCGGCGCGCGCTTTTCCAGCAGCGCGTCGACCGCCTCGGCGTGATCCTCGGTCTGGTGACACGCGCCCTGATAGGCGGCGGCCAACTCCAGCAGGCCGTCGAAGCGCGAGACCAGCCCCTCGCGCAGAAGCCGCTTGGCCATGCGAAGCTGGCGCGGCGGATTGACGGCGATCCGCTCGGCCAGCGCCTCAGCCTCGTCCATCAGCGCCTCGGGCGCGACGGTCTTCGACACGAGGCCCCACGCCTCGGCGGTCTGGGCATCCACCGGCTCGGCGGTGAAGGTCATTTCGGCGGCGCGGCTCAGCCCGATCTGGCGCGGCAGGAGCCATGCGCCGCCATCGCCCGAAATCAGCCCGACGCGCACGAAATTCTCGGCGAAGGTGGCCGCGGTGGAGGCGATGCGGATATCGCACATGCAGGTCACGTCGCAGCCCGCGCCATAGGCGGGCCCGTTCACGGCGGCGATCAGCGGCACCTCGCATTCCCAGATCGCCTTGGCCACGCGCTGGATGCCCGCGCGGTAGCCGTCCTTGGCATCGACCGCGTCGCCGCCGAAGATCGAGACCTTTTCCTTCATGTGCTTGAGATTGCCGCCCGAGGAGAACGCCTTGCCCGCGCCGGTCAGGATGGCGCAGCGCACCGACTGGTCCTCGTTGATGCGCGCCATGGCGGCGACGATGGCATCGCACAGATCGCGGTCCGTCAGCGCATTCCGCGTGTCGGGCATGTTGAAGGTGAGCGTCACGACATGGCCGCGCTGGTCGAAAAGAAGCTTGTCCGTCATGGGTCCGTCCATTCTGCGATGCGTCCGGGGGTCAGGCCCCGGCGGCCGCGTTCACATGGCGCGCCAGAAGCTCGCGCTTGAGCACCTTGCCGCTGGGGTTGGTGGGCAGCTCGCCCAGGAATTCGTAGCGCTTGGGGCGCTTGTAGGGCGCGAGATCGTCGCTGGTCTTGCAGAACGCATCGAGATCCTCGGCCGTCAGGTTCGGATCCGTGGCGACGATATAGGCCGCGACGATCTGGCCCCATTTCTCGTCCGGCAGGCCCAGCACGGCCGCCTCCTGAATGCCGGGATGCTTGTAGAGCAGCTCCTCGACCTCGCGAGGATAGATGTTCTCGCCGCCCGAGACGATCATGTCGTCCGCGCGCCCGTGGAAATAGAAGAACCCCTCCTCGTCGCGCGAGAAGAGATCGCCCGAATAGACCCAGCCCGCGCGCAGCTTGCGCGTCGTCTCGAACGGGTTGTTCCAATAGCCCGTCATGGCCTGCGGGCCGCGCACGATGAGCTGGCCGATCTCGCCCACGGGCACGATGTCACCCGGGGCCGCATCCGGCCTGCGGTCGATCACGCGGCATTCCGAAATCAGCGTCGGCTTGCCGCAGGAGCCGAGTTTCCGCAGCGCGTCGCGCGGATGCAGCACCAGCGCCAGTGACGCCTCGGTCATGCCATAGCCGTTGTAGATGCCGGGGCAGAAATCGGAAATCACGCGCTCCATCACCGAGGACGCGATGGCCGCGCCGCCGGTCGTGATGAGACGCAGCGAGCTTGTGTCGATCTTCGGAAATTCCGGGTGGAGCAGCATCTCCTGGATCTGCGTTGGCACCGCGAAAAGCGTCGTGATCTTTTCGGACATGATGGTCTGAAGCGTCTCGAGCGCATTGTAGCGGCCCATGACCACATTCGTTCCGCCGACCATCACATGCGGCATGAAATAGGCCTGCATCCCGCCCACATGGTAGAGCGGCGCGATGTGGAGCGCGTTGTCGCGGTGGTTGAGCCCGTATTCCATCACGCAGTTCATCGCGATCGCGATGTCGTTGGCATGGGAATGCACGACGCCCTTGGGCCGGCCCGTGGTGCCCGAGGTATAGACCAGCGCCGAGACGTCGCTGCCCGACGGTATCGGGCGTGTCAGATCGCGGTCCTCGGTCTCTTCGGCCAGCCGGTCGAACTGGCTGTGGCCCTCGGGCACCGCGCTGGCGTCATAGGAACAGCTGATGAAATCATGGACCGAGCGCACCTCGGCCTCGATCTTGAGCGCGTTCTCGGTCAGGTGGCGGCCATAGACGAGAACACGCGTGCCGCTGTCCTTGATGATATAGGCCGCCTCGCCCGGGCTGAGCCGGTAGTTGAGCGGCACCGCAACCGCGCCGAGGATCTGGCAGGCGAAATAGGTGGTGACGGAATTCTCGGAGGTCGAGACGTAGAAGGCCACGCGGTCGCCCGCGCGCACGCCCATGTCCGAGAGCGCCTGCGCGAAGCGGCGCACGCGGCCATACCATTCGGTATAGGTCCAGCGGCGCTCCCCGAAGACGAGGGCGGTGTGGTCGGGGTAACGCTCGACCGAGGCTTCGAGAATGCGGGCGATATGCATGGAAGTGCGTCCTCAGAGGTTCGGCTTGAGCGTCGGCATCTCGCGCGCCGCGATGAGGTATTTCGCCATTTCCGACGAGCCGCCCACGATGGGCAGCGCGCGCGCATCGCGGTAGATCTGCTCGGCCCGGCCGTATTGCCGCGTCACGCCGTCCCCGCCGAGGATCTGCACCGTGCGGTCCGAGCAGAAGACGGCGGTCTCGGAGGCCACGAGCTTGCACTGGCCGGCCTCGCGCATGAGATCTTTGCCGTCGAGGCCCGAGTCGTACATCTTGGCCGCGCGGTAGGTAAGCAGTTCCGCCGCGTCGATACGCCAGCTCATTTCCGCGATCATGTCCCAGATCAGCTGTTTCTGGCCCAGCTTCTGCCCGAAGGAGACGCGGCTCTGGGCGTGATCGCGCGCGATGTCGAAGGCCGAGCGCGCGACGCCGAGGCCCGAGCCGCCGAGGATCACGCGCTCGAAGTTGAAGGCGCTCAGCATGATGCGAAAGCCACTGTTTTCCTCGCCCAGAAGGTTTTCCTCTGGCACGCGGACATTGTCGAACGTCACCTCGCCGACCACGCAGCCGCGCCGACCCATGAAATCATAGGTGCGCGGAAAGGAGATACCGGGCGTCGTGGCGGGCACGGCGATGGCCGTCATCCCCTTCTGCGGCGCGACGTCCGGATCGCTGATACCCCAAACGATATAGACATCCGACTTCGTCGCGTTCGAGATGTAGCGCTTGAACCCGTCGATCACCCATTCGCGCGTCTGCTGGTCGAAGCGCACCCGCGTCTCCATCCCCGCGCTGTCCGAGCCGACATTGGGCTCCGTCATGCAGATCGAGCCGATGGCATCTCCTTCGAGAATGGGCGTGAGATAGCGCTCGCGGATTTCGGGGCGCGCGAAGGCATGAAGCGGAAAGGCGCAGGAGAGCGCGGTCGCGATGGTCGTCTCGAAGGCGTAATTCAGATAGGCCGCTTCTTCGGAGAGCATCGCGGCATGGGTGAGGCCCGGCTTCGAAAGGTTGCCCGCGTAGAGATCGGAGAACATGAGCTTCATGTAGCCCGCCTGCCCCAGCGCGCGCACGACGCGCTTGACCGCTTCCCAATCCTGATCGCGCTCGATGGCATCGGCCACCGGCGCCAGTTCGCGGGCCAGAAAATCCCTGATCTCGGACCGAAAACTCCGGTCCTCGTCCGTCATGAAGAAATCGCGCATGGCCTCGCTCCTGTCATCCGTCGCGGCGTATGAAATCGGGCACGCCGAGTGTTTCGAGAAGGCGCCCGGTCTCGCGGTGAACGAGGCTGATGTTGCTGTCGCGCACCGTGGGGAGCAGATGCCGCGCGCGGCGGACCTGCCCGAAATCGAGATCGGCATGGATCAGCTCTTCGCCCGTTCCGGCGACGGCCACCTCCTTGCCGAAGGCATCGACGAGCCGCGAGCCGCCCCAGAAGGTCAGGCCGCGCTCGGTGCCGGTGCGGTTCGCCATGATCGCGGGCGCGCCGTACATCATCGCGTAGAAGCGCATCGTCAGCGCCCAGCCGCCGGGATTGTCGAAATCGACGCCCACGGCCTCGACGCCCGAGCTGACGGGGCAAACGAGGCAGGTGGCGCCGTGGAGGAAGGCCAGATGCACGAGGGCCGGGTTCCACAGATCGGCGCAGATCAGCAGCCCCGCCTTCCAATGCGCGCCCATCTCGAACGTGTCGACGAAGCGGCCGGTGGCGTAATGCTTGCCTTCTTCCAGCATGCCGTAGCTGGGGATATTCACCTTGCGGTGAAGAAACTCGATGCCGCCGTTTCGCAGCACGGCGCAGCTGTTGTAGAATTGCGCGGCGGGACCTTCCTCGATGAAGCCGACGATGGTCACCATCTGGCCCGAGGCTTCGGCGAGGCGCCGCAGCCGCGCATCGTCGCGCAGCATCGCGGTGTCGAGAAGCGTCTCGCAGCCATGGTGCCCGGTCAGCGACAATTCGGGCATCACCAGCAGATCGAGGCCCTTGGCGCGCCCTTGCGCGATCCAGTCGAGATGGGTCTCGATATTGGCGTCTACATCGCCGATGGCGCTGGCGAATTGCGCAACGCCGGTCTTGAGAATCTTGGACACGGGTAAAAGGCCCTTCGGGCTGGTTGGGCCGGGGCGCCGGCTAGGGCGCCCCGGCGGGGTCGTTTACATCATGCCCGCTTCCGCGAGGAATTCAGCCGCGACATTCTCGACCGAGACGCGCTCGACATCGACGCGCGCGTTGAGGCGCGCCATGGTCTCGTCGTCCAGCTTGGACGACATGTTGTTCAGCAGATCGCCGATTTCGGGATGCGCTTCGAGGATCTCGTCGCGCACGACGGGCGCCAGAGCGTAGGCCGGGAAATAGCCCTTGTCGTCCTGAAGCGTCACGAAGTCGAATGCCGGAATGCGGCCGTCGGTCGCGAAGACGAGGCCCACTTCGACGTCGCCGTTCTTGAGCGCTTCATAGACGAGGCCCGAATCCATGCGGCTCACCTGATCGCGGCTCAGCTCGAAACCATAGGTTTCCTGAAGCGGCTTGAGACCATCGGGACGGGCGTACCATTCGGCGTTCGACGCGAGCGTCAGATCGTTCTCGCCGTTGATGCGGGCCGCGAGGTCCGAAAGCGTCTTGATGCCGAGCTCTTCTGCCTGCGCCTTGCGCATGGCCAGCGCGTAGGTGTTGTTCGCCGCCGATGCGTCGAGCCAGACGATGCCCTTCTCGGCGTCGAGTTCCTTGACGCGCGCATAGGTGTCATCGGCGTTCAGCTTCTCTTCGACCTTGTTGTAGGTGATGAGCGAGGTGCCGGTGTATTCCCAGTAAACGTCGATCTGGCCGTTCTCCATGGCCTGACGGACAGCCGCCGAGCCCATGCCGCCGCGGTTGTCCGCTTCGAAGCCGTTGGCCTCGAGCAGTTGCACGGTCATCGAGGTCAGCAGCTGCTGCTCGGTGAAGTTCTTGCCGCCGACGACGATTTCGTCCGCCTGCGCCGCGCCGGCAAGCAGCAGCGCGCCAGCGAAAGCGGATTTCGCGAAGTTGGAAAACATGTGGTAGGTCCTTCCTGTGAGTGATGCGCCTTGTCTCAGCGCAGTGGGTTGACGCCTTTGGGGATCAGCCAGAGCTGTGCCTGGCCGATCAGAAAATCGACCAGAACGGCCAGCGCCGCGGTCGGGACGGCCCCGGCCAGAAGCATGCCGGTGTCCATCAGGTCGATACCTGTGAAAATGAGCTCGCCGAGACCGCCGCCGCCGATCAGGAAGGCCAGCGGCGTCGTGCCGACATTGATCGCCAGCGCGGTGCGGATGCCCGAGAAGATGACGAAGAGCGCGTTGGGCAGCTCGATATTGAAAAGGATCTGCGCCGAGGTCATGCCCATGCCGTGCGCCGCTTCCTTGAGATGCGCGGGCACGGCCAGAAGACCGGCATAGGTATTGCGCACGATCGGCAGGAGCGACGCGACGAACAGCCCGAAGAAGGCCGGGGCGAAGCCGATGCCCAGAAGCGTCATCGACAGGGCGATCACTGCGAGCGTCGGGATGGTCGTGCCGATGTTGAAGACCTGCATGATCGTCTCGGCGGCCTTCGCCATCGACGGGCGCGAGAGCCAGACGCCGATGGGCACGCCCACGCAGATCGCCGCCCCGCCCGAGGCCAGCACCAGAATGATGTGCTGTTCGGTCAGATAGACGATGTCTTCCCAGTAATAGGCCATCTGCTCGATCAGGCCGGACACCCCGATGAGAATGCCGAGGCCGATCAGGGCCCAGGGCCAGATGCGGCCAGTGCGGGAGGCGAGCGTGGGCTTGTTCATCGCGGCACCCTCAGGTCATGGCCTGCGCGACATCGGCGCGATAGGTCTCGCCCAGCGCGCCGGTCACAGCGGGCTGCGTGACGACGCCGACGAAGCGGCCCGCATCGTCGACCGCGGTGAGCCACATGATGTCATGCGCGAACATCTCGGAGACGACGGCGCGCAGATCGGCGCGGAAGGGCACGACGGCGGGCAGCGGCTTGGCCAGATCGCCCACATTGCCGCGCGCCCCCTCGAGCATGTCGGCGGTGACGTAGCCCAAGGGCTTGTGGTCGCTGTCGATCACCACGGCGACGCGGGCGATGCTCTGCTGGACCGCCGACAGGACATCCTTGGCCTTGCTGTGGCGCGAGACGGTCGGCGCGTTCGGGTCGGCCACTTCCTCCACGCTGACGAGGCGCAGGCGCTTGAGCGTGCGGTCCGCGCCGACGAAATCCGCGACGAAGGCGTTGACGGGATGGGCCAGAACGGTGTCGGGGCTGTCGTATTGCTCGATCATGCCCTCGCGGAAAATGGCAATCTTGTCGCCCATCTTGACCGCCTCGTCGATGTCGTGGCTGACGAACATGATCGTCTTCTTGATCTCGGCCTGCATCTTGAGGAATTCGTCCTGGATGACCTCGCGGTTGATCGGGTCGATCGCGCCGAACGGCTCGTCCATCAGCATGACGGGCGGGTCCGCCGCGAGGGCGCGGATCACGCCCACGCGCTGCTGCTGGCCGCCCGAAAGCTCCTTGGGAAACCGCTTCATGAAGAGGTTCGCATCGAGCCCGACGAGATCGAGCAATTCCTTCGCGCGGCTCGTCGCCTTGGCCCGGTCCCAGCCCAGAAGCTTGGGCACGACGCAGATGTTCTCCTCGATCGTCATATTCGGGAAAAGGCCGATCTGCTGGATCACGTAGCCGATATTGCGGCGCAGCTGCACGTCGTTGAGCTTGGACGTGTCCTCGCCGTCGATGAAGATCTTGCCCGAAGTGGGCGACACGAGGCGGTTGATCATCTTGAGCGCCGTCGTCTTGCCGCAGCCCGACGGGCCGAGCAACACGCAGATCTCGCCCTCGGGCACTTCCATGTCCACGTCGCGCGCCGCCACGACCTGCCCGTTCGGGGTATCGAAGATCTTGGTCAGTTTTTCGAGTCGGATCATTCTGGCTTCTCCCTGGCGTTACCGCGTCAGACCGGCTGGCGTCAGCTTTTTCTGAAGATAAAGAAGCGCGTAGTCAGCGATGATGGCGAGTGCCGAGACCGCGACGGCCCCGGCGATGAGCTGGCGCGGGTCGGTCTGGCTGATCCCGCGGGAAATGAGGACGCCGAGACCGCCCGCGCCGATATAGGCGGCGATGGCTGCGACGCCGATATTCATGACGACCGCCGTGCGCACACCCGCCATGATGACCGGAATGGCCAGCGGGATCTCGACCTGGCGCAGCCGCTGCATCGGGGTCATGCCCATGCCGCGCGCCGATTCGCGCAAGGCCGGGTCCACATTCGTGATGGCGGTGTAGGTGTTGCGGATGATCGGAAGCTGCGAATAGAGCAGGATCGCGATGACGGCGGGCAGCCAGCCGATCCCTTGCCCGATCAGCGACAGCACCGGGATCATGAGGCCGAAAAGCGCGATGGACGGCACGGTGACGATGATCGACGCGATATAGAGGATCGTATCCGCCGCCTTGCGGTTCTGCGTGATCGCGATGCCGATGGGCACGCCCGTCAGAATCGCGAGACCCACGGCAACGGCGACGATCGAGATATGCTCGACACCCAGCGCGGCGATCGTGCCGGCATTATTGTACATGAAAACCAACGTTTCCAAGCCGCGCTCCTCCTGCCGCATCTGGAACATGCACACCGCGGCACACAGTCGCGGCGCATCCGGAAACCGTATACGGCGAAACCGCAAAGCCTGTTATACCGAACCGTCATTTTTTGGCATCAATCCGACGAGATTGTCGGCGCCGTGCCCGCGCGTACCTTCATGGGCGACTTTCCACACCACGCCTTGAAGGCGCGCCCGAAATGGCCCTGGCTGGAAAACCCCATCGATTCCGCGATCTCCTCGAGCGTGCTCGTCGTGGTCACGAGGCTGCGATAGGCGGCCTGAAGACGCAGATCCATGTAGAAGGCCGAAGGCGACTTTTGCAACGCCGAGCGAAACAGGCGTTCGAACTGACGCTCGGACAGGCCCACGATATCGGCGAGCCGCGCGATCCTGACCGGCCTCGCGAGATTCTCCTCCATCAGCCGAATCGCGTTCTCGAGGCGCGCGTCCGTCAGCCGGTAGCGCCATTGCACATTGTTGCGCTGCGCCTCGCCCGAGGGGCGGACCGGCCCATGCAGGAACTGCTCCGAGACCTGCGCCGCGATCTGGCGGCCCTGACGATCGCCGATGATGTCGAGCATCATGTCCATCGAGGCCGTGCCGCCCGCCGCCGTATGGAGGCCGTCGTCGATCCGGTAGAGATCGGCGCTGACCCTCAAATCGGGGAACTGGTTGGTCAGCCGCTCGATGGTCTCCCAGTGGACCGTGACGTTGCGCGTGCCGATGACATCGGCCTGCGCCAGAAGAAGGGTGCCGTTGCTCACCGCGCCGAGCATCCGGCCATAGCCGCGCAAGGCCCGCAGATGCCGCTCGAGCGGCTTGCTGCGATACTGCTCGAGCCCGAGGCTGGCGACGACGATGGTCAGATCCGCCTCGGGCGCGTCGCCGAGATCGAAAGCGGCCTGAACATCGAGCCCGTTGCTCGCCTCGACGGGGCCTTTGCGCGCGGCGATCACCCGCCACTCGTAGCAGGTCTGGCCCATCAGCCGGTTGACCGAGCGCAGAGGCTCGATCGCCGAGCTGAGCGCGAGCATCGAATAGCCGGGCACGAGGATGTAGGACACCCTCAGCGGCACCTGCGCCGCGATGGGCGCGGCCTCGGGACTGCGCCGGGTCATCCGCGCGCCTCGTCTTCGCGCATGGTCTCGGCCGAAAGGTAGCCCGTCTGCAACTGGCCGAAATTGCCTACCGCCTGCACCTGCCCCGTCTCCGCCGGCGCGTCCTTGCGCCCGCGCCGGACCACCGCGACCAGCGCCGTCGCAGCGAACAGAACGCCGAGGCAGAGCATCAGGCCGCTCGGGCCGAACCAGTCGATCGAGGCCGGGCCGGTGAAGACGCCGACGAGGATGCCCGCGTTCATCGTGAACGCCATCGCGCCCCCCGCCGAGGCTACCTGGCTGCGGCGCATCTGGTCGTTGGCATGCGCGAGGCAGACCGAATAGATCGGAACGCAGCCGACCGCCATCAACGACAGGCGCAGCAAGAGCGCCTCCTCCCCCGATTGCACGAGGCTGACGATCACGGCGCCAAGCCCGATGAGCGAGAGGCCGATCACGGCGAGGCGGCGGTCGATCCGATCGGCGATGTAGCCCACCGGATATTGCACCGCCGCCCCCGCGAGCGTCAGCGCCACGGTGAGGCCCGCCACCTGCGCGCGCCCCATCCCGAGGCCGATGCCGTAAAGCGGTGCGGCGGCGAAAAGGCATCCGAGGGCGGCCCCGCTCAGCGCCGCGCCGCTGATCGCCATCGGCGAGATCCGCGCGAGGCGCACGACCGGCATGCGCTCGGGCACCTCGTATTCGGGCGCCCGCCCCGCCGTCAGCAGAAGCGGGACGACCGAAAGCGAGATAAGGATCGACACCGTGCCGAAGAGCACCGTGACCGTCGCGCCCGGCACGCCGATCAGCGCCGCGCCCATCGCCTGCCCGCCCGATTGCGCGATGAAGTAGATCGACAGGATCTGTGCGCGCTGATGGTTCTCGGCCTTGGCGTTCAGCCAGCTTTCGGTGATGACGTAAAGCCCCGGAAAGCAGAAGCCCGCCAGCACCCGCATCGCGGTCCAGCTATAGGGATCGTCGGTCAGCAGGTGGATGATGGCCGAGATCGAGCAGATCGAGGCCAGCGCCGCGAAGGCGCGCACATGGCCCGACTGCGCGATGAGGCCCGGCGCCATCAGCGTGCCCAGAAGCGCGCCCGCAGGATAGCCCGCCTGCATCACGCCGATCACTGTGGCGGAGAACCCAAGCTCGGCCCCGCGGATGGTCAGCAGGGTCATCATAAGCCCGTTCGCCACCATGAGCATCAAGATGCCCGCGAAAAGCGCCCAGTTATCCAGAACCGCCCGTTTCATAGCGCGCCTTTAGCACAGGGGCGCGGGCGGTCAACGGCGGTTCGCGACCGGGAGTGTCGCATTGGGCCGCGCGCGCAGGGGGCGCAGCCGCTTAGCTGGCCCGGATGAGATGACCAGCCAGGGAGGCCCCAATGAAAGCCGCGATACTTCACCGGATAGGCGGCCCCGTCGCGGTCGAATCCGTGCCCGATCCTGACTGCCCGCATGACGGCGCCATCGTGGGCGTGCGGGCCTGCGGCGTCTGCCGCTCGGATCATCACAGCTGGACGGGGGCGGACCCCGATCTCGTGCTGCCGCATGTCATGGGCCATGAATTCGCCGGCGTGATCGAGGAGGTCGGGCCGGACTGCAAATCGTTCCGCGTGGGCGAGCGGGTGACGGCGCCCTTCATCCTCGGCTGCGGGCATTGCCCCGATTGCGCGGCGGGCCAGCCGACGATCTGCGACAGCCAGCGCCTTGTCGGCTTCACGCAATGGGGCGCCTTCGCCGAGCGCGTGGCGGTGCAGGCCGCAGATTTCAACCTCGTCCGGCTTCCCGATAGCGTGGGCTTCGCCGAGGCGGCGGGGATGGGCTGCCGCGTGACCACCGCATGGCGCGGGCTGGGCGACCGCGCGGCGCTCCGGGCGGGCGAATGGCTCGCCGTGCATGGCTGCGGCGGTGTGGGGCTTTCGGCGATCATGCTGGGCGGCGCGCTCTCGGCGCGGATCGTGGCGATTGATGTCTCGGCGGACGCGCTCGAGAAGGCGCGGCAGATGGGCGCGCATGCCTGCATCGACGCCTCCGGCACCCCGGACGTGGCCGAGGCGGTGCGCGAGATCACCGGCGGCGGCGCGCATGTGTCCGTGGACGCTCTCGGCATCGGCGCGACTTTCGAGAATTCCCTGCGCTCCCTGCGCAAGCTGGGCCGCCATGTGCAGATCGGCATGCCGGTCGGCGCGCATCGCACGGTGCCCCTGCCCCTTCTCGATCTCGTCTATGCGCGGCAATTGTCGATCCACGGCATGCGCGGGCTGGGCGCGGCGGAGTTCGTCACACTCCTCGACATGATCGACGCGGGCGCGCTCGATCTGGGGGCGCTGGTGACCGAGCGCATCGCCCTGTCGCAAGTGGGCCATGCGCTCGGGCTCATGGACAGCGGCCAGCCCGCCGGGATCACGGTGATCGACGATTTCGCCCATTAGGGCCGGCCTTTCCGGGCAAGCGTGCGGCGCATCCGCGCGCGGTCATCGCCTTGCGGCGCACCGGAGACTGCCGGGCGCCGCAAGGCACTCGTGGATCAGGCGAACCACCACCGCTCGGCCGAGCGCGCGCCGTCGAGCTGCCAGTTGCCGCCGATCTTCTCTGAATGCATGACGTTCGTCCCGCGCGCCTGAACGCGGTTGAGGAAGAAGGGCACGATGGTGCCGCCATCGTCCCGGCAAAGGCGCAT
The DNA here is from genome assembly GCF_043661195.1 of Roseovarius aquimarinus. NCBI lineage: Bacteria > Pseudomonadati > Pseudomonadota > Alphaproteobacteria > Rhodobacterales > Roseobacteraceae > Roseovarius > Roseovarius aquimarinus. Next base: position 832,026 of record NZ_JBIHMM010000001.1, read on the forward strand.
CATCTCGCCGTACATCTCGGTGCGCTTGGCATCGTCGAGCTCGGCCTTGGCGCTGTCGAGAAGGCTGTTGAACCGCTCGTTCTCCCACTTGCTCTCGTTCCAGGCCGCGCCGCTCTTGTAGGCGATCGAGAACATGATCTGCGGGGTCGGGCGCGCGCCCCAGGCGGCGACGCAGAACGGGTTCTTGAGCCAGACTTCGGACCAGTAATTGTCCGCCGGCCGGCGATCCACCTTCATGTCGATGCCCGCCTTCTTGGCCGAGGCCTGGAACAGCGTGGCCATGTCGACCGCGCCCGGGAAGGTCGCGTCACTGGTCGCCAGCGTGACCGAGAGGTTCTCCATGCCCGCCTGTTTGAGGTGAAAGCGCGACTTTTCCGGATCGAAAGTGTTGCGGTCCTGCGCGGTGAAATAGGGCATCGACGGGCCGATCGGGTGATCGTTGCCGAAGACGGCCGCGCCGCCCATCACCTTGTCGATGATGTCGTCCCGGTCGATCGCGTGCTTGAGCGCGAGGCGCACGTCCACATTGTCGAAGGGCGCGACATTGGTGTGCATCGGGATGGTGACGTGCCCGGCGCTCGGGACGTTGTCGATGAGCACCTTGTCGTTGCGCTGAAGGAATTTGAGCGTGTTCGCCGCGATCTGGCTGTCCGCGTCGATCTCGCCGGTCAGAAGCGCGTTGGTGCGCGCGTTGCCGTCATTGATGACGAGGAATGTCACCTTGTCGAAATGCGCGCGGCCTTCCTTGAAGTAGTTGGGGTTGCGGCTCATCTCGATGCGCACGCCCGGCTCGAAGGACTCGAGCACATAGCCCCCAGTGCCGATGCCCGAGATATCGACATTGCCATCCGCGTCCGAGGGCAGGATGACGAAGTGATAATCGGTCAGCACATAGGGCAGGTCGGCATTGCCTTCGGACAGATCGAAGCGCACCTGATGCTCGGTCTCGGCGGTGATCGAGGTCACGCCGTCGAGAAGCGGCTTGGCGGCGGATTGCGAATCCTCCTTGAGGTGATACTTGAGCGAGGCGACCACATCCTCCGCCGTCAGCGGCTTGCCGTTGTGGAACTCGACGCCCTTGCGGATATTGAAGACCCAGCTTGTCGCATCGTCCGATGCGTCCCAGCTTTCGGCCAGCTCGGGGATGATAGAGTCGTCGGCGTCGATCTCGACCAGGAAGTTGAAGATCGTGTGGTTGAGCTGGATCATGCAGACGCCGTTCGTCGTGCGCGGATCGAGCGAGTCGTTCGTATTGCCCTCGTGGATACCCACGCGGTAATGCCCGCCCTTCTTGGGCGTCTCGGCATGGGCCCTGCCCGCGCCGATCAGCCCGGCCGAGGCGGCCAGAAGGCCCGCCCCCGCCATGCCGCCCATCACCGCGCGCCGCGACGGACCCGTCCTGGTGGCGGCTTCGGTCTTCTGTCTCGTCATATCCTTGGTCATGTCCTTCTCTCCTCTGTCGGTGAATGCGTTATCGCGTGGTGCGCCGTGCCTTGGTGGCATCTTTCTGCGGGGCCGCTCCCTCGCGGGGGCGGCCCCTCGGCCTTGCGCCCGGCCGATCTTATCGCGCCTGTGCGCTTGCGTCAGGCGGTGGTCGCCAGTGTCGCGGCCTCCTCGACGCTGGCGGCGAGAACGCCCATGAGCGTGTCGATGTCGTCTTTCGTGACCGTGTAGGGCGGCGAAATGGCGACGACCGGGCCGATCCGGCGAAAGAAGACGCCCCGCCGCTCGGCGGCGGCCATGACGGCGATCGCATCCGCCTCGGTCTCCATCTCGGCGGCGGCGAGCATGCCGGCGCGGCGCGTCTGGAGCACGCCCGGCATCTCGCCGATGGGGCCGAGCGCGCGACCGATGCGCGCGCCGAGCGCGTTCACATGCGCGGGCAGGTCCATCTCCTCGTAGATATCGAGCGTCTCGAGCGCGACGGCGGCCCCGACCGGGTGCCCGCCATAGGTCACGCCATGGCCGAACGTGCCCATGCCATGCGCGGCATCGGCGATCACGTCCTGCACGCGCGAGGTCATGGCGACGGCGGACATCGGGAAATAGGCGGCGGTGAGCTGCTTGGCGATGGTCATGAGATCGGGCTCGATCCCCCAGGTCTCGCAGCCGAACCAGTTGCCGGTCCGCCCGAAGCCGGTGATGATCTCGTCCGCGATCAGCAGGATGTCATGCCGCGCCAGAACCTCCTGCACGCCCTGCCAATAGCCTTCGGGCGGCAGGATCACCCCGCCCGAGCCCATCGCGGGCTCGCCGATGAAGGCGCCGATCGTGTCGGGCCCCTCGCGCCGGATCGTCTCGTCCAGCTCGCGCGCCATGCGCTTCGAGAAATCGAGCTCGTTCTCGCCCGGATGCGCGTCGCGCAGGTAATGCGGGCGCCCCACGCGCACCACCATGTCGAGCGGAACGTCGAAGCCGTCATGGCAATAGCTCATGCCGGTCAGCGCGGCGGCCATCTGCCCCGAGCCGTGATAGCCGCCTTCGCGCGCGATGATGCGCTTCTTGCCGTGCTTGCCGCGCGCGTTCTGATAATAGCGCACGATCTTCACCGCCGTTTCGACCGCTTCCGAGCCGGAGGCCGCGAAAAAGACATGCGACAGATCGCCGGGCAGGCGCGCCGCGAGCCGCTTGGCCAGACGGTCGGTCACCTCGCAGGTGCGCCCCATGAAACTATGGTAATAGGCGAGCTTCTGCATCTGCGCCTCGGCGGCGCGGATGAGGCGCGGGTGGTTGAAGCCGAGCGACGCGCACCAGAGGCCGGAGACCGCATCGAGGAACGTGTTGCCCTCGGTATCGGTCACACGGACATTGTCGCCGCGCGCCATGCTGCGCGGCGCTTCGGTTTCGGCCACGCGGGGATCGGTGAAGGGATAGAGCTGTGCCATAAGTCTCAACCTCCCGACGGCGAGGTGCCGTCCAGCGTCAGAAGCGGGCCGTAGAGGTCGGGCCGCCGGTCGCGGAAGAGACCCCAATGCGCGCGCAGCTCCGCGATCTCCTCGAGATCGAATTCCTGCGCGACGAAGGTCTCGGATGTCTTGTCGGCGCGCTGGAGCACGTCGCCGCGCGGGCCGGCGATGAAGGCCTGTCCGAAATAGGTGACCTCGCCCAGCGTGCCCTTCTCGGTGCCGATCCGGTTCGAGCAGACGAGGGGCATGATGTTGGCCGCCGCGTGGCCGCGCATCACCGTCTCCCAATGATCGTGGCAATCGGACCCGATGGCCGACGGGAAGAACAGGATCTCCGCGCCCCTGAGGGCCATGATCCGCGCCGTCTCGGGGAACCACTGGTCCCAGCAGACGCCCGCACCGATGGTGCCATAGGCGGTCTTGAAGGTGCGGAACCCGGTATCGCCGACGTTGGAATAGACCTTCTCGTAGCAGCCCGGCAGGCCGAGCGGGATATGCGACTTTCGGTAATGCCCCTTCACGCTGCCATCGGCGTCGATGATGACGTTCGTGTTGAAATAGGCGTTGTTGGCCTTCTCGAAGATGTTGACGGGCAGCACGACCGACAATTCCTTGGCGAGCTTTTGCATGGTGCTCACGGTCGGGCCGTCCAGCGGCTCGGCCAGCTTGAACGGCTCGGGACCCATTTCCATGAACTGGAATTCATGCATGGAAAAGACTTCCTGAAGCAGCACGATCTGCGCGCCCGCCTTGGCGGCGCTGCGCACAAGCGCCCCGGCCCTCTCCATGTTGTCGTCGTAATTCTTGGAGCAGGCCATCTGCGTGGCCGCGACCGTTACCTTCATCTTTATCTCTCCTGCTGGGGCACCTGCGCCGAATTCAGCGTTGTTGAATGCATGAAGCCGTGTCAAATTCGAATTTTTCGTCCCTTGCAGGAAAAAACGGAATGGCTCGATCCTTGCCCAATCTCAACGCGCTGCGCGTCTTCGAAGCGGCGGCGCGGCACGAGAGTTTCACCAAGGCCGCCAGCGAGCTGAGCGTGACGCAATCGGCGGTGAGCAAGCAGGTCGCCGCGCTCGAAGAGCATTTCGGGCAGCGCCTCTTCGACCGCCAGCACCGCAGGATCACGCTCACCCCGTTCGGGCGCGAAGTGTTCAAGGCCGCTGATATCGGCATTGCCACCCTGCGCGAGCGGCTCGGCCTTGTCGGCACGCGGCGCGCGCTTCAGGTCCGGCTGGTGGCGGATGCCGATTTCGTGGCGCTCTGGCTTTTCCCGCGCCTGCCCGGCTTCGAGCGCGCCTATCCGGAAATCCGCGTGTCGATCGAAACGCGCATCAGCATGGACACACCGCCCGGCGAGAGTTTCGATTTCGCGGTGATCTGGGGGCGCGGCGCGTGGCGCAACTGCCGCTTCCGGCCCTTGATGACCAATGCGGTCTTCCCCGTCTGCGCTCCGGATTTCTTCGACGCGCTCGGGCGCCCGCCCAGCCTTCGCGATGTGCGCGACGACATCCTGATCCACGACCGCTCGACCTTCTGGTGGTCTGCCTTCGGCGCCGCCGCTGGCGCGCGCGACTTCGATCCCGAGGCGGGCCGGATCTACAACCAGACGGCACTCTGCCTCGAAGCCGCCGCGCGCGGCGACGGGCTGACCGTGGGGGACGAGGTGACCACGGCGGACCACTTGCGGGATGGCAGGCTCATATGCCCCTTCCCCGAACGCCTGCCCTCGCCAGATGCCTATTTCCTGGTCAGCCCCGCTGGCGATGTCTGGAGCGACGAAGCGCAGGCCTTCGAAAGCTGGCTACGGGCCGAAGCCGCGGCGCATGAGCGTTGGTGGCGGAAGTTCTGGGCGCCGCAAGGCAGCCAGAGCGGCGGTTGAAGGGCTGACAGGCATCTCCGCCTATTTCAGCGGCTCCAAAGTCAGTTTCAACTAACCCAGTCTCGCCCCCGTCATTCCTCCCGGAAGGCCCGCTGGAACTGGTCGATCAGGGGGCGGGCGAAATAGGCGGCGGCGGTTTGCTCCTGTGTTGCGAGATAGATCTCCGCCGGCATGCCGGGCATCAGGTCAAGGCCATCGAGCCGCGCCATCTCCTCCGCCGTCAGAAAGACGTGCCCGATATAGAAGGGCTCGCCGGTCGTCGGCGAGATCGTGGTCGCGGGAGATATGTGCGAGATCGTGCCGACCACTTCGGGCGTCGTGCGGTGGTTGAAAGACGAGAAGCGCACGCGCGCGGGTTGGCCGAGATAGACCTGGTCGATGGCGGTTGTCGGAAGCTGGACTTCGATCCGCAATTCCGCCGATGAGGGTACGATCGTCGCCAAGACCTCGGCAGGGGTGATCACGCCGCCTTCGGTGAAGACCGACAGTTCGTTGACGCGGCCCGAGATTGGTGCCCGGATCTCGGTGCGTGAGATCCTGTCCTGCACGGCCGCGAAACGGTCGGAGAGTTCGAGAATCCGCGCCTCGATGACGGCGAGTTCGCGCTGCGCCTCGGTACGGGCAACTTCGTCGATGGCCAGAATGCGCATACCTATCTCGCTGATGCGCGAGCGCGAGCGGGCGATGTTCGCGTCGATCTCTCCCAGCTTCCCGCGAAACTGCACCAATTCCCTTTCGGCATCCTCGACGCGCAGCGCTTCGACCAAGCCCTTGTCATACAGGCCGATGATGCGCTCGAGGCTCTTCTCGACCAGCGCGGTCTCGTCGGTGAGCGCGGCGCGCTGCGCGATCAGGGCCGCGATTTCATCGTTGACCTGTGCGATCCCAAGATCGAGCTGTTCACGCTGGTTCAGGCGATTGGCGATATTGCCGGCATGAAGCCGAGCCTCGCCCGCGATCAGTTCCGCATGTTTGGGATCGGCCGTCAGAAGACGCTCGGGAAAGCGCACTTCGGTCGCGCCATCGCGATCCGCGACCAGGCGTGCACGTCGAGCTTCGGCTTCGTCGAGCTGCGCCGCGAGGATCGACAGTTCTGCACGCGACTGCGCGTCATCGAGGCGAAAAAGGATCTGGCCGAAGGAGACTTCATCGCCCTCGCGCACATTGATCGTCTCGACGATGCCGCCGTCGCGATGCTGAACCTGCTTGAGATTCTGATCCACCTTGACCGTGCCCATCGCGATCACGGCGCCCGTCAGATTGGCGGTGAAGGCCCATGCCCCGACGCCGCCCAGAAGGGCGATGACCAGCGTGGCCCCGAGAAAAACCCGTCCGCCGAGACGGTCATACGCGGCTTTGCGCTTGGGCGCGGACTTGGCCGATACGGATTTGGTCATGATCTACGTCCTTTCTTGATGGGCATGGTCACGCATGCTCGACGACAAACAGATGCTCGCCATCGAGCATGACCTCGAGATCGACAACCTTGTCGCGGTCGAAATCCACTTCGATCGCGGTGCGCCGATAGGTTTCGGTCCAGTCGAAATGAAAACTCAGGCGCGGCTCGTCGGCGCCGACGCTGTCGGCGTAATCCTCGAGGCCGTCCTCTATGCGATCCTCGATCGTTTTCTGGGCTTTGCGGATATGGTATCTCGACGATCCCATGCTGATCCAGATCTCATCATCCGAGTCGTAATCGGTGATCTGATAGATCGATCGGATGATATCGACGGTATCGCCCTGCACGAAACTGTAGAGGTCAGCGCCGCCGTTTCCCGTCAACGTGGCCTGTCCCGCGGCCGCATGAAAGACATCATTCCGCGCAGTTGCGGTGTAATGCTCGAACGCATCGAAGCTGTCCTCGCCGACGCTTTCGCCCGAGGCGATGCCGCTGACCAGATCGAGAATCACGGCTTCCGTCGCCGCCGAGTAGTCGAGCCGGTCGTGACCGTCGCCACCGCTGAACCGGTCGGCCACGGCGTCGTCATCGGCGATGACCAGGTCGTCACCAGCACCGCCGAGCACGACATCGCTCCCGCTGCCGCCGGTCAGGACGTCCGCATCCGCACCGCCATCAAGATGGTCGTCGCCCGCATCTCCCGAGAGCACATCGGCCCCCTCGCCACCATGGAGCGCGTCATTGCCTTCGTTCCCGAAGACGATATCACGCCCTGCACCGCCGAAAGCGGTGTCATCGCCCATGCCGCCGGTGAGCACATCGGCGCCATCCCCACCGTAGAGATGGTCGTCGCCGTCGTCTCCGGCGAGGATGTCCGCGCCCGCGCCGCCATGGACGGTGTCGTTCCCGTTGCCGCCGCTGATCGTGTCGTCGCCCATGCCGCCGAAGGCCGCGTCGTCACCTGCATCGCCATGGATCTCGTCATCGCCGGCATCGCCGTACAGGCTGTCCTGTCCGGCTCCACCAGAGATCCAGTCATCTCCTGCGCCGCCGACGATCAGGTCATTCCCCTCGCCTCCGAAGAGGGTGTCATTCCCGTCCCCACCGGCGATATTGTCGTCACCGTCATGGCCGAACATGCGGTCCCTGCCGCCGAGGCCGGCCAGATTGTCATCGCCCGCCTGCCCGTCGATCATGTCCCGTCCATGCGTTCCGACCAGCAGATCATCATCCTGCGAGCCGACGAAGACATTCTCTACCACGTTCAGATAAGCGCTTTGCGCGATCTCGAATTGGCCATCGGACACGGTGTAATCGATCCGCACCTCGCCGAGAAAATCAGTATCCGCGATATAGCGCCAGCCATCTCCGCGCATTGCGATGTCACCCGATGTGGCCGAAACCACCTCGACCGTCAGCGGATCGTCATCGGCATCGGCCGTCTGCGACAGGAAGAAGGAGAGGGCAAAGCCCACGGCTGCGCCGCTGCCGACATCGGCCAGATAGACCGGCCCCTTGTTGCGCGGCGCACGTCCACGCGGCTCTTCGGCCGGATCGTCCGGCTCCTCGTTGTCCTCCTCGGGCTTAAACGGGTCGCCCGCGGATCCTGCCGAGCCGCCACCTGATCCGGCCTGCGCGCCGCCCAAAGATGGCGCGGCGGCGTCCGAGACGATTGCAGCTGCGCTGAAGCGGGCGAATGGCGGCAGAACCGTGTTGGCCGAGTCGCGCGGCAGGCCGGAATCGATCGAGAAAATCGAGGGCGCACCGTAGTAGAGTGCCTCGAACGGGGTCGGGAAGATCGAGAGGCCCGGAGCGTTCGCCTGGGCAGGCTCGGCCGCGCCCGTGCCGGTGCTACCATTGGTGGGCTTATCCTCGTCATCCTCGCCATCGGGGACCGAGAATGCGGTCTTGCGCAGGCCGGGCTCATCGGCTTCGTCCTGCGGCGCGCTTTGCTGTTCCTCCTCGGCGGCCGGCTCCTCTTCCGGCTCGGGCCAGAGGAAGGACCGCATGTAGAGGCCGAGCGCAACCAGCCCTACGAACCAGCCGGAGAAGAGCTTGGCGCTGCTCGGCTCCGTTTGCCGCAGACCCAGCGGATCGTCCGGATCGTTGCGCGCGCCGTCGGAACGGGTTCCCTTGACATCGATCATGACCGGCCCTCCCTCACCGCGGCGCGCTTCATTTCAGCCGGCGCTGCGGCGGCGGTCGCCTGCGCGGCAATCGGATTCTTGAGCCGAAGCGGATCGACCGGCGCGGCCTCGGGTTTACGGGCCGGCGGCGAGGCGCCGTCCTGCTTGCGCACCGGACGCGGATTGAGGATGTCCTCGCGCGGGCCGAAGGCTGACAACTTGCCACCCTGGATCACACCAATCAGGTCGCAGGACTGAAGCGCGGAGGGGCGATGCGCGATGAGAACCACGATGCCCCCGCGCGCCTTGACACCCTCGATCGCGGCGGTCAGCGCCGCTTCGCCCTCGGGATCGAGATGGGCGTTCGGCTCGTCCAGCACCACAAGGAACGGATTTCCGTAAAGCGCCCGCGCAAGGCCGAGACGCTGGCGCTGACCACCCGAAACCGAAGTGCCCATCGGCCCGAGATAGGTGCGGTAGCCGTCGGGCAGGCGCACGATCATTTCGTGCACCATCGCCGCCTGCGCCGCCGCGACCACGGCCTGCGCTTCGGGGGCATCCGCGAGGCGGGCGATGTTCTCTTCGACCGTCGCGTCGAGGAGGGCCACGTCCTGCGGCATATAGCCGATATGGGCTCCACGGCTGTCGTCGCTCCATTGCCCCAACTCGGCGCCATCCAGCCGGACCGAGCCGCGCAAAACCGGCCAGATCCCGGTCAGCGCGCGCGCCAGGGTCGTCTTGCCGCCACCGCTCGGGCCGATGATGCCGATGGCTTGTCCGGCCTTCGCCTCGAAGGTGATATCGCTCAGGAGTACCCTGCCCGTCGCCGGGGCCGAGACCGTAACACCCTCGACCCGCAGGGATGCCTTGGGGTCGGGCAGCGCCATCGGCTTCGGCTGGTTCTCGAGAACTTCGACGGTGTTGCGCAGACGCTTCCACGCGGCGCGCGCCGCCTCCATATTCTTGGCGTTGCCGATGGCCATGTCGATTGGCGCCATGGCGCGTGCAGCGGCGATGGTTGCAGCGATGATCGCCCCCGCCGAAAGCTGTCCGATGATCGTCAGATAAGCGGCGAGCCCCAGGATCGACGATTGCAGGAGCATCCGCAGAACCCGCGAAATTGCGCTGTAGGTACCCGAGATATCGCTGGTGCGCGTCTGAAGCTCCAGATGCCGGTCGTTCGAGGCGGCAAATCGCGCGACCGCGCGCGAGGCAAAACCCATGGCCTTGAGGACTTCGGCGTTGCGCGCATTCGAATCCGCGATCGCGTTGCGCTCGATGGTGGAGGCCATCGTCGCGCTGCTCCAGTTGCGGGTGCGCAGTTCGGTGATGACGGCCAGGGACGTCAGCGTGAAGGCCCCGGCGATCGTCAGCGCGCCCAATGTCGGATGCAGGAAATAGACGAAGGCAAGGAAGATCGGCATCCAAGGCAGATCGAAAAGGGCGATCGGCCCTTGCGAGCCGCAAAATCCGCGCAAGGTATCCACGTCCCGCCCCCGTTCGAGCGCCTCGGACGTGGAATAGCCAAGGCGCGGCATGTCGACGACGAGCTGATGCGCCACAGGCGCAAGGCGCCGGTCGAGACGCGCACCGACCCGCACGAGGATCTGCGTGCGGATGATGTCGAAGACGCCCTGAAACATGTAGAGGCCGATGGCCAGTGCCGAAATCGCCAGCAGCGTTGGAATGCTGCCGCTGACGAGGGCCCGGTCGTAGATTTGCAGCATGTAGAAAGAGCCAGTCAGCGCGAGGATGTTGATGACTCCCGACAGGAGCAGCAAAAACACAGCCAGCCCCTTGACGCTGCCCAATATCTTCATGGCAGCGCCGTTCGATTTCTTGTCCCGTTGTCCCATGTTCAGCTCCCCCAAGCTTCACTTCGTTCCCGACCCGAAAGTCTTCCCGGGCTGATCTTGCGTCAGCCCGGAAAATCGATTGCCGTGCTCCGATCAGAGCTGGAAATCGTCTTGTGTGAGATCGTGATGGCCGCGGATCGTGATGCTGAAATCCGCCGCGCCGTCGTCGCTGACGCTGCCGGTGATCAGCGTGGTGTCACCGCCCTCGCCACTCTGATGGCTCACCAGTAGCTGTCCGCTTCCGGTGAAGGCGTCCGAGATCAGCGTGAAGCTGCCGTTCCCCGCGCCTTGGCCGTTGGCATCGATCTGCGACAGGTCGATCTTGTCTCCGGCTTGGAAGGATCCGATGGTATCGCCATCGGCGTCGGCCGCAGACAGGAAGCGATAGGTGTCGTTGCCGCTTCCGCCATCCAGCATGTTGTGAGCATTGCTGGCGGTGATGTCATCGTCTCCGGCGCCGCCGATGAAGTTCTCGATGCTCCACAGAGCGTCCGTGCCGGATGCCGCGCTGGTGGCCATGCCGCGCGCCGCGCCGCCGCCGCCAAGATCCACGGTGATGTCCTCGATGATACGCGACATGTCGAGCGTGTCGTTACCCATGCCGCCCGAGAGATCATCGCCGTAATAGGCGTCGTTGCCATCTCCGGAGGTCGCTGCGAAGACATCGTCGCCCGCGCCGCCGACGACCAGATCATCTCCGGCGCCGCCTTCGATGAAATCATCGCCGCCTTCGCCGAAGAGCCGGTCGCTTCCGGCATCCCCGAAGACCATGTCGCGGCCGCCTCCGGCGAGGATGTTGTCGTCGCCATCCGCGCCGAAGATCATGTCACGACCGCCCAGCGCCAGAATATTGTCCGCTTCGGCCGTTCCGAAGAGCGTATCGCGACCCGCCGAACCGAGGATGGAGCCACCTGCCGCAAGCGGCGGGCTGGTGCTTTCGTTGCCGGAACCGGTGTCAGAGCCGGCGTCGCCACCATCGGCCTCGCCACCGTCTCCGGCGCCGGTGTCGCCACCGGTATCGCCGCCACCATCACCGTCGTCGGCGCCCTCGCCGTCTTCGGCACCGGCGTCGTCGTCGGCTCCGATGTCGTCGTCGGCGCCGTCATTTCCGTCTTCCCCGGCAACTTCGTCTTCGGCATCGAAGATGTCATTGTCGAGATCGGTCAGGCTGGTTGTCCGGGCGACGATCTCCGCGAATGTCGTGTCTTCACCGAAATCCTGATAGAAGTCGAAATTCTCGAAGCGGTCGATGTAGTAGAACCGGTCTCCCTCCTGAAGGCGGTCCAGTTGCTCGTGGAGCACGACCCAGAAGGTCTGGCCGACCATACCGCCATTGATGTGCTTCTCTCCAAGTCCGCCCGTCCAGACATCGACCCGGTCGATCCCCGCGACAATCATGGCGCCATCCGCACCGGGATGCAGCGTAATGTCCGGATTGGCGGCCACGAAGGCGTCGATCTCGGCCTGATCCTCGAGAACGAGGTCCGGATAGGCCTCCATCAACTGGGCCATCAGAGCGTCGCTGACGTCGTTGCGCGCCTGATAATCCGCCCAGCTGCTGTAGGGCGAAAGACCGCCCGCCATCGCCACGGCCTGCGCGACGTAGGGGTTGGTCGAGGCCGCGAGCCCTGCCCGAACCTGGTTCATGGTGCCAAGGCCCACATCCCAGCTACGCGCGACGTTGAACGCGAAAAGATCGGCGTTGATACGCACCAGATCCGAGCGGACCGCATCCACCACCTTGAGATCGACCTCTTCGGCCTGCTGCACCGCCGTGCCACCGATGATCGAGGCGACGCCATGCTGTGCATAACCCGGCGCCGGGACATATCCCTGCGGGAGCGGTCCGGTAAAGACATCGGGGTCGTTGGACGGGTTGAGGAAGGCATCGAAGAGCGGCACTTCGGTGACCGTGCCATCCGCCGCCTTGACCTGAAGCGTCTCGCCGATCAGCGAATGACCGAAGCGATAGGCCGCAGCGGCGAATTCATGGCTGATGCTGGCGTCGACTTCGGGATTGTAGCCGTCCCAGCCGTGATTGTCGAAGCCGCCATCGGCGCTGCGCAGGCCGCCCAGCAACTTGTCGGCGAACTCCTGGAACACGACGCGTTGGTAATCGCTCTCGTTGAGCATCTTGGCGGCCTGGAAAATTTCCTCGGCGCTGCCTTCGAAGCCTTGCGCGATCAGGTTCTCGACGTGGAAGTTGTGATTGCGCGCCCAGACCGTGTGGACCGCCGTCAGAGCGAAGTTCTCGTTCGCGCGCCCATCACCCGCCACGCGGTGATCGAGCAAGTCGATATAGGGGTTCGTATCGAGCAGAAGCGGTTGCCCCGACCCGAGGAAATCGCTTGCCAGATCCGCGACCAGGGTGCTGTCGATGGCGCCCGTGGCGTCGTCCACGAGGCCCGGAAGCAGCTCCTGAAGCGTCGCCGCGCCACCCGGAAGGCCGGCATCCTCGAAGATGGTCTCGGCCTCCCAATGATGCAGGATCAGATCGCGCAGTGTCGGCAGCAGGGCGAAAGCCGGATCCGAGGGATCTGCCTCACCCCCGAGAAGCCGCATCCCCGAACCTTGCGCCCCGTCGCTTTCGCGCAGGAACTGGCCGACCAGCTCATGGCTGCCATAGGCCTGGTTCTGATCCACGAAGGGAGAGGTCATGTTGCGGTGCTGCGGCACGCCATCGGCGTCGACAGATGCAACCTCGCCCCGCGTCAGATCGGCAGGATTATCCGAGGTCGGGCTGCGCTCCGCACCCGGACCGCCGATGTCGATCTTTCCGAAGGCCGCGTTCTTGGGCAAGAAGTCGAGGCCGTGGTCGAAGTACTGACCGAATGCCATGAAGAGCGTGCTCGCGTTCATTGCATTCTTTGCGACGGTCTCGTCCTGAGCGCCCAGGATGTTGGACAACGTGCGCGGATCCAGCCCGTCGAAGATCGGGTTGACCTTCCGGTTGCCGTTCTCGTCCGCTTCCCCGTACCGCGCCTCCGTCAGACGGATGAAGGGCTGATCGGCTGTGCCGTAGAGCGGATTGGCCTCGTTGTTGCCCTCGCCGCTCAGACTGCGGACGCCTGCCGCGCCTTCGCTGTCGTCGTCGTCGTCAAATGCAGGGCTTCCGTTCACGAGGTTCTTCAGCGCAGCCAGATCGCTATCGGTGAGCGTGAAGGCCCCGGACGGCGTGTCATCGTCGAGGATCGCCGGCATCCCGCTGCTACCGTCGAAGGTGACGCTGGCACCCCCGCGACTGACGGTCACCATGCCGCTTGCCCCGGTCGTGACCACCGGATCGCCCGAGCCGGGCAGATCGATCACGTCCTGCGGGCGCAGCGCGCCGACGATCGTGTCGTTGCCGCCCTCGCCGCGGAAGACGATGCGATGCGCCGAGGTGAGGGCCGAAATATCGACCGTGTCGTCCCCCGAGGTACCATTGATGGTGATGGTGCTGAAATTCAGGCTGGTCGGGTTGAAGTCACCGACGATGTTGACAGTGTCGCCTCCAACCGGACCGCCGTCCGGCGTTCCGTTTCCGTTATTGGCAGAGACAGCAAGCGTATCGACGATGATCTCCTCGATGTTGTCGAGCTCGGCCACAATGGTCGTGGTCGTGCCGACAGTGCGGGTGACAACAATCTCGGTCGTCGCCTGGATGACCGTCCCGAGGCTTGCGGCGAGGCCCGCATTCTGCCCTCCGGACATCGCATAGATCGTGAAGCTTTCGGCCTCCGCGGTGCCCTCCAACCGATAGGTGTCGGTCCCTCCACCGCCGTCCACCATGTCACGACCGTCGGTCGAGCCCTGGACGATTGTGTCTGCCCCGCCACCCGCGAGGATCAGATCGTTATCCGCACCGCCGTTCAGGATGTCGGCGCCACCGCCGCCATCTAGCTGGTCGAACCCGGCACCGCCGTTCAGCACATCGCTGCCGCCTTGACCGATCAGGATGTCGTCGCCGCCATTTCCGTTGAGGGTGTCGTTGCCGCCACCAAAGATTAAGAACGGGCTGACGCCTGTGAGCACGTCGTTGCCGTCGCCGCCGTTCAGGCTGTTATTCGTTCCGAAAGTGCCATTCAGCGTCACGCCGGTATTTTCGGTCACGGCCAGCGTCGGCGCGGAGATGACCGTCTCCAATGTGCCGCCACCATCGACAAAGCTGACTTCGACCCGAAGTTGCCGACCGATTTCGCTGATGTCACCTAACAACTGCTGAATGAGGTTGGGATCGTTCGGCGTGAAGGTGGCTTCGGTGGCGCCCGGAATGTCAGTCCAAACTGCACCGTCGAGATACTGCCACTGGTAATTGAACGCTCCCAGCCCGTTCACATCGGCGATACCGCTCGTGTCGACGGTCAGAAGCTGGCCCTCGACCGGCGAGACCATGCCATCCGTCGGTGTCGGATCATTGATGACCGGCATGCCCGTTGCAGGCTGGGGAGTGAGGATGTCACCATCCGCGAACCGCAGCACTTCAATGTTGTAAAGCGTATCAACCCCGTCATCGATCAGGACGTCCGGATTGTTGCCGAAGCCCGTATGTTCAACCTGCAACACCCCATTTCCGAGGTCCGTGATCGTGTACTGATCGCGGTCATCGTTGAAGACGGCGATATCAACATCGTCGCCCATCCCCGCATCGAGGATTTCCCGCTGGATATGCATCTGGCCCGGCACGATGTCGCGCGACACCAGCAGCTCGAAGAGGCTTTTTCCGACCCATGCGGGATCGACGCCATCCTCGGCGGTGAAGATATGCTTGAGGCTGTCGACGGTCGCGATCTCGTTCTCGGCGGTGTTTTCCGCGGCCGCGTCATTCGTGATGCGGATGCGCACGTTCAGCCAGCGGTCACCATCGAGGATGTCGTCGCCGCCGTTGCCGGTCATCAGGTCGGACCCCGCGCCGCCGAGAATGATGTTTCCGCTTTCCCAGAACTCCTGACCGTCCGCGATCGAGACAAGCTCGGACAGACCCTCGATGCGGTCGATACCGGCCTGATCGAGCCCGTCATTGGCGAATTCGGCCTCGGCCCCCTCGCCCGTGCCGGGCGCCACGCGGTCGTCGCCGATCAACGTGTCGTTCTTCTCCCAGCCGGACAGCGCCTCGACCTTGTCGAAGCGGTTGCGCAGGATATCCTGCTCGTCCGTGGTGAAGATCTTGATGCGCATATCGGCATAAGCGTCGTTCTGCATGCCTTTGAACGATACCCAGTCGAAGCCGAACATGCCTTCGTTGCGCATCACGCTGGCGCCCTGAACCATGATGTCATCGCCGGATTCAGCGTCGAAATCATGCTCGTCCGAGCCGGCGAACATGACGTCGTGCCCTTTGATCTTGCTGTTGAAGAAAAGCTCGGAATTGTCGCCCGCGCTGGTATCGAAACCCGGCCCGGCCTCGATCCAGTCGTTGCCCTCGTTGCCCAGCAGGAAGTCGGCACCGTCGCCGCCGAGGATGAAGTCGTCCCCCTCGCCGCCGAACACGTCGGAGGCGTCGGCGCCGAGGAACACGACGTCCTTGCCACGACCCCCCATCACGACGTCGAAGCCGTTGGCGGTCGAGATCACGTCGTCGCCATCTTCGCCCTTGAGGAAGTCACCCTCGTCGCCGGCATCGAGAATGATGTCGTTGCCGCCGCCGCCATTGACCAGATCGACGCCATAGCCGGATTCGATGTAGTCGTCGCCGTCGTCGCCCCAGATGCCGTCATCGCCGTCGCTGGTGATGATCGTGTCGCTGCCGCTGGTGCCGCCGACGACGACATGCTCACCGCCGGAGAAGCGCAGGTAGTTGGTCTCGACCTCGCTGGTGGTCGGATCGTCGCGCACGACCTTGCCCATGCCCAGCGCCTCGAGCAGCGGATCATTGCCTTCCGGGTCGGGGATCAACTGATTGGCCTGATTGATCTCGAGCACGTAGTCGTAGAGCGCAAAGCTGTCCACGCCGATGTGATGACTGATGATGTCGTCGAACGTGCCCCGGATGCCGTCCGGACCGGGGTCCGAGAGGCTCGTGTTGGCCAGAAGCATCTTGGAGAACGAGTTCTCCTCGAGTTCGTTGAGGAAGTTCTGGCCTTGCGTCCTGCTGAGATAGTAGAAGCGGTCGCCGTCTTGAAGCGCCTCCATCTGCGCCTCGAAGATCGCCGTGAAGGTCGATCCGAGCATGCCGCCGAAGGGCATGATGCGCTCGGATAGGCCGCCGACCCAGAGGTCGATGTCATTGAGGCCGTTCGTTTCGGCACTCCAGCCGTTGCGGCCCAGAAGGAAGTCGAAACGCTCCTGGTCCGAGACGGCGCCGCCGCCGAACACCAGATCGAAAGCCGCATCGCGCTTGGCGACCAGTGTGTCCGCCGCAAGAATGCTGGCATGGGTGCCATAGGCGGCGATCAGGTTGACCACGGTCATCGGCGTCTTGAGGCTCGAGGCCAGATCGACCCAGTTGTCATAGGGCTTCAGCCATGCCGAGCCGGTCTGCTGGAAAAGCTGCGCACGCGTGTCGTTGAAGGTGGGGATGCCGGTCTCGCGGCCCCGTGCGATATTGATCGCGGCAAGGTCGAGCGGCAGGCCCAGAAGATTGTTGCGCAAGGACGAGACAACGAATTCGTCGATCTGGCTGCCTCGTTCCGTCGTCATGCCCAATACCACAGCCGCCGCCGCCTCATCGGCGGTCATCGTGCTGTCATTGTCGAAGGCGATAGGATTGAGGAAGGCCGCTATCAGGCCCATGTCGTCGTTCGTCACCGCACCCGTGGCCGGATCGATCATCACGCGCGGCATGTTGTCCGTCAGCATCGAGTGGCCGAAGCGGTATACCACGTTGGCGAACTCGGCGAAGATCGAGGCGTCGATATCTGTCACCGCGTTGAAAACGAACGGGTCGATATTCGGGTGGATCTTGCGCCCGAATTCTTCAAAGACGAGGTGCTGATACTGCATCTCGGTCGCGAAGCGGCCGGCCTGGAAGAGGCGCTCGCCATCCCAGACAACAGCGGAAGGATCGGTCGGGACGGGATCGCCCGCCGGGATATCCACGAGAAGCCACTCGTTGATGAAGTCGATATCGCCCGACTCGAGCACCGTCTTCTTGTGAGCCTCCACCTGCCGGTTGTGCTCGGAGTGGAAGATGTGGTGAACGGCCGTCAGGCCGATATTCTCGTTGCCGCGCCCGTCACCTGTGATGAAATGACGGTCCAGCATTTCGTTGTCATAGGTGCCCGCCGTGCTGACGCTGTCTGACAGGCCCACGGCGCTGTCGTCATCGGCGGTCTTCAGCCCGCCGGTCTGACCGTCGAAGGGATTGGCCGAATTCGCGATGTCATCGAGGAACGCGTGGCCGATGCGCACTGCGCCCGCCGCAAAGGTGTTGACCGGCGCGGCCAGATCGCCTTCGACCACTTCGTCATCGGCGGTGTTCGGGACGCCGTCCGGCCCGAGGCCCACGACGATCTGCGGCAGACCGTTCGGGCCGGCGATGAATTGGCCGTATTGATCGGTGCGCAGCAGCGGGATGTTCAGGACATCCCCATCCGTGAGCTCGATCCCGAGCATGTCGCGCGCCTGTGCCTTGATCTCGGCCCATGTCGGCAGGCCGCCATTGGCGCCGTCCAGCAAATGCCCGGTCGAGACCGGATTGCCGCTCGCATCGAAAGCATATTCGCGCAGGAAGACCTGATGCGATGCATGCGAGGTGTATGTCTGGTTCTGATCGACGAAAGGCGTGGTCGTGTTCTCGCCCTCGTGCTGCGTGTCGTCCGCCGTACCGAGGATGCCGTCCGGCCCCGGTCCCTCGACGGGGGTCGAGCGGGTGACGGCCATGAAACGCAGATGTGTCGACAGATCGTCGCCCAGCGCCTGACCGGTCAGGGGGTCGATACCATCATTGACCCCGTTGGGCCCCATGACGAGCGGATCGTCCGGCTGGAGCGGAATGTAGACGGTGCCGTTCCCGCCCTTGGTGATCAGATCGAGGCCGTGATCGAAGAACTGGCCGAAGAACGTCATCCATGCGTTGAACGGCGCCGAGATGCCGTCATCGGGCGCGATGTTCGGCAAGGAGGCCATGTCGATATTGTCGATCTCGATCTTGTTGCCGGTTTGAACGCTCAGCGAGACGTTATCCACCAGAACCTGTGAGCCGCCGCTCTGCTGCACCTCGATGCGCAGCGTCTGGCCGTCCAGCCCCGCCGGGATCGGTCCGGTCTCCAGCGTCATGTCGGCCCAGCCGCCATCGGCGGGTGTAGGAAGTGCAGTCGTCGAAATGACCGTGGTCACGCCGCCCGGGCCGACCGCGACAAGACGGGCCGTGCCTCCGGTCCAGGTCTGATCGGTTCGGTCCCCGACACTGAGGCCAAGGCTGTAGCTCGCCCCTGCTGTCAGCGTGCCGCCATCCTGGGCCAGTGTCGCACCGCCTGTCAGCCAGGCGACGTTCGGCCCCGGATGCCCTGCCCCGTCATTCACGGTGTCGGCAGGCGCGAAAACGCCGCCGATGCCGCCGGTAATCGTCCAGCCTGTCGGCGCCTCCGTCGAGTAATTGCCAAGTGCGCTCGTGACGACACCGGGCTCTCCGGCAGCCATGGACTGGGCTTCGAAACTCGAATTCACCACCGCCTGAACGCTGGCACCCTCGCCCGGGCGCACCGGGATCGCATCTTCGCCGTAGCGCTCGTGGAAAGCCGCCAGCGCGGCGTCGTTCGCGAACCACGCCTCGACGGCGGCCGGGTTGTCGATGCTCTGGTCATTCACGAGGTTCGAGATGATCCGCGGGTCGGCATCGGCGACGTTTCCGGTATGCCCGCCATTGACCGTAGGAGCCGATGGCGTGCCGATCACGCCGTAATCGGTGTTGGTGACAGCCGGGCCGCCCGGAGGTCCGAAGGGCATCACGTCGCCATCGCCGTCATTCCGGAAATCCGGATCGAGCATGCGCGGCATCGGCGTATCCGCCGCGCCCCACTTCTCCTGTCCGGGAATGAGGTTGTTATAGGTTCCGTCGACGGTCCGCAGACCGTTGGGGACCAACGGGCTGGAGATGGCGAGAACCGCACCGGGCGTGCCTTCGGGGACGACATTGCCATCTGCGTCCACGTAGATTTCAGTGAGCGGCGTGCCGTTGGCATGGGCTTCGCTGATCTTGATCTGACGCAGAATGAACTCGAGGTCGGCGACGTTGAGTTTGACAGCCATGACAATTCTCCCCTGATGACCCAAGCGATGAAATCGCGGGCGCTAGCTGAATTTTGTTATTGATTTCAAACGCTCCCAGTCATGCACGGCAGCGCGCATGAGTTGCGGAACGGTATTTCCCCAGTATTGAGGATCATTCTTTCACCTGGCCCGGCGCCGCGCTACGGGCGGAAGTCCCGTGCGGATTCGACACCAAAGTACGGGGTATTTTCCGACTATCGGCCCCACTCCGCATCAGACCTTGGTCCGATGCACTCCGGGCAGCTGCGAGCGGCTCGACACGATTTTTCTTAACGTTTGTTAATTTTGTGTAGAATATCACACGAGTGACGCAGGGGCAGGATCTGATACGCACGCAACCCAGAGGCGAGCGTCGATCTGGGAGGGGGTTTGGTGGCAAGCACGAATCACGCGCGTGGCGAAACAGACGATTCGAGTGCAGCGCCGAATCGCTCGTTCGTTGCAAGGCCCTGTCCTCTGGCCGCGGCTTTCACCTGCGCAGTCATCCTCGTGATGATCGGGCTGGGTGTCTTCATCACCAACAAATACCGATCGCTGCAACTTCATTCACACGGCCAGATAGGCAGCGTCTACATCGCGAACTTGCTGGCGCCCTACGCCGTCACCATACAGCAAGACACACCGATCACCGCCGCGGGCATGCAAGAAGCGTTTCGCAACCTGACCGACAACAACTCGTCGATCATGCTTCGGATCTGGAATCTGGACGGCTCGCTCTTCTTCTCGACATTTCCCGAGGACACGGCCGCCGAGCATCAGGACGATGATCTGCGCGCCGCGCTCGAAGGGCGCTTCGTCGCCAAGTTGGAGCGAGAGGGGCCGCAAAAGCCGGATTTCCCCATGACCTACCCCTATTTCGAGGTTTACGCCCCGATCTATGATCCTGCGACGGGGGAGATGGTCGCCGCGGGAGAGGTCTATCAGGATGCGACCGAGATCTTGCAGGACCGGGCCTTCGTGGAGCGTATGATCTGGGCCGCGTTGGCTTTCGTGACCCTGTGCGTTCTGGCGATGCTGGCCCTCAGCTTCAGCCAGAGCGCACAGTTGCAGGATCGTCTTGCCGCAGAACGCCGTATGCGCAAGCAGAACACGGCGCTGCGCCGGGCTGCGGATCAGGCGCGCCTCGACGCTGCGCAGGCGAACGAGCAGGTGCTCAACCTCATCGGCGCCGAATTGCATGACGGCCCGGTCCAGTTGCTCGGGTTGATCTCCTTGCTGGAAGGCAGCGACAGGAAGACCGAATTGGCGGACGGAACCACGCTGCGCGGCCTGATAGACCAGGTCATGACAGAGCTGCGCGCCATGTCAGCCGGATTGATCCTGCCGGAGCTCGACGAACTCGATTCGACCGGCGTGGTCGGACTGGCTGTCCATCGGCACAAGGCGCTGACCGGTCAGGCAGTGGATCTGGAAACGGAGGGGCCTGCCGTCTCGCTCGATGCGCCGCGCCGGATCTGCCTCTACCGCGTGGTTCAGGAGGGCCTCACCAATGCGATGCGGCACGGCGGTGACAAAACCCCGAAAGTCGTGATCACCTCGCAGGAGACGCGTCTCGTCATCTCCATTCACAACGGCGCCTCCAGCGACGTCCAAGAGACGCCGAGGCCGGCCGCATGGCGGCTCGGCCTGAACGGAATGCGGCGCCGCCTCGACGCGTTCGGCGGCGAACTGGTTC
Organism: Roseovarius aquimarinus; assembly: GCF_043661195.1. Taxonomy (NCBI): domain Bacteria; kingdom Pseudomonadati; phylum Pseudomonadota; class Alphaproteobacteria; order Rhodobacterales; family Roseobacteraceae; genus Roseovarius; species Roseovarius aquimarinus. Next base: position 853,059 of record NZ_JBIHMM010000001.1, read on the forward strand.
TTGAGAATGGCGGCGAGACAGCGATGTTGCGCGTGACCCTGCCCATTGGGCCAGCCTGACGGTCACGCGCTGCGCTGGCCGCGCGCCTTCACTCCGTGTCGAGCGTTCCGTTATTGGCCAATTCCTGCGCGGCCAGAACGGCTTCGACACGGTTTCGCACATCGAGCTTCTGCATCAGAACCGTCATGTAATGCTTCACGGTCTTTTCGCTCAGCGACAGGGACTTCGCGATTTCCTTGTTCGTACAACCTTGCAGCAGGAAGCGCAGAACGTCTTCCTCGCGTCGGCTGAACCGAACCGTGGGCGTCGTCCGCGCCTTCGCATTCACCTGAAGCCCCGCAACGACATTCGCGGCCACGCGCGGCGAAAGATAGGTCTCGCCTTTGTGCACCCGGCGTATCGCATCCGTAAGCTCGTCCAGAGTGCTGCCCTTAAGGACGTAGCCCAGCACGCCGGCCTCCAAGGTCGCGATCGCCGTATCGATGCTGCTGGAGGCCGTGAAGGCGATCAGTTTGGTATGCGTGTACTCGTTCGCGACGGTCGCGATCGCCTCGAGAACATGGCCGGGCATATTCAGGTCGATCACCAGGATCTGAGGCTTCATCGTCTTGGCGATGTCGATCACGTCCTGAGCAGTCGAGCCGACGCCAACGACCTGAAAATTCTCGCTCGGCGAAAAGAGCTGACACACGCCAGACAAGAGGATCGGATGATCGTCTACGAATGCAATTGTCAAAGGCTCCATAGAGACGCCTTTACTTTTTTGGGCATACCAGAGAGCCCGCTGATCACAAAACGGAGGTCGATGGATGTCGCAATTAGGTAGAAAACTGAAAATACCACTAAACCCTTGGCGGATCAATGCCGACGATAATCTGTCGCCTTGACAAGAGGATGACGTCCTTTTGGCCAAATCCTGGCGGCGTCTATCCTGCGAAACAATACGGCAGTCGCGCAGCACGTCGGCCCTGCCGATTGCGTAGCGATCCGCGCGTTCTGAGTCGCGAATGGATGACCTTTGTGAGAAAGGATTTCCGCTCGCAAATCGGGCTGCCTTCAACAGCGAAACATTGCTACTTTGTCCTCCTTTACAGAACAATCCTTAGGTGGCGCATCGGACGAAGCTTGACGCCACCGCCCATTCCTTTTGCTTCTCAAGTTCAATTTCCCTCGCGAGACAGACATCGCCATCGTTGAACGTCATCTCACGGCACTGATCCAAGAGCCCGTCTACGAAACTGGTTCGATTTTGTCGCAGACGTATCCCGGTCGAAATCCAGTTGCAGAAGCATATGTTATAAGATAACAAAACCTGAACTGAGGGTGAATCGGGGGATTTCTCATGCGCAAGCAAGGCAGTCAGCGGCAGGCCGAGGTGCTCGAGGTGCTGCAAGGCAATGCCCGGCCGATGACGGCTTACGAGATACTGGACAAGCTCAAGGACAGCGAAGCGGGGCTCGCGCCTCCGACGGTCTATCGGGCGCTTTCGGCGCTGACCGAGGAGGGGCGCGCGCATCGGCTCGAGTCGCTGAACGCCTTCGTGCCGTGCCAATGCGCGCATGTCGATCACGCTCCGGTTCTGGCGATCTGCGACGATTGCGGCGTGGTCGAGGAATATGCCGATCAAGATGTGATGAACCGGCTTACCGCCCTCGCCCGCTCGACCGGCTTTCGCGCGGCGCGCCATGTGGTCGAGGTTCACGGCACCTGCCGAGCCTGCGCGGCCTGATCCTCCGAAGGGGGCAGCGGCCTGACGAAGCGGGCACGCACTCGCCTCACCCCGCACCTTGGCGACACCCCAATTCAAACCGACCCAGGAGGTCCCGACATGACCGACACCCGCCTTCCCGTGACCGTGCTCTCCGGCTTTCTCGGCGCCGGCAAGACGACGCTTCTCAACCGCGTGCTCAACAATCGCGAGGGCCGCCGCGTCGCGGTGATCGTCAACGACATGTCCGAGGTCAATATCGACGCGGATCTGGTGCGCGCCGACACCGAGCTGTCGCGCACCGACGAGACGCTGGTCGAGATGTCGAACGGCTGCATCTGCTGCACCCTGCGCGACGATCTTCTTGCCGAGGTGCGGCGCCTCGCCGGTGAGGGGCGCTTCGATTACCTGCTGATCGAGTCGACCGGCATCTCCGAGCCGCTGCCCGTCGCCGCCACATTCGATTTCCGGGATGCAGAGGGCGAGAGCCTGTCGGACGTGGCCCGTCTCGACACGATGGTGACAGTGGTGGACGCGGTGAACCTTCTCGAGGATTACTCGAGCCACGATTTCCTGAGCGATCGCGGCGAGACCCTTGGCGAGGAGGACGAGCGCACGCTGGTGAACCTTCGGGTCGAGCAGATCGAATTCGCGGATGTCGTCATTCTCAACAAGGTGGACGATGCCGGGCCCGAGCGGACCGATGCCGCGCGCAAGATCATCCGCAGCCTCAACGCCGATGCCCGGATCATCGAGACGAACCACTCGAAGGTCGATGCCGAAGCCGTTCTAGACACAGGACTTTTCGATTTCGACAAGGCGCATGAGCACCCGATGTGGGCCAAGGAACTCTACGGGTTCGCCGATCACGTGCCCGAAACCGAGGAATACGGCGTGGCGAGCTACGTCTACCGCGCCCGCCGCCCGTTCGAGCCGGAGCGCATTCTCGAGGTGCTGAACGGCAGCCTGCCCGGCGTGATCCGCGCCAAAGGCCATTTCTGGATCGCCACCCGGCCCGAATGGGTGGCCGAATTCTCGATGGCGGGCGCGCTGTCGTCGATCAAGCCGCTCGGGACATGGTGGGCCTCGGTGCCGCAGGACCGCTGGCCCGATCACGAGGGCGCGCGGGCTTACATGTCGGCGCATTGGGCCGAGCCGTGGGGCGACCGGCGCCAGGAGATCGTCTTCATCGGCTCCGGGATCGACTGGAAGTCGCTGAGGACCCGGCTCGATGCGTGCCTCGTGCCAGAGCATCTGGCCCAAGGCCCGGACAGCCTTCCCGACATGCCCGACCCCTTCCCGATCTGGCGGCGCGCGGAGGCGGCATGACCCTTGTCCGCGACAGGGCCCTGAGCGCCGCGCGCGGCGTCACCGTCGCGCAGGGGCGCGGCGGGCTCGAGGCGATCGGGGCCGAAAGCTGCGCCGCCGCGATTTGGCAGCGCGATCTGCCGCCCGGCTTCGCGGACTGGATCGGCGCGCTCGCGCCAAAAGAGCTTCCGTCGGGACGCGTGATCCTGCGCCCCGGCGATGCGGCGGCGGTGCTCACCGAGTTGAGCGACGCGGTGGGCCTGCCGGACGGGCCGGAGCGCGCGTTCCTGCTGACCGATATCGCCGCGCTCTGCGAGACGTTCGCCGGTATCATGAAGGCGCGCTGGATCCGGCTTCGGCTCCAGCCCGTCAGCACGAATTCCTGCCGCAAGTTCCATCGCGACGCCGTGACCGCGCGGCTCGTCTGCACCTATCGCGGGACGGGCACGCAATACGGCACGGCCTTGGGCGGCGGCGATCCGCAGCGCGTCTTCACCGTGCCGACCGGCGCGCCGATCATGCTGCGCGGCACGCTCTGGCAGGAGATGCCGCATTCGGGCCTGCTGCACCGCTCGCCCCCCATCGAGGGCTCGGGCGAGACGCGGCTGTTATGCGTGATCGACCCGGTGGACGATCCCGAGGACGACCTGTGAGACGAAATCTCGGCGCCACATCGCTGCGGCGACGCAGACGGCACGGCTCGCCGATGGATGTCTACGACACGCTTCCCTCGCCCCTGCGCCGCTGGATGTCCGAAGCCGCCCTGCCCTGGTCGCCCGAATCCTGTCGGCGGATATGGGTCCGCCTGCGCGCGGAAGGCGCGCCGGTCGAGGAGGTTCTGGGAACGCTCGCCCGCGTGGAGGCAAAATGCCTCGAGCGCGATACGGCGGCGCAACCGCGCATCGAGGCCGTGGGCGATCTTGGCCGCCATACGCGAGGTGCGGCATCCGCGCGGTTGCAATGATGAGAGGCAGACCATCAAATGAAGGAAGAGGGAATCGCAATGAAAATTTCTTACGTCGCGTTTGCGGCCGTCATCGCCGCATCGGCCGCCAAGGCCGAAGAGGCACGCCAGATGGACGCGCATGTCCATGGCGTGAGCAGTCTTGAACTGGCGCTCGAGGCGGGCGCGCTCGAGATCAACCTGACCTCGCCCGGCGCCGATATCGTCGGTTTCGAGTATGCCGCCGCAACGGAGGCGGAGAAGGACGCGGTCGACGCGGCGATCCGCATCTTCGCCGCGCCCGAGAATGTGCTCGCCCTGCCCGAAGCCGCCGGATGCCGCCTCACCGAGGTGCTCGCCCATCTCCACGCGGGCGACGCGCACGGCCACGCGCATGAGGACGAGCACGAGCATGAGCATGAGCACGGCGAGGAGCACGAGCATGCCGAGGGCGATGACCACGATCATGGCGACGAGCACGAACACGCCGAGGGCGAAAAGCACGACCACGCAGAGCATGCGGAGGGCGCCGTGCACAGCGAGTTTCATGCGCGCTACAGCTTCGACTGCGCGCATCCCGAGGAGCTGACCTCGCTCGGCCTGCCCTTCTTCGAGCGCTTCGAGAACGCGCAGGAGATCGAGGCGCAATTCGTCACCGAAGCCGGTGCCGGTGCGGCGGAGATCGGCCGGGACGCTGCCGAGCTCTCGCTGAACTGAGCATGAGCGCGCCCGCCCTCGCCCTCACGGATGTCGCGTTCGCGTGGCCGGGGCGGGGCGGGTTCTCCCTGTCTTGCCCGTCCTTCGAAATGGCGGCGGGCGAAAGCGTGCTTTTGCTGGGCGCGAGCGGATCGGGCAAATCGACGCTTCTGTCGCTCATCTGCGGGATCGTCGCGGCGGAGCGCGGGCGTGTGATGGTCGGCGGCACGGATCTTACCCGGCAGCGCGCCGGCGCGCGCGACCGGTTCCGCGCCGAGAATATCGGCGTCATCTTTCAGCAGTTCAACCTGCTTCCCTATGCCAGCGTGGCCGACAACATCCTTCTGCCGCTCCGCTTCGCCCCCGCGCGGCGCGCCCGCGCCGAAGATGCGCGCGCCGAGGCTGCGCGCCTGTGCACCGCGCTCGGCCTGCCGGAGGGCGTGCTGGGCGCCCGCGCCGAACGGCTCAGCGTCGGCCAGCAGCAACGCGTAGCGGTCGCGCGCGCCCTGATCGGCGCGCCGCCCCTCATCGTCGCGGACGAGCCGACCTCGGCGCTCGATGCGGCGACGCAGGACAGCTTTCTCGGTCTCCTGTTCGAGCAGAGCGGCAAGGCCCGCTCCTCGCTCCTGATGGTCAGCCATGACGAGCGGCTCGCCGCCCGGTTCGACCGCACCGTCCGGCTCGAAGAGATCGTCTCGGTCCGGCAGGAGGCGGCATGATCCTGCGCCTCGCCATCGGCTCGCTTCTGGCGCGCGCGCTGACCGTCGGCATGACGGTCCTCGCCGTCGCGCTCTCGGTCGGGCTCTTTCTCGGGGTCGAGAAGCTGCGCACCGGCGCGCGGGCCAGTTTCGCCGACACGATTTCGGGCACCGACCTCATCGTCGGCGCGCGCTCCGGCTCGGTCCAGCTTCTGCTCTATTCGGTTTTCCGCATCGGCAACGCGACGAACAACGTGAGCTATGAAAGCTATCTCGATATCGCCGCGCGCCCGGAGGTGGACTGGATCGTGCCCATCTCGCTCGGGGACAGCCATCGGCAGTTCCGCGTCATGGGCACGACCCCGGGCTTTTTCGAGCATTACAAGTATCGCGGCGGCAGATCGCTCGAGATCGCCGAGGGGCATGGGCTGGAAGATCTCTACGACGCGGTGATCGGCGCCGATGTGGCCGCGACGCTCGGCTATGCGCCGGGCGATCCGATCATCGTCTCGCACGGGATCGCCTCCTTCACCGATCATGACGATCAGCCCTTCCGCATCGCCGGGATCGTCGCCAAGACCGGCACGCCCGTCGACCGCACGGTCATCGTCGGGATGGAGGCGATCGAGGCCATCCATGTCGATTGGCGCTCGGGCGCGCGCACGTCGCAGCAGACGACGCCCGTGGAGGTGATCCGGCAGATGGACCTGACGCCCAAGGCGATCACCGGCGCGCTGGTCGGCGTTCAGTCCAAGCTTCAGATCTTCGGCCTTCAGCGCTGGATCAACGAATATCCCGAAGAGCCGTTGCTGGCCATCCTGCCCGGCGTCGCGCTGGCCGAGCTGTGGCAGATCGTGGGCGTGGCCGAAACCGCGCTGATCGGCGTGTCGGGGATGGTCGTCGTCACCGCGCTTCTGGGGATGGTGGCGATGATCTTCTCGAGCCTGAACGAGCGCCGCCGCGAGATGGCGATCTGGCGCGCGATGGGCGCGCGGCCCGCCACCATCCTCGGCCTTCTCGTGCTCGAGGCCATGCTGATGGCCGCCGCCGGGGCCGCGCTGGGGCTTGGGCTCCTCTATCTCGGCCTCGTCGCGGCGCAGCCCCTTGTCGATGCGGCCTACGGTATATGGCTTCCGATCGAGCCGCCGAGCGCGCGGGAGATATGGGTACTGCTGGCCGTGGTCGGCGCCGCCGCGCTCGCCAGCCTTCTTCCGGCAATTAGGGCCTACCGCCTGTCGCTCGCAGATGGCATGATGGTGCGCATATGACAGCCATGCCTCGCCTCACCCGCCGCCATCTTCTCCTCGCCGCTGGCGCGGGCGCCCTGCTGCCCCGCGCCGCCATCGCCGCGAGCTACCGCGAGGTCACATGGTACGATCTCATCCCGCCGGGCGTGCCGATGGGCCAGATCATCGGCGAGGGCGTGATGGACGAGGCGCGCGATTTCTGGAACCCGGTCTTCGACGAGAACGGCTCCAAGCTCAATCCGGAGCTCGACGGCGCGCGCATCAAGATGCCGGGCTTCGTCATCCCGTTCGACACCACCTCCGAGGGCGTGACGAGCTTCGTTCTGGTGCCGTTCGTGGGCGCCTGCATCCATGTGCCGCCGCCCCCGCCCAATCAGCTCGTCTTCGTGACCACAGAGAAACCGTGGCCCTCGACGAGCCTCTGGGACCCCGTCTGGGTCTCAGGCACCATGAGCGCGACACCGAAATCGACCCAGCTCGCCGATATCGGCTACCAGATGACGGCGGAAGTGATCGAGCTCTACGTCTATTGAGCGCACCGTCCGGCGGCTTGTCATGCTATGGCCGACGCGCATCTTCGAGGCTTCACCCCGATGCCGCGAGAGGCTAGGAAGCGATGACAATCTGAAGGACCACCGCCATGACACGCCTTGCATCCCTCCTCTGCGCCGCGCTCTGCGGCCTTGCCCCCGCCGCCGCCCTCGCCTGCGAGGCGCATCTTGCGGGCACGACATGGCGCATCGTCAGCCTTCAGGGCGATGCGCTCGACGCTACGGAAGACCGCGTTCCGGAATTGGTGCTGACAGAGGACTCGCCGATGCGCTATGCGGCGACGGTCGGATGCAACCGCATCGTCGGCGGTGTCGAGGCGGACGGATCGGCGCTCGGCTTCGGGATGGGCGCGGCGACGCGCATGGCCTGCCCCGGCCCGCTCGAGGCGCAGGAGAAAATGCTCATCGCAACGCTCGCCGAGGTGCGCGGCTACCAGATGGAGGATGGCGATCTTCTCCTGCTGAACGCCCCCGGCGAGGTGATCGCCCGGCTCACCGCGCGCTAGGCTCCGCCCAGCCCGCCCCCGGCGATCCGCGCAAGGGCGTTCAGCAGCTCTTCGGACCTGTAGGGCTTGGGCAGGAAGAGCGCGCCCGGCGGCAACGCGTCGGCGGTCACGGCCTGCCGGCCCGATGTGACGATGATGCCGAGCGTCGGCAGATCGCGCCGAAGCGCATGGGCGAGCGCCACCCCGTCGAGCGCACCCGGCATTTCCACATCGGTGACGAGGATATCGGGCGCTTCGCCCGCAAGGCGCAACGCGTCGTCGCCCGAGCGCGCCTCGATCACCCGCAGGCCCGCCCCGGCGATCATCTGCGCCGCATCGAGCCGGATCAAGGCCTCGTCCTCCGCCAGAAGGACGGTCAGCCTTCTCGTCATCGCGCTGCCTGTCACGTTGCCCTGGCCCCTCGCCGCGCGGATGAAGGCCGGATGGGCCCGGTCTCGAGCGATGGGCGGCAGGCTCTCGGTCTTGCGCAGTGCAGAAAAATGGTGTCACATACAACGATAAGCTGAACGCTCCGGCCGTGTCGAGCGCCGACATTCCGGTGACGTGGGACAATGACGCTCTATTACACGCAGCCGAATTCGGCGCCGACCGATCGCATTTCGTTAGAAAGGCACCATCATGGATGCGTGGACCCTTCGCGACGAGGCCAGCGACGCGCCGGTCATTCCGGGCGCGGGCAGTTACGAATGGCGGGTCGCCGAGGATCTCTGGCACCTGTCGGACGAGTGCCGACGCCTTCTGGGCGCGGCGGCGCATGAAGACGGCCCCTTTCGCCATGTCCATGCAGAGGACCGGGTCCGCGTCGAGGCGCATGTCGCCAGCCTGATCGAAGCCGGGACGGATTACGCGCTGACCTACCGCATTCTTTGCACTGACGGAGCGGTGAGGCGCCTGCATGACCGCGGCGTCATCACCCGCGACGCGGAGGGGCGCGCGGTCGCGTTTCGGGGAATTGCGGTCGATCTCACCGAGACCGGACCGCGCATCGAGGCCCCGGCGCCCGCCGAGCCCGCGCTGTCGCTCGGCGCGCTCACGCAGCTCGTCGGTCGGGCCTCGGGCCTCGGGATCTACGAGCTCGACCTGGCGAGCGGCGCGGCCAAATGGTCGGCCGAGCTCTCGCGTATCATCGGGCGGGCCGAGGAGCCGAGCGCCGGCTCGATGGAACTGGCGCTCCGGACGGTGCATCCCGAGGACCGCGACCGCGTGCGCGGGCAGATGCAGGCCGCCCTCTCGCGGCTCGGCCCCTACGAGTTGGAGTACCGTCTGCGGATCACCGACGGCACGGTGCGCTGGATGCGCGACAAGGGCGAGGTGCAGGCCGATGAAGACGGCGAGGCGGGCCGCCCCGCCCGCGCCATCGGCGTGCTGATCGACGTGACCGAGGAGCGCACGGCCCAGAACGCGCTGGCCTCCTCGACGGCGCTGCTGGAGGCGCTCTTCACCAATGCGCCGGTCGGCATCGGGGCGTGGGACACGCAGTTCAGATACGTGAGGGTCAACCGGAAACTCGCTGAAATCAATGGAATTTCTGCCGATGAGCATATCGGCAAGACTCCGGCGGAGCTTCTGCCCGGCATCGACGAGATCGAGCGGCTCTATGTCGGCTGGCGCCGCATCCTGCGCACCCACAAGCCGTGGCTCGGGGTCGAAATCTCCGGCAGCACACCGGCCGAGCCGGACGATCCGAAACACTGGCGGGCGCATTTCTTTCCCATCGAGACGCATGGCGAGGTGACGGGCATCGCCGCCTCGGTCGAGGACGTGACCGCGCAGCGCCGCGCCGAGCGCGCCCTGCGCGAGAACGCAGTTCACATGCGCCGCATTCTCGACGGGAATATCGGCTTCGTCGGCATTCTCGAGCCGGACGGCACGCTGGTCGAGGCGAACGCGACCGCGCTTGAGGCGGCGGGCATCGCGCGCTCGGACGTCGTGGGGCGCAAGTTCTGGGACGCGCATTGGTGGAGCTACGACAGCGCCGTGGCCGACCGGCTCAAGGAGGCCGTCGTGCTTGCCGCCTCAGGCGAGGTCGTGCGTTATGACGCCACGGTGATGATGCGGGAGGGCCAGACGATCACGATCGACTTCCAGCTCTCCCCTGTGCGCGACGATGCGGGCAATATAGTCAACCTCATCCCCTCGGGTTTCGATGTGACCGAGCGCAACGAGGCGCTGGCGCATGCGCGCATGCTCATGGAAGAGATCAACCACCGCTCCAAGAACATGCTGGCGCTGGTCCAAGCCATCGCGCGGCACACCGTGCGCGCCAGCCCCGAGGATTTCATGTCGAAATTCTCGGACCGGATCGCGGCGCTGGCGCGCGGTCAGGATCTGCTGGTCCATTCGAACTGGAACCGCGTCGATCTGGGGCGTCTGATCGCCTCGCAGCTCGACTATTTCAAGGATTCCATCGGCGAGCGGATCACGCTCGACGGCCCGGACGTGGCGATCACGGCCGAGGCGGCGCAGAGCCTTGCGATGGTGCTGCACGAGCTGGCCACCAACGCCGGCAAATACGGCGCGCTGAGCGGCACCGAGGGCCGCGTGTCGATCACATGGCAGGTCGAGGAAATCGCGGGTGCCCCGGCATTGTCGCTCACCTGGCGCGAGACGGGCGGGCCGAGCATCACCGAACCCGAGCGACAGGGGTTCGGATCGGTCCTGATGCGCACGATGATCGACGCGGCCTTCGCCACGGAACCCGAGACGGTCTATCACCCCGAGGGGCTCGAATGGCGGCTCGTGCGCGGCACGGGCGGCATCGCGGAGGCGTGACGCGCCTCAGGTCTTACGGCGCCGCGCCTGAATCTGTGTGAAGGTCTTCACGATGGCGGGCCGCAGCTTCAGAAAGCCGCGATAGGTCAGCTCGAGCATCGGCAGAACGCCTGGAACCCGCGCCAGCTTGCCGGCCCATTTCCATCCCGGGATCTGCCGCCAGAGCAGCGCGAAAGCCGCCGCGCCCGAGGCAAGCCGCCCAGCGCCGTCGGCCACATGAAACCGCGCGCGCGCCTCCTCCGGGGCAAGTCCTTCGGGCAGGTTCGCACCCTCCTTCGAGACATCGACGAGCGTCAGCCGCCCCTCCCTGTCGCGGCGCGTGTAATGCGCAAGTTCTGCCCGGCAGAGCGGGCAAGCGCCATCATAATAGACGGTTACGCCATCACTGTCTGCTGCCCCGCTCATTCTAACAGCGCGTCGATCGCGCGTGTCATGGTACCCGAGAGCGGCTCGATCTGCGCGCCGAAGGTGCCCGCCACATCGCCATCGGGGCCGATCAGAACCTTATTGAAATTCCAGCGCGGCTCGAACCCGGCCTCCTGTCTGAGCGAGACATAGAAAGGATGCGCCTCCGCGCCGGTCACGGCCGTGATCGTCGTCATCGGCATGTCGATGCCATATTCCAGCTCGCAAAATTCCTTGACCTCAGCGTCGCTCGACAGCTCCTGCCGGAAGTCGTTGGACGGCACGGCGAGCACCACGAGACCCGCCGCGCGGTAGCGGTCGTAAAGGTCCTGAAGCCCCCGGTACTGATCGGTGAAGCCGCAGCGTGAGGCCGTGTTGACCACCAGGACGGGCTGGCCGCGCCAGTCCGACAGCGCCAGATCGCCCCCGTCGATCGAGGCGAAACGCGCATCGAGATCGAGCGCGGCTGCCATCCCCGCGGGGAGCACGCCGAAGCCGAGCCAGAGCAGAAAGGCGAAATGTTTGAGCATCGGACTGCCTCCTTCTTGGGGGAATTACGCGCCTCCGCGCGTCCCGGATCACTCGCGCGGTGCGCTCCTGAAACGGGGCGCAGTGATGCACGCTGCGCATCAATCCCTGCCCTCTTTGCCATTCCGCCCCGGTGCCGGCCCTGTTAGCCTGCCTGCAAAAGGCGGCACCGCAAGGTCCGCGCGCAGACCTGTCAGGAAAGGACACGCCATGGCGATCACCTATCTCAAGCGCGGCAAATCCGAGGCGGACCGTGCCGAGGACGACAGCAAGGTGCGTGGCATCGTCGAGGCGACCCTTGCCGATATCGAAAAGCGCGGCGACGCCGCCATCCGCGAGCTGAGCGAGAAATTCGACGGCTACGCGCCCGAAACCTTCCGCCTCACCCCGTCCGAGATCGAGGCCGCGATGCAGAAGGTCACGGCACAGGAGATGGAGGACATCACATTCGCGCAAAAGCAGATCCGCGGCTTCGCCGAGGCGCAGCGCGCGTCGATGACCGATATCGAGGTCGAAACGTTGCCCGGCGTCATTCTGGGGCACAAGAACATCCCGGTCCAATCGGTCGGCTGCTATGTGCCGGGCGGCAAGTTTCCCATGGTCGCTTCGGCGCATATGTCGGTGCTGACGGCCTCGGTCGCGGGCGTGCCGCGCATCGTCTCGGCCGCGCCGCCCGTCAAGGGCGCGCCCCATCCCGCCATCGTCGCGGCGCAGCATCTGGGCGGCGCGCATGAAATCTACGTGCTGGGCGGCATGCAGGCCGTGGGCGCGATGGCGCTGGGGACCCAGACGATCGATCCGGTCCACATGCTGGTCGGGCCGGGCAACGCCTTCGTGGCCGAGGCCAAGCGCCAGCTTTACGGGCGCGTCGGGATCGACCTTTTCGCCGGCCCGACCGAGACGATGGTGATCGCCGACGACACCGTGGACGCCGAGCTTTGCGCCACGGATCTTCTGGGCCAGGCCGAGCATGGCTACAACTCGCCCGCCGTTATGGTCACGAACTCGCGCAAGCTGGCCGAGGCGACGCTGGCCGAGATCGACCGCCTGCTCGCAATCCTGCCCACCGCCGAGACGGCCAGCGTCTCGTGGCGCGATTACGGCGAGATGATCGTCTGCGACACCTACGAGGAGATGCTCGACGTCGCCAACGACATCGCCTCCGAGCATGTGCAGGTCATGACCGACCGCGACGACTGGTTTCTCGAGCATATGCACAGCTACGGCGCGCTCTTTCTCGGGCCGCGCACCAATGTGGCCAATGGCGACAAGGTGATCGGCACGAACCACACGCTGCCGACGAAAAAGGCGGGGCGCTATACCGGCGGTCTCTGGGTGGGCAAGTTCCTGAAAACCCACAGCTATCAGAAGGTCACGAGCGACGCGGCGGCAGCGAGCATCGGCGCCTATGGCTCAAGGCTTTGCATGCTCGAGGGCTTCGTCGGCCATGCGGAGCAATGCAATGTCCGCGTGCGCCGCTATGGCGGCCTCAACGTGCCTTACGGCGAGGGCGCGCCGGTGGTGAAAAGCTGATGGACCTGCCCCGCACCCCGTCGATGCGCCTCGAGGGCAAGCGCGCGCTCGTCACCGGCGCGTCGCGCGGCATCGGGTTCGCGCTCGCCGCCGCTTTGGCCGAGGCGGGCGCGCATGTGACGCTCGCCGCGCGCGGCGCGGAGGCGCTGAGCGAAGCCGCCGAGACGCTGCGCCGCGCGGGCTACGGGGCCGATGCGCTGGCGCTCGACATCACCGATATCGGCGCGATGCGCGAAGCGGTGGACGGGTTGGACGCGCTCGACATCGTGGTCAATTCCGCCGGCCTCGCGCGGCATTCACCCGCAAGCGAGACGACGCCCGAGGATTACGACGCCGTCATGGCCGTCAACCTGCGCGCCGCCTATTTCCTGAGCCAGGCCGCTGCGCGCAAGATGCAAGGGCGCGGCGGCGCGATCCTGCACGTCTCGTCCCAGATGGGCCATGTCGGCGGGATCGACCGCGCGGTCTATTGCGCGACGAAGCACGGGCTGGAAGGCATGACCAAGGCGATGGCGATGGAATTCGGGCCGCAAAATGTGCGCATCAACACGCTCTGCCCCACCTTCATCCGCACGCCCCTGACCGAGCCGACCTTCGCGGACCCCGAAAAGCGCGCCTGGATCGAGAGCAAGATCAAGCTGGGCCGCGTGGCCGAGGTGACGGACCTCATGGGGCCTGCCGTCTTCCTCTGCTCGGACGCGGCGGCGATGATCACCGGCACGCATCTGCTGGTCGATGGCGGCTGGACGGCGGGCTAAAACGGCGGGCTAGACCCTGTAGAACCGCCGCGCGTTGCCGCCGAGGATCTGCGGCAGATCCTCCGCCGCCGCCACCTCCGCGATCAGATCGAGCGCGGCGCGGTAGTCGAGATGCAGCTTGTCCACCGGGAAATTGCTGCCGAACATTGTGCGCGGCGCGCCGAAGAGGCGGATGATCTCGGCCGTCATATCCTGCGCGCCCTGCCCCATGTCGTCACCGAAATACATCGCATACCCCGAGAGTTTGACATGGACATGCGGCAACGCCGCCAGCGCCTCCATCCCCCGCTGCCAGACCGCCAGCCCCTTCGCGCTCGGGTCATGCGGGCTGCCGAGATGATCGACGACCACCGGCACGTCCGGATGAGCGGCGAGAAGGTCCGCGGCGGCCTCCATCTGCTCGGGATAAAGTTGCAGATCGAAGCTGAGACCGCGTTCGCCGAGGGCCGCGAAGCCCGCGCGCCACGCGGCATCGCCAAGATACGCGCGCGGCGCAAAACTGATTTCGGGCCGGTCCTCCAGCCGCGCGATGATCTGGCGGACACCCCGGAAATTCGGGAAGGCCATGTGACGGTCCAGCAGCGCGCCCAGCCCCGGCGCCGCCAGATCGGCGAAGCCGACGATGGCGATGGGAAAGCCGCTCGCATCGCTGATCCGCTGGACGAAGCGCGTCTCGGCCACCGGGTCGGGCAACGCATTGTCCACCTGCACATGAACCGAGCCCGTCAGGCGGTCCGGCGCGGCCTCGGCCATGAATTCGGGCAAAAGGTAGTCCCGCCGGATCGGGGCCGGATCGCCGAATTGCCGCCGCCCGGGCTTCTTCAGCCAGACCCAGCCGACGCCCTCCGGGTCCGTGTCCGGCGCCCAGAGGTGGTGATGCGCGTCGATGATCTCAGGCAAAGCCATGGCGCGGCCCCGATGCGTCGCGCAGGCGGTCGCCGACGAGATTGATCGAGAAAATGAGGATCAGGAGCGCGCAGCCCGGCAGGAGCGAAATCCACCACTCGCCGTTCAAGAGGTAGGAGAACCCGTTCGAGACGAGCCGCCCGAGGCTCGGCTCGGTGATGGGCAGACCGACCCCGAGGAAGGACAGCGTCGCCTCGAGCGTGATCGCATGGGCGAATTCGATGGTCGCGACGACCGAGAGTGGCCCCATGCAGTTGGGCAGGATATGGCGCAAGAGCAGCCGCGCGCTGGAATAGCCCATGAGCCGCCCGGCCTGAACGTATTCCTTGTGCCGCTCACTGAGGACCGAGGCGCGCACGGTGCGCGCGAAATAGACCCATTGCACCGTCACGAGCGCGATGATCGTGTTTTCAACCGCGCGGCCAAGGATCGCCAGCAGCACCAGCGCCACGAGGATCGCCGGGATCGAGAGCTGGATATCGACGACGCGCATCACGATGCGGTCGGTCCAGCCGCCATAGAAGCCGGCCAGAAGGCCGAGCGCGGTGCCGATCACGAAGGCGAAGAAGCCGGAGACGGCGGCCACCATCAGGCTGATGCGCAAACCATAAAGGATCGCGCTGTAGAGATCGCGCCCCTGATCGTCGGTGCCGAGCGGCGGCGCGCTGCCCGAGAACGACGCCTCGCTCGGCGCGAGGCGCGCATCGAGGATCGAGAAGGTCGAGAGATCGTAGGGATCGTGGATCGCCAGCCACGGCGCGAAGATCGCGGCGAGGATCAGCAGGATGAGAACGATCAGGCCGATGGTCGCCAGCGGCGCGCCTTGGACGAAACGGCGCATCGGCGCCCAGCGGGGAAGCGTTGCAGTGCTCATTTCAACTGTGCCCTCGGGTCGAGCCATCCATAGACGATGTCCACGATGAGGTTGATGGCGATGAAAAGGATCGAGGTGACCAGCATGTAGGCCACGATCAATGGGCGATCGAGCTGGTTGATCGCGTTGATGATGAGCCGCCCCATGCCCGGCCAGGCGAAGATCGACTCGGTGACGACGGCGAAGGCGATGAGGATGCCGAATTGCAGACCGATCATCGTGACGATCGGGATCGAGATGTATTTCAGCACATGCAGCCGCACCACCCTGCCCCGGCTGAAGCCCTGCGCACGGGCGAAGCGCACGAAATCGAGGCTCATCGCCTCGCGCATGCCCGACCGCGTCAGCCGGATCAGGAAGGCCATCGGAAAGATCGAAAGGTTCAGCGCGGGCATCAGGACATGGCTCCACCCGTCTGCGGTGAAAAGGCTCGAGCGCATTCCGAGAAAGCTGCCCACCTCGCCGCGCCCGCCCGAGGGCAGCCAGCCCAGCCAGACGGCGAAGACCATGATGAGGAGAAGCCCCACAAGGAAGGTCGGCAGCGAGAAGCCCATAATGGAGCCGGTGACGATTCCGCGGTCGAGCATCGTGCCGGGGTTCATGCCCGCGATGAGGCCAAGGGGAATGCCGATGAGAATGGCGAACATCATCGCGACGGCAGCGAGTTCCAGCGTGGCCGGGAGCCGCTCGAAGATCACCTCGATTGCGGGCTCGCGGAAATAGAACGAAACACCCAGATCGCCGCGCAGCGCGTTGCCCAGAAAGGCCAGGTATTGCTCGGGCAAGGAGCGGTCGAGCCCGAGCTGCGCGCGCAGGGCGGCCTCGGCGGCGGGGCCTGCGTCGGAGGACAAGAGCAGGTTCACCGGGTCCCCGATGGCGTAGATGCCGACGAAGACCAGCAGCGAGACGAGCGCGAGCGCGACCAGTGCCTCGATCAGACGTTTGATGAGATATCCGGTCATGCCCGCGCCCGTCCTCGTCTTATTTGGTGATGTTGTGGGCGCGGAACGCCTCGTCGGGCATGGTGGAATAGCCCATGTCCCCGCGCAGCGCGACGATCACGTTCTGCGCATGAAGCGGGATCAGCGCGTGCTGGTCCATGAACATGCGCGTGGCCTTGGCAAGCTCGGTGTCGCGGGCGTCCAGATCCATCAATTGCTCGGCCATCTTCAGCTGCTCGTCCCCTTCGGGATAGCTGAAGCCGCCATTCCACGAGCCGAAGCCCGCATCCGCATCCTTGGTCACCAGCACCGAGCGCAGCATCGAGCCGCTATTGCCCTGCGCGTTGCCCCAGCCCAGCATGAAGAAGGGGAACTCGCCCGCGCGCATCCGTTCGAAATAGACGGATTTGGGCATGGTATCGACGGTGAGGTCGATCCCCACCGCGCCCAGCATCTGCCCCACCGCCTGACAGATCTTGGCGTCGTTGACATAGCGGTCATTGGGGCAGCCCAGCGTCATGGCGAAGCCGTCCTCGTAGCCCGCCTCGGCCAAGAGGGCCTTGGCGCGCTCGGGGTCGTACTCGACCGGGCCGAGCGTGTCGTCGGTGCCCATGAAGCCCGAAGGCACGGGCTGGTTGATGGGCGTCGCGAGCCCTTCCATGATCCGCTCGATGATGAGCGGCTGGTTGACCGCGAGCGAAATCGCCTCGCGCACCTTGACGTCTCGCAGCGGGTTCGTCTCGAGCGGGCTGCCGTCCTTGGCGGTCAGCATCGGCGCCTGCTCGGGCACGGTGTTGAACTGAAGGAAGATCGTGCGCGCCGAGGGGCCGCTGACGATGGAGATGTCGGCATTGTCCTTGAGCCGTGCCACGTCGAGCGGCGGCACGCCGTCGATGATGTCCACATCGCCCGCCAGAAGCGCCGCGACGCGTGCGGAATCGTCCGGCATCTCGCGCATCGTCACCTCGTCCGCCGCGGGCGCGCCGTCCCAGTAATCGGGATTGGCCTTGAGGCGCAGCGCCTGACCGCGATCCCAGCCGACGAACTGGTAGGGGCCGGTGCCGATAGCCGCTTCACCGCTGTTGAACATGTCGGTCGTCACATCCTCGGGCAGCTCGTCCGAGATGACGAAGGCGGTGTAGAGCAGCGTCAGAAGGTCCGGCGTCGGCACCTTGGTGTGCAGGCGGATGAGATGCGGGCTGAGCACCTCGACCTCCTCGATGGCCGACATCTTCTCGGCGTTGAGCCCGTCCGAGCCGGGCACGTTCGGCAGACGCTCGAGCGTGGCGATCACGTCCTTCGCGTCGAAATCGCTGCCGTCATGGAATTTGACGCCCTCGCGCAGCTTCATCTCCCATGTGGTGTCGTCGATCACGGTCCATTCGGTGATGAGCGCCGGGGACGGCTGAAGATCCGCGTTTGACAGGATCAGCGGGTCGTAGATATGGCGGTAATAGGCCTCGTCCGAGCCGAGCGCGCCCAGCTGCGGGTCCATCGAGGACGGGCTGACCGAGATGCCGACGACGGTCTCGGCGGCCAGAGGTGCGGCCAGTGCGGTCGCGGCGAGCGCGGTGCTGGCCAGAAGGGTTGATAGGCGTGTCATTGGTCTTCTCCCTGTTTTGGTGGTCGTTACGGTTGAACCTCCGCCGGCGCCTCCCGCGCCAGCGTCGCGCCGGGCGCGAATTTCGGCGATGTGGCCAGCAAATGCTGCGTATAGGCATGCTGCGGACGCTCGAATATCTCCTCGGCCGGGCCGATCTCGCGGATCTGGCCTCGCTGCATCACGGCGATCCGGTCGCAGAGCTGGCGCACCACGGCGAGATCGTGGCTCACGAACAGAAGCGTGAGGTTGAGGCGGCGGCGCAGATCGCTCAGAAGGTCCAGAACCTGCGCCTGCACCGAGACGTCCAGCGCCGAGGTCGGCTCGTCGCAGATCAGAAAATCGGGATCGAGCACGAGCGCGCGCGCGATGGAGATGCGCTGGCGCTGGCCGCCCGAGAATTCATGCGGGTATTTCGCGCCATCGGCCTCGGTAAGGCCCACCAGTTCGAGCGCGCTGACCGCGCGGTCCCGCGCCTCCGCGCGGCCCCTCGCCTTGCCGGTCACCATCTGCGGCTCGATGAGCGCCGCCAGCACGCGTTGGCGCGGGTTGAGCGAGGCGAAGGGATCCTGAAAGACCATCTGCATCTGCAGTACGCCCGCGCGCATCGCGGGCGTCACGGCCAGCTTCGTGATGTCGCGCCCCTCATAGGTCACGCGCCCGCTCGTGATGGGCTGAAGGCCGCAGATCACCCGCGCCAGCGTGGACTTGCCCGATCCGCTCTCGCCCACGATCCCGAGGCTTTCGCCGCGCTGGATATCGAGGCTGACATCCGAGAGCGCATGCACCTCGCGCCGCGCGGCGGCGCGCAGGCGGCGCGGGCCTTCGAAGACGACGCTCACAGTCTCGACCGTGGCGATGGCCCCGTCGCCCGCCGCCACGTCGCCGCGCGCGAAGCGCTCCATCCGCTGGTCCGAGCGCGGCACCGAGGCGATGAGCGCCCGGGTATAGCTTTCCTGCGGCGCGAAGAGCACATCGGCCTTCGGGCCGGCCTCGACGACGCGGCCATGCTGCATCACCACGACGCGGTCCGCGATCTCGGCGACCACGGCCATGTCATGCGTGATCAGCAGCACGCCGATCTGCCGCTCACGCGCCAGCCGCTCGATCACTTGCAGGACTTCGGACTGCACCGACACGTCGAGCGCGGTGGTCGGCTCGTCCGCGATCAAAAGGTCGGGTTCGCCTGAGATGGCGATGGCGATCACGATGCGCTGGCGCTGCCCGCCCGACAGCTGGTGCGGGTATTGGCGTAGCCGCGTTTCCGGCTCGGGGATGGCGACCTGGGTCAAAAGATCGATCGCCTTGGCGCGCGCCGCCGCCTTGCCGATCTGGGCGGCGTGCATGATCGCCGGGATCATCTGCTGCCCGATGGTCAGCACCGGGTTGAGCGACGAGAGCGGATCCTGGAAGATCGCACCGATGCGGCGCCCGCGCAGGGCCTGCATCCGCGTCTCGGGCAACGCGGCGAGGTCGATGCCATCGAGCGTGATCGTCCCCGCCTCGATCCGTCCCGGCGCGTCGATGAGGCGCATGACGGCTGCGGCGATGGAGGATTTGCCCGCCCCGCTCTCGCCCACCACGCTGACGATCTCGCCCCGCGCGACGCTGAGACTGGCCTCGCGCACGGCCATATGATCCGCCACGCCGTGCAGCGCGTCGCCCGGAAAGCGGATGCTGAGCCCCGCGATATCCAGGAGTGGCTGACTCATCTCCAGACCTGCTCGCACACGCGGGCGAAATTCTCGCCCAGAACGCCGCGCACATCCTCGTCCGACCAGCCGGCGGCAAGCATGAGGTCGATCAGCTCGAGCACCTGCTCGGGCTGGGCGAAGCCGCCCCGGCGGCGCTGCACCGGCGGGCTTTCGGGCCACATGTGTGGGAATTTCTCCACCCAGTCCCAGAAGCCGCCCACATCGAGCACGAAGTCGAGGCCGAGGCCCAGATGCCGCGCGCCGACCAGCTGGGCCATGTAGTCGAGATGCTTGAAGATCGATTGCGAGGACGCCTTGGGATCATCGAGAAACTCGCCGAGGCCGTTGACGCCGATCACCCCGCCGGTCGCCGCGCATTTCACGATCTGCTCGTCGCGGATGTTGCGGTAATGCGGGACGACGCCATAGGCGTTGCAATGCGAGAAGATGAAGGGCGACGTCGCCACGTCCATCGCATCCATCGTGGTGGCGACGCCCGAATGCGTGCCGTCGACGAGCATGCCGACGCGGTTCATCTCCTCCACCACGGCGACGCCCCAGTTGGACAGCCCGCTGTCGTTGCGCTCCGAGCAGCCGTCGCCCACGCGGTTGCGCGAGTTGTAGGCCAGAAGCGCGTGGCGCACGCCAAGCTCGTAGAAAAGGCCGACCATGCCCAGATCGTCGTCGAAATGCTTGGTTTCCTGTAGGTTGTAGATCAGCCCCAGCTTGCCCGCCGCCTTGGCCGCGCGGATATCCGCGACGCTCCGGCAACGCACCATCGTCTCGCTGCGGGCCTCGATCGCGCGCCCCACGCGGGCGAAATGGGCGATGGTCTCGGCAAGGTTCTTCTCCGGACCCATCACCGTGAGCGAGATGAGATCGACGCCCGCCGCCGCGAAACGCGGCAGGATGCGGTCCGTCTCGACATAGTCGGGCGTCCACGGCAGCGTCATGTCCCAGACCAGCGCCTCGTCCAGCATCGCCAGCGCCTCGGGCGTCGCGGCGGCGCGCACCTCTTCCAGCTTCATGCTCTCGTTATAGCGATCGCTCATTCCGCCGCCTCCTCGCCTTGTGTCTTTCCCGTGATGAGCGCGCGCAGCGCCGCCATGTCCATATGCTCGGCCTGCGCAAGCTCGAGAAGCGGGCGCTCGCGCGCCTGCACGGCGCGCGCGGCCTCTTCGAGCCGGCCGACGGCGCTTTCGGGGATCACCACCGCGCCGTGCCGGTCGGCGTGAATGATCTGCCCGTCCTCGACCTGCATGCCGAAGACCGTGGCGCCCGCGCCGTAATCGACCCAATGCACATGCGCATGGCTGGGCGCGACCTTTCCGGCGAGGATCAGGAAACGCGGATCGAGATCCTCGAGATCGCGCACCACGCCGTTCGTCACCGCCCCGAGCGCGCCGAGCGCGCGGTGGAGCGCCGAATGCACCTCGCCCCAGAAGGCGCCTATGGGATCGGCATCCGTGTCCTCGATCACCAGAACGGTGGGCAGATCGCAGGCGGCGACATATTCGTAATAGCCGATCTTGAGCGCGTTGTTTTCGGCCTCCTTGCGCCCGTGCGGCGCGCGGCCCGCGATGCGCGCGGTCTTGGCCCGTCCGCAGATCGCGCGCGCGCCATCGGGCAGCCGCAGATGACCCGGCGCCGCGACCATGCTTTGCGCGGTATAGCCTTCGAGCCGCGTCGCGGGCTCGATGCGCTCGAGCGCGTTGCAGATCGTGGGC
The DNA here is from genome assembly GCF_043661195.1 of Roseovarius aquimarinus. Lineage (NCBI taxonomy): Bacteria > Pseudomonadati > Pseudomonadota > Alphaproteobacteria > Rhodobacterales > Roseobacteraceae > Roseovarius > Roseovarius aquimarinus. The sequence continues at coordinate 874,454 of NZ_JBIHMM010000001.1, forward strand.
GTGTCGAACCGCGCCAGCGCCGCGAGATGGTCTTGTGTCACGGTCATCGGATTTCCTTGTGATTGGCGATGAGGCGCGCATCGAGCGTGCCGTCCAGCGCGGCCAGCGCGTTCTCGGCGGTGATGCGCGCCATGCGAAGGCCCGTCTCGACGGTGAGCGCGGCGGAATGCGGGCTGGCGAGGATGTAGGGGCTGGCGAAGAGCGGATTTTCGGGCTGTGGCGGCTCGACCGCGAAGACATCGAGTCCCGCGCCGCCCAGTCTGCCGCCCCGATCCGGCAGCGCCTCAAGAAGCGCCGCCTCGTCGATCAGCTCGCCCCGCGCGGTGTTGACGAGAAACGCCCCCGACTTCATCGCCGCCAGCCGCTCGGCATTCATCAGCCCGTCCGTCTCGGGCGTCAGCGGGCAGTGGAGCGAGACGATATCCGCGCGCCCCAGCGCCGCCATCAGATCTGCCTCGCGCGCGATCCCGAGATCGGCCAGCGCGGCGGCGTCCGCCACCGGATCGAAGGCCGCGACCTCCATCCCGAAGGCCTGCGCCAGCCGCGCCACGCGCCCGCCGATGCGGCCCACGCCGATCAGCAGCAGGCGCTTGCCCGCCACCTCATGCGTCGGCCAGTCGGGATCGTTGATATAGCCGCCCGCGCGCGCGCGGGCATCGTAGTGCATCACGCGCCGCGAGAGCGCCAGCATCAGCATGAGCGCATGCTCGGCCACCGATCCCGCATTGGCGTCACCCACCGTGGCGACGGGAATGCCGCGCGCCGAGAGCGACGCCATCGGCAGGTTGTCGAGGCCGACGCCATGTTTCGAAACGGCGCGCAGCGCCCGCGCTTTCTCAAGCATTTCAATTGTTAGGGGCGTATTCTTGATGCAGATGACGTCGATATCCGCGATCACGTCGAGGATCGCCTCGGGCGTCGGCGCGTCGATGCGGATCAGCTCGACGTCGCTCCGCGCGGTCAGAAGCGACAGCCCCGCCTCGTGCAGCGGCTTGAGGATGAGAACCTTGGCCATCACGCTCCGCCCGTGCGCGGTGCGGCGGCGAGCGGCGTCACATTGCTCTCGCGATAGCGCCCGCCCGGCCAGCGGCGCACGTAGTCGCAGGCGAGCGCGGCGAAACGGTCGGTCACCGGATCGACGCCCGCCTGCCATGCCATGTCGGTCTGAAGGCTCGCGCCCGCATCCGTGATGGGGCGCAGGACGATCCCGCTGCGCGCCGCGTTCTCGACGCATTCGGGATAGAGCGTGATGCCGATGCCCGAGGCGACAAGGCCCATGACGACCGATGTATCCGGCCCCTCGGCCACGATATCGGGAAAGGCGCCGACCGTCGCATAGACGCGTCGCAATTCGTTGCGATAGACCTGCCAGCGGCTGCGGTCACCCACGACCAGTGGCTCGCGCACCGTCTCGGCCAGGGTGAGCGCGCCGCGCCGCGCGAGCGGATGCGTTTCGGCCATCACCGCGACGAGGCTTTCGCGCCAGACGCAGGCGACCTCGAATCGCGCGTCGCTCACCGGGCCGATCCCGAAGGCGACGTCGATCTCTCCTGCCGCGAGCCGCGCCATCTGCGTTTCGGTGCCGGAGCGGACCATCGACACATGCACGTCCGGCACAGCGCTACGGAAAGCCTGCACGATCTGCGGCAGCGGGCCGGAAATGGCGAAGTCGTTATAGCCGATGCGGATTTCGCCCACGGCGCCCTCCTCGGCGCGGCGCGCGCGCGTCAGGGCGGTGTCGAGCTGTGCGATGACCTTGGGCGCCTCCCGCTTGAGCGCGGCGCCCGCGCCGGTCAGGCGCACCTGACGCGTCGTGCGCTCGAAGAGCTTCATGCCGATGCGCGCCTCGATCCCCCCCATGCGGCGGCTGAGCGCGGATTGATCGATGTTGAGCCGCTCCGCCGCGCGGGTGAAGCTCAGATCCTCGGCCACGATCAGGAACGTGCTGAGATCACCGATGTCGATATTGGCCACGATACGCCCTCCCGGTTGCGCCGGGGGACATCCGAGTCCCCCGCCGCATCCTAGACGCTAGCGCCAAGATAATTGCGCGAAAATGGCAAAGTAAGCCTAGATTGATGCGCTCAGCGCATCAATCAGGCAGGTCTCCGCAGAAGCCCCCCGAGGGCGCCTGCCCCGATCCCAGCGCCAGGAGCGGCGGCGCGGCATAGGGGTTGGGCGGGCTCGCGGCCAGATCGAGCGCGACGACGCCGAAGGCGAGGCCGAGCGCGGCAAGGGCGACGATGCGGCGGCTCATGAGCGTGCCTCCAGTCCCAGAGCGGGCCGCAGATGCACCCCGAGCCAGGAGCCGGCGAAGGCGGCGGCGAACCAGACCCAGCCATGCAGACTGCCCGTCGAGATGCCCGAGAAGAACGCGCCCACATTGCAGCCGAAGGCGAGCCGCGAGGAATAGCCCAGAAGCAGACCCGCGACGATCGTGGCCAGCCACGCCCGCGCCGGAAGGCTGGGCAGCGGCGCGGCAAAACCGCCCGCGCGCCAGCTCACGACGAGGAAGGCGCCCGCGATCAGCCCGAAATCGGTAAGCGAGGTATAGTCCGTCAGCACGCTCGAGGCGACGCGCTCGGCATTGCCGGGGGCCGACCAGAAGGCCGACCCGCTCAGATCCGCGCCGAAACCGGCCGCGCCCTTGGCGACCCAGAGGCCGAGGCCATAGACCACGCCCCACGGCTGGCCCGCGACCAAGAGGTTGCCGATGGCGAAGAGGGCCAGAAGCAGCGCCGCGATGATCAAACGGCGCGGCAGCGCCCGCGTGCCGGGCGCCGCGCGCCAGAGCAGGAAGGCCGCGACCACGGCGAGGCCCGCGAGCGTGATGGCCAGCCCGCTCGGGCCGCGCAGGACCATGACGGGCAAGGTGCCGAGCTCGGTCCACCAGATGAGGTGATAGGCGCCCAGAAAGCTGCCGATGGCGAAGAACGGCAGCGCGACGAGCCCCACCGGATTGCCGCTGCCGGCATTGACGAGCGTGCCCGACCCACAGCCCAGCACCACCTGCATCGCCGCCCCGAAGACGAAGGCGCCCCCGATCATGGCAAAGCCGATGGGCGCTTCGGCCCCGACGATCTCGCCGCCGCTCCCCGCGAGGATCGGAAGCGCCACGATGGCGACGATGCCGATGGCCAGAAGCTGCGCGAGAATGCCCGCCGGCTCGCGCCGCAGGATCATCGCGCGCCACGGTCCGGCAAAGCCGAAGCGCAGCCCCTCGAGCGTCATGCCGAGCCCGAGGCCGATGGCGAGCATCAGCCCGAAGCGCGCCCCCGCCAGCGCCGCGACCGCCGCCACCAGCAAGGCGGCGAGCACGATCAGCCCCGCGCGGGGCAAAAGGCGCCCCCGGCCGGAGCCGGAAGCGCCATCATCCGCAAGCGCGCTCATCAGTTGCCCGTGACCTGATTGATCAGGTTCTGGAAGAGACCCGGAACATTCGCCATCTCGTTATCGGTCTTGGAATAGCCGACCATGCTGTCCGCATAGAGCTTGACGTTGTCGAGACCGGCGATCTCGGACATGGCGAACCAGTCGGTCGCGGCCCAGTGTCCGGTGTTGCAGAAGGACACGATGGGGCGATCGGACGCGAGGCCCAGACGCTCCGAGATGCTGCGCGCGGTCTCGGGGTCGACGGTGCGGGTGCCGTCCTTGAAGAATTCGCTATGCGTCAGGTTCTGCGCGCCCGGAAGGGTTCCGGGACGCTCGGCCGCACCATGGCTCTGCTTGCCTTCGAAAAAGCTCGCGGGGCGCGCATCGACCAGCGTGGCCTCGCTCTCGCCCTTGACGACGGCGGCGACGTCATCGGTCGTGGCCAGCCACTTGTCGGTCCATGCGATATCGATTTCGGACGGGGTCGGCGTGCTGCCTTCGGTCGAGGTGGGCAAGCTTTCGGCCTCCCATGCCGTCATGCCGCCATCGACGATGGCGAGCTGCGTGAGGCCCGAGGATTTCAGCGTCCAGTAAACGCGCGCGGCGGCGCCGAAATCGGTGTCGGTATCGCCTTCATGCACGATGGCGAGGGGGCGGTCCATCGTCACGCCGAGGCCGCGCAGCGTCGCCTCGAGCTGATCCTCTGGGATCACCTGGCCGGGATTGTCGGCGGGGCCGCGGAACTGCGCATAGGGCGCGGAGACGGCGCCGGGGATGTGGCCCTCGGCATAGGCATCGCCCCGGATGTCGAGAACGAGCGGCGCATCTGCCTCGAGCTTCTCGCTCAGCGCCTCGGGCGCGATCAGCGGGCCGAAGGTGTTCTGCGCGAACGCGGGAGAAACGAGGCTGGCAAGCGCCAGCGCGGCGGGGAAGAGAATCTTCATGACGTCACCTCGTGGTTGGAACATGGCGCTCATGTCGTTCGGAAGAGCCCTTTTGGCAAGGCTCGGCCCCCGTTACGCGCGCGCGCGGGGCGGGCGAGCGTTTCGCTTTGCCTTGGTCACATTATACGGATCTCGGGAAGATCGTGGCGTTAAGTGGAACTTTATTCCACTAACTTAGCGCCAAGCAGAACAGAAACCTTATTGGCGTTCAAAAAAGGGCGGCCGCGCCGCCTGCCCCAATGCGACCACGATCCCCGTGACGCGTGATCTTCGCCGCCCGTCGCGGCAGGAGGCACTAGGATGCGATCAGGGCGGCGAGCGGGGCGATCTGGCGCGCGACCTCGGCCTTGAGCTGGTCCAGCGTCATCGGCTCGGTCTTGACGAATTCCATGAACATCGCGTTGAGATTGTTGAACATCACTTCTCCCAGCGCCTGCGCGTCGAGATGGGCGGCGACCTCGCCGCGTTCCTGAAGCCGCGCGATGAGCGCCACCACCTGCGCCGAGAGCGCGCGGTCCAGCTCCGAAAACCGTACGCCGTTCGGCGTATGGGGCGCCTCGACCGAGAGCGCGAAGGCGGTGCGCCACATCTCCTTGCTCAGATATTCCTGCGAGTGATCGTAGTAGCTGCCGATCAGCGCCATCAGCGCGGTCTCGACGCCGGCGGGCGGGTCCGCGACGATCCCCTCTCCCGCCGCCAGCACCTCCTTGACCTCCATCGCGACGGTGGCGAAGAGGATATCCCCCTTGGAGCCGTAATAATTATAGACCGTCCCGGGCGAGACCTCGGCCAGTTCGGCCATGTCCTCGATCCGCGCCGCGCGGTAGCCGTCGGCGCGGAAAAGCTGGATCGCGGCGCTCAGGATGCGCCGGTTCCGATCCGCCTTCTGCCTTTCGCGCAATCCCGACATCCGCTCTCCCCTGGCTCGCCTGCACCCCTTAATTTAGTGTTGACTTTAAAAATGAAGCAACTCATTTTTTCTTCAAGAGGCGCAAAGCCCGCCCCGACAAACCCAACAAGGAGAGACCGAAATGACCCATTCCCCCCTGCGCCGCGCCCTCATGGGCACCGCTGCCACGCTGGCCCTGCCGGCCTCGGCGATGGCCGCCGAAGATCTCAACGCGCTCGTCTGGTGCGATCACACCGACCCCGCGCTGATCCAGCCCTTCGAGGAAAAGCACGGTATCCGCGTGAACCTGCGCGAATACGAGGGTACCGCGACCGCGCTCGCCCTTTTGGAGCAGTCGCGGCCGGGCGACTGGGACGTTCTGGTGATCGATGGCATCGACGTGCCCCGCGCGGTCGAGGCCGGCCTCATGGCCGAGCTTCCGGCGGATGAGTTGCCCACCGCCGATTTCTTTCCGGGCGTCGCCATGGAAGATCAGGTCACGATGGACGGCAAGACCTACGCCGTGACCGAGAAATTCGGCTACAACACCATTTCCTTCAACTCCGAGAAGGTCGATCCGGCGGACATGCAGGATCTGAGCACCGTCTGGAGCGACAAGTACAAGGACCGCATCGCGGTTTATGACTACTACCTGCCCGTCATGGGCCTTGCCGCCATCGCGAACGGCAAGGAGACGGCGAGCCTGACCGCGGAAGACCTGCCCGCGCTCAAGGACACGCTCTTCGCCATGAAAGAGAACGCCCGATCGGTCGGCGAGGTCGTGGCGAGCCAGACCGCGCTCGCCACCGGCGAGGTCGATATCGTCGTGGGCGGCGGCGAATGGCTGACCGCGGTTCTGGCCGAGGAGCAGCCCGAGCTGACATGGACCATTCCCGATCAGGGCGCCGTGCGCTGGTCGCAATCCATCGGCGTGCTGGAGACGAGCGAGAACAAGGACATGGCCATCGAGTTCGTGAAATACATCACCAGCCCCGAAGGTCAGGCGCGGCTCGCCACCTCCTCCTGTTTCTGGGGCATGCCCGCCAATCGGAAGGCGGGCGAGCATCTGACGGACGAGCAGAAGGCGATCCTGCGCTGGGACGAGCAGGACGACTATCTCGCGCGTTCGCAGCTCTATCCGGCGCCCGATGCCGAGCTTGACGGCCAGATGCAGGATGTCTGGCTGGAAATGCTCCAGCACTGATGGCACGTTCCGAGACGATACGCGGCTGGGGCTTCGTCGCCCCGGCCCTGCTCTGGACGATAGCGTTTTTCGTCGTCCCCTTCGGCGTGATGGCGGCGATGAGCCTTGCCACGCTGGAGGGGCGCGAGCTGATCTGGGGCTTCAGCTTCCAAAATTACGCGCGGCTCTTCGGGCAAAGCTATCTTCTGCGCGCGATCATGGTCTCGCTCGAGATCACGCTCACGGTCACAATCGTCTCGGTCCTTCTCGCCTATCCGCTGGCATGGATCATCGCCTACCGCGTTCCCGAAAGGTGGCAGCGGCTCGCGCTCCTGCTGGCGATCCTGCCTTTCTGGACCTCCTACGTGGTGCGCTCCTACGCCTGGCTGCTGGTGCTGTCGCGCGAGGGGGTCATCAACCAGACGCTGCTCGGCCTCGGCGTCATCGCCGAGCCGCTGACGCTGGCCTCGACGCGCCTCGCCACGGTCACCGGCTTCGTGCATTTCTTCGTCATGCTGCTGACGCTGACGATCTACGCCAATCTCGTGCAGCTGCCGCCGAACTATCGCCGCGCCGCCGTCGATCTCGGCGCAAGCAGCTGGCAGGCCTTTCGCCATGTCATCCTGCCGCTGACCCTGCCCGGCATCATGACCGGCGCCTTCCTGACATTCGTCCTTTGCATCGGCGACTACATCACGCCGCAGATCCTGGGCGGCAACAACGAGCTGACCGGGCCGCAGATCATCATGGTGCAACTGGGGCGCGGGGCGAATTTCCCGCTGGCGGCCGCCATGTCCATCGTGCTCATGGGCCTCGTGACGCTGGCCTATCTGGGCGCCGCCCGCTGGCTGAGGATCGACCGGCTATGAGACGCGTCCTCCCCTGGGCCTATATGGCGCTGGCCTATGGCTTCATCTTCCTGCCGGTGGTGACGCTCGTCCTCTTCTCCTTTCAGGACGGCCGCCTGCCGGTCCCGCCCTTCAACGGGCCGACGCTGAAATGGTATGCGGATGTGCTGGGCGACAATCGCCTGATGCCCGCGCTCGGCAATTCGTTGCTGGTCGGCGCGGGATCGGCGGCGCTGAGCTGCATCCTCGGCTTTCTTGCCGCCTACGGCCTCGCGCGCCACATCCTGCCGGGCAGCGCCCTAATGCGCGGCCTGCTGATCGCGCCGATGACGGTCAGCTATCTCATCATCGGCCTCGGACTCTTGATCGTCTTCAACAATTACGGACCCGGCCCGTCGCTCTATGCCGCCGCCGTGGGCCATGTCGTCATCAACCTGCCGCTGGCCTTCGCCATCATCTATGCCTCGATGGGCGCGCAGCAGGAGAATGCCGAGCGCGCGGCGCGCGATCTGGGCGCCTCCGAATGGCGCGTTCTGGCGCTGGTGACGGTTCCGATGCTGGCGCCCTCGATCCTCGCGTCCTTCTTTCTCTGCCTCACGCTCAGCTGGGACGAATTCATCATCGCCTTCCTCATGACGCGCTTCGACGTGACGCTCCCGGTCGAGATCTGGAGCCTGCTGCGCTCCGGCCTCTCGCCGCGCACCAATGCCATCGGGTCCATCGTCTTTCTCGTCTCGGTCGCGCTGGTGATCGGCCTCGAACTCTTCATCTTCGGAAGGAAACGCCGTTGACCGCCTCCATCGCCATCCAAGCCGTCAGCCACGACTTCGGCACCTTCCGCGCGCTCGAAAACATCGATCTCGACATCGAGGCGGGCGAATACATCGTGCTGCTCGGCCCGTCGGGCTGCGGCAAGACCACGCTTTTGTCGACGCTGGGCGGCTTCATCAATCCGACGCGCGGCACGGTCCTGATCGGCGGGCGCGACATGACGCATGTGCCCCCGGCCAAGCGTCCGACGACCACCATGTTCCAGGATTACGCGCTCTTCCCGCATATGAGCCTGCGCGACAACGTAGGTTTCGGCCCGCGCATGGCAGGCGTGGGGAAGGCCCGGCGCGACGCAAAGGCGCTCGAATTGCTGGATCTCGTGGGGCTGAAGGATGCCGCCGCGAAGCGGCCTCATGCCCTCTCGGGCGGGCAACGCCAGCGCGTCGCCCTCGCCCGCAGCCTCGCCGTCGATCCGGACGTTCTGTTGCTCGACGAGCCCTTGGGCGCACTCGATCTCAAGCTGCGCCGCGCCATGCAGGACGAGCTGAAGCAGATACAGCGCAAGGTCGGCACGACCTTTGTGCATGTCACACACGATCAGGAGGAAGCGATGGCCATCGCCGACCGCATCGTCGTGATGAACGGCGGGCGGATCGAGGATTGCGGCCCGCCCGACCGGATCTATCGCCGCCCCGGATCGCTTTTCGCCGCGGGCTTCATGGGCGAGATGAACCGCATTCCGGGCACGCGCAGCGGCGACATGATCGAAACGCCCATCGGCGCCCTGCCCGCGCCCGAAGCCGCGCCGGAAGGCCCGCTCACGCTCTGCCTGCGCCCCGAGCAGATCGGCACCGGCAAGGGGCCGTGGGACATGGGCGCGGCGCGCATCACCGATGCCGCCTTTTTCGGCACGCATTTCCTCTGCCACCTCGCGCCCGAGGCCGCGCCCGATATGGACCTGATTGCGCATCTGCCGCCGGGTGCCCGCCCCGAGAGGGGCAGTATCGTGCGGCTTTCGGCGGACCCCGCCGATCTCAGCATTTTCGAGGCCGAGGCATGAAACGCGCGCGCCCCGAGGACTGGTACCGCGTCGAGAAGCGCAGCCATGACGTCACCTATATCTGCGAGCCCCATATCGAGGAATTCTACCGCTGCAACATGTGGCACATCCGGGGACGCGAGCGGGACATGCTGGTCGATAGCGGCATGGGCGTCGTCAGCTTGCGAGACTGGGTTCCCCTCGTCACCGAGCGCGACCTGACCGCCGTGGCCAGCCACACGCATTTTGACCATATCGGCTGCCATCACGAATTTCCGGATCGCTGCGTGCACGAGGCCGAGGCGCATATCCTCGCGGATCCCACCAACGCGGCGACGCTGGCCGATCCCTATGTCACCGACGAGATCTTCACCCGGCTGCCGCCCCTGCCCTACAGCTCCGAAACCTACCGGCTGAAACGCGCACCCGCGACGCGGCTTCTGGCCGACGGCGACATGATCGATCTGGGCGACCGAGCCTTCGAGGTGATCCACACGCCCGGCCATTCACCGGGCGGCATCGCGCTTTGGGAGGCCGCGACCGGCATCCTCTTTTCAGGCGATATCGTCTATGACGGCCCGCTGATCGAGGATACCTACCACGCCGATGCCGAGGATTATCACCGCTCGATGGTGCGCCTATACGACCTGCCGGTCGAGATCGTCCATGGCGGGCATTTCCCGAGCTACGGACGCGCGCGCCACCGGCAAATCATCAAGGACTGGCTCGACGCGCGCGAGCGCGGCTGACTACATCTCGACGCCGTTCTGGGCCTTGACCCCGTCGCGGAATGGATGCTTGACCAGTTTCATCTCGCTCACGAGATCGGCGGCCTCGATCAGCTCGGGCTTGGCGCTGCGGCCGGTGAGGCAGACATGCGTCATCGCGGGCTTCTGCGTGAGCAGGAAATCCACCACCTCGTCGATATCGAGATAATCGTAGCGCAGCGCGATGTTGATCTCATCGAGCAGCACGAACCGGATCTCGGGATCGAGGATCTGCTCCTTCGCGATCTTCCAGCCGTTCTGCGCGGCGGCGATATCGGCCTCGCGGTCCTGCGTCTCCCAGGTGAAGCCCTCGCCCGAGACGAAGAAGCGGCATTCATCCGCGAACCGCTCGCGCAGGAGCGTCTTTTCGCCCGTGACCCAAGTGCCCTTGATGAACTGGACGACGGCGCAGGGCATCCCATGCCCGATGCAGCGCATGATCATGCCGAAGCCCGAGGACGACTTGCCCTTCCCGTCGCCAGTATGGACAATGATCAGGCCCTTCTCCTCGGTCTTGTGCTTCATCAGCGCGTCGCGCTGCGCCTTGATGCGCTTCATCTTCTCATTGTGCAGCGCGTTGATGTCGTCGGTCATCGGGGCCTTCCCTTTGGCAAAATTCGGCCCGCCAGAGGTGTCACCTCGGGCGGGCCGCGTCAATCGCATCGGGCCGGTATCAGGCGAACCACCAGCGGTGATAGCCGCGTGCGCCATCGAGCTCCCAGACGGCGGCGATATCGTCGTCATGCATGACGTTGTCGCGCCGCGCCGAGGTGCGGTTGCGGAAGAAGGGCACGATGGTTCCGCCGTCGTCGCGGCAAAGCATCTGCATCTCGGCATACATCTCCGAGCGCAGCGCATCGTCTGTCTCGGACTTGGCCTTGAGCAGAAGCTCGTTGAAGCGCTCGTTCTCCCAATGGCTCTCGTTCCAGTCGGCCCCGGCCTTGTAGGCGAGCGAGAACATCACGTCCGGCGTGGGGCGCGCGGCCCAGGACACGACGCAGAACGGCTTCTTCAGCCAGACATTCGACCAATAGCCGTCCACCGGCTCCTGATTGACCTTGATGTCGAGCCCCGCGGGCCGCGCCTGCTCGGCGAAGAGCGAGCACATGTTCGTCGCGCCCGAGAGGATCGCGTCATTGACGGAAATCTCAACCGAAAGAGTGTCATGCCCGGCCTTCTTGAGGTGGAACCGCGCCTTGTCGAGGTCCTGCTCGCGCTGCGGCAGATCGGCGTGATAGGGCATGGTCGGGCCGATGGGATGATCGTTGCCCACGATGCCGCGCCCGAAGAGGATCTTGTCCACGATCTCCTGACGCCCGATGGCGTGCTTGAGCGCGAGGCGCACGTTCACGTCGTCGAAGGGGGCCACGTCGCAGAACATCGGCATGGTGATATGCGTGCCCGAGGGCACATCGTCGAGAATAACGCCCGGCGCCTGCGCGAGGCGGTCGGCGGTCTTGAGGTCGATATCCGTCACCGCGTCCACGTCGCCCGTCACGATGGCGGCCTGCCGCGCGTTCGGATCGTTGAGCACGGTCATCTTGACCTCGTCGAACCACGCGCCCTCATCCGCGCGGTGCCAGCCATCATGGCGCACGAAATCGCAGCGAATGCCGGGCGAGAATTCGGTCACTTTGTAGGGGCCGCAGCCGATGCCGTTCTCCCATTCGATCCCGCCATCCGGCTTCGCGGGCTGGATTGTCAGATGATAGTCCGAAACGAGATAGGGCAGATCGGCATTGCCGGCCTCGAGCTCGAAGACCACGGCATGATCGCCGTCCGCGCGCACGTTGGTGATGCCGGCCATGAGCGGCTTGGCCGCCGAGGCGGAATCTTCGGCGAGGTGATACATCATCGAGGCCACGACATCGGCCGAGGTCACCTTGCGCCCGTCATGAAAGGTCGCGTTCGTCGCCAGCTCGAAGCGCCATTCGCTCGCGTCGTCCTTCGTCGCCTCCCAAGAGGTCGCGAGGTCGGGGCCGAGATCGTTGGTGTTGGTGATTTCCGTGAGATACGCGCGCGCGACATGGCTCGCGTGGATCATCAGGATGCTCTCGGTCGTCGCGGGATCCCAGCCGTCGGTCGAGCTGCCGTCATGGACGCCCACGCGAAACACGCCGCCGCGCTTCGGCGCGGCGCGCGCGGGCCTGGCCCAGCCCATCGGCAGCGCGGCGCCCAAGGATGCGGCAGCGCCCCCGGCGAGAATGCTGCGGCGGCTCGGACCTTCTGCGCTGCGGGCGCCTTCGGGTGCGCGGGCGCGCGCGGGATGCAGGCGCGTCTCGGAGATGCTGGGCTTTTTCATGGGTCTGTCCTTTCGGCCTCGGTCAGTCGGTTTTCATGTCGAAAGACCAGCTAGCGCCGGAGCGCGGCCTGTCCAGAAAGCCGCGCCGCCGGCGCGCTCGAGACCGGACCTGCCTAAATTTTAAGCAGCGAAGGCGCGCCGCCTAAATTTTAGGCATCTCCTGCGAAAACGGGCGGCGATCCGCCGCCCGCGTCTTACGCCGCAGCGCAGAAAACGGCAGCGTCAGGCCATCCGCCGACCCGCGGCAAGTCGGGGCACGGCACAGAAAAGGGAGAGGAGACGAGGTGAAACTCATCATAGCGACCATCAAACCGTTCAAGCTGGACGAGGTGCGCGAGGCGCTCACCGCCATCGGCGTGCGCGGCATGATGGTGACCGAGACAAAGGGCTTCGGCGCACAGTCGGGCCATACCGAAATCTATCGCGGTGCGGAATACGCCGTGAATTACGTGCCCAAGATCAAGCTGGAGATCGCGGTGGCCTCGTCGATGGCCGAACAGGTCTGCGACACGATCATCCAGACCGCGCGCACCGGCAAGATCGGCGACGGCAAAATCTTCGTGCTGGATCTGGCGCATGTCGCGCGGGTGCGCACCGGCGAGACGGGCGAGGACGCGCTGTGACGCGCGCCGCATCGCCTGACACTTACACTACAAAGGACGGGACACACACCATGTCATTCACGACCAAACTGGGCGTCGCCGCAGCGCTGATCGCCCTGCCCCAGATGGGCCTCGCGCAGGATGCGGCCGCCGCGCCGAGCTTCGATGAGATCGGCCCCTACATCATGACGACCCTGCTCTTCTGCATGGCCGGCTTTCTGGTCTTCTTCATGGCCGCCGGCTTCGCCATGCTGGAGGGCGGCCTCGTGCGTTCCAAGAACGTCACGATGCAGATGACCAAGAACATCGCGCTCTATTCCATCGCCGCGATCATTTATTGGCTCATGGGCTTCAACCTCATGTATCCGGGCGAGTTCAACGGCTATGTCGGCAGCTTCTTCTCGCCGACCGTGCTCGATCCGGTCGGCGTCGCCGCGGCGGATGCGGCGCTCGACTATGCCTCGATCGGCTCGGATTTCTTCTTCCAGCTCGTCTTCGTCGCCGCGACCGCGTCGATCGTGTCGGGCGCGCTGGCCGAGCGGATCAAGCTCTGGCCCTTCCTGATCTTCGTCATCGTCCTCACCGGCGTTATGTATCCGATCTCGGGCTCCTGGCAGTGGGGCGGCGGCTGGCTTTCGGAGATGGGCTTCTCGGACTTCGCCGGCTCGACGGTCGTGCACTCCGTGGGCGGCTGGGCCGCGTTGGCCGGTGCCATCGTGCTGGGTCCGCGCCTCGGCAAATACGCCAAGGACGGCAAGGTGCACCCGATGCCCGGCTCGAACCTCGCACTCGCCACTCTGGGCACGTTCATCCTGTGGCTCGGCTGGTTCGGCTTCAACGGCGGCTCCCAGCTCGCCATGGGTACGGTGGGCGATGTCTCGGATGTCAGCCGCATCTTCGCCAACACCAACATGGCCGCGGCGGCCGGTGCCGTCACCGCGCTGATCCTCAGCCAGGTGATGTACAAGAAGCCCGACCTCACGATGGTGCTGAACGGCGCGCTGGCCGGCCTAGTGTCGATCACCGCCGAGCCTCTGGCGCCCTCGCTCTTCGGCGCGCTCTGGATCGGTGCCGTGGGCGGCGTGATCGTCGTGCTGACCGTGCCGATGCTCGACAAGCTCAAGATCGACGACGTGGTCGGCGCCATCCCGGTGCACCTCTTCGCCGGTATCTGGGGCACCATCGCGGTCGTCTTCTACAATGGCGACGCGAGCCTCGTGACGCAGATCGTGGGCATCCTCGCCTATGGTGTCTTCACCTTCGTTGCCAGCCTCATAGTGTGGTTCATCCTCAAGGCGGTCCTCGGCATCCGCGTCAGCGAGGAGGACGAAATCCGCGGCCTCGACATGGCCGAGCTCGGAATGGAAGCCTACCCGGAGTTCTCGAAGGGCTGAGCTTCGATGCCACGTTCGCGAAAATGAAAGCGCCCGGCAGGTTCTGCCGGGCGTTTTTGCATGAAGGTTTTGAGCGGTTGCAAAGCTTGGATGCCGGCTGTCGGTAAATGACCCATGCAGCGAAAGTCTGTTCCTAGCCCAATGTGACGGATGCTGCGCGTTGCAGGAACGACCGGTAAGCGTTAGGTCGGTCAGGATCATGTTCTTGACGCCACCAGAGATAATCGGAGAAATCTCCTGTCAATGACCCAATTGGATGTCCGCCTCTATGCCGCATTCGCGGCTGCTCCTTTTGGAGGAAATATCGGCGCAGTCGTGTACGAAGATGAGCCGCTCTCGGCGGAGGTTCGTCAAAACATTGCCGCTGAATTAGCTGCACCCACGACAGGCTTTGTCGCCCCGGACGGCAATGGCTCGTTCCATGTGCATTTTCATTCCAGTCGCTGCGAAATGGATATGTGCGGCCATGTCGTCGTCGCGATCTGGTCGGCGATGCTGAAAGATGGGCGCATCTCTCCAGGAGAGTACGACCTGCATACCAAGGCTGGAACGATACCTGTTGAGGTTGGGCGTGATGGGACGATCTGGATGTCCCAACCGCTCCCCCGATATGATCTGAATGAGGTGCGTCTGGAAGAGATTGCACCGCTGCTCGGATTGCAAACAAACGCAATATCGAATGTTTCTTCGTCATCCACAGCCCTCAGACATCTTTTTGTCGAGGTATCCGATGTCAACGCGCTGGCGGCTTTGTGCCCAAAGGATGAAGCACTGCGGATGTTGAGCACATCAAATGGAATAGACACTATTGGTGTATGGTGTTGGCAGGGAAACGAAGCGGGAAAAGCGAAAATCCGTTTGCGCGATCTATGCCACGGGGTGGGCGACCCGGAGGAGGCCGCAAGTGGTACGACAAACGCAGCCTTGGCTTGCCACCTCTACCGGTCAGGCCGGATCAAGGCAGATTCCCGCGGTGAGCTTTGCATGATGGGCGAACAGGGATTTGAAATGGGTCGCCCGAGTAAAGTGGAGACGATATTGAACGAGGACGATCGAGGTTTGACCCGCGTTCGTGTTGGGGGCAAAGCCCAAGAAAGAATGCATGGTCGCTACTTAATCGCCTAATAGATCAATATGTTGACCAAGCCTTTCGAACAATGGTGAAGCAGACGTTGAGGAAAACGCTCCTAACGTCCGCAAAGTCCCGCACAGCGGACTGGCGCCACGCTTGCCCAGCAAAAAAATTCACGCCCACCCGCTCTCCACAGGTTTGCAAATCCCGCGCGCCCGCCTATATTCGTGGTGTTCCTTCGGGGACTATGGACATAAACGCGCTCGTAATAAGCGGATCGGACCCGGGGGCGGTACCCGGCGACTCCACCAACAACCCTTCGTTTGAGGGCGGATCGGGGTCGAAACAGGATCGACGAACGTCTAAAGGGGTAGCTTTGTCTCGGCGGGGTGCCACCGTATCGGCCCGAACAGTACAATTGCAAACGACAATCGTGCTCCGGTTGCTCTGGCCGCGTAAGCGGTTCGAGGAATCGAAACCTAAGTCCTTGCGCCTAGCAGCGTAAGGCGGGGTTCGCAGGCACCTGGCAACAGAAGCCTGCACTTTCATCCATTCGCATCAGCTTACCCTGTCCACGCCGACCCGCCGGCGCGCGTGCCGTTCGCAAGCGAACGACACCCGGGCAACAGAAGGCTGCACTTCCCTCCTCATTGCCAATATCCTCCCACACCGGCCGCATTTCGTCTGGGCTTGTCATGCGCGTTTCGCAATAGTCGGGCATGGGCAGGCCAGAGGCGCCGCCAAATACGCGCCGCGTGCGGCACAAGGGACGAGATGAGCATCCAGACCCGCGACTTCCTTCGCGTCTTCGCGCGCATCGGCCTTCTGTCCTTCGGCGGGCCGGCGGCGCAGATCGCTCTGATGCAATCCGAGCTGGTCGAGAAGCGCGGCTGGCTGGAGCAGCGGCAGTTTCTCGGCGCGCTCAGCTTCTGCATGCTGCTGCCCGGCCCCGAGGCGATGCAGCTTGCGACCTATGCGGGCTGGCGCCTGCGCGGCACCTGGGGCGGCATCGCGGCGGGGCTTCTCTTCGTGCTCCCGGGCGCGGCGGCCATTCTCGCGCTGGCGCTCGCTTATGCGCAATTCGGGGACGTGCCGCTCGTCGCCGCGCTCTTTACCGGCATCAAGGCGGCGGTGCTCGTCATCGTGGTGCAGGCGCTCTGGCGGCTCGGCGCGCGCGCGCTCGAGGGGCGCGCGCAGATCGCGCTGGCGGTGCTGGCCTTCGCCGCGATCTACATGGCCGCCCTGCCCTTTCCCGCCGTGATCGCCGCCGCCGCGCTCTGGGGTGCATGGTCCGCGCGGGGCAAAGCGCCCAAAGCCGCCGCCCCGCCCCTTCCGGGCCAGACGGCGCGCACGCTGCGCAGCATCGCCATCTGGGGCGCGCTCTGGGCCGCGCCGGTCATCGCGGTGCATGCGGCGAACGCGGAGTTCCTCGCCGATATCGCGACGTTCTTCAGCAAGCTCGCCGTCGTCACCTTCGGCGGCGCCTATGCGGTGCTGGCCTACATGACGCAGACCGTCACGCAGACGCATGGCTGGATCACACCCGAGCAGATGATCGACGCGCTCGGACTGGCCGAGACGACGCCCGGCCCGCTCATCCTCGTCACGCAATTCGTCGCGATGCTGGCGGGCTTCGGCCAGGGCGGCGCGGGCATGGCGCTGACGGCGGGGGCGCTGACGCTCTGGGTCACCTTCATCCCCTGTTTTCTCTGGATCTTCGCCGGCGCCCCTTATCTCGAGCGTATTCTCGCCCAGCCGCGTCTGCGCGGTGCGCTCGGCGCCATCTCGGCGGCGGTCGTGGGCGTGATCGCCAATCTCTCGCTCTGGTTCGGGCTGCATGTGCTCTTCGCACGGGTCGAGACGGGCCCGCTCGGCGCCTATCCGGCGCTCTCGACGCTCGATCCGCGCGCCGCCGCGCTGACCGCGCTCGCCGCGATCCTGCTCGTCTGGCTGCGCCTTCCGATGCTTGCAGCGCTCGGGCTGATGGCACTGGCAGGCGGGCTCGTGCAGGGCATCGGCTGAGGCGCGCGCGGCCCCTTTCCCTTTCCTCCGAATCCCGTATTGTGAGGCCATGACGACAGACGGAGGCCCGGGCATGTCCCGCACGATCGAATACGGCAACCTGATGCACCGGGCCATGCGCGGCCTGATCCAGGAGGTTCTGGAGGATGTGCAGGAAAACGGCCTGCCCGGCGCGCATCATTTCTTCATCACCTTCGACACGAACCATCCCGACGCCGCCCTCGCCGACTGGCTCAAGCAGCGATATCCGAACGAGATGACCGTGGTCATGCAGCATTGGTACGACAATCTGGAGGTGGGCGACGAGGGCTTCGGCATCACGCTCAATTTCGGCGACGCGCCCGAAAATCTCTATGTGCCCTATGACGCGATCCAGACCTTCGTCGATCCCTCCGTCGAATTTGGCCTGCGCTTCGAGACCCAGCCCAAGGACGGCGAGGACGAGGACAGCGACGAGGACGAGGACGACACGCCTCCCCATTCCGGCGATATCGTGAGCCTCGACAGCTTCCGCAAGCACTGAGGGCGGCGCGCGCGGCGGCGCTCCGCGGGGCGTTGAACTTTTCGCCGCACTCGCTAAGACGGGGGCGAACCTGACGAAGGAGCGCCCGCATGAGCCGGACCGAGACCACCACCCGCACCGAAACCGACAGCTTCGGCCCTCTCGAGGTGCCGTCCGAGAAGTACTGGGGCGCCCAGACCCAGCGCTCGATCCTCAATTTCCCCATCGGCTGGGAGCGTCAGCCCGTCGCCATCGTGCGCGCGCTCGGCGTCATCAAGAAAGCCTGCGCGCAGGCCAACAAGCAGAGCGGCAAGCTCGACGAGGCGCGCGCCGATGCGATCATCGAGGCCGCCTCCGAGGTGATTTCGGGCGATCTCGACGACAACTTCCCGCTTGTCGTCTGGCAGACCGGCTCGGGCACGCAATCGAACATGAACGCCAACGAGGTGATCGCCAACCGCGCGATCGAGATCATGGGCGGCGTGATCGGCTCGAAGGATCCGGTGCATCCCAACGACCATGTGAACATGGGCCAGTCCTCGAACGACACCTTCCCGACCGCGATGCACATCGCCGCCGCGATGACGGCGCATGGCGTGACGCTGCCGGGGCTGGAGAAGCTTCAGGACGCGCTCGAGGCCAAGGCGCAGAAATGGGCGCATATCATCAAGATCGGGCGCACCCATACGCAGGACGCGACGCCGCTGACGCTCGGCCAGGAATTCTCGGGCTACACGCATCAGGTCGCGATGGGGATCGAGCGCATCCATTCGGCGCTCGAGCGCATCTACGAGCTGGCACAGGGCGGCACGGCGGTCGGCACCGGACTCAACACCTCCAAGGGCTGGGCCGAGAGCGTCGCGGCCAACATGGCCGAGATCACCGGATTGCCCTTCGTCACCGCCCCCAACAAGTTCGAGGCGCTGGCCGCGCATGACGCGATGGTCGAGATCTCGGGCGCGCTGCGCGTCGTCGCGGGCTCGCTCTTCAAGATCGCCAACGACATCCGCTTCCTCGGCTCCGGCCCCCGCTGCGGCCTGGGCGAGCTTATCCTGCCGGAGAACGAGCCGGGCAGCTCGATCATGCCGGGCAAGGTGAACCCCACGCAATGCGAGGCGCTGACGCAGGTCTGCGCGCATGTCATGGGCAACGACGCCGCCGTCGGCTTCGCCGGCAGCCAGGGCCATTTCGAGCTCAACGTCTACAAGCCGATGATGGCCTATAACGTGCTGCAATCCATGCAGCTTCTGGGCGACGCGGCCTCGGCCTTCACCGACAATCTGGTGGACGGACTCGAGGCGGATGAGACGCGCATCGACAAACTGATGCGCGAGTCGCTCATGCTCGTCACCGCGCTCGCGCCCGAGATCGGCTATGACAACGCCACCAAGGTCGCCAAGACGGCGCACAAGAACGGCACGACGCTCAAGGAGGAGGCGATCGCCCTCGGCTTCGTCGACGAGGAGACGTTCGACCGCGTCGTGCGCCCCGAGAACATGGTCGGGCCGAAGTGACGGACAAGCCGATCAATCTCGGCCGCGCGCGCAAGGAGCGCGCGCGGCGCGCGGCCAAGGAGAAGGCGGACGAGAACGCCGTCCGCTTCGGCCGCACGAAGGCGCAGAAGGAGGCGGAGCACGCCGAAGCCGCGCGCGCCAAGGCCCGGCTCGACGGGCATGAGCGCGACACGTGAGCCTGCGCCCGGTCAAGCATTCGCTCACCCTGCGCGGCCACCGCACCTCGGTCACGCTCGAGCCGGAATTCTGGGACGCCTTCCGCGCCATCGCCGCCGAGAGCGGGCTGCCCATCAACACGCTCGCCGCCCGCATCGACGAGGCGCGCGGCACCGAGATGGGCCTCGCCTCGGCCATGCGCCTTCATGTTCTGCGCCATTACCGCAGGGCGGCGGAAAAAGGCCGCGACTGAGGCACACGGATTTACAGCGCCGCGGCGGCGGGGCATTCTCGCGCGCATTGCCCCGATTGAAAGGCCCCATGGCCCCATGACCGCCCTCACCCTCGCCAAGTCCGGCGACATGGACCGCGTCCTGCCGCTCATCGCTGCCTTCCATGCCGAGGCGGGCATCACGCTCGACGAGGCGGCGCGCCGCGCGGCGGTCGAGCCCTTGCTCGACGGCTCGCCGCATGGGGCGATCTATATCGCAGGCCCGGTGCGCGCGCCCATCGGTTATGCCGCGATCAGCTTCGGCTGGTCGCTGGAATATGGCGGGCTCGACGGGATTCTCGACGAGATCTATATCCGGCCCGGCGTTCGCGGGCGCGGCATCGGCACCGAGATCCTCTCGGCCCTGCCCCGCGCGCTCGGCGGTGCCGGGCTGCGCACCCTCCATCTCGAGGTCGCACGCGGCGACGACAAGACGCGCGCCTTCTATGAGAAGATGCATTTCGAGGGGCGCGACGGCTATATCCTCATGTCCCGGCGTCTATGAACGCCCGAAGCGCGCGCGGGACAAGGGCAAGCGCGCGCGCCCACAGCTTCATCTTGGCGAAAATACTCAAGGCCGGGCGGTGCGATCGCGCGGATGCATTGGCGTAGGCGCGCGCGGCGCCTATATGAGGCGCATGACCAGAACAGCCTTTCCCTTCGACAATACCTATGCGCGCCTGCCCGCCACGTTCTTCAGCGCGCAGCCGCCACAGCCCGTCGCCGCGCCCGCGCTCATCGCGGTGAACGCGCCGCTGGCCGAGGAGCTGGGCCTCGCGCTCGGAGAGGCCTCCGAGCTCGCGCGCATCTTCGCGGGGAACGAGTTGCCCGAGGGCGCCGAGCCTATCGCGCAGGCCTATGCGGGCCACCAGTTCGGCGGGTTCTCCGCGCAACTCGGCGACGGGCGCGCGACGCTTCTGGGCGAGGTCGTGGACCATCACGGCGTGCGGCGCGACATCCAGCTCAAGGGCTCGGGGCCGACGCCCTGGTCGCGCGGCGGCGACGGGCGCGCGTGGCTCGGGCCGGTGCTGCGCGAATACGTCCTGAGCGAGGCGATGTACGCGCTCGGCATTCCGACCACCCGCGCGCTCGCCGCCGTGCGCACGGGCGAGGAGGTCTGGCGCCAGGAAGGCGCCCTGCCCGGCGCGGTCCTCACCCGCACCGCCGCGAGCCATCTGCGCGTCGGCACGTTCCAGTATTTCGCCGCGCGCCGCGATCTCGAGGGTCTGGCACGCCTTTTCGGCTATGCCAAGGCGCGGCACTATCCCGAGGCCGAGGGCCCGGCGGGCTTCCTGCGCGCCGTGATCGCGCGGCAGGCCGCGCTCGTCGCGCGCTGGATGGGCGTCGGTTTCATCCACGGCGTGATGAACACCGACAACACCTCGATTTCCGGCGAGACGATCGATTACGGCCCCTGCGCCTTCATGGACGCCTATTTCGCCGATCAGGTCTTCAGCTCGATCGACCGGCAGGGACGCTATGCCTATTCGAACCAGCCGCATCTCATCGTCTGGAACATGGCGCAGCTCGCCACCGCACTCGTGCCGCTGATGCCCGATCAGGAGGCCGCGATCGCGGATTTCACCGAGGCGGTGCATGCGATGCCCGGCCTTGTCGAGGCCGAGTGGCTCCGCGTCTTCGGCGCCAAGATCGGGCTGGCGGCGCCGTGCGAGGAGGATCGCGCGCTGATCGAGGATCTGCTCGGGATTATGGAGGATGGCGGCGCGGATTTCACCAACACCTTCCGGGCGCTCTCGCGCGGGACGGCCGCCGCCGAATTCACCGATCCGGCGCCAATCGAGGCGTGGCAGGCGCGTTGGCGGGCGCGCATCGCCCA
Organism: Roseovarius aquimarinus; assembly: GCF_043661195.1. NCBI lineage: Bacteria > Pseudomonadati > Pseudomonadota > Alphaproteobacteria > Rhodobacterales > Roseobacteraceae > Roseovarius > Roseovarius aquimarinus. The sequence continues at coordinate 895,939 of NZ_JBIHMM010000001.1, forward strand.
TGAGGATGGCTGGAGAGAGCGCATGGAGCGGAGCAACCCCGCCGTGATCGCGCGCAATCACCGCGTCGAAGAGATGATCGCCGCGGCGGTCGCCGGGGACGACGCACCCTTCCACCGCATGATGGAGGCGCTTGCGATGCCCTACGAGGATCGTCCGGAGGCCGCGTATCTCAAGACGCCGCCCAAGCCTTCGGAGATCGTGCGTCGGACCTTCTGCGGCACCTGACGCGCTGCGCGGCTCACTCCTTGAGGCGCTGCGCGCGGTAGAGACCGAAACCCACGAGCGCGGAGGCCAGCAACAGGACGGGCCAGAGCTGCGTGGCCGGACCCGCGAGGCCGGTGCCGGATTCTCTCAGGATCGCGCCGATCCAGCTGATGTCGAGACCTTCCGCTCCCATTGCGATTCCCTTCCGTGCCGCGTGGTATGAGGCGCGGGTAGTGCAACAATGGGGCGAAATTGTGGTGAGTGTTTCGCGGCGCGCGACAAACTGCCGGCGCGCCGCGTATCTTGTCGCTCGGGCGGACGGTCAGGCGGCCCGGCTGCTGCGTGCGCCGCCCCCGCCACCGCCACCGCGCCGACGGCGCGGTTTGGACGCGGCGCCGCCGCCACCGCCGCCACCCGGCTTGCCGCCACCGCCGCCCCGGCGGCGGCCAGCTCCGCCACCGCCGCCGCGCTTGGGCGCGGCCTTGGGATCGGGCAGCTCTTCCCAGGCGCGGCCCGAAGCGACGGGGATCGAGAGGCCCATCACCTTCTGGATATCCTTCAGCTCGCCCATCTCGTCGGGCGCGCAGAAGGCGATGGCCGCACCGTCCTTGCCCGCGCGGGCCGTCCGGCCGATGCGGTGGACATAGTTCTCGGGCACGTTGGGCAGATCGAAATTATAGACATGCTTCACATCCGGGATATCGAGGCCCCGCGCGGCCACATCCGTTGCGACCAGCACATGGATCTGCCCGTCGCGAAAGGCCTTGAGCGCCCGCTCGCGCTGGCCCTGGCTCTTGTTGCCGTGGATCGCCGCCACCTTGAAGCCCGCGCTTTCGAGCTTGCGCGCCAGCTTGTCCGAGCCGTGCTTGGTGCGTCCGAAGACGAGCGCCAACTCGCCCTTGTGCTTGGCCAGAAGCTCGATCAGAAGGTTCGGCTTCTCCGCCTTGGCGATGAAATGCACGGCTTGCGTGACCTTGTCGGCGGCCTTGCCCGGCGGGCTCACCTGCACCTTGCGCGGATGGGTCAGATAGCTCCCGGCAATCTCTTCCATCTGCTTGGACATGGTGGCCGAGAAAAGCATCGTCTGACGCTCCTTCGCCAGAAGCGCGGCGATCTTGCGCAGATCGTGGATGAAACCCATGTCGAGCATCTGGTCGGCCTCGTCGAGTACCAGAAAGCGCGTCGCGTCGAGCCGGATCGCCCGGCGGTCGATGAGATCGAGAAGACGCCCCGGCGTCGCCACCAGGATATGCGTGCCCTTCTCGAGCCGCGCGATCTGAGGATTGATCGACGCGCCGCCGACAACGACGTTGATCTTCATCGGCGTGTCCTTGACCAGCGGGAGCAGCGTGTCGCGGATCTGGTTTGCCAGCTCGCGCGTCGGCGCGAGGATGAGGCTTGTGGCCGTTCTCGGCTTGGGACGCTCGTCCGCGGCCATCATCTGCGCGATCAGCGGCAGGCCGAAGGCGGCGGTCTTGCCGGTGCCGGTCTGGGCGAGGCCCATGACGTCATGCCCGTCGAGCGCATACGGAATCGCATGCGTCTGGATCGGCGTCGGCTCGGTGATGCCCATGTTGCCCAGCTTGCGGACCATTACGGGCGGAAGGCCCATTTCTTCAAAGAGGTTCAAAATCTTGTCCTTTCGGACATGGGACTGCCCCATGCCGTTTCACGGGCGCCGCGCGCCCGCTCGAAGGGCGGCGTCCTGCCTGCCCTGTCGTGGTTCCGCCAAGGCCCTGACGCACAGGCGGAATTGCCCGTCGCGCCGATCCGGCGGCTGGCCCCACGCGTGATATTGGGATCAATTCGCGGCGTTTCGGTATCTGGGGGCGGCCATGCAGGCGGCCCGGCTGCTCACGCGGCAGGAAACGTCGTTGAACGCTAAATGGACGCGGACGGCATCAAAGTCAACCGCCCTGCGCATGTAGACCGTGTGCGCGGACGTCGAGAGCGGTGGAAATCCCGGCCCATGCGCGGTATTCAAGACGCCACGAGACCCAGCGGATGGCCCCATGACCGACACCATCACCGACCGTTGCGAAGCGCGCGGACTGCGCATGACCGGCCAGAGGCGCATCATCGCGGCCGTTCTCGAGGAGGCCGAGGATCATCCCGACGTGGACGAACTCTATGCCCGCGCCTCGGCGCGCGATCCGAAGATCTCGATCGCGACGGTCTACCGGACCGTGAAGCTCTTCGAGGAATCGGGCATTCTCGAGAAGCTCGAATTCGGCGACGGGCGCGCGCGCTACGAGGATGCCGAGCGCGGCCATCACGACCATCTGATCGACCTCGAGACCGGCGACGTGATCGAATTCTTCGACCCCGAGATCGAACGTCTTCAGGAAAAGATCGCGGCGCGGCTCGGCTACAAGCTGAAGGGCCACAAGATGGAACTCTACGGCCGCCCGCTCAAGAAGGGCTGAGGGGCGCCGCGCCGTCGGTCACGTCATGGCCGTAGATCCAGTCGAACCGGCCCATCATGCGCCCCGGCGCGATCGCACCGCCCAGCCTGAGCGCCGCATGAGCCGCGGCGCGGAGTGGCTTGAACTTCAAGTGATATTTCCACGCATTGCCGTTGGCCGCTTCGACGATCGCGCGGGCGCGATCCTCCCGGGCGGACTGGTAGGCGGCAAGCGCGGAGGCAAGATCGGGCGCTGTGTGCAAAGAGGCCGCCAAAACCCACGCATCCTCGAGCGCGAGGGACGCGCCTTGCGCCATGAAGGGCAGCGTCGGATGCGCGGCATCGCCGAGGATCGCGAGCCGCCCCTCGCCCCAGAGCGGCGCCACCGGATGCCGGAAGAGCCCCCATTTGCCCACGCGCTCCACCTGCGCCAGCATCGCCTGCGTCTCCGCGCCGAAATCGGCGAAACGCGCGCGCAGATCCTCAGGATCGCCCGCCGCGCTCCAGCTTTCTTCCGACCAGCCCGCGCGCTCCTCGATCGCGACGAGGTTGAGCGCGCTGCCGCCGCGCAGCGGATAGCTCACGATATGGCGGCGCGGCGCCATGTGAACGCGCGCCTCGCCCATCCGGCTGCCGTCATGCGGGATCACCGCGCGCCACGCCACCTGCCGCGTGAAGAAAGGCGCGAGCGTGCCGTTGAGCGCGCGGCGCACCACCGAATGGAGGCCGTCCGCGCCAATCACGAGATCCGCGTCGAGCGCCGCCGGATCCGTCACCCGGCACCCGAGCTCGATCCGCACGCCCGCCGCGCGCGCGCCCTCGTGCAGGATATCGATCAGATCGGCCCGGTGCAGGAACCAGTAGTCGCGCGAGGCGAGCCGCGTGAGATCGAGCCGCACGACAGGCCCGCGCCGGTAATCATAAAGCGCGACGGCGCTGCCCTGAACACCCGCGCCGCGTAGCGCGTCGCCGAGGCCGAGAGCGCGCAGCACCGCGAAGCCGTTGGGCGAGATCTGAAGACCCGCGCCGACCTCGGAAATCGCGCCGGCCTGTTCGAGCACACGGACCCGTGCGCCACGGAGCGCCAAAGCGCGTGCGGCGGCCAGCCCGCCGATGCCCGCGCCGATGACGGCGATATCGAGGCCCTGCATGTCCATGCCCCTAGATCATACGAAAAACGCCGGAGCGAAAGCCCCGGCGTTCCGAATTTCGGCCGAAGGCCACGCGCTCAATCGTCGCGATGCACCTTCTCGCGGCGCTCGTGGCGTTCCTGCGCCTCGAGCGTCATGGTGGCGATGGGGCGCGCATCCAGCCGCTTGAGGCTGATCGGATCGCCCGTCATCTGGCAATAGCCGAACTCGCCCTCGTCGAGGCGGCGGAGCGCCTGGTCGATCTTGGCGACCAGCTTGCGCTGGCGGTCGCGGGTGCGCAACTCGAGCGCGCGGTCCGTCTCCTCACTGGCGCGGTCGGCGACGTCGGGAATGGCGCGCGTGCCATCCTGAAGCGCCTCGATCGTGTCGCGGCTGCCGGCCAGCAGATCCTCGCGCCAGCTGATAAGCTTGCGGCGGAAATACTCTTGCTGGCGCTCGTTCATGAAGGGCTCGTCTTCGACGGGCTGGTAATCATCGGGCAGGAAAACTTCGGCTTTCAAGCGTTGATCCTCTTTATTATCAAGGTCCAAGGCGTCAGGATGCTGTGTCATCTGGCTCCCCCTCGAGTGGCGTTTACTGCAATGGGGCGCAGTTGTCACTACACGAAATATGCGCGCATTGATCGCGTGGCGCCTGCGCGCTATGCTGGCCTTCGCGCCGGATGAACAGTGCCGCCAAGAGGATTGAAAGAGCTATGAAATTTGAAGGGACGGACAGCTACGTCGCCACCGATGACCTGACCGTCGCCGTGAACGCAGCCGTCACGCTCGAGCGCCCTCTCCTCGTCAAGGGCGAGCCAGGCACCGGCAAGACCGAGCTGGCGCGGCAAGTGGCCGCCGCGATGGGCCTCGAGATGATCGAATGGAACATCAAATCCACCACCCGCGCGCATCAGGGCCTTTACGAATACGACGCGGTCAGCCGCCTGCGCGACAGCCAGCTGGGCGATGCGCGGGTGCATGACGTCGCCAATTACATCCGCCCCGGCAAGCTCTGGCAGGCCTTCACCGCGACCGAGCGGGTCGTCCTTCTGATCGACGAGATCGACAAGGCCGATATAGAGTTTCCGAACGATCTGCTGCAAGAGCTCGACCGGATGGAATTCCATGTCTACGAGACCGGCGAGACCATCCGCGCCGCGCGGCGCCCGATCGTCATCATCACGTCGAACAACGAAAAGGAGCTGCCGGACGCCTTCCTGCGCCGCTGCTTCTTTCATTACATCCGCTTTCCCGACATGGAGACGATGCGCCGTATCGTCGAGGTCCATCACCCCGGCATCAAGGAGGCGCTGCTGACCACGGCGCTGACGCAATTCTACGAGATCCGCGAGCAGCAGGGCCTCAAGAAGAAGCCCTCCACCTCCGAAGTTCTGGACTGGCTGCGCCTGCTTCTGGCCGAGGATCTGACGCCCGAGGATCTGCGCAAGGACGCCAAGGCGGCCCTGCCGCGTCTGCACGGCGCGCTTCTGAAGAACGAGCAGGACGTGCATCTCTTCGAGCGACTGGCCTTCATGGCGCGGCGCGGGGGATGAAGATCGCGCGGCCTCTGTGGCAGGTGGCCCCCACCCGCTTGCGGGGCGCGGTCGCTTTCGGCGCGATGCCTAAAAATGGTCTCAAATGCTCCTTAGAGAGGGCCACATGAGACGTCAGCGTGAGGATCGGCCCGTCAAGGACATCGGGCCGCGCCCCCGCTGCCAATCGGCCGACCGAGGTGCGTCTTTGTCCGATGCGACCATGGGGATGCACATGCGCCGAATGATTTTGCCGATCTGCCTGATGCTCGGAGCTTGCGTGCCGGGCACGTCCGGCGATGTCGCCTCGCGTGCGGCCACGCCCGAGCTGGGCGGAATGCCGGCGATCAAGATGTTCTCGGTGCCCCATCCCGATGCGCCCTCGCGCTCGAACAAGGACATGGCGCGCGACTTTATGGACCTTTCGATGCGCCTCGAGTCGGGCCGCGACCTGCCCGTTCTGACCCGCTTCGAGGGGCCGATCAGCGTGCGCATCACCGGCGCGCCCCCCGCGACGCTGCAATCGGATCTCTCGCGCCTGTTGCACCGGCTGCGCAGCGAGGCCAGCATCGAGATCAGTCAGGTGACCGGCCCCGCCAACATCACCATCGAGGCGGTGAGCCGCGACGACATCCGCCGCGCCCTGCCCCAGGCCGCCTGCTTCGTCGTGCCCAACATCTCGACCCTCGCGGAATACGCCAAGGCCAAGCGCAGCAGCGTCACCGCCTGGAGCAGCCTTCAGACACGGCGCAAGGTCGCCATCTTCGTGCCGAACGATTCGAGCCCGCAGGAGGTGCGCGATTGCCTCCACGAGGAGCTGAGCCAGGCGCTCGGCCCGCTCAACGATCTCTACCGCCTGCCCGATTCCGTCTTCAACGACGACAACGTGCACACGGTCCTGACAGGCTTCGACATGCTGATGCTGCGCGCCTTCTACGCGCCCGAGCTGCGCTCGGGCATGTCGCGCCGCGAGGTGGCGGCCAAGATCCCCGGCATCCTTGCGCGGCTCAATCCGAGGGGCGAGCGCATCGCGTCGCGCCCGCTGCCGACGACGCCGCGCGCCTGGGTGCGCGCGATGCAGACCGCGCTCGGGCCGGGCGCGAACAACGCCACCCGCCGCGCCGCCGCCGAGAAGGCGATGCGCATCGCCGAGACGGTGGGCCTGACCGATCACCGCCGCGCCTTCGCCCATTACGCCATCGGCCGCATCAGCCAGAGCAGCGATCCGGCCTATGCGCAGAACCAGTTCGCCGCCGCCGAGGCCTATTACCGCCGCGCGCCCGAAACCTCGCTTCACCGCGCCCATGCCGCGGCGCAACTTGCCGCCTATGCGATCACGCAAGGCCGCGGCGAGGCCGCGCTGGCCATTCTCGGCCCGCAGATCGTGGTGGCCGAGCGGCACGAGAATGCCAGCCTTCTCGCGCAGCTCATGATGATGCGCGCCGAGGCGCTCGAGCTGGCGGGCCGCGTCTCCGAAGCGCGGCAGGTCCGGCTGGACAGTCTGGGCTGGGCGCGATACGGCTACGGCGCGGATTGGGCCGTGCGCGCCAAACTCCGCGAGGTGTCGAACCTCAATCCTCTCAAGGGAAGGAACGGCTAAGGCATGATCGTCATACTCGCGGCACTCGTCGGCGCCCTCATCGGCGCGCTGGTGGCCCGCCGCCGTAAGGGCCGGCCCGCAGATATCGCGCAATTCGCCTTCGTCTATGCGCTGGTCTTCGGTCTTGCCGCGCTCTTCGTGACGATCCTGATCCAGCGCGCCAAGATGCTTTAGGCGGGCGGGACGCGATGTTCCTGCCCTTCTTCGAGGCCCTGCGCGCGGCGAAACTGCCGGTCTCGCTGCGCGAATATCTCGTCTTTCTCGAAGGCGTCTCGGCCGGTCTCGTCACCTACGACATCGACGGCTTCTATTATCTCGCCCGCGCCGCGATGGTGAAGGACGAGCGGCATATCGACCGTTTCGATCGCGCCTTCGCCGCGAGCTTCGAAGGCCTCGCGCAGATCTCCGACGCGGACGTGCTGCGCGCCGTCGATCTGCCCGAGGACTGGCTGCGCAAGATGGCCGAAAAGCACCTCACCCCCGAAGAGCGCGCCGAGATCGAGGCGCTCGGCGGCTTCGAGGCGCTGATGGAGACGCTGAAACAGCGCCTCGCCGAGCAGAAGGGCCGCCACCAGGGCGGCTCGAAATGGATCGGCACCGCCGGCACCTCGCCCTTCGGCGCCTATGGCTACAATCCCGAGGGCGTGCGGATCGGGCAGGACAGATCGCGCCACCAGCGCGCGGTGAAGGTCTGGGACCGGCGCGAGTTCGCCAATCTCGACGGCGACGTGCAGATCGGCACGCGCAACATCAAGATGGCGCTGCGCCGCCTGCGCCGCTGGGCCCGCGACGGCGCGCGCGAGGAGTTCGATCTGCCCGGCACGATCCGCGCCACCGCGCAGCAGGGCTATCTCGACGTCAAGACCCGCCCCGAGCGGCGCAACGCCGCGCGCGTCCTTCTTTTCCTCGATGTCGGCGGCTCGATGGATCCGCATATCCGCGTCGTCGAGGAGCTTTTCTCGGCCGCGCGGGCCGAGTTCAAGCATCTCGAATACTACTATTTCCATAATTGCCTCTACGAGGGCGTTTGGCGCGACAATCGCCGCCGCTGGGCCGAGCAGATCCCGACCGACGAGATCCTGCGCACCTACGGCCCCGAATATCGCTGCATCTTCGTCGGCGACGCGGCCATGTCGCCCTACGAGATCGCCTATCCCGGCGGCGCGAACGAGCATTGGAACGCGGAATCGGGCGAGACCTGGCTGCGCCGCGCCCGCGCGCAATGGCCCTCGAGCCTCTGGATCAACCCCTTGCCCGAAACCCGTTGGCCCTACGCCCAATCGACCCGCATGATCGCCGACATCTTCGAGGATCGCATGGTCCCGATGACACTACGCGGCCTCGACGAGGGCATGCGCCTCCTGCTGCGCTGAAGCGGCTTTCATCTTGGCCCGAATACTCCCGCCGGAGGCGCGCGCCTTTAGCTCAGCCGCCCGCTCAGCCGCGGGGCGGCTCGAGGATGCCGGCCTCGGTCACGATCAGATCGAGCGGCTGGTCCACGGGCTCGAGCGGCAGATCCTCGGCCTCCTGCGCGGCGAAGGCATAGCCGATGGCCATCGCCGGGCCCGCCGCCCTCAGCATCTCCAGCGTGCGGTCGTAGAACCCACCGCCATAGCCCAGCCGCCCGCCCTTGCGGTCGAAGGCGACGAGCGGCACGATCAGGATCTCGGGGGTGATCCACTCCTCGACCTCGGGAACGCGCGCGCCGAAGGGGCCGTCCTTCATCGGGGTGTCGGGCGTCCAGCGGGAAAAGCGCAGTGGCTGCGCGCGACCCATGATGACGGGCACGCAGACCGGGCCATGCGCCGCGGCCTCGCTCATGGCGGGCAGCGGGTCGATCTCGGTGCGCATCGGCATGTAGCCCGAGAGCGGCACGCCGCGATAGCCGGCCAGAACGGATGACAGGAAGGCGGCGGGCGCGGGACCGCGCGCGGCATGGGCGGCGGCGCGGCGCTCGAACGCGGCGCGGCGGGCGGCATCCTTGAGCGCGGCGAGATCGCTCATAGCAGGAAGGCCGCGGCGAGGCCGAGGAAGGCCAGAAAGCCCACCACGTCGGTCACGGTGGTCACGAAGGCGCCCGAGGCGAGCGCGGGATCGACGCCCGCCTTCTCGAGCAGCACGGGAATGCCCGTCCCGGCCAGGCCCGCGACCACGAGATTGATCACCATCGCCGCAGCGATCACATAGCCGAGCGCGGGCGAGCCGAACCAGATCACCCCGATCACGCCCATCACGACCGCGAAGATCAGCCCGTTGACGAGCCCGACCAGCGCCTCGCGCCGGATCACCCGCCAGACATTGGCGCCCGTGAGATCGCGCGTCGCGATCGAGCGCACCGAGACGGTGAGGCTCTGGGTGCCCGCATTGCCGCCCATCGAGGCCACGATGGGCATGAGGACCGCGAGCGCCACGAATTGCGAGATCGTCGCCTCGAACTGCGCGATCACCAGCGAGGCGAGGATCGCCGTCACAAGATTCACCGCGAGCCACGGGAAGCGCTGGCGTGTTGTGTCGATGAAATTGTCGTTGAGACCGCCCTCGCCCACACCGGCGAGGCGCAGGATGTCCTCCTCGTGCTCCTCGTCGAGCACGGCCATCGCGTCGTCGATGGTGATGACGCCGACAAGGCGCTCGTTCTCGTCGACGACGGGGGCGGAAATGAGGTGATACTGATTGAATGCATAGGCCACGTCCCCCTCATACTGCGTCACCGGAATGACGTGAAACGTCTCCTCGACAAGGCTCGAGAGCATCACCTCGCGGCGCGAGGACATGAGCTTGCCCAGCGTGACGTTGCCGACCGGGTGCAGCTTCGGATCGACGAGGATGATGTGATAGAACTGCTCGGGCAGGTCGGTCTGGTTGCGCATGAAATCAATGGCTTCGCCCACGTTCCAATGCTCGGGCGCCATGACGACCTCGCGCTGCATCAGGCGGCCGGCGGAGTATTCGGGATAGGTGAGCGACTGGCGCACCGCCATGCGGTCGCTGTCCTCGAGCACTTCGAGAATGGCGTTCTGCTGATCGTCCTCGAGATCCTCGACAAGATCGACCACGTCGTCGCTGTCGAGCTCACGCACCGCCTCGGCCAGAACCTCGGGGCTCAAATAGCCGAGCACCTCCTCACGGATCGAGAAATCCAGCTCCGAAAGGATATCGCCGTCGAATTCGTCGCCGTAGAGCTCGATCACCCGGCGGCGGTCGAAGGAGTTGATCTGCTCCAGAAGGTCGGCGATGTCGGCGGGGTGCAGCGGCTCCATCTCGGCGACGAGCTGCTCGCGGTCGCCGTTGTCGACCGCATGGACGATGCGCGCGGCGGTGTCAGGGCGCAGCTCGTAGGCGTCGTCGTGGCGCTCCTCATCGCTGGGCGAGACAATGGGTGTCGGGGTGTCGTCGCTCATCTCGGCCTCGCTCTGAAAGGATCGCTCGGCGCAGCATTAGCCAAGCGACGACGAAAAAACAATGCGCGCGCAGGGTGGCGCGCGTCTCGGCTCAACGCGCGCGCTGCGCCCCTGTTCCCCGCCACTCGCGCCGTGCATCGACGCCCCTCGCCGGGATCGCGGCGCGGGCTAGGTGCTGTTTGAGAAGAAGGAGAGACGCCGCGATGCCCGACAGCCCCGATACCGCCCCCGCCCGCCATCTCGCCGAGGCCGTGCGCGCCATAGATGCCGAGTTCGGCGCGGGATACGCCGCCAAGCATCCCGAGTTGGTCGCCTCGCTGGTGCAATCGGCGACGGTCGAGGCGGCGGTCTCGACCGGCTACGGCGCGCATCAGGAGGCGATGGGCCTCGCGCGCGAACTGACCTCGCAGATCTGCGAGACCCTGCTGAAACTCAAGCCGAAATTCTTCGGAAGCTGACGCTCAGCAGCCGGGCCGGCCCAGCACCATCACCCAGATGTTTCCCGCCTCTTCGACAAGCGCGAATTCGCGCGCGCCCTCGCTGAGGATGTTGCGGCGATGCCCGGTGGAGCCCATCCAGCCCTCCATCACCTGCGCGAGGCTGCCTTGCCCCTTGGCGATGTTCTCGGCGATGAAGCAAAAGCCATAGCCCGCCGCGCGTGCGCGGTCTCCGATGCCGGACCCGTTCGAGCCGGTATGGCTGAAGAACCCGTTGGCCTGCATGTCGCGCGCATGGGCGGCGGCGGCCTGAACCAGCCTCGGGCTGACATCGAGGGGCGCGAGGCCGTGCCGGCTGCGGATATCCGCGACGGCCGCGCGCGCGGCGGCGCTTCTGTCCTCTGCGGCGGCTGCGGAGGATGGAAAACCGAGGGTGAGGCCGATAACGATGGCCGGAATGGTGAACGGAAAACAACGCATGATCTGGCTCCGCTGAAGGGTCGGGCTGCGGGGACGTTAACCAATCGGCCCGCATCGCGCCAGTCCGAACGCGGGCGTCAGGCCACCTGCGAAAGGATATCGAGCGCGGCGCGGTGCTGCTCGGGCGCGGCGGCGGCGAGGATGCGCCCGCCGCGATGCGCCGGCCCGCCCCGCCAATCGGTCACGATGCCGCCCGCCGCCTCGATCACCGCGATGGGCGCGCAGATGTCGTAAGGCTTCAGCCCGGCCTCGATCACGAGGTCGATCTGTCCGAGCGCGAGAAGCGCGTAGGCGTAGCAGTCATAGCCGTAGCGCACCATGCGCGCGCCTTCCGCAATCCGCGCGAATGCCGCGCCCTCCGCCTCGGTGCCGACAGCGGGAAACGTGGTCATCACCGTCGCCTCGCCCAAGCTGCGGGGCGCCCGAGCGCGCAGGGCGCGCGGGCCCATCGGGCCGACCATCCCGGCGCGGCCGAGACCGCCCTCGAACCGCTCCTGCGTATAGGGCTGGTCGATCACACCGTAGAGCGGCCCCGCATCGGTGCAGGCGGCGATGAGCACACCCCAGGTGGGCGTGCCGGCCAGAAACCCGCGCGTTCCATCGATGGGATCGAGCACCCAGGTCAGCCCGCTCGCGCCCGCGCTCTCGCCGAACTCTTCGCCCAGAATGCCGTCCTCGGGCCGCAAGCGCGCCAGAACTTCGCGCATCGCCCGCTCGGCGGCACGGTCGGCGGCGGTCACCGGATCGAAGCGCCCCTCGCTCTGCACGCCGGGCGCGTATTTGTCCTCGATTTCGAGCGCATCCAGCCGGAAATAGGGCAGGATCGCCGCGCGCGCCGCATCGGCGGCCGCATGGGCCGCGCGGATGATTTCTTGATGGTCGTGCTGATCGTGCATCGCGGCGCTTCACCCGAAAGAGCGGGCCGCGGTGTCGGGCCCGGGCCCAGCTTTAGGCCGGGCACGGGCTGAGGCGCAAGGGGGCGTCAGGCGACGTCGCTGAGAACGCGGGCCAGATCGAAGAGACGGCGGCGCTGGTTCTCGGGGATGGCATAGTAGGAGCGCACTAGATCGAGCGCTTCCTTGTCCCCCAGAAGATCGGCGGGGCCGCTGCGCGCAGGCACCTGAGCGGCGTCCTGGCCATTCGCCGCGTCCACACCCTCGAAGAAGAAGGCGACATCGACATCCATCGAGGCCGCGATGTCCCAGAGGCGGGAGGCGCTAACGCGGTTCGCGCCGGTCTCGTACTTCTGGATCTGCTGGAACTTGATCCCGACGCTTTCGGCAAGTTGCTGCTGGGTCATCCCGACCAGCCACCGGCGGTGGCGAATACGTTTACCCACATGAATATCGACGGGATGCGGCATGAATTTTTCCTTTTACCAAGAGGATAACCGACGAAGATCGGCCATCATACATTCGTTACAACGGCCAATCGCCACGCTGTCATACCTTCGTTCAGTAACGTCGAAAGATTAACATCCCGGATGCGATACACAAGAAAATTTATACGCGCCAGGATGTTTGATCAAAAAATTCACAATCAAAACGGGTGTTTTTGAAGGGATTTCTTCGTTTCCAGAAAAATTGACAGCAGCCTCACAGGTCCGTTACGTCGCTTTAGCCATAAAAGCGTTACACGCGAAGGGTGTCATAAGATGAAGATGCGCAGCTTTCGCGTGACCTCGCACCAAGAGCAACCTTCGATTGTCGAAGGCATGCGGATGCATCCCGGCCCCGGTCAGATCGGCGTGCGCATCCAGGCCTGCGGGCTGAATTTCGCCGATCTTCTGATGATGAGCGGGCGCTATCAGGACACGCCCACCCTGCCCTTCACCCTCGGGCTTGAGCTTGCGGGCACCGTCGAGGCGCTCGGCGCGGGCACCGAAGGCCCCGAGGTCGGCACCCGCGTCGCGGTCTATGCAGGTCAGGGCGGGCTCGCGGAATACGGCGTCTTCGATGCGGCGCGGGCGCTGCCGCTGCCGGATACGATGAGCTTCGAGGCCGCCGCCGCCTTCCAGATCGCCTATGGCACCTCGCATCTCGCGCTCGCGCATCGCGCGCGGCTGCAGGAAGGCGAGACGCTTCTGGTGCTTGGGGCTGCGGGCGGCGTGGGCCTCACGGCGGTCGAGATCGGGCGCGCGATGGGCGCGCGGGTGATCGCCTGCGCGCGCGGCAAGGACAAGCTCGAGGCGGCGCGCGCCGCCGGGGCGCATGAGCTGATCGACAGCGACACGGACGACATCCGCGAGATTTGCAAGGCCCTCGGCGGCGTGGATGTCGTCTACGATCCCGTGGGCGGCGCGCAGTTCACCGCCGCCTTCCGCGCCTGCCGCCCCGAGGCGCGGCTTCTCACCATAGGGTTCGCCAGCGGCGAGGTGCCCCAGATCCCGGCCAATCACCTGCTGGTCAAGAACCTCACGGTGATGGGGCTTTACTGGGGCGGCTACCTCGCCTTCGCGCCCGAGATCCTCACCGGCTCGCTCGGCACGTTGCTCGAATGGGCCGAGGCGGGCCGGATCGCGCCGAAGGCGCATCACCTCTACCCGTTCGAGCGGACCGCCGAGGCGCTCGAGCTTCTGCGCGCGCGCAAATCCACCGGCAAGATCGTCGTCACGATGCCCTGAGCCGTCAGGACGCGACCGCGAGCGCAGGCGCGCGGAAGCTCTGCCGCACGATACCGGCGAGCTGCGTGACAAGCTCGCTGCGGGGCATCTCGGCGCCGTACATGTTGATCTTCTGCTCGCCCAGATCGGGCAGACCCGCGCCCTGCGGCACCGGCTCGAGCAGATGCGGCGCGGTGCCTTCGAGCATCGCGGTCACGGCCAGATCGGCGGTGATGGTCGCCTCGACCGCGCCGTCCGATTCCGAATCGATGGCGCTCTCCCAGTCGATCCCCGCCTTCTCGAGCAGACGGATCGCCTTGGGCCGGAAGATGCAGTTGCGGCAGGTGGCGATGCGCAGCGGGCGCTGCTTCCATGCGGCGCCGTTCTTGGCCCCGAAGAAACGCAGCGGCACTTCGGTCAGGGTCTCGCCGCCCGGGCGCAGGCTGCCTTCGGTGGTCAGGATGAGATCGATCTCGCCCTTCGCATGCGACTCGAGAAGGATGCTCGAATAGAGCGAGATCAGATGCACCTTCACGCGCGGGAATGCGGCATTGAACTGCTTGAGCACGCGAGGGATGACCGGGTGAATGATGTCGTGCGGCACGCCAAAACTTACCTCGCCCTCCCAGACCTGATCGGTCAGGCGCCCGACCGCTTCGTCATTCAGCGCGACGAGGCGGCGCGCATAGCCCAGCATCTGCTCGCCCGCGGGCGTGAGCGCGATGCGCCGCGCCGAGCGGTCCAGAAGCCCCAGACCCAGAAGATCCTCGAGCCGCTTGAGCTGCATCGAGACCGCCGATTGCGTGAGGTTGAGCATCTGCGCCGCGCGCGTGACGCCGCCGTGATCGGCCACCGCGACGAAGGAGCGGAGCGTCGTCATGTCGAGATTTCTCATACATCAATCTTTCTGATGGGTAAGGGCATGAACATTCATTTCCAATATTGATCATATCCCTGCATACATATCAACAGACGAAATGAGTTGCCGCAAACATATCGACATATCGAAAAGGAGATCGCCATGACCAGCCTGTCCCGCACCCGCCCCGTCTCCATCGGCGCCCTGCCCCGCATCAAGGACGCGCTCGTCCTTGCCCGGTCGCGCCGGGCGCTTGCGGATCTCGACGCCGCGGCGCTCGAGGATGTCGGCCTTGGCCGCGCCGAGGCGCTGCGCGAGGCGCGCCGCCCCATCTGGGACATGCCCTGCGGCTGGCCGCGCTGCCGCAAGTGAGACGCGCGTGCCCGCGCGGCGCGGGCGCTGCGGCAATCCGCCTCATAGGCCCCTGAAATCCCTCACCGAAAACCCTTGAAAACGAAGGGCACCCCCCCGATATTGTCTGCAAAGCCCCCGAAAGGGGCCGGTTTCAGCAACACGGAGGCTTAGATGGCTGAATTCAACACGATCCGGACAGCGGGCGGCACCCGCACCGCCGAGATCGATCAGGGCCTGCGCGCCCATATGAACAAGGTGTATGGCACCATGTCCGTCGGCATGTTGCTCACCTTCCTCACGGCCTGGGCCGTGGGCAACAACGCCGCGATGATGGAGACGCTCTTCACCGGGATCACCCGCTGGATCGTCATGTTCGCGCCGCTCATCATGGTCTTCGCCTTCGGTGCGGTGATCAACAAGCTGTCGGCTGCCGCCGCGCAGCTCTTCTTCTACGCCTTCGCGGCGGTGATGGGCATCTCGATCAGCTACATCTTCGTGGTCTTCACCGACCTCTCGATCGCTCAGGTCTTCCTGACCACCTCGATCGCCTTCGCGGGACTCTCGCTTTGGGGCTACACCACCAAGAAGGACATCTCGGGCTGGGGCAGCTTCCTGATCATGGGCGTGATCGGCCTCATCGTGGCGTCGATCATCAACATCTTCCTCGGCTCGCCGGCGATCATGTTCGCGATATCGATCATCGGTCTGCTGATCTTCGCGGGTCTGACCGCCTACGACACGCAGTCGATCAAGAACGAGTATCTGGCCCACGCGCATCACGGAGACAGCGAGTGGCTGGGCAAGTCGGCGATCATGGGCGCCCTGCGCCTCTATCTCGATTTCATCAACATGTTCATGTTCCTGCTGCAACTCATGGGCAACCGCGAGTAACCAGCACCGACCGGACTGACGAAGGCCGCCCCTCGGGGCGGCCTTTTTCGTTGGGTGCGAGGCTCAGACGCCCGCGCGGCCCTCTGCAATCAATGCCTCCACAGCGAGCGGCGCGTTGCTCAACCTGAGCGCGCCATGCGCATCCCTCGGCCACTCGGCCTCGGGCCGGTCGCGGTAGAGCTCGAGCCCGTTGCCGTCGGGATCGCTCAGATAGACCGCCTCGCTCACCCCGTGATCGGCCGCCCCGCTCAGCGCATGCCCCGCCGCGCGGAGCCGCGCGATCACCCGTCCGAGCGCCCGCCGGTCCGGCAGAAGGAAGGCGACATGGTAAAGCCCGGTATGCCCCTCGGGCGGCGGCGTGCCGCCCCGGCTGTGCCATGTGTTGAGGCCAAGATCGTGGTGATACTCCCCAAATGCCAGAAAGGCCGCCGCATCGCCGTAGCGCGCCGTCACGCGCATTCCGATCACATCGCGATAGAACGCGACCGCCCGTTCGAGATCCGCCACCATCAGATGCGCATGGCCGACGCGCGCGCCGTGCAAGCTCGTGTTGCCTTCGGTCATGACTGTCTCCCCTCTCTGGTCTGGCGCCACGCTAGGCCGGCTCGGCCATCCCGCGCAACGTCCGCCAGCGCACAGGAGATGTGCGCCACGGCCCGGCGAAAGTGGCGCCGATCAGACGAAAAAGGCCGCGCTTCAAAAGCGCGGCCCTTTCTGTCCAGGTGGGTCGGAAGATCTTACTTGATCTTGCCTTCCTTGTACTCGACATGCTTGCGCACGACGGGGTCGTATTTCTTGATCGCCATCTTTTCGGTCATCGTGCGGGCGTTCTTCTTGGTCACATAGAAGTGGCCCGTGCCCGCGGTCGAATTCAGGCGGATCTTGATTGTGGTCGGCTTCGCCATTGGTCATCTCCTGCGCCGGGCAGCCGGGCTGCCGGTAATTCAATTTCCTGCCTTTTAACCGCGCCGCGTCCCGAGTCAACCGCATAAGGCCAGATAGGCAGCGCGTCGCACGTGTTTTTTCTTGGCCCAAATACCCACGCCCGGCCCGCTCACCCTCGGGAGCGCCCGGAGCGGGGCGCCGGGATGCCTGGGCGGGATATGCGCGGAGGGCCTGTAAGCCGGATTCTGTCCACCCCGGGCCGTGACCCGAGGCTGGATGGCCATTCATCTGAAGACGGTGTCGCCACCGCCCCTTTGGCTGCCAACCCGGACCGCAGGGCCAAGACGTGCCATGCGCGGTCCCTATTTGGCATTGCTCCCGGTGGGGCTTGCCGTGCCGGGACTGTTGCCAGCCCCGCGGTGGGCTCTTACCCCACCGTTTCACCCTTACATGCGGGGGATCGCGAGCGATCCCTGCATGCGGTTTCTTTTCTGTGGCGCTTTCCCTTGGGTTACCCCAGCCGGGCGTTACCCGGCACCGTTGTCTTGTGGAGTCCGGACTTTCCTCCAGATGCGAAACCCGAAGGTCCGCACCCAGCGGCCATCCGGCCCTCCGCGCTCCGCAGGCCTATGCGCCCGCGCCCTCCCGGTCAACGCCAAAGCGCGCCGCGATATCCGCGAGGACCGCCATATCGGCAGGCTCGAGAGGTCCGCGCGCCCAGGGCCGCCAACGCAGGCGCAGCGCCGCGAGCACCTGAGCGTCGCTGAACTCCTCGCCATAGCCCACCTGCCCTGCAAGGCGGCGGAAGGCCTCCAGCGGCGCCTCGGCGCCCGCCTCGGGCCAGACGGCAAGCCCCTGAAGCGCCAGCCTGCGCCAGTCGAAACGCGGGCCGGGATCGTCCTTGCGGTCGGGCGCGATGTCCGAATGGGCGATGACGCCTTCGGCCGGGATGCTCCAGCGCGCCATGATGCCGCGCGCCAGATCCTCGAGGCGGCGCATCTGCGGCTCGGGGTAAGGATGCGTGCCGCGATTCGCGAGCTCGATCCCGATCGAGCGGGAATTCACGTCGCCCGCCCCCCGCCAACTGCCGCGCCCGGCGTGCCAGGCGCGCGCGGCCTCGTCGACAAGCTGCCAGAGCCGGCCATCCTCGGCGATGACGTAATGCGCCGAAACCTCGGCGCCCGGATCGCACAGACGCTCCAGCGCCGCCTCGGCGCTGGCCATCTGCGTGAAATGGATCATCAGAAGATCGGGGCGCAGCCCGTTCCGGCGCGCCCCGCAATTGGGCGATGGATGCCAGATGGCCCCGGCCTCGCCCGCCTCCTCGGTCATGCGCGCGGGTCAGCCGCCCGCCGCGCGGCGGAAGGGGCGCGGATCCCATGAGCAGGCATAGCCGTCGCCATCGGGATCGAGCCCGAGGCGGTCGCGCTCGGGGCCGCCCTTGCTCAGGAAGTCGATCTGCGCGAGATCGGGCCCGGAATAGCCCGCGCAATTGCGCTCGAACTTGGCCTGCTTGTTGAGGCCCGCCCGGCGATAGAGCTGCGTGCCCGGTGCGTGGCTGGTGCTGAGCGCATAGGCCACGATATTGGGCCCCTCACCGCCCGTGCGGCTCGGCAGCGCCTCGACCGAGGCGACCTCGTATTGCCGGCGCTGCGCCGCGACGAGCGCCGCGTCATCCTCGATCGAGCGTTGCGAGCTGACCGCGTCGAAGCTGTTCTCGACCGAGATGCCGGGGCTTTCGGTGATCTGCGGCGCCGGATTGTCGGGGCCGGCTTCGATGACGGGCCGGCCGGAATTCGCCGCGAGATCGGCGGCACCCGTGCCCAGCGCCGCGCGGGTGCGCGCCGCGATATCCTCGGCCTCGCTGCCCGTGCCAGTGCTCGCAGTGGCGTCCAGTGGCTCGGACGAAACGGCATCGGGGGCAGGCAAAGTATTCCCGGCCAGCGCCGCATCGCGCCGCGCCTGGTATTCCGCGTAATCGCCGAAACCCACGCCCGCGCCCAGATCCGGCCCGCTTTCCGGGATGGAAGTGCCACAGGCGGCGAGCGCCACAAGCGCCGCACTCGTCAGGATAATCCGCATCGTCTCATTCGCCTCGTTGCAATCCGGCACAAAGCCTTGGACGCCGGAGTTACCACCATTTGCCGGGCTTGGCCACAAATCCGGCCGCCTGCTCGAGCGCATAGGCGCAATTCAGCAGATCGCCCTCTTCCCACGGCCGCCCGATCAGTTGCAGCCCGAGCGGCAGGCCCTTGCCGTCGAGCCCCGCCGGCACGGCAACGCCCGGAAGCCCCGCAAGGTTCACCGTCACGGTGAAGACGTCGTTGAGATACATCTGCACCGGATCGGCCTCGGCCATCTCGCCGAGACCGAAGGCGGCGCTCGGCGTGGCGGGCGTGAGGATCGCGTCGACCCCGGCCGCGAAGACGTCCTCGAAGTCCCGCTTGATGAGCGTGCGCACCTTGCGCGCACGGTTGTAATAGGCGTCGTAGAAACCGGCGCTCAGAACGTAGGTTCCGACCATCACGCGCCGCTGCACCTCGGCGCCGAAGCCTTCGGCGCGGGTCTTCTCGTACATCTCGGTGATGCCGTCGCCGGGCGCGAGCTTGGCGCGGTGGCCATAGCGCACCCCATCATAGCGCGCGAGGTTCGAAGACGCCTCGGCGGGCGCGATCACATAATAGGCGGGCAGCGCATACTTCGTGTGCGGCAGCGAGATATCGCGGATCTCGGCGCCCGCATCCTTCAGCATCGCGGTGCCGTCCTGCCAGAGCGTCTCGATCTCGGCGGGCATGCCCTCCATTCGGTACTCGCGCGGAATGCCGATCACCTTGCCCTTGATGTCGCCGGTCAGCATCGCCTCGAAATCGGGCACGGGCAGGTCCGAGCTGGTGCTGTCCTTGGGATCGTGGCTGCACATGGCGTTCAGCATGATGGCGGAATCGCGCACGGTCTTGGTCATCGGCCCCGCCTGATCGAGCGAGGAGGCGAAGGCGACGACGCCCCAGCGCGAGCAGCGCCCGTAGGTGGGCTTGATGCCGGTGATGCCGGTGAAGGCGGCGGGCTGGCGGATCGAGCCGCCGGTATCGGTGCCCGTCGCGCCGAGGCAGAGATCGGCCGCGACCGCGCTCGCCGAGCCGCCGGAGGAGCCGCCGGGCGTCAGGTGCGCTTCGTCATTGCCGCGCCGCCAGGGGTTCACCGCGCCGCCGTAGACGCTGGTCTCGTTGGACGAGCCCATCGCGAATTCGTCCATGTTGAGCTTGCCGAGCATGACCGCGCCCGCGTCCCAGAGGTTCTGCGTCACGGTCGATTCGTATTCCGGCACGAAGCCGTTCAGGATTCCGCTTCCCGCCTGGCTCGGCACGCCCTTGGTGCAGAAAAGATCCTTGATCCCGAGCGGGATGCCGCACATCGCGGGCGCATCGCCCTTTTTCAGACGCGCATCGGCGGCGGCGGCCATCTCGCGCGCCTTCTCGGGGGTGCCGTGCACGAAGGCATTGAGCGCGCCCGCGCCCTCGATGGCCGCAAGGCACGCCTCGGTCAGATCGGCGCTCGTCACGTCGCCCCGGCGCAGGGCGTCGCGTGCCTCGGCGATGGTCAGCGTATTCAGATCGGTCATCATTCCACCACCTTCGGCACCGCGAAAAAGCCCTCGCGCGCGTCGGGCGCGTTCGACAGGACCGCTTTCTGCCGATCCCCGTCCGTCACCTTGTCCGCGCGGCGCGGCAGGCGCATGGGCGTGACCGACACCATCGGCTCGACCCCGTCGACATCCACCTCGCCCAGCTGCTCGATGAAGCCGAGGATCGTGTTGAACTCGGCGGCGAGCGCCGGGAGCGCATCCTCCTCGACGCGGATGCGCGCCAGTTTGGCCACGCGGGCGGCGGTTGCGGTGTCGATGGACATGGGCGCGATCCTTCGGTCTTTGGAGTGGCTCGGATATCGCCCCGCGTTTACCGCCGCGCCGCCCCCAGTGCAAGCGCCCCCATCCCCGCCGGGGAACCACTGCAAGCCCGCCCGCGCTGTGCTAGCGTGCATCCGCGGGAACCCCAACGCGACATCAAGGAGGATACTCATGAAGATCATCTGGCTCGGCCACAGCTCGTTCCGCCTCGAATGGGGCGGCCTCACGCTGCTCATCGATCCCTGGCTGAACGGCAACCCGATGCTGCCCGAGGAGAGGCATGCGGAAGCCACAGAAGGCGCGACGCATATCCTGCTGACCCACGCGCATTTCGATCATGCCAGCGACACGCTCGATCTCGCGCGCAGACTGGGCGTGCCGGTCGTCGGCCAGTTCGACCTGATGAACCATTGGGCGGAGACCGAGGGGATCGAGACGGTCGGCTTCAACAAGGGCGGCACCGTCGACCTCGGCGGCGAGCGGGGCGGCATGCGCGTCACGATGGTGCATGCGGTCCATTCCAGCAGCTTTGCCGGCAAGGACGGCCCCCATGTTCCGGGCAGCGAATGCGGCTACATGATCGAGGCCGAGGGCCGCACGATCTATGTCAGCGGCGACACCGATGTGATGGCGGATATGAAGGTCTTTCAGGACCTCCACGCGCCCGAGATCGGCATCCTCTGCGCGGGCGGGCATTTCACGATGGACATGCGCCGCGCCGCCTACGCGGCCAAGACCTTCTTCGATTTCAAGACGGTCATCCCCTGCCATTACCGCACCTTCGACGCGCTCGAGCAATCCGCCGAGCGACTGATCGCCGCCCTGCCCGGCTGCAACGTGATCGAGCCCGAAGTCATGGCGCCGATCGAGCTTTGACGGCGAATATAGAGTATTTTACGATAAGATGAAGCAATGCGCGGCGCCCGTCCTTCATCTTGGCCCCAATACTCCCGCCGGAGGCGCGCGCCTTCAGCTCTCGCCGCCCGCTTACCCGCGGCGTGCGGCGAAGAAATCGCGCAGGAGCGCCTCGCAGGCGTCCGCCGAGATGCCGTCGTAGATATCGGGCGCATGATGCGCCTGCGGGTGAGAGAAAACGCGCGCGCCGTGCAGGACGCCGCCGGATTTCGGGTCGGACGCGCCGAAATGCACCGCGCGCAGCCGCGCGGCGGCGATGGCGGCGGCGCACATCGCGCAAGGCTCGAGCGTGACGTAGAGAACATGGCCCGGCAGTCGCTCGCTGCCGGCGGCGGCGCAGGCGGCGCGCAGAACGAGGATCTCGGCATGGGCGGTCGGATCGCTCAGCTCGCGGGTGCGGTTGCCGGCACGGGCCACGACGTCGCCCGACGGCGCGACCAGAACCGCGCCCACGGGCACCTCGCCGCGGGCGGCGGCGGCGCGGGCCTCCTCGAGGGCGGTATCCATGTGGCTCACGAAGCTCATGGCGCCCTTCTGCCACGGCGGCGCGCGCCGCGATAGGCGCTTTCGCACCTGAGCCGATTGCGCTATCTCCCGCGCATGAGCACAGACACCCCCCCGCCCGGCGACCGGATCGCCAAGGTCATCGCCCGCGCGGGCGTTGCGAGCCGCCGCGAGGCCGAGCGGCTGATCGAGGCCGGCCGCGTCACGGTCAACGGCAAGCCGGTGACGAGCCCCGCGCTCAACGTGACGCCGCGCGACCGCATCACGGTGAACGGCGCGCCCCTCGCCGCGCCCGAGCCGCCGCGCCTCTGGCTCTATCACAAGCCCGTCGGCCTCGTGACGACGAACAGCGACGAGCAGGGCCGGCGCACCATCTTCGACGAGCTGCCCGAGGGCCTGCCCCGCGTGATGACGGTGGGCCGGCTCGATATCACCTCCGAAGGGCTCTTGCTCCTGACGAATGACGGCGCGTTGAAGCGCAAGCTTGAGCTGCCGTCGACGGGCTGGCTGCGCAAGTACCGCGTGCGGGTCAACGGCCGTCCGACCGACGCGACCTTCGCGCCGCTGCGCGACGGGCTCGTGATCGACGGCGAACGGTTTCAGCCGATGGCCGTGACGCTCGACCGCCAGCAGGGCGCGAATGCCTGGGCGACGGTGGCGATCCGCGAGGGCCGCAACCGCGAGGTGCGCCGCGCGATGGAGGCCGTGGGCCTCACGGTGAACCGCCTCATCCGCGTGAGCTACGGCCCCTTCCAACTCGGCCAGCTCGCGTCGGGCGCGGTCGAGGAGATCCGCCCGCGCGTCCTGCGCGATCAGCTCGGCCTGCCGCCCGAGGCGGAAGAGAGCACCGGCGCCGCGAAATCGAGGCCGCGCCGCAAGGTCTCGCGCGCGGGCAAGCCCGGCGCACCGCGCCCCGAGGCGAAGGCGCCGGCCAAGCGCGTTCAAAGACGCGGCGAGGCGCCCGATGCGGCGCCGGGCCAGCGTCCGGGGGTCAAGCAGGGCGCGAGGAGCGGCGGCCAAGCCTCTGGCAAGACAGCTGAAAAGACCGGCACCAAGCGCGCCGGCAAACCCTTTGGCACGTCCCCGGGCAAGGCAACCGCCAAGCCAGGGGGCAAGCCATCGGCCAAGCCCGGCAGCCGCACGGCGCCCCGCCCCGCTTCCGGCGCACCGCGCCCGCGCGGCAAGAGCTGAGCGCCCACGGCCTCGACCCCGAGCCACCCCGCCGACGGACCAATGAGAGTGCGGCGACGAGACAGACGCGCAACGCGCCGCGCGGCGCAGCCACATGGGCGGTTTGCGCTAGGGTGCGGAACTTCCCTCTGGCAAGGCGCATTCCTATCCCCTAGGCTTCGCCGCGAGGCTTGAAGGGGATCGGGACGGGCACCGCTTGGCACGCTTGTTATTCATCATCGGCGCTGTGCTCGTGCTGGCCCTCCTGCTCGGCGCGGCCATCACCGCCATGGCACGCGCCGCCCGCGAGGGGCAGAAGACGGCGCAGGCGCTCGCGCCGCGAATGGAAGGGAACGGAATGGAAAAGGTCAGCTACGCGGCCCTTTTGCTGTTGATGCTGGGCGTGACCAGCGGCTTTCTCGGGGGGCTTTGATCGCATGGCGCGGCGATTTGGCGGCAAGTTCAGCCCCGGCGGCGAGGGCAAGGAGGCGGGGCGCGCCACGGGGGCAGCGCGGCCCCGTGTCGATCCGGTGGGCGCGCGCGCGAACCTCATGTTCCTGCCCGCCGTGGTGGTGCTCTTCGCCTCGCTGACCGGCGGCGCGCTCGTGCTGGCCATCGGCGCGGCATCGGCGGCGGTTCTGGCGCTCTCGGCGTGGCTACTCAGGGGCGGGCTGCGCGCCGAAGCCGCCTATGCCGAGCGCAAGGTCGCGCGCCGTCCGGGCATTCCGCGCAAGCTCTTTTCGGCGGTGTTGGCCGGCGCCGGGATCGCGCTCGCCGCCTATGCCGGCTCCGGGGTCATCGCGGCCGCGCTCTACGGCATCGTCACCACCGGGCTTCATGTGGCCGCGTTCGGCCTCGATCCGATGCGCGACAAGGGCATGGAGGGGATCGACACGTTCCAGCAGGACCGCGTCGCGCGCACCGTGCGCGAGGCCGAGGCGCTTCTGACCGAGATGTCGGATGCCATCCTGCGCGCGCGGGACCGCCGCCTCGAAGAGCGTGTCGCCGCCTTTCAGCAGACGGTGCGCACCATGCTGCGCACGCTCGAGGACGATCCGCGCGATCTGAGCGCCGCGCGCCGCTATACCGGCGTCTATCTCATGGGCGCGCGCGACGCGACGATCCGCTTCGCCGATTTGTACGCGCGCAGCCAGGATGCGGCGGCGCGCGCCGACTATCTTGCCCTTCTCGATGATCTGGACAACAATTTCGCCGCGAAGACACAGAAGCTGCTAGAGAATGACCAGGGCGCGCTCGATATCGAGATCGGCGTGCTGCGTGACCGGCTGGAACGCGAAGGCGTCCATCTGCCCCCATCCCCGACCCGAGAGGATCCTTGATGCCCGAGAATGTCCGCCAAAAGGCCGAAGCCAGCCTTGCCGAAGTCGAAGAGGTCAGCCGCAATATCCTGCCCATGCCGAGCGACGCGAACGCGATCGTGCCGCTGAAGGACGCGGACAAGCCTGCGAGCGCCGAGATCAGGAAGCGCATGGCCGAGATCGACATCGAGGATACGCAATCCATCGTCTCCTTCGGCTCGACCGCGCAGGCCGAATTGCAGGAAATCTCGCAATCCATGCTGCAAGGCGTGCGCAACAAGGATGTGGGGCCTGCGGGCGACAGCTTGCGCGGCATCGTGACGACCATCCGGGGCTTTTCCGTCTCCGAGCTCGACGTGCGCCGCGAGCGGACATGGTGGGAGAAGCTTCTGGGCCGCGCCGCGCCCTTCGCCAAGTTCACCGCCCGGTTCGAGACCGTTCAGGCGCAGATCGACAAGGTGACGGACGATCTTCTGCGGCACGAGCATGTGCTCCTCAAGGACATCAAGTCGCTCGACATGCTCTATGACCGCACGCTCAGCTTCTACGACGAGCTCGCGCTCTACATCGCGGCGGGCGAGGAGAAGATCCGCATCCTCGACGAGACCGAGATTCCCGCCAAGGAGGCCGAGGTCGAGAAGGCGCCCGAGGACGATCAGGTGATGAAGGCGCAGGAATTGCGCGATCTGCGCTCGGCCCGCGACGATCTCGAGCGGCGGGTGCATGATCTGAAACTGACGCGGCAGGTCACGATGCAATCGCTCCCGTCGATCCGCCTCGTGCAGGAAAACGACAAGTCGCTCGTGACCAAGATCAACTCGACGCTGGTCAACACCGTGCCCCTTTGGGAGACGCAGCTTGCGCAGGCCGTCACCATCCAGCGCTCGCGCGAGGCCGCTGAGGCGGTGCGCGGCGCGAATGATCTGACGAACGAGCTTCTGACCGCCAATGCCGAGAACCTGCGCCAGAGCAACAAGGTGATCCGCGAGGAGATGGAGCGCGGCGTCTTCGATATCGAGGCCGTCAAGAAGGCCAATGCCGATCTCATCGGCACCATCGAGGAGAGCCTCCAGATCGCCGACGAGGGCAAGGCGCGCCGCGCCGCCGCCGAGGAGGATCTCAAGAAGATGGAGACCGAGCTGCGCGACACGCTCGCCTCGGCCAAGGCCCGCAAGACCGGCCTCGGCGATACTGTCGGCACGGCCGCCAAGGGCTGAGCGGGCATGCGGGCGCGGCGCATCGAGGCTGCGGGCGCGGCGGGGCTTTTGGCCCTTTTTGCCGCCTGCACCGATGTGCCCCAGCCGCCCAGCACGCCCCCGCAGGCCCGCCCCGCGGGCCTGCAGCCGCCCGCCCCCGCGCCCGATCCCGGCCCGTCCGAGCAAAGCCGCGCGCTCGCCGCGCATTACGCCCGGGTCGAGACGAGCCTTCTCGCGCAAGGGCTCTTGCGGACGGATGGCGGCGGGCCGGACACGCCCTATACCGACACCGATCTTCTGCGCAATTTCGAGAAGATCGCCTTTCATGACGAATACGCGCGCAATCGCGGGCTCGCGCCGGGCGACGGGCGCGCGGGCGGTCTGCGCAAATGGACCGAGCCCGTGCGCATGTCGGTCGAGTTCGGCAGCTCCGTGCCGGAGGCGCAGCGCGCCCCCGACCGCGCGATGGTGCGCGACTATTCGGCCCGCCTCGCGCGCGTGACCGGCCATCCCATCGCCATGGGAACGCCGGCGGACGCCAATTTCAACGTTCTTTTCATGGGCGAGGACGACCGCAGCGAGGCGGTGAGCCGCATCCGCGCGCTCGTGCCCAACATCAACCCCGCCTCGCTCGACCTCATCCGCAGCCTGCCGCGCCCGATCCACTGCCTCGTCATCGCCTTTTCGGGCAACAACGACGATTTCACCTATCGCCGCGCCATCGCCGTGATCCGCGCCGAGCATCCCGATCTCTTGCGGGAATCCTGTGTGCACGAGGAATTGGCGCAGGGCCTCGGCCTTGCCAATGACAGCCCGCGCGCGCGGCCCTCGATCTTCAACGACGACGACGAATTCGCGCTGCTGACCACGCAGGACGAGGAGATGCTGGCCCTGCTCTATTCGCCGCGCCTGAAGCCCGGCATGAGTTTCGAGACCGCCCGCCCGATCCTCACACAGCTCATCGCCGAGCGCCGCGGCGGCCCGAGCTGAACGCGCCTCAACCTTATCTTCACCAATCGACTCTAGGACTGACCGAAGGCGCCCGCGATCCCGTGCGGGCCGATGCCTGGGGGCGATGCGATGGTGGCCAATCTCGGCGGTGTGCGGTTCGATCAGGTCTATACCGACAATTCGCAAGACGGGCCGGAGTTCGACAGCGACGGCGACGGCATCGCGACGCAGGAGGACGAGTTCGTCTCTCTCACCAATGACGCAGGCGAGCCCGTCGATATCTCGGGCTGGCAGATCTGGTCGCAAGGCAAGGGCAGCAACGCGCCCGACAGCGCGCGCGAGGGGCATTACCACACCTTCCCGCCAGGCACCGTCCTCGCACCGGGCGAGACTCTCTACATCATCAACGAGATCACCGGCACGCCGCCCCGCTGGGCGCAGGAGGCCTCGGAAGGCGGCGTCGAATCCGGCGCGGGCGGGCATTCGACCAACATCATGACCGAAGGCAATACCGGCCATCCCGACGCGCTCGCCCTCGTCGATCCGGCCAGCGGCGCCTACATCGTCTTCAACATGGACGCCGCCCCGCCCCGGATCGCGGCGCTGCCCGGTTTTCCCGGCAGCGTGCCCGTCGGCACCGACGATGGGCAGGCCGTGCAGGACGATCAGGCCGCCGGCTATTCCTACCAATACGACACCGCCAGCGGCGGCTATGCCTACCGCGCCGTGTTCGTGCCCTGCTTCGCCGCCGGCACGCGCATCGCGACGCCCACGGGCGCGGCACGCGTCGAGCATCTGCGCGCGGGCGATCTGGTACTGACGCGCGATCACGGCGCGGTCCCAGTGCGGATGGTCATCGCGCGCACCGCGCTTTTCGGCCCCGCCCCGCACAAGTACAAGCCGATCGAGTTGAAGCCGGGCGCGCTCGGGCACGGCACGCCGGAGGAGGTGCTGGTCCTGTCGCCCAATCACCGCATCCTGATCGAGGATGCGCGCGGGCGCGAGGTGCTGGTTCCGGCCAAGGCGCTCGCGGGGCGCACGGGCATCCGCCAGCGGCAGGGCGCGCGGCAGGTGCGCTATGTGCACCTCGTTCTGGACCGGCACGAGATCGTGCTGGCCGAGGGCGCGGCCGTCGAAAGCTTTCTCGCCGGCGATCATGCGCTGGCGGCGGCGCTTCCGGGGCTGCGACGCGCCCTCGCGCGCCTGCCCGGCCCCCTGCCGACCGAGCCCGCGCGCCCCCTCTTCGGCGCATCGGCGGCGCGGCGCATGCTGGCCGCGCGCGCACCCGGCAAATGCTTGGCACCGCCCGTGAAACATGCGACGCTTCCGCCCGAACGGATCGGGCAAGGGGGCTGCGCGCCATGGGCATCTTCGATTTTCTGACGGGCGAATTCATCGACGTCATCCACTGGACGGACGACACGCGCGACACGATGGTCTGGCGCTTCGAGCGCGAGGGCCACGAGATCAAATACGGCGCCAAGCTCACCGTGCGCGAGGGGCAGGCGGCGGTCTTCGTGCATGAAGGGCAATTGGCGGACGTGTTCACGCCCGGGCTCTACATGCTCGAGACGAACAACATGCCGATCATGACGACGCTCCAGCACTGGGATCACGGCTTCCGCAGCCCGTTCAAGTCCGAGATCTATTTCGTCAACACGACGCGCTTCAACGATCTGAAATGGGGCACCAAGAACCCGATCATGCTGCGCGATCCGGAGTTCGGCCCGACGCGCATCCGCGCCTTCGGCACCTACACCGTGCGCGTCGCCGACCCCGCGCTCTTCCTGCGCGAGATCGTCGGCACGGATGGCGAGTTCACCCGCGACGAGATCACCTTCCAGATCCGCAACATCATCGTGCAGGAATTCAGCCGCGCGATCGCCGCCTCGGGCATTCCGGTGCTCGACATGGCCGCCAACACGGCCGATCTGGGCAAGCTGGTCGCGGGCGCGATCAGCCAGACGGTCGCCGCCTACGGCCTGTCGATCCCCGAGCTCTACATCGAGAACATCTCGCTGCCGCCCGCCGTCGAGAAGGCGCTGGACAAGCGCACCTCGATGGGGATCGCGGGCGACTTGCAGAAATACACGCAGTACTCCGCCGCCGAGGCGATGGGCGAGGCCGCCGCGAACCCGTCGGGCGGCGGCGGCATGGGGGCCGGGCTCGGCATGGGGATGGGCATGGCGATGGCCCAGCAGATGAGCCAGCAAGGCCCTTGGGGCGCGCAGCCCGCCCAAGGCGCCGCGCCCGCCGCGCCGCCGCCCCCGCCCGCCCCCGAGCGGGTCTGGCACGTCGCGGAGAACGGCGAGACGCGCGGGCCCTTCTCGCGCGCCGCGATGGGCCGCATGGCCGCCAAGGGCGAGCTCGCACGCGGCACGATGGTCTGGACCGCCGGACAGGACGGCTGGCTGCCCGCCGAGGATGTGGCGGAACTCGCGCAGCTCTTTACCGTGATGCCGCCGCCCCCGCCCCCGGCGGGCTGACCCCCGGCTTCATCTTGGCAAAAATACTCACCTCCCGATCGGCCAGACCATGCCCCCGCCCGACCTCGACGTGACCGCCCTCCCCGAGCACCGCTTTCCCTGCGATGCCTGCGGGGCGGACATGCGCTTCGCTCCCGGCGCGGGCGCGATGATCTGCGATCATTGCGGCAACCGGCAGGAGATCGAAGGCCCCGGCCCCTGGGCGGGCGCGATCCGCGAGCAGGACCTCGCCGCCGCGCTCACGGCCCCTGCCGAGGACGAGACCGAGGAGAAGCCGCTCCTATCATGCCCCAACTGCGGGGCCGAGGTGGCGCTCGCCGGGGCGGCGCATGCGGGCGAGTGCCCCTTCTGCGCGACGCCCATGGTCACCTGCACCGGCGCGCATCGCCGTCTGAAGCCGCGCGGCGTGCTCCCCTTCGCCATCGACGAGCCGGCCGCGCGCGAGGCGATGTCGGAGTGGCTGGGCCGCCTCTGGTTCGCGCCCTCGGGCCTCAAGGACTATGCGCGCAAGGGCCGCAGCCTCAACGGCATCTACGTTCCCTACTGGACCTTCGACGCCGCCACCCGCTCGGCCTATCAAGGCGAGCGCGGGACGGTCTATTACGAGACGCGCAGCGTGATGCGCGACGGCAAACGGCAGACGGTGCGCGTGGCCAAGGTGCGCTGGCGCGGCGTCTCGGGCCGCGTCGCGCGCGCCTTCGACGATGTGCTGGTGCTGGCCTCGCATGCCCTGCCCAAGCGTTACACCGACGCGCTGCCGCCTTGGGATCTGGCCGCGCTCGAGCCCTACAACCCCGAATTCCTCGCCGGCTTTTCCGCCGAGGCCTATACGGTCGAGCTGGCCGACGGCTTTACCGAGGCGCGCGCGCAGATGGACGCGGTGATCGCGCGGGACGTCAAGTTCGATATCGGCGGCGACCGGCAGCGCATCCACCATATCGACACCGAGGTGAGCGACGCCTCGTTCAAGCATGTCCTGCTGCCCGTCTGGATGGCCGCCTACAAGTATCGCGGGCAAAGCTACCGCTTCGTCGTCAACGGCCGCACGGGCCGCGTGCAGGGCGAGCGGCCCTGGTCCGCGTGGAAGATCGCCTTCGCGGTGATCGTCGGCCTCGCGGTCGCGGGCGCCATCGGCTACGTCGCGGCCATGCAATAGCGCGGGCGGGTGCGCTTAGAACGATTTGCGCAGGAAACGGGTCGCGCGCCGCGCCGTTCGGGGGCATGAGACCCGCATGACATCCCCGACCATCTCCCCCGCCTCCGCGCTCATGATGCTGGCTCTTTCCGCCATCTGGGGCGGCTCGTTCTTCTTCGCCGAGATCGCCCTGGCCGAGGTGCCGCCCCTCACCATCACGCTCCACCGCGTGATCTGGGCGCTGCCGCTTCTCTGGCTGGTCGTGCGGCTACGCGGCATCGCGGTGCCGCGCAGCCCGCGCGTGTGGGGCGCCTATCTCGTGATGGGTGCGCTCAACAACGCGCTGCCGTTCTCGCTGATCTTCTGGGGCCAGAGCCGGATCGAGGGCGGGCTCGCCTCGATCCTCAACGGCACGGCGGCGGTCTTCGGCGCCGTGGTCGCGGGGCTGCTTCTGGCCGACGAGCGGCTGACGCGGCGCAAGATCGGCGGCGCGGCGCTCGGCCTTCTGGGCGTCGCGGCGGTGATCGGGCCGGACGCGGCGCGCGCGCTCGATCCGCGCAGCCTCGCGCAGCTCGCCGTGATCGCCGCCGCGCTCAGCTATGCCTTCGCGGGGGTCTGGGCACGCAAGCACCTCTCGGGGCAGCCGCCGCAGATGAACGCGCTCGGGATGCTGACGGGGAGCGCCTTTCTGATGATCCCGATCGCTCTATGGGTGGACGGGGTGCCGCGCCTCGATCTCGCGCCGGACACATGGGCCGCGCTCATCGCGCTCGCCGTGCTCTCGACGTCCTGTGCATATCTTCTCTATTTCGCGATCCTGCGCCGGGCGGGTGCGGCCATTTCATGCTGGTCACGCTGATGATCCCGCCCTTCGCGATCGCGCTCGGTGCGGTCTTTCTCGGGGAGAGCCTCGGGCCTTGGGCCTATATCGGCTTCGCGATCATCGCCGCGGGCATTCTCGTGACCGACGGCCGCCTTGCCGCACGGCTCCGCCGCTCTTGACGGCCCCGCGCCCCTGCCGCAGCATCCGGCCCGAAAAGGAGCCGTCATGCGCACACTCATCCAACGTGTCACCCATGCCGCCGTGGAGGTGGAGGGCGAGGTCATCGGCCGCACCGGGCCGGGCCTTCTGATCCTCGTCTGCGCGATGCAGGGCGACGGCGAGGCCGAGGCACGGCAGATGGCGGCCAAGATCGCCAAGCTGCGGATCTTCAAGGACGCCGCGGACAAGATGAACCTTTCTTTGAAGGAGACGGGCGGCAGCGCGCTCGTCGTCAGCCAGTTCACGCTCGCCGCCGATACGCGCAGCGGCAACCGTCCGGGCTTTTCCGCCGCCGCCCCGCCCGCCGAGGGCGAGCGGCTCTATACGCTTTTCACCGAGGCGCTGAGGGCCGAGGGCATCACTTGCGAGACCGGGCGCTTCGGCGCATCGATGCAGGTGAGCCTCGTCAATGACGGGCCGGTGACCATCTGGCTCGACGTCTAGCGCGGCGCCTAGAGGCTGACCCGAGCGCGCCGGCGCGTGCCGGCCCGCGCCCCTATGGCTCGCGCAGGGCCTCACGGGATTTGTAGAGCGGTTTCAGCAGGTATTGCAGCACCGTCTTCTGGCCCGTGTGCAACTCGATCTCGGCCTGCATGCCGGGGCGGATCTCGATGCTGGCCTGGCGGGGCGTGAGGTCGCTCATGTCGACGCGCACCGTTACCTTGTAATGCGGATTGCCGTCCGCCTCGCGGGCGCGCTCGTCCTTGAACGTGTCGGCCGAGATGAAATCGACCGCGCCCTTCAAGGTGCCGTAGATCGTGTAGTCATAGGCCGTGAGCTTGATCGTCGCCTCCTGCCCGTGGCGCAGGCCCGCGATATCCTCGGGCGCGACGCGCGCCTCGACGAAAAGCTCCTCGTCAAGCGGGGTGATCGACATGATCTCCTCGCCCGGGCGCACAACGCCGCCGATCGTCGTGACGCTGAGATTGTTCACGACGCCCCGCATCGGGCTGACCAGCATGGTGCGGTTGAGCTGGTCCTGGCTCGACTTGAGGTTCTGCTTGAGCGTCGCCAGTTCCTTGAGCGTTTCGGAATATTCCTGCGCGCGCTCGAGCTCGGTCTGCGTCACGATCTCGTCATAGCGCTTTTGCGCATCCGCATGTTCCTTGCGCGCGCGGGTGACCTCGATCAGCGCGACGATCTTGCGCGTCAGCATGTTCTCCATCAGCGCGCGTTCCTCGGCGGCCTGCTTGAGGATGCTTTTCGCGCCCTCGCTGCGCTTGACGAAATCGGCCTGCCGCGCGGCCAGAAGCGCGCGTTCGGAGGCGACCATTTCGGGCGTGCGCTCGGCCATTTCCTCGGGAACGGTGAAGTCGAACTGCCCTTCGAGCTCGGCCTCGAGGCGCAGGCGCCGGATCTCGAGCGCGGTGATCTGGTCGCGCAGATCGGCGACCGAGGATTTGAACTGCGTGCCGTGAAGCCGCGCGAGAACGTCGCCGCTCTGCACGATGTCGCCCTCCTGCACGAGCAGCTCCGACAGGATGCCGCCTTCGAGGTTCTGGATGATCTGCGGGCGGCTCGACGAGATGAACGAGCCTTGCGCGCGCACGATCTCGTCGAGCCACGCGAAGGCCGCCCAAAGGATGAAGACCCAGACCGACGCGGCGCAAAGCCAGATGGTGAGCGACGGGCCGGCGAGGCGCTGGTTCAACTGCGCGGCGAGGTTCGTGCTCGAAACGGCCATGTCAGTTCCCCTCCTGTGCGGCGGCGAGATGCGCCAGCACCTTGTCGCGCGGGCCGTCCACGGCCATGCGCCCGTTTTGCAGGATGAGCGTGCGCGTCGTCAGTTTCAGGATCGGCATGCGGTGCGTCGCGATGACCGCCGTGCGCCCGGCGAGCCATGTCTCGAGGCGGCTGACCAGCGTGCGCTCGAGCGTCTGATCGAGCGCGGCGGTCGGCTCGTCCAGAAGGCAGACGCGCGGATTCTGAAGCCAGAGGCGCGCCCAGCCGATGGACTGGCGCTGCCCTTGGCTGAGGCCGCCGCCGCCGTCGAGGATCTCGAGGTCGAGGCCTTTCGGATGGCTGCGCACGAAGGGGCCGAGGCCCGCGAAATCGAGCGCCTCCATCATGCGCGCGTCGTCCCGCTCCAGCAGGTTGAGATTGAGGTTCTCGCGCAGCGTGCCGGTGAAGAGGCGCACGTCCTGCCCCAGATAGCCGATGCCGCGGCGGATGTCGCGCGGCTCGATCTGGCTCATGTCGGTCCCGTCGAGCAGGATGCGGCCCTTGGCGGGCGCATAGAGGCCCGACAAAAGCTTGAGCAGCGTCGATTTGCCCGACCCGTTCGTGCCCAGCACCGCGACCACCTGTCCGGGATTGAGTTGGATGGCGGGAATGTCGAGCGTCGGCGCGCCTTCGGGGTCGTAGGCGAATTGCACCTCGCGCAGCTCGAACGCGCCGTCGATGCGCTCGCGGCGCAGATAGCTGCGCTCCTCGCTGCGATCCTGCGGCGCATCGGCGATGGCATCCAGCCCGTCGAGCGCGGATTTGACATTGCCCCACCGCGCCATCGTGCCCGCGATCTGGGTGAGCGGCGCGAGGGTGCGCGAGGTGAGGATGCTGACCGCGATGATCGACCCGACGGTGAATTGCCCGGCGAAGACCAGATAGGTGCAGGTGATGATGGCGGCGACATAGGTCGCCTGCTGCACGCCCTGGCTCCAGAAGGTCAGCACCGAGGCGAGCTTGCGCTGGTCCGAGGATTTCAGCGCGCTCAGCGTCGTCAGCTCGGTCCAGATGCGGCGAAAGCGGTCCTCGGCGCGTTGGGTCTTGAGCGTGTCGAGCTCGAACACTGTCTCGTGCAGCAGGCGCGATGACTTGGCGCTCGCGCCTTGCGTCTCCTGCGTGAGGCGTATCATCTTCTTTTGCAGGAAGAACCCCGGCACGACCATCACGATGCCGCCGATGATGAGCACCCAGACGACATTGCCCGCGATCGATGCGACGAGCAGCAGGAAGATAAAGAGGAAGGGAATGTCCGCGATCGTGCCGACGGTCGATGCGGTGAAGAATTCACGCACCGAGCTGAATTCGCGCATCGAGCTGAAAAGCTGCGAGGGCGCGCGGCCGGCGGCATCCGAGCGCATCCCGAGGATGCGGTCCATCAAGAGCCCCTGCACACCGACCTCGATTTGCCGCCCCGCCCCGTCCATGAGGCGCGCGCGGGCGATCTTGAGAAACGATTCCATCAAGAGCGCCAGCCCCGCGCCGAGCGCGAGCACCCAGAGCGTCGCGACCGATTGGTGCGGGATCACGCGGTCATAGACCTGAAGGCTGAAAAGCGCGACCGCCACCGCGAGGATGTTCGCCACGAAGGAGCCGAGCGCGATCTCGGCGAAATGGCGGCGATAGTTGCGGAACTGACCCCAGAACCAGTGCGGCGCCGCCTCGGGCGCGACATGCGCGCGCGACAGCGCTTCGACCGGCGCCTCCGCGCGCACGACGATGCCGGTGAAATAGGGCTCGAACTCGGCCAGCGAGACCTCGGCGCGGTTGTCGGGGCATGTGGTGTCGTAGATCACCAGAAGCCCCGCGCGCTGCGACAGGACCAGAAGGAATTGCCCGCTCGTCATCTGCGCGAGGGCGGGCCAGTGATCGCCGGTGATATTGGGAACCGACATGACCTCGGTCAGCATGCCGCAGGCCGCCATGCCGTCGGCGAGGGATTGCGGCTGGAGCGCGCCGCTCTCGCCGCCGCCCGCCGCCGCCCGGCGCTGCATCGTGTCGAGAACGTCGCGCGGCTCGATGGTGACGCCCAGAATGGCCGCGTAGGTGGCCGCGAGGCGCGCGCGCGTCGTCGCGCGGTCCTCGCTTCCGCGCGGGGCGGCATCCTCGCGGGGGGCATTGGCGACAAGGGGGTTCGGCGCCGCGATGCTCTGCGTGCGCCCGCTCGTGATCGTCAGGGAGACGGGGCCCTTGGTCAAATCCGGCTCCCGTCTGCAAGAAGGCCCAGGAGTCGCGCCGATTTGAGGCGCGCGCGGGCCAACTCGTATTTGCGGCTGAGCGCGCTTTGCTCGCGTGCGGCGAAGGTCTCGTAGACGCCCACCACATCCATCACCTGCCGCTGGCCGCTGTCGTATTGTTCCTGGAAAAGATCGAGATTGGCGCGCGCCTGCGCGGCCAATGCGGCGGCCTCGCCCACCTGCCGCTCGAGCGCGATGATTTCCTGCTCGAGACGGCGCAGCGTGCGGGCGGCATCCTCCTCGGCCTGCCGCGTCTTGCGCGCGGCGGCGTCCTTCTGCATCTCGATCGCGCGCAGGCTGTCCCCGGTGCCGAGCCCCAGAAGCCCGCCGCCGAGATTGACGCCCCCGTCATTGTCGCTGCCGACCGTGCCGCTTGCCGTCAGGCCGGGCAGAAGGCCCGCGCGCTCGGTGCGGGCCTCGGCGACGCTGCGGTCCTCCTCGGCCATGGCGCGCAGCACCGACAGCGGCTCCGCCTCGGGCATGGGCCCGGTCAGATCCCGCAGGCCGCTCACATCGTCGAGCGGCGTCGCCGCCATCGCGTTCAACTCCGCGAGCGCGGTGCGCTCGGCCTCCTCGGCGGAGGTCAGGCTGAGGCGGATCTCGCCCAGTTTCTGGGCGAGGATGCTCAGATCCGAGCGGTCCGACACGCCCCCCTCGACACGCTGGCGCATGATCCACTCGAAATGCGACATGTCCTTGAGCGTCCGGCTGTCGAGCGCGCGGCGCTCGCGCGCTTCGGCGGCGCCGAGATAGAGCGTGAGCGCGGTCAGAACCCGCTCGTTCGTGTCATCCGCGAGGGCGACCGCCGCGACCTCCACATCGG
The DNA here is from genome assembly GCF_043661195.1 of Roseovarius aquimarinus. NCBI lineage: Bacteria > Pseudomonadati > Pseudomonadota > Alphaproteobacteria > Rhodobacterales > Roseobacteraceae > Roseovarius > Roseovarius aquimarinus. Next base: position 932,125 of record NZ_JBIHMM010000001.1, read on the forward strand.
CCTTGGCGAAGGCGCGCTCGGCCTTGAGGCGGCCATGACCGAAGAGCACTTGCTCGAGCACGAGATTGGCGACGACATCGCTGAGGCTGGTGAGGCTGATCGACGGGCCGATGCGCGGCAGCCAGTTCTTCGAGGCGGCGGCGGCGCGCAGGCGCGCGGCGCGCAACTCGGCCTCTGCGGTGCGGCTGTTGGCGGCCAGAACCGCGTTCGAGACCGTGCTGTAGGCGCTCTGAGGCGGCAGGATACTGCGCCGCGCCTGCAATGCGGAGATGACGGGAGAGGCCGCCGCTTCGCGCTGCTCGGGTGTCGGCTCGGGCGCACCGGACGGCCCGGTGGCAAGGCGCGAGACTTCGTCCCCGCCCATGTTTCCAAGGCATCCCGCCATGGCGAGGCAGCAGGCGGAGGCAATCAGCAGATGGCGCGGCACGCAGAGATGCCGGCTGGCGGCGCCGCGCGCCCGCCCCTGCATCTGAGTGCCCCAAAACCCCATCGGTCTGCCCGCCTTCTTGCCTCGGAGCCCATTCGAGGGGCCCCTTTTCTTGCGCGCGGCACGAGGTCGAGACCCAATGCCACGCGGGATCTTCTTGTCTCAGATCACCACGTTGGTGATCTCGTCGTCCAGCAGAACCTGCGCGCTGTCGCCCAGCGTGTAGATCGTGTGCGATGCGCCGTCCACCATGACCGAGCCGCCGCGCACCGCGCCCAGCATCGTGACATGATCGTCGGCGCCGCCATGCACGACCACCGTGTCGCTCGTCTCGGAGAGGCGCTTCACGATGTCTTCGGTCAGCGTCAGCTTGCTCTGGTCCCCGAAGCTGAGGTCGATCGCCTCGATCTGGAGCCCCTGAAGATTGGGGTTCGAGATGTTGACGATATCGGTCGCCGTCTCGTCGAGCACGACATAGGTGCTCGAGGCGTTGCCGGCGGCATCGGTATTCGTGACGATGAGCTGCGAGCCGTCGGGAATGGTCCGCGAGCCGCCCGAGGCGTTCAGGAAGTGGTAATCCGTCTCGCCGAGGAAGCTGTCCACGCTCTCATGCACCGGCGTTTCGGTGACGCGCCCGTCGCGCCCGACGCTCGAGATGGTGATGTCGTCGTCCGATGTCTCCATCGTGACCGAGCGATAGCCGCCGCCTTCGCGGAAGTAACCCACGATATCGGGATGATCCGGCACGGTCGTGTCGATGTCGAGCGTGTCGGTGATGGATGTTGTGTTGCGCGCGGCGTCGGTCGCCGTGACGGTCATCGCATAGCTCTGATCCGCGACGGGGATATGCGCCGCCGGGATGTCGAGGGTCCAGGCGCCGTTCGCCGCCACGACCGCGCTGTAGCTGCGGCCCAGCACATCGACCCGCACGGTCGAGCCCGGCTCGACCTCGCCCGTGAGGCGCACGCCCTGCTGCGCTTCGGCGGCATTCACCGTGCGGTCGCTGCCGAACAAGTCGTCCGCGCGCGTCAGCTCGTCCACGAACGTGTCGACCCGCACGCTGCTGCCCACTTGTGAGACGTTGCCCGCATCGTCCACCACATCGACGGTGATGTCGGCGTCGTACTGCCCGCCCCGGACGCTGCCGCCCTCGAAGCGCGCGGTCCAGTTGCCGGTGACGGGATCGACCGTCGCCGCCCGTGCGACGCCCGCGACCGTGACCATGACCGTCGAGCCCGGCTCGACCGTGCCCGTCACGTTGAAGCCCGAGCGCGCCACCGCGTCGTTGATGACCGACACGCCATCGCTGCCCACCACGAGGTTCGGCGGCGTGAGGGCGAGGTTGTCGACCTGCGTGTCCACATGCACGGTCGCATCGACCCGCGCGGTGTTGCCCGCCGCATCGGTGATCGAGGCCGAGACTTCGGGCATGTATTCGCCCTGCCGGATCTCGTGCTGCTGGTAGGTCGTGCGCCAGACATTGCCCGGCCCTGCCATTACCTGATGCTGCACCCCGTCCAGCGTGACGGTGACGAGCATGCCCTCGGGCGCCTGCCCGGTGACGAGCACGCCCGCGCGCGCCTCCTGGAAGTTGATCGTGCCGTCGCCGCCGATCGCATTGGCGTTCAGCGTCAGAAGCCCCGCCTCGGTGTCGATATCGACCGGGGTGGTGATCGTCTGCGTGTTGCCGGCGCGGTCGGTCGCGGTGGCGGTCATGCTCTCGATGCGCGTGCCGACGGGGATCTGGCTCGCCGCGAAGCTCGCGGTCCAGTTGCCGTTCGGGGCGACCTGCGCCTGAACCGTGCGGCCCGCGAGGGTCACATCGACGCGCATGCCGGGCTCGCCCGTGCCGCTCACGGTGAGGCCCTGGGCCGCTTCGGCCGCGTTGATCACGCCATCGGCGCCGCCGATGCCGCCCGATTGGGTGAAGTTCTCGACCCGCGTGTCGATATGAATCTGCCCGCTCGTGCTGGCGGTGTTGCCCGCCGCATCGGTGCTCGAGGCGGTAACGGGCATGTCATAGGCGCCCTGCGCGAGGCCGGTGCCGGCGAAGGTCGCCGTCCATGCGCCGGTGCTGCCCGCGATCACGGTCTGCGAGCCGCCGTTGAAACCGACGACGACCGATGCGCCCGGCGTTGCGCTGCCGGTGATATCGATGCCACCGCGCGCCTCGGCGCCGTTGACGATGCCGTCGCCTTCGACGGTCGCCGTGTTGATGGTGACGGTGTTGGGATCGGTGTCGAGACTGATCTGGCGGCTCGCCTCGGCCACGTTGCCTGCCATGTCGGTCGCCGTCGCGGTCATCGTCTCGACGCGCGTGCCCGCCGGGATCTGGCCGGGCGCGAAGCTGGCGGTCCAGCTTCCATCGGCGGCCACCTGCCCCTGCACGGTCTGGCCCGCGAGGGTCACATCGACGCGCATGCCGGGCTCGCCCGTGCCGCTCACGGTGAGGCCCTGCGCCGCTTCGGCCGCGTTGATGACGCCATCGGCGCCGCCTGCGCTGCTGGTGATCGCGAAATCCTGCACGAGGGTGTCGATGCGGATCGCCCCCGTCACGCTGTTTACGTTGCCCGCATCATCCGTGCTGGTGGCGGTCACGTCCATGTCGTACTGGCCCGAGGCCAGACCGCTGCCGTCGAATGTCGCCGTCCAGGCGCCGGTGCTGCCCGCGGTCACGGTCTGCGTGCCGCCGTTGAACGCCACCACGACCGATGCGCCCGGCGTCGCCGTTCCGGTGATGTCGATGCCGGCCTGTGCCTCGGCATGGTTGACGATGCCGTCGCCTTCGATCGTGGCGAAGTCGATGGCCACGTCGTTCGGCACGGTGTCGATGCGCACGCCATCGGTGATGGTCGTGGTGTTGCCCGCCGCGTCCGAGGACACGATGCTCACATCCGCGATGCGCTCGCCGCCCTCGAGCGTGCCCGGCTCGTAGCGGACGGACCAGCTTCCGTCGCCCGCCACGGTCGTCTCGCGCACCACGCCATCGACGGTCACGGTGATCGTCGCGCCCGGCTCGCTCGTGCCGGAAATGTCCACGCCCGCCGCGAAATCGTCGGCGTTGTAATAGTCGCCGGCGCCGATCGTGCCTTCGGTCACATCGGCGGCGGGGGGCGTCGTGTCGATGACGACCTCGGGGCCGGTCAGTGTCGTCTCGGTCCCGTCCGGCTCGGTCACCTTCACGGTCACGTCATGTGTGCCGTCCGAGGGGAAGGTCTCGTCCTCGAAGGTCGTCTCCCACTTGCCGTTCTCGTCCGAGGTGGTCGTCTGCGTCTTGTCGCCGATGGTCACTTCGACGGTCGAGCCGGGCTGGGCCGTGCCGCTCACGTCGATCGACGCGTCGAGCCCGTCGCCGCCAAGGGTGATGTCGGTGTCCTGGTCGATAGTCGGCGGAATGCGCCCGCCGCCGCCTCCGCCGCCCGTTCCCGTGCCGCCGCCGGTGCCGTCGCCGTTCAGAAGCGCGCCGCCCGCGACGACAGCCGCACCCGCCGCGCCCGCGCCCCAGAGACCGCCGCCGCCGAGGCCCAGAAGGCCCGCGCCAAGCATCGTCGAGGCTTCTTCCTCGCCGGTGCCTGCGGCGGCCACTTCGGTGCCGTCGAGAAAGATCAGCTCGTCCGAGGGGCTCCACTTGCTCCATTCGGCGGTCGGACCGTACTGGGCGTAGATCGTGCCGTCGACATCCTCGGTCAGAACGACCTCGTTCAGATATCCGTCGGCGCTGATGAAGAGGCGCCCATTGCCTTCGGCGCCGAAGTAATCGGTCAGCACGATGACCCGGCCATCGGCGAGCGTGATCTCCAGATCGTTGCCCGCGCGCTGGTAGCCGCGAATATCGGCCTGCCGCAGATTGAGGGAAATCTCGCCGGAGCCGGAGGCGTCGATGATCGCATTCTCACCGTTCGCCGAAACCGCGCCATGCGTCGAAGGGCCCGTAGATGTACGGACAACGAAATTAATCGCGCTCATTGGATCACCGCTCTTCCTCAAATGCGGCGCTTTGTGCACCGCTTATAAATCTCGTCCGGTATCTTCCGGCTCGTGACTATCTTTTGATGCACAATTAACGAAATCGCGCCACATTCGCCAGAGTTTTTATGGGAGCGCTCATTTTTTTGCATTCGGGCTCAGAAATCGGCCTTTTAAGTGCTTTTTCGCAACATCGCGCGCAAGAATGATGTTTTGCGGCCACACTTGGCAGGGACGCCGGCCCGTGGCACAGATCGGGAGATGCGGGGGCTGCGGCCCCCTTTCGATCGCCGAATTCCGGCCCACCCACAGTGCAACTCTGGCCGCGAAGGATGCGCCTCTTGTCCTTGCCCATCGAAGACACGCTTTACCTGCTGCGCTCGCTCATCGCCTTTCCGACCGTGTCGCAGGACAGCAATCTTGAGATGATCGACTATCTCGCCGCCCGGCTCGAAGCCTCGGGCGCGCGGGTCGAGGTGATGCAGGACAGCTCGGGCGCCAAGGCCAATCTCTTCGCCACGATCGGCCCCGAAGGCGATGGCGGCATTGTCCTGTCGGGCCATAGCGACGTGGTGCCCGTGGCCGATCAGGTCTGGGCGAGCGATCCCTTCACGATGCACGAGGAGGATGGCCGGCTCTACGGGCGCGGCGCCTGCGACATGAAGGGCTTCATCGCCGCCGCGGTCGCGATGGCCCCCACCTTCGCGCAGCGCATCGGCAACCGGCCGCTGCATTTCTCCTTCACCTATGACGAGGAGACGGGCTGCGTCGGCGCGCGCGATCTGGCCAATGTGCTGACCGAGCGGGGCCTGCGGCCCGCCGTGGCGCTGATCGGCGAGCCGACGATGATGCGCGTGATCGAGGGCCACAAGGGCTGCTGCGAATACACGACGCGCTTTTCGGGCCTCGCCGGGCATGGCTCCGGCCCCGATCGCGGCGTCAACGCGGTGGAATACGCGGCGCTTTTCGTCGCACGTCTTCTGGCGCTCAAGGACACGCTGCGCGCTCGCGCGCCCGCCCATAGCCGCTTCGATCCGCCCTGGACCACGATCAACACCGGCGCGCTGGTGGGCGGCGTCGCGCATAACGTCATTCCCTCCGCCGCGCAGGTCGATTGGGAGATGCGCCCCGTCCAGCATTCGGATTTCGCACTGGTGAAGGAGGATCTGCACCAGTATTGCAACGAGATCCTGCTGCCCGCGATGCGCGCCGTGCATCCCGACGCCGACATCACGACCGAGACGATCGGCGAGGTCGAGGGGCTGATCCCCGCCGAGATTTCCGAGGCGCGCGACATCATGATGGAGCTGACCGGCGCGAACGGCGCCGATGTCGTGCCCTTCGGCACCGAGGCGGGCATCTTCCAGACGATGGGCATGTCCGCCATCCTCTGCGGGCCCGGCTCGATCGAGCAGGCGCACAAGGCGGACGAGTTCGTCTCGATGGACCAGATGACGCAATGCCTCGAGATGCTCGACCGGCTCAGCGTCAAGATGCAGGGCTATTGACCGCTCAGAGGCGGCGGAACCGCAGGTAATGCGGCACCCGCCCCTCGCGCAGCGCCTTCTGCTCGTAGCGGGTCGAGATCCAGCCGTCCCAGGGCCTGCGCCAGTCCTGCGGACCCTCGGCCAGCCACTCGAACCCGCAGCGCGGCACTTCCTCGAGCGTCTGGCGTACGTAATCCTCGATATCGGTGGCGATGCGCAGCTCCGCCCCCGGCCGCATGGCGCGGGCGAGCGGTGCGAGGTGCTCTTCGGTCACGAAGCGGCGGCGATGATGGCGCGCCTTGGGCCAGGGATCGGGATAGTGCAGGTAGGCCCGCCCGACCGACGCCTCGGGCAGCACGTCGAAAAGATCGCGCGCATCGCCCGGATGCACGCGCAGGTTCGGGCGCGGCGTCTTGCGCAATTTCGTCAAAAGCATGGCGACGCCGTTGAGATAGGGCTCGCAGCCGATGAGCCCGACATCGGGCTCCGCCCCGGCGATATGCACCAGATGCTCACCCCCGCCGAAGCCGATCTCGAGCCAGAGATCGCGCCCGCCGAAAAGCGCATCCACATCCAGCTCCCGCCGCTCGGGGTTCTCGTCCCAGTCCACCGCGCCTGGCGAGAGCGCCGCGAGATCCTCGTCGAGCACGGCCTCCTGCGACTTGCGCAGGGCCTTGCCCTTGAACCGGCCATAGAAGTTGCGCCACGGAGCGCCGGAGGGATGCTTGTCCTTGATCATGGCGGAGGCACTAGCGCGCCATGCAGCGCCGCGCAAGACACCCCCCTCGACCGCCCGCTTTCTTCTTGCTGAAAATATCCCCGCCGGAGGCATCCGGCCTTCGATTCAAAAGACGCGCCCCGATCGGAGCGCGTCTTTCGTCGTCTCGAAAAGGCTGAGCGCGCCTCAGCGCACCAGCGTCGCCGCCGCGGCCTCTGCCGCACTCTCGATGCCGAACATGTTGACGCCCGGCAGCCAGGCGAGGCCGATGATCGTCGCCGAGACCATCAGGAAGCTCCAGAGCACCGGCGATCCCGGCGGGTCGAGCGCCTCGCGCTCCTCGCCGAAATACATGTAGAAGACGATGCGCAGGTAGTAGAACGCACCGATGACCGAGCCGATCACGCCCAAAACGGCCAGCCAGACCAGCCCGCCCTCATAGGCTGCGCGCAGCACGTAGAGCTTGCCGAAGAAGCCCAGAAGCGGCGGCACGCCCGCGAGGCTGAAAAGCAGCACCAGCATCGCCAGCGCCCGGCCCGGATGCGCTTTGGAATACAGATTCAGGCTGCGGATGTCGGTGGTCGGCAGGCCGTCCTTCTGCATCGACAGCACGAAGGCGAAGGTGCCCACGTTCATCGTGACGTAGATCGCAAGATAGATTAGCATCGCCTGCACGCCGAAGCCGGTCCCCGACGCGAGCCCCATGAGCGCAAAGCCCATATGCGCGATCGAGGAATAGGCCATGAGGCGCTTGATATCGGTCTGGCCGATGGCGGCGAAGCTGCCCCAGAAGATCGAGAGCACGCTGAGGAGCGCTATGATCTGCTGCCAGTCGGGCACAATGCCCCCGAAGGCGCCCCAGACGACACGGGCGAAAAGCGCCATCGCCGCCACCTTGGGCGCTGTCGCGAAGAAGGCGGTGATCGGCGTCGGCGCGCCCTCGTAGACATCGGGCGTCCACATGTGGAACGGCACCGCGCTGACCTTGAAGGCAAGGCCGGACATGACGAAGACGAGGCCGAGAAGCAGGCCAACCGGCGCGCGGCCCTCGGCGGCCTCGATGATTCCGGCGAAATTCGTGGTGCCCGCGTAGCCGTAGACGAGCGATGCGCCATAAAGGAGCAGGCCCGAGCTGAGCGCGCCCAGGACGAAATACTTCAGGCCCGCCTCGGTCGACTTGGCGCTGTCGCGGCGCAGCGACGCCACGACGTAGAGCGCCAGCGATTGCAGCTCGAGCCCCATGTAGAGCGACATGAGATCCCCGGCGCTGACCATGACCATCATGCCGACGGTGCCGAGCGCGATCAGGATCGGGTATTCGAAGCGCAGCATGCCGCGGCGCGACATGTAATCCTGCCCCATGACCATCACGGCGGCGCCGCTGAGCAGGATCATCACCTTCGCGAAGCGCGAGAAGCCGTCATCGACGAACATGCCCGAGAATGCGGTGCGCGCGCCCGTGCCTGTCGTGCCGATCCAGAAGGCCATCGCGACGAAAAGCGCGGCGGTCAACCAGATCAGAAGGCCCGCGGCCTTGTCCTTGACGGTATAGACCCCGCCCATGAGGGCCAGCATCGCATAGACCGCGATGACGATCTCGGGCAGGATAACGTTCAGATCAGCCTGGATCATCTGGGCCTCCTCAATGCGCGGCTTCGGCGGTCCGGACGGCGGCGTCGCCGCCCCCCTCCGCCAGCGCGGTGTCATATTGCGAGATCAGCGCCTCCGTCGACGGGCCGATGATATCGGTCACGAGGCTCGGATAGACGCCGAGGAGCAGGGTCATCACCACCAGCGGCGCGAAGATCGCGCGCTCGCGGCCGGTCATGTCGCTGATCGACTTGAGGCTCTCCTTGATGAGATCGCCCAGCACGACCCGGCGATAGAGCCAGAGCGCATAGGCCGCCGACAGGATCACGCCCGAGGTCGCGACGAGCGCCACCCAGGTATTGACCTTGAAGATGCCGACGAGCGTGAGGAATTCACCGATGAAGCCCGACGTGCCCGGCAGGCCGACATTGGCCATGGTGAAGAAGAGGAAGATCAGCGCATAGGCCGGCATCCGGTTCACGAGGCCGCCGTAGGCGTCGATCTCGCGCGTGTGCATCCGGTCGTAGATGACGCCGACGCAGAGGAAGAGCGCGCCCGAGATGAAGCCGTGCGACAGCATCTGGAAGATCGCGCCATCGACGCCCTGCTGGTTGGCCGCGAAGATGCCCATCGTGACATAGCCCATATGGGCGACCGACGAATAGGCGATCAGCTTCTTCATGTCCTGCTGCGCGAGCGCGACGAGCGAGGTGTAGACGATGGCGATGACCGACAGCCACAGCACGAGCGGCGTCATGACCTCCGAGCCGATGGGGAACATCGGCAGGCTGAACCGCAGGAAGCCGTAGCCGCCCATCTTCAGAAGGATCGCCGCCAGCACGACCGAGCCTGCGGTCGGCGCCTGGACGTGCGCGTCGGGCAGCCAAGTATGGACAGGCCACATCGGCATCTTGACCGCGAAGCTCGCGAAGAAGGCGATGAAGAGCAGCGTCTGCATGCCGCCGACGATGGTGATGCCAAGCACGCTGAACGTCTCGGAGGCGAACCCGTGACGCATGAGCGTCGGGATATCGGTGGTGCCCGCATCGGCGAACATCGCGACCATCGCCACCAGCATCAGCACCGAGCCGAGGAAGGTGTAGAGGAAGAACTTGAAGGATGCGTAGATCCGCTCCTTGCCGCCCCAGATGCCGATGATGAGGAACATCGGAATGAGCCCCGCCTCGAAGAAGAGGTAGAAGAGCACCATGTCGAGCGCCATGAAGACGCCCAGCATCAGCGTCTCGAGGATCAGGAAGGCGATCATGTATTCCTTGACGCGCGTCTTGATGTTCCACGAGGCCGCGATTGTGAGCGGCATCATGAAGGTGGTCAGCATCACGAAGAGCACCGAAATGCCGTCGACGCCCATCTTGTATTGCAGGCCGAGGAGCCATTCGCGCTCTTCCACGAACTGAAAGCCCGTGTTCGACGGATCGAAATCGAAGAGGATGAAGAGCGAGACGAGGAACGTCACGACCGTCGCGGCGAGCGCCACCCACTTGGCGTTGCGCTGCGCCGCCTCGTCCTCGCCGCGCAGGAAGATGGCGAGGATGGCCGCTGCGATCAGGGGAATGAACGTGGTGATCGACAGAACGTTTTCCATCAGTTTGCCCCTCCGGTGAACGTCATCCATGTGACGAGGACTGCGATCCCGATCACCATGGCGAAGGCATAGGTAAAGATGTAGCCGGACTGCGCGCGGCCCGCGAGACGGGTGAAGAAGGGCACGACACCCATTGCCAGACCGTTGATCCCGCCGTCGATGACGCTGCCGTCACCGCGCTTCCAGAGGAAATTCCCGAGCTTTTTCGAGGGCTGGACGAAGAGTACGTCGTAGATCTCGTCGAAATACCACTTGTTCAGCAGGAAGTCGTAAAGCGGGCGCTGCGCCGCCACCCATTTCGCGGGTGTGCCAGGGCTCCAGATATAGAACCAGAGCGCCGTCAGCAGGCCGAGGATCATCGCGACGAAGGGCGAGAGCTTCACCCAGGTCGGCACGTAATGAGCCTCGTGGAGCACGGTGTTCTCGGGGCGGATATAGATCGCGGCCTCGCCCGGCGCGCTCTCCATCACGTAATGCAGCTCGGACGCCTTCGGGCTGCGCTCGGCCACGGCCTCGACCAGCTCCTGCGCGGGCTCGCCATAGGCGCCGCCGAAGAATTTCACGACCTCGTTCGTCTTGCCGAAGAAGCTGCTGTACCACATGGCGCCCGCCAGAACCGAGCCGACGGCCAGAACGCCGAGCGGCACCAGCATGACCATGGGCGATTCATGCGCATCCTGATGCGTATGCTTGTCCCCGCGCGGCGTGCCGAAGAAGGTGAGAAACATCAGGCGCCAGCTGTAGAAGCTGGTCAGAAGCGCGGCGATCACCAGCATCCAGAAGGCATAGCCCCCCTGCGTCGCGGCGAAGGCGCTCTCGATCACGGCATCCTTAGAGGCGAAGCCGGCGAAGCCGATCCAGCCGGTCAGCGGGATGCCGACGCCGGTGATGGCCAGCGTGCCGATCATCATCGCGCCGAAGGTATAGGGCAGCTTGTGACGCAGGCCGCCGTAATTGCGCATGTCCTGCTCGTGATGCATCCCGTGGATGACCGAGCCTGCCCCGAGAAAAAGCATCGCCTTGAAGAAGGCATGCGTCAAAAGGTGGAACATCGCGACCGAATAGGCGCCGACACCCGCCGCGACGAACATGTAGCCGAGCTGGGACATGGTCGAATAGGCGATGACGCGCTTGATGTCGTTCTGCACGAGGCCGATCGTCGCCGCGACGAAGGCGGTGGTCGCGCCGAGGAAGGTCACGAAGACCATCGCCTCGGGGGCGAATTCCATGATCGGCGACATGCGGCAGACGAGGAAGACACCCGCCGTGACCATCGTCGCCGCGTGAATGAGGGCCGACACCGGGGTCGGGCCTTCCATCGCGTCGGGAAGCCATGTGTGCAGGCCCAGCTGCGCCGATTTGCCCATCGCGCCGATGAAGAGCAGGAAGGCGATCAGGTTGGCGGCGTTCCAGTCCGTCCAGAGGAAGCGGACAGTCGTTTCGGCCAGTTCGGGACCGGCTGCGAAGATATCGTCGAAGTTGATGCTGTCGGTCAGCATGAAGAGCGCGAAGATGCCGAGCGCGAAGCCGAAATCGCCCACGCGGTTCACCACGAACGCCTTGATCGCCGCGGCGTTGGCCGAGGGCTTGCGGTAGTAGAAGCCGATCAGGAGGTAGGAGGCGAGGCCCACACCTTCCCAGCCGAAGAACATCTGCGCGAGGTTGTCGGCGGTCACCAGCATCAGCATCGCGAAGGTGAAGAGCGACAGATAGGCGAAGAAGCGGGGCCGATAGCTCTCGTTCTCGCCGAAATTATGGTCATGGGCCATGTAGCCCATCGAATAGAGATGCACGAGCGCCGAGACCGACGTGACGACGATCAGCATGATCGCTGTCAGCCTGTCGAGGCGGATCGACCAGGAGGTGTCCAGAAGGCCCGACTGGATCCAGTCGAGGATATGGATGTGCTGCGTCGTGCCGTCATGGCCCAGAAAGACGATCCACGACAGGAAGCAGGCGAGGAAAAGGAGCAGCGTCGAGACCCATTGCGCGCCCTTGTCGCCGATGATGCGCCAGCCGAAGCCCGAGATGATCGCGCCCACAAGCGGGGCGAAGAGGATGATCTTTTCCATTGGCTCAGCCCTTCATCACGTTGACGTCTTCGACCGCGATCGTGCCGCGGTTGCGGAAGAAGCAGACGAGGATGGCAAGGCCGATCGCCGCCTCGGCGGCGGCGACGGTCAGCACCAAGAGGGTGAAGACCTGCCCCGCCATGTCCTGCGCGAAGCTGGAGAAGGCGACCAGATTGATGTTCACCGCGAGCAGCATCAGCTCGATCGACATGAGCAGGATGATGACGTTCTTGCGGTTCAGGAAAAGCCCGAAGATGCCGATGACGAAGAGCGTCGCCGCAACCGTCAGGTAATGTTCAATTCCGATCATGTCTGTCCCTCCGGGCCGCGCCCGTCCGTCTTTTATCGTTCACTGGGCCGCCGGTCGGACCGGCGGCCTGGCTGATGCGCCGGGCGGGCCTAGAGGCCCTGCCCCGGCTTCACGTCCTTCAGCTCCATCGCCTTCTTGGGATCGCGCCACATCTGGTGCAGCACGTTCTGCCGCTTGACGTCGACACGGTGGCGCAGCGTCAGGACGATCGCGCCGATCATGGCGACCAGCAGGATGAGGCCCGAGAGCTGGAAGAGCAGGAAATACTTGTCGTAGAGCAGAAGGCCGAGCGCCGCGGTGTTCTGCACGTCGGTCGGCGTGGGCGCGGCGCGCGCGCCTTCGGCCCCGGCCGAGACCTCCCACGCGCCGAAGGCGATGCCGAACTGCATGAGCAGGACGACCCCGATCAGGAGGGCCAGCGGCATATAGCGCGCCATTTCGGCCTTGAGCTCGGCGAAATCGACATCGAGCATCATGACCACGAAGAGGAAGAGCACGGCGACGGCGCCGACATAGACGATGACCAGCAGCATCGCCACGAATTCGGCGCCCAACAGCACGAAAAGCCCTGCCGAGCTGATGAAACTGAGGATCAGCCACAGCACCGAATGGACGGGATTGCGGCTCACCACGGTGAAGAGGCCGCCGACAAGCGCGGATATCGCAAAGAGATAGAACGCAAAAGCCATCGCGGTCATTGGTCTTTTCCTTCCTCGGTTTCCCCGTCCATCACCTCGCGGGCCAGCTCCATCGCGCGGCTCGAGGCCGGCAGGCCCGCGAAGATCGACATGGTGGCGATCGTCTCGGCCACTTCGGCATCGGTCGCGCCGGCCTCGCGGGCGTGGCGCACGGTCATGCGCACCGCCGTATCGGCCTGCGCGCCCTGCATGGTCAGCCCCGCGAGCGTCAGCAGCAGGCGCGTCTTGGCATCAAGCCCCTCGGGGTTCAAGCCCTTGCCGAAGGTCATCTCCATGAGATCCTTCGGCATGGTCTGCCACATCGCCTCGAAGGCCTTGGGCGAGAAGGCGTCCATCGCGGGATTCATGGTCTTGGCCATGCCCTGCATCTGGCGCATCATCTGCTCGAAGGGGGTCGGGCCGGTCATCTGTAGGGCGCATCCAGTTCGAGATTGCGGGCGATCTCGGCCTCCCAGCGATCGCCGTTCTCGAGCAGCTTGTCCTTGTCGTAGAACAGCTCCTCGCGGGTCTCGGTCGAGAATTCGAAATTCGGGCCTTCGACGATCGCATCCACCGGGCACGCCTCCTGGCAGAAGCCGCAATAGATGCATTTCGTCATGTCGATGTCGTAGCGCGTGGTGCGGCGGCTGCCGTCGTCGCGCGGCTCGGCGTCGATGGTGATGGCCTGCGCGGGGCAGATCGCCTCGCACAGCTTGCACGCGATGCAGCGCTCCTCGCCGTTGGGGTAGCGGCGCAGCGCATGCTCGCCGCGAAAGCGCGGGCTGAGAGGGCCCTTCTCGTGCGGGTAGTTCAGCGTCGCCTTGGGCGCGAAGAAATACTTGAGGCCGAGGCCGAGGCCCTTCCACACATCGCTGAGCAGGAAGTAACCGGCAGCGCGTCCGTAGTCGATATTCGCCATGTCGTCAGCTCCTTGCGTTGGGGGTTGCCTGAGTCTCGTCCTTGCGCCGGGTCTTACCGGCATTCGGGCCGCCGTTCCAGCAGGTCTCGCGCGCCACCGGCTCACCCTCCCATCGCGAAGCGGGCCCAGAATGCGCCCAGGACTTCGAACTTGGCGAGGAAGGCGATGATGACGACCCATGCCAGCGACAGCGGCAGGAACACCTTCCAGCCGATGCGCATCAGCTGGTCATAGCGGTAGCGCGGCGTGATCGCCTTGACCATCGCGAAGAGGAAGAAGAAGAACGCCATCTTGCCGACCATCCACAGCACGCCGTCGGGGATGCCGGGAATGGGGCTGAGCCAGCCGCCGAAGAAGAGCAGCGACGTCAGCGCGCACATCAGGAAGATCGCGATGTACTCGCCCGCCATGAAGAGCAGGAAGGGCGTCGAGGAATATTCCACCTGATAGCCCGCCACCAGCTCGGATTCGGCTTCGGGCAGATCGAAGGGCGGGCGGTTCGTCTCGGCGAGGCACGAGATGAAGAACAGGAACACCATCGGCAGATGCGGCAGCCAATACCAGCCGAAGAAGCCGTATTGCGTGTCCTGCGCCGCGACGATGTCGCCGAAATTGAGGCTGCCGGTCGAGATGATCACGCCGATGATGATGAGGCCGAGCGAGACTTCGTAGGAGATCATCTGCGCCGCCGAGCGCAGCGAGCCGAGGAACGGGTATTTCGAGTTCGACGCCCAGCCGCCCATGATGACGCCGTAGACCTCGAGCGAGGAGACGGCGAAGACGTAGAGGATGGCCACGTTGATGTCCGACAGCACCCAGCCGTCATTCATGGGAATCACCGCCCAGGCGATCACGGCCAGAACGAAGCTGACCATCGGCGCCATGATGAAGACGGACTTGTCGGCGCCCGCCGGAACCACCACTTCCTTGAGGACGTATTTCAGCGCGTCGGCGACCGATTGCAGCAGACCGAAGACACCGACCACGTTGGGGCCGCGGCGCATCTGCACTGCGGCCCAGATCTTGCGGTCGCCGTAGACGAGGAACAAAAGGCTGACCATCACGAAGCCGAGCATCGCAAGGCATTGTGCAAAGATCAGCAGGACGGTCCCCAGCGGGGTGGTAAAGAATTCAGCCATCAGGTCCTCATACCATCGGTATTCCGTTTTCCGCGCAGTCGGCGGCCACGACTTCGGCGTCGATTGTTTTCAGCCCGCGCGGCAGGGCGGGCGAGATCGTATAAACCGCATCGGCGCGCCAGACGCCACCCTCATCGGTGATATTCGTGCGCACATGGCGCGCAAATCCATAGCCCCGGATCAGCGCGTATTGCGCCGCCGCGCATTCGGCATAGCGCGCGACATCCGCGCTGCCCCGCGCGCCGGCCATGCTGACGTGGAAATTCACCAGATCGCCGTCGAGCAGGTCGGTCTCGACGCCGCGATAATCGGGCGCGAAGGCCGCACCCGTGCCTTGCGCCTCGCATCCCGCGAGGCCGGAGGCCGCCAGTGCCATGAGCACCGCGCCCGTTCTGTGCGCGGCGGGGCTCATGCGCAGCCCGGTGTGGGCTTGCGGAACTCCGCGACGATCCAGTCCGTGCCTCGCTCCTCGCCGATCAGCGTGTAGCGGCAGGTCTTGGAATAGGGCACGTAGCTCGTCCCGAGCGTGGTCAGACCGCCGCCCCAGCCGCCCTTGCCGATGCCGACGCCCACCCCGATGGTCGGGCCCGGCGCGGGGCGGAAGCCCTCGTTCTTCATTTCCCACTGATAGGCGCGGCGCCCGTCGACGAGCTGAAACACCTCGTCCGGGCTCCCGTGATCGAGGATCACCACGCCGATGGGACGCCCGATATAGGACTCCATCTGGTGCGGGGCGGCGCAGCCCACGAGCGCGAGCGCGGCGAAGGCCGCCGCCGGGATATGACGCCCCGCCCGCATGACCTACTCGGCGGCCATCTTGGGCGCGCGGCGCGCCTTGGCGTTGGCGCTGAGCTCGGCCATGAGCTGGCTCGCGCGGGCGATCGGGTTGGTCAGGTAGTGATCCTTGATCGCGCTGCGGAATCTCGCCTTGCCCATCGCCTTGGGCGTGATCGGCTGCCAGTCGTTTTCGGCCACCTGATCGATCTGTGCCAGATACGGCACCGCCTCGATGAGCGCCTGGCGCAGTTGCGGCAGGCTGTCATAAGGCAGCGTCGCGCCCATCTCGCCCGAGAGCGCGCGCAGGATCGCCCAGTTCTCCTTGGCCTCACCCGGCGCGAAATTGGCGCGCAGCGCCAGTTGCGCACGCCCTTCGGTGTTGACGAAAAGCCCCTGCTCCTCGGTATAGGCGGCGCCCGGCAGGATGATGTCGGCGCGGTGCGCGCCGCGATCCCCGTGGCTGCCCTGATAGATCACGAAGGGCCCATCCTTGATTTCGGTCTCGTCCGAGCCGAGGTTGTAGATTACCTCCGCGCCCTCGAGCGCGGCCTCGAGCCCGCCATCGGTCGTGCAGCCCGCATCCATCGCGCCGACGCGGCCGGCAGCGGTGTGCAGCACCATGAGCATGCCACCGGTCTTCTCGACCAGCTGCATCGCATGGGCGAGAACGGCCTCGCCATCGGCTTCCTGCAAGGCGCCCTGCCCGACGATCACGATGGATTTGCCATCGGATTTCTCGGCGTTCTTCACCAGTTTTTCCAGCGCCGCGCGGTCATCGCCCAGATGCTCGTGTTCGTATGTCAGATCGCAGTCCTCGCCGATCAGACTGACCGTGCCGCCGCGCAGCCATCCCTTGCGGATGCGCGCATTGAGCACCGGCGCCTCGATCGCGGGGTTCGCGCCGATGATGGTGACGCTCGATGCGTCGTCGAGATCCTCGATCCGCGCCGTTCCGACATAGCCCGAGCGGTTGCCCGCGGGCAGCTTGGCGCCATCCGTGCGGCACTCGACATGGCCGCCCTGCCCCTCGATCAGCTGCTTGAGCGCAAAGGCCGCCTCGACCGGGACCAGATCGCCGACGAGGCCCGCGACCTTCTTGCCATTCATGGCGGCGGCGGCGGCACCCAGCGCCTCGGGCCAGCTCGCCGGGCGCAGCTTGCCATTCTCGCGGATATAAGGCGTGTCGAGTCGCTGGCGGCGCAGGCCGTCCCAGACGAACCGCGTCTTGTCGGAAATCCACTCCTCGTTCACGCCGTCATGGTTGCGCGGCAACATGCGCATGACTTCGCGGCCCTTCGTATCAACGCGGATATTGCTGCCGAGCGCGTCCATCACGTCGATTGTCTCGGTCTTGGTCAGCTCCCACGGGCGGGCGGTGAAGGCGTAGGGCTTGGAAACCAGCGCGCCGACGGGGCACAGATCGATGATGTTGCCCTGAAGATTGCTGTCCAGCGTCTCGCCCAGATAGGACGTGATCTCGGCATCCTCGCCCCGGCCCGTCTGGCCCATCTGGGAGATGCCCGCGACCTCGGTCGTGAAGCGTACGCAGCGGGTGCAGGAGATGCAGCGCGTCATATGCGTCTCGACCAGCGGGCCGAGATCGAGATCCTCGGTCGCGCGCTTGGGCTCGCGGTAGCGTGAGAAATCGACGCCGTAGGCCATCGCCTGATCCTGGAGATCACAC
Source organism: Roseovarius aquimarinus (assembly GCF_043661195.1). Taxonomy (NCBI): domain Bacteria; kingdom Pseudomonadati; phylum Pseudomonadota; class Alphaproteobacteria; order Rhodobacterales; family Roseobacteraceae; genus Roseovarius; species Roseovarius aquimarinus. The sequence goes on from NZ_JBIHMM010000001.1 coordinate 949,497, forward strand.
TCGCCGCCCTGATCGCAGATCGGGCAATCGAGCGGGTGGTTGATGAGCAGGAACTCCATCACTCCCTCGCGGGCCTTCTTCACCATGGGCGAGTTGGTGCGCACCATCGGCGGCTCGCCGTCCTTGCCGGGGCGCAGATCGCGCACCTGCATGGCACAGCTCGCCGCCGGCTTGGGCGGACCGCCGACGACCTCCACAAGGCACATGCGGCAGTTGCCGGCGATCGAAAGGCGCTCGTGATAGCAAAAGCGCGGAATCTCCACGCCCGCCTCTTCACAGGCCTGAATGAGGGTCATCGCCCCATCCACCTCGATCTCGGTTCCGTCGATGTTCACTTTGCGAAGGTTCGTCATGGTGTTCACTTTGCTTTCAGGAATGAGCCGATGCGGCTGCGGTTCTTGATTTCTTCCTGCCCCAGACGGCACAGGCTCGCGGCGTCCAGATTGCTGGCGCCCTTGGATTTGAAATAGGCGTTGCGACGCTCGCGCATCTTGGCCTGCTCCGCGTCGCTGTTCACATAGGCGTCGATCTCGGCATCGGAGTAGCCGCGCTTGCGCGCCATGTCCTCGAGCTGGTTGGCATAGCTGCGCGCGGCCCAGAACTTGCCCGAGATATCGGCGCATTCGCGGCGAATCTTGTCGGCGGCGGCGACGGCCAAAAGGCCCGCGTTGATGTCTTTCTCGTCGGCCAGATCGGCGCGGGCAGCCGAGGCCCCTCCGGCAAGTCCGAGGGCGAGAGCGGTGGTCAACAGGATGCGCATGGCGATACTCCTTTCATGCGGATGGGGGCGCGTGCAACGGCACGTGCCTTCCCGCGTGATGTGAGGATCAGGGCGGCCGTTATGCAATAACATGCGCAGAGCGCCGCCGATATCGCCGCATAGCCTACCATAAGACGCAGCTTCCCCGCAGGACCAGACGCCCGTTGTCGATCACCGACGCGTTCGCATCGGGATCGTATCCGGGCTGCCAGTTCACCGTGCTGTCGCCGAAGGTTTCGACGCAATAGCGCGTGGCCTCGAACCGGCCCGCCTCGCGCGCGCCCTCGATGCCCTGCCCCGGATCGCGCACCGTGACGACGAAGGTCTCGCGCCGGTCTCCGACCTTCTTGAGATCCGCCGGATAGTAGTTGCCGTTGAAGCGCACACGCTCGCCCGGCTTGCCGCACGCCGACAGGACGAGCGCCGCGGCACAGACTGCGAGGATCACGGGTTTTGCGGTCATCATGCTACTCCACCTTCGGCGCCAGCGCCGCTCACTCCGCCGCCACGGGGGTCGTCGCGGGGCGCGAGGTCGTCCCGCGCTTGTGGCTGATGCGGTCCTCGATCTCGTCGCGGAAGTTGCGGATGAGGCCCTGGATCGGCCAGGCCGCCGCATCGCCGAGCGCGCAGATCGTGTGGCCCTCGACCTGCTTGGTCACGTCGAGCAGCATGTCGATCTCCTCGGGCTCGGCATCGCCGCGCACGAGGCGGTCCATCACGCGCATCATCCAGCCCGTGCCTTCGCGGCAGGGCGTGCACTGCCCGCAGCTTTCGTGCTTGTAGAATTTCGACAGCCGCCAGATCGCCTTGATGATGTCGGTGGACTGGTCCATCACGATGACCGCCGCCGTGCCGAGGCCGCTGCGCTGCTCGCGCAGATAGTCGAAATCCATGATCGCATCGCGCATGTGCTCGCCGCGGATGCAGGGCACGGACGAGCCGCCGGGGATCACCGCCTTGAGATTGTCCCAGCCGCCGCGAATGCCGCCGCAATGCGTCTCGATCAGCTCCTCGAAACTGATGCTCATCGCCTCTTCGACGACGCAGGGGTTGTTCACATGGCCCGAGATCGCGAAGAGCTTGGTGCCCGCGTTATTCTCGCGCCCGAAGCTCTTGAACCAGTCGGCGCCGCGCCTCAGGATCGTCGGGACGACAGCGATGCTCTCGACGTTGTTCACCGTGGTCGGGCAGCCGTAGAGACCCGCGCCCGCCGGGAAGGGCGGCTTCATCCGGGGCATGCCCTTCTTGCCCTCGAGCGATTCGAGCAGCGCGGTTTCCTCACCGCAGATATAGGCGCCGGCGCCGTGCACGAGGTAGATGTCGAAATCGAAGCCGGACTTGCAGGCGTTCCTGCCGACGAGGCCCGCGTCATAGGCTTCGTCGATGGCGACCTGAAGCGCCTCTTTCTCGCGGATATATTCGCCGCGGATGTAGATGTAGCACGCATGCGCCTGCATCGCGTAGCTGGCGATGAGACAGCCCTCGATCAGCGTGTGCGGATCGTGGCGCATGATCTCGCGGTCCTTGCAGGTGCCCGGCTCGGATTCGTCGGCATTGACCACGAGATAGGAGGGGCGGCCATCCGATTCCTTCGGCATGAAGGACCATTTGAGGCCCGTGGGGAAGCCCGCGCCGCCGCGCCCGCGCAGCCCGCTCGCCTTCATCTGCTCGACGATCCAGTCACGGCCGTTTTGCAGGATCTTGGCCGTGCCATCCCAATGGCCGCGTGCCTGCGCGCCTTTCAGCGTGCGGTCATGCATCCCGTAGAGGTTGGTGAAGATACGGTCCTGGTCTTTCAGCATTGCGCCGTTACCCCTGATTGTCCTGACGCGCGCGCCAGATATTGTAGATCATCCAGACGGCCCAGAGAAATCCTCCGAGGGCCATCAGATCGAACAAGGCCAGCTCGCGCTGGGTCAGTCCGAATTCGCTGCCGATCATGGTCGCAGCCACCCATAGAACGGCCGTGACCGCGATCACGATCGCGGCGCGGCGGCCTGCGCTGGCCTGATCGGCACCCTTCTCGCTCATACCCGCGCCATATCAGTAGACGCCGCCCTTGGAGGCACGCGCCGAGAATTCCGTCGTCCCGCCGCTGGCGAGGGTTTTGGCCTGCCCTCTCCAGTCGTCGCGGCTCGCCCGGCCCTTGAAGCCGGGCACATTGCCGTCCACCCAAGCCACTTCCGCATCGCTCCACTTGGCGATCTGGTCGTAGTGATAAAAGCCCATGTCGTTCAGCATCGTCTCGAGCTTGGGGCCGACGCCCTTGATCCATTTCAGATCGTCGGCGCCGCCCGCGCGCGGCGCGCTCAGCGTCTCGGGCTTCTCGCCCGCGCCGGTGGCGGCGGGCGTGTCCTTCGCCTTTGCCGCCGGTTTGGACTTGGCCGCCGGCTTCGCCTTGGCGGCGGGCTTGGGCTTGGGCGCGGGCTCGGCTTTGGCCGGCTTGCTCGCGGGGACCGAGGCCGCAGCGGCGGACGCGGACGCCGCCGGGGCCGCCGTCGCGGCCACGCCATCGGTGGGCGCCTTGGTGCTCGTGGGCGATGCTCCGCCGCTTTCGGCTTCGGGGCGGGCGCGGCGCGCTTCGGAGGCGACGGGATGGGCCTGCGGGGCGGGCTTCTCATCGGCCTCGTCCCCGACATAGGGCGGCGTCGCGGCGGCGGCGGAGGCCGCCGAGGCGTGCGGGCCGCCCGGCAGGGGCGCTGCAGGATCACCCGACACCAGGCTCGAATTGGGCTGTTGCGACGCCATCGGGCGTTGCGCGCCGCTGGTGCAGACGAGCTGCGGCAGAACGAAGCCGAGGATCAGGAAGGCGAGCACGCCGAAGAGCAGACCCCACAGAAGCGACCACTCCGCCGCGCCGATCAGCACGACGGCGAGCAGAAGGCCGAGGCCCACGGCGACATACCAGCAGGTGCTGGCGCATTTTCTGGCAGAATCGTCAGTCGTCATCGTCTCGTCCCCCTTGGCGTCGGGCGCGCACGTCTAGGATCAGTCGTAAACGTCGCCCTTCTTCACTCGGCTGGCGAAGGCGGTCTCACCGCCCGAGGCCAGCGTCTTGGCCTGTCCGGCCCAATCGTCGCGCGTGGCGCGACCCTTGAAGCCCTCGAGATGCTCGTCCACCCATGCGGTCTCGTCGGGTGTCCAAGCGGCGATTTGGTCGAAATGATAGAAGCCGAGGCTGTGCAGCAACTCTTCGAGCTTCGGCCCGACGCCCTTGATCATCTTGAGATCGTCGGCGCCGCCCGCGCGGGGCTTTTTCAGCGTCTCGGGCTTCTTGCCGGGCGCCGGTGCATCGGGTGTGCCCGCCCCCGCCTTGGCCTTGCCCTTGGCGGCGGGCTTGCCGTCCGGCGTGCCGGCCGTGTCGCCCTTGACCTGCGGCGCTTTCGAGGTCGCGCCCGAGGTCTTGGCCGTGCCGCCCTTCTTGCCTTTCGGCTCGCCCTTCGGCGCGTCCGCGACGGTGCCCTCGTCCGGCTTGGCCTTCGACTTGGCGGCATCGCCTTCCGCGGCTTTCTTGGGATCGATGCGCCCGGTCTCCTTCACGATGTCGAGCGGCGCATCCAGCACCTTGACGTTCGGCTTGGCGGGCTGGTGCATCGCGCCCTTGTCGCGCCACGGCGCCAGCAGAGGCACTTCGGTGCCGTCGATGCGCTTGACCGTGTCGCCCAGATCGGTCGCGAGCTGCGCCGAGGCGTTGTATTTCTTGTGCCCGCTGTCAAATTCCTTGAGCGAGGTGAGGCCGCTCGCCGGCTCGGAGGCGAAGCGCCCGTTCTGCGGACCCGGCACCGGCACCTTGCCGGCGGCCAGCTCGTCGATGATCTCGCCCAGCCGCGCGGCGGTCAGATCCTCGTAATAATCTTTGCCGATCTGGGCCATCGGCGCATTGGCGCAGGCGCCGAGGCACTCGACCTCTTCCCAGCTGAACTTGCCGTCCGCGCTCAGCGTATGGGGCTTGTCCGCGATCTTCTCGCGGCAGACGGCGACGAGATCCTCGGCGCCGCAGATCATGCAGGACGTGGTGCCGCAGACCTGAATATTCGCAACACTGCCAACGGGATGCAGCTGGAACATGAAGTAGAACGAGGCCACCTCGACCGCGCGCATATAGGCCATGCCCAGCATGTCGGCCACGCCCTCGATCGCGGGACGGGTCAGCCAGCCTTCCTGTTCCTGTGCACGCCACAGGAGCGGGATGATCGCCGAGGCCTGACGCCCGTCGGGATACTTGGTGATCTGCGCCTCGGCCCAGGCCTGGTTCTCGGGCGTGAAGGCGAAGCTCTCGGGCTGTTCGTGGTGGAGGCGGCGTAGCATCAGGCGCTCTTCTCTTTCAAACGTGTCGTGTCATGGGCGGCTGCGATCGCACCCGCAAGGCTCGGGGCGATCACCTGTCGATCTCCCCGAAGACCACGTCCATCGTGCCGATGATCGCGGCCACGTCGGCCAGTTGGTGGCCGCTGGCGAGATAGTCCATCGCCTGCAGATGGAGGTAACCCGGCGCCCGCAGCTTGGCGCGGTAGGGCCGGTTGGTGCCGTCCGAGACCATGTAGACGCCGAATTCGCCCTTGGGCGCCTCGACGGCGGCATAGACCTCGCCCTCGGGGACGTGGAAGCCCTCGGTATAGAGCTTGAAGTGATGGATGAGCGCCTCCATCGACGTCTTCATGTCGCTGCGCTTGGGTGGCGTGATCTTGCCGCGGGCGAGGATATCGCCGCGCCCTTCGGGCGCGCGCAGCTTCTCGATGGCCTGGAGAATGATACTGGTCGACTGGCGCATCTCCTCCATGCGGACGAGGTAGCGGTCGTAGCAATCGCCGTTGTTGCCCACGGGGATCTGGAAGTCGAACTCGTCATAGCACTCGTAGGGCTGCGCGCGGCGCAGATCCCACGCCATGCCCGAGCCGCGCACCATGACGCCGGAAAAGCCCCAGTCAAGCGCGTCCTTCTCGGTCACCTTGCCGATATCGGCATTGCGCTGCTTGAAGATGCGGTTCTCGGTCAGAAGCCCGTCGATATCGCCCAGAACCTTGGGGAAGTGCTTGGCCCATGCCTCGATGTCGTCCAGAAGATCGCCGGGCAGGTCCTGATGCACGCCGCCGGGCCGGAAATAGGCCGCATGGAGACGCGCGCCACAGGCCCGCTCGTAGAAGATCATCAGCTTCTCGCGCTCCTCGAACCCCCAGAGCGGCGGGGTCAGCGCGCCGACGTCCATCGCCTGCGTGGTCACGTTCAGCAGGTGGCTGAGGATGCGGCCGATCTCGGAATAAAGGACGCGGATGAGGCTCGCGCGGCGCGGCACCTCGATGCCGCAGAGCCGCTCGATGGCAAGGCACCAGGCATGCTCCTGGTTCATCGGCGCCACATAGTCGAGCCGGTCGAGATAGGGCAGGTTCTGAAGGTAGGTCCGGCTTTCCATCAGCTTCTCGGTGCCGCGATGCAACAGGCCGATATGCGGATCGCACCGCTCGACGATCTCGCCGTCGAGCTCGAGCACGAGGCGCAGAACGCCATGCGCCGCAGGGTGTTGCGGGCCGAAGTTGATGTTGAAATTGCGAATCTGCTGCTCGCCCGACTCGAAGTCGCGCGATCCGTCATCGTAGGTGTTGGTGCGGATATCGCCGTCCATCATTTCGCCCCCTCTTTCTTCTCGGTCTTCTCGTCTCCGGGCAGGACGTATTCCGCCCCTTCCCATGGCGACATGAAGTCGAACTGGCGGTATTCCTGAACGAGGCTCACCGGCTCGTAGACGACGCGCTTCTGGTTCTCGTCATAGCGCACCTCGGTATAGCCCGTGGTCGGGAAATCCTTGCGCAGCGGATGCCCGCGAAAGCCGTAATCGGTAAGGATGCGGCGCAGGTCCGGATGGCCCGAGAAGAGGATGCCGAACATGTCGAACACCTCGCGCTCGAACCAGTTGGCCGAGGGGTGGATATCGGTGATCGAGGGCACCATGTCGTCCATCCGCGTCGCCACGCGCAGCCGGATGCGCTGGTTCTGATACATGCTGAGGAAGTGATAGACCACGTCGAACCGCTTGGCGCGCGCGGGATAGTCCACGGCGGTGATATCGACCAGCGTCGAGAAGCGGCAGGTGCTGTCGGTCTTGAGGAACTCGACCAGCCCCTTGATGCTGCTCAGGGCCACGTCCACGGTCAGCTCGCCGCGATCGACGGACCAGCCGAGAACGCAATCCTTGCGCTTCATCTCGATATGGCTACCCAGTTCCTTGAGGGCTTCGGTCATGTCTTTCCCCTTGAGGTCGTAGCGCCGGCTCAGCGGACGATGGTGCCGGTGCGGCGGATCTTGCGCTGAAGCTGGAGGATGCCGTAGAGCAGCGCCTCGGCGGTCGGCGGGCAACCCGGCACATAGATGTCGACGGGCACAATCCGGTCGCAGCCGCGGACCACCGAGTAGCTGTAATGGTAGTAGCCGCCGCCATTGGCGCAACTGCCCATCGAGATGACGTAGCGCGGCTCGGGCATCTGGTCATAGACCTTGCGCAGGGCGGGCGCCATCTTGTTGGTCAGCGTGCCGGCGACGATCATCACATCCGACTGGCGCGGGGAGGCGCGGGGCGCGACCCCGAAGCGCTCGGCATCGTAGCGCGGCATGGAGGTGTGCATCATCTCGACGGCGCAGCAGGCAAGGCCGAAAGTCATCCAGTGGAGCGAGCCGGTGCGCGCCCAGTTGATGAGATCCTCGGAGGCGGTCAGCAGATAGCCCTTGTCCTGAAGCTCGCGGTTGAGGTCCTGCACGGCAGTGCCGGTGGTGTAGCCCTCGGCATGCGCCTCGAGCGGCGCCTCGGCGGAGGGGCCGCTCTTGACGCGGGGCGACTGGTAGCCCTGCCCCTGCGTTTCGGTGACGAATGCCTTGTCCTGGGTCTGGTCCTTCACTCCCATTCCAGGGCTCCTTTCTTCCATTCATAGGCGAAGCCGATCGTGAGCACGCCGAGGAACACCATCATCGACCAGAAGGCCGTCATCGAGATGTCCTGGAACGCCACGGCCCAGGGAAAGAGCATCGCGATTTCCAGATCGAAGATGATGAAGAGGATCGAGACGAGGTAGAACCGCACGTCGAATTTCATGCGCGCGTCGTCGAAGGCGTTGAAGCCGCACTCGTAGGCACTGACCTTTTCCGGGTCCGGATTGCGGCCCGCGAGGATCAGGGATGCGAGGATCAGGATGCCCCCGAGGCCGATGGCGATGGCCAGAAAGATCAAAATGGGAAGGTATTCCCTCAACATCTCTTCCAAGAGCGGCTCCTTTCTGCGGGCCCGCACGGCGAGCGGGCGCCAAAGTGGCGTGTCAGGCTTTGGCCCGGTTTACTCCCGCCCCCGATGGGGGTCAACGGGTCGCGGCCAGATTAGGGCGCATCGCCGCAGGTGGAGTGTGGTCGCAGGCCTCCCGACGTCCTCGGCGTGGCTCCCGTGCAGGCCACGACCTATGGCGCTGCGCGAAATTTCAAGGTTTGTGAGCGACGCCTCGAGGCCTTCCCGAGCGGATTTCACTCGTAAAACTCCCGCTCGAACATGCGGCTGGCGCTCGGCCCGGGCAGCGCGTCGAGATAGCTTTGCCGCTCGGTGATCCGCGCGAACCAGGCGCGAAGCTCGGGGTAGTCGTCGGTGCGCGCGAAATGGCGGGCCATGTAGACCGCCTGCCCCACGCAGATATCGGCCGCCGAATAGCCGCCGGTCAGCAGATAGTCGCGGTTCTCGACCGGCGTGCTCAGACGCGCCTCGATGGCGGCATAGCATTGCTCGATCCGTGCCGTCTCTACCCGCTTCGTCGCCGCGCTCGCCTCATCGCCCAGCACGATATGCTGGAGCACGAGACTCGAGACATGCTGGGTGAGCGTCTCGGCGAAATGCACCCAGACGAGCCACGCCATGCGGTCCATCGCCCCTTCGAGCCGGCCCATGCCCCGCTCGGGGAAGCGCTCGCAAAGATAGATCACCATCGCGCCGCTCTCGAACATCCGCTCTCCCTCGATCTCGAGCGCGGGCACGCGTCCGGCGGGCGAGCGCGTGAGGAATTCCTCCGTCCCGAGCGAGCCGTCGAAGGGCATCTCGACCAGACGGTGCTCCACCTCGAGCTCGTTGAGCAGCCACAGCACCCGCATGGAGCGGCTTTGGGGCACATGATAAAGCGTGATCATCGATAAATCCTCGTCCGTTATCTCGGCCAGAGCGGGGCAGACGCCCGAGCCTAGCCTTTCGCTTGCCGGATCATAACCCCGCGCGGCCGGATCGGATGCACCCCGCCCCCGGCTTTTTCTCGCCTGGAACATCCACGGCACAATCACTTGGTAAGCGCGGCGGCAGCCATGCGCCCTGCGCATAGCCGCCATTCACATTTTCGCGAGGCGTGTTGACTTGCATCAAACCGGCCATTGCGCAGCGAGGCTAAGAGGAGACCGGAACTTGCAAGGAGAAGAGCCATGACATCCCGGACCACCATCGCCGCAGCCGCTGCCGCCGCGCTCATGGGCACGCTCGCCGCGCCCGCCATCGCCCAGTCCAAGGGCGACATGACCGTCGGTATCGGCGTGCACAACGTCAACCCGCAGGGCAGCTCGACCACAGCCGCCGGCGAAATCAGCGTAGGCGACAACACCCGCCCGACCCTGACATTCGAATATTTCGTCGCCGACAAGATCGGCATCGAGGTGCTGGCCGCATGGCCCTTCGAGCATGACATCAGCCTCGCCGGCGCCGGCAAGATCGGCAAAACGAAGCATCTGCCCCCGGTCATCTCGGTTCAGTATCACTTCGTGAACAACAGCACCGTGACGCCCTTCGTCGGCCTCGGCCTCAACTACACGACCTTCTTCGACGACGTGGCGACCGGCGCGCTGGCCGGAGCGCGCCTCGATCTCGACGACAGCTGGGGCCTCGCAGCCCATGCCGGTCTCGACTTCAAGGTGTCCGAGCGCAGCTCCCTGCGGCTCGACATGCGCTACATGGATATCGGCACGGATGTGAAGGTGAACGGCGCCAAGATCGGCAAGGTGGATATCGATCCGCTCGTCATCGGCGCGGCCTACGTCTACAAGTTCTGACAGCGGGCGGGGTCAGCCCCGCCCTTCGACATGCGCGACCGCGCCGAAGCGGTCGATGTAATAGACGACCGCTGCGCGCCCTTCCGGCGCGCAGCGCACCACCAGCCAGAGTGCATCGGCCGTGGCGAGACGCGCGGTGCAATCCGTCGCCTCCGCCCCCTCGCCCTCTTCCTCGACATATTGCAGCGCGATGCGCGTGATCACCTCGGTCTCGTCCGAGCGCAGCGCCGCCTTGCGCCCCATCGACAGCCCGATCACCACCGTCGCCGCGACAAGGCCGACGAGCGGCAGGAATATCGCCCAGCGCGGCATGTCACTCCTTTCGCGCAAATGGCGTCGCGCTTCGTATCCCGGCGGGGAACTGCGCGCGCCCGTTCCTCGTTAAGGCCGCGACACCGATCACCGCAACGAAAAGGGGACCGACATGACCGACCAAGACCTCAAGAGCACTTTCTGGGACCGCATCACCGACGTCAATGTCGGCATGCTTTCGGCGGACGGGACCGATCCGCGCCCGATGGCCCACCATGCCCGCCGCGACGACGGCGCGCTGTGGTTCCTCACGCCCGCCCAGACCGATATCGGTGAGGATGCTGCCGCTGGCAAATCCGCCCGCTACGAAGTGGTCGGCGGCGACGCCAATCTCTACGCCGTGGTGGACGGCACGCTCAGCATCGAATCGGATCGCGCCAAGCTCGACGAGATCTGGTCGCCGATGGACGCCGCGTGGTTCGAGGACGGCAAGGACGACCCGGACGTGCGACTTGTGCGATTCACGCCGAAATCCGCGGAAATCTGGGCCAATGACGGCAGCGCCAAGGCCTTCTACGAGATAGCGAAGTCGGCGATGACCGACGATGTCGCCAACCCCGGCGGCCACGGCAAGATCAGCTTCTGATGGGCCGTATCGCGCACATCGCGGGGGTCGCCTTTCTGGCGGCCCCCTTCGCATGTCCAGCGGGTGCCGAGGAGATCGGCAAGATCGGGGTGGACTGGGCCGGAAACGACATCGTGATCGAGGCCATCGCCGATCCCGAGGTCGAGGGCGTCACCTGCCATCTGGCCTATTTCGAGCGCGGCATCATCGACAGGCTCGCCAATGGCAACTGGTTCGAGGATCCGTCGAACAGCGCCATCGAATGCCAGCGCACCGGCCCTGTCACGCTGGGCGATATCGACCGCAGCCGGGATGGCGAGGACGTCTTCCGCGCCAGCCGCTCGATCGTCTTCAAGACATTGCGGGTCAAGCGCATCTATGACGAGGCAAACCGGGCGCTCGTCTATGTCGCGCATGGGCGCGAGTTGACGCAAGGCTCGGCCAAGGTATCGATTTCGACCGTCCCGCTGATCGACGGCGAAGGCTAGCGCGCCGCCTGCCCCAGACCTTGCCACACGGCTCCCACCTCGGCACGGATGATGCGCGCGATGAGGGCGCAATCCGCCTCGGAGAAGGTGAGCGGAAGGCGCATGTCGAGGATCGAGGCGAGGATGCGGTCGCTTTTCGGCAAAGGCGCGCTCGGCGCATAATGCCAACTGTCGTAGCGGCTCGTGAAGCCTTCGGGCTCGGCCCCGCCGAACCACTTGAGCACGACGCCCCGCCCCGCGCACCGCGCGATCACATCGCGGATCGCGGAGGTGGGCCAATCGCCGAGCAGAAACTGGATCGAGGAGCCGACGAAGCGCTCCTCCTCGGGCCGCTCGATCACCGTGAGGCCGGGCGTGCCGCGCAGTCCCGCCTCGACGACGCGGTAGCGCGCGGTCCATGCAGCGCATTGCGCGTCCAGCTTGCGAAGCTGCGGGCGCAGGATCGCGGCGCGCAGATTGTCCATGCGCCCCGAAATGTTGGGCGTAAGATATTTCGCGCGCTCGAACGCCGCCTCGGGCGGGCGCGTGCCGTGCCGGCCGTAGAGCATGTAGGAGCCCGAAAGCAGGATCGCGCGGGCCGCGATATCGTCGTCATCGGTGACGAGGAACCCGCCCTCGCCCGCGTTCATGTGCTTGTAGGTCTGCACCGAATAGCACCCGATCAGCCCGTCGCGCCCCGACATCTGGCCCCGCCACGCGGCGCCCATCGTATGCGCGCAATCCTCGATCACGGTCACGCCCGCCGCATCGCAGATCGCCATGAGCCGGTCCATGTCCGCCAGATGGCCGCGCATATGGCTCAGCATCAGAACGCGCGCTTCGCCCGCCTTCGCCTCGAGATCGTCGAGATCGATGGTCAGCGCCTCGGTCACGCCCACGAAAACCGGCTGCGCGCCGACGCCCGCGATGGCCCCCGGGACGGGCGCGAGCGTGAAGGCATTGGTCAGCACCTTGTCGCCCGGCCCGATCCCGACCGCGCGCAGCGCCGCGCCCATCGCATAGCCGCCCGACGCGACGGCCAGCGCGTATTTCGCACCGGTATAGGCCGCGAACTCACGCTCAAGCGCCGAGACCTCGCCATCCTCGGTGTTGTAGCGATGCAGCCGCCCCGAGCGCATCACGTCGATGGCGGCCTCTATTGCGTCCTCGGGAATCGGCTCCTGCTGGGTGAAGCTGCCGGTAAAGATTTCGGCGCCATCGCTCATGCCAGCAGCCGTCCCGCTATGCCGTGCAACTCACCGTATTCGTCCATGAGCGCATCGGGCTCGAGCGCGGCCATGTCCGCGCCGTTCGGCCCGAACGTGACAAGGACCGAGGGCACGCCCGCCGCGCGGGCGGTCTTATGATCGGTGATCGTGTCGCCCACCATCAGCGCGCGGGCCGGATCGCCCCCCGCACGGCGCGCGGCCTCGCGCAGCGGCTCGGGATCGGGCTTGCGCACCGGCATCGTGTCGGCACCGATCAGCGCGCCGAACATGTCGTAAACGCCCATCCGTTTCAGCAGATGCCGCGCGAGATATTCGGGCTTGTTCGTGCAGACGGCCACCTTGTAGCCCGACGTCGCCAGCGCCGCGACCGCGTCGAGCGCGCCGGGGTAGAAGAAGGTATGCGTGTCGATCTCGGCCTCGTAGGCGTCGAGAAGGACCGGATAATAGCGATCCACCAGAGCCGCATCCGCAGGCCGCCCGAGCCGGGTGAGGCCCAGCGTCAGCATCGCGCGCCCGCCGGTCAGCGCGGTGCCCGCATCCGCTTCGGTGAGCTGATCGCCCAATCCCATATGCCGAAAGCAGGCATTCGCGGCGGCGATCAGATCGCCGCTCGTGTCGGCCAGCGTTCCGTCGAGATCGAAAATGATGCTGCGCATCCTTGCCCCTTCCTTCTGTCGGCGGTCAGGCGTCTTTCCGCCCGGCATTGTCACAATCGGCAACCTAGATTGATCGTCGTTCTCTTGCACCCGCGCATGAGGCAGATAAAACGGCGCGGCAGGTGATACAAAGAAAATATTCGAGGGACCCCATCCATGAGCATCGCCCTGATCGTGCTGGCCGCCGGAAAGGGCACGCGCATGAAGTCGGACCTGCCGAAGGTGCTGCACCCCATTGCGGGCGCGCCGATGCTGATCCACGCGCTCCGCGCGGGCGCCGCGCTCGAGCCGGCGCGCGTCGCCGTCGTCACCGGCCACGGCGCCGAGGCGGTCGAGGCGGCGGCGCTCGAGCATGACGAAGAGATCGCCTGCGTGCGGCAGGTCGAACAGCTCGGCACTGCCCATGCCGTCGCCCAGGCGCGCGGCGCGCTGGCCGATCATGCGGGCGACGCGCTGGTCCTTTACGGCGACACGCCCTTCATCCGCCCCGAGACGCTGGAGCGCATGGTCGCCGCGCGCCAAAGCCATGACGTGGTCGTGCTGGGCTTCGAGGCCGCCGATCCGGGCCGCTACGGCCGTCTCGTGATGACGGGAGAGGATCTGGACAAGATCGTCGAATTCAAGGATGCGACGCCTGAAGAGCAGGCCATAACCTTTTGTAATTCCGGCGTCATCGCGGCGGACGGCGACACGCTCTTCGATCTCATCGACGCCGTGGGCAACGACAACGCGGCGCGGGAGTACTATCTCACCGACATCATCGGCATCGCCCGCTCCCGCGGCCTCTCGGCCACCGCCATCGCCTGCGACGAGGCCGAGACGCTGGGCGTCAATTCGCGCGCCGAGCTGGCCGCCGCCGAGGCGCTCTTTCAGGCGCGGATGCGCGCCGATGCCTTCGAGGAGGGCGTGATGCTCCAGGCGCCCGAAACGGTGCATTTCGCCTTCGATACGGTGATCGGCCCCGATACGCTGGTCGAGCCGAACGTGGTCTTCGGGCCGGGCGTGACGGTGGAGAACGGCGCGCATATCCGCGCCTTCAGCCATCTCGAGGGCTGCCATGTCGCCTCAGGCGCGGTCGTCGGGCCCTATGCGCGGCTGCGCCCCGGCACGGAACTCGGCGAAGACGTGCGCGTCGGCAATTTCGTCGAGATCAAGAACGCGGTGCTCGAGACCGGAGCCAAGGTGAATCACCTTACCTATATCGGCGACGCCGATCTGGGCGAGGCGTGCAATATCGGCGCGGGAACGGTGACCTGCAATTACGACGGCGTGATGAAGCACCGCACCACCATCGGCGCGGGCGCGTTCATCGGCTCGGGCACGATGCTCGTGGCGCCCGTCACGGTCGGCGACGGCGCGCTGATCGGCTCGGGCTCGGTCATCACGCAGGACGTCCCGGCGGAGGCGCTGGCGCTCGCCCGCGCGCGGCAGGAAACGAAGCCGGGCCATGCCAAGCGGCTCTTCGACATGCTGCGGAGAAAGAAATCGAACATGAACAAGGGCTCTCATTAATGTGCGGAATCGTCGGTATCCTGGGCAAGCACGAAGCGGCCCCCACCCTCGTCGAGGCGCTCAAGCGGCTCGAATATCGCGGCTATGACAGCGCGGGCATCGCCACGGTCAACGACGGCACGCTCGACCGGCGCCGCGCGGTGGGCAAGCTGGTCAACCTCAGCGATCTTCTGGTGCACGAGCCGCTGGCGGGCAAATCGGGCATCGGCCACACCCGCTGGGCCACGCATGGCGCGCCGACGCTGGGCAACACCCACCCGCACCGCGCGGGCCGCGTCGCCGTCGTGCATAACGGCATCATCGAGAATTACCGCGAGCTGCGCGCCGAGCTGGCCAAGGCCGGCATCGCGTATCAGACCGAAACCGATACCGAGACCGTCGCGCTTCTGGCCCAGCATCACCTCGATCAGGGCGCGACGCCCGAGGAGGCCGTGCGCTGCACGCTCGGGCGGCTCGAAGGCGCCTACGCGCTCGCGTTCCTCTTCGACGGCGAGCCCGATCTGATGATCGGCGCGCGCAAGGGCAGCCCGCTGGCCATCGGCCATGGCGAGGGCGAGGTCTTTCTCGGCTCGGACGCGATCGCGCTGGCGCCCATGACGGACCGGATCACCTATCTCGAGGAGGGCGATTGCGCCGTGCTCACGCGCAGCTCGATCCGCATCACCGACGCTGAAGGCCAGCCGGTGGAGCGGCAGGCCCGCACCATCCGTATCGACGCGACCCGCGTCGACAAGGCCGGTCACAAGCATTTCATGTCGAAAGAAATCGCCGAGCAGCCGACCGTGGTGAGCGAAACGCTGGCCGCCTACATCGCGAATGACGCGGGCGGCATCAACCTGCCGGGCGACGGCTTTGATTTCACCAAAGTGAACCGCATCGTCATGGCCTCCTGCGGCACTGCCTACTATGCCTGCCTCACCGCGAAATACTGGTTCGAGCAGCTCGCCGAGCTGCCCGTCGAGGTCGATTTCGCCTCCGAATTCCGCTATCGCACCCCGCCTGTGACAGATGGAACCGCCGCGATCTTCGTCAGCCAATCGGGCGAGACGGCTGACACGCTGGCCGCGCTGCGCTATTGCGCGGGCCGCGCGAGCGCGATCCTGTCGGTCACCAACGTCCCCGAAAGCTCGATCGCCCGCGAGAGCGATCTGAACCTGCCCATCTTCGCGGGCGCCGAGATCGGAGTCGCCTCCACCAAGGCCTTCACCTGCCAGCTGACGGTCCTCCTTCTGCTCGCGCTCAAGGCCGCCCATGCGCGCGGCAAGATGAGCGACGACACCTTGCGCGCGAAGCTCGCGGCGCTACGCGGCCTGCCCGCGATCATGAATCAGGCCATGGCCATCGAGGACGGTGTGCGCGGCATCGCGCAGCGTCTCGCCAAATCCCGCGACGCGCTCTTCCTGGGGCGCGGCGTGATGTTCCCCCTCGCCCTCGAAGGCGCTCTGAAACTAAAGGAAATCAGCTATATACATGCCGAAGCTTATGCCTCGGGCGAGCTGAAGCATGGCCCCATCGCGCTCATCGATGAGGCGATGCCGGTCGTCGTCATGGCGCCGAAGGATGCGCTGTTCGACAAGACCGTCTCGAACATGCAGGAGGTGATGGCGCGCGGCGGCAAGGTGATTCTCGTGACTGATGCGGCGGGCGCCGAGGAGGCGTCCGAAGGGGTCTGGCACACGATCATCCTGCCCGATATCGACAACGAGATCGCGCCGATCCTCTATGCGCTGCCGGTCCAGTATCTCGCCTATCACACGGCCGTCGCCAAGGGCACGGATGTGGACCAGCCGCGCAACCTCGCCAAGTCGGTGACGGTCGAATAGCGCCGAGGCGCGTCAGTCGAGCGCGAAGACCCGCAATTCGGGCAGCCCGGTCAGGGGCGCCTCGAGCACGCGGATCGCGGCGAGCGAGATGCGGCTCCCGGCCCCCGCCTCGGCGTCGAGCGGGATGAGATCGAGCTTCACCGACTTGCCGTTCGCGGCGTAGCTCACGCGCCCCGCGCGGCGCGTCTCGACGAGCGGCGTCTTGAGCCAGAAGCCCGGCTCGCCGGGCGCGCCGAGGCTGGCGATGGTCGTGCCGAGATCGCGACCGTCCGCGCTTGGCGCGGCGGCGGCGGCCTTGTCGGCCGCGCTGGTCGTGTCGAACTCCTCGGCGGTGCGGGCACTGGCGGGCGGGCGCACCGCCGCGCCTGCCTCAGGCGCGGGCGCGGGCTTAGCCACCGGCTCGGGCTTGGGCTTGGCCGGGCGCAGCCACTCGGGCGCAGCGGCGCATCCGGCCAGCAGGGCGAGGGCTGCGAGGGGCGGAAGGTGTCTCATGCGCGGCAGCCTATGCCGCGCCGCGCGCCCGTTCAATCCCTGCCCGTGTGCGGGTGGCGGAGCGGCGCCATATCGCACTTGCCCCGCTGCGCCCCGCAGCATACCTTGAGCCGCATGACAGCACCTCTCATCGACCCGTTTCTTCGCAAGATCGACTATCTGCGCGTCTCCGTGACGGATCGCTGCGATTTCCGCTGCGTCTATTGCATGTCCGAGAACATGACGTTCCTGCCGAAGAAGGAGCTTCTGACGCTGGAGGAGCTCGATCGGATGTGCAGCACCTTCATCGGCATGGGCGTGCAGAAGCTGCGCATAACCGGTGGCGAGCCGCTGGTGCGGCGGGGCATCATGACCTTCTTCGACGCCATGTCGCGCCATCTCGAAAGCGGCGCGCTGCGCGAGCTCACTCTGACCACCAACGGCTCGCAGCTCGAGCGCTTCGCGGACGATCTTCATGCCGCGGGTGTGCGGCGCATCAACATCTCGCTCGATACGGCGGATGAGAAGAAATTCGCGGACATCACCCGCTGGGGCCGCCTGCCGCAGGTGCTGCGCGGGATCGACGCGGCGCAGCGCGCGGGGATGCGGGTCAAGATCAACGCGGTCGCGCTCAAGGGCTTCAACGAGGACGAGCTTTTCAGCCTGACCGAGTGGTGCGCGAGCCGCGACATGGACCTGACATGGATCGAGGTCATGCCGATGGGCGATATCGGCAACGAGGACCGGCTGGACCAATATTGGCCGCTCAAGGACCTGCGCGCCCGTCTGGCCGAGCGCTACACCGTGACGGACCTGCCCGAGCGGACGGGCGGCCCCGCCCGGTACGTGCGGCTGGAAGAGACGGGACAGAAGATCGGCTTCATCACGCCGCTCACGCATAATTTCTGCGAAAGCTGCAACCGCGTGCGGCTCACCTGCACCGGGCAGCTCTACATGTGCCTAGGGCAGGAGGACATGGCCGATCTGCGCCCTGCGCTGCGCAACCATCCGTCGGATACCGCCCCGCTCGAGGAGGCGATCCGCGCGGCCATCGCGCGCAAGCCCAAGGGCCATGATTTCGACTATTCCCGCCAGACCGTCGAGGGGCAAATGCCCCGCCACATGAGCCACACGGGCGGCTGAGAGCATGCCCCGCGCGTCCGGTCCGGCCACGCCGCTCCTGCGGGCCTATTCGCTCGGCACGCGCCTGCTGATGCCCCTCGCCTTCCGACGCAGCGCGCGCAAGCTGGCGGAGCACGGCATGGAGGCGCCCCGCATCGCCGAGCGGATGGGCCATGCCAGCCTGCCCCGCCCCGCCGGCACGCTCGTCTGGTTTCACGGCGCGAGCGTCGGCGAGAGCCTCTCGGTGCTGCGCCTCATCGAGACGCTGGGCGCCGCGCGGCCCGATCTCGACTTTGTCATCACCTCCGGGACGGCGACATCCGCGCGCATCCTGGCGCAGCGCATGCCGCCGCGCTGCCGCCATCAGTTCGCCCCGCTCGACAGCCCCGCCGCCGCGGCGCGCTTTCTCGATCACTGGCGCCCCGATGCGGGCGTTTTCATCGAGAGCGAGCTTTGGCCGAACCTTCTGCAAGCCGCCGCCGCGCGCGATATCCCGCTGGCCCTCCTCAACGCGCGGATCTCGGATCGCTCGGCGCGCGGCTGGACACGGATCGCGCGCACGGCGCGGTATCTGCTGAGCCTCTTCGCGATGGTGCATTGCCAGGATACGCGCACCGCCCAGCATCTGCGGGCGCTCGGCTGCGGCATCGCGGAGGCGGGCGCCAATCTCAAGGCGATGGCGGGCGCGCTGCCATATGACGATGCCGCGCTCGAGGCGCTCGAGAGCGATCTGGGCGGACGGCCCCTCTGGGTGATGGCCTCGACCCATCCCGGCGAGGAGGAAATCGCCCTCCGCGCCCATGCGGCCGTTCTCGAGCGGCTGCCGGACGCGCTCATGGTGCTCGTGCCGCGCCACCCCGAGCGCGCGGACGAGATCGCGCGCATGATCGACGCGCACGGATTGGGCCACACGCAGCGCAGCCGGGGCGCTGGGATCGGCGTCGCGCCCGTCTATCTCGCCGACACGCTGGGCGAGATGGGGCTCTGGTATCGGCTGGCGCCGCTGGTCTGCGTGGGCGGCAGTTTCGTTCCGGTGGGCGGGCACAATCCGTTCGAGGTGGCCCATGGCGGCGCGGCGGTGCTCCACGGCCCGCTCTACGCCAATTTCGCGGCCGGATACGCCAGCATGGACGACGCGGGCGCCGCGCGCGAGGTGGCGGATGCGGAGGCGCTCGGGCGGGCCCTCGGCGATCTTCTGGCCACGCCGCAGGACCTCAGCGCAATGCGGCGGAATGCGCGCGCCTTCGCCGCCGAACAGCAAGGCAGCCTCGAGGATCTGGCCACGGCCCTTTGCGCGGCGCTGGACCTGCGGTAGGACGACAGCAGCCTTTTACCGGAGCGCACCGTGACCGAGCTGATCGTCACCAATTTCAACCGCAATTTCACGGGCGTCTCCGCCACGGCGGCGGGCGTGATCCGCGCGCAGGTGCCGCGCTACGATCTGGCGCTGGCGGGCCGGCCCCTGCCCGGCTGCCCCACCCCCATCAGCGTCTCGGAGGCGCGCCGCCTCACCCGCCGCGCGCCCGAGGGCCGCGATGTCGCGATCTGGCATGTGCGCCGCAATACCGAAATGCGCGCCGCGCTCTGGGCGCGCGATGTGCTGCGCCTGCCGATCCGCATCGTCTTTACCTCCGCCGCGCAGCGCCGGCATTCGGCCCTGCCGCGCTGGCTCATCTCGCGCATGGACGCGGTGATCGCCACGACCGAGGCGGCGGCGGGGTTCGTTCCGCATGTGCGCGCCGTCGTCCCGCACGGCGTCGATTGCGCCGTCTTCACCCCCGCCGAAGACCGCGCCGCGGCGTGGCGCGCAACGGGCTATCCCGGTGCGCGGGGCATCGCCACGATCGGGCGCATCCGCCCCGAGAAGGGCACCGACCGCTTTGTCGAGGCGATGCTGCGCCTGCTGCCGAACAAGCCGGATGTCACCGCGCTCGTGCTGGGCCGCGCGGGGCGCGGCGACGGCGCGTTTCTCGATGGGTTGAAGGCGCGGATAGCCGATGCGGGGCTCGGCGGGCGCATCCTATTTCCGGGCGAGATCGCACCCGATGCGCTGCCCGCGCTGATGCGCGGCCTCTCGGCGGTGGTGCAGATGCCGGTCTATGAAGGCTACGGCATGGCCCCGCTCGAAGGGATGGCGAGCGGTGTGCCCTTCGTTGCGACCGATGCGGGCTATTACCGCGATTTCAGCGACGATGCCCGCGCGGGCCTGATCGTCGCAGGCCCCGCCGAGGCGGCGGAGGCGCTCGACGCGCTTCTGGGCGATCCCGCGCGCCACGCCGCGATGGGCGATGCCGCGCGCCGCGCCGCAGAGACGCGCTTCAGCATCGAGGGCGAGGCGGACGGGATCGGCGCGGTCTATGACATGATCTGGCGCGGCGCGCGTTAGGCGGGCATGCGCCGCTCGACGATACCGGCCCACCAGCTGCACCCGGCGGGAATGATCTCGTCGTTGAAATCGTAATCCGAATTATGCACCGCCGCCGTCGGCCCGTTGCCGACAAGGATATAGGCGCCCGGGCGCTCCTCGAGCATGTAGGCGAAATCCTCGCCCCCCATGACCAGCGGCGCCTCGGCGCAATCGCCCGTGATCTCGCGCGCCACCTCCGCGGCGAAATCGGTCTGGGCGGGGTGATTGACCATCACCGGATAGCCCGCGCGGAAATCGAGCGCGACCTCGCCGCCCATCGCGCCGCCGAGATGGGCGCAGATCTCCCGGATGCGCGTTTCGGCAAGGGCGCGCATCTCGGGATTGAGGCTGCGCACCGTGCCTTTCACATGCACCGAGCCGGGAATGACGTTGAGCGCCTTGGTGGACGACTCGATCGAGGTGACCGAGACGACGAGCTGCTCGGTCGGATCGGCGTTGCGGCTGGCCACGGTCTGGAGCATCGTGACGAGCTGCGCCGACATGACGATTGGATCGACCCCCTCATGCGGCTTGGCGGCGTGGCTGCCGCGCCCGGTCAGCGTGATCTCGAACTCGTCCGTCGACGCGAAGAAGCCGCCGGGCCGGATCGCGAAGCTGCCAGCGGGCACGCCGGGCCAATTGTGCATGCCGTAGACTTCCTGAATGCCGAACCGCTCCATCAGCCCGTCCTCGCACATCACGGCGGCGCCGCCGCCGCCCTCTTCGGCGGGCTGGAAGATGACGATGGCCGTGCCGTCGAAATTGCGCGTCTCGGCCAGATATTGCGCGGCGCCGAGCAGCATGGCCGTATGCCCGTCATGCCCGCAGGCATGCATCGCGCCCGGCACGGTGCTGGCGTAAGGCGCGCCGGTCGTCTCGACGATCGGAAGCGCGTCCATATCGGCGCGCAGCCCCACAACCTTGCCCGAAGCACTCGCGCGGCCCTTGATGACACCCACGACGCCCGTGCGGCCCAGCCCGGTCACCACCTCGTCGCAGCCGAAATCGCGCAGCTTCTGTTCGACCAGCGCGCTGGTGCGATGCGTGTCGAACATGAGTTCGGGATGCGCATGGATGTCGCGGCGCCATGCGGTGATTTCGGCATGGGTCTCGGCGAAACGGTTCGTGATGGGCATGGGTGTCTCCTTGCGCGGGCAGGCAGCCGCGCAAGGATGAACCGCAAGGCGGGCGCCGTAAAGAGGCTAAACGCGCTCGGGCGGCGCGACATGGGCGCCCAGCAGCGCGGCGCTCGCCGGATGGCTTGGTGCCGCGAGCAGCGCGCGCGTCGGCGCCTCCTCGACGATGCGGCCCGCCTCCATCACGGCGATGCGATGCGCCGCCGCGCGGGCCACACGGATATCATGCGTGATCATCAAGAGCGCGAGGCCCCGCGTGGCCTGAAGGCGCCGCAAAAGCGCGAGGATCCCCGCCGCCTGCACGCTGTCGAGCGCCGAAAGCCCCTCGTCCACCACCAGGATATCCGGCCCGAGCGCCAGCGCCCGCGCGATCGCCGCCCGCTGGCGCTGCCCGCCCGAAACCTCGCGCGGCAGGCGGTCCATCAGATCGGCGGGAAGGCCCACCTGCGCAAAAAGCTCCGCGATCACATCGCGCCCCGCCGCGCGGCCATAGTTGCGCAAGGGATCGCCCACCTGACGGCCGAGGCTCCGGCGCGGATCGAGCGAGGTTACGGGGTCCTGAAACACCATCTGGATGCGGGCGCGCAGCGCGCGCATCTGCCGCCCGCCGGCTCGCGCCATATCGACGCCGTCCAGCAGAACACGGCCTTCGGCGGCGCGCTCGAGCCCCAGCGCCGCGCGTGCCAGCGTCGATTTGCCACTGCCCGACGCGCCCACCAGCGCGAGGGTCTCGCCACGGCCCAGCACCAAATCGGTCCCGGAAACCGCCAGCGGCCCCGCGCCGTAACGCACGCTCAGCCCGTCGATGCGTAAAAGGGGCGCGGCCTTTCCGGGTCCATCCGGCGCGGTGTCGAGCGCCGTGGCCGCGATCAACGCGCGTGTCGCCGGATGGCGCGGCGCATCGAGGATATCGCGCACGGCGCCCTCCTCGACGATGCGCCCCGCCTCCATCACCGCGGCCCGCCCCCCGAGGCGCCGCACCACGTCCATGTCATGCGTGACGCAGATCAGCGCCATGCCCGTCTCGCGCCGCAACTCGTCCAGCAGATCGAGAATGCCGGCCCGCAGCGGCGCATCGAGCGCGCTCACCGGCTCGTCCGCGATCAGGAGGCGCGGGGACGCGGCCAGCGCGGCCGCAATCGACGCGCGCTGTCGCATCCCGCCCGAGAGTTGGTGCGGATAGGCATCGAAGGCGGCAGCCGCGTCGGGAAACCCTATGCGGCCAAGCAGGTCCAGTACCCGCGCCCGCGCCGCGCGCGCGTCCAGCCCAAGATGGAGGCGCATCGGCTCGGTGATCTGCGCGCCGATGCGCATCACCGGATCGAGGGCCGTCGCGGGATCCTGAAAGACCATGCCGATCTCGCGCCCGCAAAGCGCCCTCAAGTCGCGCGGCGGTAGGGAGAGCAGGTCCACCGGCCCGCCCGCGCCGCCATGCCAGAGCGCGCGGCCAGCAATGTCGGCCTTAGGCAAGAGGCCGAGGAGCGATGAGACGAGCGCCGTCTTGCCCGCGCCCGATGCGCCGATCAGGCTCAGCGACTCGCCCGGCCCGAGGCGGATGCTCGCGCCGTCCACCGCACGCGCAACCGCGCCGCGATGGAGAACCGAAAGATCGCTGAGGTCGAGAAGTGACACCCGTGTCCTTTCCTTGCCGCCGAGATTTTCCCTTTGCCGCGCACCCGGCAGCAACCATTCGCGTCATACGCGCAAGCCCTCTCGATTTTCCACTATCTTTCGAGAAAATCCCGTATCCGCCCTGTTCCCCTCCGATCTAATGATAGTAAACATTTGATTAGGCGGTGCGATCCGCGTCGCTACTTGGGGAAGGATGACGCGATGATCGCGAAGCTTGCCGCATCGGTAGGCCTGGTTTTCTGCGCGGCCACGCTCGGCGCCGCCGGCATGGCGGAGGCTGAGGAGCGCGGCAGGGACGGCATGGTGCGGCTGCTGTACTGGCAGGCGCCATCGACGCTCAACCCCTATCTTTCCGGCGGCATCAAGGATGTGGAGGCCGCTTCGCTCATGCTCGAGCCGCTGGCGCGTCTGTCGCCCGAAGGCGAGATGATCCCCTGGCTCGCCGCCGAAATCCCGAGCTACGAGAATGGCGGCGTCTCCGAAGACATGCGCAGTATCCGCTGGGAGTTGAAGCCGGGCCTCGTGTGGTCGGACGGCAGCCCCGTCACCTCCGCCGATATCGCCTTCACGCATGCCTATTGCACCGCGCCCGGCAGCGGATGCGCGCAGGCCGCGAAATTCCGCGATATCGACCGGATCGAGACCCCGGACGCGGCGACGGCGATCCTCCATTTCACCGAGGCCAAGCCCTATCCCTATGCCGCTTTCGTCGGCCCGCAGACGCCGATCCTGCAGGCCGCGCAATTCGCCGATTGCATGGGCCCGAAAGCGCCCGGGTGCACCGCGCAGAATTTCGCGCCCATCGGCACGGGGCCCTTCAAGGTCACAGAGTTCCGCCCCGGCGATGCGGCGCGCCTCGTCGCCAACGACGCCTTCCGCGCCCCGGGCCAGCCCGCCTTCGCCGAGGTGCTGCTGAAAGGCGGGGGCGATGCGATGGCGGCCGGGCGCGCCGTGCTCGAGACGGGCGAGTTCGACTACGCCTGGAACCTTCAGCTTTCGCCCGAAATCCTGGGACGCATGGAAGCGAGCGGGCGCGGTCAGGTCGTCGCCGCCTTTTCGACGCTGGTCGAGCGGCTGGCCTTCAACCTGCGCGAGCCCGAGGCCGCTCCGAGCGATGCCGCGCCCGCCCCCAATGCCGCGCTCGCCGATGTTTCGGTGCGGCGCGCGCTGACCCTCGCGCTCGACCGGGGTCTCATGGCCGAGATCGGCTACGGCAAGACGGGCCGCGTCGCCTGCAACATCCTTCCCGGCCCGCCGCTCTATGCGTCCGATGCGAACGAAGGCTGCGCACAGCAGGATATCGAAGGTGCGCGCGCGCTCCTCGACGGCTCGGGCTGGATCGACGCGGATGGCGACGGCGTGCGCGAGCGCGGCGATACGGAGCTCGAATTCGTGTTCCAGACCTCGACCAATGCGGTGCGGCAGGATTTTCAGGCGCTCGCCAAGGAATGGTGGGGCCAGATCGGCGCGAAGACCGAGCTGCGCGCCGTCGATGCCTCGGTCTTCTTCGGCAATGATGCGGCCAGCCCCGACACGCTCCAGAAGTTCAACGCCGATATCCAGATGTATGCCGGCGCCTCTGACAGCCCCGATCCAGAGGCCTATCTGTCCGGCTGGTCCTGCGACAGCGCCCCCACCGCCGAAAACGGCTGGAGCGGGCAGAACGTCGGCGCGTGGTGCGATCCGGCCTATGACGCGCTGCTCGAGCGGCTGAGCGGCACGGCGGGCGCGATGGATCGCGCGGCGCTGGCGCGCACGCTGAACGACATGCTGGTGCAGCAATATGTGGTCGTGCCGCTGGTCGATCGCGGGCGCGTCTCGGCCCATGCCAATTCGCTGGGGGGCGTGCGCATCAACGCCTGGGACAGCGAGCTGTGGAACATCGCCGAATGGCACCGCCTGCCCGAGTGAGAGCCGCATTGCGCCCCCGGCGCCGCACGGCCTAGTCTGACGGTCAAGGCCGCCCTTGCGGCGGCGCTCACCTACGCCCGAGGCCCGCGACCAACATGCGATCCCGCACCCTCGCCCGCATCGCCATCGCCCTGCCGACGCTACTCGTGATCTGGGCGGCGATCTTCGCGCTGCTCGAGGCGGCGCCGGGCGATCCCATGGCCGAGCTGCCCGCGACGATCCCCGCCGAGGTGCGGGAGGCCATGCGCGAGGCGCTGGGGCTGGGCCAAGCGGCGCCCCTGCGCTTCGCCCTCTGGCTCGAGCAGATGCTCCTGATCGAGCCGGCGGTCGCGATCGACGCCCTGCTCGGCACCAGCCTCGCCGCAGGCGAGGCGCGCATCCTAAGCTGGCAGACGCGTGGGCCGGTGATGGCGTTGATCGCGCAGCGCCTGCCGCAGACATTGGCGGTCATGGGCGGCGCCTACCTGATCGGAACGCTCGCCGCGATCTGGCTGGGGGTCGCATCGGCCCGCCGGCGCCGCGGCGCGCTCGACCGGGCGGGCGCCGTGGTGGCTTCCCTGGGCTATGCGCTGCCGCCCTTCTTCACGGCGGCGGTGCTCATCTATGTCTTCGGCATCTCGCTCGGTTGGACGCCCACGGTCTACGACACGACGCTCGATGTGACGGATTGGGCGAGCTTCGGCGCGCAGATGCGGCAGATGATCCTGCCCATCGCGGTGCTGAGCCTTCAGACGACCGCGCAGATCACACGCTACATGCGCGCGGCGATGCTGGACACGCTCGAGCGCGATCACATCCGCGCTGCCCGCGCCCACGGCCTGCCCGAGCGGCGCGTGATCTGGCACCGCGCGCTCCGCAATTCGCTCGTGCCGGTCGTGCCGGTCATCGCGCTCGGCGCGCCGCAGATCTTCGCCGGCGCGATCATCACCGAAGCGATCTTCGGCGTGAACGGCGTCGGACAGCTTCTGGTCACCTCCCTGCGCCAGGCCGATCTGCCGACGGTGCAGACCATCGCCGCCCTCGCCGCGCTCGCCATCGTTCTGGCCAACCTCGCCTCGGACATCGTGCTGGGCTGGATCGACCCGCGCCTCGCCGCCCCGGAGACGGCGCCGCGCAATGCGTGATCGGGGCACATACGCGGGCGGGGGCCTGATGGGCGCCATCGTGCTTTTCGTGCTGGCGGGGCCGCTCCTCTGGCCGCTCGGCCCAAGCGAGATGGACCTCGCCGCCCGCAATGCAGGCGCGAGCCTCGCGCATCCGCTCGGAACCGATCAGCTCGGGCGCGACATGCTGGCCCGGCTCATGGCGGGCGGGCGGCTATCGCTGGCGACGGGATTTGCGGCGATGGCGGTGGCGCTGTTGGTCGGCGCGGGCGTCGGCATCGCGGCGGGCCTGTCGCGCAGGCTCGACGCGCCGCTCATGCGGCTCACGGACCTCTTCCTGTCGCTGCCGGTCCTGCCGCTATTGCTCATAGCGGCCACGCTCTTTCGCGCGCCGCTCGCCGCGCGGTTCGGCGCTGAGGCGGGGCTCTTCATCCTCGTCGCCGGGTTGATCGGGCTGACCTCCTGGATGGCGCCCGCGCGCATCCTGCGCGGCGAGGTGCGCGGCCTGTCGCAAAGCGACATGATCCGCGCGGCGCGCAGCACCGGCACGCGCCTGCCGCAGATGATCGGGCGGCATATCCTGCCCGCCATCGCGGGCAGTCTCGGCGTCGCGGCCGCGCTCGGCGTCGCGTCGGCGATCTTGATGGAGAGCGCGCTCAGCTTTCTCGGCCTCGGTTTTCCCTCCGATATCGCAAGCTGGGGCCGCCTTCTGCATGAGGGCACGCCGCATCTCGGCAGCCATCCGGGCCGCGCGCTCTGGCCCGGCGCGCTCATCAGCGCGGTGGCGCTGGCGGCGACGCTGATGGGGGACGGGCTGCGCGATATGGCCAGCGGCGGGCGGCGCGCGGCTCGACAAGCGCGGCACATGGTCTAAGGTCCGCGCAACGCAACCCCCGAGGAGACAGGCATGCATTACGGCAGCGAGCGGCCCGAGATACTCAAGCACAACCCGCTGAAGGCGATCATCACCCCCCGCCCCATCGGCTGGATCGGAACGCTCGATCCCGGAGGGCTGCCGAACCTCGCCCCCTACTCCTTCTTCAACGCCATCGGCTCGGACCCCGATATGGTCATGTTCTCGAGCGAGGGGGCCAAGCATTCCGCCATGTATGCGCGCGAGCAGGGCGAGTTCACTTTCTCGCTCGCCACCGAAGCGCTGAAGGACGAGATGAACAAAAGCTCCGCGCCCGAGCCTTCGGGCGTCAGCGAGTTCGAGACGGCGGGGCTGGAGCAGGGCCGCCCGCAGATTATCCGCACGCCCTTCGTTGCGGCGAGCCCCGCAGCACTCGAATGCGTGACGCTCGACGTGATCCAGTTGCGCGACCGGCACGGCACGTTGCTCGACCGCTACATGGTGCTGGGTGAGGTGGTGCAGACGCATATCCGCGAGGAATTCATCGTGAACGGGCGGTTCGACACGGTGGGTGCGCGGCCCATCGCAAGGATGGGCTACCGCGACTACACGACCGTCACCGCCTCATGGGAGCTGGGCCGCCCCAGTGATTGAGGCGCCCGCGATGGCGGCGGCCTGCGCCAGATCGCTGCGGAAATCGGCCGTGGCGCGGGCGCGCGCCGCGTCGTCCTGAAGGCGCAGAAGGTAGGACGGGTGCAGCGTCAGCAGAACGTCATGGCCCGCAAGCCCCCGCTCGATCCGCCCGCGCCGCGCCGTGATACCCGCGCCCGAGCCGGTGAGCGCGAGCGCCGCCGTCGCCCCCATCGCAAGGATGAGCCGGGGCTGCGTTCGCGCGATCTCGGCATCGAGCCACCATTTGCAGCGCTCGACCTCGCCCGCATCGGGGCGCTGGTGGATGCGCCGCCGCCCGCGCGGGATATGCTTGAAATGCTTGACCGCGTTGGTCAGATACGCCGCGCCGCGATCGAGGCCCGCCTCTTCGGCGACGCGGGTGAAGAGCTGCCCCGCAGGTCCGACGAAGGGCCGCCCGGCCAAATCCTCCTGATCGCCCGGCTGCTCGCCCACGATCATCAGACGCGCGCGTTCGGGCCCCTCGCCGCACACGGCTTGCGTCGCATTGCAATGAAGCGGGCAGCGCGTGCAGGCGCGAATTTCGGCTTCGAGCCCCGCGCCGGTATCGACCCACGCGGATTTATGCGCGGCAAGCTGCGCCTGCGCACGGGCGGCGCGGATCGGTGGCAGCGTCGGCGCGGCCTCGGCCATCGCGCGGGCGCGGGCCGGGGCACTGTTGATCAGCTCAGGGATCGCCGCCGCCTCGGGCAGGTTTTTCCAATATTTGCGCGGCATTTCCGACGTCATCGCGCTGATCTTGAGCCGCGCCGGGTTGAAGATGTTGCGAAAATAGGTGAGCCAAAGCTCCTCGCTCGCATCCTCGGGCAGTTTCGGCGCGGGCTGCCCCGGCTCGAGCCGCACCGATGCGCCGTCATAGACGGCCGTCACATCGGGCGTGACGATCCGCCAGTCCATATCGGCGAAACGGTCGCGGAAAAAGGCGGTGTTCATCTCGAGCGTGTAATGCGTCGGCTCGAACCAGGCGGCGAAGCTGCGGCGATTTGAACGCGCATCTCCGATTTCCCGAAAACGCACGAAGGCGCGCATCTTGTGGCGGCAGCGATGCACCGCCTTTTCCATGGCGCGCAGCTTGGCAAGCTCGGGATCGGCGCGGTCTGACATGAGATGCGGCGCGCCCCGCAGCCGCCAGAGGAAGGCGTAGAGCCGCGCAAATCGCTGCGGATCGCTGTGGAAACATACCGAATTCGCCATCGCGACGAAGCTGCGCGGCACGGTGATCGCCTCGCCGCCCCTAGGGGCCTGAGCCTCGCCGCCGAAAAGATCGGGCGCATCCCCCTGCCCTTCGGCGTTCCAGAGCACATCCCGCGGCGGCACGCCCTCGGCCAGAAGGCCGCGCGCCGCATCGCGCCATATCCCGGCGGCCCCGATCAGCGGCACCGTGACCTGCCGCATCAGAAAAGGCTCATCTGCTCGGGCGGGGGCGCGAAACGCGCGCGCAGACCGGCGCTGTCGGTCAGGGCCCCCGGCGTCCAGCCGCCCGCCGTCACGAAGGCCCCCGCCTTCTTCATCGACGCGCCCATGCGCGCGATATCCTCGTAGCGAAGATGGCGATAGCGCCGCGTCGTCAGGATCCGGTTCACCGTCTTGACGCCGAAGCCCGGCACACGCAGCAGCAATTCGCGGCTGGCGCGGTTCACGTCGAGCGGGAAAAGCCCGCGATGCTGAAGCGCCCAGGCGAGCTTGGGGTCAATGGCGAGATCGAGGTTGCCGTCCGGCGTGACCGACGTGATCTCGTCCACATCGAACCCGTAGAAGCGCAGGAGCCAGTCGGCCTGATAGAGGCGATGCTCGCGCTGAAGGGGCGGGCTGATGAGCGGCAGCTTGGCGGAGCTGTCGGGGATGGGCGAGAAGGCGGAATAGTAGACGCGGCGCAGGCCGTACCCCGAATAAAGCCGAGTGGATTGCCCGAGAATGGTCGCATCGGTCGAGCCGTCGGCACCGATGATCACTTGCGTCGATTGCCCGGCGGGCGCGAATTTCGGCGGGCGCTTTCCGGTGTGGCTGCGATCCTTTGCCGCCTCGCGCCGCTGGCGCACATCGGCCATGGCGCGGCGGATCTGGCCGGGGTTCTTCTCGGGCGCATAGGTTTGGACCGCGGCATCGGTCGGCAGCTCGACATTGATCGAGAGGCGATCCGACAGAAGACCCGCTTCGGCGATCAGCTCGGGCGCGGCGTCGGGGATGGTCTTGAGATGGATGTAGCCCTTGAAATGCTCCTCATGACGCAGCTTGCGGGCGATCTGCACCATGTCGGACATGGTCGCATCGGGCGAGCGGATGACACCCGAAGACAGGAACAGCCCTTCGATATAGTTGCGGCGATAGAACTCAACGGTCAGCTTGACGACCTCATCGACGGAAAACCGCGCGCGCGGCACGTTCGAGGACACGCGGTTGATGCAATAGCTGCAATCATAGATGCAGAAATTGGTCATCAGGATCTTGAGCAGGCTGATGCAGCGCCCATCGGGCGCATAGCTGTGGCAGATCCCGGCGCCCGTGTTCGAGCCGAGCCCGCCGCCCCGCGCATTGCGCTTGGTGCCGCCGGACGACGCGCAGGAGGCGTCGTATTTGGCGGCGTCCGACAGGATCGCGAGCTTTTCGTCGAGGGTTTGGCGAGTCATGCGTTCTTTATATGTTCTCCCCGCCTCTCCGGCAAGTGCGGCAAAACGAAAGGGGCGCGCCTGTGGCACGCCCCCCGCATCTTTTCGGATGAATTCCGCTCAGGCCGCGCGGGCCGCCGCAATCGATTCCTCGAGAATGTCCATCGCCTCGGCAAAGACCTCGTCCTGGATGGTGATCGGCGCGAGAAAGCGGATCACGTTGCCATAGACGCCGCAGGTCAGCAGGATCAGGCCGCGCTTGAGCGCTTCCATACGGATGCGGTTCGTCATGTCGGGATTGGGCGCGCTGCCATCGGGCAGGTTGAACTCCGCCGCGACCATGAAGCCGGGGCCGCGCACATCCACCATCTCGGGCGTGGTCGAGCGGATCGACTCAAGGCGCTGCTTGAGCCGGGAGCCGAGCTCGTTCGCGCGGTTGCAGAGGTCTTCCTCCTCGATCACATCGAGCACGGCGTTCGACGCCGCGATGCCGAGCGGGTTGCCGCCATAGGTGCCGCCCAGACCGCCCGGATGCGCCGCATCCATGATCTCGGCGCGGCCCGTGAGCGCGGCCAGCGGCAGACCGCCCGCAAGGCCCTTGGCCATCGTGGTGATGTCCGCGGCGATGCCGTAGCCTTCCATTGCGAAGAGATTGCCGGTGCGCGCGAAGCCGGTCTGCACCTCGTCCGCGATCATGACGATGCCATGCTCGTCGCAGAGCTTGCGCAGACCGCGCATCAGCTCGGCGGGCGCCGGGTAGAAGCCGCCCTCGCCCTGCACCGGCTCGATGATGATGGCCGCGACGCGCTCGGGGTCGAGATCGGCCTTGAAGAGCTTCTGGATCGACGCCATCGCGTCCTCGGTCGAGACACCATGCAGGTCGATCGGGAACGGGATGTGAAAGACGTCAGGCATCATCGCGCCGAAGCCCTTCTTGTAGGGCGCAACCTTGCCGGTCAGCGACATGCCCATGAAGGTCCGGCCGTGGAAGGCGCCGCCGAAGGCGATCACGGCCGAGCGGCCGGTATGGATGCGCGCGACCTTGATCGCGTTCTCGACGGCCTCGGCGCCGGTCGTGACGAAGACGGTCTTCTTCTCGAAGTCGCCCGGCACCTTCTCGTTCAGACGCTCGGCGAGGCGAATGTAGCTCTCGTAGGGGAGCACCTGATGGCAGGTATGCGTGAACTTCGCGGCCTGGTCGGCCACGGCCTGCATGACCTTGGGGTGGCAATGGCCGGTATTGACCACGGCGATGCCGGCGGCGAAATCGATGTAGCGGTTGCCCTCGACATCCCAGACTTCGGCGTTCTTGGCATTGTCGGCATAGACCTGGGTCATCATGCCCACGCCCTGCGAAATGGCGCCGGTGCGGCGTTTTGCGATATCGGCGTTCAACATGACGCATCCTTTCGAGAAAATGTGACGGATCCGATGCGGATTCGCGCAATCGGGCTCGGCCCTGTGGATACGCCGTTTTCGCACCGCTCAAAAGTCTGTTTCTTGTGCGAAGCAAGTCATTGATTTATATGTCAGCAATGTAAAACTGTTCAGGACAGCAAACATGGCGGACCCGCGCGGCGATCTGGAACTCGGCCCGAGGCTCAAGGCGGTGCGCGCGCAAGCGGGGCTGTCGCAGCGGGCGCTGGCGAAAAAGACGGGCGTGCCCAACTCGACCATCTCCTTGATCGAGGCGGGCAAGATGAACCCTTCGGTGTCGGCGCTCAAACGCATTCTCGAAGGTATCCCAATCGCGCTGTCGGAATTCTTCGCCTATCAGCCCGAGGCCGAGCGCAAGGTCTTCTACGCCGCCGAGGAGTTGACCGAGATCGGCAAGAACGGCGTCTCGCTGCGCCAGATCGGCACCACGCTCTATGGCCGCGCGATGATGATCCTCTCCGAGACCTACGAGATCGGCGCCGATACCGGGCGCACCATGATCGGCCACGAGGCCGAGGAAGGCGGCATCGTCGTCAAGGGCCGCGTCGAGGTGACGGTGGGCGATCAGCGCAAGGTATTGGGGCCGGGCGACGCCTATTATTTCGACAGCCGCAATCCCCACCGCTTCCGCCAGGTCGGCCCCGAGCCTTGCCAGATCATCAGCGCCTGCACCCCACCGACGTTCTGATGGAAAAAAGGGCAGGCCCGCGGGCCTGCCCTTGTCGCTCACCGCATCGGCGCGGTCTCAGAACGGATCGTCGATCCGCATCGTCAGCGTCACGGTTCCGCGCACCGGCTGGCCGAATTGCAGGCGCACCCAGTTGCTCTCGGGCCCCTGCTTGGCCTCGTAATAGGGCGCGACATGGACGATCGCGCCGCTCGCGTTGCGCAAGGGACCGGCGGGGATGACCGATGTCACCGTCTGCGCGAAGGCGCCGAAGGGCAGGCTCTCGCCCGCTTCGATCGTCCATGTCGCCTGCGCCGATGGCTGCTCGAACTCGACGAGAAGCGGGCTGGAGACCGGATGCTCGATATTGCCGAAGGTGTTGTCGGCGAAGGCGATGTTCTTGATCCGGTTGTAGTCGAGATCGGCGAAGGTCGTGTCGATCCGCTCGATCCGCTCGATGGGATCGTCGATGATGCGGAAGGAGTTGCCGCTCACATTCACTCCATTGAGGAAATGGCCCGCGCCATGCGGCTTGACCACCAGGAAGGTGAACCAGGGCGCGACGTTGCCGGCCAGGAACACGTTGTCGACCATGTTGAGCGCGCTGAAGGAGAATTCGCTCGAGAATGCGGGCGCGCTGTCATGCTCGTTGCTCCATTCGATGAAGCAATTGTCGACATAGTTCGAATTCACCGTGGTGCGGCAATTCGTGCGCGTCAGGATGAGGCCTGCGGTGCGCGTGCCGTCGTTCGATTCGTCGCCCTGAAACCAGTGATTGCCCGAGACGATGTTGCTCGATCCCGCCAGAAGCGCGAAATGGCGAAAGCGCACCACGCGGTTGTCGCGCAGCTTGACGTCGTTGGCATTGGCGTTGATCGCGATGGCCTTGCGATCCGCGACAAGCGCGTCGCCTTCGTCCGACAGGAACTGACAGCGATCCACGATCATGCCCTGATCGCCGACCGCGAGGCTCGAAATGCCGCGATCCTTGGGCCGTGTGAAGAAACAGTCGCGGAAGTGAAACCCGGTGCCCGCTTGGGGCAGCATCACGCAACTGCAATCTCCGCCCGCCTGAAACTCGATATTCGACAGGCTGAACTTGCTGAGCTTCTCGAACCCGCTGAAATCGAGCATGTATTTGAAGCGCCGGAAGGTGAAGACCTGCGTGCCCGCCGCGTCGTAGAGCTGCTGGCTCAGCCGCACGGTCTGCGCCGCCACATCGACGCCCGAGACATAGACCTCGCGCCCCACGCCATTGCCTTCGACGACCGCCCCGACCGGGATGCTTGCCACATTGACCACGCCGGTCAGGCGCAGACTGTCGCTGGGCGAATAGGTCGCGCGCGACGTGATTACCTCGTCCATCCACGCCGCGCGGTCGAGCGCCGAGAATTGTCCGTTCTTGATGAGGCGGCGCTGGGAATAGCTCTTCTTGTCGGGCACGGCGGCGGCCATGTCGATCGGACCCGACAGCGAGATGATGCGCCCCTGCATGTCGAGCGACTCGTGCCCCACATTGTTCAGAAGCGCCTGAAATGCCTTGCGGAACCCCTCTTCCTCGTCGCCGAAGGCGTCGATATAGGCCGGCAGGTTGTAGTTGCGGGTGAGCGACAGGATATGCTCGCGCGCCATCGTGACCGTCCCGTCGAAGCGCACCGAGGATTGCATCGTCACGCTGCCGCCCAGCCGGTAGGTGCCGTCCGGCACAAGAACGTCGCGCCCCGCGGCGGCGGCATCGGCGGCCTCGAAGGCGGGGGCGTCGTCATGCACGCCGTCGCCGAGCGCGCCGAAATCGCGCACATCGACGACGTCGATCAGATCGCGCAGGAAGATCGAGGTGACGTCCTCGATCACCAGATCGTCGATGCGCACGATGCCGCCGTTGCCGCCGGTCAGATCGAGGCCGAAATGGCCGTAGGCGGCCTCCGGCCCCCATGCCATGTCGACGCCGGGCCTCTGGCCGGTGCCGACGATGGCGCTGACTTCGGTCACGCGCCCGTATTGCGCGAGGGCCTTGCCGGGGCCGATTGCGGTGACGCCGGTCAGTTCTGCACCGCCCGCGCGGCTCGGGCGCCCGGCGATGCGCACCGTCGGCAGGTTGCCCGAGAGGGCCTTGATGCGCGCGGTGATCCGCAGATAGCAGCCCGGCAGGATCGGCGTCTGGCCCGTGAAGCGCAGCCGCTGAACCGCCTGCGCCTTCTGCAGCTCGAGCGCGGGGCCGAAATCCTGATCGGCGGGCACGAAGGCCGCGCCCGGCGCGTTCAGATAGGTGTCCGAGCCCGGCGTGCCGTCCCCGCTCGACCAGACGCCCAGGCCGTCCGCAAAGCTGGGCGGCATGAAGACGATGCCCTCGGTAACTGCCTTGTTCATGATGCTAATCCCTTCCGCATCCGGGATGCCGCGCGGGCGCGCGGCGGCGGATGTCACTATTGAGGCCAAGCCGGGCGCGCCCGGTCGGCTCAGGGGATTAGCGAGCAGAGGTTAACGGCCTCTGGGGGCACCGTGACGATGGCGCGGCGTTCAGGCGGTGCCCTCGGTGGCGCGCCGGATCGTCACACCGTTGATCTTCCAGCCGTTTTCGCCTTCCTGCATCTGATATTCGAGGATGTGCAGCGCGCCTTCCAGATCGCGCACCATCACGTCCTGATAAAGACGCCCGCCCCGCTCCTCGAGTGCGAGAAAACGCAGATTGTCCGGGCGCCAGACCATCGGATAGCCGCCCTTGACCATCGCGCCGAAATTGCGCGCATTGCCGAACATGCCCTGGATCGTGGGGCTGGCATAGGTGAATGCCGTGTCGAAATCATCGGCCTCGAACGCCTCGATCTGCGCTTCGATGACGGCGCGGATCGGCTCTTCCTGTGCACGGGCGGGCGGGGCCAGAGCGAGTGCGGCGGCGGCGCAGAGCGCCATGAGAAAATGCTTCATGATCGTACCTCCCTATGAAAGGCACGATACGCCGCCAGTCACATCAGGCAAATCACACGCGCGTCAGGCCTGCCCGGCCAGCGCCCGAAGCTGCGACCAGAGCGCGTCCGGCACCTCGACGCTCGTCGCCTCCCGGCGGCCCTGCCCCGGCATGCGCGCACCCTCGTTGGCGGCAACGCCCTCGGCCACGCGGGCCAGGCGCGCGGCGAAATGCTCTGACATGCCCGGATCGATCAGCAGGTAGAACTGGCCCAGATCATGGGGCGCGCCCTCGGGCGCTTTCAGCGGCTTGACGTCCTGACTGGCGAGCCCGCCGGTCAGACCCGCCGCCAGCAGCTCCGCCATGAGCCCGAAACCCCACCCCTTGTAGCCGCCCATGCTGACGAGCGAGCCGCCGAGCGCGGCCTCGGGGTCGGTCGTGGGGTTGCCATCCTTGTCGACGGCCCAGCCCTCGGGGATCGCCTCGCCCGCCGCCTTGGCCATCGTGATCTTGCCGAGCGCGACGGTCGTGGTCGACTGGTCGAACTGCATGGCGATACCGCCCTCCCCGTCCGGCACCGAGAAGGCGATCGGGTTGGTGCCGATGACGCGCGTGCTGCCGCCCGGCGGCGCGACGATGGGCGTCGCATTCGTGAGGCCCAGCCCGATCAGCCCGGCGCGCGCGATCTGCCCGGTGAAATAGCCGAGCGATGTGCAGGTATGCGCATGGCAGACGGCCAGCGAGGCGGTGCCGTTCTCGCGGCAGGCCGCGATGGCTTCGGGCAACGCTTTCTCGAAGGCCGCCTGCGCGAAGCCGAAACGCGCATCGACGCGGACCGAGCCGGGGCGCGGGCGCGTGACGCCCGGCACCGCCCCACCCTTGACCCGCCCGGTCTCGAGCTGCTGGCAATAGCTTTCGAGGTAATAGAGCCCGCAGATCCGGTTGCCTGTCGCCTCCGCTTCGCGGATGGCATCGGCCACGCTGGCGGCGATCCACTCTTCGGCGCCGTGGCGCATGAGGGCGGTCTTGGAGAGGGCTTCGATTTCGCGGGTCTCGATGACGGGCATGGCAGGCTCCTTGGATTGTGCCGCCTTTTGCGCCGCCAGCCTGCCCGCGTCAATCGCGCAGACGCCTAGCCGGGCACGAGGCGTCCATGCTCGAGCCTGAGGACACGGTCCATCCGCGCCGCAAGCTCCAGATTATGCGTCGCGATCAGCGCCGAGAGACCCGTCTCGCGCACCAGCCCCAGAAGCGCGGCGAAGACCTGATCCGAGGTCGCGGGATCGAGGTTCCCGGTCGGCTCGTCCGCCAGAAGAAGGCGCGGCTTGTTCGCCAGCGCCCGGCAGAAGGCGACGCGCTGCTGCTCGCCGCCCGACATGGCGGAGGGGCGATGCGACGCGCGCGCGCCGATGCCGACATGATCGAGCAATTCCTGCGCGCGGGCATTCGCCTCGGCGCGCGGAACACCGTCGGCAAGTTGCGGCAGGACGATGTTTTCGAGCGCCGAAAACTCCGGCAGCAGGTGATGGAACTGGTAGACGAAGCCCACGTCGCGCCGCCGCGCGATGGTGCGCCGCCGGTCGCCGAGGCCGGTCATTACCTCGCCGCCGATCGACACCTCGCCCGCATCGGCCGTGTCGAGAAGGCCTGCGATATGCAGCAGCGTCGACTTGCCCGCGCCCGACGGCGCGACCAGCGCCGCGATCTCGCCGCGCGCCAGATCGAGATCGGCGCCCCGCAGCACCGCGATTTCAGCCTCCGTGCCGCGGTTGTAGATCTTCTCGATGCCCTTGAGGCGCAGCACGGGATCACTCATAGCGCAATGCCTCCACCGGGTTCATCCGCGCGGCGCGGCGCGCGGGAAAGATGGTCACGATGAACGACAGCGACAGCGACAGCGCGACCGCCGACATCACGTCCTCGAATTGCAGCTTGGCCGGCAGGTAATAGATGCCGCGCACCGACGGATCCCAGATCTCGCCCCCCATCGCCCAATTCACGAAGGCGAAGAGCGGATCGATATAGATGGCGAAGAGGCAGCCGAGGATCACGCCCATCGCCGTGCCGATGATCCCCGTGAAGGCCCCGCAGATGAAGAAGACCCGCAGCACCGCGCCCTCGGTCAGGCCCATCGTGCGCAGGATGCCGATATCGCGGCCCTTGTTCTTGACCAGCATGATGAGACCGCTCGTGATGTTCATCGCCGCGATCAGCACGAGAATCGACAGGATGATGAACATCACGTTGTCCTCAACCTCGAGCGCGCGCAGGAACCCGCCCGACTGGTCCTTCCACGTCCAGAGGAGCGCGCGCTCGCCCGCCGCCTGCATCAGCGGCACGGCCAGATCGCCCACATTCTCCGGGTCCTCGACCATCACCTCGAGCTCGTCCGCCGCGCCCTCGCGGTTGAAGTAGGATTGCGCCTCCTCGAAAGGCATGTAGACGCGCGTGCGGTCGATGTCCCAGCGCCCGGCGGTGAAGATATATGCCACGTGATAGGCATTGACGCGCGGCGTGGTGCCGAAGGCGGTCTTGACCCCGCCCGGCGAGATGATCTTGACCCGGTCGCCCACGCCCACGCCCAATTCGCGCGCCACGCCCGAGCCGATGGCGATCCCCTCGCCGAAGCGCTCGATATCGCCCTGCCCCGTTTCGGGATCGGCGATGCGCGGAATGCCCTTCAGATCCTCGAGGCTGATGCCGAAAACCTCGACGCCCGCGTTCCGGTCGCGCGCGTTGGCCATGACCTGACCCTTGACGAGGGGCGCCACGCGCGTCACGCCCGGCACCGCGCGCACGCGCTCGGCCATGGCGGGGTACTCCTCGATCATCCGGTCTATCCGGCCCGAGACCGCATCGACCTCGCCCGCGTCATAGACGGTGACATGCGCGTTCGAGCCGAGGATCGTATCGACGAATTCCGCGCGGAAGCCCGCGCGGACAGCCAGTGTCGCGATGAGTGCCAGCACCGCGAGCGTGATGCCGATCAGCGAAATCCATGTCATCACGCTCACGCCGCCCTCGGCGCGTTTGGCGCGCAGATAGCGCCACGCGATCATCCATTCATAGGGGGCGAAAGGGGCGGTCTTGCCAGCCAATGGACGTCCTCCGGGTCAAATCCGCCGCAACTTGCGCCGGGGGCCGCACCGCGTCAAGCCGCGCGGGCCCGGCGCCGGCGAA
Source organism: Roseovarius aquimarinus (assembly GCF_043661195.1). Taxonomy (NCBI): domain Bacteria; kingdom Pseudomonadati; phylum Pseudomonadota; class Alphaproteobacteria; order Rhodobacterales; family Roseobacteraceae; genus Roseovarius; species Roseovarius aquimarinus. Next base: position 987,998 of record NZ_JBIHMM010000001.1, read on the forward strand.
AGGGCGCGCGCAACAGCGCGAGAAACGCGCCGCTGACCGCCATGCCCGCCGCGAACCCCGTGCCAGCGAAGATGCCGCCCGCCGGCGTGAGCGGCAATGCCGGCTCGAATGCCTCCCATGCCGCCCCGGCGATTTCGGGATCGGCGAAACTGCGCATCCGGTAGGCACGGGTGAACGGCCCCGCATCCCGGAGCACCCTCAGATCGGCCGAAAGGCGCTCGTGCCGGACGATCACACGGCCCATCGTCTCGGCCCGCTTGGCTCCCATCGCGCTTCCCTCGGCCAGATCTTCCAGCGCGGCGGCGCGGCCCAGGCCCAGCGCGGCGGCATCGGCATCGAACTCGGCCACGAAGCGGCTCAGCTCGTCCACCGCGCCGCCCAATCGCTGCACGTATTGCTGCGAGAACTCCGGAAACTGCGACAGCCCCGCCGCTCCGGCGATCCCGCCCGCCAGCGTCAGGGCCCGCCCCAGCATGTCAGAGCGGCGAGGTCACGCGGTGATCCGCATAGATCTGCGCCAGACGCTCGAGCGCCGCCTCGGGCGGCATCTCCTCGCTCTCGCCGGTGCGGCGGCTGGTCAGCTCGACCACGCCGTTCTTGAGGCCGCGCGGCCCGACCGTGATGCGCCACGGCAAACCGATGAGGTCCATCGTCGCGAACTTGCCGCCCGCCCGCTCGTCGCGGTCGTCGTAAAGCGGATCGAGGCCCAGCGCGACCATGCCCTGATAGAGCGCGTCGCAGGCCGCATCCGCCTCGGCATCGCCCTGCTTGAGGTTCACGATCCCGGCGTGGAAGGGCGTCACGCCCTCGGGCCAGATGATGCCCTTGTCGTCATGGCTCGCCTCGATGATCGCGCCGACGAGGCGGCTCACGCCGATGCCGTGGCTGCCCATATGGACCGGCACGGATCTGCCGTCCGGCCCCTGCACATTGGCGCCCATGGCGTCGGAATACTTGGTGCCGAAATAGAAGATCTGCCCCACTTCGATCCCGCGCGCGGTGCGGCGGCGTTCCTCGGGGATGGCATTGAAGAGCGCCTCGTCATGCGTCTCGTCGGTGCGCGCATAGCGGCTGGTGAATTCCTCGAGCACCGCGCGGCAGGCCTCGTGGCTGTCGTAATCCACCTCGCGATCGCCGAATTTCAGATCGGTGATCTCGCTGTCATAGAAAACCTCGCTCTCGCCGGTCTCGGCCAGCACGAGGAATTCATGCGTGTCATCGCCGCCGATCGGCCCCGAATCCGCGCGCATCGGGATCGCCTGAAGGCCCATCCGTTCGTAGGTGCGCAAGTAGCTGACCAGATGGCGGTTGTAGGAATGCAGCGCATCCTCGCGCGTCAGATCGAAGTTGTAGCCGTCCTTCATGTAGAACTCGCGGCCGCGCATCACGCCGAAGCGCGGACGGATCTCGTCGCGGAACTTCCACTGGATGTGATAGAGCGTCAGCGGCAGGTCCTTGTAGCTGCCCACATGGCTGCGGAAGATGTCGGTGACCATCTCCTCGTTGGTCGGCCCGTAGAGCAGATCGCGCCCCTGCCGATCCTTGATCCTCAGCATTTCCGGCCCGTAAGCATCATAGCGCCCGCTTTCGGTCCAGAGGTCCGCCGATTGCAGCGTCGGCATCAGCATCGGGATATGGCCCGCGCGCACCTGCTCCTCGTGCACGATGTTCTCGAGCTTGCGCAGCACCTTGAAGCCCATCGGCAGCCAGGAATAGATCCCCGCCCCGGCCTGCTTGATCATGCCCGCGCGCAGCATCAGGCGGTGCGAGACGATTTGCGCCTCGGAAGGCGTCTCTTTCAGAACGGGCAGGAAATAGCGGGACAGGCGCATGAAGGGTCCTCTCGGAGGGTGCAATGATCTTGCCCCCGTTTACGGCCCAGCGCGCGCGCGGGCAAGCGCAGCCTGCGGCCCCTGCCCGGGCCGGGCGCAATCACGCCCTTGAAAGCGCCCGCCGCTTGGGCGACATAGAGACGGTATCCAGAAAGGACATCATGGCCCTGCCCGTCGCGACGCAGCTGAAATACTGGGGGATCGCCGCGGCGGTCTTCTTTGTCGTGCTTTGGGCGCTCGGAGACGTGATCCTGCCCTTCCTGATCGGCGCCGCCGTCGCCTATTTCCTCGATCCGCTGGCCGACCGCCTCGAAAGCGTCGGCCTCAGCCGTGCGCTGTCGGTCGCGGTCATCACGGTTCTCGGCATCCTGATCTTCGTGGCGACCGTCCTCGTGGTGGTCCCGACGCTCAGCAATCAGGCCACCGCCCTCGTCGAAAGCGCGCCGGAGCTCTCGCGCAAGCTTCAGGAATTCGTGACGCGGCATTTCCCCGAGCTGGCGGATGCCGACAGCGCATTGCGCCAGTCGCTCACCGCCATCGGCGACACGATCAAGGAGCGCGGCGGCCAGATGCTCGAGACGCTCCTCGGCTCGGTCTCCTCGCTCATCAGCATCGCCGTGCTCTTCGTCGTGGTTCCGGTCGTGGCCGTCTACCTGCTTTATGACTGGGACCGCATGGTGGCGCGCATCGACGATCTGCTCCCGCGAGAGCATGCGCCGGTGATCCGCTACCTCGCGAGCGAGATCGACAAGACGATGTCGGGCTTCATCCGCGGCATGGGGACGGTCTGCCTGATCCTCGGCACCTATTACGCGGTGGCGCTGATGCTGGCGGGGCTGCAATTCGGCCTCGTGGTCGGATTCGCGGCGGGCCTTCTGACCTTCATTCCCTATGTCGGCGCGCTGGTGGGCGGCGTGCTCGCCATCGGCCTCGCGCTCTTCCAATTCTGGGGCGACTGGATTCAGATCGGACTCGTGGCAGCGATCTTCGTGCTGGGCCAGACGATCGAGGGCAATGTCCTGACGCCCAAGCTCGTCGGCAGCTCCATCGGCCTGCACCCCGTGTGGCTCATCTTCGCGCTGTCGGTCTTCGGCGCGCTCTTCGGCTTCGTCGGCATGCTGATCGCGGTCCCGGTGGCCGCGGCGATCGGCGTTCTCGCGCGGTTCGCGATCGGCCAGTACAAACACAGCCAGCTTTACCGCGGATCCGTGGACCAAGACGGGCCCTGATGGCGCGCCGTCCCGTCGCCCCACCCCGGCAGCTCAGTCTGGATCTCGTCTCGATGCCCGCACAGGGACGAGACGATTTCTACGTCTCCTCCGCCAACGCCACCGCCGTCGCCCTGATCGAGGGGTGGCAGGACTGGCCCGCGCGCAAGCTGGCGCTGAACGGCCCTCCCGGCTCGGGCAAGACGCATCTCGTGCATGTCTGGCGCGATCTGTGCGGCGCGCGGATCCTGCCGGCGCGGGAGCTTCCCGGCGCCGATATCCCCGCGCTTGCGGCGGGCCATGTCGCCATCGAGGGCGCCGACACCATCGCCGGGGACCGCGCCGCCGAGGAAGCGTTCTTCCATCTGCACAACCTCGCGCTGGCCGAGGGCAATTCGCTCCTCATCACCGCGCGCGCGGCGCCCAATCACTGGCCGCTCGTCCTGCCCGATCTGGCCAGCCGCATGCAGGCAACCCCCACCTGCACGCTCAAGGAGCCCGATGACGAGCTTCTTGCCGCCGTCCTCATGAAGCAGATGGGCGACCGGCAGATCCTGCCCACGCCCGGAACGATCCCCTACCTCGTGCGCCGCATGCCGCGCGCCTTCGGCGATGCCGGCCGCGTGGTCGAAGCGATCGACCGGCTCGCGCTCGAGCGCCGCCGCCCCGTCACCCGCGCCCTCGCCGCCGAGGCGCTGGACAAACTCGGGCTCTGAGACCAGACTCGGGGCAAATCGGCACGGGCGCCGGGCACATCGTCACATTCCCGTCATATCAGGACGTTATCTCGCAGATCATGAGCATCGCCGACTTTCTTTCCTCCCCCTTCCCGCCCGCGCAGGACCTTCCCGATCTCGATCCCACGGGGCCGGGCCGCTTCTATAACCGAGAGCTCAGCTGGCTCGGCTTCAACTGGCGTGTGCTGGAAGAGGCGCAGAACCCGCGCGTGCCCCTGCTCGAGCGGCTGCGCTTCCTGTCGATCTCGGCCACAAACCTCGACGAGTTCTACAACGTGCGCGTCGCGGGCCTGCGCGAACTGGCCCGCGCCGGGAACACCACGCCCGCCGCCGACGGGCTGACGCCCGCCGAACAGCTCGTGCTCATCAACGAGAATGCCCGCCGCCTACTCGGCGCGCAGCAGCTTTGCTTCCAGCAGCTCCGCGACGAGCTCGCGGGCGAGAACATCACCATCATGCGGCCCGAGAACCTGACCGAGGCCGATCGTACCTATCTCGACGATGTTTTCCTGAACAAGGTGTTTCCGGTCTTGTCGCCCCTCGCGATCGACCCCGCGCATCCCTTTCCGTTCATTCCCAATCTCGGCTATTCGCTTGCGCTGAACCTCATCCGCACGCGCGACAAACGCCCGCTTCAGGCGCTTCTGCCGATCCCTCAGCAGATCGACCGCTTCGTGTCGCTGCCCGCCGAGGACGGCGCGCATCGGTTCCTGCCGCTCGAGGAAGTGCTGCTGCTGCATCTGCACTCGCTTTTCCCGGGCTACAAATACAAGGGGCATTGCGCCTTCCGCGTTCTGCGCGACAGCGATCTCGAAGTCGAGGAAGAGGCCGAGGATCTCGTGCGCGAGTTCGAGGTCGCGCTCAAGCGGCGCCGCAGGGGTGAAGTGGTGCGCATGAACATCTCGGTCGGCGCGCCCGAGGCGCTGCAACAGCTCGTCATGGAGGAATTGCACGTCACCCGCGACGAGGTTGTGGACGTGGATGGCATGATCGGCCTTGCCGACCTCAAGGAGCTGGTGCTCGATGCGCGGCCCGATCTGCTCTGGCCCAGCTTCTCGCCCCGCGTGCCCGAGCGTGTGCAGGATTTCGACGGCGACATGTTCGCCGCGATCCGCCAGAAGGACATGCTGCTGCACCATCCCTACGAGACGTTCGACATGGTCGTGCGCTTCCTGGCGCAGGCGGCGAACGATCCCGACGTCGTGGCGATCAAGCAAACGCTCTACCGCACATCGAACCTCTCGCCCATCGTCGAGGCGCTTTGCGAAGCCGCCGAGAACGGCAAGTCCGTCACTGCACTCGTCGAGCTCAAGGCGCGTTTCGACGAGGCCGCGAACATCCGGCAGTCCCGCCGCCTCGAGCGCGCGGGCGCGCATGTGGTCTACGGCTTTCTCGATCTCAAGACCCACGCCAAGATCAGCACCGTCGTGCGCCGCGAGGGCGACAATCTCGTCACCTACACGCATTACGGGACCGGCAATTACCACCCGATCACGGCGCGGATCTATACCGATCTGTCCTTCTTCACCTGCAACACCGCGCTCGGGCGCGATGCGACCAAGGTGTTCAACTACCTTTCGGGCTACGCCCAGCCCGACCACCTCGAGAATCTCGCCATCTCGCCCATCACGCTCAAGCCGCGCCTGCTCGAGATGATCGAAGCCGAAATCGAGCACGCGAAAGCCGGGCGCCCAGCCGAGATATGGGCCAAGATGAACGCGCTGATCGAGCCGGGCATCATCGACGCGCTCTATGCCGCAAGCCAGGCGGGCGTGCGCATCAGCCTCGTCGTGCGCGGCATCTGCGGGCTGAGGCCGGGCGTGAAGGGCCTCAGCGACAATATCCGCGTGAAATCCATCGTGGGCCGCTTTCTCGAACACAGCCGCATCGTGTGTTTCGGCAACGGCTTCGGCCTGCCGCACAAGAAGGCGCGCGTCTTCATCTCCTCCGCCGACTGGATGGGGCGCAGCATGAACCGCCGGGTGGAGACCCTGATCGAGATCGACAACCCGACCGTGAAAGCGCAGATCACCAGCCAGGTCATGGCCGCTAACATGGCCGACACGGCGCAAAGCTGGGTCATGGATCCAAGCGGCGCGTTCTTGCGCGCGGCCCCGGCCGAGGGAGAATTCGCGTTCAACTGCCACCGCTTCTTCATGGAGAACCCGTCGCTGTCGGGTCGCGGCTCGGCCGGCGCGGCGGATGTGCCGCAGCTCACGCACGCCGAAGATTGATGCGTCTTCGCGCGCGCCTTGACGTTGACGCGGCCGCCCTCATTGGCACATAACGCCCCTACCGAAACAAGAGCCGGTGACCCGATGAGCGCAACCGAACCCCAAGGCGACGGCACAGAGCGCAGCGACAACCGGACCGGAACCTTCACCCCGTTCGGACGCGCGATCTTCGACAAGCCTTCTGCCCGCGCGCTCAGCCGCGTCGGCGTCGTCGATGTGGGGTCGAACTCGGTCCGGATGGTCGTCTTCGACGGGGCGGCGCGCAGCCCGGCCTATTTCTTCAACGAAAAGATCATGTGCGGCCTCGGCGCGGGCATGTCGGAAACAGGACGCCTCAATCCCGATGGCCGCCGCCGCGCCCTCGAGGCGCTGCGCCGCTTTGCGCATCTCGCCCGCGCGATGGAGACCGGACCGCTCACCTGCGCCGCCACCGCCGCCGTGCGCGAGGCGATCGACGGCGAGGATTTCCGCCGCGAGGTCGAGGAAGAGACCGGCCTCACGCTCTGGGTCATCGACGGGCGCGAGGAAGCGCGGCTCTCGGCGCAGGGCGTGCTGCTGGGCTGGCCCGGCGCCTACGGCCTCGTATGCGATATCGGCGGCTCCTCTATGGAACTGGCCGAGATCCGGGGCGGCGAGGTCGGGCGGCGCGTCACCTCACAGCTCGGCCCGCTCAAGCTGCGCGACATGAAGGGCGGACGCCGCGCGCGCCGCAAATACATCTCCGAGACCGTGGAGGCGATGACGAAGGAACTCGGCGAGCAGAAGAACCGCCTCTTTCTTGTCGGCGGCTCGTGGCGCGCCATCGCACGGATCGACATGGAGCGGCGCAACTACCCGCTCCACGTCCTGCACGAATACCGCATGCGCGCCGCATCCGTGCGCGATACGCTGTCCTACATCCAGTCCTCCGGCGATCTCGATGCCCTGGCCAAGCGCGCGGGCGTCTCGGTAGCGCGCATGGCCCTTGTCCCGCAAGCCGCCGAGGTGCTGCGCGAGGTGGTGCGCATCTTCAAGCCGCATGACATCGCCGTGTCGAGCTACGGCATCCGCGAGGGCATGCTCTACGAGCAGATGCCCCAGCAATTGCGCGACCGCGATCCGCTGATCGAGGCCTGCCGGTTCAGCGAATCGAAGGATGCGCGCGTGCCGGGCTTCGGCAAGGTGCTCTACCATTTCATCATGCCGCTCTTTCCCAAGGCCAAGCCCGAGCGCGTGCGCCTCATCAAGGCGGCCTGTCTTCTGCATGACGTCAACTGGCGCGCTCACCCCGACTACCGGGCCGACATCTGCTTCGACACCGCGACGCGCGCCAATCTGGGCGGACTCAAGCATGCCGAGCGCGTCTTTCTGGGTCTCGCCCTTCTGCACCGGTATTCGAACTCCACGGGCCACACCCGCTTCGAAGACGTCAGCCGCCTCATCGACGAGCCCTTGCGCCGCGACGCGGAGACCCTCGGCAAAGCGATGCGCTTCGGCGCGATGCTCTGGCTTCAGCGCGAGGCCGATCCGGGCGCCTTGCGCCTCTATCCCAAGAAGAAACTGCTGGAGCTGAGCCTCGCGCCCGAGGCGCTTCCGCTCTTCGGGGAAGTGGCGAAGGCCCGGTTCGAATCGCTCGCCTCGTCGCTCGGATGCAGCACCATCGTCACCGACATGCCGAGCGACGCCTAGATTTCGATCTCGCCCTCGGGCATCGGGGCATCTTCCAGCGGCCCCTCTGGCGCATCCTTCGGCAGAGGCTCCTTTCGGCGGATGATGATATCGCCGTTCGGAAGCTGCTCGGGCGCCTCGTAGACGCTCAGATCCTCGACATCCTTGAGGATCTCGGCGAGGGCCGGCCCCATCTCCTCGGCAAAACCGCGCAGCTGCGGGCCGAATTTCTCGGCCATCTGCCGCAATTCCTCGAGCGCGGGTTCGGTCTGCTGCATCAGCCCCTCGAAGAGCATGCGTGCGCCCTCCTCGATCAGCGACGCGCCCTCGTCGGGCGCCTCGGCCTCCTGCGCGGAGGCGGGCAAGGCAAGAAGGGCCATGAGGGCAAGGGAGGCGAAGCTCTGTCTCATGACCTTCAATATAGCATTCCGCGCGCCTGTTTTCAGCCCCGTTCGGCGCGGATCCGCTCCCATGCGCGGTTCACATCCACCATGCGCTTCTCGGCAAGGCGCATCGCCTCGACGGGCACGCCCCGCGCGACCATCCGGTCAGGGTGCGAGGCGCGCACCATCTCACGGTAGCGCGTGCGAAGCGTGTCCATGTCGTCCTCGGGCGAGGCCCCCAGCACGGTGTAGGGATCGGGCGCCGCATCGGGTACGAAACGGCAGCGCATCTGCTCGAACTCCCGCTCGGGCAGATCGAAGATCTCGGCCACCCGCTCGAGAAAGCTGTTCTCGTCCGGGTGATATTCGCCATCCGCCATCGCGATGTGGAAAAGCCCTTCGAGAAGATCGCTCAGCGCGCCGGTCTGATCGCCGAACATCGCCTTGATGCGCCGCGCGTATTCCTCGAAGCCGGCCACGTCCTGCCGCGCGAGGTTGAAGACCCGCGCCGCGCCGGCCTCGTCGCCGCGCGCGATCTGGAACACCTCGCGGAAGGCCGACACCTCGCCGCGCGTCACCTGCCCGTCGGCCTTGGCCATCTTGGCCCCCAGCGCGATGACGGCGATGGCGAAGGCCACGCGCCGCTCGGGCGGTGTGCGCAGGCGCTCGAACACGGTGCTCAGCCCCTCGCCATTCGCGAGGGCCGACACGGCCTCGGTGATGCGGCTCCAGAGCGACATCATGCGATCCTACTGCCTTTGCCCGTCAGTGTCAGTGCGGAGCCGCCCGGCGGCGTCGAAAAATCCCGTCACAGGATCTTCTGCATCAGCACGAGATCCATCCAGCGCCCGAACTTGCGCCCGACCTGCGGCAGGCGGCCCGTCTCGACATAACCGAGCGCCCGGTGAAAGGCGATGCCGCGCGCATTCTCTCCGGTGACGCCCGCGACCATGACGTGAATGCCCCGCCCCCGCGCATGATCCTCGAGCGCGGCCATGAGCGCGCGCCCGGCGCCGCGCCCCTGCGCTTCGGGGGCGAGCACGACGGTATGCTCGGCCGAATGCGCGTATCCCGGCCCCTTGCGGAACTGGAACCACGTGGCGAGGCCGATCACATCTCCCGCCTCCTCGGCCACGAGGAACGCGCGGCCCTCCTCTGCGCAGGCCGCCATATCGGCCGCCAGCATCGCCTCGGTTTTCTCGACCGTGGTGAATGTCATCGAGGTTTCGCGGATCTGCGGGTTCCAGAAAGCCATCAGCCGCCCGATATCGCCGGGCGCCGCCGCGCGCACGATCATCCCAGAAACCGGCAGCCGCCGGGCGTGTCGAACTCGGCCCGAAGCGCCGTGCTTCCGGTCTCGAAGACGACGCGCCGATCCGTCAGATGGCCCGCAAGCCGCTCCTCGAGCGCCTGCGCATCGGGGTGCGTGACGATCAGACGCCGCAGCGAGATGCCGTGATCGGGCAAACTGTCGCCCGGATGCGTGCCCGCCTCCCACTGGATGATGGCCGGGTGACACCCCTCGAAGGGCAGCTTGCCGTCCTCCGGCACCGCCATGCGCCATGCAAGATCGCCGCGAGAGAGCGCGACTTCGGGCCCGATATCCGGCAGAGCCGCCCGCGCCGCCGCCAGATCGTCGGTGCGGCAGATCCAGTTGCCGAGGCGCGGCGCGCCGGAGCGGCTGTCGAGGTCGAACCAGCGCGGATGCGCGGGCCGAGGCGCATCCGGATCGACCGCGATCACCTCGAGATAGAGCCCGCCCGCAAGGCCCAGCAGGCGGTTATGCGTTCCAAAATGCGGATGCTGTCCTCCTGGCCCCGCCCGCGTTCCCAGCGCGTCTTCCAGCCACGCGTCCCCCTCTTCCAAAGTCGCGGCGGTGATGGCGAGATGATCGAGTTCAAGCAAGCAATCGGCTCCTGTGGTGGGCGCGTTCGGCTCCGGACCATAAACGCCCCTCCGGGCGAAGTTCAATCCCGCTTGCCGCGCCTTTCGAAGGCCGGTGCGCGCGGCTGGACCGATCCTGAAATTTGGCACGGGAAAGGGCGATTTCCGCCTTGACGGGCGCGCGGCTCTGCCTTAGCCACGCGCCATCGGCGTGGTAGCTCAGGGGTTAGAGCGAACGACTCATAATCGTTAGGTCGGTGGTTCAAATCCACCTCACGCCACCAAACACATCTTGCAGCGCGATGTGGTGATTTCTCGAAAAACAGACGTCAAAAGGCCATCGACCCTGCGCCCGCGGGCGATACACTGCGTTGCGTATCCTCTTCCAATGCGGCAACGCATGACGCGGCAGGGTCTGCCCCGCCGCGCCATTCCGCCGGCTCAAGAGGTCAGGCGCGCGCTTCGCGGATCATCTTCAGGATATCCTGCGCCGCATCGGGAATGTTGGTGCCCGGCCCGAAGATCGCCTTGACCCCCGCCTTCTTAAGAAATTCGTAATCGGCTTGGGGAATCACGCCGCCGCAGATCACGAGGATATCGCCCGCGCCCTGCGCGCGCAGCGCCTCGATCAGCTTGGGCGCGAGATGCTTATGCCCCGCCGCCTGGCTGCTGATTCCGACCACATGCACATCGTTGTCGATGGCGTCCTGCGCCGCCTCCTCGGGCGTCTGGAACAGCGGGCCCACATCGACGTCGAAGCCGATATCGGCGAAGGCCGTCGCGATCACCTTCGCGCCCCGGTCATGGCCGTCCTGACCCATCTTGACCACCAGCATGCGGGGGCGGCGGCCCTCCTCCTCGGCGAAGGCCTCGACCGATTTCTGGATCGCGGCAAAGCCCTCGTCGCCCTCATAGGCGGCGCCGTAGACGCCGGCCAGCGTCTTCACCTCGGCGCGGTGGCGTCCGAATACCTTTTCCATGCTCATCGAGATCTCTCCTACGGTAGCGCGGGCGCGCGCGGCCTCGACCGCCGCCTCCAAGAGGTTGCCGCCGTCACGGGCGCGGCGTTCGAGCTCGGCCAGCGCGGCATCGCAGGCCGACTGGTCGCGGCTGGCGCGGATCCGCTCGAGGCCCTTGATCTGGCTGTCGCGCACCTTGGTATTGTCGATGTCGAGCAGATCGATCGGGTCCTCCTTGTCGCGGCGATATTTGTTGACGCCCACGATCACCTCGGTGCCGCGGTCGATCATCGCCTGCCGCTTGGCCGCCGATTCCTCGATCCGCAGCTTGGGCATGCCCGAGGCCACGGCCTTGGTCATGCCGCCCATCTCCTCGACCTCCTCCATCAGCGCCCAGGCCTTCTCGGCCAGCTCCGCGGTGAGGCTCTCGACATAGTAGCTCCCGGCCAGCGGATCGACGACCGCGCTCACCCCTGTCTCCTCCTGCAGGATCAGCTGGGTATTGCGCGCGATGCGGGCGCTGAACTCGGTCGGGAGCGCCATAGCCTCGTCGAGCGCATTGGTATGGAGCGATTGCGTGCCGCCCAGAACCGCGCTCATCGCCTCGTAGGCGGTGCGGATCACGTTGTTGTAGGGGTCCTGCTCCTGCAGGCTGACGCCGCTCGTCTGGCAATGGGTGCGCAGCATCTTGGAGCGATCGTTCTTGGCGCCGAACTCGGTCATGATGCGGTGCCACAAAAGGCGCGCGGCCCGCAGCTTGGCCGCTTCCATGAAGAAATTCATGCCGATCGCAAAGAAGAAGCTGAGCCGCCCGGCGAACTTGTCGACATCCATGCCCGCCTCGATCGCCGCGCGCACGTATTCGCGCCCGTCGGCCAGCGTATAGGCCAGCTCCTGCACGAGGTTCGCGCCCGCCTCCTGCATGTGATAGCCGGAAATCGAGATCGAGTTGAATTTCGGCATGTTCTCGGAGGTGTATTCGATGATGTCCGAAATGATCCGCATGCTGGGCTGGGGCGGATAGACATAGGTATTCCGCACCATGAACTCCTTGAGAATGTCGTTTTGAATGGTGCCGGACAGCACCGACTTGTCGTGCCCCTGTTCCTCACCCGCGACGATAAAACTGGCGAGGATCGGGATCACCGCGCCGTTCATCGTCATGCTGACGCTCACCTGATCGAGCGGGATCTGGTCGAAGAGGATCTTCATGTCCTCGACCGAGTCGATGGCGACGCCCGCCTTGCCCACATCGCCCTCGACGCGCGGATGATCGCTGTCATAGCCGCGATGCGTCGCCAGATCGAAGGCGACCGAGACGCCCTGCTGCCCCGCCGCGAGGTTGCGCCGGTAGAAGGCATTCGATTCCTCGGCCGTCGAGAACCCCGCATATTGCCGGATCGTCCAGCGACGGCCGGCATACATCGTCGCCTTGACGCCGCGCGTGAAGGGGGCGGCGCCGGGAATGCCGCCCATATGCTCGAGCCCCTCCGTATCCTCCGCCGTATAAAGCGGCTTCACGTCGATTCCCTCGATCGTATGCCAGGTGAGGTCCTCCACGGACCTGCCCTTCAGCTCAGCCTCGGCCAGCTTGCGCCAATCGTCTCGCACCTTCTTGGTCATGGGGTCGTCCTCTTGTCTGGTCCGGGCCGGCGGGTCTCGTGCCCGCCTCGGGTTTGCCCGGCTCTTCCATCAATGTCGCCAAGCCGCCCGCTCCCGCGCGCAGCCAAAAGAGATCGTCGGCATAAGCCTCGCTCAGCGCGGCGCGCTCTTCGCGCGAGAAGGGCTGCCATCGGCCCTCCCCCTGCGGCAGGGCGCGCGGATCGCCGCCCCGCTCGTGCAGAAGGCGCCTGAGCATGGCGAGGTCCGGTGCCCGGTTCAGCCATTCGCGGGCATGCGCAAGCGGCGCGTCGCCCTGCCCCGTCATCGCCGTGAGCCGCGCTTCGGGGCGCGCGGCGAAGCTCTCGTGCGGCATCACCATCACCTCGGCCGAGGGAACGGCGCAGGCCAGATCGGTGATCACGTCGCGCCAGCCGCGCGGCGATGTCGCGATGCGCGCCAGATGCGCGGACCTCGGCAAGCGCGCGCCGCGCGCCACCGCATAGGCGATACACGAGGGCCACCAAGCATCCTGCGCGCGGATAGACAGAACCACCCGGCTGACGCGCCCGCCGAAGGCCGCATCGTAGCGCGCCATGCGCTCGCCCATCGCGGCATAGAGCCTGCCGTCCCGCAACGTGCCGCGCGGCGAGCCGATCATGTTTTCGTCCGATACGATGAGCTGCCGGATGCCCGCCGCCTCCGCGTCGTGCAGCGCGAGCGCGATCCGCCCCGCCGCCCGTGCCACCTGCTTCGATGCGCCCGGAAGGCCGGGCCGGGGCAGCACCCCTTCCATCAGACCGTCCCGCGTGCGCGGCGGCCCCCAGACGCCGATCCCCATCGCGGCGAGGCGCGCGCCGTTCTTGCGCAGGTAGTGCTGAAAGCTGGTCGAGGCTGTGCGATGCGCCCCGAGATGCAGGATGATCTCCATGAAATGGCCCGTCCTTGAGAGCGGCGCCGCGCCGGAATGGGCGGCGTCCGGATAGGCCTTCGGTGCTAGGGGCGAATGCTGAGCATGCGATTAACGCGAAAATTTGCGCCAAAGGTGTCATTTTGCGCATCGCAATCGGCGCATCGCCGCTTATATCATAGCCGACAGGAGAGCCGATGAAACCGATATTACCCTTTGTTATCGCTGGCCTATTGGCCGCTCCGCTGGCCGCACAGGACAGCGCCGACACCGCGTCGATCCCCGCCCCCGACAGCATCGTCATCGAGGGCAACGATGTGGATTTGAAACAATTCAAGTGGGAAAAAAGGCCCCTCGTGGTCTTCGCCGACAGTCCGAGCGATCCGCAATTCATCCGCCAGATGGAGCTTCTGACGAACGAATTGCCCGCCCTGATCGAGCGCGACGTGGTCATCCTCACCGATACCGACCCCGAGGCGCAGAGCGCGCTGCGCAAGCAGTTGCGCCCGCGCGGCTTCATGCTCGCGCTCGTGGTCAAGGACGGCACGATATACCTGCGCAAACCCGTGCCGTGGGACGTGCGCGAGATCAGCCGCACCATCGACAAGCTGCCCATGCGCGAGCAGGAGATCGAGGAGCGGCGCGGACTGCCCGACTGACCGCGGGATCTGGTCAAGGCGCGCGGCATCATTCGGCCCCCATCGCGGCGATGACGAGGCCGGCATCGCCATCCATGAGCGCGAGCATCCCGGCCTCGCGCCCCACCATCAGAACCGCGCGCGGCGCACGAAGTGCGGCGGCGAATGCGGCGCTCGTCTCGGCGCTCATGCAGGGCCGCGCCTCGAGCCCGGCAAGGCGCATGCGCATGCCGGATGCCCTGTCGACCTCGATCAACGCGGCTATGGCGGCCTCCGGGCTGAGGCGGATATCGTCGATCGCGACGGCGCCTTGCGTGCGGAGCACCATCGCCGCCTCGCGCGCATCTGCCGCCACGCGCATGCGGGACGCGATGCGCGTATCGACCAGCCGGAAGAGCCCCGCGGCACAATCCCGGCCTGCCGAAAAGGCGAGCGTCTCGCCGATGGGCGCCCAGCCTTCCAGCACCTCCCGCATCTCGGCCTCGCTGCTGCGCTTGCACGCCGCAAGCGTCAGCGCGGCGAGGCACCAGATCAGCATGAGCCGGGAATATGGCGCGACACGCGGCATGATGCGTCAGTCGAACTCCATGATGACTTCATCCACGGCGAGGCTGTCCCCGGGACCCGCATTGATGACCGACACGGTGCCGCGCCGCTCGGCGCGCAGGATGTTCTCCATCTTCATCGCCTCGATCGTGCAGAGCGCCTGCCCCTCCTGCACCTCGTCGCCCACCTCGACATTCATCTTCACAACGAGGCCCGGCATCGGGCAGAGCAGCATCTTGGACCTGTCGGGCGGCTGCTTCTCGGGCATCATTGCCGCCAATTCGGCCTGACGCGGAGTGCGCACGTGCACCTTCAGATCCGCGCCCCGGCACCGGATGCGGAAGCCGCCCGAAATCTTGCCGACCTTGAGCAGCAGCGGCGCGCCCTCCACGTCGATCCGCGCGAGCGCATCGCCCGGCGTCCAGTCGCTGGTGATCTCGACGCTCGCGCCATCCGCGAAATGCACCGTGGCGCCGCCCGGACGCGCGGCGACGCGCAGATCGAAGCTCTGGCCCTGAAGCGCGACGTTCCAATCATCGCCCACCTTGCGCTCGTGATTGTCCATCCGGCCCGAGATGCGCGTGCGGCGGATCTCTGCGACACGGTGCATCGCGGCGCAGGAGGCCGCCACGCGCCGCAACATCTCGTCGCCCAGCACCGCCCCCTCGAAGCCCTCGGGATATTCCTCGGCGATAAAGGCCGTCGTGATATCGCCCGACACGAACTTGGGGTGATCCATGACCGCACTGAGGAAGGGCAGGTTATGCCCGATCCCCTCGACCTCGAACGCGTCGAGCGCCACGCGCATGCCCTCGATCGCGGCCATGCGGTCCGGACCCCAGGTGCAGAGCTTGGCGATCATGGGGTCGTAGTACATCGAAATCTCGCCGCCCTCGTAGACGCCGGTATCGTTGCGCACCGTCGCGCCCTCGACCGCCAGTTCGGCGGGCGGGCGATAGCGTGTCAGCCGTCCGATGGAGGGCAGGAAGTTGCGATAGGGATCCTCGGCATAAAGGCGGCACTCCATCGCCCAGCCGTTCAGCTTGACGTCGTCCTGGCCGATGCTCAGCGCCTCGCCATTGGCCACGCGGATCATCTGCTCGACAAGATCGACGCCGGTGATGAGCTCGGTCACTGGATGCTCGACCTGAAGGCGCGTGTTCATCTCGAGGAAGTAGAAATTCCGTTCGCCATCGACGATGAATTCGACCGTGCCCGCGCTGGTGTAGTCCACCGCCTGCGCCAGCGCGACGGCCTGTTTGCCCATCGCGGCGCGCGTCTCCTCGTCCAGAAACGGGCTCGGCGCCTCCTCGATGACCTTCTGGTTCCGGCGCTGGATCGAGCATTCCCGCTCGCCCAGATAGATGCCGTTGCCATGCCCATCGCACAGCACCTGAATCTCGATATGGCGCGGCTGGGTCACGAATTTCTCGATGAAGATCCGATCATCGCCAAAGCTCGACTTCGCCTCGTTCTTGGAGGACTGGAAGCCGTCGCGTGCCTCCTCGTCGTTCCAGGCGATGCGCATGCCCTTGCCGCCGCCGCCCGCGCTCGCCTTGATCATCACCGGATAGCCGATCTCGTTCGAGATCTTGACCGCCTCCTCGGCATCCTCGATGAGGCCCATGTAGCCGGGCACGGTGCTCACCCCCGCCTCCTGCGCGAGCTTCTTGGAGGTGATCTTGTCACCCATTGCCTCGATCGCGCCCTTGGGCGGACCGATGAAGGCGACGCCCGCCGCCTCGAGGGCCTCGGCGAACTTGGCGTTCTCGCTGAGGAAGCCATAGCCGGGATGCACCGCTTCGGCGCCCGTATCCTTGATCGCCTTCATGACCTTGTCGATGACGATGTAGCTTTCGCTCGCCGGGGCCGGGCCGATATGCACCGCCTCATCGGCCATGCGCACATGCAGGGCGTTGCGGTCCGCGTCCGAATAGATGGCAACGGTCTGGATGCCCATGGCGCGCGCCGTCTTGATGACGCGGCAGGCGATCTCGCCCCGGTTTGCGATCAGGATCTTCTTGAACATGGCCGTGTCCCTTGTGATTTGGTCTTGAAACGGAAAAGACCACCCGCACCCCGTGGCACGGATGGTCTTGGACAGAATGAAATCAGATGACCGCGCGCAGCGCGCGTGTCAGTTGCAGCGATCCGGGAAGGTCTGGCAGAAGGCGACATTGCCGGCCGCGCCGACGACGGCGCCGGCCGCGAGATTGCCATCGAGGATCGCCGAGGCGCCGAGCCCGCCGACACCGCCGATCGCCGCCTGTTCGACGACGGTATCGCCGCAGGCCACCAGCGCGCTGAGCGCGATGATGACGAATACAGCCTTGGGTTGTTTCCTGATTGCTCCGAGCATGGGTCTCCGCCTCTTGTTATATGTGCGTCACGCGCACCATATCCTGAGGCCAAAAAAGCCCGCCCGTCAAAGTCATGCAGCCCAACGAAGCGCATTTGCGCGAGATACCGCCGACCAATGCAAGCTCCTGATTCACCGAAAAAAAAGAGCGACGCTCGCGTTGCCGCGCAGCGTCGCCCATCAGGGGAAGGGTAACGGTGTGGACAGGGTGCCCCGGACCCTTGGGGGAGGTCCGCCACTACTTCATCATTGGTGCCATCGCTGCGCGCTTCGGCCAAGTTATTTTGAGCGGCGACACAATTATCGGCTGTATTCCGCGCAGATCGCGAAATCGTAAGCAAATTCATGCCGCCCGCCGAAATGGATGCCGCTGCCGCCATCATGCCTCCCACTCATCCTCGTCGAAAGCCGCCGGGAAGGCGCGGCGCGCCGCCGCGACATCGAGCACGAGCACCGCCTCGTAATCGGTCGGATCGAACGGATCGGAGACCGGCAGCACCTCGCGCCCGAAGAGCCACGAGAGCCGCCCCGCATCGAGATTGCCGCGCTCGAAGGGCTCGTCGCCGAAACACATCCAGAGCGCCCGCACAAAGGCCGTATCCGCGCGCCGGTCGGGCGCGCGCCGGTCGGCATAGCGCTCGCGCCGGATGATGGGCGTGGCGCCCTTGGGATTGGCGCGGCGAATGGTGAATTGGTAATCGGAAGACGGCAATCTGCCGGGAAACCCGCGATGCTTGATCATGCCAGGCCCTCCGATGACGGGGCGAGGCGCGATGCGGGCGTCAGGATCGAGGCAGGCCCGTGGGCCTGCCTCGTTGGCGTAATCCGGGTGTCCGGATTACATCTTGCCGTATTTGCCGGTCGGTGCGGGCTCCATGGTGATGGGCTCGGGCTCGACAACGACAAAGTCATCTTCGGGGGCCTGCTGGCAGGCCGAAACTGCGACGACCAGGCCGAGGGCCATAAGGCTCTTGAGTGCATTCGACATTGAAATCTCCTGTAGTTAGTGGATGGCGAAACCGGGCATGCGCACGCGCCCCGCCGTATCTTCGAGGTGAGGACTGCTTGGGTGCAATCCCGTGTGAGGATAGTGCAATTTCGGCAAAAGCGATACAAGGCCGAGCGAATGCGGCGATCCTGTGTCTTCAAAGCCTCACAAGGCTGTGAAGGTGAAATGTACCGCGCAAGATATTGTGTACGCATCAAAAAGCCTCCCAGATGCAGCTATCGCCGTCGAGGGTGAAGGCTTCGAAGCTTTGCCTGACACTGGTGTCGAGCACGCCGAAATCCGCCGGACGGTCGGCGATCGACACGATCACGCGCTTGGAGCCGGCCTCGCCCTCACCCGGGCTGACCGCGCCGCTTTCGCACAGAAACGTCATGTCATCCAGAAGCGTTTCGGGCTCGACGCTCAGCGGATCGAACCCGTCCGAGACATAGCGAAGCCGCATCTCCGCCGTGCCGGCGCCGATCGTCTCGTAAAGCGTGACCTCTGCGCCCGAAGGCAACACGACCTCGTCGGCCATTGCCGGAGCGGAAACGAGCGCGGCCAGCGCCGCGAAAGCCGCCGTCAGTGGGCGCGCAGCGCTTCGATCAGCTCGTCCTTGTCCATGTCCGAGCGGCCATCGATGCCGATCTCCTGCGCCCGCTCGTAGAGCGCATCCTTGCTCCACTCCTCGTAGGGCGGCGCCTTGCCACCTTTCCTGGAGGGACTCATGTCGTCGTTCGCCTTGGCATTGGCGATGCGCGCCGCCTTCTCCTTCGAGGCACCCTGATCGCGCAGCGCTTCGTAGGTATCGGCATCCTTGATGCTGTTTCCATTGTTCGACTTGGCCATGACATGCCTCCTTTGCGCCGAAAAACGCGCGCGGCATCCGCGCGGTTCCCGGCCCCGGCCGTTCGGCCCGATATGTGATGTCTGCCTTCACAAGCGCCCTGCCCTGCGGCCCTACAGCGGAATGTTATCGTGCTTCTTCCACGGCATCGGTGCCTTCTTGCCCCGCAGCGAGGCGAAGGCGCGCGCGACGCGCTTGCGCGTGGAATGGGGCATGATGACCTCATCGACGAAACCGCGCTCGGCGGCGACGAAGGGACTGGCGAAGCGGTCCTCGTAATCCTTGGCATGGGCCGCCAGCTTCTCGGGGTTGTCACGGTCGGCGCGGTGGATGATCTCCGTCGCGCCCTTGGCTCCCATCACCGCGATCTCGGAGGTAGGCCAGGCATAGTTGAAATCGCCGCGCAGATGCTTTGACGACATCACCACGTAAGCGCCGCCATAGGCCTTGCGCGTGATGACCGTGACCTTCGGAACCGTCGCCTCGCCATAGGCGAAGAGCAGCTTGGCCCCGTGCTTGATGACGCCGTTATACTCCTGCGTCACGCCCGGCAGGAAGCCGGGCACGTCCACGAGCGTCAGAAGCGGGATCTCGAAGCAGTCGCAGAAGCGCACGAACCGCGCGGCCTTGCGGCTGCTGTCGATATCGAGGCATCCGGCCAGCACCATCGGCTGGTTCGCCACGACGCCCACCGTCTGCCCTTCGATCCGGATGAAGCCGGTGATCATGTTCTTGGCGAATTCTTCCTGAATCTCGTAGAAATCGCCTTCATCGGCGATTTTCAGAATCAACTCCTTCATGTCGTAGGGCATGTTGGGATTGTCGGGGATCAGCGTGTCGAGACTGTCCTCGATCCGGCCCGGATCGTCGAAGAAGGGCCGCACCGGGGGCTTCTCGCGGTTGGACGAGGGCAAGAAGTCGATCAGGCGGCGCACCTCGGCGAGTGCCTCCACATCGTTCTCGAAGGCCGCGTCGGCGACCGAGGACTTGCGCGTATGCGTGGTGGCGCCGCCGAGTTCCTCGGCCGTTACCTGCTCGTTCGTGACGGTCTTGACCACATCGGGGCCGGTCACGAACATGTAGCTCGAATCCTTCACCATGAAGATGAAATCCGTCATCGCGGGGCTGTAGACCGCGCCGCCCGCGCAGGGGCCCATGATCACGCTGATCTGCGGGACGACCCCCGAAGCGGTGATGTTGCGCTGGAAGACCTCGCCATAGCCCGCGAGGCTGTCCACGCCCTCCTGGATGCGCGCGCCGCCCGAGTCGTTGATCCCGATCACCGGGGCGCCGTTCTGCACCGCCATGTCCATGATCTTGCAGATCTTCTTGGCGTGCGTCTCAGACACCGAGCCGCCCAGCACCGTGAAATCCTGACTGAAGAGATAGACCAGACGGCCATTGATCGTGCCCCAGCCCGTCACGACGCCGTCGCTATAGGGCCGCTCTTTCTCCATGCCGAATTCGGTGCAGCGATGGGCGACGAACATGTCGAATTCCTCGAAGCTGCCCTCGTCGAGCAGCAGTTCGACCCGCTCGCGTGCCGTCAGCTTGCCCTTGGCGTGCTGCGCGTCGACACGCGCCTGCCCGCCCCCCATGCGCGCCACGGCGCGGCGATCCTCGAGTTCCTGCAAGATGTCCTTCATGGCGCCCTCCCCGGAGATATCAGGCCCGTCGGGCCGTTTGGCCGCAGGCTATACCGGATGAAGGCCGCCGCGACAGAAAAATTCGGCAAATTTGCAAATCAAGCCAATGGTCCGCGATGCAATTTGCAAAGCTGCATATCCTGCCGGGCGCAGATGGACTCTCCCCTCCGGCGCACCTAGCCATATCGCATGGCCACACTTCCCCGCTCTGAATTTCTGAACCGCAAGACGCCGCCGCATATCTCGACGCTGATCCTGATGACCGGCCTTTCGGCGCTGGCGATGAACATCTTTCTGCCCTCACTGCCCAACATGGCCACCTATTTCGATGCGCCATACCGGCTGATGCAGCTTTCGGTGGCGCTCTACCTCGCCGTCAACGCGGTCCTTCAAATCCTGATCGGCCCCATCTCGGACAAGCTGGGCCGCCGTCCCGTGATCCTCGGCGGCATGGCGGTCTTCATCCTCGCCAGCATCGGCTGCGCACTGTCGCAAAGCGCGCTGGTGTTTCTCACCTTCCGCATGATCCAGGCGGGCATCGTGGTGGCCATGGTCCTCAGCCGGGCGGTGGTGCGCGACATGGTCCCGCAGGCCCGCGCAGCGAGCATGATCGGCTATGTGACGATGGGCATGGCCATCGTGCCGATGGTCGGCCCCGTCTTCGGCGGCATGCTCGAGGAAGCCTTCGGCTGGCAGGCGAATTTCTGGGTTCTGACCATCGCGGGGCTGCTGATCTTCGCGCTGACATGGGCGGATCTGGGCGAGACGGCAGGACGCAGTGGCCTCACCTTCCGCCAGCAGTTCAGCGAATATCCCATCCTTTTCCGCTCCTTGCGCTTCTGGGGCTATGCAGGCGCGGCGGCTCTGTCGTCGGGCGCGTTCTTCGCCTATCTGGGCGGCGCGCCTTATGTGGGCGATCATGTCTTCGGCCTCGCGCCGCAGGAACTCGGCCTCTATTTCGGCGCGCCAGCAGTGGGGTATTTCGCGGGCAATTTCCTCTCGGGGCGCTATTCGGTCGAGATCGGGGTCAACCGCATGGTCTATTGGGGCACCTTGGCCAACATGGCGGGCATCGCTCTCAACCTCGCGCTTTTCTATCTGGGCCTCGGATCGGCGCTCAGCTTCTTCGGGCTGATGGTTCTCATGGGTCTCGGCAACGGCATGACCATCCCGAACGCGACGGCGGGCGCGCTTTCGGTCCGTCCCGACCTCGCGGGCACGGCGAGCGGACTTGCGGGCGCGATGATGATCGGCGGCGGCGCGGCGCTCTCGGCGCTGGCGGGCGCCTGGCTCACACCGCAATCGGGGGCCTTCCCGCTCCTCTGGATCATGCTGGCGACGGCGATCGGCGCCGTCGCGACGATCCTTCTGGTCATGCGCCGCGAGGCGAGGCTTGCGCGCGCGGGTTTGCAAACATAATCTGCGCGCATAGCTAAGCTGCAAACGAGGCGCGCATGGCCACTCGCAAACTCTATGCCGGCGCCAAGCTGCGCGAGACGCGCCAGCGCATCGACCTGACGCAGAAGGACTTCGCCGCGCGGCTCGGCGTGTCGCTGCCCTATCTGAATCAGATGGAAAACAACAACCGCCCGGTCAGCACGACCGTGGTGCTCGCGCTCGCGCAGGAATTCGGCTTCGATGTGACCGAGCTCGGCTCGGGCGAGGCCGAGCGCATGACCGGCGATATCCGCGAGGCGCTGGCCGATCCGATCTTTTCCGAACCACCCGGGCTTGCGGATTTGCGACTTGTGGCCTCGAACGCGCCCGGCTTCGCCCGCGCCTTCCTCGATCTGCACGCGGCCTATCGCCAGACGCATGAGCGCCTTGCATCATTGGACGAGGCCTTGGGTGCGGAAGGCGCCCACACGCAGCAAAGCCCGTGGACCGAGGTGCGCGACTTCTTTCACTATTGCGACAATTATCTCGATGCGGTCGACCGCGCCGCCGAACGGGCCGCCGCCGCCATGAGCGGCCCCGAAGGCGCCGCCGAGGCGCTCGCCCGCGCGGGGATCGAGCTGCGCGACAGCGACGAAGGCCCGCTCCGGCGGCTCGACCGGGCCAGTGGGACGCTCCATCTCAGCGCGCGCGCCGCGCCCGAGACGCGGCGCTTCCAGATGTTGCTGCAACTCGCGCTTCTGACGCAGGACAAGCTGCTCGAGGCGACGCTCGATCTTGCGCGGTTCCAGTCGGGCGAGGCGCGCGCCATCGCCAAGATCGGCCTCGCCAATTATTTCGCCGGCGCCGCGATGATGCCCTACACCGCGTTTCTCGCCGCCGCGCGCGACTGCCGGCACGATCTGGAAATCCTCGCGCATCGCTTCGGCGCCTCGATCGAGCAGGTCTGCCACCGGCTCAGCACGCTCCAGCGCCCCGGCGCGAAGGGCATCCCCTTTTTCTTCGTGCGTGTCGATCAGGCCGGCACGATCACCAAGCGGCATTCGGCCACGCGCATGCAATTCGCGCGCTACGGCGGCGCCTGCCCGCTCTGGAACGTGCACCGGGCGTTCGAGACGCCCGGCCGCTTCCTGCGCCAACTCGCCGAGACGCCGGACGGCGTGCGCTATATCAACCTCGCGCGGGACGTCTCGAAACCGGGCGGGCATTTCGGCGCGCCGGTGCGGCGCTTCGCAATCGCATTGGGCTGCGAGGTGAAGCATGCGGCATCGCTCGTCTATGCCGACGGGCTCGACCTCGAGAGTCCTGCGGCCTTCGAGCCCATCGGCATCTCCTGCCGCATCTGCGAGCGCACGAATTGCCATCAGCGCTCAATCCCGCCGCTCGAGCGGCGCCTGACCATCCGGCCAGACGCGCGCGGCATTCTTCCCTACGAGGTAGGCTGAGCGTCCTTCACCAGGATCGCGTAGATCTCGTCCTTGAGGGCGGCGCGCTTGCGACGCTCGGCGCTCTCGGCAAGCTCGTCCATCGGAGCGATATTCGTCTCGGCCTTGTGGATCAGGCGATTGACGGCGTCGTACTCCGCCGTGAGCCGCGCGAAATGCGCGTCCTGCTGCTCGAGACGGGCGATCGCCTCGGCCTTGTCGGGGAATTCCGCGGCAAGCTGGTGGGGGACATGGGTCATCTGCTGTGCTCCTTTATTGCAGGCTCGCATGCAGTCTGCGCGGGCGTGACAGCCCGCGCCTTGACCCGGATCAAACGCCCTCACTCGCCGCGTGGATAGCGGGCGTTTTCCTCGACGACATTCAGGTCCATATGATTGCGCATGTAGCGCTCGGAGGCCTTTTTGAGCGGCTGGTAATCCCAAGGGTAATAGCCCCCCTCGCGCAGCGCCTCATAGACGACCCAGCGCCGCGCCTGGCTTTCGCGCACCTGCGCGTCGAACGCCTTCAGATCCCAGCGCGCATCGGCCATGTCGCTGAAATGCTTGACCGTTTCGGCATGCGCCGGATCGGCCGCAAGGTTGGTCCGCTCATGCGGGTCGGCCTCCAGATCGAACAGCTGATCCGGATCGAGGCTGCACCGGTTGAACTTCCACTTGCCCTGCCGAAGCGAGACCAGCGGCGCATAGGAGGCCTCGGCGGCGTATTCCATCGCCACCGGCGCCTCGCGCTGCGCGCCCTGCCCCAGCGGCACGAGGCTCTGGCCCGCGACCCAGGGCGCGACCTCTTCCATCGACACGCCCGCGAGATCGCAAAGCGTCGGACAGATGTCGATATTGCTTACCGGCGTGTCGATGCGCCCCGGCGCCATGCCCGGCGCGGCGATCATCACCGGCACGCGGCTCGAGCCCTCGAAGAAGCTCATCTTGAACCACAGCCCGCGCTCGCCCAGCATGTCACCGTGATCCGACACGAAGAGAATGATCGTGTCCTTGTCCTGCCGCGTGCCCTCGAGCGCCTCCATCACCTCGCCGATCTTG
Source organism: Roseovarius aquimarinus (assembly GCF_043661195.1). NCBI lineage: Bacteria > Pseudomonadati > Pseudomonadota > Alphaproteobacteria > Rhodobacterales > Roseobacteraceae > Roseovarius > Roseovarius aquimarinus. The sequence continues at coordinate 1,012,292 of NZ_JBIHMM010000001.1, forward strand.
TCGTCGAGATAGGAGATGTTTGCGAAATAGGCGCGGCGCGCACGGCGGATGTGATCCTCGGTGATGTCGTAGCTGCGCCAGTCATTGGCGTCGAAGATGCGTTTGGAATGCGGGTCATGCTCGGCATAGTCCATCGCCGGGACCTCAGGCAGCAGATGCGCGCAATCCTCGTAGAGATCCCAGTATTTGCGGCGCGCCACATAGGGGTCATGCGGGTGGGTGAAGCTGACGGTGAGGCACCAGGGGCGCGTGTCCTTGCCGCGCGCGTAGTCATAGACCTTGCGCGTCGCCTCGTAGGCGACCTCGTCGTCGTATTCCATCTGGTTGGAAATCTCGGCGACGCCCGCGCCGGTGACGCTGCCCATGTTGTGATACCACCATTCGATCCGCTCGCCCGGCTTGCGGTAATCCGGCGTCCAGCCGAAATCGGCGGGATAGATGTCGGTCGTCAGACGCTCCTCGAAGCCGTGCATCTGGTCGGGGCCGACGAAATGCATCTTGCCCGAAAGGCAGGTCTGATAGCCCGCGCGGCGCAGGTGATGCGCATAGGTCGGGATATCGGCGGCGAATTCGGCGGCATTGTCATAGACCTGACTGCGCGACGGCAGCAGACCGGACATGAAGCTGGCGCGCCCCGGCGCGCAGAGGGGGCTGGCGGTGTAGGCGTTGGCGAACCGGGTGGAGCGGGCGGCGAGGCGCTTGAGATTGGGCGCGTGCAACCACTCGGCCGGCCCGTCCGGAAAGAACGTGCCGTTCAGCTGGTCGACCATGAAAATCAGGATGTTGGGGCGGCTCATGCGCTGGCTCCTTGGGGTTGATGGTTCGGGCCCTGGTCCAGCGCCAGGGCCACATAATGCAGCAAGGTTTCGACGGACCGCTGCGAAATATGGGCGTTCGCGCCGATCGCATGGCGGCAGTAGAGACCGTCGATCATCGCCGCGACGCCGCGCGCCAGAATGGCCGCTCGGGCGGGATTGATCTGCCGGAAGGCGTGCAGAAGGTTCGACTCGAGCCGCTTGTGATAAATCGCCAGCAGCCGCGCCGTTTCGGGCGATTTGCGCGCCTGAACATAGAAATTCAGCCATGCGGCGATATGCTCGGGGCGCGTGCTCATTCCGGTGAAGCTGGCGCGGATGATCGCCTCGATCCGCATGCGCGGATCGTGCGCCATCAGCAGCGCGCCGCGCACCTGCGCACCGTATAGGCTGAGAATATGGCGCATCGCGGCGGCGAAGATCTGCTCTTTCGAGCCGAAATAATGATGCGCCAGCCCCGCCGACATGCCCGCGCGGCGTGCGATCTGCGCGACGGTCACGTCGAGCGAGCCCTGCGCGCCGATCTCGTGGATCGTGGCGCTGACCAGGGCGGCGCGGCGGATTGGCTCCATCCCGAGCTTGGGCATCGCATGGCCTCGCGTGTCACTGAATGTTCATCACGGCGCTATTGGTTTTTTATTGACTCGTCAATCAACCACATCAATGCTCTCGCATCATGGCCCGGCGTGCGACCCCATTAGCGGTTGCAAGCTGGGTCCGCTGCGGACTACCTTTCGAAGGCACGCTTCAATCCTGCACCGGCCGCCTTCGCGGCCATGTGCAGGACGCGAGCCTCGCGAGGCCGGGCCCGGTGGGCCAAGGCCGCGCGAACCGACAAGGCACCCCCGCCACCATTGGCGGGACGAGACAACAAGACCTTGGAAAGAAACGACAAAAGGGAAGTTATACATGACGCTCATCACCAATGGCCGCCTCGATCGGCGCGGATTTCTGAAAACCACCGCCGCCGGTGCGATCGCGGCGTCGCTGCCGCTCGGCGGTGCCTACGCCTCGACCCCCAAGAAAGGCGGCCATTTCCGCGTCGGCAAGGGCCATGGCCAGACGACGGACACGCTGAACCCAGGCACGTGGGATAACGGCTACATGCTGGCCATCACCTTCGCCAAGGACGGCCACATCACCGAAGTGCTAGCCGACGGCTCGGTCGGCCCCGAGATCGCCGAAAGCTGGGAAGCCTCAGACGATGCGACCGTGTGGCGCTTCAAGATCCGCAAGGGCGTGACCTATCATTCGGGCAAGGAAGTGACCCCCGAGGACGTCGTCGCCTCGATCAACTTCCACCGCGGCGAGGATGCGGCCTCGGCGGCGACGCCCATCGTCGCGCCGATCCAGGACATCGCCATCGAAGGCGATACCGTGATCTTCACGCTCGACGGCGGCAATGCCGACTTCCCCTTCATTCTCAGCGATTATCACCTACCGGTTCTGCCGGCCAATGGCGAGACCGGCATCGACTGGAAGTCGGGCGATGGCTGCGGCAGCTACAAGCTGACCAACTTCAATCCCGGTGTGTCCTCGACCCTCGAGCGCAACGAGAACCATTGGCGCGACGATGTCGCATGGTTCGACAGCATCGAACTTCTGTCGCTGACCGACCAGAACGCGCGCACCACCGCAATGGTCTCGGGCGATGTGGACAGCATCGACAAGCTCGACCTCAAGACCATCGGCCTTCTGGCGCGCAACCCCGACCTGGACATCTCGTCCATCGCCGGCACCCAGCATTTCACCTTCGCCATGTCCGCCAACCAGGCGCCTTATGACGACAACAACGTGCGCCTCGCGATGAAATACGCGATCAACCGCGAGGAGCTGGTCGAGAAGATCCTCTTCGGCTACGGCTCGGTCGGCAACGACATCCCGATCGGACAGGGCCAGCAATTCTACAACACCGAGCTCGAGCAGAAGACCTACGATCCCGACAAGGCCAAGTTCTACCTCAAGGAAGCGGGCCTCGACTCGCTCGATGTGAGCCTTTCGGCATCCGACGCGGCCTTCGCGGGCGCGGTCGATGCGGCGACGCTCTATCAGAACTCGGCCAAGGACGCGGGCATCAACCTCAAGGTCGTGCGCGAGCCGAATGACGGCTACTGGTCGGACGTGTGGATGAAGAAGCCCTTCACCGCCGTCTACTGGGGCGGTCGCCCGGTGCAGGACCAGATGTTCTCGACCGCCTACACCTGCGGTGCGGACTGGAACGACGGGTTCTGGTGCAACGAGAAATTCGACGCGCTGCTGAAAGAGGCCCGTGCCGAACTCGATCAGGACAAGCGCCGCCAGCAGTATTGGGAGCTTCAGGAGATCGTGAGCACGCAGGGCGCGATCGTCATCCCGATGTTCGCCAACTACGTCTTTGCCTCGTCCAAGAAGATCGGCAAGCCCGAGAATATCGCCTCCAACTGGGATATGGACGGCGAGCGTTGGGCCGAGCGTTGGTGGTTCGCCTGATCCATCGCGCGGGGGCGCTCCGGCGCCCCTGCCCTCACAGCATTTACAAAGGCCGCCGGGTATTTCCGGCGGCCTTTTTCGTGCGACATTCGCGCCCAACGCGCAGGCCGGGCTTGCGTGGGAGCCGATCCTGAGGAAACTGGCGGGCGACACCCTGGAGCAAGGATTGCGCCGCATGACATTTCCCGACACGACCGCCCCCGACGCGCCGACCACGCCTCGCCTCGCCGACAGCCCCGACTGGCTCTATCTGCTGCGCGAGTTCGATTCGCTCTATCGCTTCGGCTCGGATGGCGGCAGCAGCGTGATCCGCAGCCACCGCAAACGCGTGCGCGACGGCCTTTCGGCCACCATCGCCGCCAATCCACCGATCACTCCGCGCGAGGCGACGACCCTGCCGGTGACGGCGCATTTCGCGCGCGCGCTCGATCTGGGCGAGCGCGCGGCGATGCAAGGCATGGCCCGCGCGCTGCGCGAGGTGCGCAGCTGGCTCACGTGGGAATACGGCTACGAGCAGATGCCGAAGCCCCTGATGCGCAAATACGCGTTTTGCGAGATCCTCGGCCAGAAAGGGCCGATCCTGTCGGATCGGCTCAATCTCGGCTTCGTTCTTTTCGCCCCCAACACGACCTATCCGCAGCACAGCCATCACGAGATCGAGGAAAGCTATATTTCGGTGGCGGGCGCGTGGTCGGAAAACAACGGCGCGGTCTATGCACCCGGCTCGCTCATTTACAACGGATCGGGCGTCGAGCACCGCATCACCACGGGCGACCGCGATCCCTGCCTTCTGGCCTATGCCTGGGTCGGGCCGGCCCAGCGCCTCGCCGCGCCGGACATGAAGCTGACGCCGCCGCGCAGGTCCAAATCAGGCTGAGACGCTCAGAATTTGGTGGCGTTGGCCGGGGGCGTGATCGCGCGGCGCTTGAGCACCGCCTCGCGCCAGGTGATGAAGCTGACCGAGCCCACGATGACCATCCCGCCCAGCACGACGAACGGGTCCACCGCCTCACCGAAGACGAGCGCACCCAGCATCACGGCCCAGACGAGTTGCAGGAAGGTCATCGGCTGCGTCACCGCCAGAGGCGCCGCGCGGAAGGCGAGCATCATGGTGTAATGCCCGGCCGTGGCCAGCACCGCGACCCCGAAAAGCGTGACGAGCTCGAAAAGCGTGGGCGTCACCCAATGGAGCGCGGCAAGGGGTGCAAGGCCGATTGTGACGGTGACGGACAGCATCGTCACCACCACGGCGGGCGACGTCTCGTCCGTGGCCAGCTTGGCCAGAAGGTAGGAGCCGCCGAAGCTGATCGCGGTGACGAGCATCGCCATATGGCCGGGGCCGACCTCGCGCAGACCGGGCCGCAGAATGATGACCGCCCCCAGAAGCGCGACCAGAACCGCGATGAGCCGCCGCATCGCCAGCCGCTCGCCCAGAAAGAGCGCCGCTCCGATGGTGACGTAGATCGGCGCGAGATAGTTCATCGCCGTCACGTCCGCGATCGGGATCGTCGCCATCGCGAAGAACCAGAGCGCGACGCCCACCGTATGCACCGCACCGCGCGCGCCGAAGATGAGCCAGAGCCGCGGCGTCAGCCGCGCGCGCCGCAGCGCGGGTATGGCCGGCACAAGCAGAACGAGGCCGAGCGCGTATCGCAGAAAGGCGCTCTCGGCGGCGGGGATACGCGAGCCGATCGTCTTGACCAGCGCGGTCACGCCCACGAAGAGCAGGCCGGTGACGATCATCCAGAAGATGCCCCAGCCGGGCCGTGAATTGATTTCGCTATCCATTTCCGCATTCAGAGATCAAAGCGCGGGGAATGTCGAGAGAGCACGCGCGACCTTTTTCAAAGCCATAGACGCGCGTTATAACGCGCCGCTCAAGCCATCTGGACAAGGCCGGGGCGCTTGCGCCAAATGCGCGCCATGAGCCATGACACGAGATACCCCGCGATCAGCGATCTCAAGGCGCGCGCCCGCGCCCGCCTGCCCCGTTTCGTGTGGGAATATCTCGACAGCGGCACCGGCACCGAGCGCGCGCGCCATGCCGGCCCCGCTGCGCTCCAGAGCATCGAGATGATGCCCTCGATCCTGCATGGCGAGTTCGAGCCGGACCTCTCGACCACCCTGTTCGGCCGCGCCCATCCACTGCCCTTCGGGATCGGCCCCGTGGGCATGTCGGGCCTCATCTGGCCCGACGCCGAGCGGCACCTCGCCCGCGCGGCGACGGCGGCCGGGCTGCCCTACACGCTCTCGACCGTCGCGGCCCAGACGCCCGAGCAGGTCGGCCCGCATGTCGGCGGCGAGGGTTGGTTCCAGCTCTATCCGCCGCGCGATGAGGAGATCCGCCGCGACATGCTGGCCCGCGCGCGCGATGCGGGCTTCAAGGTGCTGGTGCTGACGGTGGACGTGCCCGTGGCCTCTCGGCGCGAGCGGCAGACGCGCTCGGGGCTCACGCAGCCGCCGCGCCTCGGCCCGCGCCTGATGGCGCAGGTGGCGCTGCGGCCCGCCTGGGCGATGGGCATGGCGCGGATGGGCATGCCGCGCATGCGCATGATCGACAAATATGCGGGCACGACGTCGGGCCTGCCGTCGACCGCGCATGCGGGCTACATGCTGCGCACCTCGCCCGACATGTCCTATCTCGACTGGCTGCGCGCCAATTGGGACGGCCCGCTCGTGGTCAAGGGCGTCCTTGATCCCGCGGATCTGCCCCGGCTCGAGGCGGCGGGCGTCGATGCGGTCTGGATCTCGAATCATGGCGGGCGGCAATTCGACGGGGCGCCCGCCAGCGTGCGGCAACTGCCGCTCCTGCGCGCCGCGACGGACCTGCCGCTCATCTTCGACGGCGGGATCACCGGCGGGCTCGACATCCTGCGCGCTCTGGCCCTCGGCGCGGATTTCGTCATGATGGCGCGCCCGTGGCACTACGCGCTGGCCGCGCTCGGCCCCGAAGGTCTGCCGCATCTCGTGCGCATTCTCAGCGCGGACATGAGCGCCAATATGGGCCAGCTCGGCGCGCGGTGCCTGCCCGATCTGCCGGCCCGCCTCATGCCCGCGTCATAGACCGCGCTCTCTGCGGCGATGAATGTCGCAAAGCAGGGGGCTCTACGCCGCATATGTCGCGCGCCGGAGCCGCGATTTCTAGAATGTCAGAAAAAAGTTGCGCTGCACTGCGGCGATTTGCACTCTGCGCGCAATCGCACCGGCTGCCGGCGCCAAGGAAGATGAACGGGGACGCGACATGACAGACTTCAAGAAGATTCTCATCGCCAATCGCGGCGAGATCGCCATCCGCATCATGCGCGCCGCGAACGAGATGGGCAAACGCACCGTCGCCGTCTTCGCCGAAGAGGACAAGCTGGGCCTGCACCGCTTCAAGGCCGACGAGGCCTACCGCATCGGCGCGGGAATGGGTCCCGTGGCCGCCTATCTCAGCATTCCCGAGATCATCCGCGTCGCGAAGGAATGCGGTGCCGATGCGATCCATCCAGGCTATGGCCTGCTGTCCGAGAACCCCGATTTCGTCGATGCCTGCACAGAGGCCGGGATCACCTTCATCGGCCCCAAGGCCGAAACGATGCGCCAGCTGGGCGACAAGGCGAGCGCGCGGCGCGTCGCCATCGAAGCGGGCGTTCCGGTCATCCCCGCGACCGAGGTTCTGGGCGAGGACATGGACGCCATCCGCGCCGAGGCCGCGGCGGTGGGCTATCCGCTGATGCTCAAGGCATCCTGGGGTGGCGGCGGGCGCGGCATGCGGCCCATCCACGGCCCGGACGAGCTCAAGGAAAAGGTGCTGGAAGGCCGCCGCGAGGCCGAAGCGGCCTTCGGCAACGGCGAGGGGTATCTCGAAAAGATGATCCTGCGCGCGCGCCATGTCGAGGTGCAGATCCTCGGCGACAAGCACGGCAACATGTATCACCTTTTCGAGCGCGACTGCTCGGTCCAGCGCCGTAACCAGAAAGTCGTCGAGCGCGCGCCCGCCCCCTATCTCACCGACGCCCAGCGCGCCGAGATCTGCGAGCTCGGCTACAAGATCTGCAAGCACGTGAATTACGAATGCGCGGGCACGGTCGAGTTCCTCATGGATATGGATACCGAGCAATTCTACTTCATCGAGGTGAACCCCCGCGTTCAGGTCGAGCATACCGTGACCGAGGAGGTCACCGGCATCGACATCGTGCAGGCCCAGATCAAGATCGCCGAAGGCAAGACGCTGGCCGAAGCGACCCGCAAGGCGAGCCAGGACGAGATCCGCCTGCATGGCCACGCGCTCCAGACGCGCATCACCACCGAGGACCCGCAGAACAGCTTCATCCCCGATTACGGCCGCATCACCGCCTATCGCTCGGCCACGGGCATGGGCATTCGCCTCGACGGTGGCACGGCCTATGCGGGGGGCGTCATCACGCGGTTCTACGACAGCCTGCTGGTCAAGGTGACGGCCCATGCGCAGACGCCCGAGGCGGCGATCGCGCGGATGGACCGCGCGCTGCGCGAATTCCGCATCCGGGGCGTGAGCACGAACATCGCCTTCGTCGAGAACCTGCTCAAACACCCGACCTTCCTCGACAATACCTACACGACCAAGTTCATCGACGACACGCCCGAGCTCTTCAACTTCCGCTCGCGCCGGGACCGCGGCACGAAGGTGCTGACCTATATCGCGGATATCACCGTGAACGGGCATCCAGAGACCAAGGACCGTCCGCGCCCGCGCGCCGACCTGAAAGACCCGGTGCCGCCGAGGCTGCGCGGCACGCCTCAGCCCGGCACGCGCAATCTGCTGGAGGAGAAGGGCCCGCAGGCCGTGGCCGACTGGATGAAGGCGCAAAAGCGGCTCCTTATCACCGATACCGCGATGCGCGACGGGCATCAGTCGCTTCTCGCCACGCGCATGCGCAGCCGCGACATGATCCGCATCGCGCCCGCCTATGCCGCGCATCTGCCGCAACTTTTCTCGGTAGAATGCTGGGGCGGCGCGACCTTCGACGTGGCCTACCGCTTCTTGCAGGAATGCCCGTGGCAGCGTCTGCGCGATCTGCGCGCCAAGATGCCGAACCTCATGACGCAGATGCTTTTGCGCGCGTCGAACGGCGTGGGCTACACCAACTATCCCGACAACGTGGTGCGCGAGTTCGTCCGGCAGGCCGCCGTCACCGGCGTCGACGTCTTCCGCGTCTTCGATTCGCTCAACTGGGTGGAAAACATGCGCGTCGCGATGGATGCCGTGATCGAGGCGAACAAGATCTGCGAGGGCACGGTCTGCTACACCGGGGACATCCTCAATCCCGACCGGGCCAAGTACGACCTGAAGTACTATGTCGGCATGGCACGCGAGATGGAGAAGGCCGGCGCGCATGTGCTCGGCCTCAAGGACATGGCGGGCCTTCTGAAGCCCGCCGCCGCGCGCAAGCTGATCGCGGCCCTCAAGGAGGAGGTGGGCCTTCCGATCCATTTCCACACGCATGACACCGCCGGCATCGCCAGCGCCACGATCCTCGCCGCCGCAGATGCAGGGGTCGATGCCGTCGACTGCGCGATGGACGCGCTCAGCGGCAACACCAGCCAGGCCACGCTCGGCTCGGTCGTCGAGGCGCTTGCGCATACCGAGCGTGACACCGGCATCGACATCAGCGCCGTGCGCGAGATCTCGGATTACTGGGACAATGTGCGTGGGCATTATGCCGCGTTCGAATCGTCGATGCAGGCGCCCTCCTCCGAGGTGTACCTTCACGAGATGCCGGGCGGGCAGTTCACCAACCTGCGCGAGCAGGCGCGCTCGATGGGTCTCGAGGATCGCTGGCCCGAGGTCGCGCAGACCTATGCGGACGTGAACCGGATGTTCGGCGATATCGTGAAGGTCACGCCCTCGTCCAAGGTGGTGGGCGACATGGCGCTGATGATGGTGAGCCAGGGCCTCACCCGCGCCGAGGTCGAGGACCCGGCCAAGGACGTCTCCTTTCCCGATTCCGTCATCGACATGCTGCGCGGCAATCTGGGCCAGCCTCCGGGCGGCTTCCCCCCTGCGCTGACGGCCAAGGCGCTCAAGGGCGAGGCGCCCAGCACCGAGCGGCCCGGCGCGCACCTGCCGCCCGTCGATCTCGAGGCGACGCGCGCCGAGCTGAGCCAGCTTCTCGAAGGGCGCAAGGTGGATGACGAGGATCTGAACGGATATCTCATGTATCCCAGGGTCTTCCTCGATTACATGGGCCGCCACCGTGTCTATGGCCCCGTGCGCACCCTGCCAACGAAGACCTTCTTCTATGGCATGGAGCCGGGCGAGGAGATCACCGCCGAGATCGATCCGGGCAAGATCCTCGAGATCCGCCTGCAAGCCGTGGGCGAGACCGGCGAGGATGGCGAGGTCAAGGTCTTCTTCGAGCTGAACGGCCAGCCGCGCGTGATCCGCGTGCCGAACCGCCTCGTGAAAAGCAGCGCCGCCGCCCGCCCCAAGGCCGAGCCGGGCAACCCGAACCATATCGGCGCGCCCATGCCGGGCGTCGTGGCCAGCATCTCCGCCGTCGCGGGCAAGCCGGTGAAGGCCGGCGATCTGCTGTTGACCATCGAGGCGATGAAGATGGAAACGGGCCTTCATGCCGAGCGCGACGCGGTCATCAAGGCTGTCCATGCCGTGCCCGGCGGACAGATCGACGCCAAGGATCTCTTGATCGAATTGGAAGCATGATGGACGCCGCGACATATCTCGGATTTCTGGCGCTGGTGCTGGCCGTCCTGTTGACGCCCGGGCCCTCGGTGACGCTCGGGATCGTTCACGGAATGGCTGACGGCGCGCGGCGCGCGGCCTTCACCGTGCTCGGCGATATCAGCGCGAACATGCTGCAGATGATCGCGGCGGTCGCCGGGTTGGGGCTGATCCTCGCCCAGTCGGCCACGCTCTTTCTCGCGATCAAGATCGCGGGCGTCGCCTATCTTGCATGGCTCGGCTTTCGGATGATCCGACGCTCCTTCCGGGTGCGTCCGCCGGTCGAGGTCGCGGCGCAAGGCGCGCCGCGCTCGCGCTGGTGGCACTTTCGCCAAGGCTTCATCGTGGCGGGCACGAGTCCCAAGGCGATCCTCTTCTACGGCGCGCTCTTTCCGCAATTCATCGACCCCGCCGCCCCGCTCTGGTCGCAATTCGCGATCCTCGCCATCACCTGCGCAATCCTCGATTTCTGGATCGTCTGGGGATACGCGGCGCTCGCCGCGCTCGGTGCGCGCCGCTTTGCCGGGGCGGGCGGCGCGTGGATCGACCGGATCGGCGGCATCATGATGCTCGGTGCCGCCGCGTGGCTGGCCCGCGCGCAGCGCTAGAGCCGCCCCGGGCGGCAGGAACGAAGGTAGGCCATGCGCAAGATACTCGTCTTCACCGATCTGCATTATACCGCGCAGGGCGCGCTGATCGGGCATCTCGACCCGGATGCGCGGTTCCGCGCGGGGCTGGCCCATGCGCTCGCGCAGTTTCCCGAGGCGGAGAGGATCGTGATCACCGGCGATCTGACCCATCACGGCCGGCCCGAGGAATACGCGCGCCTCGCCGCCGCGCTGAAGGACTGCCCGCTGCCGGTGCATCTCACCATCGGCAACCATGACCGACGCGCGGCCTTCGCAGAGGCGTTTCCCAAAGCGCCCCGCACGGCCGAGGGGCATGTGCAGGAGGTGATCGATTGCGGCGACGTTCGGCTCATCCTGCTCGACACGGTGGATGAGGGGCAGGACGGCGGTACCCTCTGCGACGCGCGCCTCGCCTGGCTCGACGCGGCGCTCGCGGGGGCCGAGGGACGCTCTGCCGTCGTGATGCTGCATCACCCGCCGATGGAGGTGGGCTTCGCCGCTATGGACGCGATCGCACTGGCGAATCGCGCCGAGTTCCTCGCGGTGCTCAAACGGCGCGCCAATACCTGCCAGATCGTCGCCGGGCATCTGCATCGCACCGTCTCGGGCGCGGCCGGCGGGATCGCCTGCACAATCCTCAAAAGCCCCTGCCACCAGTCGCCCATCATGCAGCCCGGCATGGACAGCGACGCCTCGGTGGACGAGCCGGGCGCCTACGGCATCCTCTATCTCGGCGCCGAGGGCGTCGTCGTGCATTCCGAGGATTACGGCATCCCCGGCCGCCGCGTGCTCAGCTACAAGTGAGCGCAGGAAGACCGCGCGAGGGGGGGGCCCTGCCCCCGCACCCCCGGAGTATTTGGCCAAGATGAAGCAGGGCGCGGGGCTTCCCCAAAGGAAAGCATTGGCGGCGCAAATTTTTTCGCCGGGGCGCGAAATTTGGCCTTGCGGCCCCCGCCGGCAATTTGTAGATACCCCCTCAATCGGTGCGGGCGTAGCTCAGGGGTAGAGCATAACCTTGCCAAGGTTAGGGTCGGGCGTTCGAATCGCCTCGCCCGCTCCAATTAGACCGCTACCCACGGTCACGGAACGAAGGCCGCCCTCGGGCGGCCTTTTCTGTTTTCGGATCATTTGTGACGCGGCGCGGCGCGCGGCCCTTGGCGGGGCGGGCGCATCTGCCTATAAGCGCGGCAAAGCCAGTCGGAGAAGATCATGCGCAGCGCGACCGTCACCCGAAAGACCGCCGAGACCGATATCAGCGCGCGCGTCGCGCTCGACGGCTCTGGCAGCTACGACAACAAGACCGGCGTGGGGTTCTTCGACCACATGCTGGACCAGTTGGCGCGGCACTCGCTGATCGACATCGAGGTGGCCTGCACGGGCGATCTGCATATCGACGATCACCACACGGTCGAGGATGTTGGGATCGCGCTCGGCCAGGCGCTGTCGGAGGCGCTCGGCGACAAGCGCGGCATCCGGCGCTATGGCGCCTGCCTTCTGCCGATGGACGACGCGCTGGTGCGCGCGGCGCTGGACCTCTCGGGCCGGCCCTATCTCGTGTGGAACATGGACCTGCCGACCGCCAAGATCGGCAGTTTCGACACCGAGCTGGTGCGCGAATTCTTCCAGGCCTTCTCGACGCATTCGGGCATGACGCTGCATGTCGACGCGCTCCACGGCATCAACAGCCACCACATGGCCGAGGCCGCGTTCAAGGCCGTCGCGCGCGCGCTGCGCGAGGCGGTCGAGACCGATCCGCGCAAGGCCGATGCGATCCCCTCGACCAAGGGCATGCTCTAGGCCCATGCGCACCGTCATCGTCGATTACGAAAGCGGCAACCTGCACTCGGCCGAGAAGGCGTTCCAGCGCATGGCGCGCGAGACCGGCGCGGGCGAGGTGATGGTCACGTCCGACCCCGACACGGTGCGCCGCGCCGACCGCATCGTGCTGCCGGGCGACGGCGCCTTCGCCGCGTGCCGGGCCGAGCTCTACGATCATCGCGGCCTCTTCGAGGCCGTGCGCGAGGCCGTCATCGACGGCGCGCGCCCTTTCATGGGGATCTGCATCGGCATGCAGATGCTGGCGAGCCGCGGGCTCGAGCATGGCGAGACGGAAGGCTTCGACTGGATCGGCGGCACGGTCGAGCCGATCACGCCCGCCGATCCGGCGCTGAAAGTGCCGCATATGGGCTGGAACGATCTGGTGCTGGACGCGCCCCACCCCCTCTTCGACGGGATCGAGACCGGCCAGCACGCCTATTTCGTCCATTCCTACCAGTTCCGCGTGGCTGACAAGGCGCATCTGCTGGCGCATGTGGACTATGGCGGCGCCGTCACGGCCGTGGTCGGCCACGACAATCTCGTCGGCACGCAGTTCCACCCCGAGAAAAGCCAGGGCACGGGCCTGCGCATGATCGCCAATTTCCTCAGGTGGCGCCCCTGAGCCGCGCGCCTATTGCACCCGCCGCCAGGTGCCGCCGTCGCGGCAGATGCCGAAGACGCAGCCCTTGACCGCCAAGGTTCCGTTCGAGAGGCTGAGCTTCGACGCGTAGGTCTTGCCGCGGTCGGGAGAGTAGATCTTGCCCTCGTAGGCGCCCCCGCCCGTCGGCACCGTCTCGGAGACGATGGCGCGCCCGATATTGTCGCTCGCGATTTCCTCGCCGCCCGGGCCATAGGCCTTGATCAGCGTGCCGCAAAGCTGCGCGCCGCAGGGCGCGATGCGCACGAGGCCCGAATTGCCGTTATCGTCCTTCGGCGTCTGCCAGATCCCCTCGAGCGGGTCGGCCATCGCCATCCCCGCGCTGATCGCAAGCGCCAGAGCGCCCCATGCGATTGCCTTCATTCCTTCCTCCCTCAAGGACAGTTTTCCCGCCGCCCAGTGTGACAGGCGCGATGCGCCGATCAACCGGCAATCCGCGGCGCATTGTAAATTTTCGCGCGCCGTGGTCTGAGGGCGGGGTTCGAAATTTACTGCCTGCGAAGGGGCGCGCCATGATTCTCTACCCCGCCATCGATCTCAAGGACGGCCAGGCCGTGCGCCTTCTGCGCGGCGAAATGGAGGCCGCCACGGTCTTCAACGACGATCCGGCCGCGCAGGCCGAGGCCTTCGTCGCGGCGGGGTGCGAATGGCTTCATCTGGTGGACCTCAACGGCGCCTTCGCGGGCGCGCCCGTCAATGCCGCGCCGGTCGAAGAAATCCTGAAGCGCTGCCGCGTGCCGGCGCAGCTCGGCGGCGGCATCCGCGACATGGCGACGATCGAGATGTGGCTTTCGAAGGGCCTCGCGCGGGTGATCCTCGGCACCGTGGCGGTGGAGGACCCGGATCTCGTGCGCGAAGCGGCCAAGGCGTTTCCGGGCCAGGTGGCCGTGGGCATCGACGCCCGCGCGGGGCGCGTGGCGACCAAGGGCTGGGCCGAGGAGACCGACGTGAACGCCACCGATCTGGCGCGCAGTTTCGAGGACGCCGGCGTCGCCGCGATCATCTATACCGATATCGAGCGCGACGGCGCGATGCAGGGCCCGAATATCGAGGCGACGGCGGCGCTGGCACGCGCCGTGAGCATCCCTGTGATCGCCTCGGGCGGTGTCAGCTCGCTCGCCGATCTGATGGCGCTTCGTGATTGCGGCGCGCCGCTCGATGGCGCGATTTCGGGCCGGGCGCTCTATGACGGCGCGCTCGATCTGCGCGAGGCGCTGGCCGCGCTGCGCTGAGGGCGCCGGGCCGCGCGGCCCGGCGCATCCATGGCGTCACTCCACTACGTCGGAAGCCTTGTTCGTCAGCTTGCTGAGCGCGGCGCGCATCTCGGCGATGTAGGTCGCGCCCGCATCGACGCCGTCGAGATCGCCGAGCGTGATCGCGGGATCCTCGTAGGCGAGGAAAGTCTGCCCGTTGCCGTCTTCATAGATCAGAACGCGCAGCGGCAGATGCAGACCGGCCAGGATGTCGTCCTGCATGGCCTGCGAGCCCAGCTTGGGGTTGCCGAAGACCAGAAGCTGCGCGGGGGCGAGCTCGACGCCCGCGCGCTCGGCCCCTTCGCCGTGATCGACACGGGCGAAGATTGTCGCGCCGGCCTCGATCACGGCGCGCTCGAGATGGTCCATCGTCTCGGCGACGCCGAGTTTCGATTCGACATGCGTGACGCTCTGCTCGTTCGCGGCGGCATGGCTGCCCCAGATCGCGATGAGGGCGGCGGCGATCAATCTTTTCATGGATCTCTCTCCTTTTGTCGTTTTCAACGTCCCACTCTGGCATGTAGCCCGATTTGCACATAGACAATCGCACGACACTCAAAGGCCGGACACGCGCATGCTCAAGACCCGCATCATCCCCTGCCTCGACGTGGCCGACGGGCGCGTGGTGAAAGGCGTGAACTTCGTCGATCTGCGGGACGCAGGCGATCCGGTGGACGCCGCGCGCGCCTATGATGCCGCCGGCGCGGACGAGCTGTGCTTTCTCGACATCCACGCGACCCACGAGAATCGCGGCACCATGTTCGACGTGGTGCGCCGCACGGCCGAGCAATGCTACATCCCGCTGACCGTGGGCGGCGGCGTGCGCACGCCCGCGGATGTGCGCGCGCTCCTGCTGGCCGGGGCCGACAAGGTCAGCTTCAACTCCGCCGCCGTCGCCCGTCCCGAGGTGGTGCGCGAGGCGGCGGCGCAATTCGGCAGCCAGTGCATCGTCGTGGCCATCGACGCCAAGACGGTCGCGCCTGGAAAGTGGGAAATCTTTACCCATGGCGGCCGCCGCGAGACCGGCATCGACGCGGTCGCCTTCGCGCGGCGTGTCGCGGAGTACGGCGCGGGCGAGATCCTGCTGACCTCGATGGACCGCGACGGCACGCGCGCGGGCTTCAACCTGCCGCTCACCCGCGCCATTTCGGACGCGGTCGATGTGCCGGTCATCGCTTCGGGCGGGGTCGGCACGCTTGATCACCTCGTCGATGGCGTCAGGGAAGGCGGCGCGAGCGCGGTGCTCGCGGCATCGATCTTCCATTTCGGCGAATTCACCATCGGCCAGGCCAAGGCGCATATGGCAGCCGCCGGAATACCGATGAGGACGGGGCTATGACACTGGACGATCTCGAGGCGATCATCGCCGCGCGGGCCGATGCCGATCCCGAGACGAGCTGGACCGCGAAGCTCCTTGGAAAAGGCCCCGAAAAATGCGCCGAGAAGTTCGGCGAGGAAGCCGTGGAGGCGATCATCGAGGCGGTGCGCGGCGACGCCGAGGCGCTGACCGGCGAGGCGGCGGATGTGCTGTTTCATTTCATGGTGATGCTGCGCGCGCGCGGCGTGGCGCTGGCCGATGTCATGGCCGAGCTCGAGCGGCGTCAGGCGCGATCGGGGCTCGCGGAAAAGGCCACGCGCCCCCAAGGCTGAGCGCTACATCAGGCGCGGATACTCGATCGCCGGGCAGCGATCCATCACCACATCGACGCCGCGCGCGCGGGCGGTCTCGGCCGCTCCCTCATGCACCACGCCAAGCTGCATCCAGATCGCGCCCGGGTTTTCGAAATGCGCCAGCGCCTCGTCCACCACGGCGGGCACATGCTCGGACGCGCGGAAGACGTCGATCATGTCGACCTCCCCCTCGATGTCCGAAAGCCTCGCCACGACCTTCTGGCCCAGAAGCGTCTGTCCCGCGAGGCCGGGGTTGACCGGCACGACCTCGTAGCCCTTGGAGAGCAGAAAGCGCATCACGCCATGGCTCGGCCGCGCCGGATTGGCCGACGCCCCGACGAGCGCGATGCGCCGGGTACGTTTCAGAATGTCGCGGATCAGATCGTCGCTCATGGCCCTGCCCTTTCAAGTCCCGCGCAACCTGCACAAAAAAGCGCCCGAAGCAAAGACTTCGGGCGCAGTCACGGAACGAGGGACAGTGATAGAAGGCACCGAAGTTCCGGTCCGGCGCCTGTGCAATTGATTTAGGATGGAAACTTGCCTGCAAAAGGGGCGATCAGCGACCTGTGATCGGCCTGTGACCTTTTGTAACAGACGCAAGGTCGGGGCCGGGTCAGTCGATGATGTCCTCGACGATGTCCCAGATTTCCTCGAACGCCTTGCGCAGGAACGGCTTGCGGCGCTTGCGGCGCGGCTTGGGCTGCCGGTAGCGCTCGGCCTCGGCGCGGCGGCGCTCCTCCTCGTCCTCCCGGCGCAGATCATAGGGGTGCGGGGCGGGACGGCGGCGCGGGGCCGAGGCGCGATGCGCGCGCCCGCGCTCCTGCTGGTCGCAGGGCATTGCCTTCATTTCATGAAGCGGCGCACCGCAGGCCGCGCAGGACAGCTCGTGACGGCTCTCGCCGCGCAGCACGAGCGCCGCGCGGGTGCCGCAATAACAACAGGTCGCGATCTTGCGCATGCGCCCTCCCGGCTACGGCGTGCCGATGGTGCGCGCCTGACTGGCATATAGGGCCACCGCGGCCGCATTTGAGACGTTGAGCGATCCGAAGCCGCCGAAATAGGGAATTTTCACCAAAATGTCGCAGGTTTCGCGCGTCTTCTGCCGCAGGCCCGGCCCCTCGGCCCCGAGGACCAGCGCCACCGGGCGGTCGCGCTTGCCCTCGAGCGCCTCCTCGATCGTCTCACTGGCCTCGCCGTCGAGACCCAGCACGAGATAACCCATCTTCTGAAGCTGCCGCATCGCGTCCGAGAGGTTGCGCACCTGAAGGTAGGGCTGCCGCTCGAGCGCGCCGCTCGCCGTCTTGGCCAGCGCGCCGGTCTCGGGCGCGGAGTGATGGCGCGGGGCGATGACGGCGGAGGCACCGAACACCTCGGCAGAGCGCAGGATGGCGCCCACGTTATGCGGATCGGTCACGCGGTCCAGAAGGATGAGGCGCGGCGGGCGGACGCCATCGCCCATCGCCAGCGTCTCGAGATCGCCCCAGTTAAGCGGCTTGACCTCGAGCGCCGCACCCTGATGCACCGAGCCGGGATCGAGCGGCGCGGAGAACTTGCGCGGATCGGCTTCCTCGGGGGTCATGCCGGAGGCGGCGATGGCCTCGGCCAGCTTGTTCTGTGCGTTCAGCGTCACGACGAGGCGCAGCTTGCGGCGGGCCGGGTTCATCAGCGCGTCGCGCACCGCATGCAGCCCGAAAAGCCAGACCGTCTCGGCCTCGGCCGCCTTCTTGGCCTGCTCCTTTTCGACCACCCATTTCGGTTTTTTCATCACGCGCCGCCTTTCCCGCCAGAAGGGCGCATAATCATGCCCGCGCGCGCCGCGTGCAAGGCGATTTCCGCGCCTCGCCACGGGCGATGCAGGGCCAAGTCGAGAGCGTCGTTTTTACGGTTGACGCCTCTCGGGCGCGCTTGTAATCAGCCCCCCACGTCAGGGCGCTACGGCCTCTGGCCAAGTGGGCGACAGGCCGCAAGGTGTGGCAGGGGACTGTAACTCCCTCGCGGAGACGCACGCCAGGTTCGATTCCTGGGTCGCCCACCACTTCCCTCCCTCAGATTGTCCGAGACTAGGAAACGATCGCGCGATTTTTGCGCAATCTTCCCTCGTGCATCGACAACCCTGCGCCTATACTGGCGCCAAAGACGACCGGGCAGGACAAACATGGCAGTGCAGGCGGACCGCACGCAAACATTCAACGTGGTGATCGTGGCGCAGAACGGGCGCCTGCAATACGAGGCGCTGCTTTTCGCGCTGTCGCTGCGCAGCTATTGCCCTGATTTTCCGGGCCGCCTCTTGATCGCCGAGCCGCAGCGCGGCCCGCTCTGGCCCAACGATCCGCGCATCGGCAACGACGATATCCGCGCCATGCTGGCCGAACTCGGCGCCGAGATCATCCCCTTCGAGAGCCGCCATTTCGGCCATGCCTACCCCTATGGCAACAAGATCGAGATGCTGTCGGCCCTCCCCGAGGGCGAGCCCTTCGTGTTCTTCGACACCGACACGCTCATCACCGGCGATCTGGCCGCGGTTCCCTTCGATTTCTCGCGCCCCGGCGCGTCGCTGCGCCGCGAGGGCACCTGGCCCACGCCCGAGCTCTACGGCCCCGGCTACGGCGCGATCTGGAAATCGCTCTACGACAAGTTCGGGCTCGATTACGCCAGCTCGCTCGATCTGTCGCAGCCGGACGAATACTGGAAGCGCTATCTCTATTTCAACGCGGGCTTCTTCTATCACGAGTGCCCACGCGTCTTCGGGCAAAGGTTTCTCGACTATGCGCTCGCCATCCGGGATGACCCACCCGCCGAGCTGATCTGCCAGGAGCTCGACCCGTGGCTAGATCAGGTGGCTCTACCGCTGGTGATCCACTCCCTCGGCGGCGGGCGCGATGCGCTGCCCGAGGGTTATCTCGACGGGTCGGTGAGCTGCCACTATCGCCTTCTGCCGCTTCTCTACGCGCGCGAGGGCGATCACGTCATCGCGGCCTTGCATCACATCACAAACCACAATCGCGTCAAGAAGGTGCTCAAGGAATACGAGCCGATCAAACGCATGGTCTATCAGGGGCGCGGCCTCAAGGTGCGCGCGCTCTTCGATCAGGACGATCTGCCCCGGCGCGAGCAGATGATCCGCAACACGATCAAGCGCAACGGCTTCTGGATGCGCTGAGCGGAGCGCAATGGCTTCTGGATGCGCTGAGCGGGCGGCTGCCCGACGCGTGCGCCCCGCGCAGCATCCCCGTTGCCCGATCCCGCGCCATCGCCTACAAACCCTGCAAGGGAATGTATCGGAGGGGATCCCATGACACTCGGTTTCGACACGTTGCAGGTTCATGCGGGCAATCGCCCTGATCCGGCCACCGGCGCACGTCAGGTGCCGATCTACCAGACCACGGCTTATGCGTTCCGCGATGCCGATCACGCGGCCAAGCTCTTCAACCTTCAGGAAGTGGGCTATATCTACTCGCGCCTAACGAACCCCACGGTCGCCTCGCTTCAGGAGCGTGTCGCAACGCTCGAAGGCGGCGCGGGCGCGGTCTGCTGCTCCTCGGGGCATGCGGCGCAGATCATGGCGCTCTTCCCGCTGATGGCGCCGGGGCGCAATGTCGTCGTCTCGACCCGCCTCTACGGCGGCTCGGTCACGCAGTTCAGCCAGACGATCAAGCGCTTCGGCTGGTCCGCGAAATTCGTCGATATCGACGATATGGACGCCATCGCCGCGGCCATCGACGACGACACGCGCGCCGTCTTCTGCGAATCCATCGCCAATCCCGGCGGCCATGTCGCCGATCTGCGCAGCGTCGCGGATGTGGCGGAAAAGCATGGCCTGCCGCTCATCGTCGACAACACCACCGCCACGCCCTACCTCTGCCGCCCGATCGAGCATGGGGCGACGCTGGTCGTGCATTCGCTGACGAAATACCTCACCGGCAACGGCACCGTCACCGGGGGCTGCGTCGTGGATTCGGGCAAGTTCGACTGGTCGGCCTCGGACAAGTTCCCATCGCTCTCGGCGCCCGAGCCGGCCTATCACGGCCTCAAGTTCCACGAGACCTTCGGCGCGCTCGCCTTCACCTTCCACGGCATCGCGGTCGGTCTGCGCGATCTAGGCATGACGCTCAACCCGCAAGCGGCGCATTACACGCTCATGGGGATCGAGACGCTCAGCCTGCGCATGGAGCGCCATTGCGCCAACGCGCTCGAGATCGCCACATGGCTCGAAGGCCATGACGCCGTCGCGGCCGTGACCTATGCGGGCCTCGCCTCATCGCCCTACAACAAGCGCGCGGCGCAGGTCTGCCCCAAGGGCGCAAGCGGGCTTTTCACCATCTCGCTCAAGGGCGGCTATGACGCCTGCGTCAAATTCGTCGATGCGCTCGAGCTCTTCAGCCATGTCGCGAATCTGGGCGACACGCGCAGCCTCGTGATCCATCCCGCGTCGACCACGCACCGCCAGCTCAGCGAGGAGCAGCAGCGCGCCTCGGGTGCGGGGCCCGATGTCGTGCGCATCTCGATCGGGATCGAGACGGCGGCCGATCTCATCGCCGATCTCGATCAGGCGCTGGCCAAGGCGGGCTGATCCCCGCCGGGCCGATCCGCCGGGCGGGGGCACTCTCTTTCGCTCGGCGGGAACCTGCTGTAGAATTAGGCGTCGCGCCGAAAACTTCCGCCGCGTGCGCATGGATGCTAGAGACGAGCGATGAAACCGAATTTCTCCCTGATCCTGTCCAGCGAGGGGCTGCAACTCCTGCATCGCGCCCGTGACGGATGGGCGCGCGTCGGAGACGTCGGCTTCGCCTCGTCCGATCTCGCCGCAGACCTTGCTGCGCTGCAAGAGCGTGCCGCGCGCCTGCCTGGCGATGCCACCTGCAAGCTGATCCTGCCCGAGGATCAGATCAAATACATGACCATCGAGGCGAGCGGCGATCCCGATGCCGCCGTGCGCGCTGCGCTCGAGGGCGCGACGCCTTATGCGGTGGACGAGCTTGAATACGACTGGACCGCCGAGGACGGCGTGATCCATGTCGCCGCCGTCGCCCTGGAGACGCTGGGCGAGGCCGAGAGCTTCGCGGTCGAGCATGGGTTCGAGCCGGTCAGCTTCGCCGCGATCCCCGAAGGCCCGGTTTTCCGGGGCGAGCCTTTCTTCGGCGTGACCGCCTGGGCCGGCACCGCCCTGCCCGAGGGCACCCAGGTGGAGCGCGACGCCGCGCCCATCCGCATCACCGGCGAGGCCGAGATCCCGGCAGAGAACGCGCCCGACGAAGATATCGCCGAAGACGAGGACGCGCCCGTCGCGGCGGCGGCCACGCAGGCCGTGGCCGAGGCCGGACCCGCGCCCAAGCCCAAGGCGCCGGAAGTGCAGCCTGAGGCGCCGCCTGCGGCTTCGGACGCCAAGAAGGACACCGCGCCCGCGTCCGGCGCGCCCGAGCCGTCCGTCGCCGCCTTCAGCTCGATCCGGGCCAGCCGCGGCCTCGACGGCGCACCGCGCCCGCCCCTCGCGGCGGACGGCCCGCGCCTGTCGCGTCTCGGCGGCGCGGATGCCGGAGCCAAGGAGGGCATGGCCCCGTCCCTGCCCAGCCCCGCCGATGACGGCCCGAGCGATCCCGCAATGATGGCCGAGCTTGCGGCGAGCCTGCGCCCCGATCCCGAAGCGCGGCTCGACCGCGATGCGGCGGAGGAGGCGGCCCCGGCGCGGAACGGGTCCGACCCCGACCGAGGCGCAGGCCTCTTCGCGATGCGCGGCGCCAAGCCCGCCAAGGAAAAACCGCGCGCGTCCAAGGCGATACGCCGCGATCACGATGAAAAGCAGCGCATGACCGTCTTCGGCGCGCGCCAGAGCGAAGTGCGCGGCAAGCCGCGCTTTCTCGGCCTCATCCTGACGGCGATCCTGCTTTTGTTCCTCGTCGGCGTCGCGGCCTGGGCGTCGGTCTTTCTCGATGACGGCCTCGCGCGGCTCTTCCGGGGCGGCGACATCAAGCTGGCCGACGTGCCCGCCGTGAGCGAGGCCGAAGTCGATCCAGTGGTGCAGGAGGACGATGCCCCCGCTCCCGCGCTGATCGCGCCCCTGCCCGCGGGCGACGCCAAGGATGAGGAAGAGCGCACGGCGGCGCTGACCGATGCGGGCACCGAGCGCCCCGAAGTGGCCACGCTCCCGAGCCGCCCCACAGTCCTGTCGCCCAGCGAGGCGCTTGCCAGCTATGCCGCGACCGGCATCTGGCAAATGGCGCCCACCGCGCCCGAGACGCCCGGCGCGGGCGCACCGCTCAGCGATCTCTATGAGGTCTCGCTCGATCCGGGCCTCGCGCTCGAGCTGCCGGGCACTTTGCCGCGCCGCCAGCCCGATGCGCGCGACACCGCGCTCGAGACGCCCGCCGATCCGCCCCCCGCCGGCACGCGCTTCGATTTCGACGCACGCGGCCTCGTGCGCGCGACCCCCGAAGGGGCCCTGACGCCCGAGGGCGTTCGCGTCATTGCAGGGCGCCCGCCACTGATGCCCCCCGCCGAAATGGAGCAGACCGTGACCGTCACGGCCGCCGTGCCGGTGGAGGAGACGGGCGAGGCGGAAATCACGCAGATCCAGATCGATCCGGCGCTCGCGAATGTGCGCCCCCGTGCGCGCCCCGAGACGCCGCTGACCGACGCGGCCGAGCCCGAGGAAGAAACGGATGCCGAGCAGGCGGACGGCGCCCCCGATACCAGCATCGCCGGCACGCGCGACGGGGCGATCGGTACTGCCGCATCGCTCGCCGCGCTGCGCCCTCAGCCCCGCCCCGCCGAGATGTCAGCCGCCGCCGCCACGCTCCAGACGGCCTCCGCCGGATCGACCGTGCCGCTCGTGGATGGCGCGGCGCTCACCCGCGCGCTGACCGAAGCGACCGCCCAGCCCCAAAGCGCCGCCGCCGCCACGAGCGCCGCCGATCCCGAGGAGCTGGACGACGCGTCCTTCGAGAACGCGACGCCCCAGGCGGTCACCGCCTCGCTGACACCGCTCAAGCGGCCCGGCGATTTCGACACCACCGTCAAGCGCACGCAAGAGGCGGTCGCGGCGCAGCCGGTGCCGCAATCGCAGCAGATGCAGGTCTCGCTGCCCTCGAGCGCATCGGTCGCCAGTCAGGCGACCGAAAAGAACGTGCTCAACATGCGCGAAGTGAACCTCATAGGCGTCTATGGCTCACCCGCCAGCCGCCGGGCGCTCGTGCGGCTCGGCAACGGGCGCTATCAGAAAGTACGCGTCGGCGACACGCTCGACGGCGGTCAGGTCGCCGCGATCGGCGAGGGCGAGCTGCGCTATATCAAGCGCGGGCGCAATGTCGTGCTGCGCATGCCGCAAGGCTAATACCGACCGGTCTTTGCAAAAAATTCACGCAAGCCGGGTGTAAAACCCGCAAAGGATGCGCCATGAGCGCCGCTAGGGCGTTGCGACATCCGCCTGCGTCTTTATGCTCGGCGCGTTCCGCAAGGATGCAGAACCGATACCGCCGGGCCTCGAGCGCCCCCCAAGGAGACCGCGATGGAAGCCTTTCTCTACCAGGCATCGATCTACCTCGCCGCCGCCGTGATCGCCGTGCCGATCGCAGCGCGTCTCGGCCTGGGCTCGGTGCTGGGCTACCTCGCGGCGGGCATCCTGATCGGGCCGCTCCTCGGCTTCGTCGGGCAGGAGACGGCCGAGCTTCAGCATTTCGCCGAGTTCGGCGTCGTGATGATGCTCTTTCTCATCGGCCTCGAGCTCGAGCCGCGCGCGCTTTGGGACATGCGGCATCGTCTTCTGGGTCTTGGCGGCATGCAGGTGGTGCTGACGACGCTCGTCATCATGCTGGGGGCCATGGCGCTCGGGCATGAGTGGAGCATCAGCCTCGCCATCGGCCTCATCTTCGCGCTGTCGTCCACCGCAATCGTGCTGCAGACGCTCTCGGAAAAGGGGCTGATGCAGACCAAGGGCGGGCGCTCGGCCTTCTCGGTGCTGCTGACGCAGGACATCGCGGTCATCCCGATGCTTGCCCTTCTGCCGCTGCTCGCGATGCGCAAGACGCCCGAGACGGTGCTGGACGAGGCGTTGCATCGCCCGATGGGAGACACCGGGGACGCCGCCCATGCCGCAGCCGCCCATGGCGGCGGTCATCACGGCTCGGGCCTTTCGCTGGTCGAAGGGCTGCCCGGCTGGGGCGTGACGCTTGTCACGCTCGGCGTCGTGGCCGCGATCATCATCGCGGGCGTCTATCTCACGCGGCCCGTCTTTCGCTTCATTCACCTCGCGCGGCTGCGCGAGATGTATACCGCCCTCGCCCTTCTGATCGTCTGCGGCATCAGCTTCGTTATGTATCTCATCGGCCTCTCGCCCGCGCTCGGCGCGTTCCTCGCGGGCGTGGTTCTGGCCAACAGCGAATTCCGGCACGAGCTAGAGTCGGATATCGAGCCGTTCAAGGGCCTCCTGCTGGGGCTCTTCTTCATCACCGTCGGCGCGGGCATCAATTTCGTGCTGCTCTTCGCCGAACCCTTCCTGATCCTCGGCCTCGCGCTGATGATCATCGTCATCAAGGGCGCGATCCTCTACATCCTCGGGCGCATCTTCGAGCTGCGCGGGCGCGATCTGTGGCTCTTCACCCTCTCGCTGGCGCAGGCGGGCGAATTCGGCTTCGTGCTCATCTCCTTCTCGGGCCAGCAGAACGTCGTGCCCGCCGAAATGACCGAGATGCTGCTGCTGGTCGTGGCGATGTCGATGCTCATCACGCCGCTTCTCTTCATCCTCTACGACTGGCTGTCGAGCCGGATGGAGGAGGCGAGCGAGGATTTCGAGCATGACGATGTAGACGAGCAGGCGCGCATCATCATCGTCGGCATCGGGCGTTTCGGGCAGATCGTGAACCGGCTCGTGCGCTCTTCGGGCTACGAGACGGTGGTGCTCGATCATGACCTGACAGCGATCCAGCGCATGCGCCGTTTCGGGGTCAAGGGGTTCTTCGGCGATCCGACGCGCCCCGAGATGCTGATGGCGGCGGGACTGCGCGATGCCAAGGTGCTCGTCGCCGCGCTCGACGATCCCGATGCCGCCGTGCGGCTCGTCACCTTCGCGCGGCGCGAGCGGCCCGATCTGCACATCATCGCGCGGGCGCGCGACCGCAACCATGTCTTCCGCCTTTATCAGGCTGGCGCCAACGACATCGTGCGCGAGATGTTCGACGCCTCTCTGAGGGCCGGGCGTTATGTTCTTGAAAACATGGGTCTCTCCGAGTTCGAGGCCGCCGAGCTCGAAGACATGTTCTATCACCATGATCGCCTCTCGGTGCGAGAGCTCGCGGCGCTCTGGGATCCGAACGTGCCGACCGTCGAAAACGAGAAATACATCGCCCGCGCCCGCGAGCTCGAGGAGCAATTGCAGACGATGCTCCTGTCGCAGCTCGAGGAATCGGGCGACGACACGCCCAAGAAACGCGCCTGACCCGGCGGGCGCTCAGCCGCCCGAAACGCCCGCCTCGGCGAAGCTCGCCATGCCCGAATGGCAGGCCAGCGCGCCCTGCACGATCCCGATGGCGAGCGCGGCGCCCGACCCCTCGCCGAGCCGCATGCCCAGCGACAGAAGCGGCGCCTTGCCCAGATGGTGCAGAAGACGCGGATGCGCGGCCTCGGCGCTGGAATGGCCCGCGATGCAGTGATCGAGCGCGCCGGGCGCCTCGGCCTCGAGGCAGGCCGCCGCCGCGCAGCAGATGAACCCGTCGAGAATGACCGGAATACGCAGATGCCGCGCGCGCAGGATCGCGCCCGCCATCGCCGCCAGCTCGCGCCCCCCGAGCGCGGCCAGAAGGCTCAGCGGCGCGCGGCGCAGCGCGCCATGGCGGCGCACCGCCGCATCGACGGCGCGCGTCTTGATCGTCATCGCCTCGGGATCGACGCCCGTGCCGCGCCCGGTCCAGTCCACCGCCTGCCCACCATAAAGCGCATGACATATCGCCGAGGCCGAGGTCGTGTTGCCGATCCCCATCTCGCCGGTCACCAAGAGATCCGCCTCGGGATCGACCGCGTTCCAGCCGACGCGCACCGCATCCATGAACTCGGCCTCGTCCATCGCAGGCGCGCGGGTGAAATCTGTCGTGGGCCGATCGAGCGCGATCGCATGTACGTCCATCCGCGCGCCGACCTGCCGCGCGATCTGATTGATCGCGGCGCCGCCCGCCTTGAAATTCGCCACCATCTGCGCCGTGACCTCGGCCGGGAAGGCCGAGACGCCCTGCGCCGTCACCCCGTGATTGCCCGCGAATATGACGATCTGCGGTGCCCGGATGCGCGCGCGCGCATCGCCTTGCCAGCCGCAGACCCAGGCCGCCACCTCCTCGAGCCGACCGAGCGCGCCGGGCGGTTTCGTGAGGCTCGCATCGCGGGCGCGCGCGACCTCCATCGCCTCGGCATCGGGACCGGGAAGATCGCGCAAGAGCGCCGCCAGATCCGTGATCGTCCGCAAATCGGTCCCCGTCATGCGCATCCCCGTTGCACAGCCTTTCCTGCGCGGTGTATCGCAAGGACGCCGCGAATGGCAGGTGAAAAGGGCGAAATTCATGCAGAAATCCGACATGCTGCGCCGCTCGGGGGGCGATATCGCGGCCGCGCTCGCCCTTCTGAGCCGCATCTCCCTGCCGAACGCGCCCATGCGCGGCGCGGGCGCGGCCTGGGCCTATCCGGTGGCCGGTGCCGTCATCGGGCTGATCGGCGGTCTGGCAGGGATGGCGGCGCTCTGGGGCGGGCTACCCTCGGCGCTGGCGGCGCTGAGCGCGCTCGCCGCGCAGGTGATCGTGACCGGCGCCATGCATGAGGACGGGCTCGCGGACACGGCGGACGGGCTCTGGGGCGGCTGGACGCGGGCGCAGCGGCTCGAGATCATGAAGGACAGCCATATCGGCGCTTACGGCGTGGTCGCGCTGATCCTATCGCTTTCGGCGCGGTGGAGCGCGCTCTGGCTGATGTTCCAGATCGATGCAAGCTGGGCCATGGCGGCGATCGTGACGGCGGGCGCCGTCTCTCGCGCGGCGATCCCGGCGCTGATGTGGGCGCTGCCGCACGCGCGGGGCGCGGGCCTCTCGCACGGGACGGGCCGCCCGAATGCCCGCATCGTGGGCACGGGCGCCGCGCTCGCCCTCGCCCTTGCGCTTCTGCTCGTCGGCTGGTCCGCTATTCCCGCCGCGCTTTGGGCCGCCGCGCTCGTCTTCGGCGCGAGCCTCCTGCTTCGGTCAAAGATCGGCGGCCAGACGGGCGACACGCTCGGCGCGGTGCAGCAGGTGACCGAGATTGCGGTGCTCCTGTCGATAATCGCCTGAACGCACGAAAAAGGCCGCATCCGAAAGGGATGCGGCCCGATCTTCACGTCGTGAAGGCGCCTTCAGGCAGCGCGCGAGACCAGCACATCGCCGACCTGGCGGGCGGCCTCGACCTCGTCATCACCGCTCACGGCAGCCACTTCGCGCGTCAGACGCTCGAGCGCGGCCTCGTAAAGCTGACGCTCGGAATAGCTCTGCTCGCGCTGGTCGTCGGTGCGGTGCAGATCGCGCACGACCTCCGCGATGGCGATCAGATCGCCGGAATTGATCTTCTGCTCGTATTCCTGCGCGCGGCGCGACCACATGGCCTTCTTGGCCTTGGCCTTGCCCTTGAGCGTGCTCATCGCCTTCGAGACGATGTCGGGGCTCGAGAGCGAGCGCATGCCGATCTCGGTGGCCTTGTGCGTGGGCACGCGCAGCGTCATCTTGTCCTTCTCGAAGGAAATGACGAAAAGCTCCAGCTCGATCCCGGCGATTTCCTGACTTTCGATCGACACGATCCGGCCAACGCCATGGGCCGGATAGACGACGAAATCATTGGGGCTGAACTCGGATTTCTTGGACTTGCTCATTCAGAACTTCCTTTCCAGGCTGGCCCGAATGTCATCGACAAATCACCAGTCTCCCGGCGAATGGCCGGTTGGGGCATGGCGTCATGTCTTGGCACAGAAAAATCCATACCCGAGCGGCAGCAGGGGAAAATGGATATCGGGCATGGCGTTACATTAATGACATCATAGCACGAATCAGCGCCCTGCGGAAGGGTGCGAATCGTGGACCGTCGAAAGAGCGGGCTCGAACCTCAGCCGCCCTCGCCCGGCGCTTCGGAGAAATACTTCTCGAGCTTGCCGGTCTCGCCGTCGCGTTCCTTGGCGTCTGGAAGCTCGTCCTTCTTGGTGACGATCACCGGCCAAAGTTCGGCATATTTGCGGTTGAACTCGACCCATTTCTCCATGTCCGGCTCCGTGTCCGGCCGGATCGCGTCGGCGGGGCATTCCGGCTCGCAGACACCGCAATCGATGCATTCGTCAGGATGGATGACCAGCATGTTCTCGCCCTCGTAGAAGCAGTCCACCGGACAGACTTCGACGCAGTCGGTGTATTTGCAGGCGATGCAGGCATCGTTGACGATATAGGTCATGTCGGCCCCTGATTGGTCGGTCGGGCGAGACTTAGTCCAGCGCCGCGCGTCAATCAAGCGCCCCGGGCGCATTGAGGTCGAGTTTGCGCCGCTCTTTCTTGGTGGGCCGCCCTTTTCCCTCGTAACGGGGGTTGGGCGAAACGGGTGTTTCGTCCGCCCGCTCCGGCAGCGGCGACAAATCGTCATAGAGGGCCTGCGCCTCGGGCGCGGGGCCGCGCCGGGTGCCGGGCGCGAGGATGCGCGCCACACGCACGCGGCTTGCTTGGGTGAAGGTCAGCACATCGCCGGGACCGACCATCTGCGCAGGCTTGCCGGCCCTGTTGCCGTTGACCCGCACATGGCCCGACCTGACCACCGACGCAGCCAAGCCGCGCGTTTTGAAAAACCGCGCCTGCCACAGCCATTTGTCGAGGCGGATCTTCTCCGCGAGCGGTGCATCACTCTGCCCGCTCTCGCCCATCACTTGCCCTTGTTGAAGCCCATGAGGGCGGCGGCGAAGGGATTGTCGGGGTCGATCTTGTCTTTCTTGGGCTGCGGCTTGGCCTCGAAGCTCTTGGTGCCGGCGGGCTTGGCCCCGCGTTCGCCGCCCTTGGGCTTGCCCTTGCCGCGCGGCTTGCCACGGCCCTCGCCCGGCTTGCCACGGGCCGCGCCGCCGCCTTCGCGTGCGCCGTTCGGCGGCCCGCTGCGGCGGGCGCGTCCGGCCCAGGTGAATACGTAATAGACTTCGGGCTCGGCCGAGGGCGCGACGGGATCGGCGGGCGTGCCCGGCTCGACCTCGGTCTCGCTCATCGCAGGAATATCCGCAGGCACCTCCGCCTCGGCATCGGGCGTCTCGGCCACGGGCGCGACGCCCTCGGCCTCGATCCCCTCGACGACGTCCTGAGCGGTCTGCGCTTCCGGCTCGACGCCCGGCGCCTCTTCCATCACCTGGTCCACGGGCTTGACCTTGGCACGCTCGCCGCGTTCGGCCTTGTAGCCAAGGCCCTCCATCAGGTCCGCGAACTGCTCGAGCGTCATGCCGGTGATCGAGAGCATGTCGGCCTTCGCTTCGAAACCGCCCCGGCTGTCCTCGGCGCGCAGCATGTCGGCGAGCCGCTCGAGCATGTCGATGCGGATCGCGCGTGCGCCTGCGGCACGGTAGCCGGCCATCGTGTAATACCCCTGAGGCATCTTGGCGGCGGGCACGGTCACGAGACCCGGCGGCGGCGCCTCGGGAAACTCGTCCATGCCATTGGCGAGGCCCCAGAGAACAAGGCGCAGCCGCGTCGGCGCGGGCTTGAGCAGGAGGGGCATGAAAATGGTGAACTGGCCGAACCGCACGCCATGCTTGCGCAGCGCGCCGCGCGCCTCCTGCTCGAGCGACTTGACCTCGTCGGCCACGTCGCCGCGCGGGATGACGCCCATCGCCTCGACCATGCGGAAGCCGAATCCGCGCGCGAGGCCGGTCAGCGTCTCGTCCCGGCTGATGTTGAGAAGCGGCTCGAAGAGCGTTGCGATCTTGCGGTCGATGAAATGCTGAAGGCGGCGCTCGACCTTTTGGACAACGTCGGGACCCGCTTCCTCGTCCACGAAGGCCTTCACGTTCGGCTTCATCGGGTCCGAGCCGGCCACGAGCTTGCCCACGGCATCCTTGCCCCACATGAGACCGCCCTGCTCGGTGAAGTCGATCTCGGTATCGGGAGCGTTATAGAAGCGATCTGCGCGCAGGTTGAAATGGGGTGCGAGCGCCTGAAGGCTGGCCTGGCCCAGCGTCTTGGCCTCCTGCCCCGACGCGGTCTTGTCCTGCACGAAGCGGAACCCGTCCAGACGGCCGACGAATTCGCCCTCGACCGTCACTTCACCGTTGTCATTCACCTCTGCCACGATGGCTTCCTTCTGCTTGAGCCGGCGCAGAAGCACGGATGTGCGCCGATCCACAAATCTTTGCGTCAGCGCCCCATGCAGCGCGTCCGACAGTCGGTCTTCTACAGCGCGCGTCGCCTCGCGCCAATGCGTTTCGTCATCGACCCATCCTTTTCGCTGGGCCACATAGGTCCAGGTGCGGATATACGCCAGACGCTTCGACAACGTGTCGATATCGCCATCGGTTCGATCGATCCGCTTGATTTGTCGCGCGAGCCAGTCGTCCGGGATCCGCCCCCACTCGTGCAGATCGCAGAAGATGGTTTCCAGAAGGCTCGCATGCTCGGCCTGGCTGATGCCGCGAAAATCGGGGATGCGGCAGACGTCCCAAAGAAGCTTGACCGCGGCGCCGCCCATCGCGCGGGCGCGCACGTCCGGGATTGCTGAGAGCGTGCGCAGCGCGGTCAGATCGTCGGCCTCGCGGGCACGAACCAGCGCCTCGTGCGCGGGTTTTTCCTCGAGCGATGCGATGAGCGCCTCGGTCGATCCCATCCGAAGCGCGGCGTTGCGCCATTCGAGCTTCCGGATCGGGGTGAAGCGATGCTCCATGATCGCCTCGGCCACCTCAGGGAGCAATTCGGGCGCCTCGCCGGTCACGCCGAACGTGCCGTTGCTAATCCCCCGTCCCGCGCGGCCCGCGATCTGCGCCAGCTCGTTGGGCATGAGTTGGCGCATGCGCCGCCCGTCGAACTTGGTAAGCGAGGAGAAGGCGACATGGTCGATGTCGAGATTGAGGCCCATCCCGATCGCGTCGGTGGCCACCAGATAATCGACATCGCCGTTTTGATACATCTCCACTTGCGCGTTGCGCGTGCGCGGGCTGAGCGCGCCCATGACAACCGCCGCACCGCCCTTCTGACGGCGTAGAACCTCGGCTATGGCATAGACATTATCAACAGAAAATCCGACGATTGCGCTGCGCGCAGGCATCTTGCTTATCTTTTTCGAACCTGAATACATCAGTTCGGACATTCGGCTGCGCGGCACGAATTCCGCCTCGGGGATAAGCTGCGCGATCATGCTGCGCATCGTGCCGGCGCCCAGAAACTGCGTCTCGCGCAGGCCCCGCATCCGCAGAAGGCGGTCGGTGAAGACATGGCCCCGCTCGGGATCGGCGCAAAGCTGGATCTCGTCCACCGCCACGAAATCGGCTCCGATGCCTTCGGGCATCGCCTCGACCGTGCAGACCCAGTATTTGACGCGCGGCGGCACGATCCGCTCTTCGCCGGTGACGAGTGCCACCACGGACGGCCCGCGCGCCCGCACGATCTTGTCATAGACCTCGCGCGCCAGAAGGCGCAGCGGCAGGCCGATCACGCCCGTCGGATAGCCCAGCATCCGCTCGATGGCGAAATGCGTCTTGCCGGTATTGGTGGGGCCCAAGACCGCGAGGATCCGTGCATTGTCGGCCATGGGCCTCGTCTCCGGTCGTTCAGGATTGCGTCAGAGGTCGGCGCCCCGGGTGTCGGCGCTGATCCGGGCGATATTGGCCTCGGTATCGTCGAAATGGGGGTGGATCTCGGCCACGCGGCCATAGGCTTCGAGAGCGAGAACCGGCTGTCCGATCTGCTCGAGCAGCGCGCCGAGACTGTAGATCGCCGCGAAATTGCGCGGATCGAGCGCAAGCGCGCGCTCCAGATCGCCGATGGCCGCGCCGGGCATGCCCGCCCGCGCGAAGGCGACGGACCGCGCATGCCAGCCTTCGGCGAATTCCGGGGCATGATCGGTGAGCGCGCTGAGGATCTCGATGGCGAGGCCCATGTCATTCGCAGACATCGCGTCGCGTCCGCGCTTCAGCAGCAGGTTCATCGCGGGCGAGCCCGATTTCGAAAGCTCGAGCCGGATCTCGCGCCCGATGCGGCGGGCCTCCTCGGGTTCCGCGGTCTGGAGCGCCTCATACATGCTGTCCAGACGCTCCGCGCCGTTCTCCTGCGCACTCGCCGGCAGGGCCAGCGCGAGGCAGAGCAGGATGGCGGGATTGAGATTGATGCGAATAGCGCCCATAACACCTCCGAGTTTAGCGCCGCGCGCGGGAAAGCAAACCCCGAACGCGCGGCGGCCGGTCAAAATCACGGGAGCGGGCCGATGAATGGCAAGATCGACGAGGCGGTGGCGGCTCTGAATGCGCGGATGACGGGCGCGCCGATGGAAGGCTCGGCCAAGTTCGTCGTGCCCGGCGAGGGCGCGATCATCGTGGACGGCAGCGGCGCGCGGGCCTCGGACGAGGCAGCGGACGTGACGCTGACCGCCGATGCGGAGGTCTTTCGCGCCATCATTCAGGGAGACGTGGACCCCGCCGGCGCCTATCTGCGCGGCAAGCTGTCGGTCGAGGGAGACGTGAGCGTGGCGATGCGGCTGGGCCGGGTTCTCGGCTGATGCAGGCGGCGCCGCTCCTCGAGGAGATCGCGGACGGCCCGCCCGGAGGGCGCGCCGCGTGGATGCGCGCCGCCGACGGCACCCGTCTGCGCGTGGCGCATTGGCCCTGCGACAGCGCGCGCGGGACCGTCCTCCTCCTGCCGGGGCGCACCGAATTCATCGAGAAATACGGCCGCGCGGCGCGCGATCTGGGTGCGCGGGGCTATGGCACCGCCGTGATCGACTGGCGCGGCCAGGGCCTCTCGGACCGGCTCACGGGCGACACGCTCACCGGCCATGTGGGCGATTTCGACGACTACCAGCAGGATGTGGCGGCATTGCTCGCAGCTTGCGCCGCGTGGGATCTGCCGCGCCCGTGGCATCTTCTGGCGCATTCGATGGGCGGCGCCATCGGCCTGCGCGCCGCGCTGGGCGATCTGCCCGTCGCCACCTGCGCCTTCACCGCGCCGATGTGGGGCATCAAGATGCGCGCGGTGCTGCGCCCGCTCGCCTGGTCACTCGGCTGGGCAGCGGGGCGCGCCGGGCTGGGCCACCGCTATGCGCCGAGCACCGGGCCGCAAAGCTATGTCCTCAGCGCGCCCTTCGAGACGAACGATCTGACACGCGATGCTGGGATGCATGCCCATATGCGTGCGCAGCTCACCGCGCATCCGGAGCTGAGCCTCGGCGGGCCGAGCCTCACCTGGCTCTTCGGGGCACTGCGCGAATGCAGGCGGCTTCACGCCCTGCCCTCGCCCGCGCAGCCGGGCCTCGCCATTCTGGGCACGGACGAGCGCATCGTGGACCCGGCGCGCATCGAGGCGCGCATGGCGCGCTGGCCCGGCGCGCGGCTCGAGCGGCTGGACGGGGCGCTTCACGAGCCGATGATGGACACGCCCGAGACGCGCGCGGCGGTCTGGGAGATGCTGGACAGATTTTGGCGCGAAAACGCCTAGCGGTCCTGCCGCACGTCCTGGCGCTGCGTTCCGAGGCCCGCGATCGAGAGCGTCATCACATCGCCCTCGCGCAAAAACCGCGGCGGCTTCATTCCCATGCCGACACCCGGCGGCGTCCCGGTCGCGATGATGTCGCCCGGATGCAGCGTCATCATCTGGCTGAGATAGGACACGATCTCGGCCACGCCGAAGACCATCGAGGATGTGGTCCCCCTCTGCGCCGGTTTTCCGTTCAGATCCAGCACCATGTCGAGCGACTGGACGTCGCCCACCTCGTCCGGCGTTACGAGCCATGGCCCGATGGGGCCGAAACTGTCGCAGCTCTTGCCCTTGGTCCATTGACCGCCCCGCTCGGTCTGGAAGGCGCGCTCCGAGACATCGTTGACGATGGTGTAGCCGGCGACATGGCCAAGTGCATCCGCCTCGCTCACGTATTTCGCGCGGCGCCCGATCACGATGCCCAGCTCGACCTCCCAATCCGATTTCTCGGACCCGCGCGGAAGGTAAACCGGATCGTTCGGTCCGGTGATGGACGAGGTCGCCTTCATGAAGACGATGGGCTCCTTCGGCGGCTCCAGCCCCACCTCGGCGGCGTGGTCGTAGTAGTTGAGGCCGATCCCGATCAGCTTGCCCACGCGGCCCACGGGCGGGCCGAGACGCGGCGCGCCCGGCACTTCGGGCAGACCCGCGGCGTCGAGATGCGGCAGCGCCGAGAGAACATCGCCCGCGATATCGTCCACCACGCCCGACAGATCGCGCAGTGTGCCGCCTGCATCGATCACGCCGGGTTTTTCGGCCCCGGCCTCGCCGTATCTTGCGAATTTCATGCGCTATTCCCCTCGGCTGTCCCGGCGCAGACTATCCGCCCCGCCCCGATGCGCAAGAGGCTGGCAATGGCGCGGGCGCAGCCTATCCTTTCCAACATGGTCCTGACGTTCAGACCCGAAGGCATCTATTGCCCGGCGGGAGATTTCTACATCGACCCGTGGCGCCCGGTGGACCGCGCGCTCATCACGCATGGCCATGCCGATCATGCGCGCCCGGGCCATCGGCGCTATCTTGCGACCGATATCGCGGGGCCTGTCATGCGCCACCGCCTGGGCGAGATCGAGCTCGAGAGCATCCGATACGGCGAGACGCGAAGCATCGGGGGCGCGCGCGTCTCCTTTCACCCTGCCGGTCACATTCCCGGCTCGGCCCAGATCCGCGTCGAGCTGGGCGGGGAGGTCTGGGTCGTCTCGGGCGATTACAAGACGACGCCCGACGCGCTCTCGACCCCGTTCGAGAGCGTCAGATGTCACAGCTTCATCACCGAATGCACCTTCGGCCTGCCGGTCTTCGAGTGGCCGACCGAGGCCAAGGCGGCCCGTCAGGTCAACGCGTGGTGGGCCGCCAATGCGGCGGAGGGCATTTTCAGCCTCCTCGGCGCCTATTCGCTCGGCAAGGCGCAACGGGTCATGAGCCTGCTCGATCCCGAGATCGCGCCCATCCTGACGCATGGCGCGGTCGAGAACACGAACGCGATCCTGCGCGCGCAGGGGTTCGATCTGCCCGCCACCACTCATGCCACGCAGGGCCTCAAACCCAAGGATTACCCCGGCGCGATGGTCATCGCGCCGCCCGGCGCGCTCGGCAGCGACTGGGCGCGCCGTTTCCGGCCGGGCGCGACAGGTTTCGCCAGCGGCTGGATGCGGATGCGCGGCGTGCGGCGGCGGCGCAGCGTGGATCGCGGCTTTGTCGTGTCGGACCACGCCGACTGGAAGGGCCTCAACGAGGCGATCAAGGCGACGGGTGCGGAAAACATATACGCAACGCACGGTTACACCGAGATCTTCGCGCGATGGTTGACCTCCGAAGGCTATAACGCCGAGGCGCTCAAGACCGAGTTCACCGGCGAAGGCGTCGGCGCGGAGGACAGCGAATGAAACGCTTCACCGCCCTCTACGCCACCATCGACCAGACGACCAAGACCAATACCAAGGTCGCCGCCCTCGCCGCCTATTTCAGGGAGGCCCCGGAGGAGGACCGGCTCTGGACCATCGCGCTCTTCTCGGGTCGGCGCCCCCGCCGCGCGATCACCACGACCAAGCTGCGCGCCTGGGCCGCCGAGCGCGCGGGCATCCCTCTTTGGCTCTTCGAGGAGGCCTATCCCATCGTCGGCGATCTGGCCGAGACGATCGCCCTCGTCCTGCCCCCGCCCAGCCGCCGGCAGGACCGCAGCCTGACGGACTGGATCGCCTATCTGCGCGGTCTCGATGGCGCCGAGGAGGAGGCGCGCAAGGCCGCCGTTCTGGACGCCTGGGAGCAGATGGACGCCGCCGAGAGGCTCGTCTTCAACAAGCTGCTGACGGGCGGCTTTCGCGTCGGCATCAGCCGCAAGCTGATGACCCGCGCCCTCAGCGCCGCGACGGGCCATGACGAGGCCGAGCTCGCGCATCGCCTCATGGGCGACTGGACGCCCGACAGCACCGATTACCGCACCCTGATCGAGGCGCCCGATCCCGAGGCGGCGCAGTCGCGCCCCTATCCCTTCTGCCTTGCCTACGGGCTCGAGGAGGCGCCCGAGACGCTGGGCGATCCGAAGGACTGGCTGGCCGAATGGAAATGGGACGGCATCCGCGGCCAGCTTATCGCGCGGAAGGGCGCGCATTTCGTCTGGTCGCGCGGCGAGGAATTGATGACCGACCGCTTTCCCGAATTCGCCCGCGCCGCCGATTTCCTGCCGGACGGCACCGTCCTCGACGGCGAGATCGTGGCCTGGGACGGGGCGGCGCCCCTGCCCTTCAACGATTTGCAAAAGCGGATCGGGCGCAAGACGGTGCCGAAATCGCTTTTGAAAAGCGCGCCGGTGATCCTTCTGGCCTACGATCTGCTGGAGGAGAATGGCGAGGACCTGCGCGCCCTGCCCTTCGCCGAGCGGCGCGCGCGGATGGACAGGCTGGTCGGCGCCCTGCCCGATGAGGCGCCCGTGCGCCCGTCGCCCTTGATCGCGCATGAAAGCTGGGACGCGCTGTCGGGCATCCGCGGCACCGCACGCGAGAACCGCGCCGAGGGCCTCATGCTCAAATCCGCTTCCAGCCCCTATCATGCCGGGCGCAAGCGCGGGGATTGGTGGAAATGGAAGCTCGATCCACTGACGATCGACGCGGTGATGATCTACGCGCAGCAAGGCTCGGGGCGGCGCGCGAACCTCTTCACCGATTTCACCTTCGCGGTCTGGAGCGGCAATGACCTCGTGCCCTTCACCAAGGCCTATTCCGGCCTCACCGATACCGAATTCCGCAAGATCACCGCATGGGTGCGCAAGAACACGCGCGAGCGTTTCGGACCCGTGCGGAGCGTCACGCCCGAGCATGTGTTCGAGATCGCCTTCGAGGGCATCGCCCCCTCGCCCCGCCACAAGTCGGGCGTGGCGTTGCGCTTTCCGCGGATGAAGCGCTGGCGCCATGACAAACCGCTTCAGGAGGCCAACACGCTCGACGATCTGCACGAGATGCTGCGGCAATACGGCTGAATTTTGCGCTGCACTTGAGGCCGGCGCGCGCCCCGCCTATGTCTGAGGATAAGCATAAAGGAGCCGCTTCGATGATCCATCTTCCCCGCCCCGTCCGTGATGCCGATGCCAGCGCGAAGGGGAGGGATCTGGGCAATCTGCCCGAGTGGGACCTGAGCGATCTCTACACCGCCCCCGATGCGCCCGAACTCAAGCGCGACATGGACTGGCTCGAGGCCGAATGCGCCGCCTTCGCCGCCGATTACGAGGGCAAGCTGGAGGGTCTCGATGCGGCCGGTCTGCTGAAATGCATCGAGCGCAACGAGGCGATCAGCAATATCGCCGGACGCATCATGTCCTATGCGGGCCTGCGCTATTACCAGCTCACCACCGACGCCGCGCGCACAAAATTCCTGTCGGACGCGCAGGAAAAGATCACGACTTTCACCACGCCCCTGGTCTTCTTCACGCTCGAGCTGAACAAGCTCGATGAGGATCATCTCGCGCAGCTTCTGGCGCAGGACGCGGCGCTCGCACGCTACAAGCCCGTGCTCGACCGTATCCGCGCCATGAAACCCTACCAGCTCAGCGACGAGATGGAGAAATTCCTGCATGATCTGAGCGTCGTGGGCGATGCGTGGGAGCGCCTCTTCGACGAGACGATCGCGGGCCTCACCTTCACGGTGAACGGCGAGGAGCGCGGGATCGAGGCGACGCTCACCCTTCTGACCGAGCAGGACCGCGCCACCCGCGAGGCCGCCGCGCGCGAGCTGGCGCGCGTCTTCGGCGCCAATATCCGCACCTTCAGCCGCGTGCACAACACCGCCGCGAAGGAAAAGGAAGTGATGGACCGCTGGCGCGGCATGCCCACCGCGCAGACCGGGCGGCACCTGTCGAACCATGTCGAGCCGGAGGTGGTCGAGGCGCTGCGCGACGCGGTCGTGGCGGCCTACCCAAAGCTCAGCCACCGCTATTACGAACTCAAGCGCAAATGGCTGGGGCTGGACCGGATGCAGGTCTGGGACCGCAACGCGCCCCTGCCGATGGAAGAGACGAAGGTGGTCGGCTGGGACGATGCGCGCGAGACGGTGATGAACGCCTATACCGCCTTCGATCCCCGCATGGGCGATCTGGCGCAGCCCTTCTTCGACAAGGGCTGGATCGACGCGGGCGTGAAGCCCGGCAAGGCGCCGGGCGCCTTCGCGCATCCGACGGTCACGAACGTGCACCCCTATGTGATGCTGAACTATCTCGGCAAGCCGCGCGACGTCATGACCCTCGCGCATGAGCTCGGCCACGGCGTGCATCAGGTCCTCGCCGCCGAGCAGGGCGAACTTCTGTCCTCAACACCGCTCACGCTGGCCGAGACGGCGAGCGTCTTCGGCGAGATGCTGACCTTCCGGCGCATACTCGACGGGGCCAAGGACAAGGCCGAGCGCAAGGTGATGCTGGCCGGCAAGGTCGAGGACATGATCAACACGGTCGTGCGGCAGATCGCCTTCTACGATTTCGAGTGCAAGCTGCACGCCGCCCGCCGCGAGGGCGAGCTGACGCCGGACGACATCAACGCGCTCTGGATGTCGGTTCAGGCCGAGAGCCTTGGGCCGGCCTTCGATTTCATGGAGGGCTACGAGACCTTCTGGAGCTATGTGCCCCATTTCGTCCATTCGCCCTTCTACGTCTATGCCTATGCATTCGGCGACGGCCTCGTGAACGCGCTCTATGCCGTCTACGAGGAGAACCCCGAGGGCTTTCAGGACAAGTATTTCGAGATGCTCAAGGCGGGCGGCTCCAAGCACCACTCCGAATTGCTCGCTCCGTTCGGTCTCGATGCCAGCGATCCAAAATTCTGGGACAAGGGCCTCGACATGATCTCGGGCCTCATCGACGAGCTGGAAGCGATGGAGGAATGAGGCGCCCCGTCGGAAGCGGTGAAAACCGCAAACGGACAAACTCTTTCGGCCAAATCCCGCCGGTCATCTTGTGCTTCGCAACATCGCGCCTATTCTCATCTGAACACATCACTTGGGGGTGAGACATGTCTGATTTCCGCCATACCGCGACCGTCCGATCCTATGCGCGCCACGCTGCCGCCGGGTTCGCCATCGCGGCGGCGCTCGTCGCGGCGCTTTTCTGGCTCGACAGCGGACAGCTTGCGCATATCGTCTCCGCGGCGGGCGGCGCCTGGGCGGCGGCTGCGGTGATGTGGCTGGGCCTCGGCGTGCTGTTCGCGCTCGTGCAATGCATGATGGCGCGGCACGGCGGTGACGATGACGACGACAGCGGCCCGCGCGGCGGCGGCGGCCCCCGCGAGCCGCATGACGGCCGCATGATCCCCATCCGCGCCGAAGCGCGCAGCCGCGACACGCACCGCTGAGCGATCAACTGATCCGAGAAAATCCGAAGTGGCGGGCCCGCACGCAGCCGTTTGGTTCCTCATTCCCGAGAGCCTGCATATACAGGTGGGCGCCGGGTAACCTGACCAGGGCCAGGACAGAGCCAGCTCCCTCGGAAGTGATTAAGGCCACTGGAATGAAACCGATCACGAGAAGGGCAGAACCCGCCACCGCCTGAGATAAGACGGCGCGGGGCTTTCGACAAGGGGTTGCGCGTGTTCGTCCTTTGTTCATAATTGCGGACATGCAGGACGGCCTTTTTCCATCTCCTCTCATCCACCGCGCGCCCGGCCAGATCCTCGCGCGCGGGGTATGCCGGCACCTCTCGGAGATGAACTTCGCGGCGCTCGAGGAATACGTCCCCGAGCGGGGCCGCCGCGTCGATGTCATGGCGCTGGGGCCGAAGGGCGAGCTTTGGGTGATCGAATGCAAATCGAGCCGCGCCGACTTTATGGCCGATGCCAAGTGGCAAGGATATCTCGACTGGGCGGACAGGTTCTTTTGGGCCGTGGATGCCGATTTTCCGATCGACATCCTGCCGGAAGAGACCGGGCTCATCATCGCCGACGGCTATGGCGCCGAGATCATCCGCATGGCGCCCGAAACGCGCCTGCCGGGAGCGCGGCGCAGCGCGGTGACACGCAAATTCGCGCGCGATGCGGCGCGCCGCCTGCAAGGCTGGCGCGATCCGCAGGTCTGAAAAACGTCAGGCCGACGCGGCGCTCTTGGCGGCCGCGATGATCTCGGCCGCGATTTCCTCGGCCTCTTCGGGGGTGAAATCCATCGGGATCTCGACGCCCTGCGATTCGACGTAGATCCGCACCATGCCCTGGTCGGTCGGCCCGATCTGAAGATTTGCCTCGACGTCGCGTTCGCTGTTGATGCCCATGATCCGGCTCCCTGTCATTCGGCGCGGGAATAGCCCGCCGCGCCCTGCTTGGCAAGGCGCAAGGCCCGGCCGCGATCGCGCGAAAGCCCGCGCGCATTCGCGAGGTTTTGGGTTGCAATCGCCCAGCGTGGCCGCTAAATCGCGTCCTGTGCCGCCTTAGCTCAGTTGGTTAGAGCGCTTGATTGTGGATCAAGAGGTCCCCCGTTCGAGCCGGGGAGGTGGTACCACCCTCACCTTACCGCGAAATGTCGATCCGTAGGGTCTGGCGCAACTGGCCCGTGTCGCGGTCGTAGATCAGGATTTCGTCGGCCTCGGTGACGACGGCGAACCAGCGCGGGCCTTGGGTGAAGGCCATCGGCGACGCGCCCTCGGGCAAGGTGATCGCCTCGGGCAGATCGGGCGCGCCCTGCCCCGCGAAACGGGTGACAAAGAGCCCGACGATCACTATGAACCCGACGATCATCGTCGCGGTCAGAACCGTGACCAGCACGCGCAGGTAGCGCACCATCGCCGGATCTATCGGCTGCATCTGGGGATCATCTTCCATGGGCTCGACCTTCCTGACAATGCGGATCGGTATGGACCCGCCGCCGCGCCTTGACAAGGCACTGGCCCGCGATGTGCCCGAGGAGGCCGCGCTCTCGCGCACCCGCCTCGCGCGATTGATCGAGGAGGGCGCGATCCGCGTCAACGGCGCCACCGTCACCGATGCCAAGGCCCGGGTCGAGGAGGGCGACGAGATCGCCATCACCGTGCCCGTGGCCGAGGACACGCATATCCTGCCCGAGAGGATCGCGCTCGAGATCCTTTACGAGGACGCGGATCTTCTGGTGGTGAACAAGCCCGCGGGCATGGTCGTGCATCCCGCGCCCGGCACGCCGGGCGGCACGCTGGTCAACGCGCTTTTGCATCATTTCGGCGGGGATCTGTCGGGCGTGGGCGGCACGAAACGCCCCGGCATCGTGCACCGGATCGATAAGGACACGAGCGGTCTGCTGGTCGTCGCCAAGTCCGATGCCGCGCATCACGGCCTTGCCGCGCAATTCGCCAAACACACGGCACAGCGGCGCTATATCGCGCTCTGCCACGGCGTGCCTGAAGCATCAGATCCGCGTCTGCGCGGTCTGCGCGGCGTCGATTTCGAGCCGGGCAACATCCTGCGCATCGTCTCGCATCTGGCCCGCCACCGTACCGACAGGCAGCGCCAGGCGGTCTGCTGGTCGGGCGGGCGGCACGCGGTCACGCGCGCCCGCGCGCTCGAGCGTTTCGGCACCCCCGCCGCCTGCGCGCTGATGGAATGCTGGCTCGAGACTGGGCGCACCCACCAGATCCGCGTGCACATGTCCTATGCGGGCCATGCGCTGATCGGCGATCCGGTTTACGGCGCGGGCCGCAAGCTTGCCCAGAAGGCGCTACCCCAGGCGGGCGCCGAGATGGCGCGCGGTTTCGGCCGGCAGGCGCTTCATGCGGCCAGCCTCGGCTTCACCCACCCGATCAGCGGCGAGGAGATGCTCTTTGAGACGCCTCTGCCGGACGACATGACCGCGCTCATCGCCGCGCTCACGGCCGATCCCGCGCCCAGCACGGTTGCGTGAGGCGGCCGACACAGGGCTGGCGCGCGGAACGGCGCGGCTTCATCATTCGTTAACGATTGAATGCGACACGCATTGAATATGCCGGGCGCCGCGCCCAGATAGATGTTAAAGCCGTAAACATCACGGCATGCGAGGGGGCACGATAATGTCGAATTACGCAAATCTGCCGGCACCGACGCCGGAAGGCGGGCTGAACCGCTACATGCAGGAAATCCGCAAGTTTCCTTTGCTGGAGCCCGAAGAGGAATACATGCTGGCCAAGCGCTGGGTCGAGGAACAGGACACCGAGGCCGCGCACCGCATGGTCACGTCACACCTGCGCCTCGCGGCCAAGATCGCGATGGGCTATCGTGGCTATGGTCTGCCGCAGGCCGAGGTGATCTCGGAGGCCAATGTGGGCCTCATGCAGGCCGTCAAACGCTTCGATCCCGAGAAGGGATTCCGCCTCGCGACCTATGCGATGTGGTGGATCCGCGCGAGCATTCAGGAATACATCCTGCGCTCGTGGAGCCTCGTGAAGCTCGGGACGACCTCGGCACAAAAGAAGCTCTTCTTCAACCTGCGCAAGGCCAAGAACAAGATCGGCGCGCTCGAGGAAGGCGATCTGCATCCCGACAACGTCAAGAAGATCGCCGTGCAACTCGGCGTGACCGAGGACGAGGTGATCTCGATGAACCGGCGCATGTCGGGCGGGGACGCGTCGCTCAACGCCACAGTCGGCTCCGAGGGCGAGGGCACGATGCAATGGCAGGACTGGCTCGAGGATGAGGAAGCAGATCAGGCCACCGATTACGAGGAGCGCGACGAGTTGACCGCGCGCCGCGAGATGCTGGCCGAGGCGATGGACGTCCTCAACGAACGCGAAAAGGACGTGCTGACCCAGCGCCGCCTC
This sequence comes from Roseovarius aquimarinus, assembly GCF_043661195.1. Taxonomy (NCBI): domain Bacteria; kingdom Pseudomonadati; phylum Pseudomonadota; class Alphaproteobacteria; order Rhodobacterales; family Roseobacteraceae; genus Roseovarius; species Roseovarius aquimarinus. Next base: position 1,055,221 of record NZ_JBIHMM010000001.1, read on the forward strand.
AGCGATCAGACCGTGACGCTCGAGGAGCTCAGCACGCAATACGATGTCAGCCGCGAGCGCATCCGCCAGATCGAGGTCCGCGCCTTCGAGAAGCTGCAGGAGCGCATGCGCAAGCTGGCTCTGGAGAAGGGCATGCTGCCGAGCGCTTGAGTCCTTCCGCCCACAGAAACGAAAAGCCCCGCGCCGATCCGGCCGCGGGGTTTTTTCGTCTCGAAGCGAGGTGCTTCAGAAGGCTTCGGGCCGCGCCTCGCGCGCCATGTGGTCGAGAACCGCATTCACGAAACTCGCCTCCTTGCCCTCGGGAAAGAAGCTGCCGGCAAGCTCGACATATTCGGTGATGACGACGCGGGGCGGTGTTTCCTCGCCCATGAGCTCCGCGCCCGCCGCGCGGAAGAGCGCGCGCAACGTCGGATCGATCCGTGCGATCGGCCATTTGGCGACCAGCGCGCGATCGGTCATCTGGTCGATGGGCCGCTGCCGGTCCACGGCGCGATCGAGCACGAGGCGGAAAAGATCGACATCGCCGTCGATCATCTCGAGCTCATCGTCCACCTCGGCGCCGAAGCGATGATCGAGGAACTCGCGATAGACCGAATCCACGTCCTGATCGGAATGCTCCATCTGGAAAAGCGCCTGAACGGCATAAAGCCGCGAGGCTGCGCGCATCTTGCGCTTCTGGTTGCCGGAGAGCGAGGGGGCGTCGGTGGTCATGCGGTCGGGGTGTCCTTGGATTTGCCCGCGATCTGCATCTCGTCCGCGCCGGGGATGAAGCCGACGCCTTTTCGCGGAGCGCCCCATTTACGGGTGAGCGCGATCAGATGCAAGGCGGCAGCGGCGGCTCCTGCCCCCTTGTTCATGCGCGCGGGATCGGCCCGCACCTCGGCCTGATCTCGGTTCTCGACCGTCAGGATGCCGTTGCCGATGCAAAAGCCCTGAAGGCCAAGAAGGGTGATCCCCCGGCTCGCATCGTTGCAGACGGTCTCGTAATGCGTGGTCTCGCCCCGAATGACGCAGCCGAGCGCGACATAGCCGTCGAAATTGCTGAGGCGCCCGGCGATGCCGATGGCCGTGGGCAACTCGAGCGCGCCGGGCACTTCGATCAGATCAAAGGTGGCGCCCGTCGCCTCGATCTCGGCCACGGCACCCTTGATGAGATTGTCCGCGATGTCGCGATAGAAGGGCGCGACCGCGATCAGCAGCTTCGCGGGCTTGTCCAGCTCCGCGCGGGGCATGGTGTATTCGGTGCCGGCCATCGGTCTATCCTTTGCTGAGCGGGCGCGTGCCCGTGATCGAGATGCCGTAGGCGTCGAGGCCGAGATAGCGCGTCTCGGGGTTGTCGGTCACGAGGATCAGCTCGTGTATGCCCATGGTCGACATGATCTGCGCACCGAGGCCGGTATGCTTGATCGTGCGCGGGCCGTCCTCGTCCAGCTCCTCGGCCAGTTCGGGGCGCGGCTGGCGGAAAAGGAAGATCGCGCCGCGCCCTTCGTCGGCGATGATCTGCATCGCGCTGCGCAGCTTGCCGGCCGGCGCGCCGCCGATGCCGAGCACATCTTCGAGCGCGTTGAGCGCATGCGTGCGCGCCAGCACAGGCTTGCCATCGTTCAGGTCGCCCTTGACCAGCACGACATGCTCGGTCCCGGTGATCTGGTCGGCGAAGATGCGCATCTCCCAGTCGCCGCCGATATGGGCAGTCACCTTTTCGCGGCGCAGCTCGCGCACGAGATTGTCGTGCTTGTGCCGATAGGCGATGAGATCGCTGATCGTCCCGATCTTGAGACCATGCTCCTTGGCGAATTCGATGAGATCGGGCAGGCGCGCCATCGTGCCGTCGGGCTTGAGGATCTCGCAGATGACGCCCGAAGGGTTGAGCCCTGCGAGCCGCGCGATATCGACCGCCGCCTCCGTATGGCCCGCCCGCACCAGGACGCCGCCCTGCCGCGCGCGCAGCGGAAAGATATGCCCCGGCGTCGCCAGCGCGGCCATCGTGTTCTGTTCGTTGATCGCGGTCGCCACGGTATGCGCGCGGTCAGGCGCGGAAATGCCCGTGCTGACGCCTTCGCGCGCCTCGATCGAGACGGTGAAGGGCGTCTCGTGGCGCGAGGAATTGTTGACCGCCATCATGGGCAGGCCGAGGCGGTCCACCCGCTCGGCGGTCATGGGCAGGCAGATGAGGCCGCGCCCATGCGTGGCCATGAAATTGATGACTTCGGGCGTCGCGAATTCGGCAGCGACCACCAGATCGCCCTCGTTCTCCCGGTCCTCGTGATCGACGAGAATGAAGACCCGGCCCGCGCGGGCCTCGGCGATGATCTCTTCGGTGCTCGAAATGGCCGAGGAGAGTTCGGCCTCGACCGGGCCGGGCTTTCTGTAGGCTGTTTCGGGCATGGGCGCCTCCCGCATCGATGTCAGCGTGATCTTCGGGCCCGAATACCGCGCGGCGGCGCTATTGACCAGAGCCGAGTGGCGCCCCGAGACAGGCGGCCACGCAGGCGGCGAAATCCTCGCCCCGCTTCTCGAAGCTGTCATATTGATCGAAGCTGGCGGCGGCGGGCGCAAGAAGCACCGTGTCGCCCGGCTGGGCCTCGGCATGGGCGCGGCGCACGGCCTCGGCCATCGTCGTGCAAATCTCGGTGCGCGTGCCCTCGAGCTGCATCGCGAAATGCGCGGCCTCGCGCCCGATCACATAGGCACAGGCGACGTTCTCGAGCGCGGGGGCCAGCGCCGAGAGGCCGCCCTCCTTTTCCAGCCCGCCACAGATCCAGCGGATGTTCCTGAACGCCAGCAAGGCCTTGAGGGCGCTGTCGACATTGGTGGCCTTGCTATCGTTGACGTAGGTCACGCCATCCGCCTCGGCGATCACCTGGCTGCGATGCGGCAGGCCCGGATAGGAGCGCATCCCCTCCTCGATCACGCGCGGGGCGAGGCCCATCGCGCGGCAGGCGGCATAGGCGGCGCAGGCGTTCTGATGGTTATGCGCGCCCGGCAGGCCCTTGATGGGGCGCAGGTCGATGCTGCCCGCCTGCCGACCCTTGCGATATTCCGACAAGAAGCCCTTGCGCGCGAAGACCTGCCAGCCGGGGCCGGTGAGCTTTTCCGCCACGGAGACGCGAATGACGCGGTCATCCGCCGCACCCTCGCTGAGCTGACCGGCGAGGAAGCGGCCCTCGGGCTCGTCCACGCCGATGATCGCACGGTCCGGCCCGCCCTCGGCGAAAAGGCGGCGCTTGGCCGCGAAATAGCCGCCGAAGCCCGCATGCCGGTCCAGATGGTCGGGCGTGAGATTGGTGAAGACCGCGATATCGGGCGTGAGCGCGCGCGCGAGTTCGGTCTGATAGCTCGACAGCTCCAGCACCACGGCGCCGCCATCCTCGGGCGGCTCGATATCGAGCACGCCGCGGCCGATATTGCCTGCAAGCTGGCTCGGGCGCCCCGCCTCGGTCAGGATGTGATGAATGAGCGCCGAGGTGGTCGATTTGCCGTTCGAGCCGGTGACCGCGATGACGCGCGGCGGCTGGTCGTGCTCGGCCCAGTCCGATCCGGCGAGCGAGCGGAAGAAGAGCCCGATATCGTTGTCCACCGGCACGCCCGCCGCCTGCGCCGCCGCGACGACGCGGTTCGGCGCGGGGTAGAGATGCGGAATGCCGGGGCTGACGACGAGGCAGGCGATGCCGTGAAAGGCGCCGTCGCGCGCAAGGTCCAGCACTTCCAGCCCGTATTCCTCGGCCTTGGCGCGCGCGGCCTCGTTGTCGTCCCAGCAGACCGGATGCGCGCCCCCGGCCTCGAGGCTGCGCGCCGCCGAGAGGCCCGAGCGGCCGAGGCCCAGAACGGCGACGCGCGCGCCTTCGAAACCGCGGGTGGGGATCATGGCCTAGCGCACCTTCAGCGTCGCGAGACCGATCATCGCGAGGATGAGCGCGATGATCCAGAAGCGGATGACGATCTGCGGCTCGGCCCAGCCCTTTTTCTCGTAATGATGGTGGATGGGCGCCATCAGGAAGACGCGCTTGCCCGTGCGCTTGAAGTAGAGCACCTGAATGATGACCGAGAGCGCCTCGACCACGAAGAGGCCGCCGACGATCGCCAGCACGATCTCGTGCTTCGTCGCCACGGCGATCGCGCCCAATGCGCCGCCGAGCGCGAGCGAGCCGGTATCGCCCATGAAGACCGCGGCGGGCGGGGCGTTATACCACAAAAAGCCCAGCCCCCCGCCGATGAGGCCCGCAACGAAGATCAGGATCTCGCCCGTGCCGTCGACGTAATGCACCTCGAGATATTCGGTGAAATCGACGCGGCCCACGACATAGGCGATCACGCCCAGCGTGGCGGCGGCAATCATCACCGGCATGATGGCGAGCCCGTCAAGCCCGTCGGTCAGGTTCACCGCATTTGCGGCCCCCACGATCACGATCATCGAGAAGGGCACGAAGAAGATGCCGAGATTGATGAGCAGATCCTTGAAAACCGGCAGGGCGAGCTGGTTCTGCAACTCGGCGGGATGATAGGCCGCCGCCCAATAGGCCGCGATCCCGGCGATCAGGAAACCGAGCGCGAGACGCAGCTTGCCCGGCACGCCCTTGTGGTTCTGCTTGGAGACCTTGGCGTAGTCATCGGCAAAGCCGATGGCGCCGAAGGCCATCGTCACGAAAAGGACGATCCAGACGAACGCATTGTCGAGCCGCGCCCAGAGGAGGGTCGAGGTCAGCAGCGCGCCCACGATCAGCAAGCCGCCCATCGTCGGCGTTCCGGCCTTCGAAAGATGCCCCTCGGGGCCGTCCGAGCGGATCGGCTGGCCCTTGCCCTGCCGTTTGCGCAGCACGTTGATGAGCGGCGGGCCGAAGAGGAAGCCGAAGATCAGCGCCGTCAGGAACGCGCCGCCGGTGCGAAAGGTGATGTAGCGGAACAGATTGAAGAAATCGCCGCCATCGGACAGGGCGGTCAGCCAGTAGAACATTCAATCATCCCTATTCTGCGGGCGGACGCTCCGCCCCGATTTGCGCAGCGCATCGACGATGACGCTCACCTTGCTGCCCTTCGATCCCTTGACCAGCAGCACGTCGCCCGCGTCTATCATGCCATGCACCTTGTGCGCCAGATCCTCGGCGCGCTCGGCCCACTGGCCGCGCTGCGCGCGCGGCAGCGCTTCCCAGAGCGCCTTCATGCGCCGCCCGACGCAATGCACAGTGGTCACGCCCGCCATATGCGGCAGCTCTACCAGCGCGCGGTGCATCTCGATCTCGTCCTCGCCGAGCTCCAGCATGTCGCCCAGGATGGCGATGCGCCGTCCCTTGGCGACGCGCCCTATATTGTCGCGCGGCGTGCTCGCGGCCAGCACCTCGAGGGCGGCGGCCATGGAGGTGGGGTTGGCGTTGAACGCGTCGTCGATCAGATCGAGCGTCCAGTCCTCGTCGCCGCTGTCGAGGATCAGCACCTCGCGCGTGCCGCGCCCCGCCGGCGGCTGCCAAAGCGCCAGATCCGGCGCGGCAAGACCGGTATCGGCGCCCAGCGCCTCGCAGGCCGCCAGAACGGCAAGGCCGTTCATCGCGAAATGGCGCCCGGCGGAGCTGATCTTGAAGATGACCGGAGTGCCGCCCAGATCGGCGCGCACGATCGTGCTGTCATTGGCGAGGCTCACACCGTCGAGCCGGTAGAGATCGCTCGCGGTGCCGAAGGGCACGATGCGCGCGCCCGCGCGCTTCGCCGCCTCGACGAGGATGGGCGTCGTCGGCAGATCCGCGTTGAGAATGGCCGTCCCGCCCGGCTCCAGCCCCTCGAAGATCGACGCCTTTTCATGCGCGATGCCCTCGATGCTCTCGAAGGCCTCGAGATGCGCCGCCGCGACGGTAGTGACCATGGCGACATGCGGGCGCGCCATCCGCGCGAGCGGGGCGATCTCGCCGGGGTGGTTCATGCCGATCTCGATCACGGCGAATTCGGTGTCGCGCGGCATCCGCGCCAGCGTGAGCGGCACGCCCCAGTGATTGTTGTAGCTTGCCTCGGCGGCGTGGGTGCGGCCCTGACCCGAGAGAACGACCTTCAGCATTTCCTTGGTCGATGTCTTGCCGACCGAGCCGGTGACGGCGACGACACGCGCGCCCGTGCGCGCCCGCGCCGCGCGGCCGAGCGCGCCCAGCGCCTCGAGAACGTCCTCTACAACCAGAAGCGGCGCATCGGGCGCGACGCCCTCGGGAATGCGGCTCACCAGCGCGGCGGCGGCGCCCGCCGCGAGCGCTGCGGCCACGAAGTCGTGCCCGTCGCGCGCCGCGCTCAGCGCAACGAACAGATCGCCCGGCGCCAGCGTGCGCGTGTCGATGGAGACGCCGCTCGCCATCCAATCCCCTTGCGCTTTGCCGCCGGTCGCGGCGGCGGCCTCGGCGGCGGTCCAGAGGCTCACGCCCCTTCCCCCGCCTCGGCGGCGTCGAGCGCCATGACCGCGACGCTCGCCTGTTCGGCATCGTCGAAGGGAAGCACATCGCTGCCGATGGTCTGCCCGGTCTCGTGCCCCTTGCCCAGAACCAGAAGCGCGTCCCCCGGCCCAAGCGCGGCGACGCCCCGCAGGATCGCCTCGGCGCGGTCACCCACGTTCGAGGCATCGGGGCAGCCTTCCATCACCGCCTCGCGGATCGCGGCCGGATCTTCGCTGCGCGGGTTGTCGTCGGTGACGATCACCAGATCCGCATGCGCGGCGGCGGCCTGCCCCATGAGCGGCCGTTTCTTCGTGTCCCGGTCACCGCCCGCGCCGATGATGGCGACGAGGCGGCCCATCACATGCGGGCGGAGCGCCTCGATCGCGGTCGAGATCGCATCGGGCGTATGGGCGAAATCGACGAAGACGGCGGCGCCGTTCCGGCGCGTCGCGGCAAGCTGCATGCGCCCGCGCACCGTCTCCATTTCGGGCAGGAGCTGGAACACGCGCTCGGCATCCGCGCCCGCGCCGATCACCAGCCCCGCCGCGACGAGGAGATTCTCGGCCTGAAAGCCGCCGATCAGCGGCAGATCGACCTGGTGCACATCGCCCAGCCAGGAAAACCGCAGGCTCTGCCCGGTGGGATTGAAACGCTGGTCGAGCAGGCGCAGCTGCGCGGCCTCGCTGCGCCCGACGCGCAGCACGTCCTGCCCGCGCCCCTCGGCCAGCGCCGCCATCTGCGGCCCCTTGGGATCGTCCATGTTGATGACGGCGACGCCGCCCTCGGGCAGAACGCGGGTGAAGAGCGCGGCCTTGGCCTCGAAATAGGCCTCGAACGTCTCGTGATAGTCGAGATGGTCTTGACTGAAATTGGTGAAGCCCGCCGCGACGAGCTGCACCCCGTCGAGGCGGCGCTGGTCGAGCCCGTGGCTCGACGCCTCCATCGCGGCATGGCTCACGCCCGCGCGGGCGGCCTCGGCCAGCACCTTGTGGAGCGTGATCGCATCGGGCGTCGTATGCGCGAGCGGCGCGGCGAAGCTGCCCTCGACGCCCGTCGTGCCGACATTGATCGCCTCGTGCCCCATCGCCAGCCAGATCTGCCGCGCGAAACTCGCGACGGAGGTCTTGCCGTTGGTGCCGGTCACCGCGACCATCGTCTCGGGCTGCGCGCCGAACCAGAGCGCGGCGGCGCAGGAGAGGGCGGCGCGCGCATCCTCGGTCACCACGAGCGCGGCATCGCTGCCCGAGAGCGCGTCACGCGCGATGCGCGCCCCCTCGGCATCGGTCAGGATCGCGGCGGCGCCGTCGGCCAGCGCCTTTTCGATGAAGGACGCGCCATGGACCCGCGTGCCGGGCAGCGCGGCGAAAAGCATGCCCTCGCGCACCTCGCGGCTGTCGATGGTAAGCCCCGTCACCTTCGCCTGCGCGCCGCGCGTCGGCGCGAGGCCAAGCTGCGCCAATGTCCTTGCCTGCCCGCCGCTCATGCCGTGCCTCGCCCCAGTCCCAATTCGTTCAGTCGCCATCCGCAGATGTGAGCGTTATATCAGCCAGCGGCGTCTGTTCAATCTCGGGACGCAGGCCCAGAAGGGGCGCCACGCGCGCGACGATCTCGGAGGAGACGGGCACCGCCGTCCAGCCCGCCGTGCGGCGCGGCTTGTCGCCCGATGTCTCGACCGGCTCGTCCAGCGTCACGATCAGCACGTATTTCGGATCGTCTGCCGGGAACATGGAGGCGAAGGTCGCGATCACCTTGTCCTCGTAGTACCCGCCACCATTGGCCTTCGGCTTGTCCGCCGTGCCGGTCTTGCCGCCCACCTTGTAGCCGGGCACCTCACCCATGGAGGCGGTGCCGCTGGTGACGACCTCGCGCAGCATCTTGCGCGAGTCGGCGGCGACGGCGGCGGACATGACGCGCACACCCTCCTGCGGGCCGCTTTGCTTGAGCAGCGTCGGCCTGACATAGCGCCCGCCATTGGCGATGGCCGCATACCCGGCTGCGAGGTGCAGCGGCGAGGACGACAGGCCATGCCCGTAGGAGATCGTCACGGTCGAAAGCTCGGTCCAGCGCTTGGGCATCAGCGGCTGGCCGCCCGACGCCTCGATCATCTCGAAATCCACCGGCTTGAAGAAGCCGAGCGCCTTGAGGAATTCCTGCTGCCGCTCGGCGCCGATCCCGAGCGCGATGCGCCCGGTGCCCCGGTTCGAGCTGTGCACGATCACGTCCGAGACGCTGATCTTGCCGTAATTCTTGCGGTTGAACTCGCCGATGGGAAAGCCCCCCACCCGCATGGGCGGCGAGGCGTCGATGATGGTCGAGGCGCTGACCAGCCCCAGCTCCATCGCTTGCGCGGTCGTGAAGATCTTGAAGGTCGAGCCAAGCTCGTAGACCCCCTGCACCGCGCGGTTGAACAGCGGGCTGTCGGCGGCATTGCCCTGCGCCAGGGGGCGCGGGCGATCGTTCGGGTCGAAATCGGGGAGCGACGCGATCGAGAGGACCTCGCCCGTCTGCACGTCCATCAGAACGGCGGCGGCGCCCTTGGCATTCATGATGCTCATCCCGCCCGCCAGAACGCGCTCGACAGCGGCCTGCACTGGCAGATCGAGCGAGAGCGTCAGCGGCTCGTGGTTCTGCGCCGGATCGCGCAGACGCTCGTCGAAATATTTCTCGATGCCCGCGACGCCGATCACCTCGGCGGCGTGCACCCCCTCGCGGCCGAAGCCCGCGCCGCCCAGCACATGCGCGGCCAGCGTGCCGTTGGGATAGAGCCGCATCTCGCGCGGCCCGAACAGAAGCCCAGGCTCGCCGATATCATGCACGGCCTGCATCTGCTCGGGGCTGATTTTTTTCTTGATCCAGAGGAACTTGCGTTTGCCCGAGAAATCCTTGAGCAGACGCTCCTCCTTCAGGTCCGGGAAAATCTGCACGAGCGCTTTGGCGGCCTTCTCGGGCTCGATCATCTGCTGGGGCTGCGCATAGAGGCTGTGCGTGTCGAAATTCGTGGCGAGGATGCGCCCGTTGCGATCCACGATATCGGCCCGCTGCGCGAGAATGCCCGCGCCCGCCGCGCTCGTGCGCGGCTCGGCGGGTTCGGTCTGGGCGAGGATGCCCATGCGAAGCCCGATCACGGCGAAGGCGCAGAAGAACGTGGCGCCCAGCACCAGAAGGCGGCCCTCGGCGCGGCGACGGTCCTTGTCGCGCATCGCCTCGTGGCGCAGGCGGATGTTCTCGCGCTCGATCGCGTCGGGGTTCTCGCCCTTGGCGCGGGCGGGCAGGATGCGCGCCAGCGGGCGCAGCGGCGTGCGGATCATTGTGCCACCTCTTCGGAGGGCTGGTTGGCGACCTCGACCGAGCCGGTGAAATCGATGCGCAGATCCACTTCGGGCGGGTAGCCCACATCGTCGATCTTGCCGAATTGCTGCGCCTCGAGCGGCATGAGCTTCAGCCGGTCGAAATTGATGTCCGCAAGCTCGCGCAGGCGCGAGGGGCGGTTGAGATAGGCCCATTCGGCATTAAGCACGCGCAGACGCTGGCGCGCGGTGGCGATCTGCCCCTCCAGACGCTCGGCATGGCTGATCGCGGCCTGCGTGCGGTAATTCTCGTGATAGGCCCAATAGGCGAGGCCGATCACGGCCAAGGCGCTCACGACATAGAAAAAGCTTCGCATCACTTGCCCCCCTTGAGCAACGGCATTCCCAGTGCCTTGCGGTCCGTCACGCCCGGCGCGGCATCGGTGCGGATCGCGACCCGCAGCTTGGCGCTCCGGCTGCGCGGATTCGCGGCCAGCTCGGCCTTGCCTGCGGTGATCGCCTTGCGGCTCGCCTGCGTGAACTGGCGCGGGCGCTCGGCCTCGGCGGGCGCGTGGCGGCTGCCGCCCCCGCCCCCGTCAGAGCGGTCCTGCAGAAAACGTTTGACCATGCGGTCCTCGATCGAATGAAAGGTCACCACAGCCAGCGCGCCGCCAGGGCGCAGCGCGCGCTCCGCCGCCTCCAGACCGCCGATCAGCTCGCCGTATTCGTCGTTCACCGCGATGCGGATGGCCTGAAAGCTGCGCGTCGCGGGATGCGCCTGGCCGGGTTTCGGGCGCGGCAGGCAGCCTTCGACGATGGACGCGAGCTGCCCCGTGGTGGTGATCGGCGCCGCCTCGCGGGCGCGGATGATGGCCCGGGCGATGCGGCGGCTCGCCCGCTCCTCGCCATAGAGATAAAGGATATCGGCCAGCGCGCCCTCCTCCGCGCTGTTGACCAGATCCGCCGCCGAGGGGCCATGCTGGCTCATCCGCATGTCGAGCGGGCCGTCGCGCATGAAGGAAAACCCGCGCTCCGCCTGATCGAGCTGCATCGAGCTGACCCCGAGATCCAGCACGACCCCGTCCAGATCCTCTGCGTAATCGTCCAGTTTCGAGAAGACCCCCTCGACAAGCTCGACCCGCTCGCCATAGGGCGCGGCCCAGTCCTCGGCCATCCGAAGCGCCGCCGGATCGCGGTCCACGCCGATGACCTTGGCCGCCCCGGCCTCGAGCAGCGCGCGCGTATAGCCGCCCGCGCCCAGCGTCCCGTCGAGCCAGACGCCTTCAATGGGAGATGCGGCCGCGATGAGCGGCTCGATCAGGACGGGAATATGAGGGGCATCGTCGGGATGGGCAGCACCGGACATCGCCTATTCTCCCCTGGCGCCATCCAGGAGGATCAACGGATCGAAGTCCTCGGGCTGCTCGTCCAGCCATTCCTCGGTCTCGGCGGCCTCTTCGGTCTCATAGGTCTCGGGGTTCCAGATCTGGAACGTATCGCCCGCGGCGATGAAGAACGCCTCGTTCTCCAGCCCGATCTTGGCGCGCAGCTTGGCGGGCAGCACGAGCCGCCCGGTGTCGTCGATCGTCGTCGGGAAGGACTGGCCGTGAAAGAGGCGCTGCAGGATCTTGCGATCCTTCGAGCCGCGCGGGAGCGCGTCGATCTTGGCATCGACCTCTTCGATGGCCTCGATGGTGTAGCATTCGAGATAATTGCGGCGATGATCGCCGTAGACGATGACCAGTTCGGGCGCGAGACCCTCTTTCCAGTTGGGGTCCGAGGCTTCGATCACACGGCGGAAAAGGGCCGGGATCGAGACCCTGCCCTTCGCATCCACCTTGTGATGGCTTTCGCCTCTGAACCTGCGTGCCACGCTGGCGCCTCTCGCCCTGCCTCGTTCGTCGTCTCTGCCGCTCAAACGAAAACGACGGATCGAGCTGCTGCCACTGCTCGATCCGCCGCCCTCGTCCCGCATCTGCGGGGTGTCCAGCTACGCGCGCCACCTGGGGGGATGTCTGCTCGCTGCGCGCCGGATCTCTTCGTTTCGGATGAAGGCGGATGCCTGTATGAAACCTGACTTTGGTTGTTTTATGCGGGATCGTTCGATGTCCCTTGTCGTCGTCCCGTCCTCATCACCCTTATAGGGATGGCATGGGAATTCATGGGAAGCAATAAAAAAATCGCGCCTCCAGCCACAGGATATAGTTATCCACAAGGGTACAAAACAAGATCATGTGACACGGAAACGTGAGGCGACGCTTTACCTAGATGGCAAGATAGGCAAATACACCATATTTAGCGTCACACCTTGTGACCCATATTTTTCCCACGAAATCCCGATTTTTTTACCGCCCGCCGCAAATCCGCCCGGTTTTCTCCCAATCCGGCCCTGTCGGACACTGCGCCGACACGATCGAGACAGGTTGATTCCTCAGGATTCGCGTGAATCAGCACCGACCAGAGGCACACGCCTCACGCCGTTTCCCCAGCCGGTCCCATGAAATCCCGTCCCGCCTATGAATTCCCATCCCGCACGCGATCTCGCGCCTCAGGCGATGTCATCCGGCATGGCGAAGAGGTCCGATGGCGCGGTGCGCGCGCCCGCGGCGGTCAGCATGGCGTGGATCTGGCCACGGTGATGGGTCTGGTGATTGAAGAAATGCGCGATGCAGAGCCCGATCGGGCGCGTCACCTGCCGCTCCAGGGCGCCCGAGTACCAAACGAGATCGCCCGCCAGAGCTTGCTGGCCGAGACCGTTTGCCCAGCCCAGGATGCGCTGATCCGTTTCGTCCCGTGCGGTGACGAACTGGTCCCAATCGGTAGAGTAGTGCGCGCTCTCCGCGATTCCGCACTCGGGCGCCGTGCCGCCGTCGAACCGGCTCATCCACATCAGATCACCCCAGAGCAGATGGCTGAACGTGCCTTGAAGCGAGCCGAAGAAGGCGCCACGCTCCCGGCGGCGTTCCGCATCGCCCAGATCACCGGCCGCGCGGATCGCCACGCCATTTTGCCAGCGATTGTAGCGCGCCATCATCTTGCAATATTCCGGTGTCACCACGCGCCGCGCCCCCCGCTTCATCTTGGCATAAATACTCGTCTGCGCCTCAGCGCGGATCGTCCTCGGGATGGGGCGCATCGGGATCCGCCTGTCCGATCCCGAGGAAGACGAATTTGAGAGGCACCATCCAGGCGAAGCCGAGGATCACGTAGACGAAGAACTCGACCCATCCGGGCAGCTCCGGCAGCCATGCGACGAGGCTGACGGCGGCGACGATATAGGCCGGCAGCCCGATCAGCAGGATCACCAGCGACCAGCGTCGCCGCGCCTTGTAGCTCAAACGTGTCTCGGCCATGCCGCCTCCTCAGATCAATCCGCGAAGGGGTCGGTCACGAGGATCGTGTCCTCCCGTTCGGGCGAGGTAGAGAGTAGGGCGACGGGGCAGTCGATCAATTCCTCGACGCGGCGCACGTATTTGATCGCGCCCGCGGGCAGATCGGCCCAGCTGCGCGCGCCCTCGGTCGACTCGGACCATCCGGGCATCTCCTCGTAGATCGGCTTGCAGCGGCTCTGCTGATCGGCGGCGGTCGGCAGGTAGTCCAGCGTCTTGCCGTCAAGCTCGTAGCCCGTGCAGATGCGCAGCGTCTCGAACCCGTCGAGCACGTCGAGCTTCGTGAGCGCGATGCCCTTGACGCCCGACGTGGCGCAGGTCTGGCGCACGAGCGCGGCGTCGAACCAGCCGCAGCGCCGCTTGCGCCCCGTGACGGTGCCGAATTCATGGCCCCGCTCGCCGAGGCGCTGGCCGTTCTCGTCATCGAGCTCGGTCGGGAACGGCCCCTCGCCCACGCGGGTCGTGTAGGCCTTGACGATGCCGAGCACGTAATTGATGGCCCCCGGCCCCACGCCGACGCCCGTCGCCGCCTGACCCGCGATCACGTTGGACGAGGTGACGAAGGGATAGGTGCCGAAATCGATGTCGAGAAGCGCGCCCTGCGCCCCTTCGAAAAGGATGCGCTTGCCGGCCTTGCGCTGATCGTTCAGCACCTTCCAGACCGGCGCGGCATATTCGAGGATCGCCGGCGCGATTTCCTGCAGTTGCGCGATCAGCGCGTCGCGGTCCACCGGCTCGATCCCGAGACCCTTGCGCAGCGGATCGTGATGCTGGAGCGCGCGGTCCACCCGCGCCTCGAGCGTCGCCGCGTCCGCCAGATCCGCCACCCGGACCGACCGGCGCCCCACCTTGTCCTCATAGGCCGGCCCGATGCCGCGCCCGGTGGTACCGATCTTCGTCCCCTTGCTGGCCGCTTCCTCGCGGGCGCGGTCGAGCTCGCCATGGATCGGCAGGATCAGCGGCGTGTTCTCGGCGATCATCAGCGTGGCGGGACTGATCTCGACGCCCTGCTCGCGGATCTTCTCGATCTCGGCCACGAGGTGCCACGGATCGAGCACGACGCCGTTGCCGATCACGCTGAGCTTGCCGCCCCGCACCACGCCCGAGGGCAGCGCGTTCAGTTTGTAGACCTTGCCATCCACGACCAGCGTGTGCCCGGCATTGTGCCCGCCCTGAAAGCGCGCGATGACATCGGCGCGCTCGCTGAGCCAATCGACGATCTTGCCTTTGCCTTCGTCGCCCCACTGGGCGCCCACGACGACCACGTTTGCCATGCCGGACCTCTCTGCCTGCTTCGGTGAAACCCGCGCCGGTATAACGGCGCGCCGGGGCGGGCGAAACCTCTAAATCGGGGGCGCCGCCGCGGGCCGGTCGCCGGACTTGCGCGGGCCCCGCACTGGACAGGGCGGGCGCATCATGCCCCTATCGCCCGCGCTGCATATGCAAGGAGAAAGGCCCTTGGGATTCGCGCTGCGCTGGCTGATCGCCTTCGCACTGCTCGCACTCACCTTCAACCCGACGCCCTGGAACTACGTCCGCTGGGCGCTGGCCAACCACACCGAGCAATTGCCGCTCGTGGTTCTCGCGGGGCTGATCCTCTCGGTCGTCTATATCGTCTATCTGCGCGCGACGCTGCGCTCCATCGGGGCGTTCGGCATGGCGATGGTGCTGGCGATCACGGCGGCTTGTCTCTGGGTGCTTCATGATTATGGCCTGCTCACGCTGCGCGGCAGCTCGCACCTGATCTGGCTCGCCATTCTCGCGCTCTCGCTGATGCTCGGGATCGGGCTGAGCTGGAGCCACCTGCGCCGGCGCCTGTCCGGGCAGTCGGACATGGATGACGTGAGCGAATGAGCCGCCGGGTGCGCCCCCCGTGCCGTCATGGGGCGCCGTATACGAGCCGCGCCGATGGCGGGTTGCGGCAGGTGCGGAAATTCCATAGATAGCGAGGCAGATTTTCAGATTTCCCCATCCGTCAGGCCGCCTCCATGGAAAACGTCGTTCTCATCATCCACCTCCTGCTCGCGCTGTCGCTGATCGGCGTCGTGCTGCTGCAACGCTCCGAAGGGGGCGGGCTCGGCATGGGCGGTGGCGGCGCGGCGGGCGGCCGCGTGGCGGGCCGCTCCTCGGGGACCGCGATGGGCAAGCTGACCTGGATCCTCGCGGGCGCCTTCATCTGCACCTCGATGGTCCTCACGGTGATCGCCGCCAGCAACTCGGCCGGCTCCTCGGTTCTCGACCGTCTGACCGACGCGCCCGCGCGCGAGGAGGCGCCGCTATCGGACGATCTGACAGCGCCGCTCGCGCCCGCCGCGGACGACACCGCGCCGGTCCTTCCCAGCGCCGACTGACCCGACATGATGATCCGGGCGCCAAGGCGCCCGCAAGATGCTGCGGCGCGGTTGCGCGCCGCGTCCGAATCCTCTATGGCTCAAGTCCCGTGGTGCAGCGGTTTCTTGAGACCTGACTCGCACGATTTCCGGCCCGCGATTCGAGGCCCAAAACACGGGGGACCGCCGCCCAATGGCTCGTTACATCTTCATCACCGGCGGCGTCGTCTCCTCGCTCGGCAAGGGGCTCGCCTCGGCCGCGCTCGGCGCGCTCCTGCAGGCGCGCGGCTTCTCGGTGCGGCTGCGCAAGCTCGACCCCTATCTCAACGTCGATCCCGGAACGATGAGCCCCTTCGAGCATGGCGAGGTCTTCGTCACCGATGACGGCGCCGAGACCGATCTCGATCTGGGACATTACGAGCGCTTCACCGGCGTGCCCGCCCGCATGACGGATTCGGTCAGCTCCGGGCGCATCTATTCCAACGTGCTCGAGAAGGAGCGGCGCGGCGACTATCTCGGCAAGACGATCCAGGTGGTTCCGCATGTCACGAACGAGATCAAGGACTTCCTCCATATCGGCGAGGACGAGGTCGACTTCATGCTCTGCGAGATCGGCGGCACGGTGGGCGATATCGAGGGCCTGCCCTTTTTCGAGGCGATCCGCCAGTTCAGCCACGACCAGCCGCGCGGGCAATGCATCTTCATGCACCTGACCCTCCTGCCCTATCTGGCGGCGTCCGGCGAGCTCAAGACCAAGCCGACGCAGCACAGCGTCAAGGAATTGCAGTCGATCGGCATCGCGCCCGACATCCTCGTCTGCCGGTCCGAGCATCCGATCCCCGAAAAGGAGCGCGAGAAGATCGCCCTTTTCTGCAACGTGCGCAAGGAAGCGGTAGTCGCCGCCTACGATCTGAGCTCGATCTACGAGGCCCCGCTCGCCTATCACCGCGAGGGGCTGGATCAGGCCGTGCTCGACGCGTTCCAGATCGCGCCCGCGCCGCGTCCCGATCTGGGTATCTGGCAGGACGTCTCGGACCGCATCCACAACACCGACGGCGCGGTCAGCATCGCCATCGTCGGCAAATACACCCAGCTCGAGGATGCCTATAAATCCATCAAGGAGGCGCTCACCCATGGCGGCATGGCCAACCGCGTCAAGGTGAAGGTCGAGTGGGTCGACGCCGAGGTCTTCGACACCGAGGAGCCGGCCCTTCATCTCGAGGGCTTCCACGCCATCCTCGTGCCCGGCGGCTTCGGCGAGCGCGGCACGGAAGGCAAGATCAAGGCCGCGCAATTCGCGCGCGAGCGCAAGATCCCCTATATGGGTATCTGCCTCGGCATGCAGCTCGCGGTGATCGAGGCCGCGCGCAATGTCGCGGGGATCAAGACCGCGGGCTCGGAGGAATTCGATCACGAGGCCGGCGCGCGCCGCTTCGAGCCGGTGATCTATCACCTCAAGGAATGGGTGCAGGGCAACGAGAAGGTCAAGCGGAAGGTCACCGACGACAAGGGCGGCACGATGCGCCTCGGCGCCTATGACGCGAGCCTGAAGGAAGGCAGCCGCGTCGCCGAGATCTACGGCGCCACCGCCATCGAGGAACGCCACCGCCACCGCTACGAGGTCGATATCAAGTATCGCGATCAGCTCGAGGAATGCGGCCTGCGCTTTTCGGGCATGTCCCCCGATGGCCGCCTGCCCGAGATCGTCGAATGGGCGGACCATCCGTGGTTCATCGGCGTTCAGTTCCACCCCGAGCTGAAATCCAAGCCCTTCGCGCCGCATCCCCTGTTCAGCGATTTCGTGCGCGCCGCCGTCGAGACCTCGCGCCTCGTCTGAGGCGCGGCGCTTGGGGCGATCGGCGGGATCGGAGTATTTTCGCCAAGATGAAGCCGGGCGCGCGCGCCCTTTCTTCTTGCCGGAAATATCCCCGCCGGAGGCTCCCGCCCTCTCGGCGCGCGCCACGTCTCGCGCGGCTCAGCCCGCCATCAACGCCTCGGCTGCGGCGCGCGCGGCCGGCGTGATCGTATCGCCCGAGAGCATCCGCGCGATCTCGTCCACGCGCTGATCGGGGCCGAGCGGCGTCACGGTCGAGAGGGTCATGCCGTCCTCGACGCGCTTTTCCACGCGCCAATGATGCGCCGCGAGCGCCGCCACTTGCGGGCTGTGCGTGAC
This sequence comes from Roseovarius aquimarinus, assembly GCF_043661195.1. NCBI lineage: Bacteria > Pseudomonadati > Pseudomonadota > Alphaproteobacteria > Rhodobacterales > Roseobacteraceae > Roseovarius > Roseovarius aquimarinus. Next base: position 1,072,807 of record NZ_JBIHMM010000001.1, read on the forward strand.
CACCAGCACCTGGCCGCCCGACGCGAGGCTGGCGAGGCGGCGGCCCACCGCATCGGCGGTCGCGCCGCCCACGCCCCGGTCGATCTCGTCGAAGATCATCGTGAGGCCCGGCTGCGCACCGGTGAGGCACACTTTCAGCGCCAGAAGAAAGCGGCTGAGCTCGCCGCCCGAGGCGATCTTGGCGAGGGGGCCAGAAGGCGCGCCGGGGTTCGTCGCGACGCGAAAGGCCACCTCGTCGATGCCGTCGGGGCCGGGAGGGATCTCGCTCATCTCGGTCTCGAAGACCGCGCGCTCCATCTTGAGCGGCGCAAGCTCGGCCATGACGGCGGCGTCGAGCCGCCCCGCCGCCTCGGCCCGCGCGGCGCTGAGCGCGCTGGCCGCGTCGTCATAGAGCTTGCCCGCATGTTTCAGGGCGGCGCGCAGGCCCTTGAGTTCGGCATCCCCGGCATCGAGCGCGGCGAGGCGCGTCTCGAGCCCTTCGGCGAAGCTGCCGAGCTCGTCGGGCATCACGTCATGCTTGCGGGCGAGCGCGCGGATCGCGAAGAGCCGCTCTTCGACCTCCTCGAGTTCCGATGGGTTGAAGGCCAGCACCTCGAGACATTCCTCGGCGCCGCGCGCGGCCTCATCGAGTTCGATCATGGCGCGGTTCAGCGCGGCGATCACCGGCTCGAGCTGGCCGTCGAGCTGCGCGCCCGCATCCTCGAGCCAGCGCAGCGCGTCACCCGCCGCCCCCTCGGCGCCGTCGCCGCCCAGGGCCTGCGCGGCCTTTGCGATGTCGGCGCGCACGCGCTCGGACGCCTGCATCATGCGCCGCCGCGCATCGAGCGCCGCATCCTCGCCCGGCTCGGGCGCTAGGGCGCGCATCTCGGCGACGGCGTGGCGCAGATACTCCTCCTCGCTGCGCACGGCCTCGAGCGCCGCCTCGGCGCGCTCCAGCGCCTTCTGCGCCGCCTGCCGCCCGCTCCAGGCGCTGCGCAGCTCGGCGCGCAGATCGGCGAGCCGGCCGTACTCGTCCAGAAGCATCCGGTGTCCGCGCGGGTTGAGAAGGCCGCGATCGTCATGCTGACCGTGAAGCTCGACCAGCGTGTCGCTGAGGCTGCGCAGCACCTCGCCCGAGCAGCGGCGGTCGTTGACCCACGCGGTCTTGCGCCCATCGGCGCTGTTGACGCGGCGCAGGATCAACTCGTCCGTCGCGGGCAGCCCCGCCTCCTCGAGCACGGCATGCGCGGCATGGCCCTCGGGCAGATCGAACACCGCCGTCACCTCGCCCTGCTCGGCGCCGCTGCGCACCAGCTCGGCGCGCCCGCGCCAGCCGAGGACGAAGCCGAGGCTGTCGAGCAGGATCGACTTGCCCGCTCCTGTCTCGCCGGTGAGCGCATTGAGGCCAGGCTGGAAGGCGAGTTCCAGCCGGTCGATGATCAGCATGTCGCGAATGTCCAGACTGCGCAGCATCGCCTCAAACCCGCCGGGAGGGCATACGCCCCCCGCCCCGTGTTACAGCCACTCGCCCTTGATCATCTGGCGATAGACCTGCGCGAGCCAATTGTCGCCCCGCGCCTCGAGCGCGAGACCCCGGCGGGTGAGCAGCTCGTAGCTGTCCTCGTACCAGCTGGTCGAGCGGAAATTGTAGCCGAGGATCGCGCCCGCCGTCTGCGCCTCGTCCGTGAGGCCGAGCGACAGATACGCCTCGACGAGGCGGTGAAGCGCCTCGGCGGTATGCGAGGTGGTCTGGAAATCCTCGACCACGACGCGGAAGCGGTTGATCGCAGAGGTGAAGTGATCGCGGCGCAGATAGTAGCGCCCCACTTCCATTTCCTTGGCGGCCAGATGGTCGAAGGCAAGATCGAATTTCAGCATCGAGGTGCGGGCGTATTCGCTCTCGGGATAGACCTCGATCACGCGGCGCAGCGATTGCAGCGCCTGGAAGGTCAGCCCCTGGTCGCGGCCCACCTCGTCGATCTGGTCATAATAGCTGAGCGCGAGCAGGTATTGCGCGTAGGCCGCATCCTCGTCGGTCGGGTAGAAGTCGATATAGCGCTGCGCGGCGCTGCGGCTGGCCTCGTAATCGGCGTCGCGGTGATAGGCGTAGGCCTGCATGATGACCGCGCGCTTGGTGAGGTCCGAATAGGGATAGAGCCGCTCGATCTCGGCGAAGCTCTGCGCCGCGAGGGCGGGCCGGTTCGACGCAAGGTCGTACTCACCCCGCTCGAAGATCTGCTGCGCGGTGAAATTCTCGTAATCCACATCGCCGCGCTCGACCTGGCCGTTGACGCCGGTACAGGCCGCGACGGCCGCTGTCAGAAGAAGGGCGCCTGCCGTCTTGATGGTCAGAACCCGCGCCTGTTTTGCCGCCAGTCTTGCGCGCCGTGTTGCGCCCTGTCTGCCAAACGTCATGCTAGATAAGCCCTTCTTCGCCTCTGATCGGTTTGTAGCCCAATCACCACGCCGGTGCCAGCACGGAATCCGGCGCGCGGGGGCGCTGCGGCGGCGCAAATCCATGCATGAGGGGAGGGTCAGGCGACCTGCGGAATCTCGGCCCAATGCACACCTGCGCCGGGAAGCTTGGCGGCGAGGGACGCGTCGCACGTGACCCATTCGAGCGCGCCGGGCTGATCGAAAAGCGCGTGCAGCAGATCGTTGGTGAGCGCGTGGCCCGCCTTGTGGCCCCGGTAATGGGCCAGAAGCGGCGCACCGGCGAGCGCAAGATCGCCGAGCGCGTCGAGCATCTTGTGGCGCACCGCCTCGTCGCGGTGACGCAGACCGCCGGGGCTGAGCACCTGCGCGCCATCCACCACCACCGCGTTCTCGAGCGAGCCGCCGAGCGCGAGACCATTGGCGCGCATCAGGTCCACATCGGCCTTGCGGCAGAAGGTGCGGCTGTTGCTCAGCTCGCGCACGAAGCTGCCATTGGCCATGTTCAGCACCTTTTTCTGGGTGCCGATCGCGGCGTCGTCGAAGGCGATGTCGAACTCGATGGTGAGCGTATCGCTCGGGCTGAGGCTCGCCCAAGCATCGCCGCGCTGGACGCGCACGTCGCGCAGCACGCGGAGCGCGCGCACCGGCGCGGACTGGCGGCGAAGACCGGCGGCGAGAATGCCGCGCACGAAACCGATGGAGCTGCCGTCGAGAATGGGCACTTCGGGCCCGTCCACCGTCACCAGCGCGTTATGCACGCCGCAGCCCATGAGGGCCGCCATGACATGCTCGACCGTCGACAGCTCGAGCCCGCCTTCGCCGCGCAGCCGGGTGCAGAGCGGCGACTGGTGCACGAGGTTCCAGCGCGCGGGGATATCGGCCGCGGTACCGGCGCTGCCGCCATCCGTATCGAGCCGGCGGAAGGTGATCCCGCTGCCTTCCTCCGCCGGATGGATGACCAGCCGCGCGGGACGGCCGGAATGCAGTCCGACGCCGTCGAAGGTGATGGGGCTGGAGACGGTATGTTGCAACGCGAAGTCCTTGGATCGGGAAGCCGGATCGCTCCGGCGAAGATGCAGATGGACAGTTTGGGGCCATCCGCGGAAGTTAACGGAGGGTTTAAGCGCCACGTTCCTCCGCCTCAACTCAATCTTTGCAACGGATTGAAACATGCCGTTGCCCGCATTGGGCAGCTATCCGCCGAGCCGGGATTCCACCATTTTCGTCAATGGGTTGAAGACAGGATTTCAGGCGCATTTTCACAAAAAAAGACCGCCCTCGGGGCGGTCTTTTCATCTCATTGCGTCAGTTTCGTGACGGCCGCTCAGTTCGCCTGGCGGCGCAGGAAGGCCGGAATCTCGATCTGCTCGTCGCGCTCTTCCTCAGGCTCGTGGCGCGCGGAGGTCTGCGGCGCGTGCTGTGCCGAAGGCTGGCCCTGGACGCTGGGCTGCTGGCGCGGCTGGCGGGGCGCCTCGGCCTCCTGGCCGTGGCCGGTCATGCGATTGAGGAGCGAATTGATCCCGAAGCGCGGACGCTCGGCGGGGCGCTCGGCCTGGGGCTGCTGCTCGCGCGGCTGGGGCTGCGCTGCGCGCGACTGGGGCGCGGGCGCGCCGCCCGGACGGCGCGAGGCGGCGTTGCCGACCGCACTGTGAAGGCGGGCCAGCGCCTCGGGCGACGGCGTGCCGGGCGCCGGAGCGCGCGGCGCGACATAGGCGTCGAGATCCTCTTCCTCCTCGTCCATCGCGCGGGGGCGATAGGCGGGGGGCGGCAGGTCGTCATCGGCGCGCGCGGCAGGGCGCGGCGCGGGCGCACCTTCCTCGCGCGGCTCGAAGATGTCTTCCATCTGGTCCTCGGCGGCGGCGCGCTCGGCCTCGACCTGGCTGAAGAGCGACGGCTCGGAGGCTTCCTCGGCGCGGGCCTGAACGGGCTCGGCCTTGGGCGCCGGTGCGGGGGCCGCGGGCTTGGCCGCCACCTCTTCGCGCTCTTCCTCGATGCTCGAGATCTGGCGCAGCGGCTCGGCCAGCGAGCGGCGCGGCACCGGGATGTCGTTCACCGCGGGCGATGCGTCGATGCCCGTCGCGACGACGCTGACGCGCATCATGCCTTCCATCGAGGGGTCCATGGTCGAGCCGACGATGATATTCGCCTCGGCGTCCACTTCTTCGCGGATCCGGTTAGCGGCCTCGTCCAGCTCGAAGAGGGTCAGATCGTGCCCGCCGGTGATGTTGATGAGAACGCCCTTGGCGCCCTTGAGGCTGATCTCGTCCAGAAGCGGGTTGGCGATCGCCTTCTCGGCGGCCTGGATCGCGCGATCCTCGCCCTCGGCCTCGCCGGTGCCCATCATGGCCTTGCCCATCTCGTCCATGACGGCGCGCACATCCGCGAAGTCAAGGTTGATGAGGCCCGGACGGACCATCAGATCGGTCACGCCCTTCACGCCCTGATACAGGACATCGTCGGCCATCGAGAAGGCCTCGGTGAAGGTCGTCTTCTCGTTGGCGAGGCGGAAGAGGTTCTGGTTCGGAATTATGATGAGCGTATCGACGACCTTCTGGAGCGCCTCGACGCCCTCCTCGGCCTGTTTCATGCGCTTGGCGCCTTCGAACTGGAAGGGCTTGGTCACGACGCCGACGGTCAGAACGCCCAGCTCGCGCGCGGCCTGCGCGATGATCGGCGCGGCGCCCGTGCCGGTGCCGCCGCCCATGCCGGCGGTGATGAAGCACATATGCGCGCCCGCCAGGTGATCGACGATCTGCTCGATGCTCTCTTCGGCGGCGGCGGCCCCGACCGAGGCGCGGGCACCCGCACCCAGACCCTCGGTGACCTTGACGCCCAACTGAACGCGGCTTTCGGCGTTCGATTGCTGGAGCGCTTGGGCGTCCGTGTTCGCAACGACGAAATCGACCCCATCCAGCTGCTTTTCGATCATGTTGTTGACCGCGTTGCCGCCTGCTCCGCCGACACCGAAAACGGTGATGCGGGGCTTGAGCTCTTCGCGTCCGGGCATGGTGAGATTCAATGTCATTGCTCTGTCCGCCTGTGTTTTTAGCTTGCGCTTGCGCCCACATTCGCGGGCCATTTTTCTGCCTTAATCGCCATTATTACCGAGCCGCGCCCGGATCGTCACCTAAAAAACGCCTTTTTGCCACCAAATATAGTCACTTTTTCATCCCTTTTCGCGGGATTTCGCCGATGACACCCGATATTGCGGTCACCAATTGTCCTTGAACCATTTCACCGCCCGCTTGAGCGACCGCTGCGGGTAGCGATCGACCGGCAATTCGAAGTCCCACCACTCGTCCTGCGGATTGGCCGCGAAGAGGCACATGCCCACGGCGCTCGCGAAGCCCGCGCCCGTCGCGGCCTGAGGCAGGCCATGCACGCGCAGGGGCCGCCCGAGGCGCACCTGCTGGCCGAGAATGCGCGAGGCGAGCCCGTCGAGACCGGGGATCTGGCTGCCGCCGCCCGTCAACACGATCTGCTGGCTGGGCAGGCAATCGAAGCCCGCCGCATCGAGCCGCGCGCGCACCTCCTCGAGAATTTCCTCGACGCGCGGGCGCATGATGCCGATGAGCTCGGCGCGGCTGACGCTGCGGCGGTCGTGATCCCAATCGCCGGTATCGCCGTGGATCTCAATCATCTCGCGGTCGTCCATGCCCGTGGCGACGACGCCGCCGTAGAAAGTCTTGATCCGCTCGGCCGTGGCCGTGGGCACCGAAAGGCCCATGGAAATGTCGGAGGTCACATGCTCGCCGCCCATGCGCACGCTGTCGCAGTAGATCATGTGCTTCTTGATGAAGATCGAGATGCCGGCCGTGCCGCCGCCCAGATCGATGCAGGCCGCGCCCAGCTCCTGCTCGTCCTCGACGAGGCTCGAGATGCCCGACACATAGGCCGAGCTGGCGACGCCCGCCAGTTCCAGATCGCAGCGCTTGACGCAATGGGCGAGGTTCTGGATCGCCGCGCCATCGACGGTCAGCATGTGCAGATCGGTGCTGAGCGTGTTGCCGATCTGGCCGCGCGGGTCGATCAGACCCGAGCGGTGATCGAGCGCGAAATTGACGGGCTGGGCATGCAGCACCTCGCGGCCCTCGCCGAAATCGGGAACCTCGCAGGAGGACAGAACGCGGCTCACATCCTGCTCGGAGACCATGTGCCCCTCGAGCTCGACCTGGCCGGCCAGACCATAGCTGCGCGGCGCCGCGCCCGAGAAACAGGCGATGACGTGATCGACGCGCATGTTGGCCATCTTCTGCGCGGCCTGAACCGAGGTGCGGATCGCGCGCTCGGTCTCGGCCATCGCGTCGATCTCGCCGAAGCGGACCCCGCGCGAGCGGGTGGTGGCCGCGCCGATCACCCGGAACCCCGCCTGCCCCGCCATCGCGCCGATACCGTCGTCGCGGCGCGGGCTGGTGCCGTCGAAGCGCAGCACGAGGCATGCGATCTTGGACGTGCCCACGTCCAGAACCGCCACCACGCCCCGCTGCATCGCCGCGCGGCGCATGTTGCGCATCGCGCGCTGGGATTCATAAAGTTCGATCATTCTGCGCTCGTCCCCACCTGTTCGTTCCTCACGCGCCACCATTCGGCGTTCGCGCTTTCCTTCATCCGCAGCGTCGGGCGATCCGACAGCCGCATGTCCACCACCGCGATATCGCGCTCCAGCATGTCCTGCGCCTCGTTCAGCACGATCACGCGCTCGAGCGCGCGCACCGGCTCGTCTTCGGGCAGCATGATGCGCTGATCGCGGTCCAGCACGACGTCCCAGCGCCGCTCGCCCATCCGCACGAGGCCCCGCAGCCGCCCCGCGAGCGGCGCTGCGGCGGCGCGCACGGCCAGCGCCTCGCTCACCGCGTTCTCGGCGCCCGCGCCGGTCAGCACCGGAAGATGCGGACGCTCGCCGCGATGGGCGGCGGCGTCGATCGCGACGCCCGCCTCATCCACCACGATCAGCCCGCCCGGCACGCGGATCATCGCGGCGGGCTGGCGCTCGCTGATGCGTATCTCGAGAACGCCGCCCTGCCGCACGCGCACGGCGGCGGCGGCCACGGCGGGAATGTCCTCGACCGCGGCGCGCACCGCGTCGAGATCCATGTCGAAGGAGCTGGCGGGCAGCGTATAGGTGAAGCTGTCGCGCACCTCCTCGGCCACGCGGTCGCTCGCGCCCTCGACGGCCAGGAGCTTGACCATGAATTCCGGGCGCGTCTGGATCTGGTGGCGGATCTCGGTGACGGCCACCTGGAGGCGCTGCTGAACCGCCGGATCGGACAGGTACCACGTCCCGATGCCGAAGCTGACGCAGAAGGGAATGCCGAAGCGCAGAAGACGCCGGTAGAGCGGCGTCAGCAACACGCGCTGCATGCGGTAGGACCAGCGCGACGGCGCTGGATCGGATTTCATGCCTACCTGTCGCATGATGCATCCTCCACCATCCAGCGGCAGAGAGCGCCGAAGCTCATGCCCGCCGCCTGCGCCTGCTCGGGGCTGAGCGAGGTGGGCGTCATGCCCGGCTGCGTGTTCGTCTCGAGCAGGATGAGGCCCTCCGTCCCCTTGCTCTCGTCCCAACGGAAATCGGTGCGGCTCACGCCCCGGCAGCCGAGCACCTCATGCGCGCGGAGCGCGTAGTCCATGCACAGATCGAAGATGTCTTGCGGGATCTCGGCCGGCACGACATGGCGCGAGCCGCCGATTTCGTATTTCGCCGAATAGTCATACCAACCATCGGTGAGTATATCCGTCACCGTCAGCGCGCGGTCGCCGACAACCGTGGTCGTGAGCTCGCGGCCCGGCGCATACGCCTCGACCATCACCCGCTCGGGCATGTCGTCCGAAAGCTGCGCGGGCCCGTTGGCGGCCTCGTGCACGATATAGACGCCGACCGAAGAGCCTTCGTTGTAAGGCTTCACGACATAGGGCGGCGCCATCGGATGGGCCGCGCGCACATCGTCGCGGCGCGCGATGATGCTGGGCACCACGGGCAGCCCTGCGGCGCGGTAGGCGGCCTTGGTCGCCTCCTTGTCCATGGCGAGCGCCGAGGACAAAACGCCCGAGTGCGTGTAGGGGATGCGCAGCCATTCCAGGAGGCCCTGCACGCAGCCATCTTCGCCCAAGCGGCCATGCAGGGCGTTGAAGGCGATGTCTGGGGAGATGTCGGACAGCTTTTGCGCGAGGTCCGCGCCAGCGTCCACCTCGACGACGTCATAGCCCTCGTCCCGCAGCGCGGCGGCGCATTCGCGCCCGCTCGAGAGGGACACGTCGCGCTCCGCCGACATGCCGCCCATCAGTACCGCAACCTTGGGGTTTGTTCTGCTCGAACGAACCACCGATCTGCCTCAATGTCCCGGGCCTTTTGCGACCCTGCTTGTTATTACGAACCTTTAAGATTCTGTTTTACTGGTCTTTTTTTCGTATCCGTCGCGGGGGCCTGACCCGCGGGGGCCGGCTCGCCGACCCTCATGATTTCCCACTCTAACTCTATTGCGCTGGTTTGAAAAACCTTTTTTCTGACATCTTCGCCCAGCCCCTCGAGATCGGCCGCTGTCGCGCCCCCGGTATTCACGAGAAAGTTCGAATGCATCGGGCTCATCTGCGCGCCGCCGCGCCGCGCGCCGCGCATGCCGGCCTCGTCGATCACCTTCCAGGCCTTGAGATCGTGCACATCGTCCGCCTGCCCCGTGCTGCTGTATCCGGCCGGATTGCGGAAGGTGCTTCCGGCGGTGCGCTCCTTGGTGGGCTGCGTCTCGTCGCGCTTCTCGATCTGCGCGTCCATCTTGGCGGCGAGCGCCTCGGGATCGCACTCAGGGCCGGTGAAGGTGCCGGAAATCAGGACCCAGCCTTCCGGCAGATCGGTCTGGCGGTAGCGAAAGTTCAGATCCTCCGCGCTCAGCGTGACGATCTCGCCCCGGCGTGTGACGGCGCGGGCCGAGACGAAGGCATCCGCCGTGTAGGTGCCATAGCAGCCCGCATTCATGCGCAGCGCGCCGCCGATGGCGCCTGGAATGGTGCGCAGGAACGTGAGGTCGATCCCCGCCTCGGCGGCCCGGCGCGCCACATGCGCATCGAGCGCGGCGGCGCCCGCCGTCACTTCGCGCCCATCGATTTCAATGGCGTTGAAGCCTCGGCCCAGCCGGATCACCACCGCGCGCAGCCCCCCGTCCCGCACGATGAGATTGCTGCCCACGCCCATGGGAAAAACCGGAATGGACGGATCGAGATCCGCGAGGAACGCGGCCAGATCCGCCTCGTCGGCGGGCTGAAAGAGCCAATCGGCAGGCCCGCCCACGCGTAGCCAGGTCAGATCCGCAAGGCTGCGCTGCGGCGTGAGGCGCCCGCGCGTTTTGGGCATCGCACCGCTCATTTGCGCGCCGCGCGCCGGATCAGCCCGACGATCAGCCCGAGAAGGCCGCCCGCGAGCCAGATCGGCAGGATGAGCCCGGTGAAGATCGCCGCCGCCCGCCCCGCGTCGATGCTGAACGCGGCCCAGGCCAGCGCCATGATGGCGAGGCCGCAAACGCCCCAGCCGATCAGCACCGCGTGGCTGCTGCGGCGCATCGCGACCCCGTGAAAGACGCCCGCGCCGACGCAGAAGGCCGCGATCGCGCCGAACGCGAGAACGGGAGGCAGTCCGAGAAGGAGTGCCGTTCCGACATATGCCGTGCCGCCGGTCACTTCTCGGCCAGTTCGGGGGTCATCTCGGGCGTCATTTCGGACGCGGCGCCGCCCGCCTTGTCGCCCCGCAGCCAGCGCCACAGATAGACCACCGGCCAGCGCAGGATCGAGACCGCCGCCAAGAGGCAGATGAAGCCCATGAAAGGCCCGGTCTGCCACGTCACGTAGCCGACGATGGGAATGCCTACCGCGATCAGCCCGTAAGCCGCGCGCCAATGCCGGTCACGGCTCGGGGTCATCGCCAGGATGTTGGCGGAAAGAGCCCAGAGGCAGGCCAGTATCAGCGACGTGGGCATGGGGCTATCCTTCCTGCATTTCCGTCTCTCTGAGCGCGTCTGGCAGGCGATTGGCCCAGCCGCTGATGGTGCCCGCCCCGAGGCAGACCACCATGTCGCCCGGCCGCGCACGGGCGCGCACGAGACGGGCCAGATCCTCCTCGCCCTCGATGGCATGCGCATCGCGGTGGCCACGGTCTCTGAGGCCCGCCACCAGATCCTCGCGCGTCGCGCCCTCGATCGGGTCCTCTCCCGCCGCATAGACGGGCGCGATGGCCACGACGTCGGCCTCGTTGAAGCAGGCGCAGAATTCCTCGAAATGATGGTGCAGGCGCGTGAAGCGATGCGGCTGATGCACGGCGATCACGCGGCCCTCGGTCGCGTGGCGCGCGGCCTTCAGCACCGCCGAAATCTCGGTCGGGTGGTGGCCGTAATCGTCGATGATGGTCACGCCGTCCACCTCGCCCACGCGGGTGAAGCGGCGATTGACGCCGCCGAAGCTGGCCAGCGCATCGCGGATCTCGGCGGTCTTCATGCCCAGATGACGCGCGACGGCCACGGCGCTCAGCGCGTTCGAGACATTGTGATCGCCCGGCATGGGCAGGGTGCAGCCCTCGATCATCTTGCCCTCGGCCTGAAGCGCGATGTCGAAATGCGCGATCCCGCGGGCATAGCGCAGGTTCACCGCACGCACGTCGGCCTGCGCATTGAAGCCGTAGGTCACGACGCGCCGGTCGGTGATCTTGCCCACCAGCGTCTGCACATCGACATCGTCGGTGCAGCAGACCGCGAGGCCGTAGAAGGGGATATTGCTGACGAAATCCTCGAACCCCTTGTGGAGCGCGGCGACGGTGCCCCAATGCTCCATATGCTCGGGGTCGATATTGGTCACGATGGCGATGGTCGCGGGCAGCCGGTTGAAGGTGCCGTCGCTCTCGTCGGCCTCGACCACCATCCACTCGCCGCCACCGACGCGCGCATTGCTGCCATAGGCGTGGATCACGCCGCCATTCACGACCGTGGGATCGAATTGCCCGTGATCGAGCAGCGCGGCGACCATCGTGGTCGTCGTCGTCTTGCCATGCGTTCCGGCCACGGCGATGTTCGACTTGAGGCGCATCAGCTCGGCCAGCATCTCGGCGCGGCGCACAACGGGAAGACCCCGGCGGCGCGCCTCGTCCAGTTCGGGATTGCCCGGCTTGATCGCCGAGGAAATCACGACGACCTCCGCATCCTCGAGATTTTCCGCGCGCTGGCCTTCGAAGATCAGCGCGCCATTGGCCTCGAGCCGGTCGGTCAACGGCGTGCGCTTGAGATCGGAGCCCTGCACGACATAGCCGTGATTCAGAAGCACCTCCGCGATGCCCGACATGCCGATGCCGCCGATGCCGACGAAATGAATGGGGCCGACATCGCCGGGAAGTTTCGTGGCTGCGTTCATTTAGCCTTTGCCTTTCTGAGCGATGTGTTCGACCAGCTGCGCAAGCTGGAGGGTCGCGTCCGGAATGCCGCATCCGAGGGCCGCCTGCGCCATCTGGGCCGCGCCGTCGGGATGGGTCATCACCGTTTCGATCTGCTGCGCGAGCGCGGTGTGATCGAGACGGCTCTCGGGCACGATAATGGCCGCGCCCGCCTCTTTCAAACCCTTGGCATTGGCGGTCTGATGATCGCCCGCCGCCGCGGCATAGGGGATGAGGATCGACGGGCGCCCGATGACCGACAGATCGGCGATGCTCGACGCGCCGGCGCGGCTGATGACGAGCTGCGCCTCGCTCATCCGGGCGGGCACGTCGCGGAAGAATTCCTGAACGTCGGCGTCGATGCCGTTCTCCGCGTAATAGGCGCCGACGCGCTCGAGATCCTCGGCGCGGGCCTGATGCGACACGCGGATGTTGCGCAGGATCGCCATCGGCAGGCTGGCGATGGCGGGCGGCACCACGTCCGACAGGATGCGCGCGCCCTGGCTGCCGCCGATCACGAGGATCGACATGGGGTAGTCGCCCGGCGGGATATAGCCTGCGCCCGCGCGCTCGGCCACGGCGCCGCGCACCGGATTGCCGACGTGATAGCCCTCGATCCCTTCGGGCAGATCGGTGGGCCAGGTGCCGCAGGCCACGGCATCGACGCGGGAAGCGAAGGCGCGGTTCACGCGTCCCAGAACGCCGTTCTGCTCGTGCACGGCGCGCGGAATGCGCAGGATCCACGCCGCCGCGAGAGCCGGGATCGTCGGATAGCCGCCGAAGCCGATCACCACATCGGGCCGGTCGCGGATCATGCGCCACATGGCCGCGATCACGCCGCCCGCGATGCGCAAGGGGGCCGCGATCTTGGCCACAACACCGCCCCGCGCGAAGCTGGCGCTGGCGATCTGCTCGATCCGGGTCGTATGGGGAAAACCGCCGGTGTAGCGCGCGCCGCGCGCATCGGTGCTCAGCTTGACGCGCCAGCCCTCGCGCAGCATGTGCTCGGCCAGCGATTGCGCTGGGAACATGTGCCCGCCGGTGCCGCCGGCGGCCATCACGATGAGAGGCTGGCGACGGCTCATCGCGCGCGCCCTCGCAGGATGTCTCCGATCTCGCCCTGGGGGCGCGAGCGGGTGAAGGCGAAAAGCATGCCGACAGCGATGCCCCCCGCGATCAGCGACGAGCCGCCATAGCTGACGAAGGGCAGCGTCATGCCCTTGGCAGGCAGCAGGCGCACCGCGACGCCCATGTTGATCATGGCCTGAACGCCGAAGATGCAGGCAAGGCCGGTGCCGGCGAGGCGGATGAAGGGATCGCGCTCGCGCATCAACCGCAGGAGCGAGCGCACGACCACCGTGCCGTAGAGCGCGAGGATGCACAGCACCAGAACAAGGCCGTATTCCTCGGCGGCGACGGCGATAATGAAATCGGTATGCGCGTCGGGCAGCGACCATTTCACGGTCCCCTCGCCCACACCGACCCCGAAGAAGCCGCCCTCCTGAATGGCGTTGGTGGCGAAGCCGAGCTGCGTCGTCGGGTCCACGTCCGGCGACAGGAACCCGTCGATGCGGCGCGCGAAATGCTCGGAGTTGGAATAGGCGAGCGTGCCAACCATCACGACCGCGCCGGCCATGAGACCGAGCAGCAGGATCGGCGCGCCCGCGATGAAATACATCACGCCCCAGGCGAAGAGAACGAGCGAGGCCTGCCCGAAATCGGGCTGAAGCGCGAGAAAGGCGACGATGATGATCGTGAGGATGAAGGACCAGCTCAGACCCGGAGGCCCGCCGATCTCTCGGCTCGCCGCCATCATCCATGCGGCGACGACGACGAAACCGGGCTTGAGGAATTCCGAAGGCTGGATCGACGCGAAGCCGAGCGAATACCAGCGCACCGCGCCCTTGCCGAAATCCGTGCCGAGGACGGGCAGCATCATCAGCGCCAGAAGCGAGACAAGAAAGCCGATGACGGCGAGACGGCGCACCAGAAGCGGCGACATCATGGATGTCAGCAGCATCGCCACCATCGCCAGCCCGCCGAAGAACATCTGCCGCTGGACGTAATGGAAAGGGGCGAAGCCGTTCTTCTCGGCCAAAGGCGGCGAGGCCGCAAAGCCGAGCAGAAGGCCGATGCAGAAGAGCATCAGCACGCATGACATCGACCATTTGTCGATCGTCCGCCACCACTTGGGAAGGATCGGCTCGACATCCCGCACGGGTGCCGATCCGTAGACCATCTCTGTCATCTGAGCTGCCGCCTCGTGCCTCGAACATCGCCCCTTTACGGGGTCTATCCGCCTAGTCTAGCAGCAATGCGGTCTTGAGGAAAGCCTCGTTTGAGCCGGCCCGCCAAGGCTGCGGGCCGGCGCGGCGTTCAGGCGGCGGCATGCGTGCCGCGGATCGGATAGCCCTTCTCGCGCACGAAGGCGAGGCCCTTGGCGAGGCCGCCCAGATCGGGCCGCGCGAAAGGCGCGTTCGAGATATCGACGATCTGGAGCCTGCCCTCAGCATTGACCACGAAAAGGCCCGGCTCGGGGAAGGGCCTGTCCGTCTCCTCGGGACTGCGCGGGTCCGACACGAAAAGGCCGAGAGCGCGCATCTGCGCGATGTCGAGACCGTAGCCCATCGGAACGCTCGAGCCGGTCTCTTCGGCCATCGCGAGCGCCTTCTCCTCGGGATCGCCCGAGACGGTCACCACATCGACGCCGATCTCGTGAAACGCGCCTTTCACCTCTTCGAGCTTTTTCAGATAGCTCTTGCAGATCGGGCAATGGAGCCCGCGATAGACCACGATCATCTGCCAGTCCCGGCCCTCTGCCGGCGCCCCGAGCGTGAGCGTGTCGCCGCCGAGCCGTGCGACCTGCTGACGTGGAAATTCCTGTCCTGCATCGAGCGTCTTCATGTCGTCTCTCCTTTCGCGTTCGCATCCTCGCCGACACCTGGTCCCGCCCTGCCCCGGACCACAAGCCGCAGCGCCGCGCCCTCACGCGATCTTGACCGCGCCGCATTCCTCGGGCAGGGCACGCGGCATGCAATTCGATACGCTGATCCTCGGCGCCGGGGCCGCCGGCATGATGTGCGCGGCGCGGGCGGCGGGCCGAACGCTCGTGATCGACCATGCCAAGGCGCCGGGCGAGAAGATCCGCATCTCTGGCGGCGGGCGCTGCAACTTCACCAATATACACACCGAGCCCGCGAATTTCCTCTCCGGCAATCCGCATTTCTGCAAATCCGCGCTCGGGCGCTATTCGCCCTGGGATTTCGTCGCGCTGGTAGATGCGCACAACATCGCATGGCACGAAAAGACGCTGGGCCAGCTCTTCTGCGACGTGACCGCCAAGGACATCATCACCATGCTGCGCGCCGAGATGACCCGCGCGGGCTCGGAGCTGTGGCTGCGCACCGAGATCGGCGAGATTTCGCATGATGGAAGCGCTTTTCGCGTGACGCTCTCGCGCGAAGGGCGGACGCAGGACATTACGGCGCGCAACCTCGTTCTGGCGACGGGCGGCAAGTCGATCCCCAAGATGGGCGCGACCGGCATCGCCTACGACATCGCGCGCCGGTTCGGCCTGAAGGTGACGCCGACCCGCGCGGGCCTCGTGCCCTTCACCTTCCCCGAGGGCCGTTTCGCCGCACTTTCGGGCACCGCCCTGCCCGTGCGCGCGGCGGCGGGCGGCGCGACCTTCGACGAGGCGATGCTCTTCACCCATCGTGGCCTTTCGGGGCCCGCGATGCTCCAGATCTCCTCCTATTGGAGCGAGGGCACGCCCATCGCGCTCGATCTCGACCCCGAGGGCCGCCTTTACGAGACGCTGCGCGCGCAGCGCACCGCCTCGGGCCGCCACAAGCTGACGACCGAACTTGCGCGCCATCTGCCCGCGCGCCTCGTCGCCGCCCTGCCCGAGCAGCTCGGCATGCCCCTTGAGGGCAATCTCGCCGATCAGAACGACGCGCGGCTGGCCACGCTATGCGCCGCGCTGCGCGACTGGCAATTGACGCCGGGCGGCACCGAGGGCTACCGCACCGCCGAGGTGACGCTGGGCGGGATCGACACGGACGGCATCGCCTCGAAGACGATGGAGGCGCGCAGCCAGCCGGGGCTCTACGCCATCGGCGAGGCGCTCGACGTCACGGGCTGGCTCGGGGGCTACAATTTTCAATGGGCCTGGGCCTCGGGCGTCGCCGCCGGCCAGGCGATCAGCGCGCGCCTCGGTGCGCCGCGCCCGTCTTCATCTTGGTGAAAATACTCGGCGGCGGACCGCTCAGCTCCAGGCGTCCGGCTGCGTCGGATGAAAGCGCCCGCCTGGCGAGAGGGTGAAGATCTCGGCGCCATCGGCGGTGACGCCCACCGAGTGCTCGAACTGGGCCGAGAGCGACTTGTCGCGCGTGACGGCAGTCCAGTCGTCCGACAGCGTCTCCGTCTGGTAGTTTCCGAGGTTGAGCATCGGCTCGATGGTGAAGAACATGCCTTCCTCGAGTTTCGGCCCTGATCCGGGCGTTCCGAAATGCACCACATTGGGCGGCGCGTGAAAGACGCGCCCGAGGCCGTGACCGCAGAAGTCGCGCACCACCGACATGCGATGCGCTTCGGCATAGGCCTGAATGGCGTGGCCGATATCGCCGAACGTGTTACCGGGGCGCACCGCCTCGATCCCCTTCATCAGCGCATCATGCGTGACCTGGATCAGGCGCTGCGCGCGCGGCTTGGCGCGGCCCGCGACATACATCCGGCTCGTGTCGCCGAACCAGCCGTCCACGACGACCGTCACATCCACGTTGAGGATATCGCCGTCCTTGAGCGTGTCGTCCTTGCGCCGCTTCTCCAGATCCTTGCTGACCGTGGTCAGCTTGGGGATCGGCGCGCCGGGAATGCCGTGGCAGACGACGTGATTGACGCTGATGCAGCTCGCATGGCGATAGCCCTTGTAGCCGATCGTGGCCGAGGTCGCGCCCGCCTCGCTCACCATGTCCTCGATCATCGCGTCGATCGCGCCCGTGCCCTGGCCCGGAACCACGTGCGGTGCGATCTCATCGAGGATGCGCGCGGCGAGCGCGCCCGCCTTGCGCATGCCGTCGAAATCGGCCGCCTCATGGATGCGGATGCCGTGCCGGGTCGTGCGTCCGCTGTGCTTCGTCTGCATGTCGGGGCCTCGTGAAATTCCCTTGGTCGCGCCCTACTTAGTGCTATCGCGCCGAAAGGGCCAGAGCCGGGGGCCGGATCAATCGCCCGAGAGCAGCACCGCCTCCACGCGCCGGTTGCGCTCGCGCCCGGCGGCTTGCGTATTGGGCGCGACGGGGGCGAGATAGGCGATGCCCTCTGCTTCCATCTGCGCGGCGGGCACGCCGTGGATCTCGCGCAGGCGTTGCATGACCGCCTCGGCGCGGCGGCGCGAGAGCGCGAGATTGCCCTCGTAGCCGCCCACCGTGTCGGTATGGCCCACCAGCGCGATGCGCCGCGTGGGATCGGCCCCCAGAAAGTCCGCAAGCGCCGCGAGCGAGGCGAAAGGCCCCTCACCCAGCGCCGCCGCGCCGGTGGCGAAATCGAGATCGGGCAGCACGACATGCCCCTCGCTCCGCAGCCGCGCGATGAGCGCATCGGGCGCGGCGGCGCCCTCCTCGCCCGTCTCGGGCGCGGGGTCGGGCGGCGCGATCTGCGGCGGAGCGGCCTCGCCGTTTTCCTTCGCTTCCTCGGGTGTGCCTTCGCCGAGGCCGATCCGCGTGATCTGCACATAGCTCGCCGCGCCCGAGCGGCTGACGAGGAGCGTCACGTAGCGCGCCGCGTCCCCGCTGCCCATGCGCGCCGACAGGAAGCGGTAATCGAAGAGATCGACGAACATCTCGGGCGGCGGCAGCACCGGCAGGGCGAAGCGGAAATCGAAACCGCCGCAGGCCGCATCCTCGCAGCGAAAGAGCGTCTCGAACCCCTGTTCGGCCAATTGCCCGGCCAACTGGTTCATCAGCTGCAGCGTCGTGAGGGACGTGCCGCTCACCCGCCATGCCTGCCGCGTCAGACCGCCCTCGGCGGGCTGCGTCTCGATCCGGCCATCCTTCCAGGGGCCGACCGGCACGGCGAAGGTGCCGCGATCGTCATGAAGCTCGCGCGCCATTTCGGCGGTGGTCGGCAGGCGCAGCTCCTGCGCGCCGAGCGGGGCGCCGAGGCCCAGCAGAGCCGCCGCCATCAGCGCGCGCGCCCTCATGAGGCCGAGCCTCGATGCTGGCGGTAATGGTAGCGGCCCAGATGCGCCATGCCGATCCCGGAATAAAGCGCATTGGCGGCGGCATTCGCGGCGGTGCAGATCACCGAAAGCGTCTCGGCCCCTTCTGCGCGCGCCCAGCGGGCGGCCTCGGCCATGAGCGTGCGGCCCACGCCGCGCCTCTGCGCCTCGGGCAAGACTTCGAGCGCATGCACCATCGCCGTGCCCTCGTGGATCGCGGCAAAGCCCGTTGCCACCGCGCGACCGTCCAGACGGCCCAGAAGCGCCGTCTTGGGTCCGGCGGCGCGGCGCATCACCTCGATCCGCGCGGGGCCGATGCCGCCCGCGGCCCAGATGTCGCACTGGATCGCCAGCGGTTCCCACAGATGAAAGGCGGCAAGGCGCTCGGGCGCGGGCAGATGCAGGTCCGCGAGCCGGATGGCGTGGATATTGACCGGATCGACGACAGCATAGCCCGCGCCCGCCAGCAGCGCGTCGAGCGCCTCCTCGCCCGCGCGGAGCATGAAAAGCGGCGCTTGCCCCATCTTGCGCATGGCGGCCTCGGCCACGGGCAGATCCGACTTGGCGACATCTCCATTCGCGGTCGCGGCCGAGACGCGCTTGCCCCCGCCCTGCCCGTCGCGGAGCGTCCACGCCCCTTCGGTCCAGCGGGCGGCGGGCGGCCATGTCGCCTCGATCACCTCGTAGAGCCGTGCCGCATCCGGCAAGGGGCGTGTCATCCGAAACGCTCCTGCATCTCGGCCAGCGCGGCATCGAGCGCCGCCACGTCCTGCCCGCGCGCGACGATGTTGCTGCCATAGGCGCCCTGCCGCTGGAAGGGATAGGAGCCGAAACTGAGCGTGGGATAGCGCGCCGCAAGTTCCGCGAGGGGCGCCGCGATGTCGCCCTCCCCGCGATGCACATCGAGACTGCGCGACAGCATCGGCGCGCCGCCGGTCAGCGTGGGGACGACCGAGGCGACCATCGCCTTGAAAATGCTGGGAACGCCCGCCATCACATGCACGTTTCCGAGGACAAAGCCGGGCGCCGCGCTGACCGGGTTATCGATCAGCGTCGCGCCATCGGGGATGCGGGCCATGCGCAGCCGCGCTTCGTTCAGCTCGATCCCCGCCTTCTGGTAATGCGCCTCGAGAAGCGCGCGCGCATCCGCGCGCACGTCGATGCTGCGGCCCATGGCCTGCGCGACCGCATCGGCGGTGATATCGTCATGCGTGGGACCGATGCCGCCCGAGGTGAAGACATGATCGTAACGCCCCGCCAGCGTCTGGATCGCCGAGACGATGGTGGGGGCATGATCGCCCACGACGCGCGCCTCGCGCAGGTCGATCCCCGCCTTGGTCAGAACGCCCGCAAGATAATGCGTGTTGCTGTCATGCGTGCGGCCGGACAGGATCTCGTCTCCGATGACGAGCATCGCGGCGGTGGGATTGGGCATCTGGTCTCCTCGGATCGGCTGGCGCGGCTCTGCGTGAGTGGCTTGTCGGACCACAGCGGTGCCGGGCCCTCATGCCTTGGTATAGGCCCCGCTCCGCGCGGTTTCAAACACCGCTTTCGCCGCCTTGCGCGTCTTCGCCGTCCGATGAGGCGTCAGCGCCGCTCCTTCCATATCAGCCAGCCCACGAACAGCAGGCCCGCGCCCGCGAGCGCGAGGAAATAGCCGACAGGGACCAGCCATGTCGGCAGGCCGAGCGCGGTGCCGACGAATTTCAGGGCGAAGCCAAGCACGATCATGCAGATCGCCGCCCATGCCATGCGCGATCTTGTCAGGTAACTCGGGGCCATGCGTCACTCCTTCTCGTGGTTGAACCCGGCCTTCGCGCCCCGTTCGGGGCGGGGCGCGTCGCCCTCGTCCAGAAGCAAACGCGCGGCATCGCCTTCCAGATCCTCGTACTGGCCGTGCCGCAGCGTCCAGATGCAGGCGCCGAGGCCAAGCGCGCCCAGAAAGACCGAGACGGGAATGAGAACGATCAGGATATTCATCGGCGCACCGCATTCATGACGACTGTGATGGAAGAGATCGACATCGCCATCGCCGCGGCGAGCGGCGAGGCGAAGCCCGCCAGCGCGATCGGGATGACGATGACATTGTAGCCCGCCGAGATCACGAGATTCTGGCGGATGCGCGACAATGCGATGCGCGCGGCCCGCAAGGCCTCCGGGATCGAGCCGAGATCGCTGGCGAGGATCAGCCCGTCCGATGCCACCCGCGCTGCATCGAGCGCCGAGGCCGGGGCGAGCGAGACATGCGCCGCCGCCAGCGCGGCGGTGTCGTTGAGCCCGTCGCCCACCATCAGAACGCGGCGCCCTTCGGCGCTCAGCTCCTCGACGAGGGCGGCCTTGCCTTCGGGGCGCATGGCGGCATGGACATGAGTGATGCCAAGCGTGCGCGCCAGCGCCTCGGCCGCCTCGGGCCGGTCGCCCGACAGCATACGCACCTCGTAACCCGCAGCGCCCAGCGCCGCGACCATCTCGGCCGCGCCGGGGCGCAGCGCCTCGGTCATGGGCAGCGGAATGATGTCGCCGCCGAGCCTCAGCTCGGTGCCGCCCTCGCCGCGCGAAAGCGATACCGGTGCGCCTTTCCATGTGCCGCGCACGCCCTCGCCCGCGATCTCGCGAATATCCTCGACCTCGGCCGCCTCGCGCCCCCTCAGCGCGGCCGCGATGGCGCGCGATACGGGATGGTCCGAGCCGCGCGCGAGCGCCAGCGCGACGCCCGCCGCGTGGTCGGACAATTCGGGCAGCGCGGGCGTGCCCTGGGTCAGCGTGCCGGTCTTGTCGAGAAGCACGCAATCGACATCGGCCAGCCGCTCGAGCGCGGTTTCGGACTTGAGCAGAACGCCGCCGCGAAAGAGCCGCCCGGTCATCGACGCGGTGACGGCGGGCACGGCGAGACCCAGCGCACAGGGGCAGGTGATGATGAGAACCGCCGTCGCGATCCCGACCGAGAGATGCATGTCGCCCGTCGCATAATACCAACCCGCGAAGGCGACCGCTGCGAGGCCATGGACCAGCGGCGCATATAGGCGCGCGGCGCGGTCGGCGATGCCCGAATAGCGGTGGCGCCCGGTCTCGGCCACTTCGACCAGCGCGGCGAGGCGGCGCAGCGCGCTGTCCTCGGCGCGGGCCGTGGCACGCAGGGTGACGGGCGCGTCCAGAATGCTCTCGCCCGCGCAGATCGGCTCGCCCGCCGCGATGCGGACCGGGGCCGACTCGCCCGTGAGGGCCGAGCGGTCGAGCGTGGCGGCGCCCTCGGCGATGCCGTCGACCGGCGCGCGCGCGCCCGCCGAGAGCGCGATGAGATCGCCGGGCGCGATCTCGGCCACGGCGATGGAGCGGCGGCTGGCGCCCTCGATCAGCGTGGCGCGCGCGACTTCGAGCGCGGTCAGCTCGGCCGCGGCCGAGCGCGCGGTGGCGCGGGCGCGGTGCTCGAGATAACGGCCCGCCAGCAGGAAGAACGTGAGCGACAGCGCCGCTTCGAACCAGGTGTCGGCGCCCGCGCTATAGATCGTCTCGTGCAGCGAGGTGACGCAGGCAAGGAGGATGGCGATGGCGATGGGCACGTCCATGTTGACGCGCCCCACCTTCAGGGCCGAGGCCGCCGAGGCAAAGAAGGGCACCGCCGAGAAGGCCAGCGCCGGCAGCGAGATCGCCGCCGAAATCCAGTGGAACATCGCCTCGGTCGTGGCGCTCGCACCCGACCAGACGGCGACCGAGAGGGCCATGACGTTCATCATGGCGAAACCCGAGACGGCGATGCGCGCCAGAAGCGCGCGTCCGGGATCGTCCGTGTCGCGCGCGATCACCGCATCGTCGAGCTCATGCGCCTCGAAGCCGGCGGCTTCGAGCGCGGCCATCGCCGGGGCTGCGCCGACGCCCGGCGCGGTCACGATGCGCACCCGGCGGCGGCCCAGATTGACCCGCGCGGCGCGCAGGCCCGGCACGCCCGACAGCGTGCGCTCGACCCCGGCGATGCAGGCGGCGCAGGTGATGCCCGGCAGGGACAGGTGCAGCACCTCCCCCGAGGCATCCTGGGCCGTCTGCGCCGCCGAGGGGGCGACGTTGCAGGCCGGGCAGGCGGCGAGAGAGGTCATCTCGGCACCACGAGCGGAATGCGGCGGCGGAACGCCGTGCCGTCCTCGGCCAGAAGCTCGACGCGCAGGTTCCAGTTGCCGGGCGCGAGATCGACCGGCGCGGCGAGCGCGCTGCCGGTCCACGCGAAATCGGGCGTGCGGTCCTCCGCGACGCTGGTGGCGCGTCCCAACGTGGCCGAGACGATCTCGGGCCGGACGGGCGCACCCTCGGGGCCGATGATGTCCAGCACGAGCATCCCGTCCTGGAGCGCGAGGCCCACATCCCAGCCCAGCGCATCCTGCGCCGCGCGGTCGTCATCGAAGGTCTGGCTCGCCACGTAGGAGCTCTCGGTCTCGAGCCCGGGGAAGGTGCGCACCGCGCTGAAGGCCAGCAGCAGGTTGACCGAAATGATGATGCTGAAGCCGCCGACGAACATCGCCAGCACGTGCCAGCCCTTCAATCGACGCCCGGTTTCGATGTCCACTGCGCTCATCACATGCTCTCCTTGCCGTTGAAAATGGTGTCACGATAGGCCCGCTCGCCCGAGGCCGTATCCTCGACCCAGAAGCGGAATTCACTGCGCTCGGCCTCCGCCGCCGGATCGTCCGGACCGGCGAGCACATAGACGCGTTGCAGCATCGTCGCATCGGCGGGCACTTCGACGGTCGTCCCGTCGAGCCCCTCCAGTTGAAGCGCGAGGCCGCCCGCCTCGCTCAGCGACAGTTGGAAATCGCGCGCCTCGCCATGCTTGTTGCGCAGGCGGATATCGTAGGCGTTGCGGATCGTGCCGTCCGACATGGTCACGAAGGTCGGATTGCGCACGGGCGCGACCGTCAGCTCCACATCCGAGCGGATGAAGAGCGCGAAAAGGAGCCCGAAGCCGATCAGCGCCCAGAGGAAGGTGTAGACCATCGTGCGCGGGCGCAGGATGTGCTTCCAGACGGGCTTGGGCCGCCAGTCGCGGCTGTGCGGCGTGATGAAGGGCGCATCGGCGGCGTTCGGCGCGGGCGCGGCGGCGCCGGCCACGGAGGCGGTCGCCGTGCCGTCCGAGGACAGATCGCCCCGCGCGGCGGCTGTCGGCGCGGGAACGCCGGTCTCGGCGCCCTCGTCCAAGGCCTCGCTGCCCATCTCGCGCACCGGCGCATGCTCGCCCGGCAGGACCGGCGGGCGGTCATCGAGCGCGAGATAGTCGATCAGGCCGCGCGGGCGGCCGATCTTGGCCATCACCTCGTCGCAGGCGTCGATGCAGAGCGCGCAGGTGATGCATTCCATCTGCTGTCCCTCGCGGATGTCGATGCCCATCGGGCAGACGTTCACGCAGGCCATGCAGTCGATGCAATCGCCCAGCTCCTCGCCGGTGCGCGACAGGCGCGGTGCGGCGTGGTCCTTGTCCATCTCGTCGATCTTGGCCGCGCCCTTGCCGTAGCGCACCTTCTGGGCGCCGCCGACGGACTCGGCCACGGCCTGACGCTTGGCGCCGCCCTTGCCGCGCGGCTCTCCGCGCCAGTCGCGGTAGCCCACGGTCAGCGTGCCCTCGTCCATCATCGCGCCCTGGATGCGCGGCCAGGGGCACATGTAGATGCAGACCTGCTCGCGCATGAAGCCGCCGAAGACGAAGGTCGTCGCGGTCAGGATGCCGATGGTGATGTAGGCGACGGCCGGCGCCTCGAAGGAGACCAGCGCGCGCGCCAGCGTCGGCGCGTCGGCGAAGTAGAAGACCCAAGCGCCGCCCGTGGCGACCGCGATCAGCAGCCAGACGATCCATTTCGTCAGCCTCAAGCGCCATTTGGTGAAACCCCAGGGCGCCTTCCAGAGGCGAAGGCGCGCGTTGCGGTCGCCCTCGATCCAGCGCTCGACCAGCAGGAAAAGATCGGTCCAGACGGTCTGCGGACAGGCGTAGCCGCACCAGACGCGGCCCAGCGCGGAGGTGAAGAGGAAAAGGCCCAGCCCCGCCATGATGAGAAGGCCCGCGACGAAATAGAATTCGTGGGGCCAGATCTCGATCCAGAAGAAATAGAAGCGCCGCGAGGCCAGATCGACCAGCACCGCCTGATCGGGCAGGTTCGGGCCACGGTCCCAGCGGATCCACGGAACGAGGTAATAGATGCCCAGCGTGACCGCCATGATCCACCACTTGAGACGGCGGAAGAAGCCGGACACTCGGCGCGGAAAGATCGGCTCCTGTGCGGCGAAAAGCGGGGGATTGTCGGACATGGGTATTGCCTTTGATTCTCGTGCCTTGCCGCTCTTTTCGGCCAGCGCGCGATGCGCCGCCTTGAGATGGATCAACCGCCGCGCGCCGATTGACGGGCGCGCGGCGGTCGGCCTTTGCATGCAGGGTCCGGCGCCGGGACGCCGGGCCGCGTCATTCCGTCGCGGCCTCGGGATCGCCCTCGGCCTCGACCGCGGGCTCGCCCGCTTCGGTCGGCGTCTCCTCGGCGGAGGCCGGATAGCTCGCCTCGGGGACCGATGCGGCCTCTTCGGCCTCGGCCTCGCTCATGGTGTCGGCCACCTGATCCTCGCCGCCGCCGCGGCTGTGGACGTAAGCTGCGACCGCGCGCACATCCTCTTCGCCGAGGCGCTCGCCCCAGGGCGGCATCACGCCGAAGCGCGAGTGGGTGATCGTCTCGGTCACCGCCTCTTCGGTGCCGCCATAGAGCCAGATGGCATCCGTCAGGTTGGGCGCGCCCATCTCGCGCATGCCCATGCCGTTATCGCCATGGCAGGACGCGCAATTGTCGAGATAAAGCTGCTCGCCCTCCTCGCTGCCCTCGGCAAGGCCCGAATAGCTGCGCACATGAGCGGTGAGCGCCGCGATCTCGTCCTTCTCGAGCAGATCGCCGAAGGCCGGCATCTGCGACCAGCGCGCATCGGGATCGTCCTCGTTGCGGATGCCGTGGCGCACCGTGTAGGCGATGTCGGTCAGCGTGCCGCCCCAGAGCCAATCGTCGTCCAGAAGGTTCGGATAACCCGCCGCCTGCACGCCCGCCGCGCCTGCCCCGTGGCATTGCGAGCAGTTGTTGGCGAAGACCGAGGCACCCGCCGAGATGGCATAGCGGTGGAGGTTCTCGTTCTCGGGTAGAACGCCCAGATCGACATTCACGAGGCTCTCGTTCAGCTCGGCATTGGCGAGATTCACCGCCTCGATCTGCTCGGCCACGAGGCTGCGCGTCGACCATTCGAGCACGCCGCGCGTGGTGCCCGAAACAAGCGGCCACGCGGGATAGAGGATCGTGTAGATGATCCCCCAGACGATCGTGGCGTAGAAGGTCCAGAGCCACCAGCGCGGCAGGGGCGTGTTCAGCTCCTCGATGCCGTCCCAGCTGTGGCCCGTCGTTTCGGTGCCCGTTTCCTGGTCTATGCGCTTGTCATCAGACATGACCATTTCCTTTCTCGGATTGCGCCGCAGCCATGGCGGGCGCGTTTCTGTGCTGTCCGGGCCGGGCGTCGTCATTGCGGAAGGGCACCGCTGCCGCGTCGTCGTGCAGGGGCCGCGAGCCGGGCCGGAAGGCCCAGAAGATGACGCCGAGGAAGATCAGCGTCAGGATCAAGAGCACCCAGCTATCGGCGAGCTGGCGCAGGAAGGTGTAGGTTTCCATCGCTCGTCTCCTCTCAGCGGCTTGCGTCGGGCGTGAAGGTCGAGAAATCGACCAGCGTGCCGAGCATCTGAAGATAGGCGATCAGCGCATCCATCTCGGACGTGCCGGGCTGGCCGTCGAAATTGCGCACCTGCGCGCCCGGATAGCGCTCGACCATCGCGTCCCAATCGCCATCGGGATCGGTCTGCACATGGAAGTCCGCGGAGGCCATCTCGACCATCTCGTCGGTATAGGGCACGCCCACCATGCGGTGCGTGGCGACCAGGTCCTCGATATGCTCGCCCTCGAGCCGCGTCGCGGCCAGGAAGGCGTATTTCGGCATCACGCTTTCGGGCACGACCGATTGCGGGTCCATCAGGTGGTCGACATGCCACTCGTCGCTGTAGCGCCCGCCGACGCGCGCGAGATCTGGCCCCGTGCGCTTCGAGCCCCACTGGAACGGATGGTCGTACATCGATTCCGCCGCCAGGCTGTAATGACCGTAGCGCTCGACCTCGTCCCGCATGGGGCGGATCATCTGGCTGTGGCACACGTAGCAGCCTTCTCGGATGTAGATTTCGCGCCCGGCCAGCTCGAGCGGGGAATAGGGGCGCATGCCCTCCACTTCCTCGATCGTGTTCTCGAGCCAGAAGAGCGGCGCGATCTCGACGATGCCGCCGACCGTGACCACGGCGAAGCTCGCCGCCAGCAGCAGGGTCGCGTTGCGCTCGAGCCGCTGGTGGAAGGTGATCGTCTGCGTCTCCGGCGGAAGCTCGTTCGGGATGTCGCCCGGAATGTCGCCCGCGGTTGCGACCTTGGGGTCGTCCTTGGGGTCGTAGCCGGGGCTCTTGGGATCTTTTGTCATTGCTTTACTCCGCAGGCGTTGCGACGGCGACGGGGCGCGGTTCGCGTATTGTCATCCACATGTTCCACACCATCAGCACACCGCCGGCGACGTAGAAGACCCCGCCCAGCGCACGCACCACGTACATCGGGAACTTGGCATCCACCGTGTCGGCGAAGGAGTTGACGAGGAACCCGTTGGCGTCGACTTCGCGCCACATCAGGCCTTCCATGATGCCCGACACCCACATCGAGGACGCGTAGAGAACGATGCCGATGGTCGCGAGCCAGAAATGGGCGTTGATCGCGGACATCGAATACATCTCCTTGCGGCCCCAGAGCTTGGGCGTCAGGAAGTAGAGCGCGCCGAAGGTGATGAGGCCGTTCCAGCCGAGCGCACCGGAATGCACGTGGCCGATGGTCCAGTCGGTGTAGTGCGACAGCGAGTTGACCGCGCGGATCGACATCATCGGGCCCTCGAAGGTCGACATGCCGTAGAAGGCGAGCGAGGCCACGAACATCCGGATGATCGGATCGGTGCGGATCTTGTCCCAGGCGCCTTGCAGCGTCATCAGGCCGTTGATCATGCCGCCCCAGCTCGGCATCCAGAGGATGATCGAGAACACCATACCCAGCGTCGCGGCCCAGTCGGGAAGCGCGGTGTAGTGCAGATGGTGCGGACCGGCCCAGATATAGAGGAAGATCAGCGCCCAGAAGTGGATGATCGACAGCTTGTAGGAATAGACCGGACGGCCCGCCTGCTTGGGCACGAAATAGTACATCATCCCGAGGAAGCCCGCCGTCAGGAAGAAGCCCACGGCGTTATGGCCGTACCACCACTGCGTCATCGCATCCTGCACGCCGGCGAAGACCTGCACGGATTTCGATCCCCAGATCGAGACCGGGATCGCGAGGTTGTTGACCACGTGCAGCATCGCGACCGTCACGATGAAGGCGAGGAAGAACCAGTTGGCGACGTAGATGTGCCGCTCCTGCCGCTTGAGGATCGTGCCCATGAAGACGGCGAGATAGGCGACCCAGACGATGGTCAGCCAGATATCGACGTACCATTCCGGCTCGGCGTATTCCTTGGACTGGGTCGCGCCCAGCAGGTAGCCCGTCGCGGCCAGCACGATGAAGAGATTGTAGCCCCAGAAGACGAACCACGCGAGGTTGCCGCCCCAAAGCCGGGCAGAGCAGGTGCGCTGAACCACGTAGAAGGACGTCGCGATCAGCGCGTTGCCCCCGAAGGCGAAAATCACCGCCGAAGTGTGCAGCGGGCGAAGGCGTCCGAAATTGGCATAGGGTTGCGCCCAATCGAGGTTGAGCGCCGGAAAGGCGAGCTGGAACGCGATATAGGTCCCTGCGAGGAACCCGACGACACCCCAGAAGGCGGTCGCGATCACGCCCCAGCGGATCGGGCCGTCCATATAGGCCAGCTCGCGCTCGGCCAGGGCGGCGGCGCTCGGCGCCTCGTCGATGCGGCGCAGCTGCCACACGAACATTCCGCCCGCGATGCCCATGATGAGCAGCGCGTGCACCATATAGGCCAGATCGCGCGCGAAATTCGCGGCGATGGCCGCGAATAGCGCGATGAGGCCGAATCCAATCAGCTTGATATAGTCAGACATCGCCCGTCCCTTTTCGGTCGTTTCAAGGGGGGAATGCCCGACGCCGTCGCGCGGCTCTTTGATTTAGGTCAAGTGACGCGCCCTGATGCCGAAATGTCGCGGATTTTCGGGTGGATGATCTCGCAGAGCGCGGGCGCGATCACGCGAGCGGCAGGCCGTCCTCGTCGTCGCCCGCTTCGGTCAGCAGCGCCGACAGGTCCGCGCAGGTGATTCCGCGGTGGCCCTGCATCTCGATCACGCCTTCCTTGCGCAGCGCGGTCATCTGGCGGCTCACCGTCTCGATGGTGAGGCCGAGATAGGAGGCCATCGCATCGCGCGTCAGCGGCAGCTCGGCGCGCAAAGGATGCCCCGAGGAGGCCGCGCGCCGAAGGATGTTCGCAAGAAGCGTCGCCACCTTCTCGCGCGCCGTCTTGCGGCCCAGAAGGATCATCCAGTCCCGCGCCGCGTCGAGCTCGTCCAGCGACATCTGGAGCATCCGCTCCATCACATGGGGCGTCTCGACGAGCATCTGGCGGAACTCCGCACGCTTGAAGAGGCAGAAGGTCACATCCGTGGCCGCGACCACTTCGTACGCGGCGGTTTCGCGGTCATGCCGGCCGACGAAATCGGACGGGAGCAGCAGGCCCACCATCTGGATGCGGCCGTCCTCCATCGAGCGCGTCAGGGTTGCACAGCCCGACACGACCGATCCGACGAACGGAAGCTGCGCCCCCTCGAGAAGGATCGTCTCGCCCGCCTTCCATGTGCGGTAGGACTTCATGCCCGACAGGCGGTCGAGCTCCTCCGGCTCGCAGGTCGCGCAGATGGCGCGATGACGAATCGGACAGGCCGAGCACCCGGATTTGGCGATTTGCAGATCGATGCGAGTCATATGTCATACTTGCCACCTCACTTGACCTCGATCAAGGCGCGAGAGGCGAAACGCGGCCTAATCGGCGCCATGACACATCTCGATCCCCGCCTGACCCAGCGCGCCCTCGGCGCCCGCGCGCCGCGCTACACCAGCTATCCGCCGGCGACGGAATTCGGCCCGATGATCGGGCCGGACCTCATGCTGGATTGGCTGGGCGATGTGGCGCCGGGCGAGCGGATATCGCTTTATGCCCATATTCCCTTCTGTCGGCGGCTTTGCTGGTTCTGCGCCTGCCGCACCCAAGCCAGCAGCGGCACCGCCCCTCTCGAGCCTTACATCGAGGGGCTGGAGGCCGAGGCCGCGCTCTTCGCGGGGGCGCTGCCGGACGATGTCACTGTGTCGCACCTGCATCTTGGCGGCGGCACGCCGACTTTCCTTCCGCCCGAGCTTCTGACGCGGCTCTTCGCGTCGCTCGAGTCGCGGTTTCCTCGCGCGCCCGGCGCCGAAATCTCGATCGAGGTCGATCCGACCGAGATCGACGCGGCGCGGCTCGATGCGCTCGCGGCGGCGGGCGTGACGCGCGCGAGCCTCGGGGTGCAGGATTTCGACCCCGAGGTCCAGGCCGCGATCGGACGGCGGCAGAGCTTCGAGGAGACCGAGGCGGCGGCGCGCGGCCTGCGGGCGCGCGGGATCGACGCGATCAGCCTCGATCTGATCTACGGCCTGCCCCATCAAAGCCATGCCAGCCTGACCCGCACCATAGATCAGGCGCTCTCGCTCGAGCCGGGCCGCATCGCGCTCTACGGCTATGCGCATGTGCCTTGGGCGTCGAAACGTCAGGTCATGATTCGCGACGAGGACCTTCCATCGCCGCGCTCGCGGCTCGATCTGTCGCAGGAGGCCGCCGAGCGCATCGTCGCGGCGGGCTACGAGCGCGTCGGGATCGATCATTTCGCAAGGCCCGACGACAAGCTGGCCATCGCCGCCCGGACCAGCACGCTGAGGCGCAATTTCCAAGGCTACACGACCGACACGGCCACCACATTGATCGGGCTCGGCGCCTCGTCGATTTCGCGGCTGCCGCGCGGCTATGCACAGAACGCGCCCGCGACGGCGGCGTGGAAGGCGCGGATCGAGGCCGGGCGCCTTGCCACGATCCGGGGCCATGCGGACGCCGGCGACGACGCGCTCCGCCGCGCGGTGATCGAGCGGCTCATGTGCGATTTCCTTGTCGATCCAGAGATGTTCAGCGATCCGGCCACCGTGCGCGGCTGGTGCTGGACCGTCGCCGCCGCGTGGGAGGGCGCGGCGGCGCTCGACGCGCGCGGCGCGCTCAGGATCCGCCCCGAGGCACGACATCTCACCCGCATGATCGCCGCGGAATTCGACGCCTACGCCATCCACGGCAGCCGCCACAGCGCGGCGATCTGACCGCCGGCGCGGCGCGGCGGCATTTTCGCGCTTCGATTTCGCGATTTTCCAGTTATAAGAACGGCAAATATTTCACCCAAGGGCTTGCCGATGGATCTTATCGGCGCGCGGGGTCGTTATCCGTGCTGACTCCCGCAGCCGATCAGAAGGATCAATTTGCCATGCTGACCAGACGCCATTTCGTCATCACGGGCGCCGCGCTCTTCTCGGCTCCGCTGCCCGCGCTCGCGCAGAACCGGCCGACATCCAACCCGGCGAACTGGGCGCGCTGGGACGCGCAGGTGACGCCCGCCAATTACGATCCGGCGACGTCGAACCCCTGGGGTCTCGATCCGCGCTTTCTGCCGCAGATGGTCGAGGCCAATGACGGGCTGAGGGTCGGCGACATCCATGTTGATGCGATCGCACGCTACATCTATCACATCCGCGAGGGCGGCAAGGCGATGCGTTATGGCGTCGCCATCGCGCGCGGCAATCTCTACGAGCCGGGCACCTACACCATCCGCCGCAAGGCGAAATGGCCCACATGGACGCCGACCAAGGCCATGATCGCGCGCGATCCCGAGATCTACGCGCAGCATGCCGACGGCATGGACGGCGGGCCGCAGAACCCGCTCGGATCGCGCGCGCTCTATCTTTTTCAGGGCAACCGCGACACCTATCTGCGCATCCACGGCTCGCCGCAGCCGCGCTCGATCGGCGGGCGGGCAAGCTCGGGCTGCGTGCGCATGGTGATGGCGCATATCATCGACCTCTACGAGCATGTCGAGCCGGGCGTGACCGCCTATCTCTACCCGACCGAGGACACGGTCACCGCCTCGAGCTGATCGAGGCGGCGCAGGCTCAGCTCGCCGGGGTCGCGGCGCGCTGGCAGATCGGGCGCCCGTCGGGCGTGCGCAGGGGCAACATCGTCGTCTCGACCGGGCCCGCATAGCGATAAAGATAGCAGCCGTTCGACGGATCGACCGTCACCGCGTTCAGATCCTGATGCTTGGCCGCCATCGCGGCCACGGCTTCGGGCGCGGGGCCGGGCTTGCCGTTCATGGCGCCGCCGGAATTCGGCATCTCCTCGCAGCCTGCGGCCAGAAGCAGCGTCGCGGCGGATATCCAGACAATTGATCTCATTCTTCGTGTCTCCATGAGGCTTTGCGGCAGGATGGGCGATTTCGCGCCGCGCGGCCAGCGCTTTCCTGCCTTGCGCGAGGGTCCGCCCTTGCGATCAGAGCCGCCGCAGATAAGCGTAGGAGACGTATCCCTCAAGCCCGCGCGCCTCGTCGAGCGCGGCCTTGCACCAACGCGTGCCGCCCGTCCGCTCGCAGCTTTGAACGCGAAGCTGCGTGCCGTTCGGCAGTCCGGTGATGACGCGAAAGCCGGTGCCCGGCCCCGCGCGCAGCTTGAGCATGTCGCCCTCCTCGACGCCCGCCACCTCGTAGCTGCCAGCCGGGCCCGACATCTCGGAAAGATTGCCGGCGACGGGCGCGCAGGCGGCCAGACCGCCGAAGAGCATGGCGCAGAGGGATGCGGTAAGGGTTTTGTGCATGGGTCTTCCTTTCCTTCCAACCGGGCGGGCAAGGCACGCACCCTGCCCGCCCGGACGCGATCAGATATCGAGAACGGTCGAGCCGGTCGTCTTGCGCGCCTCGAGCGCCTCATGCGCCCGGGCGACGTCGCGCAGCGCGAATCTTTGCCCGATATTGATCTTCACATCGCCCGCCAGCACCTTCTCGGCCAGATGCGCGGCCATCTTCTGGCAGGTGTCGTGATCCGCGATATGGGTGAACAACGTCGGGCGCGTGATCTTGAGCGAACCCTTCTTGCCAAGAATGCCGATATCGAGCGGCGGCACCGGCCCCGAGGCATTGCCGAAGGAAATCATCATCCCGAGCGGGCGCAGCGACGAGAGCGAGCCGTCGAACGTGTCCTTGCCGACCGCGTCCATCACGACATCGACGCCCTTGCCGTCCGTCAGCTCGCGCACCGTCGCGGCCCAGTCGCCCGAGCGGTAGTTGATGCAATGCGCCGCGCCATGATCGAGCGCGAGTTGGCATTTCTCGTCCGTGCCGGCGGTCCCGATCAGCGTGATGCCCTCCGAACGCGCCCATTGGCACGCCAGCAGGCCGACGCCGCCCGCCGCCGCGTGGAAAAGCACCGTGTCGCCGGATGCGAGCGGCGTCGTGCGGTGAAAGAGATACTCGGTCGTCATGCCCTTCAGCATCATCGCCGCGCCTTCTTCGAAGGAAATCCCCTCGGGCAGCGGGCAGACCTGCGCCGCGGGCATCACGCGGGCTTCGGCATAGGCGCCGGGCGGGTTCGACGCGTAGGCGGCGCGGTCGCCCGCCTTGAGGTGCGTCACGCCCTCACC
Source organism: Roseovarius aquimarinus (assembly GCF_043661195.1). Taxonomy (NCBI): domain Bacteria; kingdom Pseudomonadati; phylum Pseudomonadota; class Alphaproteobacteria; order Rhodobacterales; family Roseobacteraceae; genus Roseovarius; species Roseovarius aquimarinus. The sequence continues at coordinate 1,105,614 of NZ_JBIHMM010000001.1, forward strand.
CACCGCCTCGATCACGCCCGCGGCCTCCATGCCCATCGCGTGGGGCAGGTCCATCGGGTAAAGGCCCGTGCGCTGATAGACGTCGATGAAGTTGAGGCCCACCGCCTTGTGCGCGATGCGCACCTCGCCCGGTCCCGGCTCGCCGACCTCGCGCTCGACCAGCTTGAACGTCTCCGGTCCGCCATGTTCTTCGATGATTGCCGTCAATGCCATGGATCGCTCCTTTGATTGCTTCGGGCGCAGAATGACGACAGATCGCCTGGAATGTCGATTGCTTCTTTGCGGCCGAGCGGGCCTGGCGCGGGGCTGGCCCGTCTGCCCCGCGCCCAAGCCTCTCGGGCGCCCGTCAGTCGATCTTCGGCAGAAGCGCGCTGACCGACGCCTTGGCGTCGCCGTAGAACATGCGCGTGTTGTCCTTGTAGAAGAGCGGATTCTCGATCCCGGAATAGCCGGTGCCCTGCCCGCGCTTCGACACGAAGACCTGCCGCGCCTCCCAGACGCGCAGCACCGGCATGCCCGCGATGGGCGAATTCGGATCATCCTGCGCGGCGGGATTCACGATGTCGTTCGAGCCGATGACGATCACCACATCGGTATCCGCCAGATCGTCGTTGATCTCGTCCATCTCGAGCACGATGTCGTAAGGCACCTTTGCCTCGGCCAGAAGCACGTTCATATGGCCCGGAAGGCGCCCCGCGACGGGATGGATGGCGAAGCGCACATTCTTGCCCTTGGCGCGCAGCTTGGCCACCAGATCGGAGACCGCGCCCTGCGCCTGCGCCACGGCCATCCCGTAACCCGGCACGATCACGATGCTGTCCGCCTCGTTGAGCGCGGTCGCCACGCCGTCGGCATCGATCGCCACCTGCTCGCCCTCGACCGCCATCGCCGGGCCGGTGCTGTTGCCGAAGCCGCCGAGAATGACCGAGACGAATGAGCGGTTCATCGCCTTGCACATGATGTAGCTGAGGATCGCCCCCGAGGAGCCGACCAGCGCGCCGGTCACGATCAGAAGGTCGTTTCCGAGGCTGAAGCCGATCGCCGCCGCCGCCCAGCCCGAATAGGAGTTGAGCATCGAGACGACCACCGGCATGTCGGCCCCGCCAATCCCCATGATGAGGTGATAGCCGATGAAGAGCGCCGCCAGCGTCATGAGCGCGAGCGGCAGCATCCCGCCCGATGCGACATACCACACAAGGCACAAGAGCGAGAGGCCCGCCGCAGCCGCGTTGAGCGCATGCCCGCCCGGCAATTGGCGCGCCGCGCTGTCCACGCGCCCCGCAAGCTTGCCATAGGCGACGACCGAGCCGGTGAAGGTCACCGCGCCGATGAACACCCCGAGGAAAAGCTCGATCTGAAGGATCGTGATCTCCGCGGATGTCTTCTTGGCGACGAGGGCGGCGAAGCCGTCGAGGCTCTTGATGAGCGCCGCACGATCGGCGAGCGCGCCCGCTCCGATATCCGACGCGATTTCCGGAAAGCTCTGCCCCGCCTCGGCGAAGATGGCCGCGACGCGCACGATCTCGATATGGGCGTTCAGACCCACGAAGATCGCCGCGAGGCCCACCAGACTGTGCATGGCGGCCACAAGCTCGGGCATCTGGGTCATCTGCACCCGCGTGGCGAGCTGCCAGCCGATCACACCACCCGCCGCGATGAGGATCACCGACAGCAGCCAAAGGCCCGAACCCGGTCCTGCCAGCGTGGCCAGAACGGCGAGGGTCATGCCCGCGATGCCGTACCAGACCGCGCGTTTCGCGCTTTCCTGACCGGAGAGTCCCCCGAGGCTCAGAATGAAGAGAACAGCCGCGACGACATAGGCCGCGATGGTGAATCCATAATCCATCCCAGGCGCCTTTCTTCAGGATTTACGGAACATGGCAAGCATGCGCCGCGTGACGAGGAAGCCGCCGAAGATGTTCACCCCGGCCATGAATACCGCAAGGGATGATAGCAGGATCACGAGATAGGACCCGGATCCGATCTGCATCAGCGCACCGAGGATGATGATCGAGGAAATCGCGTTGGTGACCGCCATCAGAGGCGTGTGCAGACTGTGCGCGACACCCCAGATCACCTGGAAGCCCACGAAGATCGCCAGCACGAACACGATGAAATGTTGAAGGAAGCTGACCGGCGCGACCGCGCCCACGATCAGCATCGCCGCCGCGCTCGCGCCCAGAAGCGTGACCTGCCGCTTGGTCTGGGCTTTGAAGGCGGCGGCCTCCTGCGCCCGCACTTCCTCAGCGGTGGGTGCCGCCGCGCTCTGTTTCGGCTTGGCAGCGATGGCCTGCACCTTGGGCGGCGGCGGCGGATAGGTGATCTCGCCCTTGTGCACGATGGTGGCGCCGCGGATGACGTCGTCCTCCATGTCGTGCCGGACCTCGCCGTCCTTCTCGGGGGTCAGATCGGACAGAAGATGACGGATGTTCGTGGCGTAGAGGCTCGAAGCCTGCGCGGCCATGCGGCTCGGAAAATCGGTATAGCCGACGATGGTCACGCCGTTCTCGGTAACGATCTTCTCGTCCTTGACCGTCAGCTTGCAATTCCCGCCCTTCTCGGCGGCGAGGTCCACGATGACCGAGCCCGATTTCATCGCCTTGACCATGTCCTCGGTCCAAAGCTCGGGCGCCTCGCGGTTCGGAATGAGGGCCGTCGTGATGACGATGTCGATATCGGGCGCGAGCTCGCGGAACTTGGCGAGCTGCGCCTCGCGGAACTCGGGGCTCGAGACCGACGCGTAGCCGCCCGTCGCCGCGCCGTCCTGCGCGTCCTCGGAAAAATCGAGATAGACGAACTCCGCTCCCATGCTCTCGACCTGCTCGGCCACTTCGGGGCGCACGTCGAACGCCAGCGTCACCGCGCCCAGCGAGGTGGACGTGCCGATCGCGGCGAGACCGGCCACGCCCGCGCCGATGACGAGCACGCGCGCGGGCGGCACCTTGCCCGCCGCCGTGATCTGACCGGTGAAGAACCGCCCGAAATTGTTGCCCGCCTCGATCACCGCGCGATAGCCCGCGATATTGGCCATCGACGACAGCGCGTCCATCTTCTGCGCGCGGCTGATGCGGGGGATCATCTCCATCGCGATCACGCTCGCGCCGGACTTGCGCGCGCGCTCCATCGCGGCATCGTTGCCCACCGGGCCGAAGAAGGAAATGAGGGTCTGCCCCTCTTGCAGGCGCTTCAGCTCCGTGTCGTTCGGCTGGCGCACCTTGGCGACGATATCGCTGCCCTTCCAGAGCGCCGCGGCGGTCTTGACCACCTCGACACCAGCGGCCGCGTAATCGGCATCCGCGAACCCGGCCCGCGCGCCCGCTCCGGCCTCGATCAGGCAGGAATGGCCCAGTTTCTGCAATTGCACCGCGCTTTCGGGGGTGATGGCGACACGCGCCTCACCCTCAAGAACCTCTCGAGGAACACCAATTCTCACGTCTGTCCACCATCCCGTTTCTTCGGCATCCCGGCGCCCGGTCGGGGGCGCAGGGCTGCGATCCGTCGCGCATCCGCCCGTCGCTGACGCGGCCGGCCCGAACGCTTTTGCGGGCGAAATCCCCGCCCCTTCCTGACGCAAGGTTATGCGTTTTCAGTTTGCAGGCGCAAGCGCCGCGTCGATCGGCGCGGCGCGGGCGGCTCGAAGGACCGCTCGAGAGCCGCCCCTCACCCGCATTTCGAATAGCCGCAGCTCGCGCAGGTCATGCAGCCTTCGACCATGCGCATGGCGAAATCACCGCAGCTCGGGCAGGCGCCGCCGCGCCCGCCGGGCAGATTGACGACTTCGGCGGTCGGATCGGCCTTGAGGCCGAGGCCCTCGCCCGCGAGAAATCCGGTCTTGACCATGTGCTGCTCGAGAATGCCGCCGATGGCCGCGAGGATCGAGGGCACGTATTTGCCCTGCATCCACGCCCCGCCGCGCGGATCGAACACGGCCTTCAGCTCCTCGACCACGAAACTCACGTCGCCGCCGCGCCGGAACACCGCCGAGATCATGCGCGTCAGCGCGACGGTCCAAGCGAAATGCTCCATGTTCTTCGAGTTGATGAAGACCTCGAAGGGGCGCCGGTGCCCGCCGAGGATCACGTCGTTGACGGTGATGTAGATGGCGTGGCTGCTGTCGGGCCATTTCAGCTTGTAGGTCATCCCCTCGAGCTCGGTCGGCCGATCGAGCGGCTCGGACATGTAGACGATCTCGGCGCCCTCGCCGCTTTGGCCGCCCGATTGCGCGGGCGCTTCGCCGGGGGCGACATCCGCGCTCTCGCTGACGCTGAGAACGCTGCCGGTGACATCGTTGGGGCGGTAGGTGGTGCAGCCCTTGCAGCCGCTCTGCCAGGCCTGCATGTAGACGTCCTTGAACGCCTCGAAGCCGATATCCTCGGGGCAGTTGATCGTCTTCGAGATGCTGCTGTCGACCCATTTCTGCGCCGCCGCCTGCATCTTGACATGCTCGGAAGGGGCCAGCGTCTGGGCGTTGACGAAATAATCGGGCAAGGGCGCGTCGCCGAAGCGGTCGCGCCACATCTGCACCGCGTAATCGACGACTTCCTCCTCGGTGCGCGTGCCGTCCTTCTGAAGCACCTTGCGGGTATAGCTGTAGGCGAAGACCGGCTCGATCCCGCTCGAGACGTTGCCCGCGTAAAGACTGATCGTGCCGGTCGGCGCGATGGAGGTCAGCAGGGCGTTGCGGATGCCGTGCTCGGCCACGGCGGCGCGCACATCCGCATCCATGCCCTGCATCGTGCCGCTGGCGAGAAACGCCTCGGAATCGAAGAGCGGAAAGGCGCCCTTCTCCTTCGCCAGATCGACCGAGGCGAGATAGGCCGCCCGCGCGATCGCCCGTAGCCATGCCTCCGTCTGCGCCGCCGCCTCGTCCGAGCCATAGCGCAGCCCGACCATCAGCAGCGCGTCGGCGAGGCCCGTCACGCCGAGGCCGATACGGCGCTTGGCCTCGGCCTCGGCCGCCTGCTCGGGCAGCGGGAACTGGCTGGCATCGACGACATTGTCCATCATCCGCACGGCCACCGCCACGAGGTCCGACAATGCGCCGTCATCGAGCGCCGCTCCCGGCCCGAAGGGATCCCGCACCAGCCGCGCGAGATTGATCGAGCCCAGAAGGCAGGCGCCGTAGGGCGGCAGGGGCTGCTCGCCGCAGGGATTGGTGGCGGCGATGGTCTCGCAATAGGCCAGGTTGTTCGCCTGGTTGATGCGGTCGATGAAGATCACGCCCGGCTCGGCGTAATCGTAGGTGGCCTGCATGATGCGGTTCCACAGATCGCGCGCTTGGACAGTATGATAGACCTTGCCCCCGAATTCGAGATCCCACGGCCCGTCCGCCTCGACGGCGGCCATGAAGGGATCGGTCACCAGAACGCTGAGGTTGAAATTGCGCAGGCGGGCCGGATCGCTCTTGGCGGCTATGAAATCCTCGATATCGGGATGATCGCAGCGCATCGTGGCCATCATCGCGCCCCGGCGGCTGCCCGCGCTCATGATCGTGCGGCACATCGCATCCCACACATCCATGAAGCTGAGCGGCCCGCTCGCATCGGCGCCCACGCCCTTCACCACGGCGCCGCGCGGGCGGATGGTCGAGAAATCATAGCCGATCCCGCCGCCCTGCTGCATCGTCAGCGCCGCCTCGCGCAGCGCATCGAAGATGCCGCCCATATCGTCCGGCACCGTGCCCATGACGAAGCAGTTGAAAAGCGTGACCTTGCGCTCGGTCCCCGCGCCCGCCGCGATGCGGCCTGCGGGCAGGAACTTGAAATCCTCGAGCGCGGAATAGAACCGATCCTCCCATGCCGCAGGCTCGGCCTCGGGCGCGGCGAGAGCGCGCGCGACGCGCCGCCAGCTGTCCTCGACCGACGCGTCCCCCGCGCCGTCCACCGGCTGGAAGCGGTATTTCATGTTCCAGATCTGTTCTGAAATGGGGGCGGCGAAACGGCTCATCGAAAGAACTCCGGCAGGACGGCATTGCATGGGGAAATCGGGCGGAGGTCCACATTACGCATGGCGCCGCGCCCGGTCAACGCCGCGCCCTGCTTCATCTTGGCGAAAATACTCATTCCGGCGGCGAGGACCATCGCGCTGCACGCTCTGCGTGTGTGCGCTCGCAGCCATTGAACATCCCGCCCCGCGCCATAGAATAGCGGCATGACACCCGCCCCCCTCAATCTCGTCAAGCTCAGCGTCGGATCGGACAGCGTGGAGAGCATGGCCGCGTGGCAGGCCTCGCGCCGCGCGCAGGGCGAGGACGGCCTTCCGCGCCACGTGACGCGCATGTGGCCCAAGCGCGAGGCCGAGCTTCTCGAGGGCGGCGGCTCGATCTACTGGATCATCCAGGGCGTGCTTCAATGCCGCCAGCGCATCCTGCGCCTCGACGAGGTGATCGGCGGCGACGGCATCCGGCGCTGCGCCATAGTGCTCGACCCCGAGATCGTGCGCACCGGCACTGCGCAGAAGCGTCCGTTCCAGGGCTGGCGCTATCTGCCCGGCACCGACGCGCCCGCCGATCTTCCCGCGCAGCGACGCGACGAGGACGCTCTGCCGGCCGATCTCAGCGCCGCGCTCGCGGAGATCGGTGTGCTCTGAGCGCAACACAAGCGCCCCTCCGCGCAGGGGGAGCCTCACGACTCATCACGAAATCCGGCGCAAATCTGCCTATCAGAAAACGCCTGCAAACCCCTGATTTACGGGGCATTTCAAACAACGGCCCACCCTCTGCCCCGCACAACTTCTGAACTCGGCAGTTTACCGCCGACAAAAATCACAGTTTCTTGAAACCAACCGGCCCTGACGCCAGTTGCATCCCGTAAGCCGATCCTAAATAGGGGCTTATGAGGCGCGCTTCCGGAGCCACCGGACGCGTCGGAACACAGAAAGGATTTGAACATGAAGTACCTGCTCTCCGCAGCCGCTGCATCGGCCCTGATGGCCGGCACCGCCTTCGCCGGCAACCTCGAGCCGGCACCCGCCGAGCCCGTCATCGCACCGGCACCGGCGCCGACCTTCACCTCGCCGAACTGGACCGGCTTCTACGCGGGTGGCCAGTTGGGCTACGCTGACGTCGACACCGATCTCGCAGGCGTCGATGGCGACGGCTTCATCGGTGGTCTGACCGCTGGTTACGACTACGATCTGGGCGACTGGGTCATCGGTGCCGGTCTCGACTACGACTGGACCGACGTCACGCTGAGCGGCGCCAACCTGGACGTCGACAACGTGTTCCGCGCCAAGCTGCGCGGCGGCTACAAGCTCGGCAACGGCCTGCTCTATGCAACCGGTGGTTACGCGAATGTCGACGTCGAGACCCTCGGCGACGAAGACGGCTACTTCGTCGGCGCAGGCTACGAGCACATGGTCACCGAGAACATCTCGCTCGGCGGCGAAGTTCTGTATCACCAGTTCGACGGCCTGCCCGCTGGCGGTGTCGACACCGATCCCGAAGCGACCACCGCGCAGGTCCGCGCGACGTTCCGCTTCTGATCAGGCGTGCCAGGCCGCAACGCCCGGCAACCGCCAAAACGAAACGCGCGGCCCGTTCGGGTCGCGCGTTTTTCTTTGTCCGGCACGTGGGTCCCAAGGCGCTCAGTCGACGCCCAGCTTGACGATCAGATCGGCCATGACGCCCCTCTCGGCGTCGCTCAGCGCGGCCCGGCGCGCGCGGAAAAGAGTCGCCTGACTGCGCAGGATCACTCCGTCCTCGAGCAATTTCAGATGGTTGGCGCGCAGCGTGTCCCCGGTCGACGTGATATCCGCGATCGCCTCGGCGGTCTCGTTCTTGACCGTGCCCTCGGTCGCGCCCTGGCTGTCGACGAGCCGGTAGTCGGCGACGCCGTTCTCGCGCAGGAATTCGCGCACCAGCCGGTGATACTTGGTCGCGATGCGCAGACGGTGGCCATGCACCTCGCGGAACGCCGCCGCGACCGCATCGAGATCGTCGAGCGTGCCCACATCGACCCAGGCCTGCGGCACCGCCAGCACGAGATCGGCATGCCCGAAGCCGAGTTCCGCAAGTGGCTCCACCCGGTCCTGCCAGGCGGCGAGGTTCTCGCGCACGAGATCGGTGCCCGTCACGCCCAGATGGATGCGCCCCGCCGCCAGCTCGCGAGGGATTTCCCCGGCCGAGAGGAGCACGAGTTCCACATCGCCCGCGCCCTCGACCACGCCCGCGTATTCGCGCTCGGACCCGGTCCGGCCCAGCGTCACGCCCCGCGCGCCGAACCAGTCGAAGGTCTTCTCCATCAGCCGCCCCTTGGACGGCACGCCCAGACGCACGCTCATGCCGCACCTCCCGCGCTCAGCCGCGCGACGAGGCCCGGACGGATCACGCCGCCCACCGCCGGAATCTCGCGCCCCGCGCCCAGCCTGCGCGTGAGCGCATCATAGCGCCCGCCCGATGCGACGGGCGGCAGATCGGGATGCGCCTCGCTGGTGAAGCCGAAGACGAATCCGTCGTAATACTCCATCTGCGCGCGCCCGTAGGAGGCCTCGAACGGCAGCGTGCCCACGTCGATCCCGCGCGCATCGAGCGCGTCCATCCGCGCCGAGACCGCATCGACCGCGCCGCGCAGCGCGGGCATGTCGACGGCGATGTCGCGCAGCCGCGCCAGGGCGTTGGGACAGGTCTCGCGCACAGCGAGCAACGCCGAGAGAAGCTCGACCTCACCTTCCGAGATCGGCGCGGCCTCGGCATCGGCGCGCAGGGCCGCGATACGCGCCGAGATCTCGGCCTCGCCGCGCAGCCCGATCAGCGGATGCGCATCGGCCATCGGGTCCGCCGCGGCCAGAAGCGCGGCGCGGCTGGCCGGAACGGGCGCGCGGCCCGAAAAGCGCTCGATCAGCGCGCGGAACCGGCGCGGGCGCCAGACATGGCGGCGCAGCGCCGCCTTGCGCGCCTCGGTCGTCCCGAGCCCGTCGATCGCGGCCATGAGAATGCCGATATCGCCCGTCGCGGGCGCAAGGCCAAGCGGCGCGAGGATCCCGTGGATCAGCGCGAATACCTCGGCATCCGCCTCTGGTGGGGCGGCCGCGCCCATGACCTCGTAGCCGACCTGGAAATACTCGTTGGCGCGGCGCGGATCGTCCTCCTGCCGGCGAAAGACCTCGCCCGCATAGGTGTAGCGCGCGGGCTCGGCGGCGCTCTCCATATGCATCTGCACCACGGGCACGGTGAAATCGGGGCGTAGCATCTGCTCGCCCTTGAGCGGATCCGAGGTGACATAGGCGCGCGCGCGGATATCCTCGCCGTAAAGGTCGAGAAGCACATCGGCGGGCTGAAGGATGGCCGTCTCGACCACCTCGGCGCCCGCCGCCTCGAAAACGGCGCGCAGCCGGGCGGCCTCCGCGCGGATCGCGGCGCGGCCGGGCTGGTCGGGCAGATCCATCATGACGCGGATCCGGCGAGGATCTCGCGCACCTTCGCGACCATCTGATCGCGCGGCACCTCGAACTGGCTGGGCCGCTCCTTCCATTCCTCGAGCGTCGCGCTCTCGGCGATCCGCGCGCCGAGCACCAGATCCTTGATCTGCACCACGCCCGCCGCCTGCTCGTCCGCGCCCTCGATGATGGCGACGGGGCTGCCGCGCTTGTCGGCATATTTGAGCTGATTGCCGAAATTCTTCGGATTGCCCAGATAGACCTCGGCGCGGATGCCCGCGGCGCGCAGCTCGCCCACCATCGCTTGGTAATCGGCCATGCGCGCGCGGTCCATCACGGTGACGACCACCGGGCCCGCCGCCGCCGCCTCCGCCGCGCCCTGCCCGCGCGCGGCCAAAGCGGCCAGAAGCCGGTCCACGCCGATGCTGACGCCGGTCGCGGGCACGGCCTGACCGGTGAAGCGCTTGACCAGATCGTCATAGCGCCCGCCGCCCGCGACCGAGCCGAACTGGCGCTTCTGGCCGTCCTCGTCGAGAATCTCGAAGGTCAGCTCCGCCTCGAAGACGGGTCCGGTGTAATAGCCAAGGCCGCGCACGACCGAAGGGTCGATCTCGATCCGGTCGGCACCATAGCCCTGCGCCGCCACCAACGCCGCGATCTCCTCGAGCTCGTCCACGCCCTCTGCGCCGGTTTGCGATCCGGCGACGGCGGCACGCAGATTGGCCAGTGTCGCCGCCGTGTCCGCACCTTTCGACGTCAAAAAGGCGATCACCGGCTCGGCCTGCGCGGACCCTAGGCCCACGCCGTCGATATAGGCCCCCGACGCATCGAGCCGCCCTTTGCCCAGAAGCTGGCGCACGCCCTCGGCTCCGACCTTGTCGAACTTGTCGATCGTGCGCAGGACCGCGTCGCGCTGGCCCTGATCCTCGAGGCCCATGACCTCCAGCACCCCGTTCAGAACCTTGCGGTTGTTCACCCGCACCACGTAATCGCCGCGCGCGATCCCCACCGTCTCGAGGCAATCGGCCAGCATCGCGCAGATCTCGGCATCCGCCGCCACGCTGGGCGCTCCGATCGTATCCGCATCGCATTGATAGAATTGACGAAACCGGCCCGGCCCCGGCTTCTCGTTGCGCCAGACCGGCCCCATCGCGTACCGCCGATAGGGCGTTGGCAGATCTTCCTTGTGCTGCGCATAGACGCGCGCCAGTGGCGCCGTCAGATCGTAACGCAGCGCCAGCCAGTCGCCCGGCTTCTCGCCTTCGTCTTCCTGCCAGGCGAAGACGCCCGCATTGGGGCGCTCGACATCCGGAAGGAACTTGCCCAGCGCCTCGACCGTCTCGACGGCCGAGCTGTCGAGCGCATCGAAGCCGTAATGGTGATAGATGCGCGCGATCGCCTCCAGCATGGCGGCACGGCGCGTCACCTCGGCGCCGAAATAGTCGCGGAACCCCTTGGGCGTCTGCGCCTTGGGGCGCGGGGTCTTTTTCTGCTTGGCCATCACCTGATTTCCTGAAGCTGCATCCGTTGCTGCGCGGTCTAGCCCAAGCACCGCCGCCCGGCAAGGCGGGCGGGTCCGGGGCTTCATCTTGGCGAAAATTCTCATGGCGGCCGGCTGCGGGCGCCGATCCGCTTGACGCGGCGCGGGGCGCGGGCCACACCGGACGCATGGAACGCCTCGAGGAACAGATTGCCCATCTTTTGCGCGCCGTCGACGATCTGTCGGACACGGTGGCGCGGCAGGATGCCGAGATCGCTGTGCTCACCCGCCGCGTCGAGATGCTGATGCGCCGCGAGGCCGAGCGCGAGAGCGATACGGGCGGCTCGGTCACGCTCGGGAACGAGAAGCCGCCGCATTGGTAAAGGCCTGACTTTCGGCCTCCTGCGCGGTCGCCATGAGAATGAAGTCTGCCATCCGCCGGAAGGTGGCGGAGGGCCGCTCTTTGGGCGTCAGATCCAGATGTCCATGCAGCATTCCACGCTGTTCGAGCAAAGTCATGCGCGCGCCCATCTTCTGTGCCAGCATCCGCACGCCTTTGACCGAGACGCGCGGATCGTCAGGATCGTGCTGTGCGAGTGCGACGACGCGATCATTTGTGTCAACAAGATCGGGATAATCGTAGCCGCCCGACGTGGCGAATATCCCGTCGAGCCGCGGCTGCGTCAGACCGAGCGCCGGTGGCGAGAACGCAAGATTGAAAGCGGTTATTCCGCCCGCGGACGCGCCGCCCGCGACGCGCTCCACGCCCCAGCCATATTTCGCGGCGTTCCGGTCGGCCCAGTCCAAGAACGCGAGCCCGTCCTCGAGCGCAGCGAGCGAGCGTTCCCCGCAGAGCCCCGAACGGATGAGCCCTGCGCGTCGCGCTTGAAATCCCTCGAGATTAGCACGCAGCGTCTCCGATAGGTCGCCCTCGAGCGCGCGCAGCCGATAGCCAACCGACGCGACAGCGATCCCTGCCTGCGTCAACCGGCGGCCCAGCTTATGAGCGATTTTCATGTCATGGCTGCCGAATTTGAACGCGCCGGCATGAAACCAAACGAAGAGCGGCGGCGGCTTGTCGGCGGCGCCATCCGGCAGGTAGAGGCCGGCCGGCAGCGCGACCTTTGCGCCGTTCAGAGACGCATGACCATAAACTATCTCATGTTTTATCATATGGCGCGCACATGTCAGAGGTCCTGCACGTCCATCACGCCGTCGAGGCTCTTGATCGCGCCCTTGATCTGGGGCGTCACCGGATAGTCGCGCCCGGCCGAGATTTCCACCTCGCCGGGCAGGCCATCGGCCATGAGGCAAAAGCGGATCGGCCCCGGGCGGGCCGCGCGGGCCGCCTGCGCCGCGCCGTCGAGCACGCGCGCGACCGAGGCGAGCGCGCCCGGCTCCTCGACAAAGATCAGAAGGCCGAGGCTGCCCGCATCCGCGACGACCCCGTCGATGGGCGCGACCGAGCGCGCGAGCAGCTTGAGTTGCTCCGCCTCCATCGTCGCCTCGACGGTCACCACGACCTGCGCGCCCGTCTCGATATGCTCGCGCGATTTCTCGAGCGTTTCGGAGAACATGGTGACCTCGTAGCCGCCCGTCGCGTCGCTGAGCTGGACGAAGGCGAAGCGGTTGCCGCGTGCCGATTTGCGCTCCTGACGGCCCGCGACGATCCCGGCCATCTTGACCACGCAAGGCGATTTGGCGGCCTGCACCATCACCTCGTCCAGCGTCTTGACCTGCTTGCGCTTCAGCGCCGCCATGTAATCGTCCAGCGGATGGCCCGAGAGGTAAAAACCCACGGCCTTGAATTCCTCGGTCAGCCGCTCGGCGGGCAGCCAGTCGTCGACCGGGGGCAGGCGCGGCTCGGGCAGATCCTCGCCCGCCTCGCCGAAAAGCGAGACCTGAGCCGAATTCTTCTGGTCGTGGATCGCGGCGGAGTAGTTCATCAGCGGCTCGACCGCCTCGAAGACGCGGCGGCGGTTGCGGTCGATCTCGTCGAAGGCGCCCGAGCGGGCGAGCATCTCTAGCGGCCGCTTGCCGATGCGCTTGAGATCGACGCGGCGCGCGAAATCGTAGAGCGTGGCGAAGGGCCGTCCGCCCCGGCCCTCGACGATCAGCTTCATCGCCTCGACGCCCACGTTCTTGAGCGCGCCGAGGCCGTAATGCAGCACGCCTTGCCGCACGACGAACTGCGCGTCCGAGCGGTTGACGCAAGGCGGCGCCCAGTCAAGGCCCAGCCCCTTCTTCACTTCCTCGAAATAGACCGAGAGCTTGTCGGTGAGGTGGATATCGCAATTCATTACCCCGGCCATGAATTCGGTCGGGTGGTTCGCCTTGAGCCAGGCGGTCTGGTAGCTGACCACCGCATAGGCGGCGGCGTGCGATTTGTTGAAGCCGTAATTGGCGAATTTGTCGAGCAGGTTCCAGACTTCCAGCGCCTTGGCGTCATCGACGCCGTTCTTCTTCGCGCCGGCGATGAATTTGGGCCGTTCGGCATCCATCGCGGCCTGGATCTTCTTGCCCATCGCGCGGCGCAAAAGGTCGGCGCCGCCGAGCGAATAGCCCGCCATCTCCTGCGCGATCTGCATCACCTGTTCCTGGTAGACGATGATGCCCTGCGTCTCGTCGAGGATATGGTCGATCGAGGGATGCAGCGTGTCGCGCTCGGAAATCCCGTTCTTCACTTCGCAGAATTTCGGGATGTTCTCCATCGGGCCGGGCCGGTAGAGCGCCACGAGCGCGATGATGTCCTCGATGCAGTCGGGCTTCATGCGCTTGAGCGCATCCATCATTCCCGAACTTTCCACCTGGAAGACCGCGACGGTCTTCGCCTTGGCATAAAGCTCGTAGGTCTTGGCATCGTCGAGCGGGATCTGACCGATATCGTTCTCGGCGCCCTCGAAGGGCTCGTAGATGGTGCTGCCATCCGCCGCGATATGCAGATCGCGCCCCTCGCCGTGGATCTGCTCGATCGCGTTCTGGATCACCGTCAGCGTCTTGAGGCCGAGGAAGTCGAACTTCACGAGGCCCGCCTGCTCGACCCATTTCATGTTGAACTGCGTCGCCGGCATGTCCGAGCGCGGGTCCTGATAGATCGGCACCAGCGCATCGAGGGGCCTGTCCCCGATCACGACGCCCGCGGCGTGGGTCGAGGCGTTTCTGAGCAGACCTTCGACCTTCATCCCGTATTTCAGAAGGCGGTCCACCACCTCCTCGTTCCGTGCCTCCTCGCGCAGACGCTCCTCCTGGATCAGCGCCTGTTCGATGCTGACGGGCTTGACGCCCTCGACGGGGATCATCTTGGAGAGGCGGTCCACCTGCCCGTAGGGCATTTGCAGCACGCGGCCGATATCGCGCACGGCGGCCTTCGACAGAAGCGCGCCGAAGGTGATGATCTGCCCCACCCGGTCGCGGCCGTATTTCTCCTGAACGTAATGGATCACCTCCTCGCGGCGATCCATGCAGAAGTCGATGTCGAAATCGGGCATCGAGACCCGCTCGGGGTTCAGGAACCGCTCGAAGAGGAGCGAATAGCGCAGCGGATCGAGGTCGGTGATGGTCAGCGCATAGGCGACGAGACTGCCCGCACCCGAGCCGCGCCCCGGGCCCACGGGAATGTCGCGATCCTTGGCCCATTTGATGAAGTCGGCAACGATCAGGAAATAGCCCGGAAAGCCCATGCCCTCGATGATCTGAAGCTCGAATTCGAGGCGTTTCTCGTATTCCTCGACGCTCACCGCTTGCGGGATCACGGCCAGCCGCGCGGCCAGCCCCTCGCGCGCCTGCCGGCGCAGCTCGTCCACCTCGTCATCGGCGAATCTGGGCAGGATCGGATCGCGGCGATAGGCGGCGAAGGCGCAGCGGCGCGCGATCTCGACCGTGTTCTCGATCGCCTCGGGAAGATCGGCGAAAAGCGTCACCATTTCCTGCGCCGTCTTGAAATTATGCTGCGGCGTCAGGCGGCGGCGCGGGGCGGCTTGATCGACATAGGCGCCCTCGGCCACGCAGAGCATCGCGTCGTGCGCCTCGTACATGTCGGATTTCGGGAAATAGACATCGTTGGTCGCAACGAGCGGCAGGTCCATCGCATAGGCCATCTCGACGAAGCCGCGTTCCGAGGCGGCCTCGGCCTCGGGCAGCCCGTCCTCGCCCGGATGACGCTGAAGCTCGACATAGAGGCGGTCGCCGTAGATCTCGGCGAGCTGGCGCATCAGCGCCTCGGCCGCGTCGCGCTGCCCCGCGCGCAGGAGCCGCCCGACGGGTCCATCCGGCCCGCCGGTGAGGCAGATGAGGCCCTCGGAAAACTCGGCCAGCTCCGTGCGGGTGACATGCGGCAGCGTTCCGCCCTCGCGCAGATAGAGCGCCGAGTTCAGTTTCATCAGGTGCTCGTAGCCCTGCTCGGTCTGGGCCAGCAGCACGATGGGCGCAGGCGTCGCCGGACGCTCGCCCGGGGCCACGTCGATATAGCCGAGATCGAGCTGACAGCCCATGATCGGCTGCACCCCCGCCTCGGCGGCGCCGACGGCGAATTCGAGCGCGGCGAACATGTTGTTCGTGTCGGTCACCGCGACGGCGGGCATGCCCGCCGCGACGCAAAGGCCCGGCAGTTTCTTGAGGCGCACCGCCCCTTCGAGGAGCGAGTATTCGCTATGGACACGCAGATGGATGAATCGGTGGGGGCTGCTCATGGCGCCACTCTAGGCGAGGGGTGCGCGCATCGCCAGAGGAAGCGGCGCCGCTCTCGCCGCGTCAGCGCAGTCAGTTCAGTGCTGCGGAGCCGCGTGACAGGCGCCGCGAAATGCGTCACGCTGGACGCCGAGACCGCTGCACCCAGAGGAGAGAGAGCCATGCCCCAGCGCACCCGGCTTCCCGAGGCCGCATCCATCGCCGAGCCCGAGAGCGGCGCGCGCCTCACCGCGCCTTCGGCGCTGCGCAATGCGCCGGTCATCGCCGAAATGCTCGCCGTTCACGGACCGCACGAGGGCCAGGCGCTCGAACTGGCGAGCGGCACCGGCCAGCATGTGCGCGCCTTCGCCGCGCATCTGCCGCATATCGAATGGCAGCCTTCGGAGATCGACCCCGAGCGCCGCGCCAGCATCGACGCCTGGGCGGATGCATCCAACATCCGCCCGGCCATCGCGCTCGACGCGACGGCGCCCGGATGGGGCGCCGATCATCCCGGGCAGGACATGATCGTGCTCGTCAATCTGCTGCATCTCATCAGCGCGCCCGAGACGCATGTCCTGTTCCAGGAGGTGTCCGCCGCGCTGAAACCCGGCGGGTTCTTCGCGCTCTACGGCCCCTTCCTGCGGGACGGGGCCTGCGTGTCGGAGGCGGACGCCGATTTCCACGCCAGCCTCACCGCCAGCGATCCCGAGATCGGCTACAAGGACGTGGCCGATGTCCGGCGCTGGATGCAGGCAGCGGGCCTGCACGCCATGACGCCCCTGCCGATGCCCGCGAACAACCTGATGATCCTCGCGCACAAGCCGCTGCACTGAGCCGCATCACCGCTGATAGGTGATCTCGCCGCCGCAGATGGTGACCATGGCGCGGGCCGTCGCGACCTCCTCGGGCGCGAGCGCCTCCAGATCGCGGTCCATCACCACGATATCGCCCATCTGCCCCGGCACGAGCTCGCCCTTGCGTCCCTCGTTGAACTCCACCCAGGCGTTGCCCGACGTGTAGGACCAAAGCGTGTCCGCCAGGCTTTGCGGGCGCACGTCCCACGGCGCGCCGGGCTGCATCGGTGCGACGGCGCATTGGATGTTGCGCATCGGATCGACGGGAATGACCGGCCAGTCGGTCGAGAAGATGACGGGCGTGCCGGTATCGCGGATGCGCTGCCAGGCGCAGGTATAGGGGTATTGGTCGTCATGCAGGATCGTGCCCTGCGGGATCATCGGGAAGTAATCGCCGACCGCCGCATGGCGCGGCTGCATCGAGGCGACGATATCGAGTTGCCTCAGGCGCGCCAGATCGTCGGGGTGGATCACCTCGATATGCTCGATCCGGTGGCGCGAATCGCGGGGTCCGTTCGCGTCGCGCGCGGCGGCATAGCCGTCGAGCGTGCGGCGCACCGCCATGTCGCCGATGGCGTGCACGCTGATCTGGAGCCCCGCCGAGTCGATGCGCCGGCAGGCCTCGTTGAAATGCTCGGGCTCGAAGACGGGCTCGCCCACATTGTCGGTGCCGGGATAGGGCCGCGTCATCCACGCGGTGCGCGTATCGAGCACGCCGTCCATGAACATCTTGACCCGGCCGGACCAGACCTTGTCGCCGGTGTAGCGCCGGTGCATCTCGGCCGCCTCCTCGAGCCGATCCAGAGGATCGTAATTCTTGAGATGGAAGGGCACCTGCATCCGGCATTTCAGATCGCCCGACGCCTCGAGATCGCTCAGGAGTTCGAGCTGATAGAAATTGCCGTCCATGTTGTGCATCGTCGTGATGCCGTGGCTCGCGGCATGGGCGAGGCCCTTGGCGATCAGGCGCCGGTCGGCGGCGCGCTCCTCCTCGGTCGCGGGCGGCTCGGGCTCGGAGCCGGTGACATAGCCGAGCATGTCGCGCCCGCCCGTGCGGCTCAGCCTCAGGACCGGGCCGAACGCGCCCGTCTCCTGCAATTCGCCCGTGGCGTTGCCGCCCGCCTCCATCACGATCACGCTGCCCTCGGGCACCGGCGCGCCGTGCAGAAGGCCCGCCTCGCGCAGCGCCGCCGTGTTGGCCCAGACGGTATGGATATCGGGCGCCAGAAGCGCCAGTGGCCGGTCCGCGAGGATCGCGTCGAGATCGTGCCGCGTCGGGTTGCGCCCGTCCATGAGGCCGTAGATCGTGCTGGTCCCGAGGATCATCGGCTCGTCGGGATGGGCCTGTGCATAGGCGCGGATGGTGCGCGCGGCGCCCTCGGCGCTCGTCACCCCCTCCATCGACACGAATTCGAGGGCGGCGGAGCCCTGGAAGAGGTGCACGTGACTGTCGATGAGGCCGGGCATGACGGTGCCGCCCGCCGCGTCGATCACGCGCGCGCCCGGCCCGGCCAGCGCGCGCATCTCGGCGTTCGTGCCGACGGCGAGGATCGTGCCGCCCGCAATCGCGACGGCCTCGGCGCGCGGCGCCTTGTCGTCCATCGTCAGAACCTTGCCATTCAGGATTACCAGATCCGCCTTGCGCGCCATATCGCCCTCTTGTTCCAGCGCGGGCGACGCCCGCGATACCTATCAGATCGCGGATCAATCTGCGGCATCGCGCGGTCCGGGTAAATACCCCTCGCCGCGCACCGCGCCGCTGCGCGCGGCGCGACATGCCGGGGCCATGGGGTATTTACCTTTCGGCCCGCCCCGCCCTAGTCTGGCTGGACGCGGCGCCGCCGGAATCGCCTTGGGGGCCAATAAACAAAGGGAATGACGCCAGATGCAGCAGTCTGCCCAGCATGCCGAAACCGCGCCGGAGGCGGCGGAGGACGTGATGATTCACGCCGGCCATGTGACCAAGACCTTCGGCCAGGGCGCCGGCAAGATCACCGCGCTCGACGCCGTTTCGGTGGATATCCGCAAGAACGAATTCTTCACCCTTCTGGGCCCCTCGGGCTGCGGCAAGACCACGCTTTTGCGGCTCATCGCCGGGTTCGAGTTGCCCGATGGCGGGCAGATCCTGCTCGACGGTCAGGAGATCGGCCACCTGCCGCCCTACAAGCGGCCCGTGAACACGGTCTTTCAGTCCTACGCGCTCTTTCCGCATATGAGCGTCGCGCGCAATATCGGCTTCGGCCTCGAGATGCAGGGCCGCCCGAAATCCGAGATCAAAGAGGCGGTAGAGCGGATGCTGGCGCTGGTGCAGATGGAGCATCTGGCGAGCCGGCGCACCGATCAGTTATCCGGCGGACAGCAGCAGCGGGTCGCCCTCGCCCGCGCGCTCGCGCCGCGCCCCAAGGTGCTCCTGCTCGACGAGCCGCTGTCGGCGCTCGATCTCAAGCTGCGCAAGGAGATGCAAATCGAATTGAAGCGCCTTCAGAGCGAGACGGGTATCACGTTCGTCTTCGTGACGCATGACCAGGAAGAGGCGCTGACCATGTCGGACCGCATCGCGGTCATGAAGGCGGGCGCGATCCTTCAGGTGGGCCGCCCCAAGGAGATCTACAACAATCCCGCGCGCCGCTTCGTTGCGGATTTCATCGGCGATATCAACATCCTCGAAGGCGATCTGGCCGAGCAAGGCGCGAAGGTGGTCCTGCCCGGCGGCACCAAGGTGGGCGCGGTCCTGCCCGAGGGCGCGGCCCGCGAGGGGCGCGTGTCGGTGGCGATCCGCCCCGAGAACATGGGGCTGACCGCGCCCGACGCGCCCGATGCGGCGATGAAGGGCCGTGTCGGCAACATCGTCTATTTCGGCGCGGGTCATAACGTCCATGTGGAGCTTGCCGGAGGCGGCGAGGTGATGGTGCGCCGCGCGCAAACCGATGCCGAGATCGGCAGCGAGGTGGGCCTCACGGTGCCGGATGCCGTGCAGGTGCTGGTGGACTGATGATGGATATCGCCTCCACGCCCCCGAGCGCCGCCGAGACGAACGCGCGTCTCGAGGCGGCGCGCAGCCAGCTCGAGGCGGCGGCGCGCCGCCGCCGCTGGCAGCTTCTGGCGCCCGCGCTGCTCGCCATCGGCCTTTTCGGGATCTTCCCGCTCTCGATCACGCTGATCTATTCCTTCCTCAGCCCCGGCACCTATGGCGGCGTGACGTGGGAATTCTCGACCGACGCCTATGTCCAATTCCTGTTCGAGCGGGACATCTTCGACGACACGCTCACCTTCTCGGGCACGTATCTGAGCATCTATGGCCGCTCGATCGGGCTCGCGTTCGGGGCCACGCTCGGCGCGCTCCTGATCGGCTTTCCCACCGCCTATTTCATCGCGTCGAAGCCGCTCGAGCAGCGCAATTTCTGGCTCTTCCTCATCACTCTGCCCTTCTGGGTGAACCTTCTGATCCGCACCTACGCGATCCTCCTGCTGATCCGCGACGAGGGTTTCGTGAACATCGGCCTCATGACGATCGGCATCACCGACAGCCCCATCGGCATGCTCTACACCGACTACGCCGTCTTCGCGGGGCTGATCTACAGCTACCTGCCCTTCATGGTGCTGCCGCTCTACGCCTCGCTGGAAAAGCTCGACTTCCGCCTCGTCGAAGCCGCCTACGATCTTTATGCCAGCCGCTTTCAGGTGCTGCGCCATGTCATCATCCCGATGGCCAAGCCGGGCATCGTCGCGGGCTGCATCCTCGTCTTCATTCCGGGCCTCGGCGCCTATATCACGCCCACGCTTCTGGGTGGCGGCAAGGAGCTGATGATCGGCAACCTGATCGAGCTGCAATTCTCGGGCTCGCGCAACTGGCCCTTCGGCTCGGCGGCGGCACTGATCCTGATGGTGGTCGTGATGGTCTCGCTCATCATTTACGTCCGCTATTCGGGCAAGGAGGCACGCGGGCATGGCTAAGCCGACCTACACCCCCGCCACCGTGGCAAGCCCCGATCCCGTGCCGCCCAAGAAACGGCGCATGAAGGACCTGCGCAAGCAGCCGGGCTTCGATACGCTCGCCTGGATCTGCCTGTTCTTCCTCTATGCGCCGATCGTCGTGCTCGTCATCTTTTCCTTCAACGACAACCGCTCGGTCGTCAAATGGACGGAATTCAGCCTGCGCTGGTACAAGGCCGCCTTCGAGAATGACGGCATCCGCGAGGCCACGATCGTCTCGCTCCAGGTGGCGCTGGTGGCGATGGTCTTCTCGACCACTTTCGCCACGATGGCGGCGCTGGCCACCACGCGCGTGCGGCCCTTCAAGGGCCAAACGCTGGCCTACGCGGTCATCAACCAGCCGCTGATGGTGCCCGAGATCGTCACCGCCGTCGCCACGCTGGCCCTGTTCGGCATCATCAAGCAGCTGACCGGCATCACCGGCATCGGCTATCTGATGCTGGCGCATACCGTCTTCTGCATCCCCTTCGCCTACATGCCCATCCGCGCGCGGCTCGAGGACATGAACCTCACGCTCGAGCAGGCGGCGGCCGACCTTTATGCGACCCCCTTCCAAGTCTTCCGCAAGGTCACGATGCCGCTCATGGCGCCGGGGATCGTGGCTGGCGCGATGCTCTCCTTCGTGGTCTCGCTCGACGATGTGATCATCACGCTTCTGGTGGCCGGCCCCGGCGAGACGACATTGCCGGTCTACATCCTCGGCCAGATCCGCCGGGGCATCACCCCCGAAATCAACGCCGTATCGACAGTGCTTTTGGCCCTGTCGGTGGTGCTGGTCTCGATCTTCTTCGTGATCGGGAACAAGAAGCGGGCATGAGGCCCGCGTTTGAAGTCAACCAACCGGAGGACTATCCATGACGACACCCACCAAACAGACGGCCGCGATCCTCGCCGGCGCCGTCGCCCTTGCCGGCCCCGCCTGGGCCGAGGGCGAGCTGAACATCTACAACTGGGGCAACTACACCAATCCCGAGCTGATCGAGAAGTTCGAGAAGGAATTCAACGTCGATGTGAGCCTCGACAGCTATGACAGCAACGAGATCATGCTGGCCAAGGTGCGCGAGGGCAACACCGGCTACGACATCGTCGTGCCGAGCGATTCGACCGCCCAGATCATGATCGAGCAGGGCCTTCTGGCCGAGGTGAAGCCGAACGAGATGGAGAACTTCTCGAACATGGATCCCAAATGGGTCGACGTCTATTGGGATCCGGGCCGCAACTACACCGTGCCGTGGCAGTGGGGCACGACCTCGTTCACCGTGGACAAGGAAGTCTATGACGGCGAGATCGACACGCTCGCGCTCATGTTCGATCCGCCCGAGGAGCTCAAGGGCCGCATCAACATGCTCAACGACATGCCCGAGGTCATCAACGCCGCGCTGCGCTATCGCGGCTATGACCGCTGCAACAGCAATACCGAAGAGCTGCGCGACGTCACCGAGCTTCTGACCAGCGCCAAGGAGCATTGGCGCACGATGGACTATGCCACGATCGAGAAGCTCACCTCGGGCGACGTGGACCTCAGCCAGACCTGGAACGGCGCCGCGATGCGCGCGCGCGACCAGCGCCCGACGCTGCAATACGCCTATCCCAAGGAAGGCTTCACCGGCTGGATGGACAACGCCGCCGTGCTCGCCGAAGCGCCGAACATGGAGAACGCCAAGCTTTTCATGAACTTCATCATGGAGCCTGAAAACGCGGCGCTGATCTCGAACTTCGCTCGCTATGCCAACGGCATTCAGGGCAGCGAGGAATTCATGGTTGAGGAGATGCAGAGCGCGCCCGAGATCGTGATGCCGGCGGATGCGCCCGCGCCCGATTTCGTCAAGCCCTGCCCGCAGGAAGTGACGGATCTCTACAACCGCATCTGGACGAAGCTGAAGCAATAAGGCACTGCATGCGGGGCGGGGCACGGATGAGCGCCCCGCCCCTTTTCGTGCCCGGCGCCCGTCTTTTCGGGCGATGCGGCCCCATGTGCCGCCCCCCGGCCAAGCCCCTGAGATCGATCCGAGGATGACCCGATGACGCCCCCGAATGCCGCTCCGACGCCCCGCGCTCTGGAAGCGCCCGCGCCCGATGCCGGCGCGCCCCTCGCCACCGCCGCCGCGCTCGCCGCGCCCGCGCCGCACGGCACCGCGCATCCGCATCCCGGACATGGCGGTCACAGCGCGCACGGCCCGGTCTCGACCGCGCATCAGATGGGCATCATGGAAGGCTTTCCGCCCGCCCCCGAGGCGATCCCCGGCCCCAGCAACTGGGATCTGCCGCCCTTCAACCGCTGGTCCTTCAGCAATATGCGCGCGCTTTTTCCCACCGCCGATGTGCCGCGTGGCGCGGGCCCGGTGCGCAGCCTGCCCGCCGCCCAGGAAGAGCTGCGGGGACTGAAGTTCACGACGCTCGCCGGCGCACGTCAGAGCGTGGGCGATTGGCTGGATGCAAGCTATACCGACGGATTCATGGTGATGAGCCGGGGCCGCATCGTGCATGAGAGCTATCCCGGCGGCCATGATCCGCTCAGCCCGCATCTGTCGCAATCGGTGGCGAAGTCCGTGGTCGGGATGCTGGCCGGCGTGCTCGAAAGCGAGGGGCTGATCGATCTGGCCGCGCCCATGCCCAGCCTCGTGCCCGAGCTTGCCCGCTCGGGCTATGCCGCGGCGACGCTGGGACAGGTGCTCGACATGCGCTCGGGCGTGCGTTTCAACGAGGATTACGGCACGCCCGGCTCGGACATGACGCGCATCGACATCGCCAGCGGCTGGCGCCCGGCCGAAGGCGGCCTGCCCGCCGCGACCATCCGCGACGTGATCCTGACCCTGCCGCAGGAGCGCCCGCACGGCGCCGCCTTCCATTATCGCTCGATCGAGACCGATGTGATCGCATGGGCGCTCGAGCGGGCGGCGGGCGCGCCCCTGGCGCAGCTTCTGTCGGACCGCATCTGGAGCCGCATGGGCGCCGAGCGGGACGCCTATTTCACTGTGGACGGCGCCGGAACCGCGCTGGCCGATGGCGGCTTCAACGCAACGATGCGCGACTACGCGCGCTTCGGCCAGCTCATCCTCGAGGGCGGCGCGTGGAACGGCGCGCAGATCATTCCAGAGGACTGGATCCGCGCCAGCGCCACCGGCGATCGCGCGGCCTTCGGCGAGCCCTATACCGCGACCTCGCCCAAGGGCGCCTATAGCCGCCAATGGTGGATCCATGACGCGGCGCGCGGCGATTTCATGGCCCGCGGCGTCTTCGGCCAGCTCATCTATCTCGATCCCAAGACCGAGTTTCTGGCCGTCAAACTGTCGAGCTGGCCCGATTTCCTGATCCATAGCTACACCGTGGACATGCTCCACGCCGTGACCGCGATCCGCGACGCGCTGGCGCCCGCCTGAGCCGATTGCAGCCCGCCGCACGCCCTGCCTATAGTGCCGGGCGCGCGGCGGGACGGATCGCGCACGAAGGGCGAAGGCACGGCGCATGCGCATCATTCACACCGCCGACTGGCACCTTGGCCACAGCCTCAACGGCTGGGGCCGCGAGGACGAGCACCGCGTCTTCTTCCGGCGCCTCGCCGATGTGATCGAGGCCGAGCGCGCCGATATCCTGCTGGTCGCGGGCGACATCTTCGACAGCTCGAACCCCTCGGGCGAGGTGCAGCGCCTGCTCTACGAGGCGCTGGCCGACTTCCGGCGGCGGCGCCCGAACCTTGTCACCGTCATCAGCGGCGGAAATCACGACCCCGCCCAGCGCCTCGAAGCGCCGATGCCGGTGCTGCGCGCGCTCGGCGTGCATGTCGTGGCGACCGTGCAACGCCGAGAGGGCCGCATCGACGTCGCGCGCCATCTCGTGCCGGTGAACGGGCCGGACGGCACGCCCGCGCTCTACATTCTGGCGATCCCGTTCCTGCGCGCCTCGGATCTCGGCGGGCATGGCGCTTTCGAGGATGGGGTGAGCGGCGCGGCCCGGCGCTTCTATGCCGAAATCACCGAGCAGGCGGCCGAAATCGCAGGCGATCTGCCCATCATCGCGACCAGCCATCTGCATTGCGCCGGCGGGCTCGAGAGCGAGGGGGCCGAGCGGCGCATCCTGATCGGCGGCGCCCATGCGCTGCCGCCCGCCGTCTTTCCCGAGCGGCTGGCCTATGTCGCGCTCGGGCATCTGCACGGGCAGCAGACGCTGAAGGGCGGGCGCGTGCGCTACTCGGGGGCGTGCTTTCCGCTCTCGGCCTCAGAGATACGCCACGATCATGGCGTGACCCTGATCGAGATCGACAAGGGCGAGGCGGTGCACCGCCATGTTTCCATCCCCCGCCCCGCTGAGGTGCTGCGCATTCCCGCCTCGGGCACCGCCGCGCTCGCCGATCTGCCCGCCGCGCTCGATGCCGCCGCGCCGGACGAGGAGATGCCCATGGGCCTGCGCCCGATCGTCTATCTCGAGCTTGCGCCGACCGACGCGGCCTCGATCCTGATGACCGACGCCGCGCGCCTTGTGGCCGAGCGCGGGTTGCGGCTGGGCGGCGCGCGCGTGCACCGCGCCTCCGCGCCGGACGCGCCCGAGGCGCCACCCGTCGCCAGCCTGAGCGAGACGGACCCCGAAACCCTCTTCGCCGCCGCCTTCGAGGCGACGAACGGGATCGCGCCCGAGCCGCGCCATCTCGATGCGTTCCGCGACATTCTGGCGGGGGAATAGCCGGTGGATATCCTCCAAATCCGGGGCGAGAACATCGCCAGCCTCGCCCGCGCCTTCGATATCGCGCTCGACGCGCCCCCGCTCGTCGGGGCGGGGCTTTTCGCCATCACCGGGCCGACGGGATCGGGCAAATCGAGCCTGCTCGATGCGATGTGCCTTGCGCTATACGGCGATTGCCCGCGCCTCGGCGGCGCCGGCGCGGGCGACACCGTTCCCGATGTCAGCGGCGAGGCGCTGCAATCGAGCGATGCGCGCACGCTTCTGAGACGCGGCGCCGCCTCGGGCCATGCCACCGTGCGCTTCCGAGGCCGCGACGGCGAGGAATACGAGGCGCACTGGGGCGTTCGGCGCGCCTATAGCAAGGCCTCGGCCAAGCTTCAGGCCGTGGATCGCAGCATCACGCGCCTCGGCGACGGCACGATCCTGGAGAACCAGACGAAGCGCGTGAACGAGCGGATCGAGGATCTGACCGGCCTCAGCTATGACGAATTCCGCCGCTCGGTCCTGTTGGCGCAGGGCGATTTCGACAGCTTCCTCTCCGCCAAGAGCACCGAGCGCGCGGGCATTCTCGAGAAGGTCACCGGCACCGGGCTGTACCGCGATATCTCGAAGCGCGTCTTCGCCGCGCATGGCGCCGCCGAACAGGCGGTAGAGACGCTGGAGACGAAGCTGGGCGAGCACAAGGTTCTGAGCGACGAGGAGCGCGCGGCGCTCACCGACGAGCGGACCGCGCTCGACGAGGCGCGCAAAGCCGCCGCCGCCGCGCTGGCCGCCACGCGGCGGGACATCGCGCGGCACAAGGCGCTGAACGATGCCCGCGCGCGCAGCGGCGAGGCCGAAACCGCGCTCGAGGCGGCGGGGCGCGTCTGGGCCGCGCGTAAGGCGGATGCGGCGACGCTCGAGCGGCTGGGCCGCGCCGCGCGCATCCGCCCCGAGCACCGCGACCGGCGCGCCGCGCGCGACGCCGAGGCCAAGGCCCGCGCCGCCGAAACCGACGCCGAGGCCGAGGCGGCCACTGCCGCCGAAGCGCATGCCGCAGCCGAAGCCGCCTGGACCGATGCCCGCGGGGCGCATGCCGCGCTCGAGACGCGTTTCGCCGAGCTCGGTCCGGTCTGGGACAAGGCGGCCTCGCTCGATGCGCAGATCGCCCCTGCCCGCACCGAGGAGGCACGCGCCGCGAGCGCCCATGGGGAGGCGGAAGAGGCCGTCACCCAAGCCGAAGCCGCCCTGCGCGAGAGCGAGACCGCGCGCGAGACCATCGGCGCGCGGATACGCGATCTGGAAACCGCGCTCGCGCAGGAGCCGGAAGGCGCGGCGCTGGTCAGGGACTGGCCGGTGCTGAGCGACAGGCTCGAGCAGCGCATCGCGGCCGCCCGCGCAGAGGCCGAGGCCGCCGAGGAGGCCGCGGGGCTCGCGGCCGAGTTGGAGGAGGCCGACGCGCGCAAGGCGGAGCTCGGCCGGAAAATCAAGGAGGCGGAGGAGGCCGAAGCGCGGATCGAGGCCGAGATGGCCGGGCGCGCACCGCGCCGCGCCGCCTTGCAGGACAGCGCGCCGTCCGAACGGCTCGCCCGGCTGGGCCGCAGCGCGTCGAGCCTGCGCAGTCTTTCGGACCTCGCGCGCCAGCATGCCGAGACCGCAGCCGAAGCGCGCGATGCGCGGGATGGCAAGGCGAAGGACGAGGACGAGGCCGCACGCGCCGAGGCCGAAAGCGCGGAGGCGGCCAAGGACCGTCTGCGCGCCGAGGCGGCCATCGAGGCACTCGAGGCGCCGGCGGGCCGCGCGGGGGCCGCGCTCACGCCCGAGGCGCAGCATCTGCGGCTTCATCTGCGCGAGGGCGAGCCCTGTCCCGTCTGCCACGCGCGCCACCACCCTGCGATGGAGGATGACGCGGCCCGCGCGCTGGCCGAGGATCTGCAAGCGCGCCTCGCCGCCGCCCGAGACGCCGAGCGCCGCGCCATCGCCACCATCGAGCGCTGCACGACCCGCGCCGGAGAGGCGCGCGAGGCCGCCCGGCGCAAGGCCGACCGGCAGGCGGCGGCGACGGAGCGCCTCGCCCGGCTCGCCGAGGAGTTCGCCGAGACGATGGCCGCCGAGGCGGAGGGGCCGCTCGCCGCCGATCTGCCCGCCGGGCCCAAGGATGCCGCAGGTCCCCTGGCCGCGCTCGGCGCGAAGGTGAATGGCTGGCAGGAGCGGCTCGAAGCGGATGAGGCGGAGCTTCAGGCGCTCGACCGGCAGGCGCAGGCGGAGGAGGCCCGGCTCGCCACCCTGCGCCGCGAGATGCGCGCCCATGCCGACGCGCGTGCGGCGACCGACGCGCGAGATGCCGAAGCGCGGCGCGGCCATGAGGCCGCCGAGACGCGGCGCCGGAGCGAGGCCGCGCGGCGCGCGGCGCTCGACGAGAAGCTTGTCCGGGATTTCGGCGCGCTCGGTCTCGACTGGAGCGCGTTCGGCGTGGACGGCGCCGAGGCGCTGAGCGCGCTCGACGCGCGCAGGACGGCGCATGCCGAGGCCCGCGCGCAGCTTGGAACGCTGACCGAGCAGGAGGCGGAAGCCGCGCGCCGGATCGAGACCGCCCGCGCCCGGCTCGAAACCGATAGAGGCGCCGCCACCAAGGCCGCCGAAGCGCTCGCCGCCCGCCGCGCCGCCCTCGCCGAATTGACCGAGGCGCGCGGCAACCTGCTGGGCGGAGAGGACACATCGGCCCACCGCACCGCCTTCAACAAGCGGCGCATCGCGGCGCGCGATGCCGAAGCAGAAGCGAAGGACGCCCTCGGTACCAAGGCCGCCGCCCTGTCGAGCGCGCGCGCGACGCACACCGCCGCGATCCGTGCCCGCGAGGCCGCCGAGGCGCGCCGGATCGAGGCGGAGGCGGCACTCCAAGAGGCGCTCGGTCGCGCCGGGCTGGCCGCCGATGAGGCCGAGGCGCTGCTGGGCTGGAGCGACGAGAAGACCGCCGCCCTCGCCCGGAGCATCGAGACCGACCGCAAGGCACTGGCCGATGCCGAGCGCGACCGCGCGACGCGGCAGGCCGATCTCGCCAAGCTCGAGGCCGAGGGCGTGCCGGACATGCCACTGCCCGAGCTCGAGGAGCAGGAGGCCGCGCAGGAGGCCGAGGACGCGCGGCGGCTCGAACGGGTCGCGACGATCCGCGGCATCCTCGCGCGGGACGAGGACACGCGCGCGCGCATGGCCGGCATCGTCGCCGAGATCGCCACCGCCAAGGCGCATCAGGACACGCTCGGCGCGATCAACGCCGCCATCGGCTCGGCCAGCGGCGACAGGTTCGCGACCATCGCGCAGGAGGTGACGCTGGCGCTGCTGGTCGAGCGCGCCAACCACCATCTGGCCGATATCAAACCGCGCTACCGCCTCGCCAAGGGCGCGGGCAAGCTCTCGCTTCACGTCATCGACGAGGACATGGCAGGCGAAATCCGCTCAACCCGCAGCCTTTCGGGCGGCGAGCGTTTCCTCGTGTCGCTGGCGCTCGCCTTGGCGCTCGGGGCGGTCGCGGGTACCGGCGCCATCGCCGGCACTCTCTTTATCGACGAGGGGTTCGGCACGCTGGACGCGGCCAGCCTCGACATGGCGATCGACGCGCTCGAGGCGCTTCAGGCGCAGGGGCGCACGATCGGGGTCATCAGCCATGTTCAGGCGATGCAGGACCGCATTCCGGTACAGATCCGCATCAAGGCGCGCGGCGCGGGCGCGAGCGAGGTCGTGCTGAGCGGGGGCTGAGCCTCACCGCCCCGCCGCGAGCCAGAGCCATGAGCCGCCCGCAAGACCGCGTTCGAGCGCGCCGAAGAGCGCGGCCTGTGCGGTGATCGCATCGCAGGCGCCGCCCGGAACATCCGCAACCTCGGCATGAAGCTCCGCGCGCAGATCATCGTTGCCCACGGGGCGCAAGGCGGGACGGAAATAACCGCATCCCGCGCCTTGGAGCCGCCCGCTCAAGCCAGCCGGTATGGCGTCCAGCGCTTCGCCGGGAACGGCGAAGCGGGCGAGATGGTTGAGCATCGCCTCACGCTGCCCGATGGCCATTTTCAGTACAGGGCGGCGCCAATCCGCGACCGCCCTGAGAGCATCATCGTCGTCGCCCGCCACGAGGACGAGCGGCGCGATTTCGGAGCCCTTGAGCGCGGCGAAGCCCGACAGGCGCGTCGGCTCGTAGCCGTGCCGGAAAGACCAGCCCGCCATGGTGATCGCGCCCAGGGCCGGGCCGGGATGATCGCGGCCGAAGTCCCGCCAGATGCGCGGCTCCCGCACCTGCGGGCGCACGCCGTGGACGAGCGTGAGGCCGTCCAGGACATCATCCTTACCATCCCAGGCGAACGTCGCGCTCGGCTCCAGAACCTGCGTCTGGCCCTTCCACATCGCGCTCCAGAGGCTGAGCGGCGCGCCCTGCGGATCGCCCACGGCGATGCCTTCGGGCATGGGCGCGTGGACCGTGAAGGCGCCGTCGCCGTAGACGACGTGCAGATGGGGATGGATCCATTCCTCCTTGCACGCGATGGCCGTCATCCGGCTGCCCGGTGCGCCCAGATCCGCGTTGGCGCCATAGGGCAAGGCGGAAGGCGCGCAATCGCCGCCGGTCAGATCATAATCGATGGGCAGCGCCACCGCGACCTCGCAAAGCCGCGTGCCGGGCGCTCTTTCGTCGCCCCCGCCGATCACGGCGCAGACCTGCCGGGTGATACGGCGCGTCGGGGCGCGCTCATACCCTGTCGCCGCATCCATGAGCGCATGGGCGGCCATCCTGACGCCCGTCCCGCGCGGGCCCGTCATCACCTCGTCGGGCAGCCGGCGCGTCTCGGAATCGGAATAGAGCGTGATCGGCTGCGAAAACCGCGGGAAGGCCCGCCCCGGCGCGGGCGCGGCGCGCGGGCCGCCGACAAGATCGGCCAGACCCCTGATCCGATAAAGCTGGCTCGACTGGGCGCTGAAGGCGCTGCTGGCGTCGCGCATCGCGCTGCGTAGCGCAGTATATTCGGGATCGTTAGGATCGCCCTCGGTCTGCCCCTTGGCGTCGAGATAAGCATCGAGCGCGGCTTGCGCGCCCATATAGGTTTCGCCCGCCCTGTCCGAGCGCTCCGTGGTCAGCGCCACGAGGCCGGCAATGATCTTCGCGTCGAGCGCCGAGGCCGGGATGCTCGCGGCCCCGCCCTTGTAGAGCGCGCCCAGATCGAGACCGGCCAAGACCTCGTCCAGAAGCGCATACCCTTCCGCCAGATCGCCGAACTGGTAGCGCATGAGAATGCCTTCCTGGCTGAGCTCGCTTGCTTCCTCTTCGAGCACGGCAAGGCGGGCGCGGTCCTCCGCGATGCGGCGCTCCGCCTCGGCGTGCGTGATGTTGCCCAGCGACCAGAGCCAGGGCTGCGCCTCGGCCAGATCGCCGTAGGTGCGCACATCGGGCGGCGCCATCGCGCTCAGCATCATCACCGGGCTGCGCGCCTCGGGGCGCTCGATGCCCGTCAGGCGCGTCGAGGGCAGAAACGCCTCCGCAGCCACGATGAAGGCGATGGCACCGATCCACATCGCGCCGCGCCGCCATGTCGGCAACGCGCCGGCGAAGTTGGCCCGGGTTACGGTCCACCCGGCCACACCCAGCAGGATGATCAAGAGGACAATGACGGATATGGCGGAGACGGGTTCCATCGGGTCAGACCACCAGACGCCAGAGGATCTGGACGGCGCGATAGCCGAGATAGGCGATCAGAAGATTGCGCGGCTCGCGCAGGAGCCACTCCCAGAGACTGAATTTGGAAGGCGGCTGCGCGCGCGGCAGGGGCGCGGCCTCGCGGAATTCGGGCATGTCGCCGCCGATCTCGACATCGCGCGAGAGCACCTTGTGCAGCCATTCATATTGCTGGCGCTGCCAGTGCTGGCGCCCGAACTGGCGGCTCCAGCCGAAGGTGCCGTCGAGGAGTTGCACCACCTGCGGGCGCAGCCACGCCGGATAGGCGGGCCGCCGTGCCTCGTTGCCCCAGCCTGTCGCGGCGCAGACCATCTGGCGCAGCCGCGCGTCGAAATCCTGAAACTCGTCCAGCGCCTGAAGCTCGTCGCGGGCGAAGATGGCGCGCAGCGCCTCCGGCAGATCCCACATGTTGCGCTGCGTGGCGGCGGCGATATCCTCCATCGCCACCGTGACCGGCGAGCGGTCCACCCAACGATGCGCCGCGCGGTCGTAGTAGGAGCCATGCGCGTCGCGGCGCGCCTCGGTCTCCTCGCGCTCGACGATGGCATCGACATCGGCGGGCGGCGGCAACGCGGCGTCTGGCGCGGCCGTCTCGGGCGCGAGCAGCCCGCGCACCGCGTTGTAGTTGCGCGCGCTCCACGAATCGGACGGGCGGAACTTCAGCAGCCCGAGATCGTCCCGCAGGATCGCCGCCACATCCGCCGTCAACCAGTCGGGGCGGATGACGGGCAGAGGCTTCCAGACCGGCAGATCCTCGCGCGCCTCCTCCGGATCGGCCATGTGGGCGATGAAGTTGACCACATCCTCCCGGAACGCGCGCGCCTCCGGCGCGGGCAGCGCGATCAGCGCCTCGGCGCAGCGCGCGGCGAAGGCCGCCCCATCCGGGCCTCCGGCCACCATCCAGCGCGCCGCCCCTTCGACCAGCTTGCCGCGCGGCGAGGAATTGAAGCTCCAGCCGAGCGCGGCATCATGGTGCCATGTCAGGTTCGGCTGCGGCTGGGATACGTCTTGCGGCCCGGGCGCTTCGGGTGCCTCGGCAGGCGCCTCATCTTCGGGCGCTGCCGCTTCGGCTCGGCGCGCGGCCTCGGCGCGGGCCTGATCCTGCGCCCGCGCGCTGCGGCGCGCCGCGTCAAAGGCCTGCCGCAGCGCCATGAAGCCCGCGCGGTCCTCTTCGGGGCGCGTGGCCTTCAGAAGGCGCGCATAGGCCGCCTTGACCTCGGCCTCGGTCGCGGTACCGCGATCGAGGCCCAGCGCCTTGAAGGGATCAGTCGAAGACACCGGCGCCGTCCAGCCCCTCGAGCGTCTCCTCGATCCGCGCCCGCGTCTGCGCGATATGGCGCTTGTCATGGGTCGAGAGCGCCGCGTGGAACGTGCTGAGCAGCATCCCGATCTGCGTGCGCCGCTGGCCGAGCGCATTCTCATAAGCCGCCGTCACGCGGCTGATGAGCGCCTCGTTCACCGCCTCGTCGCGCGGGTGGATCTTGATCTTCTCAAGCTCCTTGAAGCGCTTGGCGATCGCCTCGGGGGTCATCGCGCCGGGCGAATTCTCGATGATGAGTGTCTTGGCCGCGCCCGTCGAGAGCACCGTCGCCAGCACCTCCAGCACGCCCGAGCTGTCATAGGTGAAGCGCACGTCCACCTTCTCATGCTCGGTCTTGTTGTAGGGCAGCGTCACCGCATAGGCGCCGATGCGGATATTGTCGCGCACATAAGGCGCCTCGCCCTGATAGATGTTGAGCGTGACCTGAGTCTGGCCCAGCTGCACCGTCTCGACCACTTCGCTGCGGCTGGCCGGGATGGTGGTGTTGCGCTCGATCAGCGGCACAAAGATGCCGGTCTCGTGCTGGTCCGGCCCGGTGCGGCGCGAGGATTCGAAGCCGAGCGTGAAGGGGCAGACATCCGTCATCACCACGTCATCCAGCGCCGCATCGCGCGCGATGAGGCCCGCCTGAACGCCCGCGCCCAGCGCGACCACCGTGTCGGGATCGAGCGCATGTTCGGGAAAGCGCTTGAAGAGCCGCGTGATGAGGGTGCGCACGGGCGCCATGCGCGTCGCGCCCCCGACCAGCACGATGCGGTCGATATCGCCGGCCGACAGGCCCGCATCGCCGATGGCGCGTTGCAGCGGCACCTTCATGCGGTTGGTCAGATCCTCGGTCAGCGTCTCGAAAAGATCGCGCGAGAGGCTGAGGTCGCGCTCTTCCTCGCCATGGCGGTAGGTCACGCCGGCACGCGGCTCGTCCGAGAGGCGGTGCTTGGCCTGATCTGCGAGCGCGCGCAGGCGCGAGAGGTCGGGCGGCGAAAGATCGTCGAGCTTAATGGCGAGCTGGCCCGCGAAATGCGCCACGATCCGGTCGGTGAAATCCTCGCCCCCTAGGAAGGCGTCCCCGGCGGAGGCGCGGACCTCCATGACGCCCGAGAACATCTCTAGGATCGACACGTCGAACGTGCCGCCGCCCAGATCGACGATGAGAAAGGTGTTCTCGGCCTCCTTGTCCTGAAGACCATAAGCCAGCGCCGCCGCCGTCGGCTCGTTAATGAGGCGGCGCACCTTGAGGCCCGCAAGCTCGGCGGCGTGGATCGTCGCCTTGCGCTGGATCTCGTTGAAATAGGCCGGGACCGAGATCACGGCCTCGGTCACGCTCTCGCCCAGATGCGCCTCGGCATCGCGGCGCAAGGCGCGCAGCACCATGCTCGACAGATCCTCGGGGCTATAGGGCTTGCCGCGCAGGGCGGTGGACTTGTCCGTGCCCATCAGCCGCTTGAAACGCGCGGCAGTGGCCTCGGGCGAATTGATGAGATGATCGCGCGCCGAGGCGCCGACGATGACCGCGCCCGAGGCGTCCATATGCACCGCAGAGGGCGTCAGCGGCTTGCCGAGCGCGTTCGGGATGAGGACGGGGCCCTCATCCGTGAAAACCGAAACGAGCGAATTGGTCGTCCCGAGGTCTATACCGATAATCATGAATTATGCCCCGCCTTGACTTGGCCTATCGCTACCGCCCGAACCCGCCCGGCACAATGGCCAAGCGGGATCGGCGGCGCCTGCGGGGCGGGATGTGTCAGTGGCGCAATTTGGCGATCGCGTCGAGTTCGGAGGCGCTGATGCCGGTGGCCTGCGCGATGCTCATCTCGGGCTGGCCGGTGCGGGCCATGCTGACCGCCTGCTCGATCATCCGGTCGCTCACCAGCCAGTCGAAATCCTTGCGCATTTCGTCGACCTGCACACCGATGCGGCGCAGATCGCGGGCGGAGTCGACCGCTTCGGCACGCACGGCGGCGCGGTGCGCGCGCGATGAGCGCCAGGTCGCGATGGCCGCCAGGATGACGAGGACGGGCAGAAAGAGGATTATCGAGCCGGCGGCGCCCAGAACGATCATGTCAATATAGGTCATTGAGGTCTCTTTCGCTTAGCGCATCAACGCGCTGTAGTCCTGGAAGATGCTTTCGGTGATGGCGCCCGCGTCGATGGGATAACGCCCCTCGGCGAGTGCCTCCTTGATGCGCCCGACGCGCTCGGCATCGAAGGGCGGGCCCGCCTCGGTAAGGCGCTGGATGGTCTGGATCGAGGCCGCATCGCCCTGACGCACCTTGTCGGGCGCGCCGACCGGCTGGCCGTGGCGCGCATTGCCGACGCCCTGCGCGCCGCTGTCGGTCTGGACGGACATGAGGCGCAAGCGCGCCGCGCCGGATGAATTGACCGCATCTACCATTGGATACCTCCGATTCCCCGCTGAAAGAGCGGTGTTCGTATGCTGGTGAACGTCCTCACCTCACCGAATGTTAGGCCGCACGGCCACTTTGTTCGGACCGGCGACGCGCACATGCACGATTTCCCCGCTATTGGCGTTCTCGGCGCGGATCTCCTGACCGATCTGCCCGTTTTCGAGCGCGATCCCCGCCGCCTCGATGCTGGCCGCGCCATGGCGCGCCACGATGGTGACGGGCGCGCCGGCCGTCACCGCCCAGTCATGCTCGAGATGGCGCGGCAGGAGCGCCTGCCCCGCGCCGAGATTGCTGCGCAGCCGCCTTCCCACGGCCTCGGCGGGATCGCGCAGCAGATCGCCCTGCCCCGCCGCCGGCACCTCGCCGAGGACGAGATCGCCCGGCGCGAGGATCGTACCGCGCGCGAGGCTGCGTGCGAGGATGAGCGCGCGGGTGTCCGGCTGCGCCGCGCCGGGCGTGGCGGCGCGCACCGCGCCCGGTGCGCCATCGAGGCGGATCACGCGCGACCATGCGCCGGCGCAGCCGAGCCGGACAGCGCGCCAATCCCCCGCCATGGGCGTGGCATCGAGCGCCCCGGCGCAGGGCGGGAAGCCCCGGTTGGACGAAAGGACCGGCACGCCGCTCACGCCTGCCGCTTCGGTCGCCTCGCGAATCGCCGCGCGCGCATCCTCGCCGGTGACCGGCGCGCCATGAGCGGGCAGCGCGAGCGCCGCCAGCAGGGCCACGAGCGCGCGCCTCACAGACCCGCCTCGAGGAAATAGACGCGCCGCCCATGATAGACGCCCGGCGCGCGCGTCGGATCGAGCGGGCGCAGGGCGGCCGAGCGCGCACCGAGCTGCGTGATCTCGAGAATGTCGAAATTGCCGCCCGCGTCGTCCACGAAGGCGAGGCTGGCGCGGGTGAGGCCGTGCGCGGTGCCGATGGGCACGCTCAGCCCGTTGCTGCTCATCACGATGCGCGCCTCGGGCGCCTCGCAGGAGAGCGCGTCGAGCATCGCGCGCACCTCTTGCAGGATGCCGTCCGTCAGCGCCGCCTCGGCCGCGCTGCGGCTGGAGCCGGTCAGATAGCCCAGCGTGCCGCCCCCCGGCACCCGCGCCGCCCGTGCGAAGCTGCGCCGATCGATTCGCCCATCCGGCCCGAGAAAGGCCAGCTCCATGCCCAGATGCACCGTCTTGCCCCGAGCCTCGACCGCGATGCTCTGCGCAAGGCGGTGATCGCCGGGCGCGGGGACCGAGCTTCCGCGCGTGAGCGCCTGGTAATCGAGCGATGCCGCGACCGGCGCGTCGAAGACGGGCGCCACGCTGTCCAGCTGCGTGCCCGGATGTCCGCGCAGCAGCGCGGCCACGTCGAGCGCGAGGCGATGCGCCAGCGGATCGGCCCAGGCGGGCGCGCCGGGCGCGACCGCGATCACCGGGGGTGTCGCCGAAACGATAAGCCGCCGCCGCGCGCCGCAGCCCTCTTCGGGCGCAGGACCGACGAGCGCGCTCACACGCACCGTCCAGAGCGCGCCGTCGAGGCGCGCCGACACAAGCTCGTGCGACAGGATGCGGCCGGTGGGGCGCAGGATGGCGAGGTCCGCCGTGATGCGCCCCTTGTCCATCACCGTGTGCCCCTTGAGAGCCGCGCCGCCGCTCAGCGCCGCCGAGAAGAGCGCCTCGGCGATGGCGCGCCGCCGCGCCGCGTCTCTGTCGGCGGCGCTCGCCACATAGGCATTGCCCACCGCCTCGACGCGCAGCGCCTCGCCCGCGCTTGCGCCCGAAGGCACCGCGAGCGCGCTCAACGCCAGCGCAAGAAGGGCCCCCACCCAGCGCCGCATCGCCTAGCGCCTCTGCCGCGCGGCGCGCAGGATATAGGCGACCGTATCGGGATCGAGCGCCATCGTGACCGAATAGCCGTCCTCGCCCTTGGGCGTGATGGCCAGCGTGCGCGCGCCCCGGATCTCGCCCGCGACGATGCCGCGCACCGCATCGCTCACCAGCACCTCGTCGCGCAAGGTGGTCTGCGCATCGAGGCTGATGCCGTGGATCTGCTCGGTCAGATCGCGCAGGGCCTCCATCCGGGCGGCGCGGATCGCCATGAGGCGCTTCTCATTGATCGACGCGCCAGGCTGCGTGCGCACCTGCGACATGCCGGTGCCGATGAACTGCACCGGCGCGGGCGCGGCGGCGGGCACGGCGGGAGCGGTCAGCGCATCGCGCGTCTCGGCCAATGCCGTGGTGCGCGCGCTCGCATCCTCGGGAAGCGCGTCGACCGCGCTGCGCGGCCCCTGCGTGCAGGCGGCCAGCGCCACGAGCGCGAGCGGCATGATCTTGGGATAGACGGATTTCAGCGACATCGGATCCTCTTCGGTGGCGGCTTCTTCGGCGCGGGCGGCGCCCGTCGGGGCGATACCTGCAAGCTGCGTGCCACCCCCGGCACGCCCTCGGCGGGCTCTGCGGAAGACCGCCCACGGCCGGACGGCGCGCGCGCCGCGCCTTGGCATGGCATTTGCACGCCCCCTTGCGAGACGAGACACGCCGCGAAGGACAGATCATGGCCGCGACCAGCCCTGCCGCCTTGCGCCCCCAACTGGGGGGCAGCCTGATGCCCCTCGGCATTCTGGCGATCGTGGCGATGATGGTGCTGCCGCTACCGCTCGCGCTGCTCGACATCTTCTTCGTCTTCAACATCCTTCTGTCGCTGCTCGTGCTGATGGTCGCGCTGCACAGCTATCGCCCGCTCGATTTCTCGTCCTTCCCGTCCGTCCTGCTGATCGCCACCGTCCTGCGCCTCGCGCTCAACGTAGCCTCGACGCGGATCGTGCTGACGGACGGCCATAACGGCAGCGGCGCCGCGGGCCGGGTCATCGAAGCCTTCGGCAATTTCGTGATCGCGGGCAATTTCGCGGTCGGCCTCGTGGTCTTCGTGATCCTCGTCATCATCAACCTCGTCGTCATCACCAAGGGCGCAGGGCGGGTCTCGGAAGTCTCGGCGCGCTTCACGCTCGATGCGATGCCGGGCAAGCAGATGGCCATCGACGCCGATCTGAACGCGGGCCTTCTGACGCCCGAGCAGGCCCGCGCGCGCCGTGCCGAAGTCGGCGAAGAGGCCGATTTCTACGGCGCTATGGACGGCGCGTCGAAATTCGTGAAGGGCGACGCGATCGCGGGCATCTTGATCCTGATCGCCAACATCGTCGGCGGCATCATCATCGGCACCTCGCAGCACGGGCTGAGCTTCGGCGCGGCGGCCGAGACCTATGTGCTCCTGTCGATCGGCGACGGCCTCGTCGCGCAGATCCCCTCGCTGCTCCTGTCCATCGCGACCGCCGTGATCGTCACGCGCGTCGCCTCGACGCATGACATGGCGGGGCATATCAGCTCGCAGATCATGCTGAGCCGCGCGCTCGCGCCCGTGGCTGCCGTGCTGGCGATCATGGGCCTCATTCCGGGCATGCCCAATGTCCTCTTCCTGCTCGCCGCCGCAGGTGCGGGCGCCGCCGCATGGGCCGCGCGCCCCAAGGCCGCGCCCGAAGGCGCGCAGGCCCCCGCGCGCGTGGGGCAAGTGCCGCGCCCCGCCGCCCTGCCCGCGCCCGGCGGCGCCGAGAACGGCCCGGACACGCCGGACGCCAAGAGCGGAGCGATCACGCCCGACGAGGTGACGGATTACGCGCCCATCACGATCCAGATCGGCCTCGGGCTCATCCCGCTCGTGGAAGAAGGCGAAGGCGGCTCGCTCGTCTCGCGCATCACCGGCATCCGGCGCGAGGTGTCGAAGGCGATGGGCTTCGTCATCCCCGGCGTGCGCATCCGCGACGACATGAGCCTGCCGGCCAACACCTACCGCATCCGCATCCGCCAGGCCGTGGTGGCCGAGGATCAGGCGCATCCGGGCCGCAAGCTCGCCCTGCCCGGCGGCGGCACCACGCGCAAGCTGCGCGGGATCGAATGCAAGGATCCGTCCTTCGGCATGGACGCCGTCTGGATCCAGCCCCATCAGCAGACCGAGGCCGAGGCCGACGATTATGTCGTGGTCGAACCCGCCTCGGTGATCGCGACGCATCTGAGCCAGATGCTCTACGCCCACGCGGCGGATCTGATCGGCGCCGATGACGTTCAGGACCTTCTGGAAAACCTCGAACGCTCTCAGCCCACGCTGGTCGAGCAGATCATCCCCAAGCTGGTGCCGCATCACATCCTGACCGCCGTCCTGCGCGCCCTTCTGACCGAGCGCATGCCGATCTCGGACCTGCCGCGCATCCTCGAGGATCTGGCCGGGATGCAAGGGCGCATCGACAGCGTGCAGGACATGGCCGAGGCGCTGCGCCCCGCACTCGCGCCGCAGCTTCTCCAGCAGATCGCGCCGCTCAAGGAGGCGCTGCCGCTCATCACGCTCGCGCCCGATCTCGAGGATCTGCTGACGCGCTCGCAGCAGGGCATGGCGGGGCTCATCGTCGAGCAGGGCCTGACGCGCAGCATCCTCACGCAGATCAACGCCGCCGAAGAGGCGCTCGCGGGCCAGGGACGCCAATCGGTGATCGTGGTCTCGGCGGCGCTGCGGCGCGCCTTCGCCGGGTTCCTGCGCGCGCATGGCGCCTCGGGGATCGTCATGGCCGTCTCCGAGCTGCCCGACAACCGCCGGGTCGAGATCGCCGCCACCGTCGGCGCGGCGGCGGGAGGGACGACATGACCGCCCCTTTCTGCGTCGCCGCCTCCTCCACCGCCACTGACCGCCAAGGATTGACGACATGAGCATCATGACCTTTCGCGCCCCCGACAGCGTGACCGCGCTCGAACTGATCCAGAACCGGTTCGGGGAGGAGGCCTATATCCTTTCGGCCACCCGCGTCGATGGCGGCGTCGAGATCACGGCGAGCGACGAGGCACCGGAAGGCGCGGCGGCGGTCAAGCCCGTGGCGAAACCCGCCGAGGAGCCCGCGCCCAAGCCGGAAGCCCACGCCGAAGTGCCCGAGAACGCCGCGCCGAGGCGCAGCGTGGTGGACATCCTGATCGACGACGCGGCGGAGGCCGCGCGGACGAGCGCGCCTGCGCTTGCCGAGGCCGAGGCACCTACGCGCGCGGACTCCGCCGCTGCGGACCCCGCCCGGATGCGCCGTGCGAGCGCGGCGGTCACCAAGCTGCCCCGCTTTCTCGATCCGGCCGCGCCGCGCCCCTTCGCGGAGATGCTGACCAAGGCCAAGCGCCGCGATCCCGTGGTCTCGGCGGAGGCGGCGCCCACGCCCGGCGCGGGCCTTGCCGCGACGCTCGGGCCGAGCGCGGCGCGCCTGCGCTCCGATCTGATGGCGGCGCCGCGCATCGTGCTCGCCGGCCCGCCGGGCGGCGGCAAGTCGCAGGCCGCGCTGCAACTGGCGCTGATGCGCGTCGATCACCTGCCGGGCCTGCGGATCGAGTTCTATTTCTGCGGCACCGGCTCGCATAGCGACGGCGCTTTCCTTGCGCAGAAGGCGCATCTGCTGGGTATCCAGACCCGGTTCGAGACAGCGGCCAACCTGCCCCAGCCCGCGCGCGACACCGTGCAGATCGTGGTGATCTCGGGCCGCGGCGGAAGCCGGACCGACGCCGCGCGCACCGCGCTGCGTTGCGAGGGCGCGGCGGGCGCGCTGGTCGCGCCCATGGGCGCCTCGGCGGCATGGCTGCGCGGCATGGCCGATCAATGGGCCGTGCTCGGGAAGGGCGTCATCCTGTCGGGCGAGACAGAGGACGGGCGGGACGGCGAGGACGCGATCGCGGCGGGGCTGCGGCCGCTCTGGCTCTCGGCGGATGACCGTCTCTCGGGCGGGCTGACGGCGCTTTCGTCGCGCAGCGTTCAGGACGTGCCGGCCGTTGCCGAAGACACCGCGCCCGAAAGCGGCGACGGGGAGGGCGCATCCGCCTTGCCAGAGCCGCAGGCGCAACCCGAGCCGCAAGCGCAGCCCGAGCCTTCCGCACCCGATGTGCCGCCGCCGCTCGTCTTCCGCCACCGCCGCGCAACCGGGGAGGCCAAGACATGATCGCACCGCAGGGCTATGCCGAACAGCGCCCCGATCCGGCGCGCCTGATCGAGGAGCACATGCCGCTCGTACGGCGCCTCGCCTGGCATTTCCAGGGCCGCGTGGGGCGCTTCGTCGAGATCGAGGACCTGCTTCAGGCGGGCTATCTGGGCCTCGTGGATGCCTCGCAGCGCTATTCGGTCCAGGACGGGGTGACCTTCGGCGCCTATGCCGCGATCCGCATTCGCGGCTCGATCATCGACCATCTGCGCCGCAATTCCAACCTCTGCCGCAGCACGATCACCATGCGCCAGACGATCGAGCGCACGCGCCGCAAGCTGTCGCAGACCTTGGGCCGAGAGCCCGAGACGGCCGAGCTGGCCGACGCGCTCGAGATGAGCCTCGAGGATTTCCAGAACTGGGAGGCGAAATTCCAGACCAACCAGCTCAAGTCGCTGGACGAGGTCTATACCGATCACTCGATGCTCTTCAGCGATACGGCCAGCACCGCCGAGGACGAGGTCGAACAGACCCAGCTCAAGGCGCTGCTGCGCCTCGCGCTCGGCGAGATACCCGAGCGCTCGGCGCTTGTGCTGCAACTCTACTATGTCGAGGAATTGAACGTCTACGAGATCGCCGCGATCCTCGATGTGACGACGGGGCGCGTGTCGCAGATCAAGAAGGCCGCCGTCACGCAACTGCGCGAGATCATCGAGCGCCGCATGCGCGAGCCCGGCGCCGCCTGAGCGGTCCGGTAGCCGCAGGCACGTATGCGCCGCACGCACTCCGCGCGGCGCAATGCCTCAGGTCACGTCAAATCAGATCGCCCAGCGCCTGGATGCGGCGCCGCACACCCGCGCGCGGGCAGACACCCTGCCGCAGGCGCGTCGCCAATCCGCACATGAGGCGGCTTTCCTCGTCCGCGCGGATCACGCAGAGCGTGCGCGAGAGGCCCTGCGCCACATCCGCCGCCTCGATCAGAAGATCGCGGCGCATCATGTCGAGAAGTTTGGCCGTCTCGCGTCGCAGAAGCGAGCGCGCCATCAGGCGGTGATCCTCTGACAGATGCGCGCCGAGCGGCGGCCGCGCCTTCGACAGGCCCGTGATCTGTTCGATCCGCACGCGGCTGAACGGCTTTTCCTCGACGTGGTCCACCCCCGCCTCGAGCAATTGGGTCATCGTCAGATCGTCGAGATAGGCGGTCAGCCCGCAGATATAGGGTTTGCGCTCGCCCTGAAGACCCCGGATGCGCCGCGCCGTGTCGGCACCGTTGAGGCCCGGCATCTCCCGGTCGAGAAAGATCATGCGCGGCCATTCCGTCTCCGGGCGCGATAGAAGCTCGACCGCCGCCGCGCCGTCATCGACCGCTTCGGCATCGAAGCCATGGCTGCGCAGGGTCGCCGTCAGGATCTCGCGGCTGACCGCGTCGTCATCGATGACGAGGATCCGGTCCATCGGCGCCAGATCGAGCCCCTCGCGGCGCGCGGTCTCCTTGATCTGCTCCTGCTGCTCGATCTCGAGAAAGGGCAGCGTGATGATGAAGGTCGTGCCCATGTCGGTTTCGGACTGCATCTCGATCATGCCGCCCGCATCGTCCACCGCACGCTTGACGAGCGAAAGGCCAACGCCCAGACCGACATCGATTTCCATCTCGCCGGCGCCGGTGCGGTAGGGCTCGAAGATATGGGGCCGCAGCGCCTCGGGCACGCCGGTGCCGCTGTCCCGGACGCTCAGCTCCAGAATGCGCTCGTCGCGTTTCGCGCGCACCTCGCAGCGCACCTCGCCGCCCGCGGGCGTGTGCTTGAGCGCGTTCGACACGAGGTTCGTCATGATGAGGAAGGCGGCGGTCGGATCGACCGGAACTTCCTTGAGCGCGGCGCCGTAGGCCGCGCCCTCGAGCCGGATCTTGTTACGCTCGGCGGTGGGCGCGTATTGGCGCAGCAGCCGGTCGATGAGATCAGAGGGCAGAAGTCGGCTCGCGCGATGCGCCGAGCCGCGGCTTAGGCTGAGGATCGAGCTGTATTGCGTCAGCGCATCGCGCGCCGCCTCCTCGATCTGATGCGCGCGGTTCGCCGTCTCCTCGTCGAGGCCGGGCTGCTGTTGCAGCGTTTCGGCGGCGCTCACCAGCGTCGAGAGCGGCGTGCGCATCTCGTGCGACATGAGGCGGATGAAATCGTCGCGTACACGCTGCGCGGCGGCGAGCTGCGCATTGAGCTCGCGCACTTCCTTGAGGCGGCGGGACTCGGTCATGTCGCGGATCACGACGAAGAACTCGGCGCGGCGCGAGACCATCCGCTCGGTCAGGCTGATCTCCACCGGAATATCCCCATCGCCGAGCGGTATGATCGCATCGAAGGGTTGCGCGGCGTCGGGCGCGAGGTGGCTTTCCCCGACACCGGGCGTGAAGAGACGGCCCTGACGGTCTCCGATATCCACCATCTCCTCGAGCGTGCGGCCGCGGATCCGCGCCTCGGGCCGCCCAAGGAGCTTTTCCATCGCGGGATTGGCAAGAACGAAGCGCCCCATGCCGTTCAGAACGCCCATCCCCGCCTGCGCGTTTTCGAAAAATGCGCTGAAACGTTCGCTGACGGCCTGGCGCTCGAACGCGTTGTAGCCCGCGGCCGACTGACTGCGCCGCAGCTTGGTCAGGTCCGCCATCGTGGCCGTCTGCTGGATGCGCACGGCGGCGACCGCGAGGCCGGTGGCCGTGTTGATGCGGCGGATCTGCCCCTTGAGCCGCCTCTCGCCGTCAAGAAACGCGAAAGGCGTCTGCTTGGACCGCTTGAGGCCCATGGCGAGCGTATCGCTGCCCTCGTTTCCGGCGAGGTAGCCTACAAGCGACGCGGTGCAGCCGAGGCGCTCCAGCGCCGCATTCTCGAATATCAGCCGCCCTTCCCCGTCGAAGACCGCGACGGGGTCAGGGCTGTCCCGAATGAATTCGAGGACAGCTTCGAGCTTGGGATCATCGATCTTCATGTGCGCCGAAATACTGAAGGCCGGGGGCCTCCGGGCGGTTGAGATACACCTTCACGCAGCAGCGCCCGTCTCCCGCCGCGATGGTTTCCTGCAATTCGACATTCGCCTGACCCGACGCCTCGGAGGCGATCGTGCCGAAGACGTTCGACGTCATCATGCAGAGCGATTTGCGACCGAGCGCTTTTTCTCCGAAGGGGCAGCGGTCATTCGTGAGCGTGATGACGCCGTCCTCGACCGACGCGACGCGAAAGCCGCCGTCGATGCGCCGCTTGAGATCGACCAGTATCTCGCCGATCTCATCGGCGGACATGTCGCGCCGCCCGAAGGCCTGCGCGTAGGCATCGCTCAGCCGCTCGCCGATGGCCGTGCCGACGATACCGTAATAGCCCTCCGCATCCTCGAGCCCGATCACGTTCTCGAGCGAGGTCGTCAGATGCGCGATCATTTCGAGGTAGAAGCCGGTCCGGTCCAAATCCACCTGTTTCGTCTCCGGCATCAGTGCCCTCCAAAAAATTTGACCACTTGGAAAAATTCCGCAGGTGCTACGCCTTGGGCAGTGGTATTGATAACAACTGCAAAAGGCTGGTGATTGTTGCGGCCCGTACGAGATTTTCGCCTGAAGACCTGTCACGAAGAGCTGCTGAACTGCGCCGCACTTCATTAACGTTCAACGGATTTACCCTGCGCATCACGAGTGTCAACCATAGATTGCGCACAAAAGGACATGCTACCGCGTGGTCAAGGAAATCAAAATAATTGTTCCTTTTTTCGCACAGAAACGCGTCCTGCACACGACCTGTCAAGGCGCTCGAAAGATAGCATCCGCGAAATAGTTTTATCTTCCAAGGCAGTGCATCGGCAGTCGCCTCGACGCTCCGCGAAAGATGACGCTGCGGCACCCGACACCGACGAGCCAACCGTCTGCGCATCAACGATTCTTGCGCCCCGATGGCCCCAGGCGCGAAAAGCTGCCCGGCCCCATGCGCGCGGCGCGCGCCCTTCGCGCAAAACGTAATCGGGGCGTCAATCCGCCGCGCCCCCTGACCGGGCGCGACCGGCGCATCACGGTTCCGAAAACG
The DNA here is from genome assembly GCF_043661195.1 of Roseovarius aquimarinus. NCBI lineage: Bacteria > Pseudomonadati > Pseudomonadota > Alphaproteobacteria > Rhodobacterales > Roseobacteraceae > Roseovarius > Roseovarius aquimarinus. The sequence goes on from NZ_JBIHMM010000001.1 coordinate 1,150,102, forward strand.
GATCGAAAAGCGATTCTCGGCGCGTGCGCCCATCGCCCCTGCCATGATCCCGCGCCCCGCCGGGCACATCGCCGCGCTCAATTGTCCGAGTTCCAGGCGTCGATGAGATTGGTCAGATAGTCGCCCGTCGAATTGAGCTGCGTCACGATCTTTTCCATCTCGGTGAAGCGCGAGAGGTAGCGCAAGCGCACTTCCTCGCCGCGCGCCTCGAGTGCGGCCAGCGCCTCGGTCTCGTCCATGACGCTGTCTTGTAGCGCCTTTTCGCGCTGCGCGATTCCGCCATCGCTCGCCATGTTCTCGGTGACATAGGATTGCAGCGCCCCGACCATGCCCGGCGCGAAGGTGAGCGTGCCGCCCGAGGATGCGGCCTCCACCTCGATGGTGATCCCGCGCATCGGTCCGCTCGAGACGCGGTAGCTCCAGACGCCGTTCTCGCCTTCGGTGCCGAAAACCCGCGCGCCGTTCAGCGTCGCGGCGCCCGTCGCAGGATCGCGCTCGAACGTATAGCTGCCCGCCTCGGCGGCGCCCGCGGGCAACCCGCTGACCTTGACGCCCACGCCCGTGACGCTGTCGCGCACGAGCGGGTCGATCATCGCCGGATCGGCGCGGAGCGCCTTGGTGAAGGCGTCGGCATCGAGCGCATAGGTGCCGTCGCGCTGCGTGACGATCCCCAAATCGGCCAGATACACCCCCGCCCCGCCGAAGGCGCGGCCCAGCACGCGGTCGATCCCGCTCATCAGCCCTTCGCTGAGGCTGTCGCCCGCCAGATCGCCCTTGACACCGTCCCCGCCGAAGCCGCGCGCGGTGAGCGTGTCGATCATGCGGCGCGTGGCGTTGATGATCTCGACGAAGCTCTGCATCACCTCGAGCGCGCCATCGACATTGGGCGCGGCTGTGACGGTGGCGGGCGTCGACGTCACGCCATTGAGCGAAAGGCTCGCCCCCGGCAGCAGATCGTCCACCACATTGCTTGGCCGCGTCACCGCGATGCCATTCAGCCGCAAGAGCGCGTCCTCGGCCCCCTGCACCTGCGCGGCGCCCGGACCGCTCGCGAAGTCGAACGCGGCCAGCGCCGGGTCGGCCCCCGGCGCGACCGAGAAATTGAGCGCATTGGCCGCCCCTGTCTCGGAGAGGACGCCGAGCGAGAACGTCCCGTCCCCAAGGTCGATCACCCGCGCCGAGACGCCCGGCAAGGCGTCGAGTGCGCGCGCCATGTCCGAAAGCGTGCTTCCGGGCGCGAAATTGAGCGTACGCGCCGCCTCCGTCCCTTGCGCGAAGACCGGCGGCGTGTCCGCCGACCAACTGCCGATGCCGACGCTCATCGCGCCCGCGCCGATCTCGGCATCGGGCGAGGCGAAGCCGCCGAAGCTGAGCACCTGCGCCTGCGCGAGACGCTCGACCGCGACGGTCGAGCGGCCGGGCGCCAGCGCCTCGGGATCGGTCACGGTGACGCCGAGCGCGCCCGCATCGCTCGCGAGCGTGCGCGAGGAAAGCCCGCGCATCATGCCCAGCGCCTCGTCCAGCATCCCGGCCTGGCCGCGCAGCCGCTCGTACCCCGACAGACGCATCTCGGCGCTGTCGATGCGCGCATCGATCAATGCCTTGCGCGGCTCCGTCTCGGATTTCGCGAGCGTTTCGGAAAGCTCGGCGATATTGAGGCCGGTGCCGCCGGTGTTGAGTGAACTCAGGATATCCATGTGCGATGCCTTCCCCCTATGGGAGCGCAAACGGCGCGTTTCGCCGAATGTTTAATGACGCCCCGGGGTCTCAATAGGTGATCTCGATCTCGATGCGCCGGTTCTTCTCGCGTCCCTCGGCGGTCTCGTTATCGGCGACGGGCGCGGATTCGCCCCGGCTGGTGGCCGTCAGCCGCTCGGGACCGATCAGCGCCGAGGCCGACAATTCGCGCACCACGGACGAGGCACGCGCGGCGGCGAGGCCCCAATTGTCGCGAAAGGCGCTCGACGGGCTGAGCGGCACGCTGTCGGTATGGCCCGTCACGACGATGTTGCTCGCGTCGCCCATCGCGGAGAAGGCGATGCGGGCCATCACGTCGCGCGCGTCCGGCGTGAGATCGGCATCGCCGGAGGGGAAAGCGCCGCCCGCGCCCACCGTGATGACGACACGGTCCTTCTTCTGCTCGATCGTCACGAGGCCTTGCGATATCTCGCGGCGTAGCGCCACGCGAAGCTGCGCTTCGGCCAGCGCAGCACTGCGCTCGGCCTTGCCCTCGGCGATCTCGGCCTCGCTGACCTCGGCCTGGGTCCGGACCGCCTCCGCGAGCTGCGGCAGCACCTCGGCGAGGCCCTCCATCATCACCTCGTCAGTGGACTGGCCCGTCGCCTCGCCCGCCTCGGCCAGCGCCTCGGCGGCATCGGTCAGCTTGGACGGCAGATCTTCGGCGGTAGGCGCATCGAAGGTCATCACCACCTGCCCGTCCCGCATCTCGGCATGCACGCGCCCTTCCTCGAGCGCGGCCTCCACGGCCTCGGCGAGGCTGGCCGCCTCCGCGGTCTCCTTCGCGCTCGCCTCGCCGTCCTCGCCGCTCTCGCCGTCGCCATCCTCCTCGGTGACGGGCTTTTGCACCTCCTCGGCCTCGATCTGCACCGTGTCCTGGATGAGCTGGTCCGTGACCGTGACCTCGGGCGCGGGGCTGAATTTCAGATCGAGGATCGTGGTGCCGGTCGGCTGCTCGGTCACGGGCAATTCGCGCTGCACGCCGAACGCGTTCTTGAGCGATCCGGCCACCATCTTGAATTTCGGCTGATTGAACTCGGCGAAAGAGAGGATGAGCACGAAGAAGGCCATCAGCAGCGTCGCGATGTCCGCGAATGTCGCCATCCACGCCGGCGCGCCGGGCGGCGGGCATTTCGGGCAATCGTCCTCCTGCGGCTCCTCGAAGGGAACGGGCAGCGGTATCGGCTTGCGGGACATCGGCGCGGCCTCAGGCGGCCATCAGCTTGGTCTGGAGCTTGGGCGGCATCACGGCCACCATCTGCTCCTGCACGTTGCGCCCGCTCTCGCCGCGCGCGATGTTGCGCAGCCCGGCGATGACCATCTCTCGGTAAAGCGCCTCATGCGCCGAATAGCCCTCGAGCTTGGCGAGGATCGGGCCGAAGAGAACGTTCGCGATGAAGGCGCCGTAAAGCGTGGTCAGCAGCGCGACCGCCATGGCCGGGCCGATCGCCTTCGGGTCGGCCATGTTGCCGAGCATCTGGACGAGGCCGATGAGCGTGCCGATCATGCCCATCGCGGGCGCGATGTCGATCCAGCCGCGCACCGCCTCATGCACCTCGCTGTGGCGGCGCTTCATCGCCTTGATCTCCTCGTTGAGCTGTTTGACCATCTTCTGCTCATCCGCGCCATCGACCAGCATCTGAAGCCCCTTCGAGAAGAAGCGGTCCGGCACCTCGACGCTTTCGAGGGCCATGAGCCCGCTCTTGCGCGCGAGATCCGACAGCTCGACCATCTTGCCGATCAGCTCCTCCTGGCTCGCGGGCTTCGGCATGAAGGCCTTGGCCATCGCGCCCCAGCTGCGCAGGAAGACGGGCATGGTGCATTTGTACATCACGGCGAAGAGCGTGCCGCCGAAGACGATCAGGATCGACGCGACGTCGATGAAAGGGCCGACGCCCCCCGCCGTGATCATCGCACCGATGATCATGCCCAATGCGCCGATCAGACCGATGAGTGATGCGATATCCATGCCGCCTGCCTTCCGAATTGCCCTGCCGCGGCCCTGCGGGCGCGCGTGCAAGACAGTGGAGCAAGATCCGCACCAAACCGGCGGGAGGGCGTGTGATTTAATTTTTGTATTATAAATCAGACATTTGTGTAGCGCCCGAAAAATTCTTCTAAACAAATCCGGGCGGAACCGTTGCCTTGATCAAGCGCCGGGAAGCGCTGCTATCCAGATCAGGAGATTTGAAAATGACCACGATCAACACGAATATCGGCGCCATCACCGCACAAGCGAACATGACCCGCGTGAACGAGGACATGAACGCCGCGATGGGCCGCCTTTCCTCGGGCCTGCGTATCAACGCCGCCAAGGACGACGCCGCCGGCATGGCCATCGCGGAAAAGATGACCTCGCAGATCATGGGCCTCAACCAGGCCGTCCGCAACGCCACCGACGGCAAGAACCTCGTGGACACCACCGAAGGCGCCCACGTCGAAGTCTCGAACATGCTCCAGCGTCTGCGCGAGCTGGCCGTCCAGTCGGCGAACGACACCAACACGGCGTCGAACCGTGGCAACCTCTCGGCGGAAGCGAAGCAGCTCATTACCGAAATCAACACCGTCGCCGAGAACACGACCTTCAACGGCATGAAGGTTTTGGACGGCACGTTCGTCAACAAGCAGTTCCAGATCGGTGCGGATGCCGGTCAGGTTCTGAAAATCGACGTGGACAGCGCCGCATCGACCGATATCGGTGTCAACACGCTGACCACGCAGGCCGCCACCTCCTTCTCTGCCGAAGTGCTGACCATCTCGGGTCACTCCGGCTCGAAAACCGTTTCGACCGGTGCCGACGACTCGGCCAAGACCATCGCCGCAGCGATCAACAACGCCTCTGCTGACACGGGCGTCGAAGCATCGGCCACGACCTCGGCAATCCTTCAGGGCCCCGTATCCGGTGGAAGCGCCGTTGCATCGACGGTCAGCTTCGAAATCAACGGCGTCTCGACGAACCAGGTGTCCATTCCCGCAGCCGGGACCGATCGCCTTGCAGGCCTTCGCGACTCGATCAACGCCATCGCCAACCAGACCGGCGTGACTGCCGAGATCAATCCGGCGGGTTCGCTCACCCTTACCGACGCCAACGGCGACGACATCAGCATCACGAACTTCTCCTCGTCGGCCGACGACAGCTCGATGGCGATCGAAAGCGGCGACGGCGCGGCCTCCGCAGTCCTGTCTTCCGATGCGGATGTCGCCGACAGCGTTGCCGCATCTTCGATCAAGGGCACCGTGACCATGAGCTCGACCGAAGCCTTCTCGGTGGCGACGAACATCGAAGACGTCGCGACGGCAAGCGCGGCCGTGGCTTCGGCTGTGACTGCGACGCCTCCGACTTCGGCGGGCGCGGTTGCCTTCAAGCTGAACGGTGAGGACATCGCCTACACAGGTGTCGGCACTCCCGCAACCGACCGCGACGCGCTGATCGCCGCGATCAACGCGAAAACGGCTGACACCGGCGTGACGGCGACGGCTTCGGGTAACGACGTGACGCTCACCGATGCGAATGGTGGCGACATCGCCATCACCGATTTCACTTCGGCTGGCGGCAACATGGCCCTTGCTGGGGGCACCGGCAGCTCGGCTACGGCGACCCTGGATGGCAGCACCCTTTCTGCCTACACGGCCAACGGCACACCTGCCGTGAACGTGTCGGAATCCATGCTCGACACAGCCGGCGGGACCAGCTTCGCCTCGAAGCTTCAGTCGGTCTCGGAAATCGATCTGACCAGCGCAATGGGCGCCGAGGCGGCGGTCGCGATCATCGACTTCGCCCTCCAGAAGATCTCGCAGTCGCGCTCCGATCTCGGTGCGGTCTCGAACCGTCTCGACAGCACGATCTCGAACCTGACCAACATCACGGTCAACGTCGAGGCTGCGCGCTCGGGGGTCATGGATGCGGACTTCGCGAAAGAATCGTCCGAGATGGCACGGGCCAAGATTCTCGCCCAGGCCAGCACCGCGATGCTCGCGCAGGCCAACAAGTCGACGGAAAACGTCCTCAGCCTGCTCCGCTAAGCGGAAATCCGCACGCGGGGGATCTCCCCCGCGTGTCGGGATCCCGACAGTATCGAAAGAACCCCGGCGGTATCGTCGGGGTTTTTTGTTGCGCGCCAGCCTGTTGGCCCCGCCCCGCGCCGCGTCGGAAACCGGACGCCCCGCGCCGTCAGATATGGAGTCTTCACCCATACGGCGCGCCGCCGCATCACTATAGGCGTCGCAAGGAGTTTTTTTACCGATGAACATGCAGTTTACCCAACGCACGGCCCAGAGCACCTCACTGGTGATGAGCGGGCACATGCAGCAGGCGATCGCGCTCTTGCAACTCTCGAACACCGATATCCAGAGCTATATCGAGAAAGAGGCCGAGGAGAACCCGTTCATCGACGTCGCCGCGCCCGCGCGCGCGCTGCCCTCCCTGCCGCAATCGGGCGGCGCCATCGAAGGCGACGATCCGGCGAGCCGCATGGCGGACCATCCGCTCTCTCTCTACGGCCATGTCGCGGCGCAATTCGACAGTCTCTTCGCCGATCCGCATCGCCGCGTGATCGCCGACCGTTTTCTCGAAGGGATCGACGCCAATGGCTGGCTGTGCGATCCGCTCGAGGACATCGCCGCCGATTGCGGCCTCGGCCTGCCCGAGGCCGAGGAGATGCTGAGGATCATCCAGACAGTCGAGCCTGCGGGTCTCTTCGCGCGCAGCCTCGCCGAATGCCTCGGCCTTCAGGCCGAGGAGCGGGGCATGATGACGCCGCTTTTTCGCGCGATCCTCGCCAATCTGCCGCGCCTCGCCGCCGCCGATCTGACCGGCCTCGCCCGCGTCTGCGGCTGCACGATGGACGAGCTGCGCGCCGCGCTGAAGGAGCTGCGCAGCCTCAACCCCAAGCCCGGCGCCGATTTCGACCTGGGCGAGCTGAACGAGCGCGAGCCCGATCTCATCGTGACGCGCGGCGCGTCGGGCTGGCAGGTGGAGCTCAACCGCTCGACCCTGCCCGCCGTGCAGGTGGACGAGGCGCGCGCCGCCGAAATCACCCGCGATCCCGCGACCCGCGATTACGTGGGCGAGCGCCTCGGCGTCGCGCGCTGGCTGCGCCGCGCGGTCGAGCACCGCAATCAGACGACGCTGGCCGTCGGCGCCGAGATCGTGCGCCGCCAATCCGCCTTTCTAGAGCATGGCCCGTCGCATATCGCGCCGATGACGCTCGCCGATGTCGCCGCCGCCGTGGGCGTGCATGAAAGCACCGTGAGCCGCGTGACCACGGGCATCCTGATCGTGACGCCGCAAGGCACGCTGGGGCTCAAGCGGTTCTTCAGCACCGCCCTGCCGGGCAAGGCGGGCGGCACCGAAGGCGGCGCGTCCGCCGCCGCCGTCCGCCACCGCATCCAGCGCCTCGTCGCCGCCGAGGATCCGGCCCGTCCGCTCAACGACGCCGATATCGCCAGCGCCATTTCCGAGGGCGGCCCGACCCTCGCGCGGCGCACCGTCGCCAAGTATCGCGACATGCTCAACATCCCCTCCTCCTTCCAGCGCAAGCGCCGCGCCCGTCTCGACGCGGTCTGAGCGCCTCAGGCGGGCGCGCGCGGCGGCGCGTGCACGAAGGGCATGTCCGGCGCCAGATCCGCGATCTGGCGGTGCAGCATCGCCTCGCTGCGCGCCGCGACGACGCCCCAGAGGCGATAGCCCCGCGCCACTCGGTCCGCCCGCACCAGCGCCGGCGCCGCGCGCCAGAAATAAATCGCGGCGATGATCTGAACGAGGCCGCCAAGCAGCCAGCCGAGCGGCAGGCAGAGGATCAGAAGCGCCGCCCAGATCGCGAGCGGCGCCCAGAGGCGCATGTGGATCATGTGCACGGGCGCGAGGAGCGGCAAAAGCCCCGGATCCTGCGGCTGCGCGTCGTATTGCCCGCCGGGCGCGACCATCACCTCCCAATTGCGCAAACCGCGCAGATCGCGCTCCGGTCCCGGCGCGGGCGCGGGCACCGTGCGCCAGCGGCCCAGCGCGGGCGTGTCGGCCCGCACGCACCAGCCACGCCCCGCACGGCGGAATTCGAGGATGCAGCGCCCGGTGGGCGCCGTACGGAAGGCCGCCGAGAGCGTGGTCGTGCGCCCGTCGCAGGCGCGCCCGTCGATCCGGGTGAGCAGATCGCCCTTGCGCAGCCCCAATGCGCGGCCCGCCGGATGCACAGAGGTGAGCGCAAGCACGCCTTGCGGAGGCGCGGGGGGTGCGCCAGCGGGTGTGGCTGCGGGCGCTGAGGTGGGATCGGTCTCGCTCATAAGCCGGGGCCTTTCGCGTCTTCAGGGAAACTTGAACGGGTTCGGCTCGGGCTTCGGCGCGGGTTTGCGCGCGGGGCGCACCGCCGCCGGGCGCGCGGCGGGCCTTGGCGTGGCGCGCGGCGCGGGCGCGGGACCGGCGGCGGCGGTCTCGGCCCGCTCGGCCAGCATCTTGGTCATCGCCAGTTGCAGATCCGACAGGCCGGCGGCGAAGGCGTCCCGGGTCTGTTGCGCCTCGCCCTGCGCGGTCTCGGCGATGCTGCGCAGAAGCTGCGGCGTCGCGCCGCCCGCCTCGGCGTCGCTAAGCTTGGCGATCCCCTCCTCGAGCGCGGCGGACAGCGCCGCCGACGCCTCGATCTGGGCGGTTTCGATCTCGGTCAGGCGCGCGTCGAGATCGCCGAGCGCATCGAGCTGCGCCTCGAGATCCTTGATCGAGCCGGCGAACATCGTCAGCGCCTCGAGCTGCGTGGCCGCAGTCGCGCGCATCTCGCCCAGCGTGCGCAGGTAGATCAGGCCGCCCACCCCGACCGAGAGCACCGCCCCGGCCAGAATTCCCAGCATGATCGGCCGCATCCTGGCGCCGAACCGGTCGAGCCGCTCGGCGGCGGCGGCCATGTCCGAAACCGCGCGCTGCGCATCCTCGGCGCTGTCATTGGCCGCCGTCGCCGCCTCGAGGGCGAGTTGGATGGAGGTTTCGAGATCGGTCTGGGGCGCGGTCATGGGGAATTTCCTGTCGCTGAGCGTTGTCAGTCAACGCGTTGCAGGTTCCGTGCCAGCCTTTTGCGCGGAAATTGCGCGGGGGCGCTAAAACATCCCGGCGACGGTCCGTTTGAGAAACTGACCCCGAACAGGCGCGCGAGAAAGGCAGACGCATGCAAGGATCAGTGCACATGACCGATCAGCGCCGCATGGCAGATGCCGTACGCAGCGCGCGGCACGGGCATCTGTGCCGCGCGGGCGCGCCCTTCGCGCGGCTCGATATCGGCCCGAGAGGGTACGAGATCGCCCATTCGCTCGGTCCGGACGGGCCGGACGGCACGCTCGCCTTCCGCGCCGAGGGGCATCAGGAATGGTGCGCGCTGGACCGGCGCATCGCCTGCGGCTGGACCGCGATCGCGGCGGATATCCTCCTGCTCGATCCCGATGTGCTCTTTGACTTTCTTCAGACGCATGCGCTGCGCCGGAAGACGGAAGACGGCAGCGCGATGGAGCTCGACTTCGACACGCTCGGCGTCGCGTGGAGCGCGCGGCTCCTTCAGGACCGCGACGGCGAGGTCTCCGTCGCCGGCGGTCCGTGGCATCACGCCCGGCTGGGCCTGCGCGCCCCTGCGGAAGGCCGCGCGCGCGCCATCATGCTTCTGCTCGCCGCCGTTCCCGACGCGCGCTCGATGTTCGAGCCGCATGTCGGCGAATGGGCCTATAGAATCGCCCAGGGGGTGCGCGTGACGCCCATCCTGTGACGGGGCATGCCGCTTCCTTTCAAAAGACGCGGCAAAATTGAAACAATTGGCAAGAATTTTCCCGTGTGGCGGTGTGTCACAGCGCCTATCTCTATCTTAGGATAGCCGGATATCGTTAGACACGGCCGGAAATGCCCGAACTCTGCTATGGAACCGATAGCCCATCCATGTATTGGGGTGGCTATCCATTTCATGAGCAAAATAACAGACGAGTATCTACATGAACCGCAGATCCCTCCTTTCCTGCGCCGCTGCCGCGCTCTTGTCGTTCGCTCCCATGGCTCATGCCGAGGATGGCGTCATCCTGACCATCAATGACGGCTATACCGGCACGACCACGACCTTCACCGAGGAAGAGCTCGCCGCGCTGCCGCAGCAATCCTTCGAGACGACGACCGTCTGGACCGAGGGCGAGACGAGCTTCTCCGGCCCCTCGCTGAGTGACGTACTCGACGCGGCGGGTGTCGCGGAGGCCGCGAGCGGCCTGCGCGTCTACGCGATCAACGACTACAACGTCCTCTTCCCCGCCGAGAACATCGAAGAGGACGCCCCGATCCTCGCCCGCCGGATCAATGGCGAGCCCTTCTCCGTGCGTGACAAGGGTCCGCTCTGGCTGATCTTTCCGTTCGATCTCGACACCCGGTATCAGAGCGAGGACATCTTCGCCCTCAGTGTCTGGCAGCTCACGCAGATCGACGTTCTGACAGACTGAGGATGCGGCGCGCCTCTCCCTCCGGCGCGCGGCTGGGCAAGGTGGTCAACGCTGCCAAGCGTCGGTCGGCCCAGGCGTTGCTTTTCCTGATGCTGGTCGCCAGCGTCGGGCTGCTTCTGAGCGCGAAGGGCTTTCAGACGCGGCTCGACGACATCCGCGCGGCGAGCACCGACAACCAGAGCTGGGTCGTCGCCCAGCTCGAGGTCGATCACCAGAACCTCGTGCTGCAACTCGACGCGGCGGCGCTTGCCGCAGCCGACAGCGCGGCCGGCCCCGGCGGCGATGTCGGGCGCGGCAGCGATGCCGGGATCGACGCGGCGGACCTGCGCGAGATCAAGCGCGCCTTCGACGTCTTCTATAGCCGCGTGGATGTCTTCGCCTCCACGATGCACCGCCTGCCCCTGACGGACGAGACCGCCTCCAAGGTCTCGCGCCTCGTGGCCACGCGCGACGCGCTTGCGCAGATGATCGACGCGATCCCGGCGCCCGACGCGCCCGCGATCCTCGAATTCCGCCGCGCAGTGCTCGATGCGGCGACGATGGTGCGCAGCATGGCCGTGATCGGGCTTCAGCAGATCACCCAAGCCACCGCCGCCGCCCGCGAGGAGGAAGCGGCCCTCTTCGTGCGGTTCTTCGTCCAATCGCTGGTTCTCTTTCTGCTGGTCGCGCTCGGCACCTTCCTCGTGGTGCGCATCTGGCGCGAACTCGAGCAACGCTCGCGCGAGACGGAGCGCGTGGCGCAGATGCTCTCGACCGCGTTCGACTCCACGCTGAACGCCGTGATCGTCAGCGATACCGCCTCGCGCGTGCTTTACTCCAACGAGATGGCGCAGCGCATGTTTGGCTATGCGGGCGAGGATATCCTCGGCATGGATGCGCGCCGCGTCCTGCCCGGCGGGCCGGGCGAGGACGAGGGCCCGATGGACCTGATCGGCAAGGGACCCACGGTGACGACCTGCCGCAAGGCGGACGGGCAGGACATTCCCGTCGAGGTGTCGATGGCGCAGGACCAGGACATCAACGGCCAGCCCATCGTGATCGCCTTCATCCGCGACATCTCGGATCAGGTCGAGGCCGAGCGCAACCTGCGCGACGCCCTCAAGCAGGCCGAGCAGGCGGCGCAAGCCAAGAGCATGTTCCTCGCCACGATGAGCCACGAGATGCGCACGCCGCTGCATGGCCTGATGGCATCGCTCGGCCTCATCGAATCGTCGGATCTCAGCCCCGAGAACCGCGATCTGCTCAAGACCGCGCGCGATTGCAGCGCCCGTGCGCTGGTGCAGGTCGACGACGTGCTCGAGCTGACGCGCCTCGGCGAGGGGCGCGAGACGCCCGAATTCTTTGACCCCGCCCGCATCGCCGCCGATATCGTGGACGAGCTGCGCCCGCTCGCCGCCAATTCCAGCAACCGCATCGAGATGGTCGCCGAAGGTCCGCTCGACGATTTCCGCCTCGAGGGCCTGCCCATCGCCTTCGCCCGCGCGCTCTACAATCTGGCGGGCAACGCGGTGAAGTTCACGCAAAACGGCATCATCACCCTGCGGCTGACGCTCGATGCGGCGCGTCCCGGGGATCTGTCGCTCAAGGTCGCGGTCGAGGATACCGGCATCGGAATCGCACCCGAGGATCAGGCCCGGATCTTCGAGAATTTCGAAACCGCCGATCGCAGCGAGATCAATTCCAAGATGGGCTCCGGCCTCGGTCTGCCCATCGCGCGGCTCGCGGTCGAGCGTCAGGGAGGCGCGCTGACGCTCGACAGCACGCTCGGCCGGGGCAGCACCTTCTCCTTCATCATCCCCGTCAAGGCACAGGAGCGCCCGGCGCGCCGGCTTGACACTGCGCCGCAGGGCGAGCTCGACGACGCGCCGCTCGGGCCGAAGACGGTGCTGGTCGTGGACGACAACGAGGTGAACCTGACCCTGATGACGGAAATGGTGCGCCGGATGGGCCATCAGCCGCATATGGCGATGGATGGCCAGGAGGCGCTCGACAAGGCCCGGATCACCCAATACGACTACATCCTGATGGATTTCTCCATGCCCGTCATGGACGGTCCGACCTCGGCCCGCGAGATCCGCGCGTCGAACGGCCCCTCCGCCGGGGCGGTCATCATCGGCGTCACCGCCCTCATCGAAGCGAGTGGCGGACATGGCCGGGGCGGCGTCATGGACGAGGTTCTCATCAAGCCGGTCAGCCAGCAACAACTGGAACGCGCCATGAAAACCACCCGCCACCACCGCACCACGGCCTCCGATCCGCTCGATACGGCGGACGTGGACCGGATCGCGCTCGAAGAGGCGCGCCAGGGCCTTGCCGACCTCGCCGAGATGGTGGGACGCGACACCGCCCTTCGCCTTCTGCGTGCGACGATCCTCGACGCGGACACAGCGGTCGCCGCGATGTCGGCGCATGACATGCCGCTCGCCGAAAAGGGGCAGGTCATTCACAAGGCGGTCGGCTCGACCGGGCTTCTGAATTTCGGCGCGCTGTCCGAGACGCTCTCGGATGCGGAGGCCATGACACTCGCCAAGCGCGATCCCGCCGGTTCGGTCCTGCCCGCGCAGGCGCGGCGCCTCATCGACGAGATCCGCCGTGCCTACATGCCCGTCATCCTCGCCGCCGAGGCGGAGGACGCGGGCGAGGAAACCGCGCCCAGCGCCGCCCGCTCCGGTGCCTGAGACGAGGCACCATCGGCATGTGCAAGAAACGAAATGGCCGCCCCCGAGGGGCGGCCTTTTTCGCTGACAGGAACGGCAGGGAGATCAGGCGGCGCCGGCGTCGAGACCCAGCTTCTGCATGCGGCCGATCAGCGTCGTACGCTTGAGCCGCAGCATCCGCGCGGCCTGCGTCACGCGCCCCTCGCTCAGCTCGAGCGCGGTCAGGATCAGCCGCTCCTCCACACGCTGAAGCATGCCGCGCAGATCGACCGAGCCGGTCTCCGTCATCATCTGCTTGACGTCCGGCCCGCCCTCGGAAAGCTCCGCCGTGACCGCACCGAGCGTCGGCGAAGGGTCGGGCTTGCGCAATCCGAGCGTCGGAATGAGCGCGCCGCGCACATCCTCGGCCGTGATCGTGCGCCCGCGAAAGAGCACCTGCGCGCGGTCGTGAAAATTGCGCAGCTCGCGCACATTGCCGGGCCAGTCATGCGCGCCGAGCAGCGCCAGGGCGTCGGGCGCGAGTTGCAGGGGCTGCGCGCCGCGCCCCGCGCGCTCCATCGCGCGCAGGATCATCGGAATATCCTCGGGATGCTCGCGCAGCGCGGGCACGGCGAGGCCGAACACCTCGATTCGGTAAAGAAGATCGCGGCGGAACCGCCCCGCATCCGCATCGGCGTGCAGATCGCGGTGGGTCGCGCTCACGAGGCGAAAATCGACCGGGATGGGCGTGCCGCCACCGACGCGCTGAATCGTCTGCGTCTCGAGCGCGCGGAGCAGCTTGACCTGCACATGGGGCGGCGTCTCGCCGATCTCGTCGAGAAAGAGCGTGCCGCCCTCGGCCTGTTCGATCAGTCCGATCCGCCGCGCCTGCGCGCCTGTGAAGGCGCCCTTCTCATGGCCGAAGAGCTCGGATTCTAGCAGATCGTCGGGGATGGCGCCGCAATTGACCGGCACGAGCGGCCCGCTGCGCTCGGACATGAGGTGCAGCGCATTGGCCACGACCTCCTTGCCCGCGCCTGTCGGACCGGTGACGAGGACCGGAACGTCGCTCGGCGCGATCACCGCGATGGACCGCTTGAGCGCCTGCATCACCGGCGTGTCGCCATAGAGCAGTGCGTCGAGCTTGAGATTGATGGGAAACTGTACGGATTGCCCTGCGGCGGACCAGAAACTCGTCATGAAAAAGCGGGCTCACACTAAATACGGTAGTACTCCTTGTTGGTTAACCGCTCGTACACGAATTCGTGAGGGCGCAAATGGGCATGCCCTGTTCTCTAAAGATACCGCCGTTCAAGGCATGCGGGGCAACGCCCCTTCGGGCAAGGCCGCGGGCGTCCAGTAGCTCTGGCTCGCGGGCGCGCTCGAGGCGAGTTCGATCAGCGCCGCGCCCTTGAAAAAGCGCCTGTCGGGCGCGGGGCCGGACGTCGCGGCCGGCGCGCTCGCTGCCGCTCCGAACGGCATCGAGGATTGCGGTGCGCGCGGCCCCAGCCGCGCCATCACGCGCTGCACCCGGCCCAGATATGCGGTCCCGCGGCCTGCGTCGCGCGAGTGGTAATAGCGCGTCGCCATGTCCCAATCGCCTGTCTCCCGCCGCAGCTCGCTCAGGTAGCGCGCGGCGTAATCGGTATTTTGCGCGGGGTCGATCATCTGCGCGAGATCGGCGAAATTCTCGCCATGCCAGCGGTAGTTGAGCTGCATGCAGCCCACGTCGAAATGCCGCTCGCCCGCCGCGACGAGCGCGCCGAGATGGGCGAGCGCCGCCTCGCGGCTCTCGTAGTAATATCCCTTGCCGCGCACGTTCGATGTCCATGGCCAGGCTATCGCCTGCCCGCCCACGCTGCGCCCCGACTCGGTGCGCGCTATGGCCCGCAGAAGACCGCCCGGCAGCCCGTGCCGCGTCGCCGCCTCGGCCGCGAGAGCCTCGCAGCCGGGCGCGGCGATGGCGGGGGTGCCAAAGCTCAGAACACAGGCGACGATGACGAATAGATGCCTCATGCCCGCCCCCTGCAAGGGGCGGGCCAAAGCGGCTCAGCGCATGTAGTCGAAAAGGCTTTTCTGCGTGATCTTCACATAGGCCTGCTGGCCCGCGTCACGCTCGGTCAACGCGCGCTTGAGCCGGGTGAGCGCATCGGCGAGGTCGAGATCCTGAAGCTGCGACGTGGCCTCGTCCATCATGAGCTTGCGCGCGTCGATCACGCCCGATTGAAGCTCGGCGCTTGCGGACATCGCGCCGATGCGTGTGCGCGCGTCGATCAGATGATCCGTCGCGCCGCGCAGCATGTCGATCATGGCGCCGCGGGTCTGGCCGGGCGCCACGAGATCGCTTTGCGTGCCGTCCGGCCCGGTGGCGCGCATCAGCGGGCCTTCGGGCGCGGGCGCGACCGCGATGTCCGAAACCGTGATGCCTCCCGCGCCGCTCAGCACCAGCGTGCCGGTCTGCGGATCGAGCGCCGCGCTCACGCCCGTCTCGGCCGAGGCCGCGTTGATCGCGGCGACGGCGCCGGGCAAGGCTCCGGCCGTGGCGGTGAAGGCGATCCGGGCACTCCCGGCGGGGCCCTCGATGGTCATCTGCCAGTCCGACGGCGCGCGGCCCAGCGCGGGCGCGAGCGCAAGTTGGTCCGCGGCGCTCACACTCGCGCGCGGCTTGTCGCCCCGAAAGCCGAGATTGGCAATGAAGTCGTCGATCGCCCCGAAAACGCCCGCCCCGGTCTCGTCCGGCGCGGCGCCGAACACCTCCTGCCCGCTCAGCCCCGTCGCCATGCGGATCGATTCCGAGACCTGAAGCTCGGGGCTGCCGCCGTCGCCGCGATAGACCACACCGCCCGGCCCCTCCTCGAAGGGATCGCCCTGCGTGGCATAGCCGCCGAAGAGCGCGCGGCCCGTATCGTCGCGGCTGTTGGCGATGCCGATGAGGCTTTCGCGCAGCTGGACCGCCTCGGCGGCGATGCTGCCCCGCTCGTTGTCGGTCACGGTGTCGCTCGACGCGCGAATGGCGAGGTCGGTCAGGCGGCGCAGGATCGCCGCGCCTTCGTCGAGCACGACATCGGCCTGATCGAGCCGCGCGCCCGCGCGCTCGAGATTGGTGCCGAAGCGGCTGAGCGCCTCGCCCTGCTCCTGCGCCGCCGACAGCCGCAGCGCGCGCACCGGATCGGCCGAGGGGCGCGGATCGTTCTTGCCCGAGGAAATCTGCCCCTGGAGCGAGGCGATCTCGTCGCCCGCGCGCGAGAGGCCGCGTGTCGTGAGCGCATGAAAAAGCGACGTGCCGATTGTCATGATCGTTCCCCTAGATCGCCTGCAAGAGCGTGTCGAAAAGTTCGCGCGCCACGCTCAGAACCTGCGCGTTGGCCTGATAGGCCTGTTGCTGCTGCATGAGGCGCGCGGCCTCGGCATCGAGATCGACGCCGCCCAGTTTCGAGAGGGCGCTCTGGGCGCTCGTCTCCTCGGCCTCGGCGGTGGCGAGGCGCGTCTGCGCCGCCGTCACCTGCGCGCCGATACGCTGCTGAAGGCTCGCGAAGCCGGCGCTGTAGCCGCCCTCGCCGGTCTGCCCATCGCGCTGGCGCAGATTGGCAAGGGCCAGCGCCGTGCGCCCGTCGCCCGCGGCCCCCGTCCCGGACGGGGCGAGCGTGAAGGCATCGCCGGTGCGCGGCTGGCCCGCGAGCGTGACGGCGACATCGCCGAAACGCGCGGTGCCCGAAGGATCGAGCGTGCGCGAGGCGAGATGCGCGCCGCTCTCTGCATCGAAGAGGCCGACCAGCCCGGCCTCGGCATCGAGCACGCGCAATTCGCGCGTGCGCTCGGGCGCGGGGTCCGTCTCGGCGCCGATCTCGGCAGCGAGGCGGAGCGCGCCGCTGCCAGACAGGCGCACCAGAAGATCCTCGCGCGGCAGGTTGGCAAGGCCGAGGACGGTGCCGCCGCCCGGCGCGGCGGGCGCCGTCACCTCGAGCGCGCGCCCGTCCGTCGCGGCAAGGCGCAGCGCGCCGTTTTCGAGCGTCGCGTCAAAGCCCGCGGTGTCCATCCCGACCGCCGCGCCCGAAGCCTGGGCCGGGATCTCGAGCGCGCCGGCGCGCGCGTCGAAATGAATCTCGATCCGGCCATAGACCGTGTTGATGTAGCCCGTGCCCGGGAAGGTCGGGGGCAGCACGACATTGCCCGCCGTCACCGCGACGGAATGCGTGACGCCGCCCAGCGAGATCGTGAAGCTCGCGGGAAGGTTCAACGCATCGAAGGGCTGGCCGATGACGGCGGTCATCGGCATGTCGGCTATGCCCATGCCGAACCGCGCGGCCTCGCCCGCATCCGCGCCGAGGCGCAGCGCGGCCCCGTTCGTGTCGCCGCCCACCGTCTCGAGGATCAGCCGGTTCTGCGCATCGAAGCTCGCGGTGACGCGTCCCGCTTCGGGGCCGCTCACGACCGGGGCGCCGCCCCGCATCGTGATCGCGTAATCCTGCGCGCCGAGGCTCGCGCGCATCACCGCGCCCTCGGGCGGCAGGGTCGCGAGGGGCGCGCCGGTGATCCGGCTCGCGGGGGCGGCGCTGCGCAGACCGGCGAGGAGCGCCGCGCCGAGATCGGCGCTGCCCGTCCCGGCGGTCAGCGGATCAGCGGATGCCTCATGCGCACGGCCATCCGCGCCGATGACCTCGATGCGGCGCAGCGCGAGATCGCCCTGCCCGGCCGCGGCGGGCGCGAGCGTCAGGGTGCTGCCCGCGTAGCTGCTGCGGCGCGCGATCAGACCGGCGGAAAAGGCGTCTGGCGCGGCGGTGCGCAGCGCACCGTTCTCCGTTGCCGCGAAGGGCAGCGCGCCGCTCAGCGTGATGGTGCCGGCGACACGCGCGGCATCCGCGCCGCCCGCGCCGAGCTGCACGGCGCCGAGCGCCCCGCCGTCCGGGCCGAGCCGCGTGACGCCGAGCGTGCCGCCCGCATTTGCCGCAACGCGGCTCAGCGTGATGTCGGCCCCGCCCGCATGGGTGAGCAGCAGGCGCCCGCTTTGCGGCGCGATCTCGGCGCGGATGCCAGTCTGCGGCGTGCGCGCGTTGATCGCCTCGGCCAGCCGGGCCGCGCCGCCCGCGCCCATGGATGCGCCGATCTGGAGCGGCTCGAGATTGTCGCCCGCGAGCGCCAGCGACAGCGCGCCCGTGGCCGGCAGATCGAGCGCGAGGCGCGCCTCGGCCGCGACACTCACGGGCAGCGCGCCCCGCAGGAGGCTCGCCTGCCAAGCCGCGCTCGCGCCGTCCGGCAGATCGAGGCTCAGCGCCTCGCCGGCGCCCTCGTAGGTGATGGAGGCGCCCGGCGCGGCGGGCGCGGGCGCGGCGCCCGTCCAACTGGCGATCCCGCCTCCGAGGCCGAGCGTCAGCGCATGATCCCCGGCGGCGCTCTGCCGCGCCAGGGTCAGCCCCGCATAGGGCTCGGCGCCGTTGAGATAGTCGGTGTTGTAGACCGCGCCCTCATGAAAGCCGTTGGCGGGCGTCAGAAGCGCGGCGGCCTCGGCGGCGCTGAGCGGCGCACCGCTGAGCTGGCGGCCATCGCGCGTGAAGATCGAAAGCTGCGCGGCGGGCGCGGCATCGGCCACGCGCACCGCCTCGAGCGTGCCCGCACCCGTCATCAGCCGCGCGGCGGGGGCCGTTCCCTCGCGCGCGGTGAGCGTGAGCGCGCCGCCCTCGGTGCCCGCCACGAGGCCCAGCGCCGCAAGCCGCTCGCCCCCCGCGCCGAGCGCGGAGCCGTCGTTGAGCGCCGCCGCGACAGCCGCGATGTCTGCGCCCGCAGGCAGCGTGAATTGCACCGCGCCCGTGGGCGCGTCGACGGTGAGCGACTGCAGGCTCGCACCCGGCGGAACCGCGATCTCGAGCGCCGAGAGGCGCGGCTGAACCGAGAGCGTCGCCGACGAGGCGCCCGCCGGGATCGTGCCGACGATGCCCGGGCTGAGAAACTCGGTCAGGCCCGCGCCCGCAAGCGTCGAAAGATCGAGCGGCGATGCGCCGGGGCCGGTAATAGGCTGCGCGCTCAGCGTGGCGCTTCCTAGGTTGGCCGGGCGGGCCGAACTGGTCCAGGCGCCCGCCGCCGCGATATCCTCGGGCGCGCCGAGGGCGAAGGCGAAATGGCGCGCGCCGGTTTCCTGCGTGAGGGTGATGCGGTCGCCGTCGAGCGGGCGGCCCACCATCTCGAGGCGCATGCCTGGCAGCGCGAGGGGGCTGGCGCCCTGCGCCAGCTCGGTGCCTGCCGCATCCGACACGCGCCAGCCGCCGAGGCCCGCGTCATAGACCGCCGAGAGCGGGCCTTGCGGCATCCGCGCCGCATCCGTCACGGTCACGCGCACCGCAGCGTCGCCGCGTGTCAGCGCCCCCATCTCGGCGCGCCATCCGTCCTGTGTGAAGACCGGCCCGCCCGCCGCGCCCGATGCCGTGACGCCCGATGCGTGGCGCGTATTCATCTCGCTTGCGATCCGGCCGGACCAGGCGCCGAGATCCTTCACCGCCTGCGCGACCGCGCCGCCTGCTTCGGCCAAACCGCCGAGCGTGCCGCCCGCCGCGCGCATCGCCGCGGGCGCCGTGCCGGGCACGGCGCTGCGCAGCATCACCTGCCCGCCCGCGTCCATGTCGAGCCGTCCGGCGCGCCCCGCATCGAGCAGGAGCGGCCCGGCGCCATCGGCCCCGAGCCCCACCGTCGCGCGCCCCCGCGCGTCGAGCGTCACGTCGATATCGACGAGGCCCGACAGATCGCCCAGCAGCTTGTCGCGCCGATCAAGAAGCGGATTGCGCGCTTCGTCATTGGTGACCTCGGCCAAGCGCTCATGCACTTCGGCGAGGGCGGCGAGCGTTCCCGTGGCGCGCTGCGCGGCTTGCGCCGTCTCGTCCGAGATGCCCTGCGCCAGCGCATCGAGCCGCCCGGCCAGATCCGCGACGCCCCCTGCGAGCGCCGCGCCCGCGCTCAGCACCGCCTGCCGCAGGCCATTATCCGCAGGCGAGGCCGACAGCCCGTCGAGAGCGTCGAAAAATCCGTCGAGCAGCACCGGAATGCCGCCGTCGCCGGGCAGCATGCGGTTCTCGAGCGCCTCGATATGCGTGAGATACGCCGCGGCGGCGCCCAGCCCCGCCTGCGCGTTGCGTCCACGATCGGCGAGGAGCCCGTCGAAGGCGCGGCGCAGCTCGACCACATCGACACCCCCGCCCACGCCGACTTCGCGCATGACGGCGTCCCGGCGCGCATAGCCTTCGGTATCGACATTGGCGATATTCTCGGACGTGGCGGCCAAAGCCGAGCGATAGGCCAGAACGCCGCCGCGTCCGATATTCATCACGTCCGACATGCTCTACTTCCCCGATACGCCCAGATGGCCCGCGAACTGGCGATAGATGGCATCAGCGAGGCCCAGCCCGGCGCGGCCGGCGCCCGTCTCGGTCAGCTTCGCGTCGAGGAGGGACTGTGTCGTCTCCATCGCCGACCCACCTGCCACTTCATCGCCAAACGACGCCGCGCGCCCCGATTTTAGGATCTGGTTGAGGAAGAGCGCCTCGAAGCCCTCGGACGCCTCGCGGAGCCGCGTCTCCTTCCGCAGCGCGGCGGGATCGGTGCGGGCCGGGGTCGCAAGCGGAGCGATGTCGGTCATGATGATGCGTCCTTCAGATCACGATCAGCTCGGCGCGCAGCGCGCCCGCGCGGTGCAGCGCCTCGAGGATGGCCACGAGATCGGCGGCGCTTGCGCCGACGGCGTTGATCGCATCCACCAGCGAGGCGAGCGAGACGCCCGGATCGAAGACGAAGGCGGGATTCGCCTCCTGCTCGATCTCGATCTGGGTGTCGGGCGTGACCACCGGCTCGCCCGGCACGACGACGCCGCCGTCGCGGCCATTGACCACCGTGGCGCCCTGATCGACGTTGAAATCCTCGTTCACGCGCACGGTGAGCGAGCCATGCGAAATGGCGGCGGGCGTCACGCGCACCTCGCCGCCGATCACCACCGTGCCGGTGCGCGCATTGACGATGACCTGTGCGGGCGGCGCGGCGGGATCGACCTCGATCTGTTCGAGCAGACCCATGAACGACACGCGCGCGGCGGGGTCCGCGGGCGCGCGCACGCGCACCGAACTTCCGTCGAGCGCGACGGCCACGCCCGCGCCGAACTGCGCGTTGACGGCATCGGCGACGGCGCCCGCGGTCGAGAAGTCCGAGCGGTGCAGGTTCAGCACGAAATATTCGGTCTCGAGAAAGGCCGTCTCGACCATCCGCTCGACCGTCGCGCCTTGCGGAATGCGGCCCACGGTGGGCACGTTCACCACCACCGACGAGCCGTCCCCGCCGGCGACGCCGAGGCCGCCCACCACCAGATTGCCCTGCGCGATGGCATAGACCTCGCCATCCGCGCCCATGAGCGGCGTCATCAGAAGCGTGCCGCCCTGAAGCGACTTGGCCTTGCCCGAGGTCGAGACGGTCACGTCGAGCGACTGGCCCGGCTTCATGAAGGGCGGCAGCTCGGCGGTGACCATGACGGCGGCGGCGTTCTTCGCATCGAGATCGTCCGCGCTCAGCTCGAGGCCGAGCCGCGACATGATGGATTGCAGCGACCGGCGCGTCAGCCCCGAATTGCCATCGCCCGAGCCCGAAAGGCCCACCACGAGGCCGTAGCCCACGAGCGGGTTCGAGCGCACGCCCGCCACATCGGCCAGATCCTTCAGCCGGTCGGCCTGCGCGAGGCCCGGCATCATCGCGGCCAGCACCACGATCGCCGGAAGGCGCGGCGCCGCCCGCCCGATCAGACCGAGCACGGACAGGACCCGGGCGATGACGCGGCTCATATCGGCGACACGGTGGTCAGCGCGCGGCGGAACCAGCCCTGCTTGGCCGTGTCCGCCGTATCGCCCGCGCCGACATACTTGATCTCGGCATGGGCGATGCGGTCCGAGCGCACGACATTGTCGGCCGAGATATCCGAGGGCCGCACGACGCCGCGCAGACGGATGTATTCCTGCCCGTTGTTCAGCGTCAGCTTCTTCTGGCCCATGATCTCGAGATTGCCGCCCGGCAGCACCCGCACGACCGAGACCGACACGCGCCCCGTGAGCGAGTTGGATTGCGTCGCGCTCCCCTTACCGGAAAAGGCCGTGGTGGTGCCGCCGTTCAGCCGCTCGTCGTTGAAATCGAACGAGATGATGTCGGGGATGTCGACGGCGAAGCTGTCGCTCTTGCTCGCGCCCGCCGATTGCGATTTTCGCGCGGCGAACCGCTCGGAGAAATCGACGGTGAGGATGTCGCCCACCTGCGCCGCGCGCCGGTCGGAGGCGAAAAGCCCCATCGCGCCGGGCGTGTAGATGCCGCCCGTGGGCATCAGCCGGTCCTGCGGCACTTCGGGGACGGGAAAGACGGGCGCGTAAAGATCGCCCTCGGCCTCCTCGACATGGGTCGAGCAGGCGGCGAGCGCGGCAACGAGCGCCAGGGCCGGGAGGGTGGAGATGCGGGAAACCATGTTCATGCCTTTCAAAGCTTGTTCGCGAGGTAGCTCATCATCTCGTCCGAGGCCGAGATGGAGCGGCTGTTGATCTCGTAGGCGCGCTGCGCCTCGATCATCTCGACCAGCTCCTGCACCACGTTGACGTTGGAGGTCTCGAGCGCGCCCTGGATCAGATCGCCCATGCCGTCCTCGAGTGGGGCGCCCACGATGGGCGCGCCGCTGGCCGCGCTCTCGACGAGCATCGTCTCGCCCACCGGCTCGAGCCCACGCGGGTTGGTGAATTGCGCGAGGGTGAGCTGGCCCACTTCCTGCGCCTCGACCTCGCCCGGCAGCGTCACGCTGACGATGCCGTCGCGCGAGACGGAGATGCTGCTCGCCTCGGCGGGGATCTGGATCTCGGGCTGGACGACATAGCCGCTGGAGGTGGTCAGCGTGCCTTCTGCGTTTTGCGAGAAGGTGCCGTTGCGCGTGTACCCGATGCGCCCGTCGGGCATCAGGATCTGGAAAAATCCCTTGCCGTCGATCGCCATGTCGAGCGCGTTGTCGGTCGTGGTCAGGCTGCCTTGGGTGTGGATCTTCTCGGTGCTCACGAGGCGCACGCCGGTGCCGAGGGTCGTGGGCGCGGTCTGGGCCGTCGCCTCGGATGTCTGCGCGCCCGCCGGGCGGAGCGTCTGGTAGAGAAGCGTTTCGAAATTCGCGCGGTCGCGCTTGAACCCCGTGGTGTTCACGTTCGCGAGGTTGTTCGAGATCACCTGAATCCGGGCCTGCTGGGCGTTGAGCCCGGTCTTGGCCACATGCATCACGTTCGCGGACATCTGGAATTGCCTTTCAAGGAAGCTGCGTTGCCTTCCTCGCTGCAATCCCCGTGCCAGCCCGCTCCCGCGCATGCGCCCGGCGCGGCGGGTGCGGGCCGGGCGCCCCGGTCAGCCCTCGGGCGCCTGCATGACGCGTGCGCCGCTCTCGTCGATTTCGCGCGCGGCGAGCATCATGCGCATGCCCATCTCGAAGCGGCGTTGCAGCTCCATCGTGCCCAGAAGCTCCTCGACCGGGTTGACGTTGCTGCCCTCGAGCGTGCCTTGCAGGACCGCGCCGCGCTGGTCGGGCGGCGGCAGGGCCGTGCCCTCGGCGCCGCGCACATGCCCATCGGCGCCCTTGGTCAGCTTGGCATCCTCGGGCGGGATGACGGTGGCCAGCACCCCGGCGAGGACGGCCTCGCCGCCCGGCTCGTCCACGGGGCGGATGTAGATCTCGCCGATATCGGTGATGCGGATATCACGGTAGGCGGGCAGCGTGATGGGCGCCATGTCCGGCCCCAGCATCGCCGCGCCCGCGCCGTCGCGGAGCGTTCCGTCCACGTCGCGGCGCAGATCACCCCGCCGGCTGAGCGCGGGCTCGCCGCTCGCGGGCTGGACGAAGAAATACCCGTCGCCGGAGATCGCGACGTCGAGTTCCTCGTCGGTGCGCGTGAGCGCGCCTTGCATCTCAGAGAAGGGCGCGGGCCCGGTCTCGAGCTGGAAGGCGCGCGTCGTCGCGCTGTCCATCGCGGTCAGGAACTTCGACGCGCCCTCGTTGGGCAGATCGCGGCGAAAGCCCGGCACCGTCTGGTTGGCGAGGTTCTGCGCCTGCGCGACCTGCGCGTCACGATTGACGCGCAGCGCGTTGAGCGCGGTGTAGATCATCCGGTCCATTCATCAGGTCCGGATGTTCATCACGGTTTCGGACAGCTTGCCGTTGGTCTCGAGCGCCTTGGCCGAGGCCTGATAGTTGCGCTGCGCCATGATGAGGCTCACCAGCTCTTCTGTCAGATCGACATTGGCCTGCTCGACCGATCCCGAGCGCACAGCGCCGAACCCGGCCGTTCCGGGCGCGCCGATACGCACCTCGCCCGACTCGCGCGAGGCGAGATAGGTAGCGCTGCCGATGTTGCGCAGGCCTTGCAGGTCGGTGAAATTGGCGACGGCGACCTTGCCGATGGCGACCGATTTCTCGGCGCCGTAGCTGGCCCAGATCGTGCCGTTCTCGCGCACCTCGACCGAGGACAGATCGAGCCGCCCCTGCCCGTCATGCGCGACGGACGTGATGCCGAAATCGCCCTTGGTCGCCGAGGAGCCGGTCAGATCGAGGCTGAGCGTGGTGGCGCCGAGCGTGAAGCCCATCGGCCCCATGCCCGCGGTCTGCACTCCGCCCGCATCGAAGGACAGCGTAGCGGCGGGCGCGGGTGGCGTCGCGATCTGGCCGTCGACGCGCAGTTGCACCTCGTAGGCAAGGCTTCCATCCAGCGGATCGGGCGCCTTGGTCATCACGAAGAAGGCTTCGGCCGCGACCGGCTTGCCCTCCGCATCGAGGACCGGCACGGGCGCCGAATAGGCGTAGGTGGATGCATCATCCGCATCGAACGGGACCGCCAGCGGGACCATCGCCTGCCCGCCCATGCCGCCATTGTCGTCGAGCGGCATGCGCAGGCCCATCGTCACGGCGGTCGTGGCCGTGGGGGTGCCGTATGCGGGCGCGATGCGCAGACGCCCGGTCTCAACCGTGCTTTGCGCCTCGCCGTTCTCGGCGGTGGGAAAGCCGGTGAGGTAATGGCCGGCGGTATTGGTGATGAAGCCGTCCGAATTCATGTTGAACGCGCCCGCACGGGTAAAGGCCACGTCCGCCCCGGCGTCGGGGCCGGTGCGCACCTGGAAAAAGCCCGGCCCCTGGAGCGACAGGTCGAGCACATTGCCCGTCGCGACGAGCGAGCCCTGGCTGAAATCCATCCCGATGCGCGCCACCTCGACGCCCGAGCCGATCTGCGCCGAAGGGCGGCTGTTCGGATTGCTGGTGTAGATGTCGGCGAATTCGGGCCGGCTGCCGTGAAAGCCGAGCGTGCCGACATTGGCGATGTTGTTCGACGTGACCGAGATATCGGTCTGCGCGGCGTTGAGGCCGGACAAGGCGGTATAGAAAGACATCGGGGTTTCTCCTGTTGGGAAATGGGTCTTGGGCCGACCGCCTCAGCGGATCGACGTGATCTCGAGGCTGCTGCGCAGGCCGTAATCCTCGATGCGCAAGGTCAGGTCCTGGCCGCCCTCGGGCATGTCGACACCGACGACGCGGGCATAGACGAAGGGGGCGGGCGGGGTTTCGGTATCGCTCTGGATCGACACGCGCACGGCGGCGGTGCCCGGCGGCACATCGGTCCAGTCGAAAGGCACGAGCCCCGCGCCCTGCGCGCCGAGCTCCTGGCGGTGCAGCTCGGCGCCGGAGGTGGCATCGGAATAGATGACGCTGACGCCGCTCGCGGCCTCGGCCAGCTCGGCGGCGCCATGGATGCCGCCTTCGGCATCGGGCCGCGCGAGCGTGCCGGGCACGAGCACCTGCTGGTTCATCAGCGACGAGGCCGTGGCGAGGCGCCCGCCTCCGATCTGGCTCGAGATATCGCCCAGCGTGGCATTGACGCTCTCGATGCCCGAGACGGTCGAGAACTGCGCCATCTGGGCCAGAAACTCGCCGTTCTCCATCGGCTTGAACGGATCCTGGTTCTGAAGCTGCGCGGTCATCAGCGTCAGGAAATCCTTCTGCCCGAGCGTGCCGTTATCGGCGCGCTGGACACCCGCGCGCGCGGCGCCGTAGGTGGCGCCTGCGCCGGTCAGACTGGCGATATCATTCATTCACGCGCTCCTTCACTGGCCCATCTGGACCGTGCGCGCCATCAGCGTGCGCAGGGTCGAGACCGTTTCGAGAATGTTCTGATACTGGCGGCTGGCCTCCATCATCTCGACCATCTCCTCGTCGGGATCGACGGCGGCGGCGAAGACATAGCCCTCCGTATCGGCCATCGGATGATCGGGCTGGAAGCGCCGTTCGGGATCGCGGTCGAGCGTGATCACGTCCGTGACCTGCGCGGTCGAGAGCGCGCCCTGTTGCAGGCTGTCGGCATAGACCGTCTCGAAGACCGGGCGCAGCGGACGGTAGGCCTCCTCGGCCGTGGTGCTCACGGCCTGCGCGTTGGCAAGGTTCGATGCGGTGGTGTTGAGCCGCTGCATCTGGGCCGACATGGCGCTGCCGGCGACGTCGAATATGTTGCGGATGGTCATGCGTCATTCTCCCTTGATGGCGGTCATCAGCCCCGAAATGCGCCGGTTGAGAAGCGCGAGGCTGGTCTGATAGCGCAGGCTGTTCTCGGCGAATTCCATCTGCTCGACCGCCAGCTCGACGGTATTGCCGTCGAGCGACGGTGCCGTCGGCACGCGGTAGCCGGGCTGGCCCGCGCCGGGCGCCGCGCTGCTGAAATGCCGCGCATCGCTGGTGCGCAGCGCGCCGCCGCCGATCTGCGCCTGCAAGGCCGCGTCGAAATCGATGTCGCGCGCCTTGAAGCCGGGCGTCGCCGCGTTGGCGATGTTGGAGGCCAGCGCCGCGCCGCGCTGCTCGCGCAGGCCGAGCGCGGCGGCATTGAAGCTCAGATGGGCACGAAAGCTGTCCGGCATGGCTGTCTCCTCCTGCTGCGGCGCGCGAATGGTCCGGTCCTTGCAACATGCCGTGCAAAACCGGTGCCAACCCGGCCCCAGCCACGAAGGATCCTGCCATGCAGCACATCGCCCCGCGCCCCGCGCCGCGCAAACCCCTGACCTTGCCGCGCAGCTTCAGCCGCGTCCTGGGCCGCCTTCTGGCCCTGCCCCCGGAAGAAAGCGTGCCGCTCGCGCGCGAGGCCCACGACCGCGCGAGCGATCCCGCGCAGCGCGCGCTCGCCATGCGGCTGCGCCTGCGCCTTCTGCAAGAGGCGCATGAGGCCGCGCGGAGTGCGGCCGAGCGGCAGGAGGCGCCCGAGCCCGAGGAGGAGATCGCCCAGCCCGCGGTCGAGATTCTGCCGCCAGAGCCAGAACCCGAGCCGGAGCCGGAACCCGAGCCGGAGATCGTGGCGCCGAAGCCCAAGAAAGGCCCCAAGCTGACTAGCATCGATCTGGAAGGCAACGCCCTCGGCATGATGATGAGCCAGCTCGGCGGCAGCGAGGACGACGATGATTTCTTCACCGACGATTGAGGCACGCAGGTCACGCCGCACCGGAGCTATCCTTCGATACCCGCCTGTCTTTCGCGGCCCTCTCCCTGCCCTTTGCACGCTGTCCGAATCGTGGGGCGGGTGCGAGGAAGGGGCATTCGGAAGCGTTCAGGAGTTCCACGGATGAGCGATACCTCGTATCACCTCGACCAGACCTACGCGACCCAGCCCGCTCGGACGTCCCCCAGTTCCGACGCGTCTCTGGCAAGCGGTTGGTGGATCCTGCTTTTCGCGGGCATCGGCGCGGTGTCCTGGTATTGGATCATCGCCGGTCTCCTTTCGCTTCTGAACTAGACGCTCTCCTCCAGAGCGCTCAGGTCTCCGGCCCGGTCACATCCCCCAATGTGTCCGGGCCGTTCTCATTTCATGCAGTGCAGTCGCGGCTCAGGCGCCCGGGCAGGTCTCGGGGCGCTCACCATCGGCAAGACCACCGCACCATTCGGCGAAGGCCTCGCGTGCGCCGGCCTGAACGTCGAGCCGGTCGGCGGCGGGCATCTCGTCCGCCAGAATGTCGCGCAGACTGGCCGCGCCCGGCACGCCGAGCGCCGCGGCGATCGAATACCACTTGAGAGCCTCGGCGTGGTCCGGCGGCTGGCGAAGCTGCGCCGCGATGCGTCCCAGCCCCAAAAGCGCCGCACGGTCTCCGGCGGCGGACATCTCGCCCAGATCAGTGGCCAGCCGCTCGGCCAGATCGGCGCGCGCCTCGTCGGTGAGCCGCGTGAGAAGATGCTCGGCCAGTGCGATGGCGCGCGCCTCGCCGCCCAGACGCGCGCGCCACGCCCAATAGGCCGCCTCGAGATCGTCCTGCGGCAGGCCCTGCCCGCGCGCCAGCATCACCGCGAGATTGGCCTGCGCCGCGACGCTGTCCTCCTCGGCCAATGCGCGGAACATCGCGGCCGCCGCCGGCGCCTCGCCCTTGCGCGCGAGGGTCACAGCCGCCTCGAAACTGGGCGCATCGGCGCCGAGCGCGGGACCGGCGCCGAGCGCCAGCACCAAGGCAGCGACGCGGCGCATCAGCGCCCCGCCATCATCACGAGCTGGAGATACATGACGCGGCGCTTCGTCCCATCGGGCCTGCGCTCGTAGACGACGACGCGCTGGCGCTGCGTTTCGGTCATTTCGACCTCGATCGAGATGGTGTCGGCGAGATGCACGTCGTAGCGCGCCAGAAGACCCTTAGGATCGGACATGAGCGCAGCGCTGAAATCGCGGTCGATCCAGCCGCGCGCGAGGGCGCGCCCCAGAATTTCAGGGAGGTGCCTTTCGACGCGGGCGATGTCGTACAGCGTCGTCTTGCGTCGGACGAGCGCGAAATGGTCCGTGCCCGACGTCGTCTTCTCTTCGGACGCGGCGCGGCGCCCGGTGATGCGCGACAATGCCATCGCCATGAGAGATCCTCCTGCCTGCATCGCTTCACCCGCCTTGCTCGTTGGCCCGCGGCCCCGGGCCGCCCGACTTACTGGCGTGCACGCCATGGCAACACCAACGGCGGCGACGATCGAAATGTTAGCGCCGACTTGGCGCGTTTCTTGCACCGGGCGGCGTATGAAACGCCTCATGCCCACCGCCTCGACCCTTGCATTTGCCGTGCCAGCCGCGGCCTTGCCGCTGACTTTCCTGGCCGCCTCGGCGCTCGTGCTGAACGCGCCCGCGCCTGAAAGGCCCCTCGCGGCCATCGACAGCGCCGCCGAGGAAGACCCCGACGCGCCCATACCGCGCCTCTATCTGCCCTTCATCGCGCCGGTCCATGTGACGCTGCCCGAGGGCGGCGGCCTGCTGAAGCTCGAGCTGACGGCGGCCCTCAGGGCCGATCTCGACGCGGCGACGCAGAAGATGCTCAAAGAGGCGCCCGAGCCGGTGCTCGCCGTGGCTGCGGATGCCGTTCTGGACACCGCCGAGACGCTCGAGCCGGGCGATCTCGTCGCGCTGCGGCGCGCCCTGCCCGAGGCGCTGGCGCGCGCCATGAATGCGCGGCTGACGCCCGAGGAGACCGGCGGCGACGCGTCCGGCACGGGCGAGGAGGAGGAGGCCCCTGCACCGATCCTCGAAATTCTCATCACCGAATGGGGGCATGCGCCGTGATTGGCAAGAAAGTTGCATCCCTGCCGATATCGCAGCCATCAGCCGAAAGGGACCGGCCATGTTCATGAAAACCCAGACCTTCGTGCCCACGCCGGGCACCGATCCTCAGCGCCTCGCCGTGCAACTGGTCCTTTGCGACAGCAACGGGCGTCCGCGCCGCGAGCGGCTTTGGGGTCTTCTGCGCCTGCTCAAGCGCGACATGACGCCACCGGCCTTCTGATCGCCTCAGCCCTCGGCCGAGCGCCGATGCGCCGCAAGGCGCAGCGCGAAAATCGCGGCGCCGCCCACCCAGATCGCGATCCCGATCGCCATCGGGCTCGGGACGAGCTGCGCGAGCGGCACCGCCCAGCCCGGTTGCAGGTAGATGCCCACGATCAGCGGCGCCGCCGTCATCAGAAACCAGCGCAGGCGCAGGCATGTCTCGCATGTCGCGCCGCCCATGGTCAGACCTCCGTGCGCTGGCGGCGCACCGCGTCGAGATAGACGAGCGTGCCGCGCGGCGCGGCGGGCTGCGCGTCGGCGGCGGCTTTCAGCAGGACGGAGGCCGCGCGCACCGCGCCCAGCGCCTCCCCCAGAATGACCAGACGCGCCTCGGCGCCGTCATCCACGAGCGACGCCGCACCGACGAGCGCGATCACCGCGCTGCGCAATTCGTGATCGATCCGCGATACGGCGACGAGATCGCCGTCCTCCGCGGCGGCGGCGAGCGCACAGGACAGATCGCGCAGCCGCTCCGCCATCACGAGATTTGCAAAGCCCGGCGCCGCCATGTTCACGCGGCCCCGCCGCGACCCGCCCGCACTTCGGATCCGATCGTCTCCCACGCGGCGACGATCTCGGCGATGGCGCCCGCCGCTTCGGGCAGACGCGCTTCGGCCTCGCCGCGCAGCGCGGAGAGCACGTGGAAGCGCGCGAATTCGTAGAGTTGGAACAGATCACCCGCGATCTCGCCGCCCTGCTCGAAATCGAGGCTCGATTGAAGGATGTAGATCGCGGTCAGCGCGCGGTTGAGATGCTCGGTCGGCGCGCTGCGGCCCTGGCCCTGCGCGGCGGCGAGGATCTCGAGCGCGCGGCTCAGCGCCTTGAGGGTGACGAAGACGACGTCATAGGGGTCGTCGGCCACCGGCTGAACCACGCTGTCGGCCTGGCGGTAGCGGGACCGCGCGAACGCAAAACTCATCAGACATTCCCTTCGACGTCATTGCCACTGGTTATGTCTTAGAACGGCGCGCGGCCCTGGTTGTTTAGCTGGCCCAGGCCTCTTCTTTGCCCTGCGCGGCAAGCGCGCCGACCGAGACGATCATGCCCACCTCGCCGCCCGACAGGATCGCGATGCCGCTCATGTCGCGCATGTCCGAAAGAACGCCCTCGAGCGGACGCAGCATCACGAGCTGCTGGCCCAGAAGCTCGTCCACCGGGATGGCGATCCGCCGCCCCGCGCCCTGCACGATGACGAAAAGGCGCGGCGCCTTCTCCTTGCCGAGGCTGCCGGGCACGAGCGGATGGATCGGCACGAGTCCGTCCTCGCCCATGTTGAGCATGCGCGTATGCCCCGACGCGGTCACCGGCAGGATGTTGTCGGTCTGAAGGATGCGCTGGATCGCGTCGATGGGCAACACGTAGCGCACCCGCCCGACCCGCACGACCATGCCGTCGAGCACGATCATGTTCTGCGGCACCCGCAGGTGGAAGCGCATGCCCGCACCGGCGGGCAGCACCGCCTCGCGCAGCGCGCCCTTGCGGCGCCGCAGCGGCGCCGCGATCGCCTCGAGCTCGGCGGGAGCGCTCCGCGTGGGGCCGTTATCCGTGACATCGACGCGCACATGATCGCTGTCGGTCTCGATCGAGACGTGAAAGCGCGTCGGCGCATCGGGCGCGGCGAGGCGCATGTTGACCAGCGCCTTGAGCAGGCCGCGCAAGTCCTCGATCAGCACACGGTCGAGCACGATGTCGCCGCCCACATAGGTCACGCGCGCGCCGAGCTCGCCGCCGCCGCTGCGCGTGGCGACATAGGCCTGAAGCGGGCGCAGGAGCACCTCCGCCGGGCGCGAGCGCTGCGCGACGCTCTGCTGTTGCAGATGCGACAGCTCGGTCGTGAGTTGCGCGCCCGCCTCGCTGATTTCCTGAAGGCGCAGGGCATGCTCGTCGAGCTTGCCATGCAGCACCGAGCGCACCCTGGGATCGAGGGGCGGCACGCCGGCGGCGCGCAAAGCGTCCGTGATGTCCTGCATCAGATCGACCGAGGCGAGGCGCGACAGCTCGTGCTCGAGCAAGGCGTGACCGGCCGAGATCGCCCCCACCGCCTCGAGCAGCGCGGGCGACTCGTCGCCCGCATCGCTCAGCGCCAGTTCGGACGCATCGGCCTCGGCCTCCGCCGGAGGCTCCGGCTCGGCCTCGCGTACCGTCAATGTCAGCGCGAGCGAGAGCCGCGCGCCCGACGGGTCCATCAGCGCCGCGCGTTCGGCCATGCCGTCCGCATCGAGCGGCGAGGCGACGAGGAAGTCGAAAAGCGTGCGGTCCCCGTCGAAGACCGTCACGTTGGTGATCATCCGGACCTGCCCGGTCGTGATCCAGTCGAAGAAGTCCTGCGCCAGCGCGTCATCATCGTTCAGATCGGCGCGCAGCACGAAGAAATTGAGCCCCGCGCCGATCGCGTCATGCGCGGCCTTGACGCTCTCGGGCGACAGGACGCGGTGGAATTCGGGCGGCAGGCCGAGCCGCGTTTCGATGGATTTCGCGGTGACGACGCCGCTCGCGATGAAGCAGACATTGGCCGCATCCTCGAAAAGCGTCTCGATGCGCGTCAGATCCGGCTCGTCGCCCTGGGCGAGCGCGTCGAAGACGAGCTCCATCGTGTCGACATAGCCGCGCCCCATCTGCACGAGGATCACGTCCGGCCCCGCGCCGCCATCGCCGCGCACCCGCGCGAAAAGATCGATCAGCGACATGGTGAGTTGCGAGGCCGGGTGCATCGAATAGTTGAGGCAGGCGAAATGCACGCGCCGCATCAGCGTCTCGAATTCGGGGAACCACTCCTTGCCCGCGCCCGCAGGCTCGAGCCCCCGGCGCAGCGCACCCAGCGTGTCGAAAACGTGGTCGGCGCACCACGCGCCGAGCATCCGGCTGGGCGCCATCACGTCCTCGCCGAAGATCGCGGCGGGCACGCTGCGCTCGATGGTCACGAGCTCTTCGTAGAAGGCCAGCTCGGCGGCGCGGTGCCCCTTGCCCTTCTCGACCTGCGAGAGATGCTCGGCCGCATCGATCAGGCGGACATAGCCGTGCGGACGGGCGAGCGCGGTGATCCGCTGAAAGAGCGCCTCGCGCGCCTCGGGCTTGGGCGGCGTTCCGGCGGCGACCTGCATGCCCTGCGCCGCGATCTCGGGATAGAGCGCGGCCATTTCCGCGAAAAACGCGGCGCCCTCGGGCAAGTCGGCGGCGCGGTCCTCGGCCGTGCTCGGCGCGGACGCGGCGGGCGCCGGGTCTTCGGCGACGGGCGCGGGCTTGGGTTTCGGAGCGGATTTCGGAGCGGGCTTCGGAGCAGGCTTCGCCTTCGGCGCGGGTTTTTCCTCGGAAGCAACCGCCGCTGCGACCTCGGCTTCAGGCTCCGGCGCCGGCGCGGCTTCCGCCTCGGGTGCAATCTCCGGCTCTTGCTCGGCCTCCTCCTCCGGCTGCGGCGCGGCGTCGCCGGACGCCTCGTCCGCGCCGCCCGTGTCGCGGGCGAGCAGTGCCGAGAGCGCGTCGCGCAGCGATCCCGCCGCACCCGCATCCGGCGCACTGTCGGCCAGGAAATCGTCGAGCGGAGCGCACCAGTCGGGCAGGTCCATCTGGCCCGCGGCGTAGCGCAGCCCATCGGCTTCCTTGCGCGTCTTTGCAGGGCTTTCGTCCTGCCAATCGGCGATCTCGGCGCCCAGCGCCGCGATGCATTTCTCGGCCATGTCGGCGAAGATCTGGCGATAGAGCGGGTCGGCCTCGCGCAGCTTGCCATCGGTGATCTCGGCGATGGTCTGCACCGGGCCGGGGGCCGCATCCTCGGCAGGTTCGGGCGCGGACGCGGCACTCGGCGCGTCCTCGGCGGCGGGCGCCTCCTCGGTCTCTTCCTCGGCCACGGGATCAACGTCGTCGAAATCGTCGTCCTCGAAGTCGTCGAAATTCGCGCCGTCGCCGCCATCGAGCTGATCGAGCAGACCGGCCAGCGCCGGATCGAACATCGGGGCCTTGGGCGCAGGCTTGGCGGGCGACTCCACCGGCGCGTCCGGCTCGTCCTCCTGCGGCGCGGTATCTTCCGCCTCCGCCGCGCTGTCTCCCGCCGCGGCCTCGGCCTCGGGCGAGGTGATGCGACCGATCAATGCGCGCAGATCGTCCTTGAGCGGTTCGGAGGGGCCGGGATCGACGTCGCTGCGCGTGTCGGCGGTCTCCTCGAGCATGCCGCGCAGCGCATCGCCCGTGCGCACCAGGATCTCGACGATCTCGGGCGTCAGTTCCGCGCCCTCGTCGCGTACGAGCCCGATCAGATCCTCGGCCAGATGCGCCAGGCCCTCGACCGTTCCAAGACCCAGAACGCGCGAATTGCCCTTGAAAGTATGCACCGCCCGAAAGAGCGCGCCCACCCCGGCGCCCGCATCCCCGGCGCCGTCGGCCAGCTTCTCGAGCTCTTCCTCCATGGCGTCCAGCGCCTGCGCGCCGTCATCGGCATAAAGCGCCCAGATCTCGTCCATTTCGTCGGTCATCGCACCGGCCCCGCACTAGAGTTGTTTCAGGCTTCGCCCGTTTCAGGCAGCGACCAGCGTGCGCATCACGCGGGCCAGCTCGTCACCGGTCTTTTCCTCGAGATCGTGCGAGACGGTCCCCGAGGGCTTGGAGACGACGCCATCGGCGCCCAGCTCGCGCGCCTTGGCGGCGAGCGGCGAGCCCTGCACCGTGACCGAGGAGAGCATGCAGATCTTGGCCCGCGTCTTGAGCTTGGCATGGCGCAGGAATTCGAGCCCGTCCATCACCGGCATCTCGATATCCAGAAGGATCAAATCGAGATCGGGATGATCCGCCAGCTTGTCCAGCGCCTCCTGACCGTTGGCGGCCTGTGCCACCAGCTTGAAATCCTTCTGCGAGCGCAGGAAGCTGGAAATGTAGAGCCGCATCATCGCGGCGTCGTCCACCACCATCACGTTATAGGCCATCGGGTGTCTCCGTTCGGGATGTCGCGCCGCGATCGCGCGGCGCCTTTGGGGGTGTGTCAGGCCAGAGCGGCCGTGTCGGGAAGCGCGTCGGACTGGACGAGGAGGTCGGTGTCCAGAAGGATCGCCACGCGCTCCTCCAGTCGGCCCAGCCCCTTGACGAGCTTGCCGCTGTCGGCGCCGCCGAAGGCGTTGCCGCTGTCGATCCGGTCATCGGGAATGTCGAGCACC
Organism: Roseovarius aquimarinus; assembly: GCF_043661195.1. Classification (NCBI taxonomy): domain Bacteria; kingdom Pseudomonadati; phylum Pseudomonadota; class Alphaproteobacteria; order Rhodobacterales; family Roseobacteraceae; genus Roseovarius; species Roseovarius aquimarinus. The sequence continues at coordinate 1,184,908 of NZ_JBIHMM010000001.1, forward strand.
TCGCTCACCCCGTCGACGATGAGACCGACGGGCGCGCCCTGCACCTGAAGCACGATGACGACGGTGCGGTCGTCATAGGCTTTCTCTTCCATGCCGAAGCGCAGGCGCACGTCCATGAGGGGTATGACCTTGCCGCGCAGGTTGATCACGCCCTTGATGTAATGCGGCACGTCCGGCACGCTCATGATGCGCTGCATTCCGACGATCTCGGTCACGACGCCGATGGATACGCCGTAGAGCTCGGCGCCCACGGGGAACGTCAGATACATCGTCTTGATGCCCTCGGCCTCGCCGCGCAACTCGAGCGCGGCGCGCTCGGCCTCGGGCGGCATGGCGGCGGCGCGGTCTGTGTCCTGAACGGCTGGTCGTGTCATGGTCGGATGCCTTCTTGGTTGCTGATCGTGAGGGGCTGTGTGCTCTGGGTCATGAAATGCTCTGCGGCGCGGCGTGCGGCTCGCCTGGCGCGGGGGATGCAGGTTTCATGCCAATCGCCGCCAGAAGGCGCCCGGCGATTTCGCCGAGGGGCACTTGTTCCTGCGCGCCGCCCTGGCGCCATGCCTGTCCCGGCATGCCCCAGATGAGCGCCGTCGCCTCGTCCTGAACGAAGGTCTGCGCACCGCCCCGGCGCAGCGCCACGAGACCGGCGGCACCATCGGCACCCATGCCGGTCAGAACGGCGGCGACGACGCGGGGCGCGGCGATGCGCGCCGCCGACTGAAAGAGCGCATCCACGGCGGGGCGCGAGTAGGAGATGGGATCGCCCGGCACAAGCTCGACCCGGAGCGCGCCCGTGGCGCTGCCGCGCAGCTCCATATGGCGCGTGCCACCGGGCGCGATGAGCACCGTTCCGCGCTCGAGCGCGTCGCCATGCTGCGCCTCGCGGATCGCGGGACGGCACGCATCGTTGAGGCGGCGCGCGAAGGCGTCGGTGAAGCCTTCGGGCATGTGCTGAACAATGGCGACGGGCGGGCAATCGGCGGGAAGCGCGCCGAGAACCGTGCCGAGCGCCTGAACGCCGCCCGTGGAGGCGCCCAGAAGGATGACGGGCTCGCCCGGCCGGCCCGGCCTCTGGGGCGCGCGCAGGGGCGGCGTCGCGGGCGGGTCGGTGCGGGCGGTGGCGGGTTCGGTCAGGGCGGGTGCGGGTGGGGCGGCTGCCCTTGTCCGCGCGCGGGCCACGCCCTTGATGCGCAGCGCGATTTCGGCGAGGCCCGCATGATCCGGCCGCCCCGGCGCGATCCCGTCGGGCTTGGCCATCACATCGACCGCCCCCGCCTCGAGCGCCTCGATCGAGCGGCGCGCCCCGCGCTGGGTCAGCGACGAGATGACGATGGTCGGGATGGCGAGCCGCGCGATCGTGTCGCGCAGGAACACCATGCCGCCCGCGCCCGGCATCTCGAGATCGAGCGTGATGACATCGGGCCGCGTATGGGCGACGAAGGCGCCCGCCTCCTCGGCGCTGCCCGCCTCGCCGATCACCTCGATGCCGCGATCCGCGCGCAGGCTGCGCACAAGAAGCAGGCGGAAGATGCTGGAATCGTCCACCACGAGGACGCGGACCGGCGCGCCGCGCTGCATGTGCCCCGCGCTCATGCCGGCCTCCGGAAGATGCCCGTGGCGATCTGCTGCCAGTTCGATCCGAGATGCGAGATGCTCTCGGTGACCGAGGTCACGAGCAGACCGCCCGGCACCGCCATGTCGTAGAGCGCACGCACCGTCGCGGCCTGATCCTGATGGTCGAAATAATAAAGGATGTTGCGGCAGAAGATCGCGTGGAACGCGCGCTTGAAGGGATAGGGCGTCGCCTTGAGATTCATGCGCCGGAAGGTGCAGACGTCGCGCAGGGCGGGCCGGACGCGGAACTGCCCGATACCCGTGGGCGTGAACCAGCGCCCGAGAATGGCCGGATCGGTCTGCGAGAACTGGCGCTCCGGAAAGATTCCGAGCTCCGCGCGTTCGACCATCGGCCCGCTGATATCGGTGCCCAAGATGCTCACGCGGCGCAGCACGTCAGGCCCCATCCGCTGCGCGAGCAGCATCGCGATCGTATAGACCTCCTCGCCGCTCGAGCAGGCGGCGGACCAGATGCGCAGATCCTCGCCGCGCGCCAGCGCGGGCGCCATTTCGGTAATGAACCGCTCGAGGATCTCCGGCTCGCGGAAGAAATAGGTGTGGTTGATCGAGGCCGCGTGCATCACAGCAAGCTGGACCTCCTCTAGGCCCGCGGGCTGAAGCTCCTGCGCGAGGCGGTTGAGATCCGCGTAGCCGAAGCGGCGCAGCACCCGGCCCATGCGCTGGCGCAGAAGATCCGCCTTGGGCGGCGGGTAGCTGATGCCGCAGCGCAGGCTGATCCAGTCGCGCACCGCCTCGAAGCCGCCCTGGTCCATGTGGCTCATGGCGCGGCCCCGTCGGGGTTGAGCCGCTCGCAATCGAGCACCATCGCCACCTCGCCCGACGCCAGAAGCGCGAAGCCCCAGCTCGCGCGCACATCCGCGAGCGCGCCCGCCAGCGGCTTCATCACCACCTGTTGGCGGTCCAGAACCTCGTCCACCGGGACCGCGATGGGGCCGCCGCTCGGCTCGAAGATGATCGACACGCAGTCCTCGAGCGGGAGGGGCGCACGCGGCATGCCGCCGAAGAACGTCTCGAGCCGGCAGACCGGGATGAGCCTGCCGCGAAGGCGCAGCATCTCGCGCCCGCCCTCGGCCGAGACCTGCATGCGGTCCGCCGCTTCGGGGCGCGCGATCTCGACGATATCCTCGATGGGCACGCAAAAAAGCTGTGTGCCGAGCCGCAGGATGATGCTGTCGAGAAACGCGAGCGACACGGGAATATGGAGCGACACGGCGGTGCCCTGCCCCGCGTCGCTCGTCACGGCGATGCGCCCGCGCAGCGCCTTCATCGTGGTATTAAGCACGTCCATGCCCACTCCCCGGCCCGAGAGCGTCGTGACGCTCTCGGCGGTCGAGAAGCCGGGCTCGAAGATCACCTTCCAGATCGCGGCATCCTCGGGCGTCTCGTTCGGGCCGAAGAGACCCTTCTCGCGCGCCTTCTTCAGGATTCGGTCGCGGTCGAGGCCGCGCCCGTCGTCGATGACCTGGATGCGCACCTCGCTGCCGACCTGCGCCGCCGAAAGGACGATGCGCCCCGCGGCGGGCTTGCCCCTGGCGAGCCGCTCGGCCTCGGGCTCGAGACCGTGATCGGCGGCGTTGCGCACGACATGGAGAAGCGGATCATAGAGGCGGTCGGCGACCAGCTTGTCGATGGCGGTGGTCTCGCCGCGCAATTCGAGCTCGATCTTCTTGCCGGTGTCGCGCTGCAACTCGCGCACCATGCGGCGCAGGCGGCGGAACACCTCGGCCACCGGCACGAGGCGCAGCTCGGTCGCGGCGTCCTGCACCTCGCTCACGATCATGGAGAGGCGATGCGCCGCCGCTTCGAACCCGCCGAGGTCCAGCCCCGCGAGATCCGGCGCGTTGATCGTCTCGGATACCGACAGCGACAGCTCGCCGACAAGGTCCATCAGCCGGCCGATCTTGGCCGAGGAGACACGCAGCAGCACATCGCCGTCGGCGGCCTCGCCCTCGGCGGGCAGGGCGCTCACGGCGCGCTCCGCAGCGTGCGGGCCTTCGCAGATGTCGACGCGTCGGTCATGGGTCCGGTCTCTCTTGCGGGCACGGGGCCGCGCGGCACGCGCCGGCCCCTGTCAGCGCATCCCGATGCAATGCCCGTGCCAAATGCCGCCGCAGGTCAGGCGGCGTCCTCGGCGTTACCGTCGAAATTGAAGATGCAGACGCCTTCGAACCCGGTGGAGCGGAACATGAAGGTCTTCTTCATCGTGTTGATGAACCCGCCATGCTTCTTCTCGAAGGTCTTGAGGTCCGCGATGGACGGAAAGAAGAGGTTGACCGAAATATCCCCTTCCTTGCCGATCATCACCGTCAGGCCGGAGACACGGCATTCGGGAATGGCGTTGCCGAGAATCTCGGTGATGAAGGGCGCGGCGATCTGCGCCGCATCGAGGCTGGGAAATTTCAGATGATATGTTTTGGATAGCATGGGGCCTGCCTTTTGACTGACTGTATCTGTCCAACGACACGCACCCCGGAAATGTGAGCCGCAAAACTCCCGGACCGCCCGCTATCTTTTGACGCGAACTGCGCGATTTGGATACCTACGCACAACCTTCGGGATATCCGCCCCATTTTGACACCATCGCCCTTCCAAGCGGAGCGACGACGCACCGACACCCGTCGGCTAAATCTTGCCGAAGACGTCGGATTTCCGACGAAGGAGGCAGGTTTCACGGGCAATGGCGGCCGGGCGCGGCACGGGGCCTTCGAAACAACTGAAAACAACGACATGGCACGATCCCTGCTTAGGGGTCTGCAACATGCACCGCAAAGGAAACGACATGGCCGACATCTGCATCACCGCTCCGGGCTTCGCCCAGTCCCAGGCGCTCGCAACGCTGCTCCGCGCGCGCCGGATCAACGTGCATTCCGGCTACCAGCCCACATGCCACACCCTGATCCAGGGCGCGCCCGTGACCGATCAGCGCGCGTTGGTCGAGATCGCGCGCAAGCTGGGCGCCAAGCGCATCGTGATCGTGGACGGTACTGCCCAGAGCTACGAGGTCCGCTCGGAACTCGGCGGCCGGCTCCTGCGGGTCTCGCTGCCGCAGACATCGCTTGTGCCGCTGCGCGACGCCGCGCTGATGATGCTGGCCGATCTGCTGGCCGCGCCTTTCGGCGGCATGGTCGCGGCCGATCCCGCCTCGGGCGCGCTTCTCGACATGGCCCGCCGCGTCGCGCGGTTCGACGTCAGCGTCTTCATCAACGGCCCGACGGGCAGTGGCAAGGAGGTGCTCTCGCGTCTCATTCACGACGCCTCGCCCCGCGCCGAGGCGCCCTTCGTTGCGATCAACTGCGCCGCAATCCCCGAGAACATGCTCGAGGCGATGATCTTCGGCCACGAGAAAGGCGCCTTCACCGGCGCGAACACGGCCAACAAGGGCTATCTGCGCGCGGCGGACGGCGGCACGCTCCTGCTCGACGAGATCTCCGAGATGCCGCTGGCGCTTCAGGCCAAGCTTCTGCGCGTCATTCAGGAGCGCGTCGTCACGCCGCTCGGCAGCCAGGCCGAGACGCCCGTCGATGTGCGCATCATCGCCACCTCGAACCGCGACATGGAGGCCGAGATCGCGCGCGGCACTTTCCGCGAGGATCTCTACTACCGTCTCTGCGTCTTCCCGCTGGAGACCCTGCCCCTCGCCGCGCGGCCCGACGATGTGACCGTGCTCGCGCAGGCGATGCTGGCGCGTCACACGCCCGAGGGAGCGGCCGCGCCGCTTCTGTCGCCCGCCGCTTGCGAGATGCTGGCCGCGCATGACTGGCCCGGCAACGTGCGCGAGCTCGAGAACGTCATGCAGCGCGCGCTGGTGCTGTCCGACAGCGCGCTGATCGAGCCGCATCACATCATGCTGGCGCCGCGCAGCGCGCTGATCGCGGGCGCCGCGATGGCCGCCGCAATCGGCGCGAACGCCGCCGCGCGCCCCGCGGCACGCGCCGCCTGAGGCACGCGCCGTCATGGGCATCACCGGCATCTCTCCATCGGTCTCGATGTTGCAGGCCAGCCAGGCCGCGCCGCGCCCCGAGGCCGTGCAGCGGCCCGGCGCCGGCGCGCCCGAAGGGCCGAACTTCGCCGAGCGGCTGGGCCGTGCCGTCGAGGACGTGAACACCCAGCAGGCCAAGGCCAGCCAGGCGGTGCGCGATTTCGAGACGGGCGCGACACAGGATCTGGCGGCGGTGATGGTCGAGCAGCAGGTCTCGTCGCTCGGCTTCCAGATGACGATGCAGGTGCGCAACAAGGCCCTGACCGCCTATCGCGACATCATGAACATGCCCGTCTGACCCCTCGTCAGGCCGCCGAACCGCAGCAGGAAATTCGCCCCCAATGGACGCAAACACACTTCCCTCACGGCAGGCGCCCACGTCGCTCGCGGGCCGTGCCCGCGCGGCGGTCTCGCGCATGGACGGGCTGGCGGCGCAACCCGCGCTCCGCCGTGCGCTTCCGGCCATCGGCGTGCTGGCGGCGGTCGTGATCGGCCTTGCCGCGTGGCTTCTGCTGGCGCCCGCCGACCGCGTCGCGCTGCAATCGGGCCTGCCCGAGGCCGAGAAGGCCCGCGCGCTCGAGGTGCTGACGGCGGGCGGGATCGACGCGGCGCTCGATCCGTCGAGCGGCACGCTGACCGCGCCCGCGGACCAGTATCACCGCGCGCGCATGCTTCTGGCCACCGAAGGCCTGCCGCAAGGGGCGGTCGACGGGCTCAGCGCGATTTCGGAAATGCCGATGGGCACATCGCGGCAGGTCGAATCCGCGCGCCTGCGCCGCATGAAGGAACTCGACCTCGCCCAGTCGATCGCCGAGCTGCGCCCGGTGCGCGCGGCCCGCGTGCATCTCGCCCTGCCCGAACGCAGCGCCTTCGTGCGCGACACCGCGCCGCCCCGCGCCTCGGTCTTTCTCGAACTCGCGCCCGGCATGGCTCTCGAGACGGCGCAGGTGCGCGCGATCGTCAGCCTCGTCTCCACCGCCATCCCCGACATGCCGCGCGGCAACGTGTCGATCGTCGATCAGACCGGCGCGCTTCTCACCACCGAGGAGGCCGATCCCGTCCAGGCCGAGACGGACCGCCAGATGCAGCATCAGCAGCGGCTCGAGAACATGTATCGCGAGCGCGTCCTCGCGCTCCTGACGCCGATGCTGGGCGCCGGAAACGCCGCCGTCGAGGTGACGATGGACATGGATTTCACCCGCTCGGAGATCACCAGCGAAGAGTTCCTGCCCGAAACCGCCCTGCGCAGCGAGCAGAGCAGCAGCCAGCAGAACGGCGCCGCGCCCGCGGGCGGCGTTCCGGGCGCCATCGCCAACACCCCCCCGAACGAGGCCGAACTGAAGGACGCCGCCGAGGCCGGCCCGCAGGGCGGCGCGCGCAGCACCTCCAGCAATTCGAGCACGCGCAATTACGAGGTCAGCCGCCGGGTCGAGACGCGCCAGCCTCAGGTCGCGCAGATCCGCCGCATCCATGCCGCCGTGCTCCTGCACCAGCCCGCGCCCACCGGCGAGGCCGGCGCGCCCGGCGAGGCGCCCGCGCAGCCCCTGGCCGAGATCGAGACCCTCACGCGCAGCGCCATCGGCTTCGACGAGACGCGCGGCGACGTGGTGACGGTGACCGCCGCTCCCTTCGTCAGCACGGGCCTGCCCGTCATGGCCGAGCCGCGCTGGTACGAGGCCGCATGGCTTCCGACGGCGGGGCGCACGCTCGCACAGCTCGCCATTCTGGCCATCATCGTGCTCGGTGTCGTGCGCCCGCTTCTCCAGCGTCTCCTGCCGCCCGTGGGCGACGGCGCGGCGCAGGGAATGGCGATGGCGAACGCCGTCGAAGTGCCCAAGGGCGAGACCATGAGCGCGCTGCGCCAACGGCTCGAGACGGCGGCGCCCGGCGCGGACGAGCTCAACGGCGCGATCAGCTATGAGGAGAAGATCGACCTGCTGCGCCAGATGGCCGGAAGCGAGACCAACCGCATCGCGGGCGTCTTCAAGTCGATGCTGACCCCGCCCGAGGAGGACCGCACATGAGCACGGCCCTGCCCGCCCTTCCCGGTGCCGCCGGATCGCGCGCGATGACGGCCGGTGCATCCGGCGCCGCCGCGTCGCTCAGCCCCGTGCAGAAGGCCGCGATCCTGATGATGGTCTTCGGCGAGGAGACGGCGGCGCAGATCCTGCGCGCGCTCTCGCCCGCGGAGGTGCAGACGCTGGGCGAGGCGATGTATGCCGTGCAGGGCGTCGATCACGACACGGTGGACGCCGTGCTCAACGAGTTTCTCGGCATCGTCAGCAACCAGACCGGCCTCGGCGTGGGCGCGGGCGGCTATGTGCGCGAGGTGCTCGATCAAGCCCTTGGCGCGCACAAGGCGCATTCCGTCCTTTCGCGCATCGTGCCGACGAACAGCGAGCGGCCCATCGAGATTCTCGACTGGATGGACCCTTCGGCCGTGGCCGAGCTCATCACCGACGAGCATCCGCAGATCACCGCGCTGGTCATCGCCTCGCTCGATTATGCGCAGGGCGCCGAGGTGCTCAAGCTTCTGCCGCCCGAGGTGCAGCCCGAGATCATCCGCCGCATCGCGACGCTCAACACCGTGCAGCCTGACGCGCTGCGCGATCTCGAGGCAGTGATGCGCGCCAAGTTCAAGGCCAACACGACCCTGCGCGCCAGCCAGATCGGCGGCGTGAAGGCAGCGGCGCGGATCATGAACTTCACCCGCCAGGACATGGAAGAGCGGATCATGAAGGATCTGCGCAAGGACGACAAATCCCTGACCGACGATATCTCGGACAATCTCTTCGTCTTCGACTACCTCATCAAGTCGGACGAGCGCGCGCTTCAGGTCGTCATGCGCGAGATCGAGAGCGAGACGCTGGTTCTGGCGCTCAAGGGCGCCGATCCGGTGCTCCGCGACAAGCTTCTGGCCTGCGTCTCGCAGCGCGCCGCCGCGAATATCCGCGACGAGATGGAGGCGATGGGCCCGGTGCGGCTCAGCCAGGTGCAGGAGGCGCAAAAGCAGGTCATCAGCGTGGCCCGGCGCCTGTCGGACGAGGGCAAGATCACCCTCGCCGGGCGCGGCGGCGAGCGGATGGTCTGATCCATGAGCGCCCTGCCCCGCCCCGCCGACCCGGCCACGCAAATCGAGGCGCACGAGACCGTCGACGCGTCCGGTGCCCCGGCGCCGATCACGCCCGAGGCGCTTCTGGCGCTGGTGCGCGGCGCCGCCGGCACGTTCAAGCGCGCCGATATCCTGCCAACCCCCGAGGCGGCCTCCGCCCCGCAGGAAGCGCCCGCCTTCCGGCCGCGCCCGGTGGCCGTGGTGCCCGAGCCCGCACTTACGCCCGCCGAGCCGGAAGAGTCGAAATCGCAGACCGCCGCCGCCAAACCCCCGTCCGGCTTCACGCCCGCCCCCGCACCCGCCGCCTTCGACATCGAGGCCGAGCGCAGCGCGGCCTGGGCCGAGGGCCATGCCGCGGGCCTAGCCGAGCGTGACGCCGCCGTCGCCGCTGCCCGCGCCGAAGCCCTGAGCGAAGCGCGCGAGGCCGCCGCGCGCGAGGCCGAGGAGGCGCGCGATCTCATGGCTGCCGCCGCCGCGCGGCTCGACATGGGCGGGGCCGAGATGCTGGACGATCTGACGGCGCGGCTCGCCGATGCCGTGCGCCGCCTCGCCTCCGAGCGGGCGGGCGGGCGCATCGACGAGACGCCCCGCCCCTTCTTGCGGCGCATGGAACGAATGGTGCGCGAAATCGCCGCCGGGGCGGCCTCGGCCAAGCTGATGCTGAACCCCGCCGATCTCGTCGCGATCAAGCCGCATATCAAGGGCTTCAGCCCGCTGGCCAAGCTGGCGCTCGCGCCCGATCCCACGCTGGGGCGCGGCGACATGCGCCTTCGGATGGACGACATCACCTTCTCGGACGCCATCGCCGAGCGCGAGAACGGGAGCCTCGCGTGAGCGATCTTCTGAGCCGCCTGGCCGCCAGCGCCGAGACGATGGCCGCGCCGCCTCCGCCCGGCTACAGCGGCAAGGTGCTGCGCTATGACGGGCTGATCCTGGAATGCGCGGGCTTTCCAGCCAGCCCCGGCACGCGCTGCCGCGTCGAGACGGAGGACGGCGCCGACGCGACCGGCGAGATCGTCGGCTTCGCCAATGGACGCAACCTCATCTTTCTCGATCAGCCCGGCGCGCGCATCACGCATGGCTGCTCGGTGCACAAGATCCCGGGCGGGCACAACGCCGCGATGGGGCCCGCGCTTCTGGGCCGGGTTCTCGATGCCGAGGGCGCCCCGCTCGACGATCTGCCGAGCCCGGCCTGCGCCGAACCGCGCCCGCTCAAGGGCCGCGAGCGCAACCCTCTGGCCCGCCAGCCGGTGCGCGCGGTGCTCGATGTGGGCGTACGGCTCATCAATGCGGCGCTGACGGTGGGGCGCGGCCAGCGCGTCGGCATCATCGCGGGATCGGGCGTCGGCAAATCGGTGCTGATCGAGATGATGACGCGCTACACCCGCGCCGATGTGATCGTCGTCGGCCTCATCGGCGAGCGCGCGCGCGAAGTGGGCGATTTCGTCGCCAAGGTCATGACCGCCGAGAACCGCAACAAGACCTGCGTCGTCGCCGTGCCCGCCGACCGCTCGCCGCTTCTGCGGCTGCGCGCGGCGCAGCGCGCCACCGCCATCGCCGAGTATTTCCGCGATCAGGGCAAGGAAGTCATGCTCATCATGGACAGCCTCACGCGCGTCGCCCATGCGCGGCGCGAGGTCGGGCTGGCTTTGGGCGAGCAGCCGACGGCCAAGGGCTATCCGCCCTCGGCCCTGTCGATGATCCCGGGCCTCATCGAACGCGCGGGGCCGGGGCTCAGCGGCGAGGGCAGCATCACCGCCTTCTACACGATCCTCGCCGATGGCGACGACACGACGAACGATCCGGTGGTCGATACCGCGCGCGCCATTCTCGACGGACATTTCGTCCTCTCGCGCAAGCAGGCCCAGATGGGGCTCTATCCCGCGATCGACCTCACCCAATCGGTCAGCCGCGTGATGAAGGACATCGCCGCCAAGCCGCACGAGCGCGCCGCCGCCCGCCTGCGCCGGGCCATCGCGCTCTACATGGAGAACCGCGACATGATGCTGATGGGCGCCTACACGCCGGGACAGGATGCGGCGCTCGACGAGGCCGTCGCGCTCTGGCCGCCGATCGAGACGTTCATCCGCCAGGACATTGACGATCCGGCGGATTTCGAGGGCAGCGTCGCGGCCTTGGTCGATCTGATGGGGGCCGAGGCATGAGCGCGCGGCGGGCCCATCTTCTGTCGCTGATGGAGCTGCGGGCGCGCTCGGAGCTGGGCCGCACCGGAGCGGCGCTCGGCGATCTGCGCCAGCGCGAATTGCAGCAGTTCGATCTGATGGACAGGCTGGGACGGATGCTCGAGCTTTCGGCGCAGCATGGCGCGGAGCCGATGTCGCCCGGCGCGCTCGCCTCGGCGCATTATCTCGGCCACACGCTCAGCCGCGAGCTGAGCGCGACGCAGGAGCGGATGCGCCGCACCCGCGAGGAGCGCGAGGCGCTCGAGCATGAGCTGGCCCGCCAGCACCAGCGCGCCCGCGTTCTGGGCGATCACGCGGGCACGGCGCGCCTCGCGATCCGGCGCGAAGCCGAGGAGGCCGAGGAGGCCGCGATGATCCGCCGCCCCGCCTGAGCGCGGATGGCACCGAACTTGCACCCGTGTGAGGGACAAGATTTCAGCGGAGCGCGGCGCATGAACGCCCTAGGATTGACAGAAAGCGCCCCGGCGCCCCGCGCCGCGGGCAAGTCCGGCGGCGGCGCACCCGGCGCTGGCGCGGGCGTCGGTTTCGGCGGGCTCATCCAGAGCTTGCAGGGCAGCGCGCCGCAGACGCCCCCCGTCGCCGAAGCCGCGCTTGCGCCTGCGCCGATCGCCCCGGCGGCGCCGGTTGATGCGCGCCCCGGGCAGGCGCTTTCAACCGCGAAAACAGTCGGCGCGAAGCCACTTGCCGAGGTGCCGGGCACTGCGCTCGAAGAGTCCGGTGCGCAGGACAGCCTGACCGAGCCGCCCGCGCCCTTGACGCTTCCCGAAGCCCCCATCGCCGCAGCCGTCACGCCGGACGCCGCCGAAGCGCCGCCCACGCCGACATCCGACGAGATCGCGGCGCAGGTTCCGGGCGAGAAAACGCCTCGGCTCGCGCCTGAAGGCGCCATCGAGACGGCCGCGCCCGCCGAGACCCAGATGCCTGCCGACACCCCCGCACCGCGCAGTGCCGGGGCCGAAGTCGCGGCGCCCTCGGGACTTGCCACCGCGTCCGCCGACAAGGCGGCTGCGCCCGCGCCGGCTCCCGCCACGGTGCCGACCTCCGCCCCGGTGCCGCTCGACCTCGCGCAGGCGGAATGGCCCGAAGACATGGCCGTCGGCATCGCCCGCGCGGCGCAGGGCGGCGGCGAGACGCTGACCCTCACGCTTACGCCCGAACGGCTCGGCACGGTGCAGATCCGCCTCGAGATGGAGAACGGCACGCTGCGCGTCGATATCGTCACCGAAACCGACGAGGCCGCCCGCGCCTTCAGCGAGGCGCAGCACAAGCTGACCGACGCCATGTCGCGCGCGGGCCTCGAGATGCGCGGCATCGCCGCCGCGCCGGGGGCTGCCGCCGACACGCAGGCGCCCGGGGCCAACACGCCCGGCCAGACGGCGCAGGGCCAAAGCGCGAGCGCCCAAGCGCCCGGTGGGCAGCCCAGCGGCGGCGCGGCTGGCGATGACGCATCCGGCAATGGCTCGGGCGGAAACGGCCAGACAGCACAGGCCGAGGCCGGCCAGGCCCAATCCGGGCCCGATACCTCCGCCCTGCCCGCCGCGCCCACTGCCGCGCCGCGCGCCGCCACCACATCCGTCGACCTTCTAGCCTGAGGAAACCCGATGTCCGACAGCTCCGCCCCCGATGTCGAAGGCCGCCGCAAAGGCGGCGCGATCAAGAAAATACTGGTCTGGGTGCTCGTCGCCGCCATTCTCGGCGGCGGCGGCTTCGGCGCCGGGCTCTACTTCGCCGGGGGGCGGCTTTCGCCCTCCGAAGAGGTGCTGCGCCTACTCGAGAAGGAGACCGCCGAGAGCATCGCAAGTGGCGACGGCACGCCCCAGCGCGTCGCGCGCGAGCTGCCCGAAGAGCAGCAATTCGAGACGCGCTATTATGAATTCCCGGATCCGATGACCACCAATCTGCGCGGCACGCGGCAGTTCCTTCAGGTGGGCGTGGGCGTCTCGACGCAATATGACGAGACGGTCATCAAGCATGTCGAAACGCATGCGATGGCGCTGCGCTCGGACATGCTCGCTGTCATCAGCGGATTTTCCGAGGAAGAGGTGCAGGGCACCGGCGGGCGCGACGCGCTGGCCGAGGCGATCAAGGCCGCGATCAACACCCGGCTCGAGGCGCTCGAGGGGTTCGGCGGGATCGACGGCGTCTTCTTTCCGTCCTTCGTGATGCAATAGGAGGCACGCATGGCTCCGATCAAGGCACATGGGGCGCACAAGCTCAGCTCGAACGAGGTCGCGGCGCTGGTCGACGGCCTTCTCGAAGAGGACGCGCAGGCCGCCTCGGGCGTCAATGGCGAGGCCGCGCGCCCCTACAAGTTCGGCAGCGACAACCTCTCGGTCATGGGAGACTATTATGGCCTGCGCATGATCAACGAGCGGTTCTGCCGCCTCGCGCGATCGGTATTCCTGCCGTTCCTGCGGATGCATCCGCGCATCTCGTCCTTCCCGCCCGAGGTGAAGACCTTCGATCATTATTGCGACGAGCTCGAGAATTTCGTCAGTCTCACGACCGCGCGGGCCGATGCGCTCCGCAGCACGCAGCTCATCATGCTGCCGCCCAATTTCGTCTCGCTATTGACCAATGCCTATTACGGCGGCAACATCGCCTACCTGCCCGCCGGACGCACCGAATTTACCGCGACCGAGGTGCGCGTGATCGAGATCGTGACCGAAGGTCTGCACCGCGCGCTCGAGGCGGCGTGGCGCGATCTCTTCCCGGTGACCTTCACGGCGCCCGTGCACGAGGACAACCTGCAATTCGCGGGCTTCGTCGACAGCCAGGAGAAGGTGGTCTGCTGCTCCTTCATCATCCAGCTGCCCGATGTGGATCCCGCGACGCTCGATCTCATCTATCCCTTGCAAGCGCTCAAGCCCATCGCCTCGCGGCTGCGCTCGCGCATGCAGTCGGATCAGGTCGAGGACGACATGCGCTGGCGCGCGCGTCTGGCCGAGGCGGTGATGGCGGTTCCGCTGAACGTGACCGCGCAGCTCGCGCAGCCGACCGTGCCGCTCTCGGCGCTGAGCGGGCTGCGGCCCGGGCGCGTCGTGCCGGTGGATTTGATGCCGCGCCCGCAACTTCTGATCGAGGGCATGCCCCTCTTCGACGGCGAGCCGGGCGAGCAGGGCGGCCGCGCCGCGCTGTCGCTGACCCGCCGCGTAACCCCCTGACCGAATGGAGCCTTTCTGATGAGCGATATCATGGATGATGACACCGGCGCCGCGCGCGCCAGCGACAGCAATGTCGATCTCGGCCTTTTGGCCGGCGTGAAGGTGGCGATGACGGTCGAGGTCGGCTCGACGCAGATCACGCTCAAGGACCTGTTGCGCCTCAACGAGGGATCGGTCGTGGAGCTCGACCGGATGGCGGGCGATCCGCTCGACATTCTCGTCAACGGCACGCCCATCGCCAAGGGCGAGATCGTCGTCGTGGGCGAGAAGTTCGGCATCCGCTTCGGCGACATCGTGGACCCCGAGCAACGCATCGAGACGGTCTGACGCCCGCGGCCCCGCGCCCTGCCTGCATGGCACGATTCCTGCATCTTTCGCGCAAGTGAGCATCAAGAGCAGGACCGCCGCCCCGATGGATATCGTCACACCCGAACGCATCGCGACGCTGATCGCGTTCCTCGCCGTGCTGGGCGCCGTCTGGCTGGCCGTGCGCCTCAAGGGCGCGCCTCTGGCCGCGCATCTTAAATCCGCGCGCCGGATGCATGTGGCGGAAACGCGCGCCCTGGGCGGCGGCGCGATGGCGGTCCTCCTCGAGATCGACGGGGCACCGCATCTCGTCACCCTGTCCCGGCGGGGCGCGAACACGGTCACGCCCCTGCCCCGCGCCGCCGAGGCGCGCGCGCCCGCGCCGGAGGCCGCATCATGAGCCGGATCCTTCTGGCGGCGCTCTCGCTCGCGCTTCTGCCCACGCTCGGCGCGGCGCAGGAGGGGCTGCCCGCAATCGCCCTTTCCGGCGAGGACGGCACCACCTATTCGCTGACGCTCCAGATCCTCGCGCTGATGACGGCGCTGACGGTGCTGCCGTCGCTCGTGCTCGGCATGACGGCCTTCACGCGCATCATCATCGTGCTGTCGATCCTGCGCCAGGCGATGGGCACGCAGCAGACCCCGCCCAACCAGGTGCTGATCGCGGTCGCGCTCTTCCTGTCGTTCTTCGTCATGCAGCCCGTGCTGAGCGAGATCTACGACGGCTATGCCGCGCCCTATCTCGACGGGCAGATGGGGGCCGAGGTCGCCATTCGCGGGGCGTGGGAGAGCCTGTCGGGCTTCATGCTGGCCAACACGCGCCAGAACGATCTGCTCATGTTCTCCGAGCTTGCGGGCGCTGCGCCCTACGAGAGCGGCGCGGACGTGCCCGTCTCGATCCTTCTGCCGGCCTACATCACCTCCGAGCTCAAGACCGCGTTCCAGATCGGCTTTCTTCTCTTCCTGCCGTTCCTCGTGATCGACATGGTGATCGCCTCGATCCTCATGGCGCTCGGGATGATGATGCTCTCGCCCATGATCGTCTCGCTGCCTTTCAAGCTTCTGCTCTTCGTGCTGGTCGATGGCTGGGCGCTCACGATGGGCTCGCTCGCCAGCAGCTTCGCCGGAGCCTTGTGACCATGGATTTCGACCAGAATATCGAGCACCTGAAGCTGGCCTACTGGAACATCCTGCTGACGGCCGGGCCGGTCCTGCTGATCGCGCTGGCGGTCGGCCTCGTCATCGGCATCCTTCAGGCCGCGACCTCGATCAACGAGGCGACGCTCAGCTTCGTGCCGAAAATGGCGATCGTCATCCTGACCATGGGCCTCATGTCGGGCTTCATGATGACCACGATGACCGACTATTTCGCCTATGTGTTCGACACGATCGCGACGATGAACTGAGCGATGCTGCCCGATCTCGCCCCTTCCGCCTCCGGCATTCCGGGGCTCGAGCTTTCGCAGCTGGTCGGGCTGATGCTTCAGTTTCTCTTCGCCATGCTGCGCATCGGGGCGTTCGTTCTGTCGGCGCCTCTCTTCGCCGCGCGCTTCGTGTCGCTGCCGGTGCGCATCGTCATTTCGGTGTGCCTGACCATCGCGCTGATAGGCGTGATCGAGATCCCCGCGCCGGGCGATCTGGCCGCGCTCACGGCGGTGCCCTGGGCGATCCGCGAATTGGCGATCGGCCTCGCGGCGGGGATGCTGCTCCAGATCCTGTTCGCCTCGGCGGTGATGGCGGGCGACCGGATCGCCAACACCGCGGGCCTCGGCCTCGCCGCGCAGGTCGATCCGTCGACGGGCGCGCAAAGTCCGGTCATCGGGCAGTTCTTCATGCTTTTCCTTCTGGCGATCTTCGTGACCGAGGACGGCCATCTCGCCGCGATCCGGCTCGTCCTCGAGAGCTATCGCACGCTGCCCATCGGCGCGCCGATCGATGGCATGGCGCTGACGCGCGCGGGGCTAGACGGGACGGGCACCATGTTTCACGACGCGGCGCGCCTGATGATGCCGGTCGTGTCGGTGCTTCTCATCCTCAACATCGTGATCGGGGTCATCACCCGGTCGGCGCCGCAGCTCAATATCTTCGCCTTCGGCTTTCCGCTGACCATGACGGCGACGCTGCTCCTGCTCTTCCTGACGGTGACGAGCCTCGCGCCGGTGCTGTCGGACCTCGTCGCGCAGGCGCTCGCCCTGCTCGCCCAGATGCTGGGAGGCGCGGCGCGTGGCTGAGGGCGGAGACGGGCAGGAAAAGACCGAGGAGCCGACCGCCAAGAAGCGCGAGGACGCGCGGCGCGACGGCAAGGTGACGAGCTCGGTCGAGGTGTTCGTTCTGGCGACGCTCGCGCTCGCGACATTGATGCTGGCCGGGGGCAAATGGGCGCTGCCCGATCTGACCGGGCTCTGGGCGCACGGCCTCGTCATCGACGGAAGCGCCGGGATCGACGCGCTGATGGTCGAGCGCACGCGGGACGCGATGGTCTGGACGGTGGCGGCGGCCCTCGGCCTCGGGCTGCCGATGATCGCGGCGATCCTTCTGGCGCAGGCGGGCGTCGGCGGGCTGATCTTCGCGCCCGCCGCGATGGGCTTCAAGGGCGAGAAGATCGACCCGCTCGCCGGCATGAAGCGTATGGTCTCGATGAAGGCGCTCGTGGATCTGTCGAAGGCGGTGCTGAAGGTCGTGCTCCTGCTCGGCGCGGGTGCGGTGATGCTGCGCCCCCTTCTGCCGGCGCTGGAAGGCGCGGCGACGCTGGCGCCCGGCGATGCGACCGCGCTTTTCGGAACGGCGATGCTGCGCGTGCTGGCGGGCATGCTGGTCGCGCTGACGCTGATCGCCGCGCTCGATCTTGCCTGGCAGATCCACAGCAATACCAAGGCGCTGCGCATGTCCATGCAGGACATCAAGGACGAGATGAAGGAATCCGAAGGCTCGCCCGAGCAGAAGGGCGCGATGCGCCGCGCGCAGATGGACGCCTCCCGCCGCGCCTCGGAGCGCCGCGCGCTGGCCGATGTGCCGCTCGCCAACGCGATCCTGACGAACCCCACGCATTTCGCGGTCGCGCTGCGCTATGACCCGGACGAGCGCGCGGCGCCCGTCATCCTCGCGATGGGCAAGGGCCCGATGGCGCGTGAGGTGATGCGCCGCGGACGCCGCGCGGGCGTGGCGACGCTCCAGGTGCCGCCGCTGGCGCGCGCGCTCTACTTCACCGGAGGCATCGGGCGCGAGATTCCCGAGGCGCTCTATGCCGCCGTGGCGGTGATCCTCGCCCATGTCTGGCGCCTCGAGCAAGGCATGCCCGAGCCGGTGCCCGATATCGACATTCCCCCCGACCTGCGGCTCGACGAGTTCGGTCGCCCTGCCCCAAGGAGTTGACGCATGCGCAAACGCCACCATTCGACCGGCGAGATGATCTCGACCCTCACCTTCATCGGCGTCGGGCTGTGGTGTCTCGGCACCGGCCTCGAAGCGCCACCGCTGAAAGCGACCGTGCTCTTCATCTGCGCCGGGGCCTGCATCACGGGTGCGGCGCGGAACCTCATTGCAAAGGCGCTCAGCCGCGATTGAGACTGCGCGCGCGGAACACGAATATCTTTGGATCGCAAACCCACCATTGAATGACCTAACGAAACGTTTAACATCGCCTCAGGGCGCTAACATACGTCGTCCGGCCCCGTTTCGGGATGGGCCGGGCGCCAGGGAAGGACCGTGACGGAATGACTCTCAGGATTTTGCTCGCCGACGATCACAATCTGTTGGCCGAGGCGGTCGGCACGATGCTGAACGCCCAGCCCGGATACGAGGCGATCACCACCGACACGCTCGACGGCGCGCTGGCGATGCTGAACGGCGAAGACGGCTTCGACGTGGTGCTTCTGGACCTGAAAATGCCCGGCATGATGGGCATCAACAGCATCAAGACCGTGGTGGACAAGGCCGCGCCCGGCAAGGTGGTGCTCTTCACCGGAATGGTCGACCGCCATTTCCTCAACAGCGCGCTGGAGCTGGGTTGCCGTGGCCTCATCCCCAAGACGATGCCGCTCCAGGCGCTGAACAGCGTCATCCAGCTGATCGTCTCGGGCCAGATATTCGTGCCCGCCGAGGCCGGCGGGGGCGACAAGGCTTCGGACGGTCATGATCTGTCGGAAAAAGAGCTTTTCGTGCTGCGCCTCGCCGCCGACGGGATGACGAACAAGGAAATCGCGCGCGACATGGACGCCAGCGAGGTCACGGTCAAGATGCACATGCGCTCGATCTGCAAGAAGCTGGGCGCGCGCAACCGCGCGCATGCCGCGATGATCAGCCGCGAGCGCTCGCTTCTGTGACGCGCTGCGCGCCCTGAGATCACGCGGACGCTTTAGCGAGCGCGATACATACTTTCGATACTCAATCTGCGGTGCGGGAATTGCATAAACTCCCGCAGTGCCGTTCTTTTTTCGGCGCTTCAACCGAAGAGAGATCGATGACAAAGACTTCCCCAGAGACAGGCGCCGACTGGAAACCCGTCGACGGCCTCGAAGCCTACGAGGCACTCGAAACGCCGATCATCATCGCGGATGCGGAGCTTCACATCCGCTTCGTGAACAGCGCGGCGGCGACGATGTTCACCAAGATCGAAAGCGACATTCAAAAGGATCTGCCGCATTTCAAGGTCAGCGAAGTGCTGGGCAAATCGGTGGATGTTTTCCACAAGAACCCGGCCCATCAGCGCGGCATGCTGGCGACGATGCGCGAGCCGCTGCACACCAAGCTGCACGCCGGCGGCAAGACCATCGCCTTCAGCGTGGTGCCGATCTTCGCGGGCGGCAAGACCGCCGTGCGCTACGTGGTCGAGCTTCGGGACGCCACATCCGCTAATGAAAGCAAGCGCCAGATCCAGACACTGATCGAGCGCATTTCGAGCATGGCCACGGATCATCACGAGGGCCGCATTCACGCCCGCGCCGATCTCGAGGGGCTGACGGAACACTATCAGGAAGTGGCCCAGAACGTGAACCTGATGGTCGACGGTCACTACCAAACGAAGTGCAAGGTGATCGACTGCATGCAGGCCTTCGCCGAGGGCGATTTCGACTATCATTTCGAGCCGATGGAGGGCGATCGCCAGTTCATCACCGACGCGATCGAAGGTGCCCGTTCGGCCTTCCAGGACACCGTCGCGGAAATCTCGCGCATCGCGCGCGATCTGGCCTCGGGCCGCATGGACCGCGAAGTCGATACCTCGGTCTTCAAGGGCGCTTATCGCAAGACGGTGTCGTCGCTCCTCACCGCCATGAGCGATCTCAACCGCATCATCCACGAGGTGCGCGAGCAGATCACCCAGCTGGCGAGCGGCATCGTGCAGATCAACGGCTCGGCACAGGCTCTGTCGCAAGCGTCGCAAAGCCAGTCGAGCGCGGTGGACGAGATTTCGGCCGCCATCGAGGAGACCGAGCAGACCGTGCGCGCCAACTCGACCCAGACGAGCGAGATGCGCGCGCTGGTCCAGACGACGACCGCCTTCGCGACCGAAGGCATCGGCACGGTGGATGACATGGTGCATGCGATGGACGCCATCCGCACCTCCTCCGAAGCGATCGCCAAGATCATCAAGTCGATCGACGAGATCGCCTTCCAGACCAACCTTCTGGCGCTGAACGCCGCCGTCGAGGCCGCCCGCGCGGGCGAGCATGGGCGGGGCTTCGCCGTGGTGGCGCAGGAAGTGCGCAACCTCGCCGGCCGCTCGGCCAAGGCCGCCAAGGAGACCTCCGATCTCATCGCCGAGGCGACGAAGAACGTCGCGCGCGGCGTCGATGCCTCCTCGGCCTCCGAGACCGCCTTCAAGAAGATCCATGCCGAGATCGGCACCGTGCAGCAGCGCGTGGACCTCATCAGCCAGGCGAGCGAGGAGCAATCCAAGGGCATCGAGCAGATCAGCTGCGCCGCGACGGACCTGTCCAAGACCGGCCTCGAAGTGTCGGCTCAGGCCGAAGAGCTGGCCGCGTCCTCGGACCAGATGCGCGCTTCGACCGATGCGATGCGCGAGACGGTGGAGAAGTTCAAGCTCGCGCCGCTCGACAAGGCCAGCACCGTGCCCTTCGATCTCGACGGGATCACGCCCGAGATGCGCGCGCAGCTCATGGCGCTTCTCGGCGCGCAATCGGCGCCCGCCGCCAACGCGCCGCGCCCGCCCGCGGCCCGCAACGGCATCGACAACGATCCGCGCGGCTATAGCAGCTTCTGATCTCCCAGCCTATCGGCCCGCGATCGCGCCCCGCCCCTCACCGGGGGCGGGGCGTTTTCATGTGCGGCGCGCCTGAATCCGATCGAGGCGCATCTGTGCCGCGCGCCGGTGGCCTTCCATGCCTTCGGTCGCGGCCTGCCGCGCGGCGGGCGGGGCCACCTGCTTGACCCCGTCCGGGGTCAGCCACTGATGCGTCGCGATCTTCACATAGGTGCCCACCCAAAGCCCGCCGGTATAGCGCCCCGCCGCCATCGTCGGCAGCGTGTGATTGGTGCCCGAGCATTTGTCGGAATAGACCACGCTCGCCAGCTCGCCGATGAAGAGCGAGCCGTAATTGCGCAGGCGCGCGGCGAGGCCATGCGCGTCCTCGGTATGGATCTGAAGATGCTCGGCCGCGATGTGATCCGAATAGGCGATCATCGCGGCCTCGTCCTCGCAGACCGCGATCTCGCCATAATCGCGCCAGGCCGCGCCCGCCGTCTCGGCGGTCGACAGGTCCCGCAACTGGCGCTCGACCTCCGCCAGCGTGGCCTCGGCCAGCGCGGCGTCGGTCGTGATGAGACCGACGCGCGTGCGCACGTCATGCTCGGCCTGCGCCAGCATGTCCGCCGCGATCATCTCGGCGTCGCCGGTGTGATCGGCCAGCACGAAAATCTCCGAAGGCCCGGCCAACTGGTCGATCCCGATGGGCCCGAAGACCTGCCGCTTGGCCTCGTTCACGAAGGCATTGCCCGGCCCCACGATCTTGTCGACGCGCGGCACCGTCTCGGTGCCGAAAGCCATGGCCGCGATGGCTTGCGCGCCGCCGATGCGGAAGATGCGGTCCGCGCCCGAGAGGTGGCACCCCGCGATCATGGCCGGGTGCGCGTTGGGCGGAAGGCAGGCGATGACCTCGCTGACGCCCGCGACCTTCGCCGGCACGATGGTCATCACGGGCGCCGACAGGAGCGGATAGCGCCCGCCCGGCACATAGGCCCCGATGCGCTCCATCGGGATCACACGGTGGCCCATGTGAACGCCCGGCAGCGGTTCGACCTCGAGCGGCAGGATCGTGGCGAGCTGCGCTTCGGCGAAGGCGCGCACGTTATCGATCGCGAACTCCGTATCCGCGCGGCTCTGCGGATCGAGCGCATCGAGAGCCGCCTGCCGCTCCTCTGCGCTCACCTCGAAAGTCGCGAGATCGGCCTGATCGAACTGCTTCGAGTAGTCCCGCACCGCCGCGTCGCCCCGCTCGCGCACCGCCCGAAGCACCTCCGCGACCGTCCGCTCCACCGGCGCATTGTCCGACACGGCACTGCGCCCCGGCGACTTGAGGCGCGTAACGCCGTCGAAGGCAGAAATCGGGTCGGTCATGGTGTTCGTCCTCTTCAAAATAGCGCGTCCGGCCCAAGCCGAGAAAGTCGAGACGCAGATCATGCCGCGACCTTATCAGCGCTCTGGATCTTGAATAGTCTAATGGTCCGCTTCGTCCCGTGGTTTTGTAACGCGATCAGGTCAGTGCAGTTCGACATAAACCTTTTCGGCAGTTCGCTCGTCTGTGACAGACTTACGCATCGCGTAAACCGCCTGTAACCGTACATTTACAGTCGAAAGGTATGCTCTGATCAGGATGCACTCGTCGCCCATCAGAAGCAGGATCACCTCGGCTACGGGAAAGCCTCCATAAGTTGAGCGGAAGTAACGGCACCAACATCTTTCGATCATCCTTTGGCCAAAAGCCAAGCAGTGAAGGCCAATTCACAACCGCCAGACATTTTCGCGTCAACCAAGCTTGACACCCGGCGCCGCAGCGGCGGATAAATCGAAAAAATTTGAGGAAAATGCATTGGCTAAGGTATTCGGCGTGGTTCTCGCCCTGGTAGGCGCCTTGATGGCGGTGCCGGGATTATGGCTCATTTCGCTCGGGGGGTCGTGGTATTACACGCTGGCCGGAGCGGGCCTGATCGCTTCGGGCGTCTATTACTGGAAAGGATCGCTGCGCGGGGCGTGGATCTTCGGCGCGGTCTTTCTGGGCACCGCGCTCTGGGCCGTCTGGGAGGCGGGGTTCGCCGTCTGGCCGCTCGTGCCGCGCCTTGTTGCGCCGATGGTTCTGGCGATCGCCGCGGTCCTGCTCATCCCGTCGCTGAACGACGGGCGCGGGCGGGCGGCGAGCGTGATCGCCGCGCTGTTGCTGGCCATCGGGATCGGCGGTTTTTTCTACGGCATGGCCACGCCGCAGGGCGTCATCGCGAATGCCGCGCCCGTCGCGCGCACGCCACTCGGCGAGGAGGCCGGGGTGGAATGGGCGCATTACGGGCGCACGCCCAGCGGCACGCGCTTCGCGCCCTTCGACCAGATCACGCCCGAGAATGTCGATCAGCTCGAGGTGGCGTGGAGCTACAATTACGGCGATGCGCCCTCGGGCACCGGGCAGGATCAGAATACGCCGCTCTACGTCGACGGGTTGGTCTATCACTGCTCGCCGAACAACATCGTCAGCGCGATCGACGCGGTGACGGGCGCTCAGGTCTGGCGTTTCGATCCCGAGGCGAGCTCGCCGCTTTGGCAGCGCTGCCGGGGGGTGACGCATTACCGGCCCACCGCGCTCGAGGGCGCTCAGACGGATGCGGAGGGCACATGCGCCGCCCGCATCGTGATGAGTTCAGTGGACGCGCGCCTCATCCAGCTGGATGCGAAAACCGGCGCGCTCTGCACAAGTTTCGGGGAGGGCGGCTCGGTCGATCTGACCCGCAACATGGGCGAGGTGCGCCCCGGATTCTACTTCCCGACATCGGCGCCCACCGTGATGGGCGATCAGATCATTCTCGGAGGCTGGGTCTGGGACGGCATGGCGCTCGACGAGCCGTCGGGCGTCGTGCGTGCCTTCGACGGGCGCACGGGCGAGATCGTCTGGGCGTGGGATATCGGCAATCCCGAGATCGAGACGCTGCCGCCCGAGGGCGAGACCTATACGCGCGGCACACCGAATGTCTGGTCGACCCCGGCCTTCGATCCCGAGCTGGGGCTGGTCTATCTGCCCACCGGCAACGCGCAGCCCGATTTCTACGGCAGCTCGCGCGTTGAGGCGGCGAATGACTGGAATTCCTCCGTGGTGGCGATCGACGCCCGGACCGGCAAAGTCGCGTGGAAATTCCAGACGACCTACCGCGATATCTGGGATTACGATGTGCCCTCGCAGCCGATGCTCTACGATCTGACGAACGCGGCGGGCGAGACGGTTCCGGCCCTGATCCAGCTCACCAAGCGCGGCCAGACCTTCGTGCTGGACCGCCGCGACGGCACGCCCATCACCGAAGTTCAGGATCTGCCGGTCCCGACCGAAGGCGGCGTCGAGCCGGATTACCTGTCGCCCGTGCAGCCCTATTCGGTGGGCATGCCCTCGATCGGGGCGGAAGAGCTCACCGAGGCGCGCATGTGGGGCGCGACGCCGCTCGACCAGCTCTATTGCCGCATCCGCTTCCGGCAGGCCTATTACGTGGGCGATTTCACTCCGATGTCCGAACAGGGCACGCTGATCTGGCCCGGCTATTTCGGCGGCATGAACTGGGGCAGCGGCACGATCGACGAAGAGCGCGGCCTCCTGATCGTGAACGACACGCGCGTGGCGCATCTTCTGCAACTCCTGCCGCGCGATGTGGCGGATTCGCTCGGCGTCGAGGTGGTCGGCCCGCATGACGGACTCGCCCCGCAGGACGGCGCGCCTTATGGCGCGATGCGCTCGAACTTCTTCTCCTTCGTCGGCGTGCCCTGCCAGGAGCCGCCCTACGGGACGATGACGGCGATCGACCTCGAGACGCAGTCGATCCTGTGGCAGCGCCCCGTCGGCACCATCGAGGAGACCGGCCCCTTCGGCATCCGCACCGGCTGGCGGATGCCGGTCGGCCTGCCGCTGGTCGGCGGCCCCATCTCCACATCCGGGGGACTGACCTTCTATTCGGGTACGCAGGATTACTATCTGCGGGCCTTCAACTCGGAGACCGGAGAGGAGATCTGGCGCGGCGATCTGCCGCTCGGCTCGCAATCCACGCCCATGTCCTATGTCGGCCCGGACGGGCGGCAATATGTCGTCGTGACCATCGGAGGTCTAAACGATTTTATGGGGCGCGGCGACATCGTGATGGCCTTCGCGCTGCCGCAGGAATGACCGGGGGCGGGGCGGCGCGCCGCCCCGTTTCCACGAAAAGAAGCGAGTGGGGCCACGGACCCGTGATCCCGGCTTCATGGACAACCCGCACCGCCTGCCGCATAGTCGGATGGCAGAGTTTTATCGAGGAGAGAGCGTCATGGCTTGGACGAAACCCGTTATCCGCGAAATCGAATGCGGCATGGAAATCAACATGTACGGCCCCGGCGGCGAAGAGCGCGAAGGCGACGACGGCGTTCTTTACTGATCGCCCGGCGCGCGGAGACGTCTTGTGACCGCGCGCGCGCATATCCTCGGAGCCGCGGCCGGTGGCGGTCTGCCGCAATGGAATTGCGGTTGCGAGAACTGTACGCGGGCCCGCACGGGCAAGATCCCGCACCAGTCCCAATCCTCGCTCGCCGTCACCGCGAACGGCAGTGATTGGGCGATCCTCAACGCCTCGCCGGATCTGCGGGACCAGTTGCGCAGGGCAAAGGCGCTGCATCCCGCCGGCCTGCGCCATTCCCCCATCCGCTCGGTTCTGCTGACCAATGGGGATATCGATCATATCGCGGGCCTTCTGACCTTGCGTGAGCAGCAGGCGTTCACGCTCTTCGCCACGCCCGAGATACATGAGATACTGAGGCGGAACCCGGTCTTCGACGTGCTCGATGCCCGGATCGTCCCCCGCGTGGAGATCCGGCTGGACGAGGAGGTCGAGATTGCGCCGGGCCTTGTCGCGCGGCTTTTCCCGGTTCCGGGCAAGGTGCCGCTCTATCTCGAGGGGGCGGAGGTCCGAACCGACCTCGAGGGCGAGCAGACCGTGGGGGTGCATCTGCGCGCCGGGGCCAAATCCGCCTTCTACATCCCCGGCTGCGCCGCACTGCGGGGCGACCTCGCCGCGCGCATCGACGGGGCCGACACGATCTTTTTCGACGGCACGCTCTGGCGCGACGACGAGATGGTCCGCGCCGGTCTCAGCCAAAAAACTGGCGCGCGCATGGGGCATATGTCGATGTCGGGCCCGGATGGCTCGATCGCCGCCTTCGAGGGCATATCCGTCAAGCGAAAGGTCTTCGTGCATATGAACAACACGAACCCTGTGCTGCGCCCGAACTCCGCCGAGCGCGAGGAAGCCGAGGCGGCGGGCTGGATCATCGCGCGTGACGGGATGGAGATCGCGTTGTGAGCTTTCAACGCTGCGCCTTCGAAGAGCGTCTGCGCCAGATCGGCGCGGAGCGCTATCACGACAAGCATCCTTTCCACGAGCTGCTGCATTCGGGCGGCTGCACCCCCGATCAGGTGCGCGCCTGGGTCATCAACCGCTTCTATTACCAGTCGCGCATCCCGATGAAGGACGCCGCCTTCATGAGCCGCGTCGAGGATCCGGCGTTGCGCCGCGCCTGGCGCTCGCGCATCGAGGATCATGACGGCAGCGATGGAAACGAGGGCGGCATCGCGCGCTGGCTCCGCCTGGCCGATGCGGTCGGGCTGGACCGGGACTATGTGGCGAGCGCCGAGGGCGTTCTGCCCGCCACGCGGTTCGCCGTCGATGCCTATGTGCGTTTCGTGCGCGACACGTCGCTTCTCGAGGCCGTCGCCGCCTCCCTGACCGAGCTTTTCGCGCCCAAGATACATGCCAGCCGCATCGAGGGGCTTCTGGCGCATTACGCCTTCGCCGATGACAGCAGCCTCTCCTATTTCCGCAATCGTCTGAGCGAGGCCCCGAAAGACGTGGCCTTCGGGCTGGCATGGGTACTCGATCACGCCGACACCGCCGAGAAGCAGGACGCCGCCGCGGCGGCGCTCACCTTCAAGACCGATGTGCTCTGGGCGCAGCTCGACGCCCTTCACGCCGCCTACGTCGCGCCCGCGCATATCCCGCCGGGCGCGTGGCAGCCGGGCACGCATCTTTCGGGCGGTGCGGCATGACTGAGGGCGCGGCGCAGATCGCCGGCGACGCGGTGCCGTGCCTTCCGCGCGGGGTGCGCCTTCACGAGGACAGGGTGCGCGGCAAGACCGTGCTGCTGGCCCCGGAACGTGTCCTCGACCTCGATCCGGTCGGCCTCGCCATCCTCGGGCAGATCGACGGCCAGAGAAACATGCGCGCCATCATCGACAGCCTGGCAGAGCTCTATGATGCCCCCGCCGAGCGGATCGCGGGCGATGTTCAGGATTATATCGGCGGCCTTCTCGACCGCAGGATCCTCGAGATATCGCCATGAGCATCCCGCCCCCCATCGCGATGCTGGCCGAGCTTACCCATCGCTGCCCGCTCTCCTGCCCCTATTGCTCGAACCCCGTCGAGATGGCGGCGCGGGATACCGAGCTTTCGATGCGGGACTGGGCGGATGTCTTTCGGCAGGCGGCCGCGCTCGGCGTGCTGCAACTTCATCTTTCAGGGGGCGAGCCTGCGGCGCGCCGCGATCTGGTCGATCTGGTGAGCGCGGCGCGGGAGGCGGGACTCTACACCAATCTCATCACCTCCGCGATCGGCCTGACCGAGGCGCGTCTCGCGGCGCTCGATGCCGCGGGTCTCGATCATGTGCAACTCTCGCTGCAAGGAACGGATGCCGCGATGGCCGACCGCATCGGCGGATACAAGGGCGCCTTCGCGCGCAAGATGCAGGCCGCGGACTGGATCGTCGCCGCCGGATTTCCGCTCACGCTCAACGTGGTATTGCACCGGCAGAACCTGCACCAGCTGCCGGAGGCGATCGACATGGCCGTCGCGCTGAAGGCGCGCCGGGTCGAAATCGCGACCGTGCAGTTTCACGGCTGGGCGATGCTGAACCGCGCCGCGATGATGCCCACGCGCGCGCAGGCGCAGGAGGCGGGGCGCATCGTCACCGAGGCCCGAGCGAGGTTGAAAGGCCAACTGGTCATCGATTACGTCCCGGCGGATTACCATGGCGACTATCCCAAGCGCTGCATGGGCGGCTGGGGCCGGACGGGCCTCAACATCACGCCCGACGGCCTCGCGCTGCCCTGCCATGCCGCCCAGACCATTCCGTCGCTCGAGTTCGACAACGTCAAAAAGAGGCCCCTCGCGGACATCTGGTATCACGGATCCGCCTTCAACGCCTATCGCGGCGAGGCATGGATGCAGGAGCCTTGCAGGACATGTGACCGGCGCAAGCTCGATTTCGGCGGATGCAGATGCCAGGCGATGGCCCTCGCCGGAGACGCAGCGGCCACCGATCCCGCCTGCATCAAGTCACCGCTCCATGCCGAGATGCAGGAATTGGCGACGGGCTTCTCGGTTGATGACGAGGCCGAGCTGGTGTATCGGAAAAGCTCGTGACCGGGGAGGCGGTCCGGCTTCGCGCGCAATAGCTGAGCGAAGTATCGAAGATTACCCGAGCCTGTCGAGATCGCGTCCGATGTCGGCGGCGAGCGCATCGGCGTCCACATCGGGGCGCTGCGCCGTGACGCGCAGGCCCAGAAGATCGGACTGAAAGCGCCGCGCGAGCCTTTCTGGATCGTGATGCGGCGCGATCTGCCCGACCGCCTGGCCCTGTCGGAAAAGCGCGGCGAACCTTGCCTCCATCGCACCGAGGCATGTCTGCGCCTTGTCGGCGAGCGCGTGGCCCTTCGGGCCGAGCTCGAGCACCGTCTTCGCCAGCATGCAGGGCAGCGGCGCGCCGTCCTCGCGCGACACGACCTGCGCGAGATGCGCCTTCAACGTCTCGACCGGGCCGAGGCGCGTCTCGAGCGCCCCGAGGCGCGCGGCCCCATCCGCCGCATATCGCTCGAGCGCGAGCGCGAAGAGCGCGTCCTTCGATCCGAACGCCGCGTAGAAACTGCCGGGCTTCAACCCCAGCTCGGCCTCGAGATCCTTCATCGACGTGCCCGCCCAGCCCTGCCGCCAGAACAGCCGGCAGGCACGCTCGATCAGTTCGTCACGGTCGAAGGAAGGTGGGCGGGGCATGGGCGGAACATCATTATTGAACAATCACTCATTTATATACTTGAATGATCACTCAAGAAAGTGCAAATGTGAATGATCATCTCTATTTCAACGGAGCCTCCGATGACCGACTTTCCTTCCCACGATCTTGAAACCGCGCCCGACGCATCCAAACACTTGCTCGAGAACTCGCAGAAGGCCTTCGGCCGCCTGCCGGGACTTCACAAGGTCATGGCGACGAGCCCGCAGGTGCTCGAGGGCTATCAGGTCCTGCACAAGCTCTTCACCGAGACCGAGTTCGACGCGGACGAGCTGACGGTCGTCTGGCAGACGATCAACGTGGAGCACGAATGCCATTACTGCGTCCCCGCCCATACCGGCATCGCCAAGCGCATGAAGGTCTCGGACGAGATCAGCACCGCGCTCCGGGACGAAACGCCCCTGCCCTCGCCGAAGCTCGAAGCGCTGCGCACGTTCACGCTCCAGATGCTGCGCAGCCGGGGCAACGTGACGCAGGACCAGATGGACGCCTTCTTCGCCGCAGGCTACGGGCACCGCGCCGCGCTCGACGTCATTCTGGGCCTCTCGCAGAAAGTGATGTCCAACTACATCAACCACATCGCGGAAACGCCCCTCGACGAGCCAGTCAAGCCCCTGGCCTGGACCCGCAAAGGCGCCCCGCTGGAGGTGTGAGGCGGGCGCCCGATCGGACTGGCCGATGATGGATATTGGAAACCACAGAGAGAATGGCGCCGTGGATCCTGCGGTGCCATTTTTGGTGCAGAATTTTCTGCAAGTCAGAAGGCCCGGGTGCGGGGACGCTCAGCGTAAACTGGACTGCATACTAAAGATGTTGGGAGTTTCAGGGGCCACGGGTAGGCCTGATGGCGGAGCGAGAGGGATTCGAACCCTCGAGACGGTTTCCCGCCTACACACTTTCCAGGCGTGCGCCTTCGACCACTCGGCCACCGCTCCGTTGCGCCTCTTTAACGGGGGGTGGGAGGGCAGATCAAGGGCATAATCGCCCGCTCAGTCGCCCAGGTGCAGATAGATCCGGCGGTTCTGGCGCCCTTTCTTTTCGATCTTGCCGAAGCGCAGCCAGCCGATCTCGCCGGTGCGCGCCACATGGGTGCCGCCGCAGGGCTGACGGTCGGTCCACGGCGCGGCTGTGCCGATGCGCACGAGGCGGATGTCGCCGGCGCCGCGCGGCGGGGCGACCGACATCGTCTTGACGAGGCCGGGATCGGCGTCGAGTTCGGCGCCCGTGATCCATTCCTCGCTGACCGGAAGATCGGCATCGACCAGCGCGTTGAGCGCGGCCTCGAGCGCCTCGGGGTCCTCGGGCGGCTCGGCCATGTCGAAATCGAGCCGGCTGCGCGCCTCGCCGATCGCGCCGCCCGAGACGGGCATGGGAATGACGACCGACAGAAGATGGAGCGCGGTGTGCATGCGCATCAGGCGGTGGCGTCGCGGCCAGTCGAGGATCTGGCGCAGCTCGGCGCCGACGGGGGGCAGCGCCTGCGGCGCGGCGGGCACGAGGACGATGGCGCTCCCCTCGCCCTTCACTGTCGTGGCCACCTCCATCTTGCCGCCCGTCCAGTCGAGCGTGCCGCTGTCGCCGGGCTGGCCGCCGCCGGTGGGATAGAAGATCGTGCGGTCGAGCACGACGCCGCCCTCGGCGGTATGCGCCGCGACCGTGCCGGCCGTCTCGGCCAGATAGGCGTCCTCGCGGAAGAGCGGCAGGCTCATCTCCCGTCCCCGTCGGGATCGCCTGCGCCGTCGCCGTCATCCATGTGCTGCGCCTCGGGCTTCGGCTGGGGCGCGTCCGGCTCGGCGCCCTTTTTCTGTGCCGCGCCCGCGGCGGCGCCGGTCAGCATCTCGGGGTTGCGCAGCCACAGATCGCGCTGCTGATACGGGATCTCGATGCCCTCTTCGCTGAAACGCTTGGCGATGGCGTGGTTCATGTCCGAGGCGACGTTCATGATCCAGTTCACGTCCCGTAGGATGGCGCGGATCTCGAAATCGTAACTGTCCGTGCCGAAGCCGCGGAAGAGGATCGTCGGCTCGGGGTTCATCAGGACCATGGGATGATCAGTCGCGATCTCGCGCAGGATGCCCTCGACCCATTTGGTGTCGGTGCCGTAGGCGACGCCGACCTTGACGATGAGACGGCCGACGGTGCTGCCCTTGGTGTAGTTGGTCACGACCCCGCTGACGAGGTCGGAGTTCGGGATGATGAGGTCCGAGCGGTCGAAGGTCTCGATCCGGGTCGAGCGCACGGAAATCTCGCGCACGGTGCCGTGCTGGCCGTTCACCTCGATCCAGTCGCCCTGGCTGATGGGGCGCTCGATCAGCAGGATGATGCCGGACACGAAGTTCGACACGATGTTCTGAAGGCCGAAACCGATACCGACCGAGAGCGCACCGGCCACGATGGCGAGGCTGCTGAGGTCGATCCCCGCGCTCGTGATGGCGATGAGCGCGGCGAGCAGGATGCCGACATAGCCGACGCCCGAGACGATGGCGTCGCGCGCGCCCATCTCCATCTTGGTCTTGGGCAGGAGCGAATTCTTGAGCGTGCCCTGAAGCACCCGCGTCAGCACGAAGCCGAGCGTGAAGACGACGGCGAGCGTGAGAAAGATCGTGGGCGAGATCGTCAGATCCCCGAGCGTGACGCCGCGCTTGAAACGCACCCAGAGTTCGCTCAGATCGGCAACGCGCGCGCCCCAGATGAGCGCGAAAACCGGCAGCGACAGAAGGACCAGAACGAAGCCGGCGAGCATCGGAACGAGATCGTCGGACGTGCCCTCGCTCTTGCGGGTGGCGAGGACGTAGATCTCCACCACGACCCCGCGCAGAACGAGGATCGTCGCCATCAGCATCAGCGACATGAGCGACGGCAGCAGAAGGCCCATGCCGAGCTTGTAATAGCCGACGCCCGCAAGGAAGGGCGCGGCCACGGCGACGCCGGTCAGCAGGCGCGACAGAAGCCGTCCGAGGCGGCTGCGATAGGTGTTGGCGCCGCTGTCCGTGTCGTCATCGGTCTGATCGGAGGCGCGGCAATGCACGGCCAGCAGCCGGGCGAGACGGATCAGCAGCAGCCCGGCGATGACCATGATCGGGAAGACGACCACGACCCGCGCTTCGGATGTCCAGCCATTGCCGTCCGCCACGTCGCGCAGCAGGTAGAGCACGGCCACCACGATGCCGAGCAGCGCGCCGTAGAGCCGCCCCTTGCGGCGGTCATCCGCCTCGAGCCGGAGCGGAAGGCGCCCGTCATCCTCGCGTGCGAAGAGACGCCGCGACAGCCAGCGCGCGACGAGGAAGATGAAGACCGCGCCGAAGAGACTGTCGATGAGGGCCGAAGCGTGCGTGGCGACAAGCCCGCTGATCCCGGCGGCCACGGCGAGAAGGAGCATACCGAGCACGGGCATCACGATCTCGCCCAGCGACATGACGAAGCGGATCAGCCACACGCCGGAGGTGACCTTGACCGGCAGCAGCATGCGCACCAGCCATTCCGCCCAGAAGCGTCCGCGCACCAGAAGCACGAGACCGATGAGCGAGATGAGCGCGACGGCCGGCAGCGTCGAGGTGAGCGCGGCGCGCTCCGTGGGGCTTGCGAGCAGGCCCAGCACCTCGGCGCGCACGGTGGTGAAGGTCGAGAAGAACGCGCCGACCCCTTCGGACCAATGCGCCGGGTTGAGCGGCGACGGCCCGCGCTCCAGAAGTTCCTCGGTCTGCCGCTCGCGGATGATGCGATCGACGCTGCGGATCATCTCGTCGGCTTCGCTATAGGCCGCCTGCGCCTGCGTGACGGGCGCGCGCAATTCCGCCAGCCGGTCGTTCAGCGCTTCGCGCTCGCGCGCGATATCGGCGCTTTCCTCCTCGCCCTCGGCGGGCGCGGGTCCGAGCGCCTTGAGCTGCGCCTCGAGCGTGGCGATGGCGCTCGCATTGATGCTTTGCGCGTTGGCGAAGACCGTACGCCATTCGGCGATATCCTCGCGCAGCTTCTCGAAGGCGGCGAGCGACGCGCGCTGATTTGCGATGGCGTTGCTGGCCCGGTCAGCCAGCGCCTCCCAACGCTCGTAATCGGGCGCGTCCGGCGGCTGCTGGGCATGGGCGGCGTCGGGCGCGGCCAGAATGGCGGCACCCGCGGGCACCAGCGCCAGCGTCAGCGCAAGCAGGAGATTGCGCAGAAGCTGCATCATTCGGCGAAGACACCCGGGATCGAGCGGGGCGCGCCCGTCATCCAGTCCGGCACCGGCAGGCCCTTTTCGCGCAGGAATTCGGGATTGTAGAGCTTGGACTGATAGCGCGAGCCGTAGTCGCAGAGGATCGTCGCGATGGTGTGGCCCGGCCCCATTTCCTTGGCGAGCCGCATCGCGCCCGCGATGTTCACGCCCGTCGAGGCGCCCATGCAGAGCCCCTCCTCGTGCAGCAGATCGAAGACGATGGGCAGCGCCTCGTGATCGCTGATCTGGTAGGCGAAGTCGGGGGTGAAGCCTTCGAGATTGGCGGTGATGCGCGCCTGCCCAATGCCTTCGGCGATGCTCTCGCCCTCGCTCTCGAGCTCGCCGGTGGTGTAATAGCTATAGAGCTTCGCGCCCATCGGGTCGGCCAGAGCGACCTTCACGCCCTTCGGCTGAAGCGCCATCCCGACACCCGCGAGCGTGCCGCCCGACCCCACGGCGCAGCAAAAGCCGTCGAGCTTGCCGCCCGTCTGCTCCCACAGCTCGGGGCCGGTGGTCTCGATATGGGCGAGGCGGTTGGCGGTATTGTCGAACTGGTTGGCCCAGATCACGCCTTTTTCCTCGGTCTTGGCCAATTCCTTGGCCAGCCGCTCGGAATAGCGCACGAAATTGTTCGGATTGCTGTAGGGCGCGGCGGGCACCTGCACCAGCTCCGCGCCCGCGAGGCGCAGCATGTCCTTCTTTTCCTCGCTTTGCGTTTCGGGAATGACGATGACCGTCTTGAAGCCCATCGACGCGCCGACAAGCGCGAGGCCGATGCCGGTATTGCCCGCCGTGCCCTCGACGATGGTGCCGCCCGGCTTCAACTCGCCGCGCGCCACGGCGTCGCGGATGATGTAGAGCGCCGCGCGATCCTTGACCGACTGCCCCGGATTGAGGAACTCGGCCTTGCCGAGGATGGTGCACCCGGTTTCCTCGCTGGCACGGCGCAGCTTTATCAGGGGGGTGTTTCCGACCGCGTCGGCCAGATCCTCGGCAATGCGCATGGCGCGTCCTTTCCGCGTTGAAACGTTGCCCTCACATTTAGGGGCAGTGGCGAGGGGACTCAAGCGGCGCGGCGCAACCGGGCCCGTTCCCGCGCAAGCCACAGAAGCGACAGAAGAAGCGGGCCGTTATCGGCCTCGCCCGTCTCGATCAGGCGCATCCCGGCCTCGAAGTCCAGCAGGTGCAGGCGGATATCCTCCGCCTCGCTGTCGAGCCCGCCGAGCCGCGGCAGATCGTCGGGCAGATCGGCGATGCCGACGAAATTGTGAAAATACTCGGTCGAATAACCGGGCGTGCAGTAATAGCTGGCGATCGGCTCGAGCCGCGAGAGTGTCAGCCCCGCCTCCTCCTCGCATTCGCGGCGCGCCGCCTCTTCGGGGGTCTCGCCCGCATCGATGCGCCCCGCCACAGGCTCGAGCATCCACGGGCGCGGATCGCCGCGCCCGAAAGGGCCCATGCGGAACTGTTCGACCAGAAGGATGCGGTCGCGGACCGGATCGTAGGGCAGCACCATCGCAGCGTCGGTCGCGATCATCATCTCGCGGCGCACGGTCTCGCTCATCCGTCCCGAGAAGGTGGGATGGCGCAGGCAGCGCGTCTCGAAGCGGTAAAACCCGATATGGTTCACTTCGGTCTCGAGTGTCTCGATCCGCTCGGCGCCGGTATCGGTGCGCACATCGGCCGGAACGCCCTGCGCCGCCGAGAGCCGGGCCGAGGCACGGGCGCGGATCATCGGCATGCGCGCGGCGAGGGTGCTTGCGTCCATCCGCCCGAGATAGCCCATCGCCTCGCGCGCGGCGAGCCGGCTGAGCGCGCCGAAGCGGCGCTGCCACTCCTCGAGATCGAACGGCGCGCCGGGCGGCACGGCGCCGGGACGCGGAAAATAGACACGCGCGGCGCGCTCGCCCCCGCCCTCGCCCTCGCGTACCGTCACCGGCGCGAGATCATAGCCGAAGCCGCCCTCGTAGAAGTCGAGCCGCTCGAGCAGCGCCGCGCTCGGCGCGGTCAGCAAAAGGCCCGGCGCCTCGGCGCCGTCCTTTGCCGATATGGTTGGATACATCTGCCCTTCGGCCCAGGCGACGGCATGGTCCGGCAGCACCGCCATGCGCGTCTCGGCCCCCTCGCCCAGCACGATGTCCCGCAATTCCGCATCGCGGAGCGTGCCGTAGAGAAAGACATCCTGCATGTCAGGTCCAGCGCCGCGCGGCGAACTCGGCCAGAAGTCCGGTCAGCATGCCACCCACCAGAAGCACGGTGATGAGCGGCGGATCGATCAGGTATTGCGCGTAATCGACGGCATTGCGGAAGATACCGATGATCGCCTCGAACGGGCCGTCGTAGCGGTTTTCCATGCTCTGCTTGAGCATCAGATTGAGGCTCTGCACGAAGAAGCCCCAGATGACGAGCGCAAGAACACCGGTCAGCCCGTTGGCCAGCGCATCGGCAAAGCCGCGCCCCGCACGGCTGCCGATGACGATCCATCCGCAGAGGATCCCGAGGCCCAGATTGACGAAGTTGAACCAGCCGAACGCCGTGCCCTCGGGCATGAGCGGGCGGATGAGGTCCGAGGCGAGCCAGCCCAACGCCCCCAGCGACAGAGCCGCGACGAGACGGGCGGCGGTGGGCATCGAGCTCATTGCGGGCATGGCTTATCCGGGTTTTGCGATCGTGATCTGCGTCACGTCGCAGTTTCCCGCGTGAAACGATCCGGCGCAAGAGGTCAGGTAGAAATTCCACATCCGGCGGAAGCGCTCGTCGAACCCGAGGGCGGCCACACTGTCCCAGGACGCGTTGAAGCGGTCATGCCAGCGGCGCAGCGTCTGGCTGTAGCTTTCGCCGAACTCGACCGAGCCCGAGACGATGAGGCCCGCCCGCTCCACCTCGGCCCGCAGGGCGCTGGGGCTGGGCAGCATGCCGCCCGGGAAGATGTATTTCTGAATGAAGTCAACGCCCTTGCGGTAGACATCCCAGCGTGCATCGCTGATCGTGATGATCTGGAGCGTCGCGCTGCGACCGGGGCGCAGGCGGTCATGCACGGTCTGGAAATAGACCGGCCAGTATTGCTGGCCCACGGCCTCGAACATCTCGATGCTGGCGATGCCGTCATAGACGCCGCGCTCATCGCGGTAATCCTGCATCTTGAAATCGACCATATGCGACAGGCCCGCCTTCTCGATCCGCTCGCGCGCATAGACGAGTTGCTCGCGGCTGATGGTGAGGCCCGTGACCTTGAGCCCGCGCTCGGCGGCGGCGTATTCGGCGAACCCGCCCCAGCCGCAGCCGATTTCCAGAACGTGATCTCCCGGCGCGACGCCCATCCGGTCCACCATCGAGGCGTATTTGGCGATCTGCGCCTTCTCCATGCTTTCCTGTCCGGTCTCGAAGATGGCGCTGGAATAGGTCATCGTATCGTCGAGCCAGAGCTTGTAGAAATCATTGCCGAGATCGTAATGATGGCTGATGTTCTTGCGCGCCTGGCCCTTGGAATTGCCGCGCAGCCAGTGCCGCGCCCGCTCGAAGGCCCGCACGAGGCCCATGCCGGGAAAGCCGTCATAGACATCCTCGTTGTCGGTGCAGATGAAATCCATCAGCGCCTGAAGATCGGGCGTGGACCACCAGCCATCGAGATAGGCATCGCAAAAGCCCAGATCGCCCTCGCGGATGAGCCGCGCGAAGACGTCCGTGTTGTGCAGATGCACTTCGCCGACCGGTCCGGGGTTCGGCCCGTCCGCGCGAAAGACGCGCCCGTCGGGCAGCACGAAATCGAGCCGGCCGCGATTGATGTTCTTCGTCTTCTCGAAGACACGGGCGAAATAGCGCGGCAGGTCTTTCTGCCCGTCGGTCGAAGTCAGGATCATGTCGGCGGTCTTTCCGTTCTCATTGGCCGCCATGCGCATCGGCATGGGGCGGTTCATCTCGGCGGAGCCGCTCAAAACGAGCGATCCTGATAGGCGTTCAAGGCCCGCTCGCGCCCTTCGCTCAGGCCCACGACAGGCTCGGGATAGGGATCGTCTGGGCCGATGTTCCAGCTGCGCGGGATCGCGTCGAAATAGCTGAGCGCGCTTTCGGTCGGCTCTTTCATGCCTTCCACGATCCACGCGCGCACATAGTTTCCCTGCTTGTCGAATTTCTCGAGCTGGGTTTCGGGGTTGAAGATGCGGAAATAGGGCGTCGCGTCCGGCCCGCAGCCCGCCGCCCATTGCCAGCCCAGCGCATTCGAGGCGATGTCCCAGTCGGTCAGATGCGCGTCGAACCACGCCTGCCCGACGCGCCAATGCGTCATCAGGTGCTTGGTCAGGTAGCTCGCCACGATCATGCGCGCCCGGTTGTGCATGCGGCCCGTCACATACATCTCGCGCATGGCCGCATCAACGAACTTGATCCCCGTCCGGCCCTGTTTCCACGCCATGACCTCGTCCGTGTCGCCATTCTCGTTCCACGGGAACTCGTCCCATTTCTCGCGCCAATTGCGCGTGGCGATCTGCGGCGTGTGATAAAGAAGGTGATAGGCGAATTCGCGCCAGACCAGCTCCTTGATCCATTGCTCGGCCCCTTTCGAGCCTTCGTGCAGCTTGCGCAGGCCTGCATGCCAGCATTGCGCGGGGCTGATTTCGCCCAGCGCGAGGTTCTCCGAAAGGCACGACGTGCCGTCGACCGCGGGCTTGTCGCGCGCGTCGCCGTAATCGTTGATCGGCCCATCGACGAACCATGCCAGCCGGTCCTGCGCCGCGGCCTCGCCGACCTGTTGGTACGGCAGGCAGATTTGCGCGCCGCGATCCATCGCGGCGCCCATCTTCCAGTCATCGAGCGCATCCGAGGCGGGCCAATCCTTAGGCGGGTTCAGCTTGGCCGGAGCCTTCAGCGGCTCGGCCACGTCGCGGTCCTTCACCGCGCGCCACATGGGTGTGTAGACTTTGTAATAGCCGCCATCCTTGGTCTCGACGGTCCAGGGCTCGAACATCAGGTGTCCGGCATGGCTCTGCGCGTCGATCCCGTCCTCCTTGAGCGCGGATTTCACCGCCTTGTCACGCTCGATCGCGTCCGGATCATAGAGCCGCGACCAATGCACGGCCCCTGCCCCGGTCTCGTCCACCAGAGCGCGCAGCTGCTCGAGCGCGTCGCCCTTGCGCAGGATAAGGCGGCTGCCCTTTTCCTCGAGCGCCTTGGCGAACGCCTCGAGGCCGAGGCCGAGGCGCCATTTCGGCGCGGCGCCGAGCGCGGCGACGGTCTCGTCATGGATGAAGACGGGGATGACCGGCCCGCCCGCCTTCAGGCCGGCGGTCAGGGCGGGATGATCGCTCAGCCGCAGATCGCGGCGGAGCCAGAGGAGTACGGGTTTGCTATCGCTCATCTTGGGTCCGGGGTCGTGTCATCTTGGCGAGGACATAGCGCGCCGCGCGCCGGGTCAAAGGACTTCGTCCAGCGCCGTCATGAGCTTAACGACCTCGGCCTCGGTCGTGTAATGCACGAAGCTGAGCCGCAGCACGCCATGCGCGGGATCGACGCCCATCGCCCGTAGCGCGCGCACCGCGTAGAAATCGCCGCCGCCCGCCATGATGCCATGCGGCGCCAGATCGCGCGCCACCTCCTCGCCGGGACGCTCGCAGCGCAGCGCAACCGTGGGCGCGCGGCCCGCGGCGCTGGCCGGCCCGATGAGGCGCACCGAATTGCGCGCGGCCACGTAATCGAGCAGCGGTTGCAGGAGCGCCTCCTCATGCGCGCGCATCAGGTCATGCACACCCTGCCCCCGCGCCGCCGCATCGCCTCCAATCCCGTGATGCGCGGCCAGCGCGTCGATGTAATCGGCCATGCCCGCGCAGGCCGCGACCTGCGCATGGTCGGGCCCCGCCGGGGTGAAGCGCTTGTAGAGGCTCGCCTCGTTGAAATAGTGCCCCTGATTGGGCAGCATCATCCCGAGGTTGCGGCGTATCGCCATGATCCCCTGATGCGGTCCATAGGTCTTGTAGGCCGAGAAAAGATAGATATCCGCCCCGAGTGCGCCCACATCCGGAATGCCGTGGGGCGCGTAGCTTACGCCATCGACGCAGGCGAAGGCGCCCGCCGCGTGGGCGAGCGCAGTGATCTCGGCCACGGGATTGACCTCGCCCACCACGTTCGAGCAATGCGGGAAGCACACGAGGCGCACGCGCTCGTCCAGAAGCTCCTCGAGATCGGCGGTGTCGAGATGGCCAGTATCGGGATCGATGCACCACTCCCGCAGCTCGAAGCCCTCATCCGCGAGGCGGCGCCACGGGCCGGTATTGGCCTCGTGATCCTGATTGGTGACGATGATCGCGTCGCCGGGGCGCATCCACTGGGCGAAGGCGCGCGCGAGCACATAGGTGTTCTGCGTCGTCGAGGGGCCGAAGCTCAGCTCGTCGGTCTCGATTCCCATGATGGCGGCAAGGCGCACGCGCGCCTCGTCCATCTCGGCGCCGCCGAGCGTGCTGGCCTCGTAGGGCGCGTAGGGCTGTACCTTGCGCTGGTGATAGAAGCGCGTCAGCCGATCGATCACCGGCGCGCAGGCATAGGAGCCGCCCGCATTCTCGAAGAAGGCCTGCCCGGCCAGCGACGGCTCCGCGAAGGCCGGAAACTGGCCGCGCACGAAATCCATGTCCAAACCGCTGCTCATCCCGGCGCCTCCGATTGTTCCCGAGGCAGAAAACAGCAAAGCCCCCCGACGCGCAAGCGCCGGGGGGCCATGTCCGCCCGCGAAGGGCCTGTGCGTCAGGCGCGTTTCTCGGATTGCAGGCCCTTGAAGATGGCCCAGCACATCACGAGCAGCACGAGGGTGAAGGGAAGGCCCGTCGAAATCACCGCCGATTGCAGCGCCGCAAGGCCGCCGCCGATCAGAAGGACGATCGCGACCGCACCCTCGAAGATGCACCAGAACACCCGCTGCGTGACCGGCGCGTCCACCTTGCCGCCCGCCGTGATCGTGTCGATCACGAGGCTGCCTGAATCCGAGGATGTCACGAAGAACACCACGACGAGGATGATACCGATGGTCGACGTGATCGTCGCCAGCGGCAACTGGTCGAGCATGTAGAATAGCTTGAGCTCGAGCGCCGCATCCTTGGCCGCCGTGTAGCCGTCGTTCACGACTTGGCTGATGGCCGTGCCGCCGAAGACGCTCATCCAGAGCACGCAGACGAGGCTGGGGATCAGAAGAACGCAGATCAGGAATTCGCGCACGCTGCGGCCCCGGCTCACGCGGGCGATGAACATGCCCACGAAGGGCGACCAGCTGATCCACCACGCCCAATAGAAGGACGTCCAGCCCTGCATGAAGTTGGTGTCGTCGCGGCCGAACGGATTGCTGAGCGCGAAGATGTTCTGAAGATACGCCCAGAGGCTGTCGGCGAAGAAGGTCAGCAGAAAGATCGGCCCGCCCACGATCAGCGTGAAGAGAAGCAATAGTCCCGCGAGGCCCATGTTGATCTCCGACAGGACCTTGACCCCGCCATCGAGGCCACGCGCGACCGAGATGAGCGCGATCGCGGTGATGCCCGAAATCAGCAGGACCAGAAGCGCGCTGTTGTCCGCGACGCCGCTTTCCTCGCTGTTGCCGTAGGTGATCCCGAGGAAGCTACGCGTGCCTTCCGCCGCATCGCCCGAGCCGTAGAGGAAGGTCAGGCCGGATGCCGCCTGCTCGGCGCCGAAGCCCAGCGAGGTGGCAAGGCCGAAGAGCGTCGCGAAGACGGCCAGCGTGTCGATGATATGGCCGGTCCAGCCCCAGACGCGCTCGCCGAAGATCGGGTAGAAGGCGCTGCGCAGTGTCAGCGGCAGGCCCTTGTTATAGCTAAAAAGCGCCAGCGCCAGCGCAACGACCGCGTAGATCGCCCAAGGGTGCAGACCCCAGTGAAAGATCGTCGCCGCCATGCCGAGCCGCGTCGCCGCCGCCTCGTCGCCCGCCGCCGCGCCCAGGGGCGCCCAGTCGGTGCGCATGCCGTCCTCGGCGGTCGTGCCGCCGAGCGCGCTGCCGAAATGGCTCATCGGCTCGGAGACACCAAAGAACATTAGGCCGATCCCCATGCCCGCCGCGAAGAGCATCGCGAACCAGCCCAGATAGCTGTAGTCGGGCGTCGCTTCTGAGCCGCCGAGCCGGATCGAGCCGAAGGGGCTGACGATCAGCGCAAGGCAGAAGATCACGAAGATGTTCGCCGCGCTCAGGAAGAACCAGTCGAAGCTTTTCGTAACGAATTCGAAGAGCCACGAGAAGACGGCGCTGGCTTGATCGGGCAGCGCCAGCGCGAAGAATGTGAAGGCGATGACGGCGATGCCGGCCATCGCGAAGACGGGGTTGTGAAAATCGAGGCCGAAGGGCCCGATCTTCGTTGTGACGTTGTCCTGTCCGATTTCGTAATCGGTCTCGATGATATCCGACGTGCCCTCCGGCGCCGGTATCCCCTGGTCCGCTGTCTGATCGACCATCTATCGTCCCTTTCCGCTATGTCGGCTTAAAAATACACCACGTAAAAACAGTTAACGCGCGAGGCCGACATTCGTTTCATTGCCGCGCGGCTTGTGGCGCCGCGCCGGCCCGCACCGGGAGTGCGGGAGCTGCATCCAACGGAGGATGCACATGCGGCGCGGAGAGGCTCCGCACCACCGAGAGGGCACGCTTAGCGAACTTGTCTCGCGCATGCAACCAAAGCGACATTTTCATAGACCAAAAGCGACATTCACCACGAAGCGCGCGCCGGAATGCAAAGGCCCCGCCCGGGATTGTTCCGGGCGGGGCCTCGAATTGCCTGGGTCGTGGCGCCTTCGCGCCCCCGGATCACTCGTCCGAAAGCGAGAGCGCGACGAAGCGCGGCTGTCCGTTCGAGCGCACCAGAAGCAGGATGGACTTGCGCCCGGCCTCGCGCGCCTCGTCGATGCGCGCCTCGAGATCCTCGATCCCGGCCACGGCCTGCTGGCCCGCCTCGGTGATGACATCGCCCGCGCGAAGGCCCTTCTCATAGGCTTCGGACACCTGATCGATATCCTGCACGACAAGGCCCTCGGCATCGGGCGCAAGCTCGAGCTGCGCGCGCAGCTCGTCGTCGAGCGGCGCGAGGGTGAGGCCCATCATCGTCTGCGGCTCGGGCGCGGCATCGGGCGTGTCGTCGCCGTCCATGTCCGCGGCGCCCTCGGCCTCCTCGCGGCGGCCCAGCGTCACCTTCAGCGTCTGTGTGCCGCCGTCGCGGAAGACGACGACGCGCACCGTCTTGCCGACTTCGGTCTCACCCACCTGCCGGACAAGCTCGCGCGTGTCGGGCACCTTGACCCCGTCGAAGGAGGTGATGACGTCGCCAGCCTTCATGCCCGCATCGGCCGCCGGGCCTTCGGGCACATCCGTCACCAGCGCGCCCGCCGCGATGTCGAGGCCCATCGCCTCGGCCACGTCCTCGGTCACGTCCTGAATGCGCACACCCAGCCACCCACGGCGCGTCTCGCCGAATTCCTGAAGCTGGTCGACGACCCGCGTGACCACGTTGGACGCCATCGAGAAACCGATGCCGATGGAGCCGCCATTGGGGCTGAGGATCGCGGTGTTCACTCCCACGACCTTGCCGTCCATGTCGAAGAGCGGGCCGCCGGAATTGCCTTGGTTGATGGCCGCGTCGGTCTGGATGTAGTCGTCATAGGTACCCGAAAGCGCGCGATTGCGGGCCGAGACGATCCCGGCGCTGACCGAAAAGCCCTGCCCGAGCGGATTGCCCATCGCCATGACCCAGTCGCCCACACGGGCCGTATCGCTGTCACCGAAGGCCACGAAGGGCAGCGGATTGTCCGCCTCGACCTTCAAAAGCGCGATGTCGGTCTTCGGGTCCGTTCCGATCACCGTCGCCTCGAGCTCGCCGCCCTCGTAGAATTCGATGATGATCTCGTCCGCGCTCTCGATCACGTGGTTGTTCGTGACGATATAGCCGTCCTCGGAAATCACGAAGCCGGAGCCGAGCGCCGAGCTGCGGCGCTGGCGCGGTGCGGGGCTGTCGCCGCCGCGATCCTGAAACTGCCGGAAGAACTCCTCGAAGGGCGAGCCGTCGGGCACGATGGGCCCGGCGCCGCGACCGTCGGCGACGGTCGTCGAGGTTGTGATGTTGACGACCGCCGGGCTGATCTTCTGCGCGAGATCCGCAAAGCTTTCGGGGCGAGCCTGCGCGGCGATCGCCTGCGCCAGAAGCAGCATCGCGGCCAGAATGGACAGCGCCATCGCCTTGACCATCGCGGTATTCGGGTGCGCCAAAGCCTTGCTTGCGTGTCTCAAGATCATCTCTCCTCGGGTGCTGCGTTCCGTTTGGACAAGAGTGTAGTGGTGGCCGCGCTGCATGCAAACGATGATTTCTCGGCTCACGCCAGTGTGACGCGCGGGCTCGTCCCGAGGGCGATGCCGCGAGCGCGTCAGGCGCCGAGGCTCTTGCCCAGCCAGACGAGCGCCAGCCCCAGGGCCATCGCCCCGAAACCGAGCGCGCGCCGCGTCTCGACGGGCAGCCCGCGCAGGGCTTCGAGCATCCGTTCGACAAGGTCGGGGGCCAGTGCGTAGACCAGCCCCTCGACGATCAGCACGAGGCCCAG
Organism: Roseovarius aquimarinus; assembly: GCF_043661195.1. Taxonomy (NCBI): domain Bacteria; kingdom Pseudomonadati; phylum Pseudomonadota; class Alphaproteobacteria; order Rhodobacterales; family Roseobacteraceae; genus Roseovarius; species Roseovarius aquimarinus. The sequence goes on from NZ_JBIHMM010000001.1 coordinate 1,228,359, forward strand.
AGCGAGCGCCGCGACGCCCAGCATCACCGGCCCCGGCGGCTCACTCGGCCGCCGCCTGGCTGCCGGCCGAGCCGAGCACCCCGCTGGCCGAGGCGCCCGAGGCATCGGACGCGCCGGTTTGGGACGTGCCTGCGCCGGTGGCCTCCGCATCCGCACCCGTCTCCGCGCCGGAGCCGCCCGCGCCTCCCAGACGGCCGCTATCGGCGTTGAAATAGGTGAAGAAGTCGCTGTCGGGCGACATCACGATGGACGAGTTGCTGCCCCGCAGCGCGCCGCGATAGGCGTCGAGCGAGCGGTAGAACTCGAAGAACTCCGCGTCCGCGCCGAAGGCTTCGTTGAAGATCGCGTTCGAGAGCGCGTCAGCCTCGCCTCGGGTGATCTCGGCCTGCCGGTTCGCATCCGAGACAAGCTCGACCTGCGTCCGGTCGGCCTGAGCGCGGATGCGCTGCGCCGCCTCGTTGCCGCGCGCGATCTCGTCCGCGGCCTCGCGTTCCCGCTCGGCCCGCATACGGGCGAAGGTCGCATCGAGGTTCTGCGTCGGCAGATCGGTGCGCTTGAGCCGCACGTCCACGATCTCGATGCCCAGCTCCTTGGCCTCGGCGATGGCCGCGTTGCGGATGCGTAGCATCAGCGCCGCGCGGTCCGTGCTCAGGATGTCATTTGACGAGACCGAACCCAGCACTTCGCGGGTCCGCGAGCGCAGGATCGAGTCGAGCCGGCTTTCGGCGAAGGGAATGCCGCCGTCGCCAACCGCCTCGCGGAAGCGGCGCACATCGGTGATCCGGTAGCGCGCGAAGGCGTCCACAACAAGGCGCCGGTCATCGAGCGGCGTCACCTCGAGCGGGTCGATATCCCGGCTGAGGATACGGTCGTCATAGCGCACGACCTGCTGGATGAAGGGGATCTTGAAGCCCAGCCCCGGCTCTTCCTTCACGTCGATGATCTTCGAGAATTGCAGAACGAGGGCGCTCTCACGCTCGTCCACGATGAAGATCGAGAGCATGGCCGTGACGGCGGCCACGCCGACGGCGGGGATTATGAATGCGGATTTACCCATGGTTTATTGACCTTCCGAATTCTTGCGCAGCTCGTTGAGCGGCAGGTAGGGCACGACACCAGACGATGCGCCCGCGCCGTTCTGATCGAGGATAATTTTGTCCATATCGCCCAGCACTTCCTCCATCGCCTCGAGGTAGAGACGCTTGCGCGTCACCTCGGGGGCCTTGGAATATTCGCTCAGGACCGCGGTGAAGCGGCTGGCCTGACCCTCGGCCTCGTTGACGACGCGGGCGCGGTAGCCCTCGGCCTCTTCGAGCGTCTGCGCCGCCTGACCGCGCGCCTCGGCGAGGATGCGGGCGGCATAGGCGTCCGCCTCCTTCTCGAGCCGGTCGCGCTGCTGCTCGGCGGCCTGGACTTCGCGGAAGGCGTCGATCACCTGTTGCGGCGGATCGGCCTTGTCGAAGTTGACGCGGATCACGTTGACGCCGCTGTCGTAGCTTTCGAGCGTCTGCTGGATCAGATCCTCGAGACGCGCGGCGATGACGCCGCGGTCACGGTTGAGGATCGGCGCGAGCTGCGACTGCGCGATGATCTCGCGCATGGCCGACTCGGACACGGCGCGGATCGTGGCGCGCGGATCGCGCAGGTTGAACAGAAGCTTGGCCGGATCCGAAATGTTCCAGACCACCTGGAAGTCGATGTCGACGATATTCTCGTCCCCGGTGAGCATAAGGCCCGCCTCGCCGCCTTGCGCGCCGACGCCGATGTCTTCGCTGCGCTCGGAGGTCACGACGACCTTCTCGTAGGTGACGAAGGGCCAGGGCGCGAGATGGGGGCCCGAGCCGGTGGTGCGGTAATACTCACCAAGGAACAGCTCGACCGCGCGCTCTTCGGGCTTGACGGTGTAGAAGCTGGCGAAGAGCCAGAGCGCCGCGGCGCCCAGAAGGCCGAGAACGACCATGCCGCGCGTCACGCGCGGGCCCTCGCCGCCGCCGCTGCCATTCGCGCCGCCGCCGCCACCGCGGCCGCCCATCAGAACGCGCAGCTGGTCCTGACCCTTGCGAACCAGCTCGTCGATCTCGGGCATCTGGCCGCTTCCAGGACGCCGGCCGCCCCGATCGCCGCCCTGCTGCCCGCCGTTCTGGCCGCTGCCATTGTTCCCGCCCGAGCCTGAGCCCGAGTTACCGCCGCCGCCCCACGGGCCGCCCGACTGTCCTGCCATGAATTCCCATCCCTTTGAAACTTGCCGATGGCGCGCCATGGACGCACCTTCGCTGTGTAAACTGTATAGCCCGGAGCGATTTTCAACCCAAGACCCGCCCGGAAACGCCCCTCCGGCGCCGGATGCTACGATTTGCGCATCGGCGCCTTCATCGTGACCAGCTCCTCCGACATGGTCGGATGCACCGCGCAGACGCGATCGAAATCTTCCTTCGTGGCGCCCATCTTGACCGCGATCCCGGCCATCTGGATCATTTCGCCCGCGCCGGGCGCGACGATGTGACACCCCAGAACGCGGCGCGTGGCCTGGCTCACGACGAGCTTCATCAGCACCCGGCCCGTGCCGCCTATGAAAGCGGTCTTCATCGGGCGGAAGGAGGTGCAATAGACCTCGATAGGCTCGATGTCGCGCGCCGCCTCCTCGCTGAGGCCAACGGTGCCGATCTCGGGCTGGGTGAAGATCGCGGTCGGGATCAGGTCGTGATCCACGGGCGTCGGGTTCCCATTGAACACCGTCTCGACGAAAGCCATCCCCTCGCGGATCGCGACGGGCGTGAGGTTGACCCGGTCGGTCACGTCGCCGATGGCGTAGATTGAGGGCACGGCGGTCTGGCTGTACTCGTCCACCTCGATCTGCCCGTTCCGCCCGAGGCGCACGCCCAGTTCCTCGAGCCCGAGATCGCCGCTGTTGGGACGCCGCCCGGTGGCGAAGAAGATCTTGTCGAAACGCTTTTCGGCGCCGCTGGTGGGTTTGACCACATAGCCGCCCTCCTCGGCCCGGATGTCGAGGATATTGGTGCCCAGCCTCACGTCGATGCCGTTCTCGATCATGTCCTCCGAGACCAGCCCGCGCGCCTCTTCGTCGAAGCCGCGCAGGATCTGCGCGCCGCGGTAATACTGCGTGACCTCGACGCCGAGACCGTTGAGAATGCAAGCGAATTCGCAAGCGATATAGCCGCCACCGACCACCAGAATGCTCTTCGGCAGCTCTTCGAGATGGAAGATGTCGTCGCTGACGATGCCATGCTCGGCGCCCGGAAGCTCGGGGCGGATGGGCCGGCCGCCGGTGGCGATCAGGATATGCTTGGCCGTGACGCTTTCGCCGGTCGAGAGCGCGACGGTATGCGCGTCGCTCAGCCGCGCGCGGGCGTCAAAGGTGGTCACGCCGCTGTTTTTCAGAAGGTTGCGGTAGATCCCTTCGAGCCGATCCAGCTCGGAATGCAGATGCGTGCGGAACCCGGTCCAGTCGAAGCCGCCCGCATGAACGGTCCAGCCATAGGATTGCGCGGCCTCCATCTCGGCCGGGAATTCGCTCGCGAAGACCATGAGCTTTTTCGGCACGCAGCCGCGAATGACGCAGGTGCCGCCATAGCGGCTTTCCTCGGCCAGCGCGACGCGCGCGCCGGTCGCGGCGGCGACGCGCGCCGCGCGCACCCCGCCCGAGCCGCCGCCGATCACGAAAAGATCGTAGTCGAATGCCATGTCTGCCTCACCTCTCTGGCTTGTCGCGTCGGTCCCGTTCGGACGACGGCGGCGCCGCATCCGAGGCGGCGCGTCCGGTCACTCCATCATGTCGCGGAAAAGATTGTCGGATTCCACGAAGTCCAGCCGATCCTCCTCGACCGTGCCCTCGTTGATGTCGCGCAGCACAACGCGCCCGTCGCCATGGCCGATGACCACCACGTCGCAGATATCGACGAAGAGCCCGTTCTCGACCACGCCGGGGATCTGGTTCAGCACCATCGCCAACTGGCGCGCATTGCCGATGCGCCCCAGATGCAGATCGAGAATGTGATTGCCCTCGTCGGTCACATAGGGATGATCGCCGTTCATGCGCAGCGTCACGTCCCGGCCCAGAACATCGACCGAAATCAGCATCTCCTCGATCAGCGCGCGGCTGGTCTGCCAGCCGAACGGGATCACCTCGACCGGCAGGGGAAAGGCGCCGAGATGCCCTACTTCCTTGGCCGCGTCCGCGATCACGATCATCTGGTCGCTCGCCGTCGCCACGATCTTTTCCTGAAGGAGCGCGCCGCCGCCGCCCTTGATGAGGTTCAGCTCGCCGTCGAACTCGTCCGCGCCGTCGATGGTCAGATCGAGCCATTTCGCCTCATCGAGGCTCACGACCTCGATGCCGACCTCGCGCGCCAGCTCGGCGGTGCGGGTGGAGGTGGGCACGCCCCGGATCTTGAGACCGTCCTCGCGCACCAGCTCGCCGAGGCAGCGCACCATCCACGCGGCGGTCGAGCCGGTTCCGAGACCGACGCGCATGCCGTCCTCGACGTAATCCACCGCCCGTTTCGCGGCGACGAATTTCGCCTTGTCGATAGGTGACAATTGTCCGGTCATGGCAGCGACTCCCCCGCAGTTTCAAGCGCGTCCAGCTATAGGCTCTACGCCGGCGAGGCGCGAGAGGCAATCGCGCGCCGCTCTGCGGCTCGGCCCATGCTCCCTGATTTCAGTTGCGGCGCCCCTCCTCGCGGATAGGATGCGCGCCATGAGCCTGACCCTGCATTACGCCCCCGACAACGCCTCGCTGATCGTGCGCCTCGCGCTCGAGCATATGGGGCAGGATTACCGCACCTGCCTCGTCGATCGCGCCGCCCGCGCGCAAGAGGGCGCGGCCTACCGCGCGCTCAACCCGCATGGGCTGATCCCGACGCTCGAGACGCCAGACGGGCCGATCTTCGAGACCGCCGCCATCCTTCTGTGGCTGGACGAGCGGTCGCCCGGAACGCTGGGGCCCGAACCCGGCGCGCCGGGCCGGGGGCATCACTTGAAATGGCTCGTCTTCTTGGCCAACACGCTGCACCCCGCCCTGCGGATGAGCTTTTATCCGGACAAGTACTGCCCCGGCCACGAAGCCGCGCTGCGCGCCCATATGCAGGCCGAGACCCGGCGCCATTTCGGCGCTGTCGAGACGGCCGCCAAGGGGCCCTTCTTCGGCGGCGACGCGCCTTCGGCCATCGATTTCTACCTTGGGCCGCTGATCCGCTGGGCCGCGCTCTATCCGCGCGCCCGGCCGGGCGATCTGGATCTCGGCGCGTTTCCGCGCCTCGCCGGGCTTTGCCGCGCGCTCGAGGCGCTGGCGCCCGTACAACGCGTGCTGGCCGCCGAGGGCATGACGCCGAGCGCCTTCACCGCGCCCGAGTTGCCGGTCCCGCCCGAGGGCAGCGCCACCTGACGCGCATGTGAGCCGGGCGCGATTGCATATTGCGCGGGCTTGCGGAACAAATGAAGAGGAGCGCCGCAGCGATATCCGCCGCGGCCCGTTCGGAGAGACACGGGATGAGCCGCAACCGCCGAGATCCGCCCGACTGGCTGCGCCGCCAGGCCGCGCGGCTGCGGCAGCGGCGCGGCGGGCCGGACGAGATCGACCGGCGCGAATTTCTCGCCCTCGCCAGCACCTTCGGAGCGAGTGCCGCGGGGGCCTATGCGATGCTCGGCCTGCCCGCCCCCGCCGCGGCGCAGGAGGCGCTGCCCGAGGCGACGGGGCCGGGCAGCGGGCGGGTGCGCATCCAGATGCTCGTGCGCGAAATCGGCGATCCGCGCACGCTCGACTGGTTTCAGGCGGCGAATTTCACGCGCGGCTGGCTCGAGAACCTCGTGAGCTACGAAAACGACGGCACCTTCCTGCCGCGTCTCCTCGAAGGGTGGCGCATTTCGGACGATGCATCGCATTACCTGCTCGACGTGCGGCGCGGCGTGCGTTGGAACGACGGCACGGAGTTCACCGCCGCCGATGTGGTGCGCAACATCCACCGCTGGTGCGACCGGACCGCGCCGCGCAATTCCATGGCCGGGCGGTTCGATGTCCTGATCGACCCCGAGACGGGCCAGGCCATCGAGGGCGCCGTCGTTCAGACGGGGTCCCACACGGTCGAGCTGCGCCTGCCGCGCCCGGACATCTCGCTCATCGCCGGGATGGCCGATTATCCCGCCGCCATCGTGCCGCCCGGCTTCGATCCGGACACGATGTTCGAAAATCCGGTCGGCACCGGGCCTTACCTGCCCGAACTGCTCGAGCCGGGGCGCCGCGCGGTTCTGGTGCGCAACGACGCGCACGAGTGGTGGAACGCGGGCCAAGGCGCTTGGATGGAGCGGATCGAATTCATCGACACCGGCACCGACCCCCTCGCCGCCTTCGCCGCTGCCGAGGCGGGCGAGATCGACATGACCCATTCGATCGAGGGCACCTATATCGACTATTTCGCGGGGCTGGAGGGCTGGCGCGGGCATGACATCCGCACCGCCGCCACCATCGTGATCCGCCCCAATCAGCTTGCCGAGATAGGCGGGCGCCGCCCCTACGCGGATCTGCGCGTACGCCGCGCGCTTCAGATGGCGATGAGCAACGCCGTGCTTCTGGAGCTCGGACATGCCGACAAGGGCGAAGTGGCCGAGAACCACCATGTCTCGCCGCTCCATCCGTCTTACGCGCCCATGCCCGCCCCCGTCTTCGATCCCGAGCAGGCACGCCAGCTCATGATCCAGGCCGGCATGCAGGATTTCGTGCACGAGCTCGTCTCCATCGACGACAGCTGGCGGCGCAACACGGCGGACACGGCGCAGGCGCTCCTGCTCGATGCCGGGATCAAGGTCGAGCGCCGCATCCTGCCCGGCCCGCTCTACTGGGAGGGCTGGGCCAGCTTCCCCTTCAGCACGACGGACTGGGGCCATCGCCCGCTGGCCGTGCAGACCTATGCGCTGGCCTACCGCTCGGGCGAGCCGTGGAACGAATTCGGCTGGTCCAACCCCGAATTCGACGCGCTTCTGAGCGAGGCGCTGGCGACGCTCGATATCGAGCGGCGGCGCGAGATCATGGCCCGGCTCGAGGCGCTGGTGCGCGAGGACGCGGTGACGGTGCAGCCCTATTGGCGCACGCTCACGAACCACACGCGCGAAGGGCTGCAAGGCGGCGCGCATCACATCGCCTTCGAGATCAGACCCGCCGAATTGCGCTGGACCTGACGCACCCCGGCGCGTAGGTGCGCCTTGCACGCACCCTGCCAAGCCCCGGATATCGTCCATGCCCCGCCCGACCACGCCGCTGCCGCTGACCGAATTCGTCATCATGCTCGCGATGATGATCTCGATCGTCGCGCTTTCGACGGATCTCATGCTGCCGGGCCTCGATGTGATCGGGCATGATCTGGGCGTAGACGATGCGAACGACACGCAACTCATCGTCTCGTCGCTCTTTCTGGGCTTCGCGGTGGGGCAGGCGCTGGCGGGGCCGCTGTCGGACAGTTTCGGGCGCAAGCCGGTGATCTACGCGGGCTACGCGCTCTTCATCCTCGGCTGCGTGCTGTCGCTGACCGCCACGAGCTGGGAAGCGATGATCGCGGGCCGCGTTCTTCAGGGCCTCGGCGCGGCAAGCCCGCGCATCGTGTCCCTGGCGCTCGTGCGCGACGGCTACGAGGGGCGCAGCATGGCGCGCATCATGTCCATCGTGATGGCCGTCTTCGTGCTTGTGCCTACCATCGCGCCCGCCCTCGGCCAAGGCGTGATCTGGCTCGCCGGGTGGCGCGCGACATTCCTCGTGCTGATCGTCATGGCGGCGCTCGCGGGCACATGGTTCGCGCTGCGCCAGCCCGAGACGCTGCCCGCGCATGAGCGCCGCCCCTTTTCGGCCCGCGCCATCGGGCGCGGCATCGCCGAGATCGCCCGGAGCCGCGTGGCGATGGGCAGCACGGTCGCGCTCGGGATGATCTTCGGCGCGTTTCTCGCCTATCTGAGCACCGCGCAGCAGGTCTATGAGGGCGTCTATGACGCAGGCGCGCTGTTCGCGCTTTATTTCGGCATGGCGGCGCTGTCGATCGGGGCGGCGGCGGTCGTCAATTCGATGCTGGTGATGCGGCTCGGCATGCGGTTCCTGACACGCCTCGCGCTGATCGGGCTCATCGCACTCGCCGCGCTCTTCGCCGTGCCGGCGCTGGCCATGGGCGGGGTGCCGCCGCTCGCGCTCTTCATCGGATGGCTCATCGCCTCCTTCTTCTGCGTGGGGCTGCTCTTCGGCAATCTCAACGCCATCGCGATGGAGCCGCTGGGCCATATGGCGGGCCTCGGTGCCGCGCTGATCGGCTCGCTCTCGAACTTCATCGCGCTGCCGATCTCCTATCTCATCGGGCACGCCTTCAACGGCACGGTGCTGCCGATGCTGACCGGTTTCGGCGTGGTCGGCTGTCTCGCGCTCGGCGTGTTTCTCTGGGCCGAGCGCGGCACTACACCCGCGCCGCAAACTGGTGCATAACGCGGGCAAGCATTCGATTCATCGCCCCAAAGAGGTCCAGCCATGCACGACATCCGCGCGATCCGCGAGAACCCCGACGCCTTCGACGCCGCGCTGACGCGGCGCGGGGGGGATGGCGCATCGAAAGCCATCCTCGCGCTTGACGAGGCGCGCCGTGCCAAGATTTCCGCCGCCGAGACCGCACAGGCCGAGCAAAACAAGGCCAGCAAGGAAGTGGGCGCCGCCAAGGCCAAGGGCGACGAGGCCGAATTCGAGCGCCTGCGCGCCCTGGTGGGCGAGAAGAAGGCGGAGGTCGCGCAGATGCAGACCGAGGCCAAGGAACTCGACGCCGAGTTGACCGCGATGCTGATGGAGCTGCCGAACCTTCCGTTCGAGGACGTGCCGGATGGCGCAAACGAGGCGGACAATGTCGAGCTGCGCCGCTGGGGCACGCCGCCCAGCTTCGATTTCACCCCGCGCGAGCATTACGAGCTGGACGGCGTCGTCCCCGGCATGGATTTCGAGATGGGCGCGAAACTGAGCGGCACGCGCTTCGTCGTGCTGTCGGGCGCCGTCGCGCGCATCCACCGGGCGCTGGCGCAATTCATGCTCGACACGCATGTCGACGAGAATGGTCTGAGCGAGACATGGACGCCCGTTCTCGTACGCGAGGAAATGATGTACGGCACCGGGCAATTGCCGAAATTCGGCGAGGACAGCTACCGGACGACCGATGGCTGGTGGCTGGTGCCGACAGCCGAGGTGACGCTGACCAACACCGTCAACGACGAGGTGGTGGACGAAGCGAGCCTGCCCCGCCGCATGGTCGCGCATACGCAATGCTTCCGCTCCGAGGCCGGATCGGCGGGGCGCGATACATCGGGCATGCTGCGCCAGCACCAGTTCGAGAAGGTCGAGATGGTCTCGATCACCCATCCGGACGCGAGCCGTGACGAGCTCGACCGCATGACCGGCTGCGCCGAGGGCATTCTCGAGAAGCTGGGCCTGCCCTACCGCACCATCGTCCTTTGCACGGGCGATATGGGCTTTGGCGCGCGGCGCACGCATGATATCGAGGTGTGGCTGCCCGGTCAGGACACGTACCGCGAGATCAGCTCGGTCTCCGTCTGCGGCGATTTTCAGGCGCGGCGCATGAACGCGCGGTTCAAGCCCGCCGATGGCGGCAAGCCGCAATTCGTGCATACGCTGAACGGCTCGGGCCTCGCCGTGGGGCGCTGCCTGATCGCGGTGCTCGAGAACGGACAGCAGAAGGACGGCGCGGTGCGCCTGCCCGAGGTGCTGCATCCCTATCTGGGCGGAAAATCGGTGCTGAGCGCCGAGGGCCGTCTGGTCTGACACCGATCGGGAACCGCGCGATGCCGCGCGCGGTTTCCATCATCCCCTGCCCGTCCCCGAGGTGAGCCCCATGCCGATCCTTGTTCTTCTCGCCGCCATCGCCTTCGCGCTCTCCCCGCTTCTGGCCCCGGATTTCGGCGGCTTCGATGCGAGCCAATTTCCCATTCCGCAAGAGAATCCGCCGGTGCAGCCGGCGGGCTATGCCTTCGCGATCTGGGGTCTGATCTACGGCGCGCTGATCCTCGGAGCCATCTACGGGCTCTGGCAGCGGCGCGATGATGCAAACTGGCAGGCGATGCGCCTGCCGCTGATCCTGTCACTCGCCGTGGGCGCGACGTGGCTTCCCATCGCCGTGACGAGCGCCGTCTGGGCGACAGTCCTGATCTGGGTGATGTGGGGCTTCGCGGTCTGGGCGGTGCTGGAATCGCCGCATGGACAGGGCCGGGACGCGTGGCTGGGCCGCGCGCCGGTCGCGCTCTATGCCGGATGGCTCACGGCGGCCTCCTGCGTCTCGCTCGGTCTCATGGCGGCAGGCTACGGGCTGATGGGCGATACGTTGGCGGCGATCCTCGCACTCCTGATCGCGCTCGGACTGGCGGTGGGCGTCGCACGGCGCCGGCCCGACGCGTTCGGCTATCTCGCCGGCGTGATCTGGGCCCTCATCGGAGTCTGCGTGCAGAACGCGCAGGGCGGCTCGATGTCGGTTCTGATCCTCGCCGCCGTGGGCGCGGCGGGCCTCATCGCGCTCGGCGGCAGCAATATCAGCCGAACCTGAGCGTCGCCGGGCGGCCTAGCTGCCCGGCTTGCCCAGATGTTTACGCAAGGCCGACGGACCGGCCTTCTTCTTGGCCTTGTAGGGGTTCTTGTCGTTCTGGCTGCGCATATGCAGCCGGATGGGCGTGCCCGGCATGTCGAAATCGACGCGCAGGCCATTGACCAGATAGCGCGAATAGGCTTCGGGCAGCTTGTCGGGATGGCTGCACATCACGACGAAGCCCGGGGGCCGCGTCTTGGCCTGCGTCATGTAGCGCAGCTTGATCCGCTTGCCGCCCGGCGCGGGGGGTGGGTGCTGCTCGAGCATGCCTGTCAGCCAGCGGTTGAGCTGCGCGGTGCTCACGCGGCGGTTCCAGACGTCATGCGCCTTCTCGACGGCGGCGCGCAGCCGGTCGAGACCCTTGCCCGTCTTGGCCGAGACCGTGACCATCGGCGCGCCGCGCAGCTGCGGCAAAAGACGCTCGAACGCTTCGCGCAGATCGCGCAATTTCTGCTGCTTTTCCGGCTCGACGTCCCATTTGTTCACGGCGACGACCACCGCGCGGCCCTCGCGCTCGGCCAGGTCGGCGATGCGCAGATCCTGCTGCTCAAAGGGAATGGCGGCATCCAGAAGCACGATCACCACCTCGGCGAATTTCACCGCGCGCAGACCATCGCCCACGCTCAGCTTTTCCAGCTTTTCCTGCACGCGGGCCTTCTTGCGCATGCCCGCCGTGTCGAAGATGCGGGTATGGAGCCCGTCCCATTCGATCTGAAGCGAGATGGCATCGCGCGTAATCCCGGCTTCGGGGCCGGTCAGCAGGCGCTCTTCTCCCAAGATCTTGTTGATGAGCGTCGATTTCCCGGCGTTGGGGCGGCCCACCACGGCGATCTGCAACGGCTTCTTGGCGGTCGGCACGCGGGGCGCATCGACATCGCCCTCGTCATCGACCGCGACGTCGGTTTCGGGCGCCTCGGCCTCGGCGCGCTCGGCGAAGCCGTCGGCAAGAGGCATCAGCATCGAATAGAGATCGTTCAGCCCCTCGCCATGCTCGGCAGAGAGGCGAATGGGCTCGCCCAGCCCCAGCCCGTAAGCCTCGATCACGCCGCCATCGGCGGCGGCGCCCTCGGCCTTGTTGGCGGCGAGGATGACGTGCTTGGCGCGCTTGCGCAGGATTTCGGCGAAAACCTCGTCCGTGGGGGTGATGCCGGTGCGCGCATCGACCATGAAAAGGCAGATATCGGCCATGTCGACCGCGCGCTCGGTCAGCTTGCGCATCCGCCCCTGAAGCGATTCGTCCGTGGCCTCCTCGAGGCCCGCCGTGTCGATCACGGTAAAGCGCAGATCGCCGAGACGCGCCGCGCCCTCGCGCAGGTCGCGCGTCACGCCCGGCTGGTCGTCGACGAGGGCCAGACGCTTGCCGACGAGGCGATTGAACAGCGTGGATTTGCCCACGTTGGGGCGCCCCACGATGGCGAGGCTGAAAGTCATATCGATGCTCCGAGGCGGATCAAGCCGCCCTCTTAGTGCAGAATGGCGTCAGCGGAAAGCGTGCAGTTGCCCGTTCGTGCCCACGACATAGAGCACCCCGCCCGCGACGACGGGATTGCTCGTCGCGCCGCCGGGAACCTCGACGCTGCCGCGCAGCGCGCCGTTCACCGGATCGAAGAAACGCAGCAGTCCGTCATTCGACGCCACGACAAGCTGGCCCCCCGCCATGATCGGGCCGTAATGGGCAAAGACCTCGGCCTGACGCTTGGGCTTCGACTTGACGAACAAAGGCAGTTTCGTACCCCAGACGCGGCTGCCGTCCTCGGCGGAAAGGCGCACCAACTCGTTCTTGTCCGATACGAGATAGACCGAGTCGGCCGTCGGCCAGACAGGGCTCATCGGGCCTTCGTTGGCCGTCCAGATGCGCGCGCCGTTGGCGATGCTCAGCGCCGCCATCCGGCCCGACTGGTTGCCGACATAGACGCGGTCCCCATAGATCACCGGATCGCCCGTGATGTCGGTCACCTGGCTCTGCGCGAGCCCGTCGCGCTGACCTGCGATGATCGCATCCCAAAGGCGCAGACCGCCCTTGCGGAAGGCGCCCTGCACCTCGCCCGAGCCGAAGGCGAAGACGGCGTATTTGTCGTCGAGCGCGGGCGCGGGGCCGCCGAGAATGTTGTTGATGTTGGGCGCGGCGGTGAGCTGCCACTCGATCCGCCCGGTATCGGTGTCGAGCGCCCAGGCCGTGCCGTCACCCGCGACCACATAGACGAGCTTGCCCAGCACGGCGGGCGAGGCCGTCGCCGTCTCGAGCAGCTCCTGCTCCCAAAGGACGGCGCCGGTGGCCGGATCGAGCGCGGTCAGGCGCCCGAAACCCGAAGAGGCGAAGAGCTTGCCGTCGCCGAAGGCAAGGCCCCCGCCGCTCCCCTCGCCGGGCGAATCGAAGGCCGGAACCAGGCTGGCGGTCCAGAGCGTCGCGCCCGCCGTGGAGGTGGCGCTGACCATCGCTGCGGCATCCATCGCGAAGACGCGCCCGCCCGCGACCACGGGATCGGCGGTGATGCGGCGGCGCGCGCCGTCGCCCGCGCCGATATTGGCCGACCACGCAAGGCGCGGCGCGGCGGAGAGGGCGGGATGCGCGGGGCGCGTCGCGGGCGAGCCGATGCGCTGCGTCCATTCGGCATTGGCGCGCGGCGCGGGCAGGCTGACCGCAGCCGCGCGGTTAGGACCTGCGGCACCGACGACTTCGGATTGCGCCGCCTCGGCCTGATCGGTCTTGAGAACCTCGCGCAGCCCCTCGCGCTTGCCCGGCAGAATGGGATCGGGCTCCGAGCAGGCGGCGACCAGCGTGAGCACGGTCAGCCAGCCGAGGGTTCTGGTTTTTCTTGTCAGCGCCTGCATTCCCATCGTCCCCGTTCTGCGGTCTTTCCTGCGGTCTGGGGCCTCGCAGCCCGAGGCCGGATCGGTGGGCCGACCGGCCCCGCCGCTTATTCGCTCGGTGCGGCCTCCGCCGCGCCCTCCTCGGCGGCCGCGCCGGGCGCGCTGGCCTCGGCATTGCCGGGCACCACAGGCTCGCCGCCCAGCGCCACAATCACTTGTGTCGCACGGCGACGCAAGCCCGGCGTCGCGCCCGCATCGGCGGAAATCGCGTTGAGACGCTCGATCGCGGCGGCATCGTTCCCGGCCTCGATGTCGAGATAGGCAAGCTGCTCCTCGGCCAGCATGCGGATCACGCCTTCGCCGAGCGACAGATCCTCGAGCCGCGCGCGGCGCGCCTCGTCCTCCATGCCGCCCTCGGGGATCATCACCGCCTTGAGCGTCGCGATCTGCCGGTAGATCAGCGGAATATCCGTCATCTGAGCGACGGACATCAGCCGCTCGGCCGCACCCGCCGGATCGCTTTCCAACGCCTCGGCGGCGGCCATCATCTGAAGGATCGCGGCACTGCCCGGCCCGGCGGGATCGACCGCCGCCAGCGCGTCGACGCGCGCGCTCCGGTCCTCGGTCTCGAGCGCGGCGAGCATCGCGTCGCCCAGCGCCTCGGCCTCGGCGCGCTCCTGCGCCTTGCGCCACTCGTTATAGGCCGCGCCGCCCACCAGCAGAAGAACGGCGAGGATCGCGATCCAGCCGTAGCGGCGCATCAGGGCGAAGAGACGGTCGCGGCGGACCTCCTCGCTCACCTCTTCGATGAAACTGTCATTATTGCTCACGAGAAGGGCGCCTGCCTTGCCTTGCTGGAATTCGCCCCCTCCTTAGCCAATCCTTGCGCGCGTGCCAAGGGCCGCGGGGGCGGCGCTCCGCCCGCCGCGTGCGCGTGGCCTTTCGGCGGCGCAGTGCCGGAAAACCGGGGCGCGGCGCAGAAAAATAATCTGAACTCTCCAGTTTAGCGTATACATCCCGAAAAGCGTGCCCATATGGGCCGCAGGAAGATCGTCATGACGCCGCGCGCCTTTTGGTGTAAGAGCGCGCAAGACCGCTTGAGGGGATAGGCATGAGACTGTTTTCGATCCTGGCCGCGATCATCGCCGCCATCGCGATCTACGCCTTCGTGTTCGAGCGCGAGCGGTTCATGGCGACGCTGGCCCCCACCGAGGACGGCGCCGAGATCGCCGAGCAAAGCGCCCCCGAGGCGGCCCAGACCGCCGAGACCGCCACGGGCGAGAATGCGCCCGAGGCCGTGGGCGTCGTCGCCATCCGCAGCGAAGGCCAGATGATCGACAATGCCGTTCTGGTTCGCGGGCAGACCCAGGCCGAGCGTCAGGTCGATGTGCGCGCCGAGACCTCGGGGCGCATCGTCTCCGATCCCCTGCGCAAGGGCGCCTTCGTCGAGGCCGGGCAGCTTCTGTGCCAGCTCGACACCGGCACGCGCGAAGCCGCGCTGGCCGAGGCCGAGGCCCGCCGCGCCGAAGCCGAGACGCGCATTCCCGAGGCCGAGGCCCGGCTGGCAGAAGCCGAGGCGCGTCTTGCCGAGGCCGAGATCAACGACACCGCCGCCTCGCGGCTGAGCGAGAGCGGCTTTGCGTCCGAGACGCGCGTCGCAGGAACACGCGCCGCGCTCAGCTCGGGCAAGGCCGCCGTTCAGGCCGCGAAATCGGGGCTCGACGCCGCGCGCACGGGGATCGAGTCGGCCACCGCCGCCGTGGCTGCCGCCCGCGAGGAGCTTGCACGGCTCGAGATCACCGCGCCTTTCGCGGGCCTTCTGGAATCCGACACCGCCGAGCTCGGGAGCCTTCTGCAGCCCGGATCACTTTGCGCGACGGTAATCCAGCTCGACCCGATCAAGCTAACGGGCTTCGTGCCCGAAACCGAGGTGGACCGCATCGAAACAGGCGCGCGCGCGACCGCGCGCCTCGTGTCGGGCCGCGAGGTCTCGGGCGAGGTCACGTTCCTGTCGCGCTCCGCCGATCCCGAGACGCGCACCTTCCGCGTCGAAGTGTCCGTGCCGAACGAGGATCTGACGCTGCGCGACGGGCAGACCGCCGAGATCGCCATCGCCTCGGAAGGCACAACCGCGCATCTGCTGCCGCAATCGGCGCTGACGCTGAACAATGACGGCCTTCTGGGCGTGCGCACGGTCGAGGGCGAGACCGCGGGCTTCATGCCGGTTGATCTCATCCGCGACACGGCGCGCGGTATCTGGGTCTCCGGCCTGCCGCAGAGCGTGGACGTCATCATCATCGGGCAGGAATACGTCGTCGAGGGCGTGCCGGTGAGCGCGAGCTACCGCGATTTCGACGCGAGCGGCGAAGAGCTGCCGGGCGCCGCATCGGAGGCCATGCAATGACGGGCATCGTCGACTGGGCCGCCGCGCGGGCGCGGATGGTCCTCGCCTTCATCGTGCTCAGCCTTCTCGCGGGTGGCCTCGCCTATACCGGCCTGCCCAAGGAGGGCGAGCCCGATATCGAGATTCCGGCCCTCTTCGTGTCGGTCCCCTTCCCCGGCATCTCCGCCGAGGACAGCGAGAAACTGCTCGTCAAGGTCATGGAGACCGAGCTGAGCGATCTCGACGGGTTGAAGGACATCACCGGCACGGCGGCCGAGAATTTCGCCGGCGTCGCGCTCGAATTCGAGTTCGGCTGGGACAAGACCGCCATCATGGCCGACGTGCGCGACGCGATGAGCGCGGCGGAGGCCAAGTTTCCTTCGGGCGCCGAGAAATACACGCTCAACGAGATCAATTTCAGCGAATTTCCGATCATCGTGGTCAACCTCACCGGCGACGTGCCCGAACGCACGATGGCGCAGGTGGCCGACGATCTCCAGGACCGGCTCGAAGGGCTCGAGCCGGTGCTCGAGGCCGGTATCGCGGGCAAGCGCGACGAGATGGTCGAGGTGGTGATCGACCCCCTGCGCCTTGAATCCTACGATGTGACGGCGGGCGATCTCATCAATGCCGTGAGCAACAACAACCTGCTGATCGCGGCGGGCGAGGTGCGCAGCGAAAGCGGCGCCTTCTCGGTCAAGATTCCCTCCTCCTTCGACGAGACCCGCGATATCTACGAGCTGCCCGTCAAGGTGAACGGCGACCGTGTGGTGACGCTGGGCGATGTCGCACGCATCAGCCTGACCTTCGAAGACCGCATCGGCACCGCGCGCTTCAACGCCGAGAACACGGTCGCGCTTCAGGTGGTCAAGCGGAAGGGCTTCAACATCATCGACACGGCGGACCTCGTGCGCGCCACCGTGGAAGAGGCGAGCGTGGGTTGGCCCGCGGGGCTCAAATCCGCGATCGAGGTGGGCACATCCAACGATCAGTCGCGCATCGTCGACTCGATGGTCAGCCAGCTCGAGGGATCGGTGCTGACCGCCATCGCGCTGGTGATGATCGTGATGCTCGCAACGCTCGGGATCCGTCCCGCGCTCCTCGTGGGATTTGCCATTCCCACGTCATTCCTGCTCTGTTTTGCCCTGATGGGCGTCATGGGCATTACAATTTCGAACATGGTGATGTTCGGTCTCATCCTCGCCGTGGGCATGCTGGTCGATGGCGCGATCGTGGTCGTGGAATATGCCGACCGTCGGATCGAGGAGGGCTCGGGCCCGATGACGGCCTATGTCGAGGCGGCCAAGCGCATGTTCTGGCCCGTCGCCAGCTCGACCGCCACGACGCTTTGCGCCTTCCTGCCGATGCTGTTCTGGCCGGGCGTGCCCGGGCAGTTCATGGGCATGCTGCCCGTCACGCTCATCTTCGTTCTGTCGGCCTCGCTCCTCGTCGCGCTGGTCTATCTGCCGGTCCTCGGCGGCGTCACCGGCCGGGCCGAGAAATGGGTCTCGGCGCGGCTCGCCCAGATCGCGGGTGGCTGGTGGGTCTGGCATCTTGCGCTCTTCCCGGCGGCCGTGCTCGCGGTCATGGCGGCGGGCGCGGGCGTGCCGCAACTGCTCGTGCTGATCCGCACGACCTTCGGCGGGATCGACATGGACGCGATCCTGACCTCTGTCATCCCCTCGCTCGCCACCGCCTTCGTGCTGGGCGCATTCGCCGCGCTCGTCGCGGCAGTGGGCGTCGCGGGCGTCGCGGCGATCCTTCTCGGCCTTGCCGCGCTCGGGCGGCGCATCGGCGCGGGTGCGCGGTCGCTCGGTCACCGCGCGCTGCCCCGGTCCATGCGGAACCGCCCGCGCGCCGTGCGCTCGGGCTATCGGCGCTCGCCCTTCGGCTGGCTGATCCATTCCATCGTCGGCAATCCGGTCATGCCGCTCGTCACCTTCGGCGCGATCTTCGTGATCGTGGGCACGACCCTCATCTTCTACATCCAGAACAACAACGGCACGGAGTTCTTCGTCGAATCCGAGCCGGAGCAGGCCATCGTCTACGTGCGCGCGCGCGGGAACCTCTCGATCGAGCAGAAGGACGAGCTGGTGCGGCAAGTCGAGGATATCGTGCTCGAGCAGC
Organism: Roseovarius aquimarinus; assembly: GCF_043661195.1. Lineage (NCBI taxonomy): Bacteria > Pseudomonadati > Pseudomonadota > Alphaproteobacteria > Rhodobacterales > Roseobacteraceae > Roseovarius > Roseovarius aquimarinus. The sequence continues at coordinate 1,246,302 of NZ_JBIHMM010000001.1, forward strand.
ACGGCGTCGCCTCGGCCTTTGCTTTCGCAGGGGATGGCGGCCTGAACAACAACACCGGCGGCGCGACGCCCCCGCTCGACACGATCGGGCAGGTCCAGTTCGAGACGATCCCCTGGGACGAGCGCGGCACCGTGACCGAGCCGTGGCTCTGGGGCCTTTGGGACCGCGAGATCAGCGATCCCGCGATCGACGGCGACGAGATCATTCTCGAGCTGAACGAGAAGCTGGCGCGGATCCCCGGCATCAAGACCGAGATCCTCGGCCAGACGGGTGGCCCGGCCTCGGCCAAGCCGGTGCACCTGCGCCTGACGGGCGAGAATTGGGACGAATTGCGCGCCGCGACCGAAATGGCGCGCGCCAAGTTCGAGGAGACGCGGGGCCTCACGCTGATCGAGGATACGCTGCCGCTGCCCGGCATCGACTGGCAGATCGACGTGGATGTCGAGAAGGCCGGCCGTTTCGGCGCGGATGTGGCCACCGTGGGCGCGATGGTGCAGCTGGTCACGCGCGGCCTGATGCTGGGCGAGATGCGCGTGCCCTCCTCGGACGAGGAGATCGACATCCGCGTGCGTCTGCCCGAGGCCGACCGCGTGCTCAGCACGCTCGACACGCTCAAGGTGCGCACCAACGAGGGTCTGGTCCCCCTGGCCAATTTCATCACCCGCCAGCCGGTGCCCAAGCTGGCGCAGATCGACCGGATCAACCAGAAACGCTATTTCGACGTGAAGGCCGCCGTGGCCGATGGCCTGATGACGCCCGCCGGCGACGGCAGCGGGCGCGAGGTGCCGCTCACCGCGAACGAGCGGATCGAGCGGCTGACGGAATGGCTCGAGTCGGGCGCGTTGCCCGCATCGGTCGGCTATGAATGGACCGGCGACCAGGAGGATCAGGAGGAATCCGGCGCTTTCCTGATGAAGGCCTTCGCGGGCGCTCTCGGCCTCATGTTCATCATCCTGCTGGCGCAGTTCAACAGCGTCTATAATTCCGTGCTGGTGCTTCTGGCGGTCATTCTCAGCACGACCGGCGTGCTTATCGGCATGCTGGTGATGGGGCAGACCTTCTCGATCATCATGACCGGCACGGGCATCGTCGCGCTGGCGGGGATCGTGGTGAACAACAATATCGTGCTGATCGACACCTATCAGGATTTCAGCCGCTACATGCCGCGCACCGAGGCGATCACCCGCACGGCCGAGGCGCGCATCCGCCCCGTTCTGCTGACCACGGTCACGACGATGGCCGGCCTCGCACCGATGATGTTCGGCCTTTCGCTCGATTTCGTGAACGGCGGCTACAGCTTCGACAGCCCCACCGCGCTCTGGTGGAAGCAGTTGGCGACGGCGGTCGTCTTCGGCCTCGGCATCGCGACGGTGCTGACGCTGGTCTTCACGCCCTCGATGCTGGCCCTGCGCGTTTGGCTCGGCACCTATGCGGGCTGGCTGGCGCGGGCGCTCGCCGCGCTCTCGATGGGCCGCGCAAGCCGCGCCGCGCGCGACTGGTCGCTCGAACGCTCGGCCCGCCGCGTCCGCGCGCCCGAGATCATCTGGCAGGACGGCGCGCCGCAGGAGGCGCCCGAAAGCTACATGGAGATCGACGGCGAGGATCTCGAATTGGAAGATCTCAAGCGTATCATCGCCGTGCGAGAGGACGCCGAGGACGACACCGCTCCGCACCCCCAGGGACCGCTGCGCGCCGCCGAGTGATCTTCGGTCCGGCTGCCCCTCGCGATTCGGCGGCGGGCGCGTCGGCGCACCCGACGTCGGGCCGTTATATGCTTATTGTCCGCACTAACGGAACAGTCGGCGCCAGCACGGCCCGCTGTTTCCGAAGCATCTACGCTGCAAAGATAATTGTGGCACGATCATGGCGCCCGCGCTAATGCGGAAAGGGAAAAGAAGCCCGAGGTGTAACGATGACATCCCTGTTCAAAACCCTTCCGGTCTCGGCCGCGATCCTTCTGGCCAGCGCGGCCTCCGCATCGGCGCAGGAGCGCGGATCGTGGTGGAGCAACCTGTGGAACGGCATCTTCACCCAGATCAACTGGAACCATCAAACTCCCGCCCACAACGTGCCCGAGATCGACGCGTCCAGCGGCCTTCTGGCAGGCGCCGCCGTGCTCGCCGCGCTGGCGCTGACATGGGAAATCCGCCGTCGCCGCCGGGGCTGAGCGGTTCATCACGACGGACCGAGGTCAGCCCTGAAGGTCCAATTTCTTACCGCAGGTATTGAAAGCTACGCTGGAGAACCAGCGGGGCTTTGCGGTTGGGGGTCGAACTCTCTAGAAAGAGTATTCGAGCATTCAGATCGGATTCATTCCATCTGAGAGCCACTTGGTGAATTCAGCCTCGCTGACGTGCCCCGAGGCAAGATCCTCCATCATCTTTACACCTTCGACCGGCGGCGGGCGGAAAGAAAATCCGTTGAGCCTTAGAAACGTGAGCGTCGTCACAAAGGCCGTCCGCTTGTTTCCATCCACGAAGGCATGCGCCTTGGAGATGCCGAAGGCATAGGCCGCCGCGATCTCTTCGACGCCAGCGTCTGTATATGCGGCGAGGTTCATGGCCCGGGCGCAGCCCATTTCCAGAAGCGCGCGGTCGCGCATTCCGGACGTGCCGCCATGGCGCGATATCTGTCGATCATGAATAGCAAGGACGGCGGCGAGTGGAACCCAGATCGGCTCCGTCACGCGAGCGCCTGAAGAAGATCGCGGTTCTCATCCATCACGATCTCCGCCGCTGCCAAGGCAGCCGCGACCGCAGGATCGTGTGGCGTGATTTTCAAACTTCCGTCATCGCCGCGCACGACGAAGAGCGTATCGCCCTCCTTGGCATCGAGCATCGTCAGCATTTCGGTCGTCAAGGTCATGACTGCGGAGTTGCCGACCTTACGGATCTTGGTCTCAATCATCTTTTGGCCTCATTGGATATATGTAAGTATATACGGTGGAGTCCGTGAAAAGCAAGCCTTCAACATGTCCGCTCAAACACCGCCCCCTCAATGCGGCCTTTTTCGTCTCCTCAGATCAGCGACCAGTCGCCCTGCCAGAGCGCCGCGAGCGCGATCACGCCATTGGCCGCCGCATGGGCCGCGACCGCATCACCGAGATTGCGGCGGTGCAGATAGATGGCGCAGAAGACGGCGCCCGCCAGCGCCGCCATGCCGAAGCGCCCGTGCAGAAGCGCGAATAGCGCGCTCGAGACGACGATCCCGGCCAAAATCCGGAGCCGATCCCGCCCGCGAGGCCCGGCGATGCGTTGCAGGACATAGCCGCGAAAGAACGCCTCTTCGATGAGCGGGACCAGCAGCACCGTTCCGATCAGCCGCGCCGCGATCCAACCGGCCAAGGCCGCGCCCGCGAGCGCGGGCCCGCCCCCACCGCCCTCGGCCATCGCAATCCAGAGCGCGCCCACGCCGAGGCCCGCCAGCACGCTCAGCACCGAGGGCCGGCCCAGCATGCCCAGAAGCGGCACGCGCACATACCAGAGCGCCCCGGCCATAATCGCGGCCTGCGCCGGATAAGCGAGCGCCGGATCTTGCCAGAAGGTCTGTGCGACGACGCCCGAGACCATGAAGGCAATGAAAGGCAGAATGAGCGCCGCCACGCTATCGCGGCTGAGGCTCGTTGCGGCGGCGGCGGCTTGGGGCGCGCGGTGCAGCCATGCGAGCCGCGAGGCCAGCACCAGCACGAGAAGCGCGAGCGCCATGAAGAAGAGCCAGCCCGCGAAGCTGTGAAAACCGCCGACCGCAAGTTCGGGCGAGACATGCGCGCCGATCCAGATCAGAACCGCGATGCGCAGCACGTTCAGCAACCACGACAGCAGCAGCGCGGCGGGCCACAGACCACCCCAGAAGCGCCCCAACAGCAGGCTCCCGCGAAAGAGCCACGCGTAAAGCGCGAGAAACGCCGTCGTCAGCGCGAAGCCTTCGACGCCCGAGCAGCTATCGGCGATGGCCACGACGAAGCCGTCGACGCCGAGAACCTGCGCCGCCGGATCGCCCATCGGCGCTTCGCCGATCAGCCAAAGAAGAACGGCGACGCCCGCGAAGGTCGCCTCGGTCAGCCGCTGCCAATACCAGAGCGGCCCCGCAGCCTCCGCCAGCATCGGCAAAAGGGCGGCGCCAAATACGAGAGCGCCCAGCACCCCGATCCGGCCCCGAACCCAAGCCGCCCATGCGGCAGGCGGCGCGAGCCAGAACAGCCCGCCGAGAGTCGCCAGAGCGCCGCCCAAGGCAAGAAGCGCGAAGACCGCACCGAAGGCGGCGTTGAGCCCCGCGACCGGGATCGCCACCAACGGCGCGAGCATCAGCGCCGCCCCAGACAGATGGACTGCGCGCCAAAAGGCGCTGCGCTCGGTGCGTTGCAGGGCGCCGAGAAGCGCGTGCCGCGCGGCCGCGCTGGCCCAGAGATAGATGCCGAAGAGCGCGGCAAAGCACATCGCGGCGACGGCGATGCCCCGCAGCCCCCGGCAGGCGCCAGCCATGTCCGTCAGGCGACATTCGATCGGCGTGCCGAGTTGGAAAAGAAGCGCGACGCCGACAAGCTCGGCCAGAAGCAGCGCGGGGATGAGAACCGCGCGCAAGGGCAAGGGCGGCGCCTCGATCTGCGCAGGGTCGGCCATCGTCTTTGCGGTCTCGTCGGACATGCCAAGACGCATGCCGCCCCCGCCCGGCCAATTCAAGGCGTCCGCGCGAAAAATCCGGGGCGCGCCGGGTCGGCACGGGATCAGAGGCCCTTGGCCTGCTCCTCTTCGGGGAGCGCCGCCCACCACTCGGCATAGCTCGAGTTCTTGGGGTGGAGCCCGCCCTCGTCGGGCGCGCCATCCTCCCACCAGACCGGCCCGCGCTCGCCCAGCCTGCGCTTGGCCGCATCGACCTGGGCGCGCGCCTCGGCTTCGGCCTCCGCATCGTCGCCAGCCAGTTGCACGGCGCGCCGGCCCTGCATGAGCGCCTTCACCGCCGCGCGGCGCTCGGTGTCGGTCAGCGACGGATCGGTAGAGCGCCAGAGCCGTCCGCGCGAGACGAAGTAGCGGCCATCGGGCGTTCTGGGGTAGTCCTTCTTCGGCATCAGGCGGCCTCGTCCGATTGCTGGCGCTGCCAGAGGCCGGCATAGCGCCCGTCCTTCTCCAGAAGCTCGGCATGGCTGCCCTGCTCGACGATGCGCCCGTCGTCGAGCACGACGATCCGGTCGGCATCGGCCACGGTGCTCAGCCGGTGCGCGATGATGAGGACCGTGCGCCCTTCGGAGGCACGCGCGAGCGCGCCCTGGATGTCGCGCTCGGTCGCGGTGTCGAGCGCGCTCGTCGCCTCGTCGAGCAGAAGGATCGGCGGGTTCTTCAGAAGCGTGCGGGCGATGCCGACGCGCTGCTTCTCGCCGCCCGAAAGCTTCAGACCGCGCTCGCCCACGGTCGTGTCGTAGCCATCGGGCAAGGAGACGATGAAATCATGGATCGACGCGGCCTTGGCGGCCTCGATCACCTCGTCCTGCGTGGCGCCGCCGCGCCCATAGGCAATATTGTAGCCGATCGTATCGTTGAAGAGCACGGTATCCTGCGGCACGACGCCGATCGCGTCGTGCAGGCTGCGCTGCGTCACGCCTCGGATGTCCTGCCCGTCGATGCAAAGCGCGCCCGCGCTCACATCGTAGAAGCGGAAGAGAAGCCGGCCGATGGTGGATTTGCCCGAGCCGGTAGGCCCGACGATGGCGACGGTTTCGCCCGGCTCGGCGGTGAGGGTGATGCCCTTGAGAATCTCGCGCACCGGATCATAGCCGAAATGCACGTCCCGCAGCTCGATCCGCCCGCCCGATACCTCGAGCGGTCTGGCATCCTCCGCCTCGGTCACATCCGGCGCCTGATCCAAGAGGCCGAACATCTCGCCCATATCGACCAGCGCCTGCCGGATCTCGCGGTAGACCGTGCCGAGGAAGTTGAGCGGCATGGTGATCTGGATCATGTAGGCGTTCACCATGACGAAATCGCCCACCGTCAGCGTGCCGTTCTGCACGCCGATGGCCGCCATGACCATGACGATGACCAGCCCCGCCGTGATGAGAAAGGCCTGACCGAAGTTCAGGAAGGAGAGCGAGTAGGAGGTGAGGATCGCCGAACGCTCGTAGCCTTCCATTGCGCGGTCATAGCGCGCGGCCTCGCGGTCCTCGGCGCCGAAATACTTGACCGTCTCGTAGTTCAGAAGGCTGTCGATGGCCTTCTGGTTGGCATCCGTATCCTGATCGTTCATCTCGCGGCGCAGCTTCACGCGCCATTCGGTCACCTTGAAGGTGAAGGCGACATAGAGCGCGATCACCACGACGACCACCACGAGATACCAGAAGTCGAACGCGGCCCAGAGCACGATGCCGACGAGGAAAAGCTCCAGGATGAGCGGGAAGATCGAGAAGATGAGGAAGCGCAGGAGGAAATCGACGCCCTTCACGCCCCGCTCGATGATCCGGCTGAGGCCGCCCGTCTTGCGGCTGATGTGATAGCGCATCGACATGCGGTGAATGTGCCGGAAGGTGCGCAGCGCGACCTTGCGCAGCGCCCGCTGGCCCACCGGAGCGAAAAGCGCGTCGCGGAGCTGTTGCAGGCCGGTATTCATCAGCCGCGCCACGCCGTAGGCCACGGTGAGCCCGATAGCGCCCGCGCCCAGTGTCCAGGCCGGATCGGTGCCCTCGCCCGAGAGCATGTCGACCGCCGCCTTGTAGAAGAACGGCGTGCCGACGGCGATCAGCTTGGCCGCGACGAGCGCGACGAGCGCAAGAACGACGCGCCGCTTAACCCAGCCACCATCCTCGCGCGGCCAGATGTAAGGCGCGACCCGGATGATCGTGGCCCAGCCGGACGCCTCGCCCGTGGCGGTCGGCTCGGTCCGGGATGTCGGCGGGGTCTGGCGCATGAGGGCCTCTTGGCTGTGGCTTGCGGTCGGCGGAGTGTCACATCTAGGCCGCTGCGGCGCGAAGTTCCAGCCATGAGCGTCCCCGCGCACCCGGTATGCGCCGGGTGCAAGCGCGCCGGCGGAGGGATCGCAAGACGGCGGATAGGCTATTCGGGAAGCTCGAAGACCTGGCCGGGATAGATGAGGTCGGGGTCCCGGATGCGGTCGGCATTCGCCTCGAAGACGCGCAGGTAGAGAATGCCCTCGCCGTAGGTGTCGCGCGAGATGGCCCAGAGCGTATTGCCCGGCTGCACGGTGACGGCGCGGATCGCGGCAGGACCGGACTGGGGTTCGGTGGCGCTGGTCGCGGCGGCAGGCTCGGGCTGCGCAGTCTCTTCGGCGAGATCCGCCAGAAGCGCACGGTCCTCACGCTTGAAGGGCGTCTCGACTCGGCTGGTGACGACGCCTTCGGCGCTCACCTCGTCGATGCGCAGCGTGTAGATGCCGGTATCGACCTTGGGCAGGCTGGTGCGCCAAGTGCCGTCCTCGAAGATGCGCGAGGTGGTGACGGGCGTATTGTCGAGATAGACGCGCACGAAACCTTGGCCCGACGCACGGCCCGAAAGCTCCACATCGCCCGCATCCGAATAGCTGATCGCATCGAGCGCGACGCTCGACATGACTTCGGGCGCGCGCTCATTAGGCTCGGGCGCCTGGATCACGCGCACCCCTTCCGCATCGCTCATCAGAACGGCGGGGCTCGCGGCGGCGGGCGCGGCGCCCGTTTCGGGAGCGGCGGCGCCCTCTGGCGCGTCCCCGGTGCCTGCGGGCAAGGCCGCGTCCTGCGAGAGCGCGGCCAGAGCGGGCGCGCTGCGATCCTCGTCGGAGAGGGGCGGCGCGGCGGCTTCCGTTGCAGCCAGCCCATCGCTGCTCAGCGCGATCTCAGGGGCGGGCTGGGTCTCCGCTTCGGCTTCCGGCGCGGCTTCTTCTTCGGCTTCCGGCTCGGCCTCGGCCTCGGCCACTTGGCGCGGCGACGGCGCGATGAGGATCTCGCCCGCGCCCGCGATGTCGCCCTCGCCCTCTGGACCGCTCATGCGCAGCGTCAGCACGCGCGGCGCGTCGCTCGGCGCGATCTCGGCGAATTCGGCGAAGGCCCCGTCACCCGAGGGCGCGACGCTGGCGATCGCTTCGCCGTCGAGCAGAAGCGTCACCTGCCAGCCCGCCGCCGCGCGTCCGGCGATCAGCGCGGTGCCATCCGGCTCGAGGCGGAAGACGTCGATGCGGGGGGCCGGCGGCGGCGCGGGGGCGGCCTCAGCGGAGGGCGCGGCCTCCGGCGAGGCGATTTCAGCGGGCACCTCGGCCTCCAACTCCGCAGTGGCGGGCGCCTCGGCCTCGGGCGCGATGGCCGCGGTTTGTTCGGGCATGTCGGAGGCGGCGGCGTCCGCCTGGTCCTTCGCCGGGCCGAACGCACCCGCTGCGTAAAGCGTGGCGAGCGCCCCGACGAGGACGGCCGCGCCGACGCCGATGAGGACGCCGGGGCGTGTGCTTGCACCGATGCTCATGTCCGAGGCCCCTTCCAAACGCGCCTTTTCGTATCGTCCCGCACCGTCCCGCGCGGGTTGCTCCAGCCTAGCGAGATGGCATAGTTGCGTCAAAACACTCCTGCGCGAAAGGATCGCTCGCCATGACCCGCCCGTCCATCTGTGTCTTTTGCGGCGCACGCGAGGGCGCGCGCCCGTCCTATGCCGCCGCGGCCGAGGCGATGGGCGCGGGCATCGCGGGCGAGGGATGGAGGCTCGTCTACGGCGCGGGGGATGTCGGGCTCATGGGGCGCTGCGCACGGGCGGCCGAGGGCGCGGGCGGCGCGCTTCTGGGCGTCATCCCGCAGCATCTGGTGGGCCGCGAGGCCGCGCCCGGTATGGCGGGCAGCCGCGTCGTGACCGAGACGATGCACGAGCGCAAGAAGGTGATGTTCATGAATTCCGATGCGATCGTGCTTCTGCCCGGCGGGGGCGGCTCGCTCGACGAGGTGTTCGAGGTGCTGACCTGGCGCCAGCTTGGCCTTCATGAAAAGCCCGTCGTGCTCGTCGATGTCGAAGGCTACTGGCGGCCGCTGGTGGCGCTTCTCGAGCATGTCGTGGCCGAAGGCTTCGCGGGCGCGGACCTTGCGGACGGCTATCAGGTCGTGCCCGATGTGCCCGCCGCCCTCGCCGCCTTGCGCAGCGCCCTGCCCCTGCGCAGCGACGAGGCGGTGTAGATCGCCAGCGCGGTCCAGATCAGCGCGAAAGCGATCGCATGCCATAGCGTGAAGAGCTCGCGGAAGACGAGCGTCGCCACCAGAAACTGCAGGGTCGGATTGAGATACTGAACGAGCCCGATCGTGGCGAGCGACACGCGCCGCGTGGCGTAGGAAAAGAGAATGAGCGGGATCGCCGTGATGACCCCCGCCACCATCAGCATGATCGTCGTCACCGCATCGGCCCCGAAATGCCCGGTGCCGCCCGAATGGATCACGACCAGCCACGCGAGCGCGAAGGGCGACAGGATCGCCACCTCGACCGTGACAGACACGACCGGACCGGTATCGAGGCTCTTCTTCACCACACCGTAGACCGCAAAGGAAAAGGCGAGAATGAGCGCCACCCATGGCGCCACCTGCAAGCCTGCCGACAGGATGATGACCGCGATGGCCGCGAGACCGACCGAGATCATCTGCGGCCGGTTCAGCTTTTCCTTGTAGAAGATCGCCCCGGCCAGAACGGCGGTGAGCGGAAAGATGTAATAGCCCATCGAGGCTTCAGTCGCGTGGCCGAAATGAATCGAGCTGATGAAGACGAACCAGTTGAGCGAGATCATCAGCGTCGCGGTCAGCACGATCGCGAATTTGCGCGGGGTGTCGATGGTCCGAGGCACGGCGCGCAACCGGCCTTGGATGCCCAGAACCACGAGAAAGAAGACGAAGCCCCAGAGCGTGCGGTGGCACAGCACCTCTAGCGGCGGCACATGATCGAGCGCCTTGTAATAGATGCCGGAGAGGCCCCAGACCGAACATGCGGCGATCATGGCAAGAACGCCCTTGGTCTCGTCCCGCATGAACCCCGTCTCCCTGCCCGCGCCGTCCGGTCGTCCTTAGCCCCCGGCATGCAGGTTGGAAAGAGGCCACACGAAATAAGCCCGGACGCCTCACGGGGCGTCCGGGCATCAAGGATCAGCTTTCGGCCAGTTCCTTGCGCAGCATCGTCTCGACCTTGTCGAGCGGATGGTTCGTCAGATCCTTGTCGATCTCGGCGATCACCTTCTGCGTGACTTCCTGGTGAAGCTCGTCGCGGAGCGCGCCGAGCGTCTTCGCGGCGGCCACGATCACCAGCCGCTCGAACCGCCCCTTGTGCGCCATCTTGTAGAGGCGGTCCGCGAGGTCCGAAGCGAAGCGTTCCTTGGCGAGCTCGTGCCAGTCGGTATCGTCGAAGGCCGAGCGATGCCCCACGCCGTCATCCTTCATGCGGCCGGGCCGGTTGGCGGATTGGTCGATATCCTTGGGATTGTCCTGCTCGTCGATGCGCACGACATTGAGATCGGGCGCCTCCGCATCGCCGTCATTGCGCAGGAAAAGGGCCTTTTCGCCGTCGCAGATCAGGACCCATGTGCCGGTCTTGAGTTCGGTCATCTACACGTCCTCCTCGGGCGCATGGCCCGTCTCGCGCTTGTCCTGCCCGGTGACGCGGGTGGCGCCGGCGGGCTTCTCCTGGGCGCGCTTCTCCTCGTCACGGGTGGCGACGCGGCGCTCCAGATCGCCGCTCGCACGGCCCTTCTGATCGATATCGGCAGCCTCGCCGATGATCTCCTTGGTCTCGCGGTGCCCATCCTTGGAGCGGTGACGCTCGGCCATGATGTCCTCCTTTTCGCGTTGAAATCTGGGGAGAAAACGGCGGCCCGTGCGGCTGGGTTCCGGCGGCCCGGAAAATCGGCGCAATTCGGCACGAAAAAGCCCCCGGCGGGCGATCCGCCGGGGGCTGCTGAACGGCAAAACTGGCGCGGCGCTTACATGCGGCTCGCGACATTCTCCCAATTGACCAGCTTGTTCAGGAAGTTGTCGAGATAGGCGGGGCGCTTGTTGCGGAAGTCGATGTAGTAGGAATGCTCCCACACGTCGCAGCCCAGAAGCGCGGTCTGGCCGAAGCAGACGGGGTTCACACCGTTCTCGGTCTTGGTGACCTTGAGGCCGCCATCCGTGTCCTTGACGAGCCACGCCCAGCCCGAACCGAACTGGCCGGCACCGGCGGCGGCGAATTCCTTCTTGAAATCGTCGACGCTGCCGAAGCTGTCCTTGAGCGCGCTCTCGAGCTCGGAGGGCATCTTGCTCTCGCCGGGGCTCATCATTTCCCAGAACTGGTTGTGGTTCCACAGCTGGCTGATGTTGTTGAAGATGCCGGACTGCGCCACGGCGTTCTTGTCGTAGGTGCCCTTTATGATCTCCTCGAGGGTCTTGCCCTCCCACTCGGTGCCCGAGATCGCCTTGTTGCCGTTGTCGACATAGGCCTTGTGGTGGATATCGTGGTGATATTCCAGCGTCTCGCGGCTCATGCCGTTATCGGCCAGCGCGTCGTGGGAATAGGGAAGGTCGGGAAGTTGGAACGTCATGGGTCGGCCCCCTTGCAAGTGGAAAATCAATGTCAGCTACATGGTAGCCTCGGGGGGAGAACGTCAAGGGCGCGCGGGCGGTTCCGGGCGCTCAGCCCCGGCCCGGCGCGCAGCGCGCGGGGCCGGGGCGGGATCGCTCAGCGGGCGATGTAGCGCACTTCGCTGCCGGGCGCAGATGCACCTTTCAGCACGTCGAACACATATTGCGCGACCGAGCGGAAGCAGATCACGCGGCCCTCTCCGGGCGCCGCGATCCACATCGCGGCGGGCACCTGCGCCATGCGCGAGCGGCGGAAGCGGCCCGGCGCGAACGCGTCCGGCGCAAGGTCCACCGGCATCAGCTTGGCCAATGCCTCGCGCACCAGCGAATCCTCGCCGGTGATGGCGAAGAGGCAGCGCGCATCAGAGACGTCGACCGCCAGATGATGGTCCTTGCCCATCGCCTTCCCGATCCCGGCGAGCGTGTCCGCGACCTCGGCATAGGGCACGAGGATCAGCACCTCGTCGGGCGACATCCACGCGGCGCCGCCCTTGTCGCTCAGCGCGATATGGCCCTGGGTGGGCATGTCGCCGCCGGTCGCGGATTTGACCGCCTTCTTCAGCTTGGCCGCGCCGAGATCCCCGCGCAGGGTGATCATGCCTTGAAGGCCCATGTCGCGGACCGAGACGAAGCCCTCTGCGCTTGCGCCGTTCAAGGCGCTGACTGTTTTAGACATTCTGCTTCTCCCCTTCGCGGTCAAAGAAGACCGGATCGACGATCTTGGCCCGCATCACCGTTCCGTCGACGCGCGGGAATTCGAGCACTTCGCCCATCCGGTCCGGCCCGTTCAGCACGAGGCCCATGGCGATGCCCCGGTCGAGCGTGGGCGAGTGATAGGTCGAGGTGACCCGCCCTTGCGTCTCGCGCTGGCCGTTGGCGTTGGTGCCTTCGGCGGTCGCATAGGCACCGTCGGGCAGAACCTTTCCGTCCACCGTCTCGAGCCCGACGAGCTTCCAGCGTTTGGGATCGGTCATGTGGCTGCGCGCTTGCGCCCGCTTGCCCAGATAGTCGTCCTTCTTCTTGGAGATCGCCCAGTCGAGGCCGAGGTCCTGCGGGATGACGGTGCCGTCGGTTTCGTCCCCGATCATGATGAAGCCCTTCTCGGCGCGCATGATATGCAGCGCCTCGGTGCCGTAGGGCGTGATGTTCGCGGGTTGCCCCGCCGCAAGCAGCGCATCCCAGAGCGCGCGGCCCTCGGATGCCTTGACGGCGATCTCGTAGCTCAGCTCGCCCGAGAAGGAGATGCGATAGGCCCGCGCCGCGATCCCCGCCAGCGTGATGTCGGCCCACGCCATGAAGGGCAGCGCCTCGGCGCCGATATCGTCGGCGGTCAGCTTGGCGAGGGTTTCGCGCGCCTTGGGGCCGACGACGGCGATCTGGGCGTATTGCTCGGTCAGGTTGGCGACATAGACGTTCCAGTCCCACCATTCGGTCTGGAGCCATTCCTCCATATGCCCGTGGATCGCTTCGGCGCCGCCGGTGGTCGTGTGGCACAGGAACGTGTCCTCGTCGATGCGCGCCACGACGCCGTCATCCATGAGAAAGCCGTTCTCGTTGCACATCAGGCCATAGCGGCAGCGGCCCGGTTTCAGCGTGCTCATCATGTTCGTGTAGAGCATGTCGAGGAACTTGCCCGCATCGGGGCCTTTCACCAAGAGCTTGCCCAGCGTCGAGGCATCCAGCATGCCGAGGCTGGCGCGCGTCGCCTTGACCTCGCGGCTCACCGCCTCCTCGATGCTCTCGCCCGGTTTCTGGTAGGTATAGGGGCGGCGCCACTGGCCGACCGGCTCGAAATAGGCGCCATTTTCCACATGCCAGTCATAAAGCGGCGTGCGGCGAATGGGCTGGAACCGCTCGTCGCGCGCCTCGCCCGCGATGGAGGCCATCGAGATGGGCGTGTAGGGCGGGCGGAAGGTCGTCGTGCCCGTGGTCGGGATGGGCTGGCCCAGCGCGTCCGACAGGATGGCCAGACCGTTGATATTGCTCAGCTTGCCCTGATCGGTCGCCATGCCGAGCGTCGTGTAGCGCTTGGCATGCTCCACGCTCTCGAAGCCTTCCTGCGCGGCGAGCTGCACGTCCGACACCTTGACGTCGTTCTGATAGTCGAGCCATGCCTTCTGGCGCTTCTTGATCCCGGCGCCCTGCGGCATCATCCAGACGGGGGCCATCGGCGCCTCGTCCTCGGACTCGGCGCTCGGCGCCGCGAAGGCGGCGCCCTTCGCCTTGTGGCCCGCCGCAGCAGCGGCCTTGGCGCCCGCCTCGGCCGCGTCGCCCACGATCCCCGCCAGACCCAAATGGCCGTTGGCCGCGCCCGCGGGCACGACGAACGCCTCGCCCTTCGCGCCGGTGGGTGCCTTCTCGGGATCGGGGCGGAAGGCGGCCTGCGCCTCGTCCCAGATCAGCTTGCCGCCGCAATGGGACCAAAGGTGGACCACCGGCGACCAGCCGCCCGACATGGCGACCGCGTCGCAGGCGATCTCTTCCAGCTCGGCGCCCTCGCCGGCCTGCGAGCAGATGCCGACACCTGTCACGCGCTTGCCGCCCTTGACCGATGCGATGGCGTGGCCCAGCAGCACGCGGATGCCCATGGATTTCGCGCGCGCCATGAGATCGCTGTCCTGCCCCAGCACGCGCGCATCGAGGATCACCGGCACGTCGAGGCCGTGTTCCTTGAGCGTAATCGCGGTGCGATAGGCATCGTCGTTGTTTGTCACGACCACGGTGCGATCGCCGACCGAGACGCCGTAATCGACCACGTAGTCGCGCACCGCCGAGGCCAGCATGACGCCGGGAATGTCGTTGCCCGCAAAGCTCAGCGGGCGTTCGATCGCACCCGTCGCGGTGACGATTTGCGCGGCGCGGATGCGCCAGAGGCGGTGGCGCGGACCGGCCGCCTTGGGATCGTGATCGGTGACGCGCTCGTAGCCCAGCGCATAGCCATGGTCATAGACGCCCGCCCCCATCGTGCGGTTGCGCAAGGTGACGTTGTCCATCGCAGAAAGCTCGGCAACGAGTCTGTCGATGTATTCGGCCACCGGCTTGCCATCCACGGTGCCGCCATCGACCGGCGCACGCCCGCCCCAATGGGCCGTCTGCTCGAGCACCAGAACCTTGGCGCCCGTCGCCGCCGCCGCGCGCGCGGCCAGAAGGCCCGCGATGCCGCCGCCGATGACCAGCACATCGCAGAAGGCGTAGAAATGCTCGTAGGTGTCGTTGTCGCGCTCGCCGGGCGCCGCGCCGAGACCCGCGGATTTGCGGATGATCGGCTCGTAGATATGCTTCCAGAAGGGGCGCGGATGGATGAACATCTTGTAGTAGAAGCCCGCAGGCAGGAAGCGCGCCAGCTTGGAGTTGATCGCGCCGATATCGAAATCGAGGCTCGGCCAGTGATTCTGGGAGGTCGCGGTCAGCCCATCGAAAAGCTCGGTCGTGGTCACGCGCTGGTTCGGCTCGAAGCGCGCGCCCTCGCCCATGCCGACAAGGCCGTTCGGCTCTTCGGCGCCGGACGCCACGACGCCGCGCGGGCGGTGGTACTTGAACGAGCGCCCGATCAGCATCTGGTCGTTGGCCAGAAGCGCCGAGGCGAGCGTGTCACCGGCAAAGCCCTTGAGCCGCTTGCCGTTGAAGGTGAAATCCATGCGGCGGCCCTTGTCGAGAAGGCGGCCGCCATTTGCCAGACGTGTGCTCATGCCCGTGCCTCCGCGCGTGTCGCTGCCGTGGAGCGAGTGTCTTCGATAAGGTGAAAGTTCATGCGAATTCCCTCCAGGACCAGCCGGGCCGCTTGGCGGTGATCGCGTCCTTGATCTCCTGCGGCGGCTCGCTCGTCTGGGCCGAATAGGTGCCGTAGACCTCGAGCGTCACGGTATCGCGCGCCGCGTGAAACCACTTGCCGCAGCCGTTGTTGTGCCGCCAGCGCTCGAGATGGACGCCCTTGGGGTTCACCTTGGAGAAGAGGTAGTCGTGAAACTCCTCATCGCTGGAACCGGGGCCGAAGCGCTTGAGATGCGCCTCGCCGCCGCCGTGAAATTCGGTTTCCTCGCCGGTCACGCCGCAGTAGGGGCAGGTCAGGATCAGCATGTCATGTCTCCGGAAATTGAATGAAGCAGCGGGCAGGCCATCAATGCGCCACCCCGGCCGCGACGCTCTCGTCGATGAAGCGGCCCTCGTGGAAGCGGTTCAATCCGAACGCATCCGTCAGCGGCGAGTGGCCCTTGGCCATCAGCTCGGCAAAGCCCCAGCCCGAGCCGGGGATCGCCTTGAAGCCGCCGGTGCCCCAGCCGCAATTGACGAAAATGCCGTCCACCGGCGTCTTGGAAAGGATCGGCGAGCGGTCGCCGGTCACGTCCACGATACCGCCCCATTGGCGCAGCATCTTGAGCCGCGCGATCATCGGGAAGGTCTCGACGAGGGCGCGCACCGTCTCTTCGATATGATGGAAGGCGCCGCGCTGGGTGTAATTGTTATAGCCGTCAGTGCCGCCGCCGATCACCATCTCGCCCTTGTCGGACTGGCTCATGTAGCCATGAACCGTGTTGGCCATGACGACCACGTCCATGCAGGGCTTGATCGGCTCGGAGACGAGCGCCTGAAGCGCGACGCTCTCGATCGGCAGGCGGAAGCCGGCCATGTCGGCCAGGTGTCCCGAATGGCCCGCGACCACGAGGCCGAGCTTGTCGCAGCCGATGGCGCCGCGCGTCGTCTCGACGCCCGTGACCTTGCCGTTCTCTTGCCGGATGCCCGTGACTTCGCACTTCTGGATGATGTGCATGCCCATGTCCGAGCAGGCGCGCGCATAGCCCCAGGCGACCGCGTCGTGCCGCGCCGTGCCTGCGCGGGCCTGCCAGAGCGCGCCCAGAACCGGGTAGCGCGGGCCGTCGATATTGATGATCGGCACCAGTTCCTTGACGCGCTTGGGGCCGATGAATTCCGTCTTGACCCCTTGCAGCGCGTTGGCGTGCGCCGTGCGCTCGTAGCCGCGCACCTCGTGCTGCGTCTGGGCGAGCATCATGCAGCCGCGCGGGCTGAACATCACGTTGTAGTTCAGATCCTGGCTCATCGTCTCGTAGAGCGAGCGGGATTTCTCGTAGATCGCCGCCGAGGGATCCTGCAGATAGTTCGAGCGGATAATGGTCGTGTTGCGGCCCGTGTTCCCGCCCCCGAGCCAGCCTTTTTCCAGAACCGCCACATTGGTGATGCCGAAATTCTTGCCGAGGTAATAGGCCGTGGCCAGCCCGTGCCCGCCCGCGCCGACGATGATGACATCGTATTTCTTCTTCGGCTCGGGCGAGGCCCAGGCGCGCTCCCATCCTGTGTGGTTGCGAAGCGCCTCGCGGGCGACGGCAAAGGCTGAGTAGCGTTTCATGCGCGGTCTCACTCTGGTGATGGATTCGCGGGGATCTCGCGGGATGGGGCAGGATATGCCCCGCCCGCGCGGGTTTCAACATACACGGTGCGGCGCCCGCAGTTCGGTTTGCGACAATGGGGCCGAGCGCGGCGCGATGCGACCAAACGCGCCCTGCCCCGCGCCCATCGCCCCTTTCGCCGGGCGCGCGGCGAGGCTATGTGACGGGGGACTACCGAGGAGAGCCGCCATGACGTTCTGGATCGTCGCCATCGCCCTCGCGCTGGGCACAAGCGGGCTGATCGCGGCCGCGCTTCTGCGGGGACGCGCCAGCGCGGCGCCGCCTGCCGCTTACGATCTCGAGATCTACCGCGTGCAGCTTGCGGGCGTCGACAAGGATCTGGCGCGCGGCGTCATCACCGAGGCCGAGGCCGGCCGTCTGCGCGCCGAGGTCTCGCGCCGCATCCTCGCCGCCGACGCGCAGATCCGCGCCCATGGCGCCGATGGCGGCCAGCCGCGCGGCGCGGGGCGCATCATGGCCGGCATCCTCGTTCTGGTGGTGAGCGGCGGCACTCTTCTGGGCTATCAGCAGCTCGGCGCGCCGGGCTACCGCGATCTGCCGCGCAGCGAGCGTCTGGCCGCTTCGGACGCCGCCCGCGCCGCCCGCCTCAGCCAGGCCGAGGCGGTGGAAGAATTCGGGCGGCCCGAGCAGGAAGTGACCCCGCCCGAGGATTTCGCGCAGCTCATGACGCAGCTTCGCGCGGCGGTGGAGAAGCGCCCGGGCGATGTGCGCGGTCTCGCGCTTCTGGCGCGCAACGAGGCGAGCCTCGGCAGGACCGCCGCCGCGCGCGACGCGCAGGAGCGGCTGATCGCGGCCAAGGGCGAGGACGCAAGCGCCGCCGATCACGCCTTTCTCGCCGATCTGATGATCACGCAGGCGGGCGGCTATGTTTCGGCAGAGGCAGAACAAAGCCTGCGCGCCGCGCTCGCGCTCGACCCCGGTCAACCGGAGGCGCGCTATTACCTCGGCGTCTATTTCACGCAGGTGGATCGGCCCGATGCCGCCTTCCGCACCTGGGAGGCGCTTCTCGCGGACAGCGCGCCCGACGCGCCCTGGGTCGCGCCACTGCGCGCGCGGATCGAGGATGCGGCGGGGCGCGCCGGGATCAACTACACCCTGCCCGATGCGCGCCCCGCCGGACCGACCGCCGAGGATATGGAAGCCGCCGCGCAGATGAGCGACGAGGACCGCCAGACCTTCATCCGCGGCATGGTCGACAATCTTCTGGGTCGGCTCTCCGAAGAGGGTGGCCCGCCCGAGGATTGGGCGCGGCTCATCGTGGCGCTGGGCGTTCTGGGCGAGACAGAGCGCGCCGAGGCGATCCTGAGCGAAGCGCGCAGCACCTTCGCCGAGCGTCCCGAGGCGCAGGCGATGCTCGACACCGCCGCCGAGCGCGCGGGCATCGGCCCGAGGCCCGTGGGCGGTCAGTCCGAATGATCCACGACGAGATCACCGATTTCGCCGCCGCACTGCCCCCGATGCGCGGGCTGATGGGGCTCGATCTGGGCGAGAAGACGATCGGCGTCGCGGTCTCGGACGCGCTCTGGTCGGTGGCGAGCCCGCTCGAGACGGTGCGGCGGCGCAAGTTCGGCCTCGACGCCGCGCGGCTGGTCGAGCTCATCGCGGCGCGCGGCATCGGCGGTCTGGTGCTGGGCCTGCCGCGCAACATGGACGGAACCGAGGGGCCGCGCTGCCAATCGACCCGCGCCTTCGCGCGCAATCTCGCGAAACTGCCCGCGCTCGAGGCACTCCCGATCGGCTTCTGGGACGAGCGTTTGTCCACCGTGGCCGCCGAAAGAGCGCTTCTTGAGGCGGATACGTCACGCAAACGTCGCGCAGAGGTGATCGACCACGTCGCGGCCTCCTATATCCTGCAAGGAGTTTTGGACCGGCTGGGGCATTTGAGGGCAGCACGATGATGGACGGAACCGATCCCGCGGGAACGCCGCCGGTCTGGACGCGCGCCGAGATCGACTCGCCGTGCATCCGCGTCTGCGTGGTGCATCCCGAGGCGCGCATCTGCACGGGCTGCCTGCGCAGCATCGACGAGATCACGCGCTGGTCCAAGATGACGAACGACGAGCGCGCCGGCATCATGGCCGAGTTGCCGGGCCGCGCCGGCCTTCTGCGCAAGCGCCGGGGCGGCCGCGCCGCCCGGCTGGGGCGCGACGTCTAGACTGCGCGGCGCTCGGGCGCGCCCGCCGCGCTCACTCGGCCCCGGACGTGCAGCTCACCGGCTGGGCATCGCCTGTCTCGTCGGTCAGCTCGGCGCCGTCGCCCTTGCTCCACCAGACATTCGCGCCTGAGACGTAGCGCGCGCCCGACCCCGAGACGACGCCCGCGAAGACCACCGTCTCGCCCTTGAGCGGGATCAGCGCCAAGGCATTCCGCCCCGCATTGACGTATTGCACCTTGAGTTTCGTGCCGTCGTCGCAGGTATAGGCGACGGAGTTCACCTCGCCATCGGGGCCAAGCTCGAGCGGCAGCATGAGGCCGGTCTGCGCGGATGCGGCGGCGCCCGCGAATGTCAGGGCCGCGCCCAAGGCGATACGAGGCGCGATATGGCGGGCGATGCGGGCGGCGGGCTGCTTGAAAGTCGTCAAAACCATCATCCTGATCTGATTGCACTGCCGCAAATCTAGGCAGAGCGCGCGGCGGGGGCAAGCGATGCCGCGCAGGCCGACATGCGCGGCGGCGGCGCTGCGCCTAGGGTGCCTTCAGCCAGGAGGCGTCCACGCCGGGAAATTCCGGGCGGAAATAGGCGATCATGCGGCCCTCGGGCGGCGCGTCCGCACCCTCCTGCCAAGGCGCCACGCCGTGCAGCGCGAGGCGGTGCACCAGCGTCGCCTCGCCGGGGCGCGCCGGAAGCGCGACGCGCGGGCAGGTCTCGAACACCGCGCGGCGCGCGGCCTTGTAGCAATCCGTCAGGTCCACCTCGCCCCAGTCCTCGGGCGCGATCCCCGCGAGCGCCTCGGTGAAGGCCGCGCGCATGACCTCGTGACTGCCCTCCCAGACCGTCAGCGGGCTGGCCTCCGGATCCGCCTCGGTCAGCGGCAGGCCGAGGATATAGGCGTGACGCTCCTTCAGCATCCGCGCGCGCGACGGGCCGACCGGCAAAAGCCCGTCCACATGGGCCGCATCGCGGCGCAGCCTGTAGCCGAAGGCGGCTTCGTCCTCGTCCTTGCGGGGGCGCGGATAGCCGGGCCACGTGACCGACACCTGACCGGCGTGCAGCGGCAACTCGCCATAGAGCGCACGGGCCAGATCGTAGCCCGGCCCGGTGAGCGGACCGGAGCCTTGGACCGCCCCGCGCGCATCGTTGGGCAGCGTGTCCACCCCGACGAACCATGTGCCCTCGCATTGAAGCCACTCCGCGCGATGCGCAGGCTCGGCCATGCGCGCCAGCGCCGCCGCCTTCGCGGCCTCGGCCCAGCGCGCGAGACCCGCATCCACCTCGAACCGGGCCCAGCCCTTTGTGGCCAGAGAACTGCGCGCCTCGCTCACCATCCCACCGCCTTGCGCAGCATGTTGAGCGCGATCAGGGTGAGGAAGACGCCGAAGACCCGCTTGAGCGGCTTCGGGTCCATCGCATGGGCGAGCGCCGCGCCCAGCGGCGCGGTCACCAGCGTCATGGCGATCACGATCAGGAAGGCCGGCCCGTTGACGGCGCCCAGCGTGAAGGGCGGACGCCCCTCGGGCGCGATATCGACCATCAGAAAGCCGATGACGGACGGCACCGCGATGGCTGCGCCGAAGCCCGCGGCTGTGGCGACGGCGCGGTGGATCGGCACTGCGTGAAGGCTCATCAGCGGCACGCCGAAGCTGCCCCCGCCGATCCCCATCAGCACCGACAGGAACCCGACGACCGGCGACATGACCGCGCGCAGGATCCCGCCCGGCATGGCTGCGCCCAGCCGCCAATGCGCGCGCCCGAAGGTCATGTAGATGCCGACGACGAAAGCGAGACCGCCGAAGATGCCCTGAAGCGTGCTCGAGCGCAGACCGGCCGCAACGATCACGCCGAGAACCGCACCGATGCCGATCCCCGGCGCCCAGGTGCGCAGGATCTCCCAATCGACCGCGCCTTTTCGGTGATGCGCGAGAACCGAACGCAGTGACGTTACGATGATGGTCGCAAGCGAGGTCGCGAGGCACACTTGCATCAGCTGCGGGCCGCCATAGCCGAGCACCGTGAAGGCATAGAAGAAGGCCGGAACGAGAATGATGCCGCCCCCGACCCCCAGAAGCCCCGCGAGCACACCGGCGAAGGCGCCGATGACCAGCAGCAGCGCCGTCATGGCCAGCAGGAGGGTGAGGTCGGGCATGACGGGCTCCTTCGCGGCGCGCAGGATGAGATCGCCGCGCCGAGGCTCAAGGGCACCCGGTCACGGCTGAATGCGCGCTGAGCGTTAGACCGGGTTTGGCGCGGGTGCGCAATCGCTTTCAGCCGCCGCGCCCGCCGCGACGACCTCCGCAAGCGCCGCCTCGATCAGCTCCGGCCCCGCGCCGGGCAGATGCGCGCCCTCCGAGAGCGTCCGCCGCCAGACGCGCGCGCCGGGCCGGCCCGCGAAAAGGCCGAGCATGTGCCGCGTCACCTGCCCGAGCCGCCCGTCCGCCGCCAGATGCGTCTCGGCATAGTCCATCATGGCGCGGGCCGCCGCCTCGGGCGTGCTGTCCGGCCCGTCCTCGCCATAGACCAGCCGGTCGGCCCGGCAGAGGATCTCCGCGGGCGCGTGATAGGCCGCGCGGCCGATCATCACCCCGTCCATGCCCTTGGCAAGATGCGCGAGCGCGGCATCGAGACTGCCGACGCCGCCATTGACCGAAAGGTGCAGCGCGGGAAACCGAGCCTTCATCTCATGCACCAGCGCGTAATCGAGCGGCGGGATATCGCGGTTTTCCTTGGGGCTCAGCCCCTCGAGCCAGGCCATGCGCGCATGGATCGCAAGGCGGGTCACGCCCGCTTCGGCCACGCGCGCGATGAAATCGGGCAAAACGGCGCGCGGGTCCTGATCGTCCACGCCGATGCGGCATTTGACTGTCACCGGCAGGGACGTGGCGCCGCGCATCGCCGCGCAGCATTCGGCCACCAGCGCGGGCGATTTCATCAGAACCGCACCGAACGTGCCCGACTGCACCCGGTCGCTGGGACAGCCAACATTGAGGTTGATCTCGTCATACCCCGCCTCGGCGCCCAGTTGTGCCGCGTCTGCCAGCTCCGCCGGATCCGAGCCGCCGAGCTGAAGAGCCACCGGATGCTCGCCCTCGCCATGCTCCAGCAGATGCACCGCCCCGCCCCGCACCAGCGCGGGCGCGGTCACCATCTCGGTGTAGAGCAGCACCCGCCGGCTCAGCAGACGGTGCAGATGCCGGCAGTGACGGTCGGTCCAGTCCATCATCGGGGCGACCGAAAGGCGCGCGGCGGCGTCGATGCTGGAGGTGTCATATCGCATAGGCGGGGTCTCGGTCCGAAGCTGTGGCGGCGGGCGCAGGCGCGGGATAGGCCTGCGGAAACGGCAGGTAGCATGATCGGCGCGAGCGCACAAATCGCGCGGGACAGGCGCCATATCTGCCCGTCCGAGGCACAAGCCTTGTAACTCGGGGCGCGAGGCCCCATATCAATCTGGCTACTGACCTCCATTCGATACTCTGTTTTCCGTCACCGGCTCACAGCGCTCGACACTGTCGTGAGAAGCCGGGCTGCCGCATGTCGTGGGCAGCGACCATACAAGGAAGACACACATGGCCAATGGCACCGTGAAATGGTTCAACGCAACCAAGGGTTTCGGCTTCATCGCACCCGAGTCGGGCGGCAAGGACGTGTTCTTGCACATCTCCGCCCTCGAGCGCGCCGGCATGACCAGCGTCGCTGACGATCAGAAGGTCACCTTCGACGTCGAAGCGGGCCGCGATGGCCGCGAGAGCGCGACGAATATCGCCCTCGCCTGATCTGACTTCGGCGGGCGTCCTTCGGGGCGCCCGTTCCCGTTTCGGGGCACGGCACCGCGCCGCGCCCCTCGCTCGCGCCAGACGGCGCACCCCTGCCCGCCACCGACCGGATCGCGGGCCTTGCCGGGGCCATCCGATCCTTCACGGAGATACCCCGATGACACCCTCCATCCCCGCCTTCCCGCTCGAGACCAAGCGCTCGGCGTTCAAGGACGCCGCACCCAAAAAGAAGCCTGGCACCGAGCCGCGCGCGCCCCGCGCGCAGATCACCCGCGGCGAGCACGGGCGCTACCAGATCAAATCGGGCCTCATGCAGGGCAGCTATGTGGCCCGCGCCTTTCCCAAGGCGCCTTCGAGCGCGCGCGGCGTCATCGCCGAGGCCAGCGGCGCCACCGAGGAAGCGGCCATCGCCGCGCTTCACGAGGCCATCGACGCGCGCGAGAGCGAACGCGCGGGCGCGCGCCGCGTGGATGCGCCCACGGGCATCGCCATCCCTAGCGCCGAGGAATTCGCCGAGGCGCTCAGCCAAATCGGCCTGACCGCCCCGCAGCGCGCGATGCTGACGGCGCTGATGCTTGCGGGCACCGAAGGCCTGACCGAAGCCCGCATGGCGCGGGCGAGCGGCTACAAGTCCCACGCCTCGGCGCGCCGCTCGCTGGCGAGCGCGGGCGCGGCCATGGCGGCCTATCTCGCGTCGGGCGCGGATTCCCTCGGCACGCTCACCGGCGCCGACGGGGCCAAGCTGGTCGCGGTGCATGGCGCGGCGCCCGAGGAGGGCGCTGAGGCCGGAAACTGGATCCTCCATGCCGAGCTGCGCGACGCGGTCCGCGCCGCGCTCTGATTTTTCGAGCTTTCCGGCGGCCCGCCTCGCGGGCCGCCCGTGCTGCCATCGCAGCGGGCCCCGCGCATCTCTTAATTGCGCCCCATTCCAGACAGTTACGAAAATTGTTCGACGCGAGCTGTATGCGGCACGCCCCTTGCAACCATTGCGCTATTAATACGCATTGAGCGAAGCGGGCAGCAAACGAGTGCGCTCTGCCATCGGCCGCCTGCAAATCTTCATTTCATCAATGTCTTTCCGACGAAGCGAGGATCCATGTCGACACCCTGAACCATAGAAAGATCGAAGAGCAGACTATGACCAAGACACCCGAAAAAGCCACCGCAACCAGCCCGACCTGGCAGCCGAAAGACGGCCTCTCCGCCCTGGCGGGCCTGTCGAACCCTATCATGATCGCGGATGCGGACATGATCATCCGGTTCGTCAATGAGGCCGCGTTCCAGATGTTCAGGCTGATCGAGGCGGATATCCGCAAGGACCTGCCCCATTTCCGGGCGGACGAGGTTCTGGACAAAACGATCGATTTTTTCCACAAGAAACCGGCGTTTCAGCACGGATTGATGGACAATCTCAAGCGGCCGCATGACGGCAAGTTCCAGATCGGCGGGAAGAGCCTCGCCTTTCGGATGACCCCCCAGCTCGGCGACGCGCGCGAGATCACCGCCTATGTCGTGGAATGGCAGGATCGCACGGCGATCGTCGAAGGCAAGCGCCAGATCGAGGCGCTGATCGACGGCGTGGGCACGATGGCGACGCTGCACGACGAGGGCATGATCCACACGCGCGTGCCACTTGAATCGCTCGAGGACGAGTATCGCGACGTGGCCGAACGCGTGAACGTGATGGTCGAGGGGCACATCAACACCAAGCGCGTGGTCATCGACTGCATGCAGGCCTTCGCGGATGGCAATTTCGATCACGAGGTGCAGCAGTTCTCGGGCGATCGCGGCTTCATCAACGAGGCCATCGAGAATGCGCGCGGCGCCTTCAAGGACACGATCTCCGAGATCGAGGAGATCGCCCGCAACCTCGCGCGTGGCAAGCTGGACCGAAAGGTGGATACCTCGCGCTTCAAGGGCGCCTACCGCGTCATCGTCGACGCGCTTCTTGCGGCCATGAAGGAGCTCAATCTCACCGTGACCGACCTGCGCGAGCAGGTCGAGCAGGTCTCGAGCACGATCACGCAGATCAACGCCTCGGCGCAAGCGCTCTCGATGGCGTCGCAGGCGCAATCCTCGGCGGTGGACGAGATTTCCGCGACGATCGAGGAGACCGACCAGATGGTGAAGGCGACGACGCGTCAGACCGAGGACATGCGCGCCGTGGTGCGCACCACTTCGACCTACACCTCCGAGGGCATCGGCACGGTCGAGGACATGGTCGCCGCGATGGACGCGATCAAGACGTCCTCCGAAGCGATCGCCAAGATCATCAAGACCATCGACGACATCGCCTTCCAGACCAATCTTCTGGCGCTGAACGCCGCCGTCGAGGCCGCCCGCGCGGGCGAGCACGGGCGCGGCTTCGCCGTGGTGGCCCAGGAGGTGCGCAACCTCGCCGGACGCTCGGCCAAGGCCGCCAAGGAGACGTCGGAGCTGATCGAGACCGCCGCCGAGAATGTCAGCCGGGGCGTCGAGGCCAGCGCCGCGTCCGACTCCTCCTTCCGCAAGATCCACAAGGAGATGGAAAGCGTCACCGCAAGCGTCGACGTGATCTCGGATGCCAGCCAGGAGCAATCGAAGGGCGTCGAGCAGATCAGCGCCTCGGCGAGCGATCTGTCGCGCACCGGGCTCGAAGTGTCCTCGCAAGCCGAGGAGCTGGCCGCCGCCTCGACTCAGATCGAGGCCTCGACGCGCCAGATGAACGAGATGATCTCGAAATTCGAGCTCGCGCCGGTCCGCCGGGGCAGCTCTGCGGGGTCGATCGATCTCTCGGCCCTGCCCGAAGAGCTGCTTTCGCAGCTCGCAGCCTTCATGCCCGACGCGGCCCCGGCAAAGATGAACGGCACAGCCAAAAAGGCCAACGGGATCGACCAGGATCCGCGCGGCTACAGCACGTTCTGAGCATGACCCCGCGCCGCCCGGCTCGGGCGGCGCGGGCAAGGTTGCAAAAAGCCCCCGGCGAGATGCGCCGGGGGCTTTTTCATTGAAAGGCTCGAAATCGGGCGGCGTCAGGCCGCAAGCTGCTCGCGCGCCTCCCGCACCGTCAGAAGCGGCAGCGCTGGCGGGTAGCTTTTGGGATCGAGGCCATGTTGGGTCAGCGCATCTAGGATGGCCGCGCGCGCATCGGGCGAGACGGTCCTGAGCGCCTGCAGTCCCGGCAGAAAGCTTTCCGCGAATACCCGAAGCGCCGTCAGACGAAGCGAATCAGCACCGCCGCGGCGAGCGCGATATGCGCCAGCGTCAGGGCGACCGACAGTGCGTGCAGCACCTTGAAACGCCCCGTCGCGCCGGTATCGGTGGCGCGGTTGATGGCGGGCATGAGGATCTGCCGGGCGGGCACCGTGCTGAGCGCGACACCGGCCATGAGCGCCGCCGAGAGCCTGTCGACGGGAACGAGAACGAGGGCCGCGAGAGCCGCCACGCCGATCACGAAGAGGTAGAAATGCGGGAAGGCGCGGCGCAGTGTCCGGCCCGCCAGCTCCGAGGGCAGCGCGGAAAAGACGAAGGCCGCGAAGCCGAAGGAGTAAAGCACCATGCCCCCGAAGAGGAGCGCGGTCAGAAGAAGCGCGGCGATCGTCATGGGGCCACTCCCTCAAGCATTGCGCGCCCGCTCACGCGAGCCGCTCCAGCAGATCCTCGGCGATGGCGCGCCCGCTCTGCCATGCCGCCTCGACGCGCGCGCCGAGGCACCAATCGCCGCCGAGATAGAGCGAGGTGTCCTCGGCCCGCAGGAAGGGCGCCCCGAGCGGCTCCGTGACCCGCGCATAGCGCCAGCGATGCGCCGCCGCATGCACGACGGCGCCGCGCGACGTGCCAAGCGCCTCGAGCAAGAGGGGCAGCATCTCTTGGGCGATCGCGTCTTTCTCGAGCTCCAGATGCGCCGCGCTATAGGCCGGGCTGGCCTGCGCGACCCAGGCCTCCGCCACGGCCTCGGGTCGGCGCGGCTTGCTTGCACCGCGCGCGATGGAGGCGAGCGGCGCACCCTCCTCGCCGCGAAGGTGGTCGAAGGGCGCGGGGCCGGTGATCCCCGCCATCAATGTGAGGCAGGGCGCGAAGCGCACCTGCGCGAGTTCGGCCACCAGAGGATGCGCGGCACCGATGAGCCCGGCCACCTGCGGCGCGGGCACGGTCAGCACGACATGGCGCGCCGCGTGGTCGATCCCGTCCCCGCGCAGGCGCCAGCCACCGCCCTCCCGCGTGACCGAAGCGATCTGCGCGCCCTGACGCACATCGCGGCCGGCGCCGAGCGCCTTGGGGATGGCGGACATGCCCGGCACGCCCACGATATGCCCGCGCCCCGTGCCGTCCTGCCAGGGCTGCGCCGCGCCCTCCCGGCCGAGCCGGTCCAGCATCCGCCCGAAGGAGCCGCCCTCGGCGGTCACGAATTGCGCGCCATGATCGAAATGCAGATCGCCAGCCCGGCGCGTGGCGATGCGCCCGCCGATCCCGCGCCCCTTGTCGAAGATCGTCGCGGCATGGCCCGCGTCGGAAAGACGCTCCGCACAGGCGAGGCCCGCCATGCCCGCGCCGATGATCACGATGCCGCTCATGCCGGCACCACGTCGCCGAGGATGCGGGGGATCTGCTTCTTGACCTTGAAAAAGCCCGCCGTCGCATGCGGCCAGATTGCCTCGTCCCAGTCGCGGCGCAGCTCGCAGAGCGCGATGCCCTCGGCCTCGAGATAGGGCGCGACCTCGGTCAGCCAGTCATGCAGCGGCCCACGCGTGATGAAGGGCGTCACGATCTGCGCGGCGCCCGTTCCCGCCGCCCATCTGGCCAGCGCATCGGGGTGGCGCGCCTCGAGCCGCGTCGGCGCATATCCCGCGCGGGCGGCGGCATCCTCGAGCGCGCCCGCCTCGAACCCGGCGACCGCTTTGGCCACGGGGAGGGGCGAGCGCAGATGACTGCCCGCGAGGGTCGCCGCGCCGATGATGTCGAAGCGGCCAAGCTCATGCGCCTCGAGGCTGCAATCCTCGTCGGTGATGAGAAGAAGGCTCGGACGGCCCGGCTCGGGCGCGCGCGGGCTGCGCACCGGCTGAACGGGCGGCAATCCCTCGGGCTCCTGCGCCTCCAGCCCGTCGGTGACCTCGGCCAGATCGCCGCGCCGGGGGGTGAAGCGCCCGCCGGTGAAGGTGGCGATGTTGTCGGCGCGGGCGGCATAGGGCTTGCCGCGCGTGTGCAGCCCCGCGACCCAGCGCCAGCCCAGCGTGTTCGACGCCGCGTCGCCGTCGAGCAGATGCCGATAGAAGAAATCCGCGCCGAGCCGCCAGGGCAATTCGAGCGTGAAGATCCAGATCGAGGCGAACCACATGCGGGCGTGATTGTGCAGATACCCCGTCTCGACCAGCTCCCGCGCCCAGGCGTCGAAACAATCGAGCCCGATCTGCCCGGCCTCGGCGCGCTCGACCTCGCGGCGCAGGCGGCGGTCCTTGTCGAGCGCCGCCAGATCCTCGGCGAGACCGCGGGTGTAGGCGTGCCAGACGCTCGGGCGCCGCTCCAGCCAGCCCTTGAAATAGCCGCGCCATACGATTTCCTGAATGAATTTCTCGGCATTCTCCGGCCCATGCGCCTCAAGCGCGGCGGCGGCCAGTTCGGCCTCGGTCACGAGGCGGCGGCGCAGATAGGGCGAGAGTTGCGACACGGCCTTGTGCTGCCCCGGCCCGCGATCGTAATTGCGCCCGTTCGCATAGCGCCGGCCCATGGCGGGCACGAAGGCGTGCATCGCCTCGAGCCCCGCCGCGCGTGTCGGTGTCAGTCCTGTCATTACGCCCTTCCCCTTCCCGCGCCGCTAAGGATGGGCCGATGCGCGCAGGGATCAATGGCGCGGAGCGCTGAAATTCCGGGTCAACGCCCGGTGGCGCCCATCGCCTTGCCGTGCGCAGCCGCGTTTTGGCCCGCGACCCGCGCCGCACCGCCTGCTATGCTCGCGCGCATCACCCTTGCCGTGCGGAGCCCGACGATGCCCCTGCGCTACACGCTCAGACAATTGGAATATTTCGTCGCCGTGGGCGATACGGGCAGCATCGCGGCGGCGGCGCAGCGGGCGAATGTGTCCTCGCCGTCGATTTCGGCGGGGGTGGCGCAGCTCGAGGAGGAACTCGGCGTTCGGCTCTTCGTGCGGCGCCATGCGCATGGGCTGACGCCGACGGCGGCGGGGCGCACGCTGCTGATTCAGGCGCGCCAGACCCTGAGCGAGGCCGGTGCGCTGCGCGACATGGCCGGAGAGCTTGCGGGCAGCATACGCGGCCCGCTCGCCATCGGGTGCCTGAGCACCTTCGCGCAAGTGGTTCTGCCGGGCCTGCGGCAGAGCTTCGCCGCCAAGCACGACGCGGTTCGCATCAGCCAGATCGAAGCCGATCAGGCCGGGCTGTTCAGTCTGCTGAGGCAGGCCGAGATCGATCTTGCGCTGACCTACGATCTCGATCTGCCGAGCGATCTCGCCTTTCATGCGATGCTGGACCTGCCGCCGCTGGTCGCTCTCTCACCGGCGCATCCGCTGGCGGCGAAGGCCGCGCTTTCGGCCGCGGATCTGGCGCCGCATCCGATGGTGCTGCTCGATCTGCCGCACAGCGCGGACTATTTCCTGTCGTTCTTCGCCGAGGCCGGGCTGCGCGCGCGCATCGTGGAGCGCACGCGGGACATGGGCGTCATGCGCGGTCTCGTCGCCAACGGCTTCGGCTATGCCATCGTCAACATGCGCCCGCCGGGCGATCTGGCCCCGGATGGCAAGCCCCTTCGCTTCGTGCCGCTCTCGGGAGGGGGACGGGCGATGCGGCTCGGACTTCTGACGGGCGCGGGCGAGGATCGCCCTGGGCTCCAAGGCGCCTTTCTCGAACATGCCGGGGCGTGGCTCCGGCAGGAGGGCGCGCCGCTTTTGAGGGTGCGGGGCTCCTAGCCGAGCGTGTCGAGGAGCCGGTCCATCATCGCATCGCAGGCGGCCATCTCGGCGAGGGTGATGTACTCGTCCGCCTTGTGCCCCTGCCCTTCCATGTCGCCCGGCCCGCACACGAGCGTGGGCATGCCCTCGGCGGCGAAAAAGCCCGCCTCGGTGCCGAACGCCACCTTGATGGGCGCCGCATCGCAGCCGAGCGCGGCGATGCGGGCGATCGCGGGCGCGTCCGCCGGAATGGCGAGGCCGGGATATTCGGCCGTCACTGCGATCTCGATCGCGGCCCGGCCTGAGACGCGGCGATGCGGCGCGAGGATGCGGGCGATCTCGGCATCGAGCCGCGCGCGAAAATCGGCCGGATCGTCGCCCGGCAGATACCGCAGCTCGAAATCGAGCGTCGCGCGGTCCGGCACGATATTGAGCGCGTGGCCACCTCGGAGCACGCCCGCATGCACGCTGGAATAGGGCACGTCATAGGCCGCATCCTGTACCGCGCCGCCCGCGTAATCGGCCTGCATGGCGCGCAGCGCGGTGACGAGTTCGGTGGCGAGGTAGAGCGCGTTGACATGGCGCGGCGCCAGCGACGAATGCCCGGCGGTGCCGTGGCACGTGGCGCGCAGCGAAAGCTTGCCCTTGTGCCCGATCGCGGGGCGCATCCGCGTCGGCTCGCCCACGATGCAGAGGTCCGGCATCCAGCCCATCGCGCGAATGCCCGGCATCATCTCGCCGAGGCCGAGGCATCCGATCTCTTCGTCGTAGGAAATGCAGAGCATCAGCGGCCTTGCGAGCGGCGCGCCCTTCGCGCGGGTCGCCAGCGACAGCATCGAGGCCAGAAACCCCTTCATATCCGTCGTCCCGCGCCCATAGAGCCGATCGGCCTCGCGCGTCAGGCGGAAGGCCGGCCTGCTCCACTCCTGCCCTTCGACCGGCACCACGTCGCTGTGCGCCGAGAGGAGCAAGCCGCCCGGACCCTCGGGTCCGATCCGCGCGAGAAGCCCGCATTTCGCGCCGCCCGGCGCGGGCAGGCGGCGGGTCGCGAAACCGGCCGCCTTCAGCAGGCCCTCGGCATGGTCGATCAGCGCGAGGTTGCTGTCCGCGCTGACCGTGGGAAAGCCGATAAGGCTGTCGAGGATGTCGAGCGTGGCCGGATGAGGCATGGCGGTCTCCGTGCTGGGGCTATCGATCGCCCGGAACACCGTAGGAGGGCGCGGCGCGCGGGTCGAGGGCGCGCTGGACATAGGCGCCCAGCTGCGGCTTGTAGACCTCCCACGCCGTGGCCATCGCGTCGATGGGACAGTCCTCGGTCCAGTCGCAGCGCAGATCGGCGACGGGCCAGCTCACCTTGTCGACAATCTTCATCCCCGCCGAATGGACCGGCCCGGCCTCGCCCCCCTCGGCAAGGCCCGCGCGCATCGCCGCGATCAGGCGGTCGCCGATATGGCCCGCCGCGTCCAGAAACGCGGCGACGATGGCGTCGGGCACACCGTCATTCTGCAAGAGATTGCCGCCCGAGGCCACGTTCTCGGCCTGCGCGTCGCTCCAAATGCCGAGCGAATGCGGCCCCGAATGGATCGCCGTTCCGCCTTGCGCGTCCACCGCCAGCACCTGCCGGTACTCGATGAATTTCGCCTCGGCGCGCAGCGCCTCGACGGCCTCGGCGGCGCTCATCCCGCGATCCATCAGATCGAGCGCCCGGGGGCCGAGCGCCGGGTCGGTGACGTTCTGCGAGGCGACCGCGCCCACCCCTGCGCGAGCGAAGGCGCAGCGCGCGGCGACGGCGGGCGAGGAGGACGAGATGGCGATGCCGAACATGCCGGTCTCGGCGCAGCGGGCGACGAGCGAGAAGGTCATTCCGGGATCACCGCCGTGCCGTCGATCTCGACCAGCCATTCGGGCCGCGCCAGGGCCTGCACGACAAGCCCGGTCGAGACGGGATGCACGCCCTTGATATACTGCCCCATCGTCCGATAGACGGCCTCTCGGTGGCGCACATCGGTGATGTAGACGACGACCTTCACGAGATGCTCCATGCTTCCGCCCGCCTCCTCGATGAGCTGCTTTATGTTCTGCATGACCTTGTGGGTCTGCTCGACCGGATCGTGGCTGTCGATGTTCCTGGCATCATCGAGGTTCTGCGGGCATTGGCCGCGCAGCCAGACGGTCCTGCCGCCCTGGGTGACCACCGCCTGACACAAATCGTTGTCGAGATTCTGCTCGGGATAGGTGTCGGAGGTGTTGAACTTGCGGATGCGGGTATGGGCCATCATGCTCTCCGGTATGGCGGTCTTGGGCTGCGCGGATCTCAGGCGCGGCGCCCCGAGGGGGCGGCGGCGCTCTCGTGATACTCCATGTACTTGCGATCTATGGCAATCTGCTCGGCGATGTATTTCGCATCGTGCCAGACGCCCCAGATGAAGCTCGAGCCGCGCCGCGACTGCCACGGCAGGCCGAGATAGTAGATCCCCCGCTCGGGCGAGACGCCCCGATGATGGAGCGGGCGCCCGCGCTCGTCGAAGATGTCGAGCTTGATCCAGCCGTAATCGACGCCGAAGCCCACCGCCCATATGACGGTCGTGATCCCCTCGGCGGCAAGATCGAGCGCGCGGATCGGGTGTGTGACGCAATCGGGTTCGGGCTGGCGCGCGCGCGCCTGCGGCTCCTCGGGCAGATCGAGGCCGTGGCGCGCGGCATAGGTATCGGCCGCATCGAGAAGGCTCAGATGGTTCGCATCACCCCGGTCGAGATTGGCGCGCAGATCGTCCGCGATCCGCAGAACGCCCGCCTCGCAGCCCTCGGTGCGGCCCAGAAGCGTCATGCCCTCGTTGGCGAAGCGGCGGAAATCGACGGTGCGCCCGCCATTGGCGCCGCTGACGGCGATGGTCACATGCTCGGTGCCGGGCGCAGGCGCGGCCATGTCCCATTTGCCCAAGACACCCAGCCACCAGCAGAAATCGCGCCCGCGATAGGCGCGCGGCGGGCGATCATGCGGGCCGACCGAGAGAAAGACGCGGCGGCCCGCGCCGCTCAGCTCTTCCGCGATCTGCGCGCCGGACGAGCCCGCCCCGATGACCAGCACCGCGCCGTCCCTGAGCGCGCCGGGATTGCGATAGGCGCTCGAATGGATCTGATCGAGGCCGGCTCGCGCCGGGATCATGTCCGGCACCTCGGCAACCTGGAACGGGCCGGTGGCCGCCACGACATGCTGCGCCTCGATCATGCCGTCGCTGGTGCGCACCGCAAAGCCCTTGCGCCCCTCGAGCCGGCGCACCTCCTCGACCTCGACACCGCAGGTGATGGGCGCGCCTATCATGCGCGCATAGGCGGCGAGATAATCGGCCACCTCCTCCTTCGGCGGAAAGCCGTTCGGGCCGGTGCGCTCGAAAGCCATGTTGGGAAAGCGGTCATGCCAGGCCGGGCCGTTGGCGACGAGCGAATCCCAGCGCTCCGAGCGCCAGCGCTCGGCGATGCGGCTGCGCTCGAGCACCATGTGCGGGATGCCCGCGCGGCCAAGATGCTCGCTCATCGCGATCCCGGCCTGCCCGGCCCCGACGACCAGCGTGTCCGTCTCCTTGATCGACATTATCGGGCGCCCTCCCCCGGTTCGGAAATCCGTGATGCCCAGCTTAGGCATGGCGGCGGCATATCGAAATCACGATTTGCCGCAGCCGTGATTAGGCAGAGCCTTCATCACCCGGCCCTTCCTTTCCTCCGCCGAGGCCCGCCGAGCCGAGCCCGAGGCGCGGCAGGGTGCGCTCGAGCGCGCGGCGAAACAGCTGCATCGCCAGCGTCTCGCCCTCACCCGCGCGCGTCATCAGCCCCACCGGCCCCTCGGTCAGCCCGGTGCCGAGCGGCAGGCGCACCAGCCTCCCCTCTGCCACCTCGCGCGCGACAACGCCCGCCGAGATGAACCAGATCGCATCGCTTTGCTGCGTGTGGACCCGCCCGAACGCGCCCGAGACCGTCTCGATCCGGCGGGGCGGCACCGCCGCACCGCTCGCGATCAGGAGCCGCTCGACGAAGGGGCGGATCGCGGCGGAGGGCGGCGGGTAGATGACGGGAAACTCGGCGATGCGCGCAAGATCCGGCTCGCCCAGAATGGGATGGCCCGGGCGCACGATCACGGCCACCTCCTCGAGATAGAGCTGCGTGAAGCTGAGGCCGCGCATCGTCTCCGGCTCGCCCAGACGGCCGATCAGGACGTCGAGATCGCCCGCGCGCAGAACGCGCGTCATATGCCCATGCGCGCCATCGGCGATGGTCAGCCGCAGGTCGGGCGCAAGCTCTGCAAGCTCGGCCACGATCTCGGGCATGAGGCGGGCCGCGACAGACGGAAGCGCGCCCACGCGCAATTGCATCGCGCCCGCGCGCCGCGCCTCGTCGATCCCGGCCAGACCCTGCTCGAGCGCGGCGAGGCTGCCTTGGGCATAGCGGTGAAAGAACTCGCCCTCGGCGGTGAGCGACACCCCGCCCCGCCCGCGCGTCAGCAGATCGGCGCCCACGATCTCCTCGAGCTCGGACAGGGTGCGCGAAATGGCGGGCTGGGTCAGCAAGAGCCGCTCGGCCGCGCGCTTGAGACTGCCCTGCCGGACGATCTCGGTCAGCGCCTGCACATGGCGGATCTTGATGCGCCGGTCCATGATTGCCTTTTTCGATAACTAAATTCGCGGATTTCTCATTTTACTTCTCAATTCCCGCATGTGAACCTTTTTCGCAAGTGGAGGAGCACTTATGAAAACCCAAGTCGTCATCATCGGCGGCGGGCCGTCCGGCCTGCTCCTGGGACAACTCTTGCACACGCGCGGCATCGAGGCCGTGGTGCTGGAGCGCAAGACGCGCGACTACGTGCTGGGCCGCATCCGCGCGGGCGTGCTGGAATCGGGGCTGGTGGATTTGCTGGAAGAGGCGGGCGTCGCGGACCGGCTGCACCGCGAGGGACAGCGCCATACCGGCACGCAGATCGCGGCGGGCGGCGAGATGTTCGGCGTGGCCTTCAGCGCACTGACGGATCGCCATGTGACCGTCTATGGCCAGACCGAGGTGACGCAGGATCTCTACGACGCGCGCGAGGCGGCGGGGCTGCGCACCGAGTTTCTGGTCGAGGACGTGGTGATCCACGGCGCGGATGGCGACGCGCCGTTCGTCACATATACCCAAGGCGGCAGCGAGCGGCGGATCGACTGCGATTTCGTCGCGGGCTGCGACGGGTTTCACGGCGTCAGCCGCAAGACGATCCCCGAGGACGTGCGCCGCGAATACGAAAAGGTCTATCCGTTCGGCTGGCTCGGCATCCTCTCGCGCACGCCGCCCGTCCATGAAGAGCTGATCTACGCCAATTCCGAGCGCGGCTTCGCGCTTTGCTCGATGCGGAACGAAAACCTGTCGCGCTACTACATCCAGTGCGATCTGTCCGACAGCCCCGAGGACTGGAGCGACGAGGCCTTCTGGGCGGAGTTGAAGCGCCGCCTGCCGGATCATGTCGCCAAGGATTTGGTCACCGGCCCCTCCATCGAGAAATCCATCGCGCCGCTGCGGTCCTTCGTGACCGAGCCGATGCGCTGGGGGCGCCTTTTCCTATGCGGTGACGCCGCGCATATCGTGCCGCCCACCGGCGCCAAGGGTCTCAATACCGCCGCCAGCGATGTGCATTATCTCTACGAGGGGTTGCGGCAATTCTACGAGACGGGCGAGAGTGAGGGGATCGACCGCTATTCCGAACGCGCGCTTCTGCGCGTCTGGAAGGCCGAGCGGTTCAGCTGGTGGTTCAGCAGCCTGCTGCACCGCTATCCCGAGCAGACGGCGTTCGATCTGAAGATGCAGGAGGCCGAAATCGCCTTCTTGCGCGACAACGAGGCGCAGCAGCGCGCCTTCGCCGAGAATTACGTGGGGTTGCCATACTGATGAAGACGGCACGGGTGAACGGAGCGGAATTGCACTACACCGACGGCGGCGCGCCGGACGGGCAGGCCGTCGTCTTCGCCAATTCGCTCGGCACCGATCTGCGGGTCTGGGACGCGGTGCTGCCCCATCTTCCACCCGATCTGCGCGTGATCCGCTACGACAAGCGCGGCCATGGCCTCAGCGAAGAGACGCCCGGCCCCTACAGCATCGACATTCTGGCCGATGACGCGGCGGGGCTGATGGACCATCTGGGCCTGCGAGGCGCGGTCTTCGTCGGCCTCTCGATCGGTGGGCTGATCGGCCAGGCGCTGGCCGCGCGGCGGCCGGATCTGCTGCGCGGCCTCGTCATCTCGAACAGCGCCGCGCGCATCGGCGACGCGGGCATGTGGCAGGGCCGCATCGACGCCATCCGCAGCGGCGGGCTTCGCGCCATTGCCGCTCCTACGATGGAGCGCTGGTTCTCGCCCGAGTTCCGTCGCGAAGGCGCCGCCGCGCCGTGGCAGCGCATGCTGGAGCGTCAGCCGCAAGACGGCTACATCGCCTGCTGCGAGGCCATCGCTGCTGCCGATCTGAGCGAGAGCACGGCCAAGCTCGATCTGCCGGTGCGCCTCATCGCCGGGCGGCTCGACGGCTCGACCCCTCCCGATCTGGTGGCCGCGACCGCGCGGCTCATTCCCGGCGCGCGGCTCGAGGTGATGGAGGGCGTGGGCCACATACCCTGCGTCGAGGCGCCCGAGATCTATGCCGCCATCCTGTCCGATTTCATCGAGGAGACCCCGTGATGTCCGATCCCCACGCCCTTGGCATGAAAGTGCGCCGCGAAGTGCTGGGCGACGATCACGTCGACCGCGCCACCGCCGCGCAGACCGATTTCGACCGGCCCTTTCAGGATCTCATCACCGCAAGCGCCTGGGGCACCGTCTGGGCGAGCGACGTCATCACGCGGCGCGAGCGCTCGATGCTCACCCTCGCGCTTCTGGCCGCGACCGGCAATTTCGAGGAAATCCCGATGCATATCCGCGCCACCGCCCGAACGGGCGCAAGCCGCGCCGATGTGCGCGAATGCCTGCAACACGTCGCCATCTACGCCGGCGTGCCGCGTGCCAACCATGCGCTGAAACTGGCCAAGGAGACCTATGCCGAGATGGACGCGCGCGCCGAGGCCGGGGAGGCAGGCCGATGAAAGCCGCCGAATTCTACCAGCGCGACCGCACGCTCCATCCGCCCGCGCATCATCCGAATTACAAGACCTCGGTCGCGCGCAGCCCGCGCTATTCGCCGATTTCGCTGGAGAACTCGGTGAGCGAGATCACCGGGCCGGTCTTCGGACAGAATGACATCGACCCGCTCGACAACGATCTCATACGCAACTACGCGCAGACCGGCGATCCTGTGGGCGAGCGCATCATCGTGCATGGCCGCGTCCTCGATGAGAACGCGCGCCCCGTGCCCCATACGCTGGTCGAGATCTGGCAGGCCAATGCGGGCGGGCGCTACCGGCACAAGAAGGACAGCTATCTCGCCCCGATCGACCCCAATTTCGGCGGCTGCGGGCGCACCCTGACCGACGAGAACGGCTATTACTTTTTCCGCACGGTCAAGCCCGG
This sequence comes from Roseovarius aquimarinus, assembly GCF_043661195.1. NCBI lineage: Bacteria > Pseudomonadati > Pseudomonadota > Alphaproteobacteria > Rhodobacterales > Roseobacteraceae > Roseovarius > Roseovarius aquimarinus. The sequence continues at coordinate 1,283,601 of NZ_JBIHMM010000001.1, forward strand.
CGCCTATCCGTGGCGCAACTGGGTCAACAATTGGCGGCCCGCGCATATCCATTTTTCGGTCTTCGGCTCGGGCTTCGTGCAGCGGCTCGTCACGCAGCTTTACTTCGAGGGCGATCCGCTGATCGCGAAATGCCCCATCGTGCAGACCATTCCCGATGCGGACGCCATCGAGCAACTGATCGCAACGCTCGACATGAACGCGGCGGTGCCGCTCGACTGTCTGGCCTACAAGTTCGACATCGTGCTGCGCGGGCGCCGCTCGACGCTGTTCGAGAACCGGCCGGAGGGCAACTGATGCCGCAAACGCTGAACTACCTGCGCGAAACCGCCTCGCAGACCGCGGGCCCCTATGTGCATATCGGCCTCGCGCCGGGCGCCGCGGGCTTCGACATCTACCGCGAGGAGCTGGGCCACGACATCGCCGGGCCGAACGCCGCCGGAGAGCGTATCCGCGTCACCGGGCGCGTGATCGACGGGATGGGCAGCCCCGTCAAGGACGTGCTGCTCGAGGTCTGGCAGGCCAATGCCGCCGGGCATTACGCCCATCCCGAGGGCGGCGGCGCCGTCGAGGACGGCTTTCGCGGCTGGGGCCGCGTCATCCCCGATTTCGAGACCGGCGCCTTCGCCTTCGAGACGGTCAAGCCGGGCGCGGTGCCGGGCCGCGACGGGCGCATGCAGGCGCCGCATCTGAACCTCTGGATCGTCGCGCGCGGCATAAATCTTGGCCTCAACACGCGCATGTATTTCGCCGACGAGGCCGAGGCGAACGCCGCCGATCCGGTGCTGAACCTCATCGAATGGGAAAGCCGCCGCGCCACCTTGATCGCCGCGCGGCAGGACGGCGCCAAGCCCGGCTACACGTTCGACATCCGCCTTCAGGGCGACGATGAAACCGTCTTTTTCGATATCTGAGGCCCGACCATGACCCGCCCCTGCATCCTTTGCGTCGCCATCACCGGCTCGCTCCCGACCAAGGAGAATAATCCGGCCGTGCCGATCACCGTTCAGGAGCAGATCGAGTCGACGCAGGAAGCCTTCGAAGCGGGCGCCAGCATCGCGCATTGCCATGTGCGCGACGATGCGGGCGCGCCGACCTCGGATCCCGAGCGCTTCGCCGCGCTTAAGGAAGGATTGGAGAAGCACTGCCCCGGCATGATCGTGCAGCTCTCCACCGGAGGCCGTTCGGGCGCGGGCCGGGCGCGGGGCGGGATGCTGCCGCTGCGGCCCGACATGGCGTCGCTCTCGGTCGGGTCGAACAATTTTCCCACGCGCATCTACGAGAACCCGCCCGATCTGGTGGACTGGCTCGCCTCCGAGATGATCGCGCATGACGTCAAGCCCGAGATCGAGGCTTTCGACCTCAGTCACATCCTTCAGGCCGCGCTCATGCACAAGGACGGGCGCATCAAGGATACGCCCTATGTGCAATTCGTGATGGGCGTGAAGAACGCCATGCCCGCCGACCGCGAGGTGTTCGATTTCTACATCAAGACCGTCAAGCGCCTCTTCGGCGAGGACGCGCATTGGTGCGCGGCGGGCATCGGGCCGCAGCAGATCGTGCTGAACGAATGGGCCATCGCGGCGGGCGGTCATGCGCGCACCGGGCTCGAGGACAATGTGCGGCTCGACCGCGAGACGCTGGCCCCGTCGAACGCGGCGCTGGTCAAGCGCGCCGCCGACATCTGCGCGCGCCACGAGCGCCCCGTCGCGACGTGGCGCGAGGCGCGCAAGATGCTGGGGCTGCGGGCCGCATGATGCTGATGGATGGCCTCTTCTCGGATGATGCGCTGGCCGAGGCGATCGGCCCCGAGGCGCAACTGGCCGCGATGCGCACCGCGCTGGCGGCGCTCGCCATCGCTCAGGCGCGGCTCGGGATCATTCCAAAGGAGGCGGCGAAGATCATTCAGGATGCCGCCGGGCGCCCCGCCCCCGCACCCGAGGATCTGCGGGATCAGATCGCGCAGGCGGGCATTCCCGCGCAGGCCGTCATAAAGCACCTCAAGGCCGAGGCGGGCGCGCAGGGCGATTGGGCCGGCTTCGGCGCGACTTCGCAGGATATTCAGGACACGGGGCTGTCGCTGCAACTGCGGGGCGCGCTCAGCCTCATCGAGACGCGGCTCGCTGCGCTTGGAGAGACGCTGGACGGCGCACGGCGGCAACACGGCGCGCAGATCATGCCCGCGCGCACCCGCTCGCAGATCGCCGCGCCGACGACGCTCGGCGCGCGGATCGCCGTCTGGCGCGCCCCGCTCGCACGCCATCTCGAGCGTCTGGCCGAGCTGCGCCCGCGCGTCCTCTGCGTCTCGCTCTACGGCGCCGCAGGAACCGGCGCCGCGCTCGCGCCCCGCATGACCGAGCTGCGCGCCGCGCTTGCGACGGATCTGGCGCTCTGCGCGCCCGAAACGCCCTGGCACGCTGCGCGCGACGGGATCGCGGAGCTGGGCGGCTGGCTCTCGCTCGTCACCGGCTCACTGGGCAAGATGGGCGCCGATCTGGTGCTCATGGCCCGGGACGGCGAGGTGATGGCGGGGCGGGGCGGCGGCTCGTCAACCATGCCGCAGAAGTCCAACCCCGTCGCCGCCGAGGCGCTGGTGAGCCTTGCGCACCTCAACGCCGGCGCGCTCGGCACGCTCCATCAGGCGCTGGTGCATGCCGACGAGCGGGACGGCGCCGCGCTCGGCATCGAATGGCAGATCCTGCCCGAGATGATCCTGCGCACCGGCGCGGCGCTCCGCCTCGCCGAGGATCTGGCGCGCAGCATCACGCCCCACCCCGCCCGCATCGCCGCCGTGATCGCGGCCGATGGCGGGAGGATGATGGCCGAGGCCGCCGTCTTTCACCTTTGCCGCAGCATGCCGCGCGGCGAGGCCGAAGCCGTCGTCGCCCGCGCGCTTGCCGCGATGGGCGAGACCGAAACCCTGGCCGGGGCGCTGGAGGAGAGCGCCCCGGGCCATGACTGGGCGCGTATTCTCGCGCCGGACCGCAACACCGGCCAAGGCTGACCGCCGCCGGATCGCAACCACCAAAGGGAGAGAGACATGAGATATTCCATGATTGCCGCCGCCTTCGTCGCGGCCACCGCAGGCACCGCCCAGGCACAGGAGGTCACGCTGCGCGTGCATCACTTCCTGTCGTCCGACGCGCCCATCCAGACCGGCGTGCTCGGCCCCTGGGAGAAGATGGTCGAAGAGCAGTCGGAGGGGCGCATCGACGTGCAGATCTATCCGTCGATGCAATTGGGCGGCAAGCCGCCGCAGCTTTTCGATCAGGCGCGCGACGGCGTCGTCGATGTGGCCTGGACACTGCTCGGCTACACGCCCGGCCGCTTCCCGAAATCCGAAGTCTTCGAGCTTCCCTTCATGTCGGCGAGCGCCAGCGCCACCACCGCCGCGCTTCAGCCTTACCAGGAGAAATATCTCGGCGACGAGCTGGCCGATGTGCATCCACTGATGCTCCACGCGCCCGCGGCCTACAAGCTTCATCTCAAGGATGTCTCGGTCTCGTCGATGGCCGATCTCGAGGGGCTGAAGCTGCGCACGCCCTCGCGCACCATGACCGACGGCTTGCAGGCGCTCGGCGCGACCGCCGTGGGCATGCCCGTGCCGCAGGTACCGCAGGCCCTGACGACCGGCGTGATCGACGGCGCGGTGATCCCGTGGGAAGTCTCGGGCAGCCTGCGTATCGAGAGCGTCGCGCAGAACCATACCGAATTCGGCGCCGAGAATGGCGGTCTGTCCACCTCGGTCATGGCGCTGGTGATGAACAAGGGCGTCTACGAGGGCCTGCCGGACGATCTGAAGAAGGTGATCGACGACAATTCGGGGGCCGCCCTCGCCGAGATGGCGGGCACCGCCTTCGACGAGGCCGAGCTGCGCGAGCGCCAGAAGGCCGTCGATGCGGGCCATGAGATCGTCGTGATCCCCGAGGCCGATCTCGCCGCGTGGAAGGAGGCGAGCCAGCCCGTGATCGACGCCTGGGTGCAGGCGATGACCGATGCGGGCCATGACGGCGCGGCCATGCTCAGCGACGCCGAGGCGATGCTGCAATCGGCCCAAGGCCAGTAAGGAGACAGGCGGATGGCCAGCGAGACGACGGAACACGCCCACCCCGTGCCCCTGCCCCGCTGGCTGTCCGCGCTTTGCCGGATCTTCGCCGGGATCGGCGGCATCACCCTCATGGCGATGATGTTGATGACCGTGACCAGCGTCACCCTGCGCAGCGTGGCCGGTGCGCCCATCGCGGGCGATTTCGAGCTTGTGGAGATCGGCAGCGCCATTGCCATCTTCTGCTTCCTGCCGTGGTGTCAGTCGACAGGGGGCAATGTGCTCGTCGATTTCTTCACCCAGAACGCCAGTGCGCGCACGACGCACCTGCTCGATGCGCTGGGCGATCTGGCCTATCTGCTGATCGCCGCGCTGCTGGGCTGGCGCATGATCCATGGCGGGATGGAGATGCACCAATATGGCGAGCAATCCATGCTCCTGCGCATCCCGACATGGTGGAGCTTCATCATCATCCTGCCCGCGATGGCCCTTCTGGTGGCGACCTGCGCCGCGACCATGGCGGGCCATCTGCGCCTCGCCTTCGCCAAGGGGGCGCGGGCATGAGCGGTCTGGCCGCCGGGCTGACGGGCTTCGCCGTGCTTCTGGCGCTCATGGCGATCCGCATTCCCATCGGGGTCGCGATGCTGGGCGTAGGACTCGGCGGATATGCGATGTATACCGGTTCCGGCCCGCTCCTCGCCTTTCTCAAGACCTCGACCTATTACCAGTTCTCGACCTATTCGCTCTCGGTCATCCCGCTCTTCATCCTGATGGGCGAATTCGCGACGCAGGCGGGCATGAGCCGGGCGCTCTATCGCACCGCCGCCGCCTTTCTCGGGCATCGCAAGGGCGGGCTCGCGATGGCGTCCATCGGCGGCTCGGCGGCGTTCGGCGCGATCTGCGGCAGCTCGCTCGCAACGGCGGCGACGATGGGCCAGGTCGCCCTGCCCGAAATGAAGCGCTACAATTACAGCGGCGCGCTCGCCACCGGATCGCTTGCGGCGGGCGGCACGCTCGGCATTCTCATCCCGCCCTCGGTCATCCTCATTCTCTACGCGCTGATGGCCGAGCAGAGCATCGCCAAGATGTTCGTGGCCGCCCTCGTTCCCGGCATCCTCGCCGCGCTGGGATACATGGCCGCCATCGCCGTCTTCGTCGCGCGCCACCCCGAGGACGGTCCCGCCGGCCCTCGCGCGACATGGCGTGAGCGCCTTTTCGCCCTGCGCGAGACATGGTCGATCATCGTCATCTTCCTTCTGGTCATCGTCGGCATGTATCGCGGCTGGTTCACCCCGACCGAGGCGGCGGCGGTGGGCGCGTTCGGCGCGGGGGTGCTCGCGGTCTTTCACGGCGGCATGCGCCTTCCGGGCATTCTCAAATGCATCCGCGGCACGGCGACGACATCGGCGATGATCTTCCTGATCCTTCTGGGCGCCGAGATGTTCAACGCCTTTCTCGCCCAGACGCGCACGCCCTTCCTGCTGGCCGACACGATCATAGGCTCGGGCCTCAGCCCGATGCTCGTCCTGCTCGCGATCCTGCTTCTCTATCTCGTGCTGGGCTGCGTCATGGATTCGATGTCGATGCTGCTCCTGACGATCCCGATCTTCTATCCGATCATCGCCGGCCTCGATTTCGGCATGCCGCGCGAGGAGACGCTGATCTGGTTCGGCATCCTCGCCGTCGTGGTGGTGGAGGTCGGACTCATCACGCCGCCCGTGGGCATGAACGTCTTCGTCATCAATGCGATGGCGAGGGACGTGCCCATGATCGAAAGCTTCCGCGGCGTTCTGCCCTTTCTCATCAGCGACGTGATCCGCATCATAGCGCTCATCGCCTTCCCGGCGATCACGCTGGGGCTGGTTCATCTGCTCGAATAGATCGGCGGCAGACGGCGGATGCGGACATCCGCCAAATTCCCGATAATTTCTATTGGGTATTGAACCCGTGGCATCTTCGTGCTGTTTACGCCACCATGAGCGGCGCGGCGCAGGCGCGCGCGCGATATCACGGCGCAAGAGGTCCGACATGAAACAGCTTCTTTCCGGCGGCATCGGTGCGTGCCTTGCTCTCGCCTCGGCCACGATGATCGCGGCGGCCCCTGCGCAGGCCGAGGAAGAGATCGGCGCGCATCTCGTGATCGAGCTGAACGCCGCCGCCGATCAGGCGGAGGGCTGCAAGCTGTCGTTCCTTGCGCTCAACGGCCATGCGACGGATATCGCGGGCGCGGTGTTCGAGACGGTGCTCTTCGATGCGGAGGGCCAGGTCGACCGGCTGACGCTGCTTGATTTCGCGGACTTGCCCGCCGCGCGCCCGCGCGTGCGGCAGTTCGTGATATCCGGCATGGCCTGCGATGATATCGGGCAGGTCCTCTTCAACGGCGCGAGCATCTGCGAGGCGGGCGATCTCGGCGCGGGTGCCTGCACCGAAGGGCTGGAGCTGACCAGCCGGACGGGTATCGAGGTGACGGGATGAGCGCCATTCTCGACAGTTTTTCTCAGATCGCGGCGCTCGGCGGGCCGGTCGTCGTGCTGCTGCTCGTGGTGTCGGTCGTCACGCTGGCCGTCATTCTCTACAAGCTCTGGCAGTTCTCGAGCTCGGGCGTCGGGCGTCACAAGGCACTGTCCGAGGCGGTCGCGGCGTGGGACGCGGGCGACCGGGCAGCCGCGCGCGCGGCCCTCGCGCGCTCGACGAGCTACCTCGCGCCTGTCGTCGAAATGGCCTTCGACGCCGAGCCGGGCGCGACCAAGCGGCTCGAGGCGGAGGCCGAGACGCGCTTCGCCCGGCTCGAACGCGGCATGCGCTTTCTCGATTCGGTCGCGCAGCTTGCGCCGCTTCTGGGCCTCTTCGGCACGGTTCTGGGCATGATCGCGGCCTTTCAAGCGCTTCAGGACGCCGGAAGCCAGGTCGATCCCTCGGTTCTCGCGGGCGGTATCTGGGTCGCGCTCCTGACGACGGCGGTCGGCCTCGTCGTCGCCATGCCCACGGCCCTCGTGCTGAGCTGGTTCGAGAGCCGGATGGACGCCGAGCGCGTCACCGCCGAGCGCGCGATTCACACCATCCTCGCCCCCCTGGGGGCCGCCGACACACGGCGCGGCACCGCCCCGGAAGGCATGCCCGCGCCAGCCCATGGCTAGCCGCGCGCGCCGCCGCAAGCGCCTGTCGCTGACATCGCTGATCGATGTCATCTTTCTTCTGCTGCTCTTTTTCATGCTGAGTTCGACCTTCTCGAAATTTTCCGAGATCGAGCTGAGCGCGGCATCGAGCGGCGCGCCTGCTCCCTCCACCGAGCGTCCGCTTTTCCTGCAACTCATGCCGGACGATCTGCGCCTCAACGGGCGGAGCGTGGCGCTGGAGGCCCTCGGCGAGGCCATCGGCCCGCCTGAGGCGGAAAGCGCGCCCCGGCCCCTGCTCGTGGCGCTCAAGGGCGAGGTGAGCGCCCAGCGCCTGACCGATCTTCTGGCGGCGCTGCGCGGGGTCGACGGACTGGCGCCCACGATCCTCGGGGGGGCCGCACCATGATCCGCCGCCCACGCCGCAGCAAGGCCGAGCCGACCATCGCGCTCATCAACATCGTGTTCCTGATGCTGATCTTCTTCATGATCTCGGGCACGCTGGCGCGTCCGCTCGATCCGTCCTTGAAGCTGATCGATACCGCCGATCTCGAAGGGCGCGCGCCGCCCGATGCGCTGGTCGTGCATGCCGACGGGCGGCTGAGCTACGAGGGCCGCGACGTCGCGACGCCCGCCGCCCATGTCGAGACGCTGGCCGAGGGCGAACGCAGGGAGATCCGCATCGTGCCGGACCGCGCCCTGCCCGCCGAGACGCTGGTCGAAATCGCGCGCGCGCTCCGCGCGGCGGGGGCCGAGCGGGTGATGATCGTCACCGAAAGGGGGCTCGAATGATCGCGTCCTCTCTGCGTGTCAAGCTCGCCGTGGGCGGGCTCGCCCTTGCCGCGCATGCGGGGCTTGGCCTGTGGCTCGCGCCGCAGGAGCAGGTAGTGATGGAGAGCGGCGGCGGCGAGGAGGTCGCGCGCATTGGGACCAGCTTCGCCGATATGGCGGCGGGCACGCTGACCGCCGAGCGCGCGGATGACGCGATCCCCGCCGAGGCGCCGCCCCCGCCCGAGCCGGTCGCGGCGCTGCGCGCCGAGACGCCCGAGCCCACATCTGCGCCCAGTGCCGCGCCCACGCCTGCGCCCAGCCCGTCGCCTGCAGAAGCGCCCGCACCGGCCCCGGCTGCCAGCGCACCGAGCGTCGCGCCGAGCGTTCCGGCGGTGCCGGGCGCGGCGGAGCGCATCGAGGCGGCCGAGGAGACCGCCGGCGCCGTCACACGCTCGCCCCGCCCCGTCGAGCGCAGCGCCGCGTTCGAGCGGCGCAACGCGCCGCGCGAACCCGAACCGAAGCCCCAACCGAAGCCCAAGCCGCAGCAGGCGGCGCCGCGCGGCAATGCCGAGACGAATGCCACGGCGGGCGCGGCGCAAGGGCAGGACAATGCGCGCGCCGAGACGCAAGGACGCACGAGCGCCGAAGGCGATGCCGCCGGAAACGCGGCGGCACAGAATTATCCCGGCGCGGTGATGCGCAAGATTTCGGGCGTGCGCAAACCCGTGATGCGCAGATCCGGCGCGGCGCGGGTCAGCTTCACCATCGGCGCCTCGGGCGCGCTTGCGGGGCTGAGCATCGCGCGCAGCTCGGGCGCGTCCGAGCTCGACCGCGAGGCGCTGCGGCTCATCCAGCGCGCCGCGCCCTTCCCCGCGCCCCCGCCGGGCGCACAGCGCAGCTTCGCGCTCGACGTCGAATTCCGCTGAGGCCGCCGCATCCACGCGGCACACAAAAAAGAAGGGGCGCCGACCGGCGCCCCTTCCCCTTGTCTCGTGGCCCCGCCGAAGCGGTGCGACGGCGATCTTACATCATGCCGCCCATGCCGCCCATGTCGGGCATGCCGCCACCGGCGCTTTCCTTCTGCGGACGGTCCGCGACCATCGCTTCGGTCGTGATGAGCAGACCTGCGATCGACGCCGCATCCTGAAGAGCGGTGCGCACGACCTTCGCGGGGTCGATGACACCGAACTTGAACATGTCGCCATATTCCTCGGTCTGAGCGTTGAAGCCGAACTTCAGATCGCTCGACTCGCGGATCTTGCCCGCGACGACCGATCCGTCGACGCCTGCGTTCTCGGCGATCTGGCGCAGCGGCGCTTCGAGAGCCTTGCGCACGATCGAGATACCGACGTTCTGGTCGTTGTTGTCGCCTTTGAGGTCGTCGAGGACCTTGCCGGCCTGAACCAGAGCCACGCCGCCACCGACGACGATGCCTTCCTGAACGGCCGCACGGGTCGCGTTCAGCGCGTCATCGACGCGGTCCTTGCGCTCCTTGACTTCGACTTCGGTCATGCCGCCGACGCGGATGACGGCGACACCGCCTGCGAGTTTCGCGACACGCTCCTGCAGCTTCTCCTTGTCGTAGTCCGAGGTGGTCTCTTCGATCTGGTTGCGGATCTGGGCGACGCGCGCTTCGATCTCGGCCTTCTCGCCTGCACCGTCGACGATGGTCGTCTCGTCCTTGGTGATGGTGACCTTCTTGGCCTGGCCCAGCATGTCCATCGTGACGGACTCGAGCTTCATGCCCAGATCTTCGGAGATGACCTGACCGCCGGTCAGGATCGCGATGTCCTGAAGCATGGCCTTGCGGCGATCACCGAAGCCCGGTGCCTTGACGGCCGCGATCTTCAGACCGCCGCGCAGCTTGTTGACGACGAGGGTCGCCAGCGCTTCGCCTTCGACATCCTCTGCGATGATCAGCAGGGGCTTCTGGCTCTGGATGACCTGCTCGAGCAGCGGAACCATCGGCTGAAGCGACGACAGTTTCTTCTCGTGCAGCAGGATCATGCAGTCTTCGAGATCCGCGACCATCTTGTCGGAGTTGGTCACGAAATAGGGGCTGAGATAGCCGCGGTCGAACTGCATGCCTTCGACGACATCGGTCTCGGTCTCGAGGCCCTTGTTCTCTTCGACGGTGATGACACCCTCGTTGCCGACCTTCTGCATCGCGTCCGCGATCTGCTGGCCGATTTCCTTCTCGCCATTGGCCGAGATGGTGCCGACCTGCGCGACTTCCGAGCTGTCGGAGACGTCACGGGCGGCCTTGCGGATGGCTTCAACGACTTTGACGGTTGCCATGTCGATGCCGCGCTTGAGGTCCATCGGGTTCATGCCCGCTGCGACCGACTTCATGCCTTCCTTGACGATGGCCTGGGCCAGGACCGTCGCGGTCGTGGTGCCGTCTCCGGCCTCGTCATTGGTGCGGCTGGCCACTTCCTTGACCATCTGCGCGCCCATGTTCTCGAACTTGTCTTCCAGCTCGATTTCCTTGGCCACGGACACACCGTCCTTGGTGATGCGCGGTGCGCCGAAGGACTTGTCCAGAACCACGTTGCGGCCCTTGGGGCCGAGCGTCACCTTGACCGCGTCGGCCAGGATGTTCACGCCGCGCAGCATCTTGTTGCGGGCTTCGGTATCGAATTTGACGTCTTTAGCAGCCATGTCTCGATTTCCTTATGATTGGATTGAAAAGGGAGATGCGCGCGGCCCGAATGGCCGGCGCGTCACGCGATCATCAGGCCATTTTGCCCAGGATGTCGCTTTCCTTCATGATCAGCAGCTCTTCGCCATCGATCGTGATCTCGGTGCCCGACCACTTGCCGAAGAGCACGCGGTCACCGGCTTTCACGGCCATCTCGATCAGCTCGCCGTTATCCTTGCGCGCGCCATCGCCGACCGCGACGATTTCGCCTTCGCTGGGCTTTTCCTTGGCGCTGTCGGGGATGATCAGGCCGCCCTTGGTTTTCTCTTCGCCTTCAACGCGGCGAACGAGGACGCGGTCATGCAGCGGTTTAAATGCCATCTCTGAGGCTCCTTAGCTCAAAGTTACGTTATCCGTGCCCGTCTCCGGGCCGTTAGCACTCACACCGGGCGAGTGCTAACGGCAGACAGTTAGGCAGGCGGTGGGCAAGTGTCAACGGGCGCGTGAGACAAAAAATCACGCCGGCGTGAAGAATGCGCGAGGCCCCGCCGCGCGCGTTAACTTTTCGTTAACCTTTTGTTAACCTTTGCCCTCACCCGCCGCGTGAATCCCTTCATCTTGCGGCGCGATCAAGGAGCGCGAGACGTGAACGAGCTGGGGCTTGCCGCCATCTATTGCCTGCTCATCGCCGGGGGCGAGCCCGAGGTGCAGCACGGCTATTCGGCGGGCTACGATCTGCACCGCATCCGCGTGGATTGCGAGACCGCGACCGAGGTGATCGAGGTGGCCCTCGACAAGCGCAGCGCGCTCGACAGCGTACAGCAGGCGCTTTTCGCAGCGCACCTGACGGGCAAGGCGCCGGTCATCGTGATGATCGACCGCGACGGGCGGACCGGCCCCTACGAGACGCGCATCGAGGCGGCGGCCGGCATGGCGGGGGTCGAGTATCGCGTGATGGATGCCGATTTTCTGATCCGCTGGCAGATGACGAGCTATCTGCGCAACTATCCCGCCGTCGGCTCTCCCGGAGGCTGAGCCGCCGCGCGGCCCGCCTCCGTCACGTCATAGACGCCCCGTGCGACGCGCGCGAACCAGCCGCGATGGTTGGCCGCCATGATCGCCGTCGCCCGCCCGACGCCGGTGACGCGCGCCACCTCGGCCCCCTTGCAAGGCCCCGTCGCCGCCAGATGCGCGGCGCAGGCCAGCGCGTCCTGCCGGTAGGCCGTCATCACCTGACCGTTCGTGCCGCCTTGGGTGGGATCGCCCGTGCGCGTGGAAAACTCCCGCAGGAGGCGACCGCGCTTCACCGCAGACTTGCGCGGCCGGAAGACGCCCGGCTCGGCATGAAGCTGAACCGCGCCGCCGGGATCGACCGAAAGCACGCCGAGGCCCAGCCGCTTGCACAGCCCGATATTGCCCTTGAACGCCTTCCAGCCCGCCTTGCCGCGCCAGCGCGGCACCGCGACATAGACCGCATCGCACATCGCCTGCCGGGCCACCGCCTGCTGCAAAAGCACGAGCGAGAAGCCGAGCTTCAGCTCGACGATCAGCATGTCCTCCCCGAGGCAGGCGACCACATCGGCCGCACCCACCTCGCCCTTGACGTCATAGCCCCGGCCCGAGAGCCAGGCCTTGACGGGTGCATAAAGATCGGTTTCGGCGCGCGGGGACATGCACGCATGATTGGCCGCACGCGCCCCCCGTGACAAGCCCCGATGCGGCGCCTATAAGGCCCCCGAAGTCGCCCGCCATCACAGCAACGCCAGAGCCGAAGGAAATGCGCCCATGACCACACTCGTTTTCGGACACACCTCCCCCGACACCGACAGCACCGGATCGCCCATCATCTGGGCGTGGTATCTGAACGAGATCAAGGGCGAGGACGCCAAGCCCGTCCTGCTGGGCCAGCCCAACACCGAAGCCGCCTTCATGCTGAAGCGCTGGAACCTCGATCAGCCCGAGATCATCGAGGACGTGTCCGAAGGCCAGCCCGTCGTGATCGTCGACACGAACAACCCCGCCGAGCTGCCCAAATCCGTCAACAGCGCCGATATCCGCAGCATCATCGACCATCACCGCCTCGTCGGTGGCCTTGAGACGCGCGGCCCTCTCGAAATCCGGATCGAACCTCTGGCCTGCACGGCCACCATCATGTGGAAGATGATCGGCAAGGACATGGCGCAGATGCCCACCGGCGTGAAGGGCGCGATGCTGTCGTGCATCCTGTCGGACACGCTCGAATTCCGCAGCCCCACGACGACGCAGGAGGACAAGGCGATCGCGTGGGATCTGGCAGAGCAACTGGGCGTCGATATCGGCGACTACGCCGCCGAGATGTTCGCGGCCAAGTCCGACGTCTCGGCCTTCTCGGATGCCGAGCTGCTGCGCATGGACAGCAAGGAATTCGAGCTGCCGGGCAAATCCTTCCGCGTCTCGGTGCTCGAGACGACCGCGCCGCAGGTCGTGCTCGACCGCAAGGACAGCCTGATGGAGACGATGAAGACCGTCGCCGCCGAAGACGGCGTCGATCAGGTGCTGCTTTTCGTGGTGGACATCCTGCGCGAGGAAGCGACGCTTCTGGTGCCGAACGATCTGGTCAAGGGCATGGCCGAGAAATCCTTCGGCGCCACGGTCGAGGGCGACACCGTGGTCCTTCCGGGCGTGATGAGCCGCAAGAAGCAGATCATCCCGAACCTCAAGCTCTGACCCGGCGTGAATGTTATCGAAACGCTGCCGCTGGCCGTAATCCTGCCGGCGGCGGCTCTTGTGGCCCTCACCCTTCTGAATATCGCCACCTATATGGCGTTCCGCCACGACAAGCGCTGCGCCATCGCGGGCATGTGGCGCGTGCCAGAGGGAACGCTCCTGACGCTCGCGCTCCTCGGCGGATGGCCGGCGGCCAAGCTCGCGCAGCGGCGGCTGCGCCACAAGACGCGCAAGCAGCCCTTCGCCGTCCTGCTGAACCTGATCGTCCTTCTCTGGATTTCGGCCCCGCTTGCCGCGCTCTTCTGGCCATGGCTCGCCCCGCTCCGGCGCCTTGCAATCGGTGCCTGAGCCGCTTCCGCTCTGGCCTTGGGCGGGCGCGCCTGCCATATCTGGCGCAGCCATGCAGGAAACCGCAATGACCCAGATCATCCAATCGCTCGCCGAGATTTCCAGCCGCTACGACGCGCTTTTCGTCGATCTCTGGGGGTGCCTGCATAACGGCGTGACGGCCTATCCGGACGCGGTGAAGGCGATGCAGACCTACCGCGCGGGCGGCGGGGCGGTCGTGCTGGTCACCAATTCGCCCAAGCCCCGCAAGGGCGTGGCCGAGCAGCTCGGCTCTTTCGGCGTGCCCGAGGACGCCTATGACGCCATCGCCACCTCGGGCGATTCGGCGCGCGCCGCGATGTATCGCGGGGTCGTGGGCGACAAGGTCTATTTCATGGGCGAGCCCGAGCGCGATGCCGGATTCTTCGAGCCGATGGAAGTGATCGACGATCCGGTCGAGATCACCCGCGTGCCGCTCGATCAGGCGACGGGCATCGTCTGCTGCGGCCCCTTCGATCCGATGGCCGACCCGGCCGAGAACCGCGCCGATTTCCTTTACGCCAAGCAGAAGGGCATGAAACTGCTCTGCGCCAATCCCGATATCGTGGTCGATCGTGGCGACGTGCGCGAATGGTGCGCGGGCGCGCTGGCGCGGCTCTATACCGAAATGGGCGGCGAAAGCCTTTATTTCGGCAAGCCGCACCCGCCGATCTACGATCTGGCCCGCCGCCGCCTCGCCGCGCTCGGGCGCGATGTGAACGAGGCCGAGATCCTCGCCATCGGGGACGGGATCGGCACCGATATCGCGGGCGCGATGGGCGAGAATCTCGACGCGCTCTTCATCACGGGCGGGCTCGCCGCGGCGGAGACGACCGGCACGGACGGTCTCGACAAGGAAAAGCTCGAGGCGTTTCTCGCCCGCGAGGAGGCCAGTCCGACCTACACGATCAGCCACCTGCGCTGAGCGCGCCGATCGGGCCGAATGTCGGAATTCCCAGATCAGGGGTTGATTTTCTGCGCGTGCAAAGTAATAAAGTTCCAAGATTGGGCGCGCAATCGTCCAAATGTTACCCGGACCCGCTCCGGGAAAATCTTGGGAGGGCCCCATGTTGGACAACATGCCGCGCGGCACGATCTGCATCGAGGATATCGAGATGGGCATGACGCGCCATCTGCGGAAGGTCATCACCGACCGCGATATCGAGCTTTTCGCCGAGGTCTCCACCGACCGGAATCCCGTCCATCTCGATGACGACTACGCGCGCGACACGATCTTCGAGGGGCGCATCGCGCATGGCATGCTGACCGCCGGCCTCGTCTCGGCGGTGATCGGCGAGCAGCTTCCCGGTCACGGCACGGTCTATATGGGACAATCGCTCAAGTTCCTCGCCCCCGTGCGCCCCGGCGACATGGTGACGGCCGAGGTCGAGGTGATCTCGATCGACCATGCCAAACGGCGCGTCGGTCTCGATTGCCGCTGCATGGTGGACGGAAAGAAAGTTCTGGTCGGCGAGGCGATGGTCCTCGCCCCGTCGCGCAAGTTCGACTGAGGCGCGAAGGCGCGCCCTATCCCGTCTTGCACAGGCGCATGCGGCGCGCTACGCCTCTGCCATGCGTATTTTCCGCGACTACAAGGCCGTTCCGGCCAATGCCAGGGGCGCCAGCGCCCCCATCGGCAATTTCGATGGCGTGCATCTGGGACACCGGGCCGTGATCGACCTTGCGCGCGGCGCCGGGGGCGCGCCCTTGGGCGTTCTGACCTTCGCGCCCCATCCGCGCGAGTTTTTCGCGCCCGATGCGCCCCCCTTTCGGCTGATGAGCCCGGGCGCGCGGGCCAACCGGCTGGCCAAGCTGGGCGTCGATCTGCTGTTCGAGCTGCCCTTCGACGCGCAGATGGCGGCGCTCAGCCCCCGCGCCTTCGCCGAGGAGGTGATCGCAGGCGGGCTCGGGCTGAGGCATGTGGTCGTCGGACGTGATTTTTGTTTCGGCAAGGGGCGCGCGGGCACGGCCGAAATGCTGCAGGACTTCGGCGCCGCGCTCGGCTTCGAGGTCACGCTCAGCGATCTTCTGGCCGGGCCTGCGGGCGAGATCAGCTCAACCGCGATCCGCGCCGCGCTGTCGAACGGACGCCCGCGCGACGCCGCCGCGATGCTCGGCCATTGGCACCGCATCGAGGGCGAGGTGATCCACGGGCACAAGCGCGGGCGCGATCTGGGCTATCCCACCGCCAACATGTCGATCGAGGGTCTGCACCCGCCGCGCTTCGGCGTCTATGCCGTGCTGGTGGACGTGCTGAGCGGGCCCCATCAGGGGCAATATCACGGGGCGGCCTCGCTCGGCGTGAGGCCCATGTTCGGCGCCGAAAAGGCCAATCTCGAGACCTTCCTCTTCGATTTCTCGGGCGATCTCTACGGCGCCGATCTCTCGGTCGCGCTGGTGGAGTATCTGCGCCCCGAGGAGACGTTCGACGGCCTCGATGCGTTCATCGCCCAGATGGATGCGGATTGCACCCGCGCGCGCGACATTCTGGCCGCGACATGAGCGATCTGCGCCCGAAGTTCTGGGAAACCGTCCCCCTCACCCGCATGAGCCGCGCCGAATGGGAGGCGCTCTGCGACGGATGCGGCAAATGCTGCATGAACAAGCTCGAGGACGAGGATACGGGCGACGTGGTGCTGACCCGCGTGGCCTGCCGCCTGTTCGACGATACCACCTGCCGCTGCGCGCAATACCCGATCCGGCACCAGTTCGTGCCCGAGTGCATCGTCCTGAAGCCCGCCAACATGGATCGCAACCTCTACTGGATGCCCGAAACCTGCGCCTACAAGCTGCTGTGGCAGGGCAAGACGCTATATGACTGGCATCCGCTCATCTCGGGCGATCCGCAATCGGTGCATGATGCGGGCGTGTCGATGCAAAGCCGCACGGTGCCCGAATTCGAGATCGACGAAGACGACTGGGAAGACCATATCATCGAGGAGCCGACCTGATGTTTTTTGCCTCCGACAATACCGGACCGATGCACCCCGCCGTGGCGCAGGCGATGGTGGCCGCGGATAGCGGCTATCATCCGAGCTACGGCGCCGATCCCATCATGGACGGCGTGCGCGCGCAGATCCGGGAGATTTTCGAGGCGCCCGAGGCGGCGGTCTATCTCGTCGCCACCGGCACGGCCGCGAATGCGCTGGCGCTGGCCACGATGACCAAGCCTTGGGATGCGGTCTTCTGCACCCCGCTCGCGCATATCAACGTGGACGAGTGCCACGCGCCCGAATTCTACACGGGCGGCGCCAAACTGAGCCTCGTCGGCACGGGCGACAAGATGACACCGGACGAGCTGCGCGCGGGCATCGCCCGCTGGACCAAGGGCGATGTGCACACGTCGCAGCGCGGGCCGCTGCAACTGACCCAAGTGACCGAGATGGGGCGGCTCTACACCCTGAACGAGATCCGCGCCCTCACGGACGTCGCCCGCGAGCATGGACTGCCCACCTTCATGGACGGCGCGCGCTTCGCCAACGCGCTGGTGGCACTCGATTGCACGCCCGCCGAGATGACGTGGAAGGCCGGGATCGACGCGCTCAGCTTCGGCGGCACCAAGAACGGCTGCGCGGGCGTCGAGGCGGTGATCTTCTTCGATCCGGCACATGCCTGGGAATTCGAATTGCGCCGCAAGCGCGGCGCGCATCTTTTCTCCAAGCACCGCTACCTGTCGGCCCAGATGCAGGGCTATCTGACCGATGGCGTCTGGCGCGAGACGGCGCGCGCGGCCAATGCCAACGGCGCCCGGCTGGCCGAAGGGCTGCGCGGCATGGCCGAGCTCGAATTCGTGGAGGAGCCGGAGGCGAACATGATCTTCGCCACGCTGCCCCGGCGCGAGCATCAGCGGCTCAAGGCGGGCGGTGCGGTCTACGGCCTCTGGGGCGATCTCGAGGGCGATCCCGAGGAGCGGCTGATGATGCGCCTCGTGACCGACTGGTCGATCACGCATGAGATGATCGACGACTTCCTGAAGCTTGCGAGGGGTTAGATCTCGCGCCAGAAGCGCAGCACCTCAGCGCCGATCTGCGCGGGGTGCGTTGCGACCGACATGTGCCCCGCCCCGCCGATCACGCCGCGCCGCACCTTGGGAAGACGCGCGGCAAGGCCCGCCATGATCGCCGGAATGATCGCGGGCGCATCGCTGCCTTCCAAGAGCAGCACGGGCTGCGTCACCCCCTCCAGAACGCCGGGCTCGAGCAGACCGCCCACGTCCTCGTAGAGCGCGGGGCCCGCCGCTGCGATCAGCGGCATCTGCGCCGCGATGCGCGCCTGTGCCTCGGGCTTGAAGCTCTCCCAAGGGCGGCCCCCGCCCCATGTCGCGATGAAGCTGCGCCCCGCCGCCGGCAGATCCCCTGCCGCCATCGCAGTGGCGACGCCCCGCATCTGCGCCTTTTCCAGCAGATCCTCACCCGGCGTGCCATCTGCGCCCGCGGCGAAGAACACCGGCTCGATGATGACGAGCGAGCGGACGAGCTCGGGCCGCTCGATCGCGAGCTTGAGCGCGACGACGCCCCCGAAACTGTGCCCGACGACGTCCACCGGCGCGTCCCTCTGCGCCAGATCGGCGGCCATGGCGGCGCAAAGCGCGCTCATCTCGCCTTCACCGTCCCAATCGCCGCTGCGCCCATGCCCCGGCAGATCGAAGGCCGTCAGCGTCGCCGCGCCCGAAAGCTCGGCGGCCAGCCCGCCCCAGATCGCCGTCTCGCCGAGGCTGCAATGGATGAGCAGGCCCGCCCGCGGCCCCTGGCCGAAAGTCGTCCAATAGGTCGGAAAGCCGCCGAAATTTCCCTTGGGCATCTCAGCCGCGACCCCGCGCCGAAGCTGAAAAAAGTGCGGAATGGCCCATGTTTTCGTCCTCTTCGCGGCTTCGGCAGCTTTGCCAGACCCTAAGCCCATGCTAAGCGGTGTCAACGCCCGCGAATCCGCCCCGTCAGCCAAGCAAGGAACGCCTCCATGTCATCCACGTCAGAGCCGAAACTGATCTCGGGCAATGCCAACATGCCGCTGGCCACGGCAATCGCGCGGCGCATGTCGATGCACCGGGGCGTGAATGTCGGCCTCGTCGATGCGCGGGTCGAGCGGTTCAACGACGGCGAGATCTTCGTCGAGGTGTTCGAGAACGTGCGCGGCGAGGACATGTTCGTCATCCAGCCCACGTCGAACCCCGCCAACGACAACCTGATGGAGCTTCTCATCATGGCCGACGCGCTCCGCCGCTCCTCGGCCGCGCGCATCACCGCCGTGATCCCCTATTTCGGCTATGCCCGGCAGGATCGCCGCTCGAAGGCGCGCACGCCCATCTCGGCCAAGCTGGTGGCGAACATGCTGGTCGAGGCCGGCATCGAGCGGGTGTTGACGATGGACCTGCACGCGGCGCAGATCCAGGGCTTCTTCGATATTCCGGTCGACAACCTCTATGCCTCGCCGGTCTTCGCGCTCGACATCATGAAGCAGTTCAAGGGCAGCATGGACGATGTGATGGTCGTCTCGCCCGACGTGGGCGGCGTGGCGCGCGCGCGCGAGCTGGCCAAGCGGATCACGGCGCCCCTCAGCATCGTAGACAAGCGCCGCGAGAAGGCGGGCGAAGTCGCCGAGATGACCATCATCGGCGACGTGACGGGCAAGAAATGCATCATCGTCGACGACATGTGCGACACTGCCGGCACGCTCTGCAAGGCCGCCGAAGTGCTGATCGAGAACGGCGCCTCCGAGGTCCATGCCTACACGACCCACGGCGTCATGTCGGGTCCCGCCGTCGAGCGGATCACCAATTCGGTGCTGAAAAGCATGGTCATCACCGACACGATCGCACCGACCGACGCCGTGCGCGGCACGCCCAACATCCGCATCATCCCGACAGCCCCTGTCTTCGCCCAGGCGATTCTCAACATCTGGGACGGCACGTCCGTGTCATCCCTCTTCGAGACCCCGACGCTCGAGCCGGTCTATGAGGGCCAATTCGGGAATTGAGGCAAAGGGGCCGGGCCGAGCCTCGGCTCTTCAATACACGTCCCAATCGTCTTCGTGAAACACCTCGCCGATCGCCATCCAGCGGACGCGCGCCCGGGCGATATGGGTGTCGGCCCAGGTGCGGAAGACGACTTCGAAGCCGGTGGGGGTGATCTTTTCGGCGCTGACCTCGACACGGGCGTTCGTGCGGCTGTCGATGTCCCACATCGACAGGGCGCAATGCACCGCCGGCTCGGCGCGGAACGGCTCGGTGAAGCGGATCGAATGGCGGCAGGTGCGCTCGCCCTCGCCGGTCCACATGGGACCGCCCTTCTCGAAATCCGAGAAGAGGACGGTCTCGCCCTGATCGATCCCCATGAGCTTCGTGTCGATGCGTTTCATACCCGGTTCACTGGTTACTCGCGCCGAGGCATAATCGCGCAATTCGGCAAAACTATGATCCCCGATAAAAAAAGGGCCCGCAAGATGCAGGCCCCTTCGACTGGCGATCTTTCGAACGGAATCAGTAGCCGCTGAGCCCCATATGCTCGCCCATGGCGACCATGTCCGACAGAAGCTTGGCCGCGTCGTCGACGGGGCCCGGCTCGTTCTGGAAGGTCTCGCGGGTCTTCTCGAGGCGCGCGCGCGCATCGTCGACCAGCTCCTTGAACGTCTCCTGGGTCAGGTCGCCGCGCGGGATCGCGCGCTCGGCCAGGATCGAGATGCTGTCCGGGTTGATCTCGGCGAAGCCGCCGGTCACCGCGAATTCCTGCTCGCCCTCGGACGAGGTGACGCGCACGACGCCGGGGCGCAGCGTGGTGATGAGCGGCGAATGCTCGGGCATCGCCGTCAGGTCGCCTTCCGCACCGGGAATCTGCACTTCGCGCGCCTGAACGGAGGTCAGAAGGCGCTCGGGCGATACCAGGTCGAATTGCACTGTGTCAGCCATGACTGGCCTCCTTCAATTGCAGGGGTGCCGGACCGCCGCACGGGCGGTCCGGCGAGTGCATTATGCGGCGTCGGCGGCCATGCGCTCGGCCTTGGCCTTCACGTCCTCGATGCCGCCCACCATGTAGAAGGCACCTTCGGGCAGGTGATCGTACTCGCCCGCGACCACGGCCTTGAAGGAGGCGATGGTCTCCTCGAGCGGCACCTGAACGCCGTCCGAGCCGGTGAAGACCTTGGCCACGTCGAAGGGCTGCGACAGGAAGCGCTGGATCTTGCGCGCACGGGCCACGGTCAGCTTGTCCTCTTCCGAGAGCTCGTCCATGCCGAGGATCGCGATGATGTCCTGAAGCGACTTGTAGCGCTGAAGGATACCCTGAACGTCACGCGCCACCTGGTAATGCTCCTCGCCGACGACGGCGGGGTCCATGAGGCGCGAGGTCGAGTCGAGCGGGTCCACGGCCGGATAGATACCCAGCTCGGAGATCGCGCGGCTCAGAACGGTCGTGGCGTCGAGATGCGCGAAGGAGGTCGCGGGCGCGGGGTCGGTAAGGTCGTCCGCGGGAACGTACACGGCCTGCACCGAGGTGATCGAGCCCTTGTTGGTCGAGGTGATCCGCTCCTGCATCTGGCCCATGTCGGTCGCCAGCGTCGGCTGGTAGCCCACGGCCGAAGGAATACGTCCCAGAAGCGCCGACACCTCGGAACCCGCCTGCGTGAAGCGGAAGATGTTGTCGACGAAGAAGAGAACGTCCGTGCCCGACTGGTCGCGGAACTGCTCGGCCAGCGTGAGGCCGGTCAGGGCGACGCGCATACGCGCACCCGGCGGCTCGTTCATCTGGCCGTAGACCAGCGCCACCTTGGATTCGGTCAGGTTGTCGGGAACGATAACGCCCGACTCGATCATCTCGTGATAGAGGTCGTTGCCCTCACGGGTCCGCTCGCCGACACCGGCGAAAACCGAGAAGCCCGAGTGCACCTTGGCGATGTTGTTGATCAGTTCCATGATGAGAACCGTCTTGCCCACGCCGGCACCGCCGAAGAGGCCGATCTTGCCGCCCTTGGCATAGGGCGCCAGCAGGTCGATGACCTTGATGCCGGTGGCCAGAACGGTCGACTCGGTCGACTGCGCCTCGAAGGGAGGGGCGTCGTTGTGGATCGAGCGCACTTCGTCGCGCGCCACGTCGCCGCCCTCGTCGACGGGCTCGCCCACGACGTTCAGGATACGGCCCAGCGTCGCGTTGCCCACGGGCACGGTGATCGGACCGTCGGTGTCGGTGACTTCCTGGCCGCGGACCAGACCTTCGGTCGCGTCCATCGCGATGGTGCGCACGGTGTTCTCGCCCAGATGCTGCGCGACCTCGAGGATCAGGCGCTTGCCGTTGTTGTCGGTGGTCAGGGCGTTCAGGATCTCGGGCAGGTGGTCGCTGAACTGAACGTCCACCACGGCGCCGATCACCTGCGTGATTTTGCCTTTTGCGTTTGCCATGTGTTTCTCCGTCTCGTTCCTAGAGCGCTTCCGCGCCCGAAATGATTTCAATAAGCTCGTTCGTGATGACGGCCTGACGCGAGCGGTTGTACTCGATGGTCAGCTTGTCGATCATCTCGCCTGCGTTGCGGGTCGCGTTATCCATCGCGGACATGCGCGCGCCCTGTTCGGACGCCCCGTTCTCGAGCAGGGCCGAGAAGATCGCCGTCGCCACGCCGCGCGGCAGAAGATCGGCCAGGATGGCCGACTCGTCCGGCTCGTAGTCGTAGAAGGTCTCGGGGCCTTCTTCCTCGGGCGCGTCGAAATCGGCCGGGATGATCTGCTTCTCGGTCGGGATCTGCGTGACCACGTTCTCGAATTCCGAGAAATAGATCTTGGCCACGTCGAACTCGCCGTCGTCGAAACGATTCAGCACCTCGGTCGCGACGCCCTGCGCGTCGGCATAGCCGATGCGCTTGACCTCGCTAAGGTCGATGTGATGCACGAAATACTTGCCGTAGTCGCGGCGCATCGCATCGCGGCCCTTCTTGCCGACGGTCATGATCTTGACGGTCTTGCCCGCCTCGATCAGCCGCGACGCTTCCTGCTTGGCCAGCTTGGCGATGTTGGCGTTGAAGCCGCCGCAAAGCCCGCGCTCGGCGGTCATCACGACCAGCAGGTGCACATCGTCCTTGCCGGTGCCGCTGAGCAGGCGCGGCGCGTTGTCCGCACCGCCCACAGAGGCCGCGAGGCGCCCCATAACGGCGTTGAAACGCTCGGTATAGGGGCGCGCCGCCTCGGCAGCGTCCTGCGCGCGGCGAAGTTTCGCCGCGGCGACCATCTGCATGGCCTTGGTGATCTTGCGGGTCGACTTGACCGACTCGATCCGGTTCTTAAGGTCCTTGAGGCTTGGCATTGCCCTGCGTCCTTTCCCTTAATTAAGCGAAGTCGGCGGCGAATTCGTCCAGCGCTGCTTTGACCTTTTCCTCGGCATCCCCTTTGATCTTCGGGTCTTCCTTGGTGATCATCTCGAGCAGATCGGAATGCTTGCCGCGCAGATGCTTGAGCAAGCCCTGCTCGAAGCGGCCGACATCCTTGACGGCGATCTTGTCGAGATAGCCCTTGGTGCCCGCATAGATGACGCAGACGATCTCGGCATTGGTCAGCGGCGAATACTGCGGCTGCTTCATGAGCTCGGTCAGGCGCGCGCCGCGGTTCAGCAGCTGCTGCGTGGCCGCGTCGAGATCCGAGCCGAACTGGGCGAAGGCCGCCATTTCGCGGTACTGCGCCAGCTCCAGCTTGACCGGACCCGCGACGGATTTCATCGCATTGGTCTGAGCGGACGAGCCCACACGGGAGACCGACAGACCGGTGTTCACGGCGGGGCGGATGCCCTGGTAGAACAGCTCGGTCTCGAGGAAGATCTGACCGTCGGTGATCGAGATCACGTTGGTCGGAATGAAGGCGGACACGTCGCCGCCCTGCGTTTCGATGATCGGCAGAGCCGTCAGCGAGCCGCCGCCATTGTCCTCGTTCAGCTTGGCCGAACGCTCGAGCAGGCGGGAGTGCAGATAGAAGACGTCGCCGGGATAGGCTTCGCGGCCGGGCGGACGGCGCAGGAGCAGCGACATCTGGCGGTAGGCCACGGCCTGCTTGGAGAGGTCATCATAGACGATCAGCGCATGGCGGCCGTTGTCGCGGAAGTGCTCCGCCATGGCGGTCGCCGAATAGGGCGCGAGGAACTGCATCGGCGCGGGGTCCGACGCGGTGGCGGCGACGACGATCGAATATTCGATCGCGCCCGATTCCTCGAGTTTCTTCACCAGCTGCGCCACGGTCGAACGCTTCTGGCCGACGGCGACATACACGCAGTAGAGCTTCTTGCTCTCGTCATCGCCGGCGGCGTCGTTGATCGACTTCTGGTTCAGCATCGTGTCGAGCGCGATGGCGGTCTTGCCGGTCTGGCGGTCGCCGATGATGAGCTCGCGCTGGCCACGGCCGACGGGGATCATGCTGTCGACGGCCTTGAGGCCGGTCGCCATGGGCTCGTGCACCGATTTGCGCGGGATGATGCCCGGCGCCTTCACATCCGCGAGGCCACGGGTCTTGGTCTTGATCGGGCCCTTGCCGTCCAGCGGGTTGCCGAGGCCGTCGACGACGCGGCCCAGAAGCTCGTCACCGATCGGCACGTCCACGATGGACTTGGTGCGCTTGACGGTGTCGCCTTCCTTGATGTCGCGGTCCGAGCCGAAGATCACGACGCCGACGTTGTCGGCTTCGAGGTTCAGCGCCATGCCCATGATCGAGCCCGGAAATTCGACCAGCTCGCCGGCCTGCACGTTGTCCAGACCGTGGACGCGTGCGATGCCGTCACCGACGGACAGAACGCGCCCGACCTCGGCGACTTCGGCTTCCTGACCGAAATTCTTGATCTGGTCCTTCAGGATTGCAGAAATCTCTGCCGCTTGGATACCCATTTATCCGACCTCTTTCATTGAACTCTGGAGCGATGCAAGCTTGGAGCGGATCGACGTGTCGATCATCTTCGAGCCCACCTTGACGATAAGACCGCCGATGAGGCTTTCATCAACGGTCGCATTGATCTTGACGTCCTTGCCGACATTGGCCTTGAGCGTGGCGGCGAGCTTGTCGGCCTGCGCCTTGGTCAACGCCTTTGCGCTGGTCACGTCGGCCTGAACCTCGCCCTTGTGCTCGGCGATCATGGCGCGAAGCTGCACGATGACCTGGGGCACGGCGAAGAGACGGCGCTTCTGCGCCATGAGCGCAAGGCCGCGCGACAGCGCCGGCGTCAGTTTGAGATGTTCGGATACGGCGGTGATCGCCTGTTCCTGCTCCGAGCGGCTGACAATGGGGCTGGCGATCATCTCGCGCAGCTCGTCGCTGACGTCCAGCGCCTCGGCAAGGTGATCGACGCTGCTTTCCAGCTTGGCCAGTTTCTTGTTTTCGTCGGCAATCTCGAAGATCGCGGTCGCGTAGCGTTCGGCGATACCCGAGGAGATCGAAGCTGGTTCGGACACGTCCACCCTTTCGACAATTGGGCCCCTGCGACAGACACCGTGGCGTCTGAGGGGGCGTTGGCGAGCATCTAGCACTCATATCACTGCAATCCGGCGTGGGTCTAGCAGAGCGGTGGGGACTTGCCAAGTTGCTATGGTCACGCCCCGCGATCTTCAAAATCCCGTGATTACAATACGATAGCCGGAGTGCGGCGCTTTGGCTGAAAATTTCGGCCCGAAAATGACGCGTTTTGCACCGCGGGCGGCGAATCCGGAACATGGGTGTTTGCGCTAAACTGCGCGGACGGCCTCGATCCGCCGCCGAAAGCAGCGCGCCGGATGGCCGCACGGGCCGCGCATTCGGGCCGGATCGGGGGGCGCGGCGCTAGATCTGGCCCACGGGTTTCGGCTTGGGGCTGAGCACGGAAAGCGGCTTGCGGACGGTGGCGCGCAGGCCAGGTCCGCGCGGCGCCTGCACGCGCTTGGTGGCCTCCACCATGAGCACGCCGCCCGCCGCGATCACCGACAGCTTGCCGCCCAGGCGCTCCCACATGCCCGCGGTCTTGCGCCAGAAGCGCCGCGTGCTGGGCGGCTGATAGAGCGTGGTCAGGTGCCGCTCGGGCAAAAAGCTGTGCGACTTCAGCAGCGTCTCGAGCTGGGTCTGGCTGTAGGGGCGCCCCGATCCGAAAGGCGTGCGATCGCTGCGCGACCAGAGCCCCGCGCGGTTCGGCACCACGAAAAGCGCCGAGCCGCCCGGCCCCAGCACGCGCCAGCACTCGTCCAGAAGATCCGCCGGCCGCTCGCTCGCCTCGAGGCCGTGCATCACCAGGAGCTTGTCCACATGCCCCGTCTCGATCGGCCAAAGTGTCTCCTCGCAGAGCACCGATATGTTCGGCATCTTCTGCGGCCAGGCGATGACGCCCTGCGGGCCGGGCATGAGAGCGATGACGCGGCGCGCATCGGCGAGGTAGGGACGCAGGAAGGGCACCGCGAAACCGAAGCCCAGTACCGTCTGCCCCTTGGCCTCGGGCCAGACCTCCGCGATCTCGGCGCGCACCGTCGTCTGCACCGCCCGGCCCAACGTGCTGCGGTAGTAGAAATTGCGTAGCTCCTGCACATCGAGATGCATGCCGCCCCTGCCCTTGATCGTGCGCCCTTGATCCGTCACGCTCGAGACTAGCTTATGATCGGGGCCGGGAACATAGCCGAATGCCCGCACGGCGCGTCGCCGCCCCGGTTCTGCGCGCCGCAATCCCGCCCGGCCCGCAAGACCGCCCAGATCCGAGGAGCGCACCATGCCGTTCGAAATCGTCACCATTCCCTGCCTCGAAGACAATTACGCCTTTCTCGCGCATGACCCCGCCATGAATGTCACGATGTGCATCGATGTGCCCGAGGCCGCGCCGATCAAGGCCGTGCTCGAGCGGCGCGGCTGGACGCTCGGCCATGTGCTGCTCACGCATCACCACGCCGACCATGTGCAGGGCCTTGGTGCGCTTCTGGCCGATCATCCCGCAGAGGTGATCGGCGCCGCCGCCGACGCGCACCGCCTGCCGCCGCTCGATCGCGCGGTCACGCCCGGCGACGAGATCGCCATCGGCACGCAGACCGGGCGTGTGATCGACGTGAGCGGGCATACGGTCG
The DNA here is from genome assembly GCF_043661195.1 of Roseovarius aquimarinus. Lineage (NCBI taxonomy): Bacteria > Pseudomonadati > Pseudomonadota > Alphaproteobacteria > Rhodobacterales > Roseobacteraceae > Roseovarius > Roseovarius aquimarinus. Next base: position 1,310,267 of record NZ_JBIHMM010000001.1, read on the forward strand.
GCCATATCGCGGTGCATTTCCCGTCGAGCCGCGCCGTCTTCACCGCCGACAGCCTCATGGCGCTCGGGTGCGGGCGGCTCTTCGAGGGCACGCCCGAACAGATGTGGGACTCTCTGTCGCGGCTCATGGCGCTGCCCGAGGAGACCATCGTCTATTCGGGCCACGAATACACCGCCGCCAATGCGAAATTCGCGTTGACCGTTGATCCTGAAAACCCCGAACTTATATCTCGTTCACGACAGATCGAGACGGCCCGCAGCGAAGGCCGTCCGACCATTCCCAGCACGCTGGCCGAGGAATTGGCCACCAACCCCTTCCTTCGGGCCGCAGATCCGGACATCCGGGAACGGCTTGGCCTGCGGGATGCCCCCGACGCCGCCGTCTTTGCCGAAATCCGCGCGCGCAAGGACGCCTTCTGACACGCGATCACCAAAACAGCACAGCGCGCTATTATTGCGGAAATGTGACTGCGCTTTGCGAAAAAAACCTTGAAGCGCGGCGGTTATCGACCAAACTTTAAGACTATCAGGCCAAGGTTGCCGGCATACCGCCGCACCAGACAAGAAGGAGCACCACAAGTGCCTTCATTCTCGACCACACTGGAACAGGCAATTCACGCTGCACTGGCGCTGGCCAACGCCCGCCAGCACGAATTCGCTACGCTCGAACATCTTCTCTTGGCCCTCGTGGACGAGCCGGACGCGAACCGCGTGCTCAAGGCATGCAGCGTCGACTCGGAGGAGTTGCGCACGACCCTGGTCGAATTCATCGATGACGAGCTGTCGAATCTGGTCACCGACATCGAGGGATCCGAGGCCGTCCCCACCGCCGCGTTTCAGCGCGTGATCCAGCGCGCGGCGATCCATGTGCAATCCTCGGGCCGCACCGAGGTGACGGGCGCGAACGTGCTCGTCGCCATCTTCGCCGAGCGCGAGTCGAATGCCGCCTACTTCCTGCAGGAGCAGGACATGACGCGCTACGACGCGGTCAATTTCATCGCCCATGGCGTCGCCAAGGATCCCGCCTTCGGCGAGGCACGCCCGGTGCAGGGCGCCGAGGAAGAGACCGGCAGCACGTCGCAGGAAAGCAGCGCGGTCGAGCCGGGCGAGTCGGCGCTGGCGAAATACTGCGTGGACCTGAACGAGAAATCCCGCACCGGCGACGTCGATCCGCTGATCGGCCGCGCGAACGAAGTGGAGCGCTGCATCCAGGTGCTGTGCCGCCGCCGCAAGAACAACCCGATCCTCGTGGGCGATCCCGGTGTGGGCAAGACAGCCATCGCCGAGGGCCTCGCCTACAAGATCGTCAAGGGCCAGACGCCCGAGATCCTGTCGAAGACGACCATCTATTCGCTCGACATGGGCGCGCTTCTGGCCGGCACACGCTATCGCGGCGATTTCGAAGAGCGTCTCAAGGCCGTCGTGACCGAGCTCGAGAACCATCCCGACGCAGTGCTCTTCATCGACGAGATCCACACCGTGATCGGCGCGGGCGCCACCTCGGGCGGCGCGATGGACGCATCGAACCTGCTCAAGCCCGCCTTGCAGGGCGGCAAGCTGCGCTGCATGGGCTCGACAACCTACAAGGAGTTCCGCCAGCATTTCGAGAAGGACCGCGCGCTGGCGCGCCGCTTCCAGAAGATCGACGTGGCCGAGCCTTCGGTCGAGGACGCGATCAAGATCCTCAAGGGCCTCAAGCCCTATTTCGAGGAGCATCACAGCGTCAAATACACCAATGACGCGATCAAGACCGCCGTCGATCTGGCCTCGCGCTACATCAACGACCGCAAGCTTCCCGACAAGGCAATCGACGTGATCGACGAAGCGGGCGCGGCGCAGCATCTCGTGGCGGCCTCCAAGCGCCGCAAGAGCATCGGCGTCAAGGAGATCGAGGAAGTCGTGGCCAAGATCGCGCGCATCCCGCCGAAGAACGTCTCGAAGGACGATGCCGCCGTGCTCAAGGATCTCGAAGGCTCGCTCAAGCGTGTCGTCTTCGGTCAGGATACGGCCATCGAGGCGCTGTCGAGCGCGATCAAGCTGGCGCGCGCGGGCCTGCGCGAGCCCGAGAAGCCCATCGGCAACTATCTCTTCGCCGGCCCCACGGGCGTCGGCAAGACTGAAGTGGCCAAGCAGCTTGCGGACACGCTGGGCGTGGAACTCATTCGCTTCGACATGTCGGAATACATGGAGAAGCACGCGGTCAGTCGCCTCATCGGCGCGCCGCCGGGCTATGTCGGCTTCGATCAGGGCGGACTTCTTACCGACGGGATCGACCAGCATCCGCATTGCGTGCTGCTGCTCGACGAGATCGAGAAGGCGCATCCGGATGTCTTCAACATCCTTCTGCAGGTCATGGATCACGGCACGCTGACCGACCATAACGGGCGCAAGGTGGATTTCCGCAACGTCGTGCTCATCATGACGTCGAACGCGGGCGCGTCGGAGCTGGCCAAGACGGCCATCGGTTTCGGCCGCGAAAGCCGCGCGGGCGAGGACACGGCGGCGATCGAGCGCACGTTCACGCCCGAATTCCGCAACCGCCTCGATGCGGTGATCTCCTTCGGCGCGCTGCCGAAAGAGGTCATCATGCAGGTGGTCGAGAAATTCGTGCTGCAACTCGAGGCGCAGCTGATGGACCGCAACGTCACCATCGAGCTGACCGAGCCTGCGGCGGCATGGCTGGCCGACAAGGGCTATGACGACAAGATGGGCGCGCGCCCGCTCGGGCGCGTGATCCAGGAATACATCAAGAAACCGCTCGCCGAGGAGCTTCTCTTCGGCAAGCTCGCGAAAGGCGGGGTGGTGCGCGTCGCGGTCAAGGATGGGCAGATCGACCTGCAGATCAGTGGCCCCGACACGCCGCGCCTCAGCGGCGGCAAGCCGCCCCTGCTGACCGCCGAGTGATCAGGGCGCTTCCTCTCGCGGCGCTGGCCCTCTGGGCTGGCGCCGCTTTCGCGTCCGGCCCCCCGCGCCTCGGCCTGCCCGCAGACTGCGTGTTGGGCGAGACGTGCTTCATCCAGCAATATGCCGACACGGATCCCGGCCCCGCCGCGCAGGACTTCATGTGCGAGGGGCTGAGCTATGACGGCCACAAGGGCACCGATCTCGCCCTGCCCTCCCTCGACGCGATGGACGCGGGCGTCGATGTGATCGCGGCGGCGCCCGGCATCGTGCAAGGCGTGCGCGACGGCATGCCCGACCGGATTTTCGCGCCCGAAGATGCGGACGAACTCGAGGGCCGCGACTGCGGCAACGGCGCCGTCATCGATCATGGCGATGGCTGGGTCACGCAATATTGCCACCTGGCGGAAGGCTCGCTCGCCGTGCGCTCCGGCGACACGGTGGAGCGCGGGGCGCCCCTCGGGCGCATCGGCCTTTCGGGGCGCACGCAATTTCCGCATGTGCATCTGAGCCTGCGCAAGGACGGCGTGCCCGTCGACCCCTTCCGCCCCGAGGGCGGCTGCGGCGGGCCGGGCGCGGAGCCGCTCTGGATCGATGCGCCCAGCTATCAGCCCGGTGGCCTCCTGGCCGTAGGCCTTGCGGGGTCCGTGCCGGCTTATGATGACATCAAGGCCGGCACCGCCGCGCTCGCGGAACTGGCCCCCGAGACGCCGGCGCTCGTCGCCTGGGGCTATGGCTTCGGCGCGCGCAAGGGGGATGTGATGCGGCTCAGCATTCTCGGACCGGATGGCGCCGTCCTCTTCACACATGACGCCGAGATCGAGAAAGCGCAGGCGCAGTTTTTCCGTGCGGCCGGCCAGCGCGCCCGCGCGCCCTGGGCGCCCGGAAGCTACAGCGCCCGCGCCGAGCTTCTGCGCGGCGGCGCCGTCATCGACAGCGCCGAGCGCAGCATAACCTCGCCCTGAACCCCTAGCGCTCGGTGAATTTCAACTCGATCCGACGGTTCTGCGCCCGCGCCTCCGGGCTGTCGCCCGTCGCGACCGGCTGATACTGGCCGAACCCGTTCGCGGCGAGACGGTCGGGCGGCACGCCGAGGAAATCGATCATGTAGCGCACGACCGACAGCGCCCGCGCCTGGCTGAGCTCCCAGTTATCCGCGAACTCCGCCGAGCCGATGATGGGCACGTTGTCGGTGTGGCCATCCACGCGGATCACCCAGTCGATCCCCTCGGGAATGTCGCCGACGACATTGCGCAGGATCTCGGCCACCTTGGCGATCTCGTTCTTGCCCGATGCCGAAAGCGTCGCCTGCCCCGGCGCGAAAAGCACCTCGGACGAGAAGACGAAGCGGTCCCCTTCGATCCGCACACCCTCCTGGGTGCCCAGAAGATCGCGCAGACGGCCGAAGAATTCCGAGCGGTATCTCTCCAGATCCTGCTTTTCCTCCTCCAGAAGGCGATTCTTCTCTTCCTCAGCTTCGCGGCGGCGTTTCTCGGCGGCGGCGACGCGGGCCAGCGCAGCGTTCAGATCTTGCCCCAGCGATTGAAGCTGCACCTCGCTGGCCGCCTCGCGCTCCTTCGCGTCGTCGAGCAGCGCCTGAAGCTGGCCGAGCTGGTCGCGCAGGGCGGCGACCTGCTGATTGAGCAATTCGCGGGCACGCTGCGCCTCTTCGGTCTCGGCCTCCTGCCGGGACAATGCGGCGCGCGCCTCGGCCAGAAGCGCCGCGCGTTCCTCGGCGGCCGTCAGTTGCGTCTCGGCCCGATCCTCGGCGGCGAGCTTGGCCGCGAGGGCGGCCGCAAGTTCCTTACGCACCTCCGCCTCGGTCAGCTGGCTCTCTTCCTTGAGCGCCGCAAGTTCGGCCTCGAGCGCGGTGACGCGCGCCTGCGCGGTCTCGAGATCGCTCGCCGCCTCCTCGGCGGCGGCGCTGGTCTCGTCACGCTCCGCCAGCGCGGCGGCGAGGCGCGCTTCGAGGTCCTCCGCCCCCTCGCGGGCCGCGGCCAGAAGGGTCAGCGTCTCCTCGGCGCGGCGGCGCTGCTCTTCAAGCGCGAGGGTCATCGCGGTCAGCTCGTCCTGCGAGTTCTTCAGCCGTTCGCGCAGCGCCTCCGCGGCGGCGGCGGCGGCAAGTCGTGCGGTCTCGGCCTCGCTCAGCGCGGTTTCGGTCTCCGCCTGCGCGGCGGCGCTCTCGTCCAGCTCGGCACGCAGCTCGGCGGCCAGCGCCTCGAGCGCGTCGCGCTGCGCGGCGGCAAGGCGCGCGGCCTCGGCCTCGGCGTCGATCTCGTCGCGCAAGCTGGCGAGGGTCAGCTCGAGCGCCTCCTTCTCGGACAACAAATCGTCGCGCGTCGTCTCGAGATCCTCGACGCGCCCCAGAGCGCTGTCGCGCTCGGCCAGAAGGCCCGCGACCTGCTCTTCGAAACTGGCGATGCGCGCCGCGGCGCTCTCGTTCTGCTGGCGCAGCGACGCGATGAGCGCGGTCTGCGCTTCCTGCCGCTCGCGCGCATCCTCGAGCGTCGTGGTCAGCGCGCCGACCCTCTCCTCGAGGCTCGCGTTCCGGTCCTGCTCGAGCCCGAGCGCCCGCGACAGCGCCGCGACCTCCGCCGAGAGCGTGTCGAGCTCGGTCTCCTGCCCGGTGATCGTCTCGCGCAGGGCGAATTGCACGACCATGAAGATCGTCAGCACGAACATCAGGACCAGCAGGAGCCCCGTCATCGCATCCACGAATCCCGGCCAGATCGACGCCTGAAAGCGTTGCCCGGTGCGGCGCGAGAGGGCCATGGGCTAGCCCTCCTGCTCCGGGGTGTCGCGCGCGCCGTTGCCGGGCGGCGCGCGATATCCGCTGCGGGCGCTGCGCACACCCGTGAGCGCGGTCTTGAGCCCCGCGATATCGCTGCGCAGATCCGACATCGCCTCCTGCCGCCCCGCGCTGATCTCTTCGAGAATGCGCAGCATCTGCACGTCGATCGAGCGCAGGCGCATCCGGCTCTCGGCATCGAGACCGGCCTCGGCCCCGCCCTGCCGCGCATCCAGCGCCTCGATCAGCCGCTCCTGCCCGTCGGCCACGCGGCCCAGCGCGGCAGTGGCGCCCGCGCTGTCCGATCGCTCGGCCAGACGCGTCACGGCGGCGGCGAGGCTCGCCACCTGTTCGTCCGAGGCGGCGCGCGCGATATCCGATTGCGTGAGCATCTGCTGGAGCGATTCCATCTGCTCGCTCATCTGGTCGATGATCCCGGTCAGGAGCGCCTGTTCGCTGCCGCCATCCTCGGCCCCGGCGAGGCCGACGCGCGTGATGGTGGACATCCACTCCTCGAGTTCGCGGTAGAAGCGGTTCTGCCCGTGGCTCGCGAAGAGTTCGAGCAGGCCGACGATCAGCGATCCGGCAAGGCCCAGAAGCGACGATGCGAAGGCGACACCCATGCCGCCGAGTTGCGATTGCAGGCCCGTCATCAGGCGGTTGAACACCTCGACACCGCCCTCGCCCTCTTGGGGGGCGAGGCCCTGGATCGTCTCGACCAGCGCCGGCACCGTCGTCGCGAGACCGTAGAACGTGCCCAGAAGACCCAGGAAGATTAGAAGGTTGACGATATAGCGCGTGATCTCCCGCGCTTCGTCGATACGCTGCGCGACCATATCCTGAATCGAGCGGGCCGAGGATTGCGAGATCTGCATCCGCTTGCCGCGCTGACGCAGAAGCGTCGCGAGCGGCCCCAGAAGGAGCGGCGGTTTCACCGCATCCGCGCCCGGCACCTCGCGGGCGAAATTCTCGATCCAGCGGACCGAGCCGATCAGTTGGAAGACCTGCCAGAAACAGGCGAGCACGCCGATCACGAAGACGAAGAAAATAAAGCCGTTCAGATAGGGATTGGCCTCGAACACGGGCCGCACGCTAGGCAGCGCCATGAAAGCGCCCAGCCCCGCGAGCCCGAGCACCAGAAACATGCTGACGATCTGGCGCCAGGGCTGTGAGAATTGCTGCTCGACCTCTCGGTCCGGCTTGTCCATGCGGACGCTCCAGGCACTTGTGTTCGCTCGGGTCACCCTACGCGGATCGCCCCATCAAGCCAAGGTGTTATGCGCAAAGCTGGCGCACCCGCGCCGAGAGCCATTCGAGATCATTGTCGCTGATTCCAAGCTCGGCGAGATGCGCGGCGGTGTTGTGCAGATACTCGGTATTGGGTCCTCGCCCGCCCACGGCGCGGGCGATGATGCGCGCCTGTTCCTCGAGCGGCAGGCCCCCGCAATACTGCACATGCGCGGGGTCGATGACATAGGTGACGGCGCGGGCGGTCTGCCCGTCCTCGAGCCGGATATCGAGATCGCGCTCCAGATAGGCCGAGGAGATCAATTCGCGCGCGCGCAGGTAGTCCAGCGTCTCGGCCTCCTGCCCCGCCCGCACGGCCAGCGCGACGCCCCGACATTCGGCCCCATGCGCCTCGTCGAGCGCAAGAACGAGGCCCGGCTCCTCCTCGGTGCCGCGATGGTGGATCGAGCGCATGCAGAAGCTGCGCGCATAGCCCGGCAACGTGGCGATCATGGACCGCTCGACCTCGAAGCCCGGGTTCCACACGAGCGAGCCATAGCCGAACACCCACATCGTCATCTTGCCTGTTCCTCCTGCGATTAAACCCTATAAACACGAATGCACCGGCACGCGAAAGGGGCGGATGATGCGGATAATGTTGGCGATCGTTCTGGCTCTGGCGGCGGGCTGGGCCGGATATTGGTTCATCGGCTCGAGCGCGGTCAAATCCGGCGTCGCCGATTGGTTCGAAGACCGAAGGGCCGAAGGCTGGACGGCGGAATACGGCGCGCTGTCGGTCGCGGGCTTTCCGAACCGGTTCGATACGACGCTCGACGCCGTCGCGCTCGAGGACCCGGCGAGCGGGCTGGGCTGGCGCGCGCCCTTCATCCAGATCATGGCGCTCAGCTACCGGCCCAACCACGTCATCGTGATCTGGCCCGAGACGCAGAGTTTCACCGATCGCGGCCGGGCCATGACGCTGGACAGCACCGACATGCGCGCCTCGCTCGTCGTCGCGCCGAGCACGGCGCTCGCGCCCGAGCGCGTGGCCCTGACCGCCGAGGGTCTGTCGCTGCGGCCCGAGGGCGCCGCACTGTCCGAGGCGCTCTCGGCCAGCAGCCTGCGCCTTGCCGCCGAGCGCGTCGAGGGCGCCGAGGCGCGCTATCATCTGGGCCTCGCGGCGGCGGACGTGGCCCCTGCGGCCAGCCTTCTGGCACAGATCGAGGGGGGCGGCGATCTGCCCCGCGTGATCGACAGCATCACCGCGGACATCACCGCCGACTTCACCGCGCCTTGGGACCGCGCCGCGATCGAGGCGGCACGCCCGCAGCCCACGCGGATCGAGATCATCGGCATGGCGATGGCATGGGGCGGCATGGCGCTCGATGCGGCGGGCACGCTCGAGGTGGACGCGGGCGGCATGCCGAGCGGCACGCTCACCCTCACGGCGCGCGGCTGGCGCGACATGCTGGACGCCGCCGAAGCCTCGAGCCTGCTGACATCCGACATGGCGACGACGGCCGAGCGAGCGCTGACGATGATGTCGGGCGGGCAGGACACGCTCGAGATGCCGCTGCGCTTCGGCGAAGGGCGCGTCTGGATCGGTCCGCTGCCCATCGCGCCTGCGCCGGTGCTGCGCCTTCAGTGACGCCTCAGCGGCAATAGCTGCCGCTGCGGTGCCGGGCCGTGTCGAAATGGAAATGGTCCGCGTGGAAGCGGTCGGCATTCGGCCCCAGAACGGTGCCGAACGGGCCGCAGGCCGAGCGGTGCATGCGGCTGAGAATGCGGCCCTTCTCGCCCCGACCCCAATCGCTCAGCACCGTGATCGTGCGCCCGTCGCGCAGAAGGAAGCCCGAAAGGTCGATCGCCCTGCCCTTGCCGTGCTCCGAAATCCGCGCGCCGCGCTGGTTGTTGCGCGTGCGGCAGGCGTAATGCGCGGCGACGCGGAGTTGCACGACGCCGCCGCCGTAATTGCCGACCGCAGGCTTCATGCCCGAGCCGATCCACGACTTGATCGCGCCCGCCGTACGGCAGTCCATCAGCGCATGCTGGCTGAGCGCGATGCCGTCGATGCTGCGCACGCGCACCGCCTCGTCGATGCCGCATCCGGAGATGCGTCCGGGCACGCGGCCCACGACTTCGCCCTGAATGGCCGGATCGCCGCAGACCATGCCGCGCGCGCGCTCTTCCTTGCGCTTTTGCGCCTCGCGGCCCACGCCGAGCGGTCGCAGCAGCGGACGAAGCGACGAGAAAAGCCCGCCGCGCTCCCGCTCCGCGCCGCTGTCGGCGGTGGTGGTGGTGGGCTGGCTGCGCCCGGCGGGACTCGCCGCCTCGGTGCTGGCGACAGTCTCGGGCGCGGGCGCGCCGGCTGGCGGAGCGATGCTGCCGGGGCGGGCGACGGGGCGGAGCGATGTTTCGGGCGCCCCGGCCAGAGAAACTCCGGCGAGGGCGGCAAGCGCGGCGATCACGAGGGCCATGATCGCGCCGCGCGTCATCCGCTGCGGGCCCGGCCGAAATCGGGGGCGTCGGTGTCCTGACCCGCCTCGATGATGCCGCGGCGAATGGCGCGGGTGCGGGTGAAATAGGCATGCAGATGCGCGCCGTCGCCGGTGCGGATCGCGCGTTGTAGCGCGAAAAGCTCCTCGGTGAACCGGCCGAGGATCTCGAGCGTCGCCTCGCGGTTATTCAGGAAGACGTCGCGCCACATGGTGGGATCGCTGGCCGCGATGCGGGTGAAATCCCGAAACCCGGCGGCGGAATACTTGATGACCTCGCTGTCGGTCACGCGGCCCAGATCGTCGGCCACGCCGACCATCGTGTAGGCGATGAGATGCGGCGTATGGCTCGTCACGGCGAGGACGAGATCGTGGTGATCGGCGTCCATCTCGTTGGTGAGCGCGCCCATCCCCTGCCAGAGCGCCTCGAGCCGCTCCACGGCGGCGCGGTCCGCGCCCTCCTGCGGCACGATCAGGCACCAGCGATTGTCGAAAAGCTCGGCAAAGCCCGAGCGCGGCCCGGAATGCTCGGTCCCGGCGAGCGGGTGCGCGGGCACGAAATGCACATGCGCGGGCAGATGCGGCGCGACCGCCTCGATCACGGCGCGCTTGACCGAGCCCACGTCGCTCACCGTCGCGCCGGGCGCGAGAGCGGGCGCGATCTCGGCGGCGACGTCGCCCATCGCGCCCACGGGCACGCAGAGCACGACGAGATCCGCGCCCTCGACGGCGGCGGCGGCGCTGTCCTCGATCCGGTCGCACAGGCCGATCTCGCGCGCGATCCGGCGGGTCTCCTCCGAGCGGGCATACCCTGCGATTTCGCCCGCAAGCCCCGCGCGGCGCATCGCCAGCGACATGGACCCCGCGATGAGGCCCAGACCGATCAGCGCGACACGTTGGTAGATCGCCCCGCTCATCGCGCGGTGGCCATGAATTGCCCCACTGCATGCGCGACGCGGCGGCAGCTCGCCTCGTCGCCGATGGTGATGCGCAGGCAATTTGGCAGGTTGTAGCCCGCCACGCGGCGCACGATCAGCCCTTCGGCCTTCAGATGCTCGTCGCAGGCCTCGGCCTCGGCCTGGCTTGCGAAACGCGCGAGGATGAAATTGGCGAGCGACGTGTCCGAGGGCACACCATGCTCGGCCAGCGCCTCGGCCAGCCATCCGCGCCAGCGGGTGTTGCCCTCACGGCATTTCTCGGCCCAGTCGGTGTCGCGGATCGCGGCCTCGGCGGCGGCGAGCGCGGCGGAGGAGAGATTGAACGGACCGCGCACGCGGGCGAGCACATTCATCACATGCGCGGGGCCATAGCCCCAGCCGATCCGCAGACCGCCGAGGCCATAGAGCTTGGAGAAGGTGCGGGTCATCACGACATTCTGGCGCGCCTCGACCAGCGCGGCGCCCCCGTCATAGCCTTCGACATATTCGGCATAGGCGCCGTCGAGCACCAGAAGAACATGATCGGGCAGGCCATCGGCCAGCCGCGCGATTTCGCCCTCGCCGATCATCGTGCCGGTGGGGTTGTTCGGGTTGGCGATGAAGACAAGCTTCGTGGCCGGCGTGCAGGCGGCGAGGATCGCGTCCACGTCCGTCACGCGCTCGCGCTCGCGCACCTCGACGGGGGTCGCGCCATTGGCCATCGCGCTGATGCGATACATGCCGAAGCCGTGTTCGGTGTGGATCACCTCGTCGCCGGGGCCGGCATAGGCCTGGCAGAGGAACGCGATGATCTCGTCCGAGCCGTTGCCGCACAGGATGCGTTCGGGATCGAGGCCATGCACCTCGCCGATCGCCTCGCGCAGCGCGGCATGATCCGAGGACGGATAGCGGTGCAGATGGTAGGACGCCTTGCGGAACGCCTCCTTGGCGGCCTCGCTGGGGCCGAACGGATTTTCGTTCGAGCTGAGCTTGATCGCGTTGGCGACGCCGGGCACATGCGCGGCCCCGCCCTGGTAGAGCGTGATATCCAGAATACCCGGCTGCGGTGTGATGTTGCTCATGCGCCCCCCTCCAACGACGCCCGTTCTAGCCATGCCCGCGCGGCTTGACCAGCACCAATGACCAAAGGCCGCACCGGTTTCCCGGCGCGGCCCCTGGCTGTTGCATTCGTGCAGGAAAAAGCGCGCCGCGCTTAGTTCTGCGCGTAGAATTCGATGACGAGGTTCGGCTCCATCATGACCGGATAGGGCACGTCCGAAAGGCCCGGCGTGCGCACGAAGGTCGCGGTCATCTTGGAGTGGTCGACATCCACGTAGTCGGGCACGTCGCGCTCGGCCAGCTGGGTGGCTTCCAGAAGGACGGCCATCTGCTTGGAACGGTCGCGGACCTCGATCACGTCACCCTCTTTCACGCGGTAGGAGGGGATGTTGACGCGCTGGCCGTTCACCTTGACATGGCCGTGGTTCACGAACTGGCGCGCGGCGAACATGGTGGGCACGAACTTGGCGCGGTAGACGACCGCGTCGAGGCGGCGCTCCAGAAGGCCGATCAGGTTCTCGCCGGTGTCGCCCTTGACGCGGGCGGCTTCGGCATAGATGCGCTTGAACTGCTTCTCGGTCAGATCGCCATAGTAGCCTTTCAGCTTCTGCTTGGCGCGCAGCTGAAGACCGAAGTCGGAAATCTTGGCCTTGCGGCGCTGGCCGTGCTGGCCGGGGCCGTATTCGCGGCGGTTGACGGGCGATTTGGGGCGGCCCCAGATGTTTTCGCCCATGCGGCGGTCGATCTTGTACTTGGCAGACGTGCGTTTGGTCACGGCTGGTCTCCTTCTTTGCGTTGTCGAAGGGCGTTGTCCTCTGGATTTCTCCCGACAGGCATCCCCTCGCGGGGGCCACCAACACCAATGAAGCCGCGCTTATATAAGGGATCGCGGCGGAGTCAACGGGTGCGGGCGCAAATTGCGCCGCGCTCCGCCATTTGCCGCCGCCCCTGCGTCAGGCGACGCGCGCGCCGCGTACCCGCACCTCGCGCAGCAGCGGCAGGCGCTGCTCGGGATGGATGCGGATCACGTCGGCGCGCAGGCCCGGCGCGAGCTTGCCGCGATCGCCCAGCCCCGCGGCCCGTGCGGGCGCCGATGTCACGGTGGCGATCCCGCGCGCGCGGTCGCCCCAGATATCGCCGAGCTGCCATGCCGCCTGCAGAAGCGCGGCGGGCACGTAATCGGACGACAGGATGTCGAGCCAGCCGGCCTCGGCCAGATCACGGGCCGCGACATTGCCCGAATGCGAGCCGCCGCGCACCAGATTAGGTGCCCCCATGATGACGGCGATGCCCGCCTCGCAGCAGGCCCGCGCGGCTTCGGCGGTGGTCGGAAACTCGGCCATCGCGACCCCATGCGCGAGCGAGGCCGCAACCTGGCCCGCGGTCGAATCGTCGTGGCTCGCGAGGGCCGCGCCGAAACTGCGGGCCGCCGCCACGGCGGCCGCCTCATGCGCGGGCCCGAGCCGCGCGCTCAACTCGCGCATGTCCTCGACATGAGCGTCGAAATCGGCCTCGCTCATGCCATGCTTGCCGCGCATGTAATCCGACAGCTTGCTGAGGTCGGTGAACTGGCGCTGCCCCGGCGTGTGATCCATCAGCGATACGATGCCCACACGGTCCTCGGGGCCGAATTCGGCCAGCTCCTCGCCCAGCGTCTGCGAGCAGATTTCGGCGCGCAGGTGCAGATGATGGCTGATGCGCAGCGCCCCGGCGGCGCGCATCGACAGGATCTCGTCGGCAAGCTGGCGCGCGTGTGGAGGATGCTCGCCGCGCGTGCTCGTCATCGTCGTGCCGAGGCGCAGTGCGTCGAACACCGTCGTGATCCCGCATCCGGCAAGCTCGGCGTCATGCGCGGCGATGGCGGCGGCATGGGGCCATTCGACCTTCGGGCGGGGAAACATGTGCCGCTCGAGATTGTCGGTGTGCAGCTCCACGAGGCCGGGCGCGATCAGATCGCCCTCGCAATCCACGGCGCCGCTCGGCACGGCGCGGCCCGGCTCGATGGCGGCGATCAAGCCGTCGCGGATAACGAGCGCGCCGCGCAGCACTTCGGTCTCGAGGACGAGATCGGCATTGGCGAGGATGATGTCCTGGGTCATTTCGGGTCCGTTTCAAATCGGTGCGGTTGCAGGCGGCCCGTGCCGAAGGACGAGGCCGGATAGAGCGCGGCGAGGATCGATGCGACGGTGGCATCGAGATCGCCGGAATTGTCGATCGTGAGAACCGGCGCGGCGCCCGCGTCGGTCGGCATCCAGCGCGACAGACGCTCGGCGATCTCGGCCCGGCTCTCGCGGCCGCGCGCGGCGAGGCGCCGCGCCAGTACATCGGTCCGCGCGGTCAGCGACAGCACGATCAGCGAGGGAAAGCGCGCCGATGCCTCGGCAAGCACGCCACGCGAGAGATTGACCAGCAGATCGCGGCCCTCGGCAAGCGGCGCGCATTCCGTCGCCGGAATGCCGTAGCTCAGCCCATGCGCCTGCCAGTCGAGCACGAAGGCGCCATCTGCGCGCGCCTCCTCGAAGGCGGCGGGCGTCAGGCTCTCGATGGTCTCGCCGCCCGCCTCGGCGCTGCGCGTCACCGCGCGGCGCACGTGCCCCAGCGCGGGATGGCGCGCGACGAGCGCGTCCATCACGCTGTCCTTGCCGACGCCCGAGGGGCCGACGACGGCGATGAGGCGCCCCTGCGGCGCGGCGCCGCTCATGCGGCGGGCGCGAATTGCGCGACGTCGATCTCGCGGTCGCAGATCTGCGCGCGCGCCTCGGCGTCGTGGAAGATGCCGACGATCGCGGCGCCCCGCGCCTTGGCGGCGCGCACGAGGTCGAGCACGACGTCGCGGTTGACCGGATCGAGGCTGGCCGTCGGCTCGTCGAGCAGGAGAACCGGATAGGGATGCACGAAGCCGCGCGCGATGTTCACGCGCTGCTGCTCGCCTCCCGAGAAGGTCGTCGGCGACAGATTCCAGAGCCGCTCGGGGATGTTGAGCCGCGCCAGCATCTCCTCGGCGGCGGCGCGCGCGGCGTCGGGCGCCGCGCCGTTGAGAAGCAAGGGCTCGGCGACCACGTCGCGCGTCGGCACGCGCGGCACGACGCGCAGGAACTGGCTGACATAGCCCATGCGCGCGCGGCGCAGTGCGAGAATCTCGCGCGGGTCGGCCCGCGCCACGTCCGTGCCATCCACCATGATGCGGCCGGCATCGGCGCGGTAATTGCCCTGGATCATGCGCATCAGCGTCGACTTGCCCGACCCGGACGCCCCCGCGAGCGCAACGCACTCCCCGCGCGCGACGCTCAGATGCGCGCCCCGCATCACGTCGATCCGCACGCTGCCCTGATGGTGCAGCACGAAGCTCTTGCACAGATCGCTGACCTCGATCACCGCGTCATCCCCTGTCATCACGGTATCCCTCATGCCGCCAGCACCGAGCTGACCAGAAGCTGCGTGTAGCCGTGCTGCGGATCGTCGAGCACCTGGTCGGTCAGGCCCGCCTCCACGACATGGCCGTCCTTCATCACCATCAGCCGGTCCGCCAGAAGGCGCACCACCGCCAGATCGTGCGTCACGATGATCGCGCTGAGGCCCAGATCACGCACGAGGCCGCGCAGAAGGTCCAGAAGCCGCGCCTGCACGCTCACATCGAGCCCGCCCGTCGGCTCGTCCATGAAGACGAGGCGCGGTCCGGTGACGAGATTGCGCGCGATCTGCAAGCGCTGCTGCATGCCGCCCGAGAAGGCGGTGGGCCGGTCGTCGATCCGCCCCTCCGCGATCTCGACCCGGCCAAGCCAATCCGTCGCGGCGGCGCGGATGCTGCCGTAGTTGCGCGCGCCCACGGCCATCAGCCGCTCGCCCACATTGCCGCCCGCGCTCACGCCCATGCGCAGCCCATCGCGCGCGTTCTGATGCACGAAGGCCCATTCGGTGCGCCCGAGCATGCGGCGCTCGGCCTCGCTCATGGCGAGCGTGTCACGCGGCCCGTCGGCGCGCGTGTCGTAGACGACGCGCCCCGTATCGGGCGCCAAATGCCCGGCGAGGCACGACAGGAGCGTCGATTTGCCCGAGCCCGACTCGCCCACGATCCCCATGACCTCACCGGGCCACAGATCGAAGGAGATATCGGCGCAGCCGATGCGCGCGCCATAGCGTTTCGTTATGTCCTGAACGGATAGAAGCGGGATCATGCGGCCTCTCCCACGTGGCCCGCCGCGCGGCGGGATGCACAATAGTCGGTGTCCGAGCACACGAAGATGCGCCCGCCCTCGTCATCGACGATCACCTCGTCGAGATAGCTGTCCGTCGCGCCGCAAAGGGCGCATGTATGTGCGGCCTTGCTCGCCTCGAAGGGATGGTCCTCGAAATCGAGGCTGACGACCTCGGTATGGGGCGGGATCGCATAGATGCGCTGCTCGCGCCCCGCGCCGAAAAGCTGGATCGCCGGCATCGTCAGCTTGGGGTTGTCGAATTTCGGGATCGGGGACGGATCCATCACATAGCGGCCCTCGACCTTGACCGGATAGGCATAGGCCGTCGCGATCTCGCCGTGCCGGGCGATATCCTCGTAGAGCTTCACATGCATCAGCCCGTATTCCTCGAGGCTGTGCATCTTGCGCGTCTCGACCTCCGAAGGCTCGAGGAAGCGCAGCGGCTCAGGGATCGGCACCTGGTAGACGAGGATCTGGTCGTCGCGCAGCGCCGCTTCGGGGATGCGGTGCCGGGTCTGGATGATCGACGCCTCTTCGGTGCGCTCGGTCACCGAAACGCCCGCCGTGCGCTGAAAGAAACGCCGGATGCTGACCGCGTTCGTCGTGTCGTCCGCGCCCTGGTCGATCACCTTCAGCACGTCCTCGGGCGTGAGCGTCGCGGCCGTCACCTGAACGCCCCCGGTGCCCCAGCCATAGGGCATGGGCATCTCGCGGCTGGCGAAGGGAACCTGATAGCCCGGAATGGCCAGCCCCTTGAGAATGGCGCGGCGGATCATCCGCTTGGTCTGCTCGTCGAGATAGCCGAAATTGTAGGCGGTATCGGTCATTGCGCGGCCTCGCTCGCTTGGGTGCCCGCCGCCGTGGCCCGGCGCAGCTTGCGCACCAGCTCCATCTCGCTTTGGAAATCGACGTAATGGGGCAGCTTGATATGTTCGAGAAAGCCCGTCGCCTGGATGTTGTCGCAATGCGAGAGCACGAATTCCTCGTCCTGCGCCGGGGCGCCCTGGTCCTCCTCGCCGAGCTCTTCCCAGCGCAGCGCGCGGTCCACCAGCGCCATCGCGATCGCCTTGCGCTCGGATTGCCCGAACACGAGACCGTAGCCGCGCGTGAACTGCGCCGGCTCGGTCTTCGAGCCGGTAAACTGGTTGACCGTCTCGCACTCGGTCAATTCGATCTCGCCGATCTCGATGTCGAACCCCAGCTCTGGGATCTCCATGCTGACCGGCACGCGTCCGATGCGCAGCTCGCCCACGAAGGCATGGTTGCGCGCGTATCCGCGCTGCGTGGAATAGGCGAGGCCCAGGAGAAACCCCTCGTCGCCCCGCGCCAACGCCTGAAGGCGCAGGGCGCGATCGGCCGGAAGCTCGAGCGGCGCGCGGGTCAGATCGGGGGGCGTCTCGTCGCTCCGGGCCTCGGGCTGGATCAGCCCCTCGCGCCCCAGAAACTGCGTGATATGCGGCGTCGCCTCGTGGCGGGGCGCGGCCTCGGGCGCGCGGGGCGCCTCGCCCTCGGCGGCAAGCGCGAAGTCCAGCAAGCGGTGCGTGTAATCGAATGTGGGACCGAGCACCTGTCCGCCCGGCGCGTCCTTGAACGTGGCGCTGATGCGCCGGTCGCAGGCCATATCCGCCGTCTCGACCGGCAGGCTCGCCCCGAAGCGGGGCAGCGTCGTGCGATAGGCGCGGATCAGAAAGATCGCCTCGATCAGATCACCGCGCGCCTGCTTGATCGCGAGCGCCGCGAGATCGGGATCGAAGAGCGAGCCCTCGGCCATGACGCGATTGACGGCGAGCGCCATCTGCTCGCGGATCTGCGCGACGCTCAGCTCGGGCACCGAGGCATCGCCGCGGCGCTCTTCGGCAAGCCAGGCATGGGCGTTTTCGATGGCCTTCTCGCCACCCTTCACAGCGACATACATCAGGCCACCTCGCTCTGCGCGCTCACGCGGGTGCTGCGCGGCAGGCCCGCGATGCGCCCCGCCGAGGTGAAATAGTGATCGACCCCCATCGGAAAGAGCGCCCGGTTGCGCGCAAATGCCTCGATTTCAGGCAGGCTGAGCGCCGCGCGCCCGTCGATGCCCGGCCCGCTCAGAGAGGCGCCCTTCGCTTCGAGCGTTTCGATCTCGACGATCAGCGTGGCCGAACGGTCGGGATATTGCGCGGAGCCGATGGCGAAGGGCAGATCGCGCAGCTCGGCCCATGTGCCGAGGGCGAAGACCGCCTCCTCGGGCGCGCAGAGGGGCGCGCCGGTGTGAAAGGTGATCCAGTCGCGGATCGCGGCGCTGTCGCGCGACGGCGCGAGATGGACCGGCGTATCCGGATCGCACAGCACGGCCAACGCGCAGGCGGCGGCGGGCGACATGGGCGCAGGCCCTTCCGCGCCCGCGATCGCCTCGATCCGGCCGGGCCGGGCCATGGCCTGCATGAGCGCGCGGAACGCATGCGCCGCGTCGCGCGCGGGGTCGGCGAACCCGCCTTTGAGGGCTGCGGTCTGCATCAATCCTCTCCTCTTGCCAGCGTGAAGAAATCGACCTTGGTCGCGGCGGCGCGCGCCGCGCGGGCGTGGCGGCGGGCCTCCTGCTGCTCGCGCAGCGGGGCGAGGACCGCGCGCTCGAGCACGGCGGCGTCCGGCCCCTGCATGCCCGCGTCGATCAGAGCCGCCGCCACCGCATGCGCCTTGGCGCGGCCCTGCACATAGCCATGCCCGACCGTGCCGTCGGCAAGCTGGACCGAGCAGCGCGTCACCGTGATCTCTCCGAGATTGAAGGGCGCGCCCGTCGCGCCCGCGCGGCCGCGCACCATCGCGGTCCCGGTTTCGGCGGGGCGCAGCACAGTATGCTCGGGCGCCTGCCCCACCGCCTGCCAGAGCCGCTCGACCCTCTCGGCGGGGGCGCGGGCCAGAAGGCTCATCCAATCGCGTCGCTTCATCGCTGATGGTCCTTGAATCGCAGTCACTATACAACTAGACATGTGATGCACCCGAGAGGCTGCGAAGGCAAGCGTGGAGATGTGAAATTCTCGTGACAGACAAATCCTCCATCTGGCGCAGCATCGCCGATGCGCTCGAGGCCGATATCAGCGCCGGGCGCTATCCTATCGGTGCGCGCCTGCCTTCCGAGGCCGATCTCGCCGGGCGCTTCGGGGTCAACCGGCACACGGTGCGCCGCGCGCTCTCGGCGCTCGCCGACGCGGGGCGCGTACATGCGCGTCGGGGCGCCGGGGTCTTCGTGCGCGCTGCGCCAGCCGATTACCCGATCCGCTCGCGCGTGCGCTTCCATCAGGCGATGCGCGAGGCCGGACGCAGCCCGGAAAAGCGGATCCTTCAGCTCGAAACGCGGCCCGCCGACAGCCGCGAGCGCGCCGCGCTCGGCCTCGCGGACGGCGCCGAGGTTCATTCCTATCGAGGCGTGTCGCTGTCGGACGACAGCCCGCTCGCGCTTTTTCACAGCGTCTTTCCGGCCGAGCGCCTGCCCGCCCTGCCCGAGGCGCTGCGCGAGAGCGGATCGGTCACCGCCGCGCTCGCGGCGTGCGGCGTGCCCGATTTCACCCGCGCCAGCACGCGGCTGAGCGCCGAGATCGCGGACCCGGTGCAGGCCGGGCATCTGCACCTCAAGGCGGGCGACGCGCTTCTTCGGAGCGTGTCGATCAATATCGACGGGGCGGGCCTGCCCATCGAATACGGGCGCACCTGGTTCGCGGGCGATCGCATCACCCTCGTGGTGGACGGCTGAACGGCGGCTCAAACCCGCTCGAGCGCCTGATGCGGGCGCGCGGGCATGACGATCTGGATGTCATCGCCGCAGGAGACCGGGCCGCCCACCGTGACGACGGCCATGATGCCAGCGCGCCGCTCGAGCCCGCCATCCTTCCCGCGCCGCAGCACATGCGCCAGAAGGCCCGGCGAGAAATCGTCGATCTGGCTGCAGGGGTTGCGCAGGCCCGTCACGGTCAGCACGGCGAAGCGCCCGATATGCAGGTCCGTCCCGCGCGGCAGCGCGATGAGATCGATGCCCCGCGTGGTGATGTTCTCGCCCAGCGCGCCGGGCGCTACCGGGTGGCCGTGGGCGGCGACCTCGTCCAGAAGCTCGGCGGCCAGCAGATGGACCTGCCGCAGGTTGGGCTGGGCGGGATCGACGCGCACGCGGCTGCGATGCCGCACGAGCGCCCCGGCATGCGCGTCGCCCAGAACGCCCATGCCTTCGACCAGATCGATGCGGTCCTCGGGAAATTTGGAGAACCCGTGCACCGGACTGCGCGCGACGGAGACAACGCGCGCGCTCATTCGTATTTCTTGAGAAAGGCGGCGACGGGCATCTGCCGGAAATCCTCGAGCGCGAGGCGCAGCGCGTCGTGGCTCCAGTCCCACCAGCCGAGCGCGATGAGCCGTTCGGCGATCTCGGGCGGTTGGCGGTCGCGGATGGCGCGCGCGGGATTGCCCGCGACGATGCTGTAGGGCGCGACATCGCGCGTGACGACGGACCCCGCCCCGACCACCGCGCCGGTGCCGATGGTCACCTCGGGCCGGATCAGCGCGCCATGACCGATCCACGTGTCGTGACCGATGGTGACGCGACGGGCACGGCGGCGCTCGAAAAAGGCGGCCTCGTCCTCGGCATCCGGCCAATAGCTGGCCGCGCGGTACATGAAATGATGCAGGCTCGCGCGGTCCAGCGGATGGTCCGTCGCGCCGATGCGCGCCATGCTGGCGATATTGGCGAACTTGCCGATGCGCGCATTGGCGATGTCGCACAGGCGCATGCAATAGGAATAGTCGCCCATCTCGCTATGGTCCATCACCACCCCGTCGCCGATCTCGACGAAGCGGCCAAGCGTGCTGGCGGTGATGCGGCAATCGGCGCCGATGAGGGGATCGTCCCCCAGCATCACTTGGCGCCCTTGCCGTGGATGAGCCTCCGGCGCAGCCAGCCCGACAGCGTGTCCATCAGCATGACCATGAGCACGATCAGCACGATGTAATAGGTGACTTCCTCCCAATCCTTCTGGGTCTGGATCGCCTGCGTGAGCAGAAGGCCGATCCCGCCACCCGTGATCGCACCGATGATCGTGGCGCTGCGGGTGTTGGATTCGAGGAAATAGAGCACCTGGCTCAGCAGGACGGGCGTGATCTGCGGAATGACGCCGAAGCGCGCGCGCTGCATCGGCCCCGCCCCGGTCGAGCGGATGCCCTCGATCTGCTTGTCGTCCACGTTCTCGAGCGCCTCGGAGAAGATCTTGCCGAACGTGCCGCTGTCGGTGACGAGGATGGCCAGCGCGCCGGTCATCGGCCCCGGTCCGAAGGCGCGCGACAGGACCACCGTCCAGATCAACGCATCGACACCGCGCACGAAGTCGAAGAGACGGCGCACCGCGAAACGCACGGCCAGCAGCGGCGCGAAATTGCGCGCGGCGAGGAAGGCCGCCGGCAGCGCGATCAGCGCGGCGCCCGCCGTGCCCAGAAATGCCATGAGGATCGTCTCGCCGATGGCCCAGACCACGTCCTTATGGCGCCACATCGTGTTGTCCCAAAAATCCTGAACGACCCCGACGATGTTCGCGCGCTCGGGATCGACACGCGGGCCGGTCAGGAGAGAGACAAGGCCGTGACCGTAATAGGGCGAGTCGAGCGTGACCCAGAACAGCTCCCAGCCCATGAAGTAGCGGAAGACCTCGGTCTTGGTGCGCGTGATGGTGACGCGCCCGTCCGGCAGGGTGAGCGCGACGCGGCTGCGCGAGGCGTTGATCCAGTCCGGCACGGGCTGCGGAAGATCGGCCACGACCTCGCGCCCGTCGATGCGCGTGACGATGGGCGCAAAACCCGGCCCGGTGATGCGCGTGACCTCGTCCGGCAGGAATTCGACGATGCTGCCGCCGCCCAGCTCGACCATGGTTCCGGCATCACTGCGGCTGACCCATGCGGGGGACGTGCCTTCGGGATACTCGCCCTTCCGCTCGCCCTCGATCGCGATGGCGATCTCGCCCGAGCGGTTGTCGCGCGTCACATGCGTCTTGTGGCTGTAGCTGTCCGACAGCAGGATCGCCGCGTTGTCGAGCCGCGCCCGCTCGGCGATGCCGGCGATGTCGAAGGCGACGAAGATATAGGCGAAATAGGCGAGGATCACGGCCGGCACGGCCAGCGCCACGCGGCGCTTGCGGGCGAAGAGACGGTCCGCGGCGGCGTGAAGCTCGGCGGTGTCCATCTGCATCTCGGCGGTTTGCGCGGTGCTCATAGCGCGGCCCCCTTGGTCAGGCGATTGCGGTAGTGGCTCGACACCTGGTCGAAGAAGACGATGGTGAAGAAGAGCAGGATGAAGATTGCGGCGGCGGCGTCGAACTTGCCCTGCCCCCAGCTCATCGTGTTGCGCAGCTCATAGCCGATGCCGCCCGCCCCGACGAAACCGAGGATCGCGCTGGCACGGATGTTGATCTCGAAGCGCAGCAGCCCGTAGCTGAGCCAGTTGGGCGCGACCTGCGGCAAAACGCCGAGCCACATGCGCTGCACCCATGAGGCACCGGTCGAATGAAGGCCATCGACGGGGCCGAGCGCCGCGTTCTCGTTGACCTCCGAGAAAAGCTTGCCCAGAGCGCCCGCGGTATGCAGCGCAATGGCGATCATCGCGGGCACCGGACCGCCGCCCAGCACGAAGATCAGAACGAGGGCGATGACGATCTCGGGCACGGCGCGCAGGATGTCCATCAGGCGGCGGAAGACCGGAATGAGGCGCGGCCAGCGCGCGAGGCCCCGCGTCGACAGGAGCGACAGCACGATGGCCATGAGCGCGCCTATAAGGGTCGAGACGGCGGCGATGTTGATCGTCTCGATCAGCGCCGGCAGGTATTCGAGCAGAAGCGAGGGCAGATCGGCGCGCTTTTCCCATGCCTCCGACACGACGCCTGCGGGATAGTCGAGGATGTTCCAGAACCCCTCGAAGAAGCCGCCCGCGTTGCGCGCGTCCACGGTCTGGAACCCGGTGACCATGAGGAGGACGAAAACCGCCAGCGTGATCCCGCCATAGAGGCGGCGGCGCCGCACCTCCGACATGTAGGCCGCTTGCATCAAGGTGGTGTCGCTCATCGTGGTCCCCGCGTCGGATGGCAAAAAGCCCCGGCCAGCATGGGCCGGGGCTTCTCTCGTCAGGCTGGATCAGCCGTTGATCTCGGCCTTGCGCACTTCGATGATCGTCTCGTAGGCGTCATGCGTGATCGGGGTGAAGCCGGCGGTGTCGCCCGCCGCGACGCCGTAGGCGCAATCCGCGTCACGCTCCTTCAGGCCCTTGACCAGCTCGGTCATGGTGGTCTTCACGTCCTCGGGCAGCGCCGAGCGCAGCACGACGGGGCCTTCGGGGATCGGCTTGGAGCGCCAGATCTCGACCAGATCGTTCATGTCGACGAGGCCCGCATCGACGGCCTTGCGCAGCGCGCCGGAGTTGTAGCCGTCGGCCCATTCGCCCTGGCCGTCGGCCCAGGTCACGCCCGCGTCCACATCGCCGTTGTCGACGGCGACGATGGTCTGCTCGTGACCGCCGGTGAACTTGACCTCACCGAAGAAATCACCCGATTCCATGCTGGCGCCGGTCTGCTGCGGGATCTCGACGGAGGGGATCAGGTAGCCCGAGGTCGAGTTGGGATCGCCGAAGCCGAAGACCTTGCCCTTGGCATCCTCGAGCGAGGTGATGCCGCTGTCCTTGCGGGCGAAACCGATCGAGTGATAGGCGTAGGAGCCGTCGAGGTTGGTCTTGACCAGCACGGGCTCGACCACTTCGGCATCCTCGAGATAGACGGCCGCATAGGCGGATGCGCCCAGCCATGCCATGTCGATCGTGCCGCCCAGAAGGCCCTGGATGACGCCGTTGTAGTCGGCCGGCGCGAAAAGCTTGGTCTCGACACCGAGCGCTTCGGTCGTGTAATCCGCAAGGCACTGGTAGCTGTTCATGCGGTCCTGTGCGTTCTCGCCGCCGAGGATACCGATGCGGAATTCCTCGATCTTGTCCTGCGCGAAGGCGGGCGCGGTGAGCGCGGTGGTTGCAAGGGCGAGGGTCAGGAGAGTTTTCATGTCACGTTCCTTCGTGTTGAATGCGCCGCCTCGCGGCGGACGCGGGGTGGTTCGGTAAGGCGGGCCGTCAGACCAGCGCCTCGGCCTCGCGCAGGGCGCGGCGGGCCGCGCTCGGCGACGGCGTCTCGGGCTGGTCGATCGCGGTGGAGGTCGCGCTCTCGGAGAAATCGGCGCCGGCGCCATAGATCTCGCGGGCGGCATCGGTGCTCAGCTCGTCCGGGGAGCCGTCGAAGACGACGCGCCCGTCGCGCATGCCGATCACCCGGTCGCAATAGCGGCGCGCGGTATCGAGCGTGTGCAGGTTGCACATGATGGTGCGCCCGTCCTCGTCATGGATGGCGCGGAGCGTATCCATGACGATCTGCGCGTTCATAGGATCGAGGCTGGCGATGGGCTCGTCCGCGAGGATGATCTGCGGCTCCTGCATCAGCGCGCGCGCGATGGCCACCCGCTGCTGCTGACCGCCCGACAGCGCCTCGGCGCGCTTCGAGGCGTGCTGCGCGATCCCGAGACGGTCGAGAATGTCGATCGCGCGGTGAATGTCGGCCTGCGGGTAGAGGTTGAACATCGTGGCCAGCGTCGATTGGCGGTTCAGCGTGCCGTGAAGCACGTTGCTGACAACATCGAGGCGCGGAACGAGGTTGAACTGCTGGAAGATCATGGCGCAATCGGCCTGCCAGCGCAGCCGGGCCTTGCCGGTGAGGCCGGTCACCTCGGTGCCCTTGAACATGATGCGCCCGGAACTCGCGTCGGTCAGGCGGTTCAGCATCCGCAGCAGCGTCGATTTCCCGGCGCC
Organism: Roseovarius aquimarinus; assembly: GCF_043661195.1. Classification (NCBI taxonomy): domain Bacteria; kingdom Pseudomonadati; phylum Pseudomonadota; class Alphaproteobacteria; order Rhodobacterales; family Roseobacteraceae; genus Roseovarius; species Roseovarius aquimarinus. The sequence goes on from NZ_JBIHMM010000001.1 coordinate 1,334,691, forward strand.
GGAGCGGCCGATGATCCCGATCATCGCGGGACGCTCGAATGTCAGCGTGACGTCATCGACGGCCACATTCCCGCCGAACCGGCGCGTGAGTTTCTCGATCTGAAGCATATCACCCCCATGGTGCGTTGGGGGCGGGTCTAAGGATGGTTCGTGACGCGTAGGCGACGGTTAGGTGAAGAAATTGTAACGCCGCGCCCGAGGGGCGCGGCGCCGGGTCAGACCGGCGCGGGCGCGGGGTCCCCGGCGCTCAGCCGCGTCGCCGCGAGCCAGCTCAGTGCGATCAGGGCCGCCGCCGTGCCGAGGCAGAGCGCGAGGCCGCCGAGCTGATAGGTCAGCCCCGAAAGGAGCGTCCCGACAAGGCGCCCGGCGGCGTTGGCCATGTAGTAGAAGCCCACGTCGAGCGTGACGCGCCGCGCATCGGTGAAGCTGAGAATGAGATACGAATGAAGCGACGAATTGACGGCGAAGATCGCCCCGAAGATCAAAAGGCCCGCCACCACGGCGCCCGTCAGCGCGTCCGACGGCCCCGGCGCCGCCCAGACCAGCGCGGCGAGGGCGGTGGGCGCGATCAGCAATAGCGCCACCCAGCGCCGCGCCTGCCCCGTGAGCTCCGCGGCCGAGCGACCCCGCGCGCGCAGGATGCGCGGCGCCGCGGCCTGCACCGCACCGTAGAGGATGGTCCAGCCCGCCATGAAACTGCCGATCATGAAGAAGGCCGCGCGGTTGCCCGCCTCGCTTCCATCCGAGAGGACCGCGTAGAAATAGATCGGAATGCCGACGACGAACCACACGTCGCGCGCGCCGAAAAGGCAGAGCCGCGCCGCACTCAACCAGTTGATATTCGCGTTTTTCGAGAAGACTTCGGTGAATTTCGCGCCCTTGCGCCCCATCGGCAACCCCGCCGGCATGAAGAGAAGCGCGCCGACGAGGATGAGCGCCAGAAGCCCCGCCATGCCGAGCACCGAAGGCGTGAAACCGACAAGGCCCAGCAGCGCCGCGCCCAGAAGAAAGCCGAAGCCCTTGACCGCATTCTTCGATCCGGTCAGCACCGCGACCCAGCGAAAGAGCGCGCCGCCCTCCTCGGGGGCCAGCACCTTGACCGCGCTTTTCGCGCTCATCTTGGACAGATCCTTGGCCACCCCCGACGCGCCCTGCACCAGCATCACGAAGACGACCGAGGCCGCGACGGTCCAAGCGGGATCGAGCTGCGCCAGCGCGACGAGCGCCGCGACCTGAAGCGCCAGCCCCGCATAGAGCGTCGAGGCAAGCCCGAATCGCGCGGCGATCCAGCCGGCGGACAGGTTCGTCACGACGCCCGCGATCTCGTAGAGCACGAAGAGATAGGCAAGCTGCACCGGCGAGAAGCCGAGCGTGTGAAAATGCAAGAGGACCAGCATCCGCAAGGCGCCGTCGGTCAGCATGAAGGCCCAGTAGGCCGCCGTGACGGTGGCGTAGGCGGCGAAACCCGGAGCGCGCGTCACAGCTTGGCGCCCACCATCAGCGCCACATCGACCAGCCGGTGCGCATAGCCCATCTCGTTGTCATACCACGCATAGACCTTGAGCTGCGTGCCGTTGATCACCATCGTCGACGGCGCATCGACGATCCCGCTGCGCGTGTCGTTGGTATAGTCCGACGACACGAGTGGGCGCGTCTCATAGCCCAGAATGCCCTTGAGCGGGCCGTTCGCGGCGGCCTCGAAGAGCGCGTTGACTTCCTCGGCGCTCGTCTCGCGCGCCATCTCGAAGACGCAATCGGTGATCGACGCGTTCAGGAGCGGCGCGCGCACGGCATGGCCGTTCAGCTTGCCCTTGAGTTCGGGATAGATCAGCGTGATTGCCGTGGCCGAGCCGGTGGTCGTCGGGATGAGATTGGTGAGGGCCGAGCGCGCGCGCCGCAGGTCCTTGGCCGGGCGGTCCACGATCGTCTGAGTGTTGGTCACGTCATGGATCGTCGTGATCGAGCCGTGGCGGATGCCGATCCCCTCCATCAGCACCTTGACCACGGGCGCAAGGCAATTGGTGGTGCAGCTCGCGGCGGTGATGATGCGCTGCGTTTCGGCATCGTAGGTCTCCTGGTTGACGCCGTAGACGATATTGGCCGCGTTGCCGTCCTTCACGGGCGCCGAGACCACGACCTTCTTCACGCCCGCGTCGAAATAGGGGGCGAGCTTCGCCTCGGTCTTGAAGGCGCCGGTGCAGTCGATCACCACATCTACCCCATCGAGCGGCAGCGCCGACAGGTCGCGCTCCGAAATCACGGGAATGCGGCGCCCGTCGATGGTGATCGCACCCTCCTCGGCGGTGATCTCGGCATCCCAGTGCCCGTGAACCGAATCGAATTCGAGCAGGTGGGCATGCATCTGCGCGTCGCCCACCGCGTCGTTGAGAAAGGCGATATCCGCCCCGCGCTCGAGCAGGGGTTTCAGCACGAGCTTGCCGATGCGGCCGAGGCCGTTGATGGCGTAGGTGGTCATTGGGGGGTCATCCTTCGATTGCGGTGTCCATGCCGATCGCGTCGATGCGGCGTTGCAGGGCGGCCCGGCTCAGCTGGTCGAGCGGCAAGGCCGTGAAGGCGGCGATGCGGTTGCGCAGCGCGCCATAGGTCTGCTGAAAGGCGAGGCGCCGCTCGGCCTCGGTGCCGGTCGCGCGCACGGGATCGGGCAGACCCCAATGCCCCGAGACGGGCTGACCCGGCCAGGGCGGGCAATCCTCGTTCGCCGCGCGGTCGCAGACCGTGAAGACGAAATCCATCTGCGGCGCGCCGGGGGTCTGAAATTCCGTGACGTTCTTCGAGCGCAGCGGCGTGATGTCATGTCCCTTCATGTGCAACATCTCGACCGCGAAAGGATCGAGCATCGAGCGCGGCGCGGTGCCCGCCGAGTAGGCGTTGAAGCGGTCCGCGCCAAATTCGCGCAGGATGGTCTCGGCCATGATCGAGCGCGCGGAATTGCCCGAGCAGATGAAGAGCACGTTGAAGCGCGTGTCGCTGCGGGCATCTGCCTTGGGCTCCAATGCGTCCAAGGACGGCGGGCACAGGTCCGCGCGGCCCCGGCAGCAATCCTCGAAAAGCCCTGCGACGACGGCCCGCGCCGCGCCGAGATCCACGGAATAAAGAAGCCGCGTGCCGCTGCGCCGCTGCGCGATAAGACCCGCCTGCGTCAGCGCCGAGAGATAGACGGAGGCGGTGCTGGGCTTGAGCGCCAACACGTTCGCGATCTCGCCAGCAGGCAACGCATCCGGGCAGCGCCGCATGAGAAGGCGGAACACCGCCATCCGCTGAGGATGACTGAGACAGGCGAGACGATCTGTGAGTATATTTTCCATATTTCATGAAATACGGAAATATCAACGTTCGGTCAACCGGTTTTTTGACTTTCGTCCTGAACGTTGGCGCCACGCTGCGAACCCCTTCGCCAGACCCCGAGATCCGCGAAGGCGGCCACCGTCACCACGACGGCCAAAGCGCAGAGCGCGGCCTTCGATATGCTCTCCATTGTGCCGTCGATCAGCATGGCATGGGCCGCGCTCGCGCCGACGGTGAGGCCCGCCAGCGCCGCGTGGACTGGTCGCCAGACCCGGCGCTGCATGCCGAGGCGGCGGCGCAGCGCGACGAGTAGCGCCGCTGCAAGCGCAGCCCACATGGCGATTACGCCCCAGTCGGAAAAGGGCGTGGGCGAGCTGAAGGTGAGCGCGTCCACGACATCCGGCGGGCTCGTGAGCCAGAGCCCGCCCACATGCACCGCGATGGCGGCGATCAGAAGCGCGCCGACGATTCCATGCACCCGGCGCATCCTGTAACGCGAGAGTCCGGGAAGGTATCCGGCGGCCAGAAGCGGCTGGACGGCAAGCAGGCACATCGCGACCACGCCCGCGAAACCGGCGGCGATGTAGATGCCGCTGCGCCATTGCAAGAGCGGGCTGGTGAGCGATAGCCCCGCACTGACGGGGATCACGCAGACAGCAAGCACCCAGAGCGCATTGCGGAAGGCCGGTCTCACCGCCGCTCCGCCTCCTCGCTCGGGCGCGCCATGCTCAAACCGGTTTCAGAACGAAATGGGCTTCGAGGCTCGTCTCGGACGGGCTGGCCATGACGGGTCGCAGAAACACCGTCTCGAACGCATCGTCGTCATAGGCGAGATGGCCATGCGCCTGCCCGAAGGCCGGGACGATCTGCGGCATCTCGAGGCGGAAGACGCCGTTCTCGTCGGTCAGCGTGGCGCCGTGGCTTTGCGGATCGCGCTCATGCCCCTCGGTCGTGTGCGCCCAGATCTGGATGCGCTGGCCCGCGAGGGGCGCGCCGTCCCCGGCGCGGCGGACGGTGCCGCTCATCCAGAAGCCGCCGCCGCCGATCCGCTCGACGATGGGCGCGCCGGGGCGGTAGTTGTTCGCGCCGCCCGGCATCGTGGGCGTCGGCGCGACGGTCGCCGCGCGAAGGGGCGAGGCGAGACCGCCAAGCCCGGTGGCCAGAAGCGCGCCGCCCGTGGCGATCAGGCCGCGGCGCGTGAGTGAGGAATTGACGATTTTCGACATGAATGTTCCTCCAAAAGGGGTGTGCGCTGTCTGCTTGCGGATCGTACATACTCAAAATGACAGAGCCAGCGCACCGATCAAGCAATCCCACGCATTCGTGATGCTGCGCGACACGATCTCGGCAAAAGGCCGTCTCCCAAGTATTCGGGAGGGGCACGAGCAGTGATGTTTAGAGCGCTGCATTCAATGATGAAGTTGATTTAGGCCGGCACCCTCGGGAGGAGGTGAAGGTGCCGGCCCCTGCGCGGGCACGCCGTAGGCCTGCCTGCGCCATGCATGCCGACATCTCCGGGAGGAGGAGAAGACGCTGTCAGCACGTATGTTCAGCGGAGACGGCGGCCAATCGCCGCCCCGCAATTAATGGAGGGCGTCAGACCTGCGGGCCATCTTGCGTGAACAGGCTCGCGGCATATTGCGGGATCTCGGCACGGGTGATCCCGATGCGGGCCAGCTGCGTGTCATTCATCTGGTAAAGGATGGCTGTCACGCGACTAAGCTGCACGGCCTGAATGACAGACGCCGTTCGCTGCCAGACGCGTATCCCGGTTCGTGATGCGATTGCTCCGGCGGACTGGCCCCAAGCGGGCATGGGAAGACGGGGAAGGGCCGAGAGGCGGATCCCATGTGCGAATTCTCTGATGCTAGCGGCCATATGCTGTCTCCCATGCAAGGCGGGTAATGTGGCTGCGCGGAATGCCCAGCTCGGTGAGGTCTCGGTCGGAAAGGTTAGACAGCTCCTTACGGATACGAGTGAAAAGCCTGCGACGTTCGATGGCGATCTTCAAACCGCCTAATTTTTGATCGACGCGAGCGAAAGCGCCTCTCACTCCACCGCTGAAACTCGGAGATATGGTGGTGAATGCCATGATCACTCCTTCGATGTTGCCGCAGCGCGGAATAAATGCTGCAACGCAGAAGTAACCCGCGCTGATAGCGCTCACAACTGGGCGTTCGCGCATAGACGCTATGACGAAATGGCATAGAAGGATCACAACGCATGGACCTTGCCTCGCAGATGATGCTTTTCGTGAAGGTGGTCGATAGCGGCAGCATATCCGCCGCGTCGCGCGCAATGGGCCAAACGCCCTCAGCGGTCTCCAAGCAGATCGGGCTATTGGAAGACCATGTGCGTTTCAGGCTGCTTAGCCGCTCCCGCGCCGGGGTCTCTCCGACCGTGGAGGGGCGCGACTTCTACACTCGGTGCAAGGCCGTGGCCGCCGCGTTCGAGGAAGCCGCCGCCCATATCCAAAATCTGGACGGCATCCCGCGCGGCAAGCTGCGCGTCGCCTCGAGCGTAGCCTTCGGCAAATCGCAATTGATCCCCGCGCTGCCCATGTTTCTCGATCAGAACCCCGAGGTCCAGATCTCGCTCGACCTGACCGACCGCGATATCGACATCGAAGCCGAAGGCTACGACGCGGCGATCTGCTTTGCGGAGCAGCGTCAGGACCCTGACGCCGTGCTGCGCAAATTTCTCAAAAGCCACCGTATTCTCTGCGCCGCCCCCGCGTATCTCGCGCGCGCCGGCACGCCCGAGACATTTGGCGACCTGCCCCGGCACAATTGTTTGCGGATCGCGGGCAACAACGATCGCAATGATTGGATAGGGCCCAACGGCGGACACGGCGAAGCGGCCTGCACGTTCGAGGGTAACAGCACGGATGTCGTCTTTCGCGCCACGCTGGCGGGGATCGGGATCGCCCGCCTGCCTTTTTACCTCGTCGCGTCCAAGCTACGGTCGGGCGAACTGGTGCATCTGCTTCCCGATTACTCGCAAAAGAATGCGGAACTGGCCGTGGTATTCGCCGACAAGCGCAATATGGCCCCACGAACGCGCGCTTTCGTGGATTTTCTGGTCCGGACTTTCCGTGGCGGTCCCGAAGGCTGTACGGAAATGGCCCAAGGGACGGGCGCCGGGGTGGCGGAGCGTGGCAACGCGCCCCGCCCCATAGATCACTTCGGATAGCCGATGGTCTTCAGCGCCGCCGCGATCTCGTCGAGGATCGCGGGATCGTCGATGGTCGCGGGCGGCTTGAACGCCTCGCCGTCCGCGAGGCTCGACATGGTGCGGCGCAGGATCTTGCCCGAGCGGGTCTTGGGCAGGCGGTCCACCACCACGGCCAGCTTGAAGGCGGCGACCGGGCCGATCTTCTCGCGCACGAGCGCGACGCATTCCTTGGCGATGTCGTCGGCGGGGCGGTCAACGCCCTTGGTGAGGCACACGAAACCGATGGGCACCTGGCCCTTCAGATCGTCCTTCGCGCCGAGAACAGCGCATTCGGCGACATCCGGATGGCTCGCCAGCACCTCCTCCATCAGGCCGGTGCTGAGCCTGTGGCCCGCGACGTTGATGACGTCATCGGTGCGCGCCATGATGTAGAGATACCCGTCCTCGTCGATCATGCCCGCATCGCCCGTCTCGTAGTAGCCGGGGAAGGTCGTGAGATAGGATTTGCGAAACCGCGCGTCGCCGTTCCAAAGGCCCGGAAGCGTGCCCGGCGGCAGGGGCAGCTTGACCGCGATTGCCCCCAGCTCGCCCGGCGCCTTGGGGGTGCCGTCCTCGCCGAGGATCTGGATATCATAGCCCGGCATCGCGACGGTGGGCGAGCCGATCTTGACCGGGAGCGTCTCGAGCCCTGCCGGATTGGCGGCGATGGCGCTGCCCGTCTCGGTCTGCCACCAATGGTCGTAGACCGGCTTTTTCAGCATGTCCTGCGCCCAGATGATCGTGTCGGGGTCCGCCCGCTCGCCCGCGAGATAGAGCGCCTTGAGCCGCGACAGATCGTATTTCTTGAGGAACTCGCCATGCGGGTCCTCGCGCTTGACCGCGCGGATGGCGGTGGGCGCGGTGAAGAAGCAGCGCACGTCATGCTCCGCGATCACGCGCCAGAAGGTGCCCGCATCGGGCGTGCCCACGGGCTTGCCCTCGAAGACGACGGTGGTGTTGCCGTGAATGAGGGGCGCGTAGCAGATATAGCTGTGCCCCACGACCCAGCCCACATCCGACGCGGCCCAGAACACATCGCCGGGATCGACGTCATAGATGTTCTTCATCGTCCAGTTGAGCGCGACGAGATGCCCGGCCGTGGCACGGATGACGCCCTTGGGCGCGCCCGTGGTGCCGGAGGTATAAAGGATATAGGCCGGATGATTGCCCTCGACGGGCAGGCACTCGGCCGGCTCGACCCCGTATTGAAAGCCGTGCCAGCTCACGTCGCGGCCCTCGATCAGCTTGGCAACTTCCTGCTCGCGCTGGAAGATGACGCAGAAGTCGGGCTTGTGCGACGCCTGCTCGATCGCGCCGTCGAGAAGCGGCTTGTAATGCACGATGCGGTTCGGCTCGATCCCGCAGGAGGCGGCGATGATCGCCTTCGGGGTGCAATCGTCGATCCGCACCGCCAGCTCGTTGGCAGAAAAGCCGCCGAAGACGACCGAATGGATCGCGCCGATGCGCGTGCAGGCCAGCATGGCCTCGATCGCTTCGGGCACCATCGGCATGTAGATGATGACGCGGTCGCCCTTCTCGATGCCCTTGGCGCGCAGCGCCCCGGCCAGGCTGGCGACGCGTTTCTGAAGCTCGGCATAGGTGATCGTGTGCTTGGTGCCGGTCACCGGGCTGTCGTGGATGATGGCCGCCTGCGCGCCGCGCCCCGCCTTCACGTGCCGGTCGACCGCGTTGTAGCAGGTGTTCACCTTCGCGTCGGCATACCATTCGTAGATGTGGTCGCCCCGATCGAAAAGCGCGCGTGTCGGCGCCTCGTCCCAGTCGATGGACTTGGCCTCGTTCAGCCAATAAGCCTCGGGGTCGGATTTCCATCGTTGATATGTATCGGCGTAGCCCATTCCTGCCCTCCCTTGCAGTCTTTGCCCCTTTTTAGGCCGCAGCCGTACACGGGGGCAAGGTGCCGGCGCATGCCGCGCGCGCAATCTCGGGCAAGATGCACCGGATTCGGCGGCACTTCCTTGCTCCAAGGGCGCTCAAAGCGAAATCTTTGGATCGCAGGCCAGTCTTGGCCGATGGCGCGCACGGATCGGCGCGCTTTGGCCGATGCCTCGTGCCGGGCGCTTAGGGGCGCTGAAAATCCTTGGCAGACTCAGCCCCCGGCATGAGATGCTGAGGGCAGGCCCGGCATGGTGCCGGGCCGACAGAGCGAGGTCTGCCAGATGGCGAACGCACCCAAACCCCAGCCCAAGGAAGCCGGCGGAAAAGCCGGCGGCAAGAAGAAATAATTTGCCGCAAGGCCATGTGAGCATGACGCCGCCCCGGCCCACCGGGACGGCGTTTTCGTCTCAGCCGTAGGTGGCGACGGGCGTGCCCGCGATGGCGGCCATGTTCAGCAGACCCCGCGCCGTGATGGACGGCGAGACGATATGCGCGCGGTTGCCCATCCCCATGAGGATCGGCCCCACCTCGAGCCCGCCGCCCTTCATCTTGAGGATGTTGCGCACGCCCGAGGCGGCGTCGGCATTCGAGAAGATCAGCACGTTCGCCGCCCCCTCCATCCGGTTGTCCGGCAGAAGGCGCGCGCGCAATTCCTCGTCGAGCGCGGTATCGATGTTCATCTCGCCCTCGTAGCAGAAATCGCGCGGCGCCGCGTCCAGAAGCGCGATGGCCGCGCGCAGGCGCTTGCCCGAATCCTCGCCCTGATTGCCGAATTGCGATTGCGAGCAGAAGGCGATCTTGGGCTCGATGCCGAAGCGGCGCACATGGCGCGCGGCGCCCATCGCGGTTTCGGCCAGATCCTCGGGCGAGGGATAGACGCGCACATGCGTGTCCGCGATGAAGAGCGGCCCGTCCTCTAGGATCATCATGCTGAGCGCGCCGTGCGGGTGGTGGTTCTTGTCGCTCAGCACCTGGCTGACATAGTTCAGATGCCAGCGATATTCACCGAACGTGCCGCACAGCAGGCTGTCCGCCTCGCCGCGATGCACCATGACGGCGCCAATGGCCGTGGTGTTGGTGCGCATCACCGCCTTGGCCAGATCGGGCGTGACGCCGCGCCGCTTCATGATCTCGTGATAGCTGCCCCAGTAATCGCGGTAGCGCGGATCGTCCTCGGGATTGACCAGCCGGAAATCGCGGCCGGGGCGGATGTCGAGGCCCATCCGCTCGCAGCGCGCCTCGATCACCGAAGGACGGCCGATGAGGATGGGCTGCTCGCTCGTCTCCTCGAGCACCGCCTGGGCCGCGCGCAGGACGCGTTCGTCCTCGCCCTCGGCGAAGACGATGCGGCGCGCATCCTTCTTCGACGCCTCGAAAACGGGGCGCATGAGCAGCGCGGACTTGAAGACCGACGCGTCGAGCTTGGCCTTGTAGGTGTCCAGGTCCTCGATCGGGCGGGCGGCGACGCCGCTCTCCATCGCGGCGCGGGCGACGGCGGTCGACACGATGCCCGACAGGCGCGGATCGAAGGGTTTCGGGATGAGGTAATCGGCGCCGAAGGTCATCGGCTCGCCCTGATAGGCCGCCGCCGCCTCGGCCGAGGTCGTTGCGCGCGCCAGCTCGGCGATACCGTCGACGCAGGCGATCTGCATGGCATCGTTGATCTGCGTCGCGCCCACATCGAGCGCCCCTCGGAAGATGAAGGGAAAGCAGAGCACGTTATTGACCTGATTGGGAAAGTCGCTGCGCCCCGTGGCGATGATCGCATCCGGCACGGCCTCGCGGGCGAGGTCGGGCATGATCTCGGGCGTGGGGTTGGCGAGGGCGAAGACGATGGGACGCGGCGCCATCTTCTTGACCTGCTCGACGCTGAGCACGCCCGGCCCCGACAGCCCGAGAAAGAGGTCCGCTCCCTCGATCACCTCGTCGAGCGTGCGCAAGTCCGTCTTCTGCGCGAATTCGGCCTTTTGCGGGTTCATGTCCTCGGCCCGGCCCTCGTAGACCAGCCCGTTGATGTCGCAAAGCCAGATGTTGCTGCGCCGCACGCCCAGCTTGACCAGCATGTTGAGGCAGGCGATGCCCGCCGCGCCGCCGCCGGTCGAGACGATCTTGATGTCCTCCCAGCGCTTGCCCGCGACATGGAGCGCGTTCTTGGCCGCCGCGCCGACGACGATGGCGGTACCGTGCTGGTCGTCGTGGAAGACGGGAATGTCCATGCGCTCGCGGCAGATGCGCTCGACGATAAAGCAATCGGGCGCCTTGATGTCCTCGAGGTTGATCGCGCCGAAGGTGGGGCCCATCGCGCAGACGATAGCGGCCAGCTTCTCGGGGTCGGGCTCGTCGAGCTCGATATCGAAACAGTCGATATTGGCGAATTTCTTGAAGAGCACCGCCTTGCCCTCCATCACCGGCTTGGAGGCCAGCGCGCCGATATTGCCGAGGCCCAGAACGGCGGTGCCGTTGGTAACGACGGCGACGAGGTTGCCCCGGCTGGTATAGCGGCTGGCATTGGCCGGATCGGCCTTGATCTCGAGACAGGCCTCGGCCACGCCGGGCGAATAGGCGCGGGCGAGATCGCGGCCATTGGCGAGCGGCTTGGTCGCGCGGATCTCGAGTTTGCCCGGCTTGGGAAATTCGTGGTAATTCAGCGCCGCCATTCTCAGCGTTTCATTCGGATCGCTCATCTCGCGCCTTCTTTCCGGTTGGATAGTTCAATACTAAACCATTTTCCGAGGGCCCTGCCCCGCTCGCCGCAGAGTGCCTCTTTGTCGCGCCCTGCGCAACTCGGCTGTGAGCCCGCGACCCTCGCGCCATCACCATTGCCCTCCGCGCCGCCATCTGAAACATAGAAAGCCAGCCCAATCGCCGGAGGATTCCATGCAGCAGCACCTGACCGTCGTCAAACACCCGCTCGTCCAGCACAAGCTGACCCTCATGCGCGAGAAAAGCACCTCGACCGCCGTGTTCCGCCAACTCCTGCGCGAGATTTCGCAGCTTCTGGCCTATGAGGTCACACGCGAATTGCCGATGACAACGCGCGAGATCGAAACGCCGATGCAGGAGATGGACGCGCCGGTGCTGGCGGGCCGCAAACTGGCGCTGATATCGATCCTGCGCGCCGGGAACGGCCTGCTCGACGGCATGCTCGAGCTGATCCCCTCGGCCCGCGTCGGTTTCGTCGGGCTCTACCGGGACGAGGCGACGCTCAAGCCCGTGCAATACTACTTCAAGGTGCCCGACCAGATGGACAAGCGGCTGGTGATCGCCGTCGATCCGATGCTGGCGACCGGCAATTCCTCGGCCGCCGCGATCGATCTGCTGAAGCAGGCGGGCGCGACGGATATTCGTTTCCTCTGCCTTCTGGCCGCGCCCGAGGGCGTCGCGCGCATGAAGGAAGCGCATCCCGACGTGCCGGTCGTGACCGCCTCGCTCGACGAGCGGCTGAACGACAAGGGCTATATCCTGCCTGGTCTGGGCGATGCCGGAGATCGCATGTTCGGCACGAAATAAGCCTCGACGCCCCGAAGCTTGCCTGTTGCCTCGCTCCCTTAATTGGGGCAAGAATATGGCACATCTTGTGGGGGCACCATGAAACTGACACGCGTGATAGCGATTGCCGTCATCGCCGCATCGGGGGGGCTCGGCATCGCACAGGCCCAATCGCTGAACGATGCGAGCCAGCCGGCCGAATTTCCGCCAAGCTCGTTCACCGGACGCCAATATGTCGATAGCGCGGGCTGCGTCTTCGTTCGCGCCGGCATCGACGGCAACATCACCTGGGTGCCGCGCGTGACGCGCTCGCGCGAGACCATGTGCGGCCAGACGCCGTCGCTGCCCGGCATCGCGCGCGTCGATGACGCCGAGCCTGAAATCATCGCGGCGCCTGCTCAGGCCCCGGCCCCAGCGCCCGCCGCGCGCCCGGCGCCGCAGCCCCAGCCGAGCGCGGTCGCTGCCGCGCCCGCTCCGGCGACGCCGCGCGTGGTGCGCCGCGCGCCGCAGCCCGCTCCGCAACCCGTGCCGCAGCGCGTCGCCACCACGGCGCCCACGCCCGTCACCGTCGCGCCCGTCGCCGTGCCGAAGCCCGCGCCCAAAGCGCAGCCCGTGCGCCGCACCGCGCGCGCTGCCGTCACCGCCTGCCCCGGCGTCACGGGAATTTCCGCGCAATATCTGACCTCGGCGAGCGGTCATGCCGTGCGCTGCGGACCGCAGGCCGAGGATCACGTCACCCGCGTGCAGGGCACCCGCGCGCTGCGCAGCGCCCCGGGCCTCGCCCCGGCGCCCGTCCTCGCCGCGCCGCGCCCGCGCGCCGTGCCCGCCTATGACGACGCCGGAACGCCCACGGTCGTCCAGAAAGGCGGCACGCAGATCGTGCGCGTCGATCCCTACACGACCCGCGTCGCACCCCGCCATGTGGTCAAGAACCAGCAGATCGCGACACGCGGCGTCACCATCCCCGATGGCTACAAGCGCGTCTGGATGGATGGCCGCCTCAATCCGCAGCGCGCGCATCAGACCTTCGCCGGCAAGGCGCAGATGGAAATGATGTGGACCAAGACACTGCCGCGCGAGCTTATCCTGACCGATACCGGGCAGGCGGTGACGCGCGACTATCCGGGCCTCATCTACCCCTATACCAGCTATGAGCAGCAGCGCGCCGCCATGTCCGCCAAGCCGGTCGCGGCGGCGGGCACGCTCTCGACCCGCTCGCGCCAGCCCGAAGCGCAGACATCGGGCGCCACGCGCGGCAGCTACGTGCAGGCGGGCGTCTTCTCGAGCCGTGCACAGGCCGAGGCGGCGGCGCGGCGCCTTGCCGGGACGGGCATGCCCGCACGGCTCGGGACGATGACGCGCGGCGGCACGCGCTACAGCCTCGTGCTGAGCGGCCCCTTCGCCAGCCGCCAGGACGCGCAAGGCGCGCTCCAGCGCGTGCGCGGCGCGGGCTTCGGTAACGCGCGACTGCGCTGACGCCGCATCGACGGAAGGAATTAGGCGCCGGGCTCCGAAAGGGCCCAGCGCTTCGGCTTTTGTAGGCAGGTCTCAGCCGCCGCAGATGCCTTGCAGTCGCAGCCAATCGCCGTCGCTCAGCACCGCGGGCGGCGCTTCGGCAGCGAAGGGATCGGCCTCGATCAGGCCGACCGTGCTCTCGCCCGTCACGTCGAGCGCGTAGGCATAGGGCGCAGAGCGGATCGACCACGTCCTGAACCCCTCGAGCAGCACCTCGTCCGAGACCGGCTGTTGCGGCGCGTCGGCCAGAAGATACTCGGCATAGCTGCGCAGCGCGGCCTCGCCCGGATCGCCCGTCGTGAGCAGCCGGAAGGCCGCACCGAGCCCCGCATGATCGAGCAGCCGGCCGAGCGGATCATGCGCGCGGGCGCGCAGACGCTCGGCCACGACATAACCCGCCACCACGTCCGGCTCCTCGTAATCCTCGACGAGGGAGCGATGGATGAGAATGGTGCCGCCCGGCAGCGTCGCTGTGCCGTCCACCCCGTCCCGCACGACGCTGAGGCCGCCCGTGCCGCGCGTCGAGGGCAGGCGCTGCGCCAGCTTGGCGAGCGATTGCACGCCCCCCGGCGCGCGGCAGGGCGGGCCGGTGACGCTCTGCATCTCGCGCTCGAGCGCGGCGCCGATCTGCGCGCGCTTCACGGGCGGCACGACCCGCAGCGCGTGATCGCGCACCGCCCCCGGCAGCCAGAAGATCGCGAGGCCGCCGATGATGGCCACCGAAGCCAGCAGCATGCCGAGCCGCAGCCGTCCGGGACGGGGGCGATGGCGCGCGATCCCGGTGCGCAGCTTCTCGATCGCGTCGATCATCTGCGCCTCCGAGGCATCGAGTTCGAGCGTCTCACCCTCGTCGCCATCGGGATGGTAGATCGCCGGCATCTCGCCCGGGTTGGCGCGCGTGACGGCCGGAATGGACCAATGGGTCAGAACGCGCTCGCGCAGATCGGTGATGACGATGGTGGCATCGCCCACCGAGACGATCACTTCGGCGCGCTGATCGCCCGGCGCCGCGCGCCAGAGACCCGACGCCTCGAGGCGCTGATATTCGCTGAGTGCCGTCATGCCTGCCGATGCCCCTTTTTCGCGGACAATAGCATGCGCCGCGCGGCGGCGGCAACGCTTGGCGGGCCGCCTCGCGCGCGCCCCGCACCGAGGCTTGCCGCGGAATAAATCTCCGGTTTCGCAGCCTCCCGCCGAAGTATTGTCGGAAAGCTGAAAGGTCCCGCGGCGGGGGGTGGTGCGCCCTTCGGCGATCGGGTAGCGATTGTGCGACGCAAGGCAGGAGCGCGCCATGGATCAGCCGCCAGTCAGGATCGCCATCAACGGGTTCGGCCGCATCGGGCGGGCGATCCTGCGCATCGTTCTCGCAGGGCGCGCGGATGTGGAGCTGGTGCTCATCAACGAGATCGAGCCGCTCGAGACTTGCGCCTATCTCTTCGAATACGACAGCGTCTACGGCACCTATCCCGGCGCGGTCGAGACGCGGCCCGGCGCGCTGGTCGTCGCGGGGCGCACCGTGCCGTTTCACGCGGCCCGCGATCTGCGCGAGCTTGATCTCTCGGGCGTCGATCTGGTGCTGGAATGCACCGGGATGGCCGGCAAGCGCGCGATGGCCGAGCGCGGGATCGAGGCGGGCGCGCGCGCCGTGCTCGTTTCGGGGCCTTCGGCGGAGGCGGATGTGACTCTGGTGCTGGGCGCGAACGAGGAGGCGCTCGCCGGGCAGAGCATCATCTCGAACGCCTCCTGCACGACCAACGCGCTCGCGCCGCTGGCGAAACTTCTCGACGAGGCGTTCGGCATCGTCTCGGGGCAGATGACGACGGTGCACTGCTATACCGGCAGCCAGCCCACGGTGGACAAGCCGCGCGGCGGTCTCGAGCGCAGCCGCGCGGCGGCGCTCTCGATGGTGCCGACGACGACGAGCGCGCATGGACAGATGGCGCGCGTTTTGCCGCATCTGGCGGGCCGGATCGAGGCGCGGGCGATCCGTGTGCCGACGGCGAGCGTCTCCTGCATCGATCTGTCGGTGAGCCTGCGCGATGCGCCGACGCGCGAGGAGGTCAACGCCCTCTTGCGCGGCGCGTCCGAGCGCGGGCCCTACACCTCCGTCTTCGGCTGGACCGAGCGTCCGCTCGTCTCCTCCGATCTGCGGGCGCGGCCCGAGTCGATCATCATGTGCGGGCGCGAGACATCGCGCGCAGAAGGCGGCCTCGTGCGGGTCTTCGGCTGGTACGACAACGAGTGGGGCTTCAGTTGCCGGATGCTCGACATGGCGGCACGGATCGGCGCCGGGCTCAGAACCAGGGCCTGAACTTCGCCTCGAACTCGGCCTGCACGGCGTCGTTGTCGTATTCGTTCATCACCCAATCCTCGAAGCCGATGCCGGTCACGGCGTGGCGCGCTTCGTAGAGATCGAGGATATAGTCGAGCACGCCCGTCCGCGAGCGGCGCACATGCAGATAGCGCAGCCCGAGCATGCGGCGCGCCTCCGAGACGGGGCGCCCCTCCATGACCATGAGATAGATGGCCGAGGCGAAGCCCGCGCGATCCGCGCCCGATTTGCAATGCATGACGAAGGGCCGCTCGATCGTGCGGAAGGCGTGAAGAAGCGCCGCGATATCGCTGCGCGGCGCGGCATAGCGCGCATGCAGCGTCACATCGACCAGCGTCAGGCCGAGGGCCGCGCAGCTTTCCTTTTCGGTCAGGTAATGGGCCGCGCCCGCCGCGCCACGCAGGTTGAGGATCGACTTGATCCCGCGCGCCTTCATCGCGGCAAAGCGCTTGTGCGTCGGATGGTTCGAGCGCCAGACGCCTTTCGCCACCTCGAATTCGTTCGTCCAGATGCCGCGCAGGATCGCGTGGTCGAACCACAGATTGTAGATCCGCGCGCGGCGCCGGTTCTCGGGCGTCGAGAGGTCGGTATTGTAGGATTGGCGCAGGTCACGCTCCCAGGCGGCCAATCGTTTGAACAGGGACATGCGGGCCTCTGGCACTGCGTCGGGAAATCCGGGTGTATCGGCGCGCGCCGCGCATGGCAAGCCGGCCGGTGGATTGACGCCGCGCGCGGGCCCGGTAAAGGTGCGCCGAGTGCAGACCGGGAGGGACATCATGGGCGCATCGGACATTCAGGGCGCGCTGGCGGGCGGGCGATCCTACCTCGCGATTCCCGGCCCCTCGGTGGTGCCGGACCGCGTACAGAACGCGATGCACCGCGCCTCGCCCAATATCTATGCCGGCCCGCTGATCGACATGGTCGAGACGCTGATCCCGGACCTCAAGCGCGTCGCGCGCACGCAGGCGCATGTGGCGATCTACATCGCCAATGGCCACGGCGCGTGGGAGGCGGCCTTCGCCAACACGCTGGCGCCGGGCGACACGGTTCTGGCGCTCATCACCGGGCGCTTCGGCCTCGGCTGGGCCGAAATGGCGCGCGCCATGGGGATCGAGGTCGAGGTGATCGATTTCGGGCGCGCGGCGCCCATCGATCCTTCCCGCGTCGAAGAGGCGCTGCGTGCCGATACGGGGCGCAGGATCAAGGCGGTTCTGGCGACGCATGTGGATACCTCTACCTCGGCCTTGAGCGACATGCCCGCCCTGCGCGCGGCCATCGACGCGGCGGGGCATCCCGCGCTTTTGATGGCCGATTGCATCGCCTCCTTCGCCTGCGACCGGATGGAGATGGATGCCTGGGGCGTCGATATCATCGTGACCGGCAGCCAAAAGGGCCTGATGATGCCGCCGGGCCTCGGCTTCGTCTTCTTCTCGGACAAGGCCGCCGAGGCGCGGCGCCGCCTTGCCCGCGTCAGCCCCTATTGGGACTGGACGCTGCGCGCGAAACCGGGCGAGTTCTACCAGTATTTCTTTGGCACCGCGCCGACGCATCACCTGCACGGTCTGCGCGCCGCGCTCGACATGATCCACGAGGAAGGGATCGAGGCGGTCTGGGCGCGGCACGATCTTCTGGCGCGCGCCATCTGGGCCGCCTGCGACAAATGGGCCGAAGGCGGCGCGCTGCGCATCAACATGCCCGATCCCCGGCACCGCAGCCGCGCCGTCACCGCCCTGTCGGTGCCCGCACCGGGCGCGAGCGATCTGCGCGCCTGGCTCGAGGCGCATGCGGGCGTGACGCTGGGCGTCGGGCTCGGCATGGCCGAGCCGAGCGATCCGGCGTGGCACGGCTTTTTCCGCATCGGGCATATGGGCCACGTCAACGCGCATATGGTCCTGGGCGTTCTGGGCAGCATCGAAGCGGGCATGGCCGCACTCGATATCCCGCGCGGCACGGGCGCCATCGGCGCTGCCGCGGCGGTCATCGCGAAGGGCTAGCCGCGCGCGTCTTGCAGAGCGCCGGGCAGCGCCTCGGCGAAGCGCGCAAGCTCGGCCGGGCGCCCACAGCTCACGCGGATGCAGCGATCCTGCGGCGCGACGAAAGGCATGCGCGCGAAGATTCCGCGCGCGGTGAGGCCCGCCAGCACGGCACGGGCGAAATCGCCGTCCCGGCCGCAATCGATCGTCACGAAATTTGTCGCCGATGGCAGCGGCTCGAGCCCGTTTTCGCGCGCGATACGGGCGATCTCGCCGCGCGCGGCGGCGACCTGCTCCTGCACATGCGCGAGCCAAGCATCGTCCTGAAGCGCCGCCAGCGCGCCCGCCTGCGCGGCGCGGTTCATGCCGAAATGATTGCGGATCTTCTCGAACTCGGCGATCAGCGCCGCGGCGCCCAGCGCATAGCCCACGCGCGCGCCCGCCATACCGTAAGCCTTCGAAAACGTGCGCATCCTTATGACGCGCGGATCCTCGATCTCGACCGGCGCGGCAGTGCCGTCCGGCGCCAGCTCCACATAGGCCTCGTCGAGCATCATCAGACAGCCTTCCGGCAGATCGTCCAGAGCGGCGACGATCTCCTCGCCGCGTGCCCAGCTTCCCATCGGGTTGTCGGGGTTGGAATAATAGAGCAGCTTGGCATCCACCTCGCCCGCGCGGGCCATGAGCGCGGGCAGGTCTTCGAAATCGCCCTTGTAGGGCACCTTGTGCAACGTGCCGCCGAAGCCGGTGACATGGTAGTTGAAGGTGGGATAGGCGCCGTCCGAGGTGACCACCGCATCGCCCGGTGCCACCATCAGGCGCACGAGATAGCCCAAAAGCCCGTCGATCCCCTCGCCCACGACGATATTCTCCATCGCGATGCCGTGCCGCGCGGCGAGCGCGCTGCGCAGATCATGGCTGGCCGAGTCGCCGTATTGCCAGATCTCGGCGGCCCCTTCGCGCATCGCCTCGATGGCCTTCGGCGACGGGCCGAAGACGTTCTCGTTCGCGCCGAGCCGAGCGGTGAAATGCGTGCCGATCCTGCGCTCCTGCACCTCGGGGCCGACGAAGGGGACGGTGCTGGGAAGCGAGCGGATCAGCGGGGTTGGGCGTGCATGTGACATGGCGCCAGATAACGGCATGGCGCGCGCGCTTGCAAGGCCGTCAGAGACCTGCCTCGACCATCGCCGCCGCAAGACGCGGCACGTCGCGCGCGCCGAGACCCGCGATGTTGATGCGGCTGTCGCGCGTCATGTAGATGCCATGCGTCTCGCGCATCTGCGTGACCTGCGCGGGGCTGGCCCCCAGCATCGAGAACATGCCACGATGGCGCGTGATATAATCGAAGCGGCCCGAACTCGTGCGCGCGCGCAACTCCTCCACCAGCGCGGTGCGCAGGCCCTTTACCTGCGCGCGCATCTCGCCCAGCTCGGTCAGCCACTCGGCGCGGAGCGCGGGATCGTCCAGAACCATCGCGGCGAGGCGCGCGCCGTGATCGGGCGGAAAGGAATAGGCCTGACGGTTGAGATGCGTCATCGCGCCCTGCGCAAGCTCCGCCGCCATGTCGTCCGCAGCACTCACAATCAGCGCGCCGACGCGCTCGCGGTAGAGGCCGAAATTCTTGGAGCAGGAGAGCGCGACCAACGCCTCGGGGCAGGCCGAGACGAGCGCGCGCGTTCCCGCCGCATCCTCCTCGATCCCGTCTCCGAGACCGAGATAGGCCAGATCGATCATCGGGATCGCCCCCGCGGCGCGGATGATCCGCGCCACCTCCTCCCAGAGGTCGGTATCCGGATCCGCACCGGTCGGGTTGTGGCAGCACCCATGCAGGAGCACCACATCGCCCTCGCGCAGCGCGGCAAGATCGCCGCGTAGCCCGTCCCGGTCCACGTCCTGCGTGCCCGCGTCGAAATAGCGGAACGGAACGGCCTCCATGCCCAGATGCGCGAGGATGCTCAGATGGTTCGGCCATGTCGGATCGCTGACGAAGACGCGCGCCTCGGGATTGGCCATGCGCACCAGCTCGAGCCCCAGCCGGACCGCGCCCGTGCCGCCGGGCGTGGCGATGGCGGCGGTCTCGGGCGCGTCGCCCAGCACCAACGCACGCACCGCCGCGAGAAAGGCGGCATCCCCCGCCAGCGCGGTGTAGGTCTTGGTCGTTTCCGCCTCCCAGAGGCGCCGGCCCGCCTGCCGCACCGCGCGCATGATCGGGGTGGCCCCGGTCGCATCGCGGTAAACGCCGACACCCAGATCGACCTTCTCGGCGCGCGGATCGGCCCGCAACTGCTCCATCAGGTGCAAGATGCCGTCGGGCGCCTGCTTCGGCAGGTTTTCCAGCATGGGTCAGGCGTCGCCGGTCGCCACGGGCACGGTCGGAAAGGCACCCCATTCGGCCCATGAGCCGTCATAGAGCGCGCCGCCCTCATGCCCGATCCGCACCAGCGCGAGGTTGATGACCGCCGCCGTAATGCCCGACCCGCAGGTGGTGATGACCGGCTTCGTCAGATCCGCGCCCGCCGCATCGAAAACGGCGCGCAGCGCGTCCGGCGCCTTCATCGTGCCGTCCTCGCTCAGAAGTTCGGTATAGGGCACATTGCGCGAGCCGGGGATATGGCCCGAGCGCAGACCCGGGCGCGGCTCGGGCGCCTCGCCACGAAAACGCGCGGCGGCGCGCGCGTCGAGAATGGTATGATCGCCCAGCTTGGAGGCGGCGGCGACTTGCGTGACGTCCTTCACCATGTGGTTCTGGCGCCGCGCGGTCATGTGCCGGTCGCGCACGATGGGGGGCATGTCCTCGATCTCGCGGCCCTCGGCCCGCCATTTCGGCAGACCGCCGTCCAGCACCGCCACATCCGCCTTGCCCATCAGCCGGAAGAGCCACCAGACCCGCGCCGCCGAGAAGAGCCCATGCGTGTCGTAGACGACGACCTGATGCCCATCGCCCACGCCCATCTCGCGCATGCGCGACATAAACTTCTCGGGCGCGGGTGCCATATGCGGCAACTCCGAGCGGTGGTCGCTGATCTCGTCGATATCGAAGAACCGCGCGCCGGGGATATGCGCCTCGGCATATTCGGCGCGGGCATCGCGCCCGGTGCCGGGCAGAAAGCTCGTGCCGTCGAGGATGCGCAGATCGGGATCCTTGAGATGCGCGGCCAGCCACTCGGTTGAGACCAGGTTTTTCGGATCGTCGCCAGACATGTCGGCCCCCTCGCCTTTCATTGCGCTGACCTGAGTATAACCGCCTCGCCCGCAAGGCAAGCATGGCTCACCCGGCGCGGCGCGCCAGCATCAGCCCCAGCGAAGCGAGCGCGGCACCGGCGAGTGCACCCGCACCCATGTGCCATGTCATCAGCGGTCCGGCCTTGGGCGCGGGGCCGATCGCCCCGAGCACCCACCAAGCGGCCCCGCCGCCGAGAATGCCCAGCAACGTCGCAACCCAAAGACCGCGCTTGCGATGCACGATCCGGCGCGCCAGCACACCGCCGACCGCGCCCGACATCATCGCGGCCAGCATCTCCATCAGCGATGCTCTTTCAGCAGGCGCTGTTTCTGGCGGCTCCAGTCGCGCTTGGCCTCGGTTTCGCGCTTGTCGTGGTTTTTCTTGCCCTTGGCGATGCCGATCTTCAGCTTGGCGATGCCGCGATGGTTGAAATAGAGCACCAGCGGCACGAGCGTCATGCCCTTGCGCTGCGTGTCGTTCCAGAGCCGTGCCATCTCGCGCTTCGAGACCAGAAGCTTGCGCCGCCGCTTTTCCTCGTGGCCGAAGGTCTTGGCCTGCGCATAGGGCGCGACATAGCTGTTGATGAGCCAGAGCTCATGCTCATCCACGGCGGCATAGCTCTCGGCGATGTTCGCGCCGCCCTCGCGGAGCGATTTCACCTCCGATCCCTCGAGGATGATGCCGCATTCGAGATCGTCCTCGATCGCATAGTCGAACCGCGCACGCCGGTTCTCGGCGATCACCTTGTAATTCTTGTTCTCATCGGTCTTGGCCATGCGAGCGATCTAATCACGCCCCGCGCCCATGTCCAGCCAAAGCCGGGACGCGCCAAGCCTTTCATCTTGCCGACAATCCTGCCGCGCGCGGCGGCGGGCGCGCGCTCAGGGGCGCGTGAAGGCGGCGTCGTTCATCAGGCTCGGGATGCGTGCCTCGGTCTGCGCGATCAGGTCCAGATCGAGCCGCGCCGCGATGACGCCCGGCCCCTCGCCCCCATCGGCCAGCACCTCGCCCCAGGGATCGACGACAAGTGAATGGCCGTAGGTCGCGCCGCCCCCCGGCACCGGGCCGGTCATGGCGGCCGAGACGACGAAGCGCGTCGTCTCGATCGCGCGCGCGCGGCTCAGCACATGCCAATGCGCGGCGCCCGTCCTAGCGGTGAAGGCGGCCGGACAGGCGAGGATCTCGGCGCCCTTCTGCGCGAGGCTTCGGAACAGATGGGCGAACCGCAGGTCATAGCAGATCGTATGGCCGATCCGTGCGAGGGGCGTGTCGTGGATCGCCGCGCGGCTGCCGGGGTCCACCCGATCGCTCTCGCGATAGACCTCGCCATCCGAAAGCTGAATGTCGAAAAGATGGATCTTGTCATAGCGCCCCGTGATGTCGCCCTCGGGGCCCAGCATGAAACCGCGATTGACGATGCGCCCGTCCGGACCGTCGACCGCGATCGAGCCGAGATTGATCCAGACGCCGCTCTCGCGCGCGAAGGCGCGCATCGCACCCAGGAACGGATGCTCGGCTTCGGGCGCCGAAGGCGGCGCGACGGCCGCGCCCTCGGCCCGCAATCCGCCGCAATATTCGGGCAAGAAGAGCATGCGCGCGCCGCCCGAGACCGCCTCGCGCGCCAGCGGCAGCGCTTCGTCCAGCGCCTCCTCCATGCTCGGCACGGGGCGCAATTGCAGGCAGGCGATATCGAGAGGGCGCATGGCTCCGGGCTCCGTCGGGTGCGATGCCCGCAGCCTAGAGGCAATCCGCCGCCGGGGGCAACCCGGCGGCGGCAAAGGCGTTCAGATCACGACGACGTCGAGCGGCGGGAAGCCGTTGAAGCCGACCGAGGAATAGCTGCTCGTATAGGCGCCGCAATGGCGGATCACCACGCGATTCCCGCAGGCCAGCGCCAGCGGCAGCATGACGGGGCGCTGCTCGTAAAGGATATCCGCGCTGTCGCAGGACGGGCCGGCAAGGATGCAGGCGCCCGTCTCGCCGCCATCATGCGGCGTCTCGATGCGGTAGCGGATCGCCTCGCCCATCGTCTCGGCAAGGCCCGAGAACATGCCGATATCGAGATAGACCCAGCGGTGCAGATCGTCCGCCGACTTGCGCGAGACCAGCAGGACCTCGGCCACGATGTGACCCGCCTCGGCGACGAGGCCGCGGCCCGGCTCGGCCATGATGTAGGGCACCGCGCCGAAACGCTGGATCACGGCCTCCATGACAGCGGCGGCATAGCTTTCGGCGCCCATCACTTCGTCCTCGTAGGTGGCCGGGAAGCCGCCGCCGAGGTTCAGCACGTTCAGATCAAAGCCCGCCGCGCGGCCCGCGTCCCAGAGCGCCGCGATCTGGTCGAGCACGGGGTTCCACGAGGCGGGATTGCGGGTCTGGCTGCCGACATGGAACGACAGGCCCACCACCTCGACGCCGCGCTCGCGCGCATAGCTCATGAGCGGCAGCACCGCCGAGCGGGCGCAGCCGAACTTGCGGCTGAGCGGCCAGTCGGCCTCGGAATTCTCGACGATGACGCGCAGATAGACGCGCGCGCCCGGCGCATGCGCGGCCAGCTTGTCGATCTCGGCCTCGCTGTCGGCGGCGAAAAGCGTGATGCCATGCGCATGCGCATAGGCGATGTCCGCCGGCTTCTTGATCGTGTTGCCGAAGGAGATGTCGGCGCCGGTCGCGCCCTGGGCGAGGCAAAGCTCGATCTCGCCGCGGCTCGCCGCATCGAAGCGCGCGCCGCGCTCGACGAGGGCGCGGATGATCTCGGGCGCCGGGTTCGCCTTGACCGCATAATGAACGCGCGCCTCGCCGAGGCCCGCGATCAGCGCGTCATACTGCGCGATCACACGGTCGCGGCTCACGACCAGCGTCGGGCGGTCGAACTGGCGCGATGCGATGAACGCGGCGACCGGATCGGCAGCGGCGGGCATGACAGGAGTTGCGGCGCGCAGGGCGCCGGGGATCGTAGCGTTCATGGTCATCTCCAAAAGGATCCCCCGGATCATCGCCGGGTTGGGTCAGCAGTCAGAGACGTTACCGTCGCTACATAAACGCGGGTCAGTCAGTATCGGGACTGACCGGCCAGAGGCGCGTGCGTTGGCGTCTGGAAAGCGCATTTAAACGCTTTGCGAAATCGCACAAGAGATTTTTGCGCCCGGGCCGAAAAAAATCCCGGCGCGCGGTATCGCGGCCGGGATCCGTGGTCTCTGGCGCGGCCGCGAAGGGCCTCAGCGGCGCCCGCCGCTCTCCTCGTCCTCGTCGTCATCCTCGCCCTCGGGCAGGTTGAAGAGGCTGTCGGCATCGTATTGCTTTTCGGTGACCTCGGGATCGGCCTCGCCCAGCGTGAAGGTCTCGAGACCCTCGATCGCGGTGGGCATCTTGTGCTCTTCCTCGTCGCCGAGGCTCTGCTCGGTGCTCAGAAGCTTGCGGCGCTCCTCGTCGCTCATTGCCTGGCCCTCGCGCGCCTTCTTGGCGGCGGCCTTCTGGACGGCGGCGTCGAGCTCGGACTGCTTGCACAGGCCCAGCGCGACCGGGTCGATCGGCTGGATGTTGGCGATGTTCCAATGCGTGCGCTCGCGGATCGCCTGAATGGTCGGCTTGGTCGTGCCCACGAGTTTCGAGATCTGGCTGTCGGCCAGCTCGGGGTGGAACTTGACCAGCCACAGGATCGAGGCCGGACGGTCCTGCCGCTTGCTGAGGGGCGTATAGCGCGGGCCACGGCGCTTCTCCTCGCCCTCGGCGGCGGCGTTGTGCTTGAGCTTCAGCTTGTGCAGCGGATCCTTCTCGGCCGCGTCGATCTCTTCCTGCGTGAGCTGGTTGTTGGCGATGGGATCGAAGCCCTTGACGCCGGCAGCCACATCGCCATCCGCGATGCCCTGCACTTCCAACTCGTGCATCTCGGTGAAATCCGCGATCTGCTTGAAGCTGAGCGTGGTGTTGTCCACCAGCCAGACGGCGGTGGCCTTGGCCATGAGTGGTTTCGCCATGATCTAATCTCCTACAGCGTGTACGTCCCGCGCGCATGCCTTCCTCGTCTCCTGTCTCCAGGAGGCTCCGGGTCTTGTCCGGAGCGGGTCGCCATTGTCGGGAAACTTGGGGGTCCGTATACTGCGGCGCAAGCCGTTTGGAAAGCCGGAATTATGCGCGCCTGTCTCATCGCCCTTCTGCTGGTCGCCGGCATGGCCCGCGCCGAGGGCGACCGGGCGGGCGTCTTCGACTATTACGTGCTCGCGATCAGCTGGGCGCCGACCTGGTGCGCGTTGACCGGCGACGCGCGCGGCGCGCCCGAATGCGAGGACGCGGCGGACAGCGCATGGACGCTGCACGGGCTCTGGCCGCAATACCATCGCGGCTGGCCCAGCCATTGCACCACCACCGAGCGTCCGCCCTCGCGCGCCATGACCGCCGCCATGGCCGATATCATGGGCAGCGGCGGCCTTGCCTGGCATCAATGGAAAAAGCACGGACGCTGCACGGGTCTGAGCGCGCCCGCCTATTTCGCAAAGAGCCGCGCGGCGTTGGAGCGCCTCGCCCGGCCCGATGTCTTCGCCCGCCTGCCCCGCGCGGCGCGCCTTCCCGCCCGCGTGGTGGAGGAGGCGTTTCTGAAGGAGAATCCGGGCCTCGAGCCGGACATGCTCACCGTCACCTGCCGCGAGGGGCGCATCCAGGAGGTGCGCCTTTGCCTCTCGCGCGATCTCGATCCCGTGCCCTGCGGCCAGGATGTGGTGCGCGACTGCACGCTCAGGGACGCACTGATGGACCCGGTGCGCTAGGCGGGCGAGACGCGCGTCTCCCGGTAAAAACCTGAAGGGGCGCGCCCCATTAGGCCCGCCCCCTCATTCTTCTTGCCGAAAATATCCCCGCCGGAGGCCGGAAAATTCACCGGAATTTTCCGATCACGCCGTCTCGTGCGCGAGGATGGCCGCCTCGGGTGTGCTGAGGCTGCGGCGCGCGAAACCGCCATAGGTATGCGGCTCGAATTCGAGCGCCGGGTAGCGCGCCAGAAGGCGCAGCCGGTCCGCCTGCCCGAGCGTCGAGAGCGCGGTGCTCGCCGGATGAAAGCTCTCGGTCTCGACGCCGTTCGCCCAGAGGATCTGATGGCTCGGCAAAAGCAGGTGAATATACGTCACCTCCCGCAGCGCCATGTCGACGCTGACCGAGCCGGAGTTGAGCAGATCCTTGGCCGCGACCAGCACCTCGGGCGTGTTGAAGAGCGCGCGGGCCGTGTCGCCCTCGATCAGCATCCGGTGCTCGGGCGAGACAAGAAGATCCTCGTCGGGGCGGGTGTGATCGCGCGTGACGCCCAGCGCGCCCGCGCGGATGCGGATGGGGCGCAGGCGCGGCATCGCGAAAAGGCGCGCGCCGGTCATGTGACGGCTGCCGATCCATTCGATCGCCTGCGCGCCGTTATCCTTGGTCTGAACCCGGTCGCCCTCGCGCAGCTCCTCGACAAGGCGCGGCCCGTCGGGCGTCTCGATGCGGGTGCCGGGCGTGAAGCAGATGACGCCGCCCGTCGCGGGCCCGGTCGAGGCCGTCTGCGCACCCTCGAGCGTGTGATGCACGACCCACATGTCGGTGTCCTGCGGCGGCAGCGTGTCGATGAACATCAAAAGCGGCGGCGCCCCGCCGCCCAGCTCGATCACGCTGACGGTGTAGCTTTGCGCGCCGTTGGTGACGACGAAACTGCTGTCCGGCAGCGTGTCGTCCACCTCGACCGCATCGAGATCGCGCGTGCCGACCAGCGCCGCGCCGACGAGGCGGCGCACCATCCGCGCCGCGCTCTTGCGATTCACCCCATGTCCGTCCGTATTTTCCAGTCGCAACAGCTCGGGCGGGCCATCGACGCGCACGGGAGTCCCGTGCCAACGCCATGTCGCGCCAACTGCAATCTGCTCGACCGCGTCCGGCGTGAAGCCGTCCACTTCCGTCTGCGACCAGGAAATGACGAACGTGCCTCGAAAGCCCGTTCCCATACCTGTATTTCCTGCCTCGATCTTTTTTTATTAATACGAGGTTAGCGGCGGACGTTAATGTTGGGAAGGCCCGTCAAGGGAAACCTGCTCAGAATTCCAGGCGGAGTCGCACAGATCCCACAATCTGGCCATTTTCCTGCCCCTTGAACTCGCGGTCGAGCCAGGTCAGGCCATAGAATGCCTGGGTTCCCGAGGGGGCGGCGTAATGCATGCCCGCCCGCACGCGATTGCGCGCGTCGCTGAGGCGCAGGCCGCGATTTTCGGGCAGATAGACGCTGTCGTCCACATAGGCGGTATCGGCACCCAGAACAAAAGCATAGCCGGCCAGCCCGTTGTCCACGGTGCGATAGCGCTGGCCCGAGACCGGCTCGCGCAGGGCGAGGCCGCCATCGAGCACGCCGCCGATGGTGAGGTCCGCGCCGACCCGCACCAGCGTCTCGGCACCGGCGCGCGCTTCCATGAAGGGGCGCAGGTTGAGCGGGCCGATGCCCGTGGGGCGGCCCATCTCGAGGACGGCGGTCGGCTTGATATCGTCGCCGATCTGCGTGCGGCGCACCTGCGAGCCGAGCCCCTGCCCGCCGATATTGTCATGAAAGAAGTCCTGAAACCCGTCGAGGCCCGTTTGCGGGCCGACGAAGACGAGATCGCCGCCCACCGAAATCTCGGTCCCGCGCGTTTCGTAATGCGTGTGCAGGCCCAGCGCGATCGACCCGGCATAGGGCCGGTCCCCGGGCGCGGGCGCGTTCAAATCCTGTGGCGCGATGATCTGCGCGTTCAGCCGCAGCTCGAGAAGGCGGCCCGGCTCGCCGGGCAGCGCGCCGTCCCATTCAGGGCCCCAGACCCGGCTCGACGCGACCGAGCCGGTGCGCCAGCGGTCATGGCCGTCGCCGATGTAATCGTTCGTGATCAGTCGCCCATACCCGAGCTTGATGCGCCCCTCGGGCGAGGCCGGCCCGGCAAGGCCGAGCAGAAGGGCAAGGGAAAGGCTGGCGGCGGCGAGTGAACGCATGACGAAATCCTGGCTCTGTTTACCCCCCGGCCAATGCACCTAACGTGCCAATTGTGGCCAAGGCCAGTCCGGGAGGGGCAATTTCGGTGACATGACCGGATTTTAGCGCCGATAGGGGCTTTTCAGCACCGCATCGCCCCGCCGCGAGCCCATTCAGAAACGGCGCATCCAGAATTGCAGGTCGTGATCCGTTTCGGCCTCGGCGCCGATATCCTTCCACGCGATCCGCGCCGTGGCGCCCGGCACCGGCGCATAGCCGCGACCGCGCCAGAACTTGTCGAGCGGGCGGTAGGCCTCGGGCCGGCGGGGGTGATCCTCGGGACGGATGACGCTGCAAAAGACGCAGACATCGTGGCCGAGCGCGCGGGCATGGGCCTCGCGCGCATCGAAAAAGCGATGCCCGACGCCGCGCCCGCGATAGGCGGGCAAGAGGACGGACTCGGCGCAATAGAAGATGCGGCCCAAATCGAAGCCCATTTCTTCGAGCGCCGCGCCGAAGCCCGCCTCCTGCTCGCGCATCGGCGTGCCGGTCGCCGCACCTACGAGGTGCGTGCCGTCATAGGCCCCGACGAGGATCGCGCCGGGACTGTCGCGGTAGGTTTGCAGATAATCGCGCTCGTAGGCGGCATCGCCCTCGTAGAGATAGGGGAAGGCGCGAAAGATCTCGATACGCAGACGCGCCACGTCATCCAGGGCCGCGTCGAGCGCCGCGCCGGTGAGGCGGCGCAGCGCGAGCGGCGCGCCGGTCCCGCCCTGCCCGTTCACGAGACCTGATTGCGCCAATCGGCGAGGTTGTAATAGGTCGTGATGCGCGTGATCAGCCCGTCCTCGAGCGTGAAGAACGAGCCGGCGGGCAGCCGGTAGGTCTGGCCGTCCGCCTCGGGCAGGCCGTCATCGGTCTTGAGATAGGTGCCGTTCACCACGTATTCCGCCGCCGCGCGCTTGCGATCCTCGGTGATGAAGAGGGTCATGTCGGTCAGCTCCTCGCGGTAGCATTCCTCCATATGTTCGCAGAAGTCGCGGAACATGTCCTTGCCGTGACGCACACCGCCCTCGTTGACGTGATGGGCGATATCCGGCGACAGGCACGAGAGCATGCCTTCGATATCGCCGATGTTGAACGAGTCGAAATAGTGCCTGATGGTCTCGATCATGTCTCGTCTCCCGAAGCTGCGCCGGTGCGGGGATCGCCCCAGCGATCGATCATATGCGCCAGTATCTGGTCGCGCGATTGGCGGTATGCGGCCATCTTGGCCTCGCGCGTCTCGCCGAGGCCCGTGGGGTCCATGATCGGCCAATAGAGCACGTCGAGATGATAGATGCGCGTGAGGTCCAGCGCGCGGCGCTGGCTGGCCGGGCTGAGCGCGATCACCAGATCGAACGATCCCAGATCATCCCCCCATTGCTCCATCTCGTCGAAGCTGCGCACGCGGTGGCGCGACAGCTCGGCCCCGATTTCCTCGCAGACGGCGATGGAGAAGCCGTCGATATCCTGATCGGACTTGACCCCGGCGGATTGCACATAGGTGCCGGTGCCGTAGAGCTTTTTCATGATGGCTTCCGCCATCGGCGAGCGCACCGCGTTGTAGTCGCAGCAGAACAGCACCGATTGGGGGAGCTCTTCCACCATGCGTTATCCGCCGAAATGGAGCACGCAGATCAGCGTGAAGAGGCGCCGCGCGGTGTCGCTGTCGATATCGGCCTTGCCGTCGAGCCGCTCCTCGAGGATTCGCGCACCCTCGTTGTGGATGCCGCGCCGGGCCATGTCGATCGTCTCGATCTGGCTGGGCGGCATGTTCTTGACCGCGTCGAAATAGCTCTCGCAGATCGCGTAGTAATCCTTGACCACCTGCCGGAACGGGCTGAGCGACAGGTGAAATTCCGCCGCCGGGGCCTCGTCTTCGGCGCGCACTGTGAACACCAGACGCTTGTCGCGGATCGAAAGGCCCACGCGATAGGGGCCTTCGGGAACCTCGCGCCCCTCGCGGCTGGGCAGCCGGAAGGTGTTGTCCTCCATCAGATCGAACATGGCGACCTTGCGCTCCTGCTCGATCTCGGGCGTGGGCGCAGGCAGGTTCGCGTCATCGAGTTCGATATGGCTGATGCGGCTCATGGGCGGTCTTTCGCACGGATTTTCGTGGCCCCAGCAGTAGCGCGCGGGGGCGAAGGGGGCAATGGGCTAGCCGTTCAGCTTGTCGAGGCGGGCGCGCACCGACAGGCCATGCGCCTCGAGGCTCTCGGACTGCGCCAGCGTCTCGGCGGCGGGGCCGACGGCGCGCAATGCGCCGGGCGTCATGCGCGCCAGCGTGGTGCGCTTGAGGAAGTCGAGCACTCCCAACCCCGACGAGAACCGCGCCGAGCGCGCGGTGGGCAGGACGTGGTTCGGCCCGCCCACATAGTCGCCGATCGCCTCGGGCGTCCATTGGCCGAGGAAGATAGCGCCCGCATGGGTGATCTGCGCGCTGAGCGCGTCCACATCGGCCACGCAAAGCTCGAGATGCTCGGGCGCGATACGGTTCGACAGCTTCGCCGCGACGTCGAGATCGGGCACCGTGACGATGGCCCCGAAATCCCGCCAGCTCGCACCCGCGACCGCGCGCCGCTCGAGCGTCTGAAGGCGCGCGTCGATGGCGTCGGCCACGCGGCGACCGAAATCCGCGTCCGTGGTGATGAGAATGGACTGCGCACTCTCGTCATGTTCGGCCTGGCTCAGCATGTCGAGCGCGATCCAGTCGGGATCGTTGTCGCCATCCGCGATCACGAGGATTTCCGACGGGCCCGCGATCATGTCGATGCCGACCTTGCCGAAGACGCGCCGCTTGGCGGCGGCGACATAGGCATTGCCGGGTCCGGTGATCTTGTCCACGGGGGCGACGGTCTCGGTTCCGTAGGCGAGCGCGGCCACCGCCTGCGCGCCGCCGATGCGGTAGATCTCGTCGACGCCCGCGATCCGCGCGGCGGCCAGAACGGCGGGGTTTAGCGCGCCGCCCGGCGTCGGCACGACCATCGCAAGGCGCCCCACGCCCGCCACCTTGGCCGGGATCGCGTTCATCAGCACCGAGCTGGGATAGGTCGCGATGCCGCCCGGCACGTAGAGTCCCGCCGCGTCCACCGGCGTCCAGCGCCAGCCGAGCGTCGCGCCCGCCGCGTCGGTCCAGCTTGCATCCTCGGGCATCTGGCGCTCGTGATAGGCGCGGATGCGGTCCGCCGCCAGCTCGAGCGCGCGGCGCACCTCGGGCGAGACCTGCGCCGCGGCCGCCTCCACCTCCTCGGCGCCGAGGCGCATCGTGGCGGGCGTGAGCGTGATCCGGTCGAACCGCTCGGTCAGTTCGATCACCGCCGCATCGCCCCGGCGGCGCACATCCGCGATGATGCCCGCGACGGCGTCGTCCACATCCGGGCTGTCCTCGCGCTTGGCGTTCAGAAGGGCGTCGAACTCGGCCTCGAAATCGGGGCTGGCATGGTCGATGAAACGGGGCATGAAATGGTCCTGTGCGGCGAAGAGGAGGAGCGGGGCCGGGCCTCAGTCGGGATGATGCGGCGCCTTGCCCGAAGGGGCCACATAGGGCCGCGTCACATCCTTCAAGGTCACGTCCAGCGCCTCGACCTCGAGCCGGATCGCGCCGTCGCCCGCAAGGGTCAGCAGCACATTGCCCGCCGCGTCCTCGCCCGGCTCGAAGGTGATCGTCAGCAGCGACAGGATGACGTCCGGATCGCTTCGGTCGATGCCCTGGCTGGCCACGCCCATCACGTTGTCCACCACGAGCAGAGATTGCACCCGCTCGGGCGCATGACGGCCGGCGCCGGTATCTTCCCAGCGGAAGCGGTTGAGCAGCAGCGCGAAGCGGCGCGCGCCCTTTTGCCACTTCATTTCGGTGATGGGAAAGATCGCATCCTGCGCCAGCCCGGAGATGACCGTCAGATCATCGAGATCGAAGGCCCCCAAGTTGAGCGCCGCCTCCGCCGCGTCCTCGAACCGTGCATCTTCGGTCATCGGCCCGTCACCCGCTCGATCCTGGCGCCCACGGCGCTCAGCTTGTCCTCGACATGCTCATAGCCGCGATCGAGATGATAGACCCGGTTCACGATCGTCTCGCCCTCGGCGGCCAGCCCGGCGAGGATCAGCGACACCGACGCGCGCAGATCGGTCGCCATCACGGGCGCGCCCTTGAGGCGGCTCACGCCCTCGACGGTCGCGGTGCCGCCATGCACGTCGATCCGGGCGCCCATGCGGACGAGCTCGGGCGCATGCATGAAGCGGTTCTCGAAGATGTTCTCTTCCAACACCGATTTGCCCTTGGCGATGCACATGAGCGCCATGAACTGCGCCTGAAGATCGGTGGGAAAGCCGGGGAAAGGCTCGGTCGCGACGTCGACGGCGCGGATGTCGCCCTCACCGCGCGCCACGCTCAGGCCCTTGTCGGTCTCGGTCACGGTCATGCCCGCGGCCTCGAGCTTGTCGCAGAAGGCGGCCAGAAGGTCGCGCCGCCCGCCGAGACAGGTCACCTCGCCACCGCAGATCGCGGGGGCGAGCATGTAGGTCCCCAACTCGATCCGGTCGGTGACGACGGGATGGGTCGCGCCGTGCAGACGCTCGACGCCCTCGATGGTGATCGTGCTTGTGCCGTCCCCTTCGATCTGCGCGCCCATGCGGCGCAGGCAGGTGGCGAGGTCCACGATCTCCGGCTCGCGCGCCGCGTTCTTCAGCACGGTCGTGCCCTTGGCCAGCGTCGCCGCCATCAGCGCGTTCTCCGTCGCGCCGACAGAGACGAGCGGGAATTCGTAAGTGCCGCCCTTCAGACCGCCCGGCGCGGTCGCGTGCACATAGCCCTCGCGCAGGTCGAGCTCGGCGCCCATCGCCTCGAGCGCGCGCAGGTGCAGATCCACTGGCCGCGCCCCGATCGCACAGCCGCCCGGCAGCGACACCTCGGCGCGCCCGAACCGCGCCAGAAGCGGCCCCAGAACGAGGATGGACGCGCGCATCTTGCGCACGATGTCGTATTCGGCGCGCTGGCTCGTGAGCGCGTGGGACGACATGGCGATCACCTGCCCGCCCTGAAGCGTCGAGACCTCGGCCCCGAGCGAGCCCAGAAGCTGCGACATGGTGCGGATGTCGCTGAGGCGCGGCGCGTTGGTCAGCGTCAGCGGCTCATCGCTCAGAAGCGTCGCCGGCATCAGCGTCAGGCACGCGTTCTTGGCCCCCGCGATGGGAATCTCTCCCTTGAGCGGGCCGTTCCCCGTGACGATAATGCTGTCCATCTGCCCCTAGCCTTCCTGCTCGCCGCCCTTGCCGGGCGCGCTGTCCTTGCCTGCCTTGCCTCCGCCGCGCACCCGCGCCTGAGCCTTGCGCCGCGCGAGGTTCGCCTTGAGCGCCTGCTTGAGCCGCTCCTCACGGATGCGGGCCGCGCTCTGCTGCTTTTCGGAGGTATCCTTGCCGCTCATGCATCGTCTTTACATGAGCTGTCCGGGCGGGTCCAGATTAGGGTTGCAAGGCCCGCAAGAAGCGTCTAATCAGCGCCCGATTGCTGTGGTAGCTCAGTGGCAGAGCACACCCTTGGTAAGGGTGAGGTCGAGAGTTCAATCCTCTCTCACAGCACCATCCCACCCCATTGAAATTGTTCTTGACGATGAGTCCCGTGTTCGATCGAATCCGGATTGATACGCCTGAACTGATCTCGGTGAGGCCGATCCGGTCGACGCTGGTCTGAAATCACGAAACGGGCGGGGATCGAGCTGAGATGCCACGCGCCGCCATTTTCGCCGACTTCGCGGCTTGCCTTCGGAAGCGCTTTTTCAGCCAGTGGCCCTATTGAAATTCTTGCCTCCAGCGTCACTAAACCAGCCCTACCCCGCGCCGCCTCTAGCGCGGGTCGGGCGGCAGCATCGCGTCGCCGACGGTGCGCAGGAGCGCCGCCTCGTCGATGCTGGACATATCGCGCGGCAGCTTGGAGTCGAGGCAGAGGAAACTGTGCCCGTGCACGAAGCACCAAAGCGCATAGGCCCGCAGCTTGGCCTCGGGATCGCTCGGCGCGAGGCCGAGATGGTCTGCGACGACTTGCTCGACGATGGCGCAGGTCTCGTCGCCCGCGCGGGTCAGCTCGGCATCGTCCTCGTGGCCTTCGGTGAGGCCGAACATGGTGCGGAAAATTCCCGGCTCGGTGCGGGCGAAATCGACATAGGACTGCCCGAGCGCGGCGATCCGGCGCGGATCGCGGGCCGGATAGGCTTCGGCGGTGGCCTGCATGGCGCGGCGCATGCGGTCCATCGCCAGAAGCACGACCCCGCGCAGGATGTCGCTCCGGTCCGCGAAATGCTTGTAGGGCGCGGCGCTGCTGACCCCGGCAAGGCGGCAGGCCTCGGCGACGGAAAAGGCGTCGGCACCATGCCGCTCGATCAGCACGCGCACGGCCTCGAGAAGCTGCTCGCGCAGATCGCCGTGATGATATTTCTTCTTGCCCTGCATCGCCGGTCTCGCCTCGGACATTTTCGCGCCTCGCAGATTTTCCTTGCCAAAGTTAGCGTCGCTTACATATGTAAGCAATGCTAACTTTGAAAGGGCCGTCGTTCCGATGCCGTCATCATTTTCCAAAACGCTGCGCCCCGTCGCCAAAGTGTCGGGCCGGGT
Source organism: Roseovarius aquimarinus (assembly GCF_043661195.1). Taxonomy (NCBI): domain Bacteria; kingdom Pseudomonadati; phylum Pseudomonadota; class Alphaproteobacteria; order Rhodobacterales; family Roseobacteraceae; genus Roseovarius; species Roseovarius aquimarinus. Next base: position 1,369,235 of record NZ_JBIHMM010000001.1, read on the forward strand.
CCTCCTGACCGGCATCGTGCTCTGCGTGGCCGCCGCCTTGCTCATCGGCGGGCGCGGCCTGCTGGCAGCGCGGGCCGAAGCGGTGGAGACGCCCGACGCCGCTCCGGCGAGCCCCGTCGCGGTGGCACGGATCGTGATGGAGGACGGCCACGAGATCATGCGGCGCTTTTCGGGGCAAATCGAAGCACGGCAGCGCACGGGACTCTCCTTCGAGCAGGCGGGCACGATCGCGGAGGTTCTGGTGCGCGAGGGCGAGGCCGTGACGGCAGGTCAGGTGGTCGCGCGGCTCGACACGAGGCTGCCCGAGGCCGAGCGCGACCGGCTGCTCGCGATGCGCGAGAGCATGGCCGCGCAGGTCGAACTGGCGCGCCGCACGAACGAGCGTCAGGCCGAACTGCGCACGCGCGGCTTCGCCAGCGATCAGCGGGTGGACGATACCGGGCTTACGCTGGCGCGGCTCGAGGCCGAGCGCACAAGCATCGACGCGGCGCTCGCCGCGAACGAGATCGTGCTGGCGAAGGCCGAACTGCGCGCGCCTTTCGCCGGCACGATCCTGACCCGCACGCTCGACGCGGGCGCCATCGCGGCGCCCGGCGCGCCCGTGGTCACCCTGACCGAGGCGGCGCCGCCGCGCTTTCATGTCGGGCTCGATCCCGCGCTCGCGGCGCGGCTCGCGCCGGGGCAGAAGGCCGTCATCGATGTCTCGGGGTCACGCCTCGGCGGCGTGCTCGCGGGGCTTGCCCCCTCGCTCGATCCGGTGACACGCAGCCGCATGGCCTTTTTCGAGATCGAAGCGGGCGACATGCCGCCCGATGGCAGCACAGGCGAGCTTCTCATCGCCGAGCGCGTGGCCGACGCCGGAGCATGGGTTCCGCTCTCGGCGCTGCGGCAGGGGCCGAAGGGCACCTGGTCGCTCCTGACCGTCCGCGACGGGACGGTCGGCATCGAGGCCGCCGAGATCCTCCATCTCGACGCGGATCGCGCCTATGTTCAGGGCACGTTCGAGGATGGCGCCGTGTATCTGCCGACCGGCACGCACCGCGTCGTGCCCGGCCAGGCGGTCACGGCGGAAGAGAGCACCGCATGGGCACGCTGACCTTCCGCCGCCCCCGGCTCGTCGCGCTCTTCCTCCTGGTGGTGCTGTCGGCAGGGGCCTCGGCGCTCCTGGCCATCGGGCGGCAGGAAGATCCGACCATCACCAACACGTTCGCCACCGTCACCACCGCCTATCCCGGCGCGGATCCTGCCCGCGTCGAAAGCCTCGTCACCGCCGAGATCGAAGAGGCGCTGCGCGAGGTGGCCGAGGTCGACGTGCTGCAATCCACGAGCGCGACAGGCATCTCGATCGTGCAGATCGAATTGCAGGAGACCTTGCCGGATGACGCGATCGAGCAGGTCTGGTCCGAGCTGCGCGACAAGCTGGGCGATGTGGAGGCGGGTTTTCCGCCCGGCGTGGGCGCGCCGGCGCTCGATGCGGACGGGGTCAATACCTATGGCGCCATCGTCGCGCTGACCGCGCGCCATGACGGCGTGCCCATGACGCTGGCCGCGCGCTACGGCTCGGCCCTTGCGGACCGGCTGCGCAGCGTGCCCGGCACCAAGGTGGCCGAGCGTTTCGGCCAGCCCGAGGAAGAGATCACCGTGACGCTGGACCGCGCGCGGGCGGCGGGGCTGGGCCTCACGGCGGACGAGGTGGCGCAGGCGGTTCGCGGCGCCGATGCCAAGGTGAGCGCGGGCCGTGTGACCGGGGGCGGCGACGATCTGGTGCTGGAGGTCTCGGGCGAGATCGAAACGCTGGACCGTCTTCGCGGCATCCTTTTGCGCGAGGGCGCCGAGGGCGCGGCGCTGCGGCTCGCGGATGTGGCGACGGTGACGCGCGGGCCGCGCGCGCCCGTCTCCGAGGCCGCGCTGCATGGCGGGCGCCCGGCGATCCTCGTCGCCGCCGCGCTCGAGGACGGCCTTCAGGTCGATATCTGGGCCGAGAGCATCCGGGCCGAGCTCGCCGCCTTCGCGCCGCTCCTGCCGGGCGGGCTCGAGATGGAGCTCGTCTTCGATCAATCCACCTACACGGCCGACCGGCTGGCGGAAGTCGGCACCAACATGGCCATCGGGATCGCGCTGGTTCTGGCGGTGCTGCTGCTGACGCTGGGCCTACGCGCCGCGCTGATCGTGGCGACGGTGCTGCCGGTCGTGTCGCTGGCGACGTTCTTCACCATGAACCTCATCGGGCTGCCCATCCACCAGATGTCGGTGACCGGCCTCATCGTGGCGCTGGGGCTGCTGGTCGATGCGGGGATCGTCATGACAGACGAGGTGGGGAGGCGGATACGCGAGGGCGCGGAGCGGCTCGCCGCCGTGGGCGCTTCGGTGTCGCGCCTCACCATGCCGCTCTTCGCCTCGACGGCGACGACCGCGCTCGGCTTCACGCCCATGATCCTGCTGCCCGGCCCGGCGGGCGATTTCGTCGGCTCCATCGCCATCGCCGTGGTCATCATGCTCGGCTGGTCCTTCGTGGTGGCGGTCACAATCACCCCCGCGCTCGCGGGCTGGGTGATGCCCGCCGGCGCCCGCTCGGGCTGGCTGGCGAGCGGTCTGCCCTCGGGCGCGGCGGGGCGGGCCTTCGCGGCGAGCCTGCGCCTTTCGGCGCGCAATCCGCTGCGCTCCATCGCCTTCGCCCTCGTGCTGCCGGTCCTCGGCTTCCTGTCGATGCCGCTCCTCACGGCGCAATTCTTTCCGGGTGTCGACCGCGATCAGTTCACCGTCGAGATCGACCTGCCGGACGGCACCGGCATCGAGCGCACGCGCGAGACGGTCGCGCGGCTCGACGCCGCCTTGCGCGGGACGGAAGGGATCGAGAGCGTGAGCTGGACCATCGGACGCTCGGCGCCTGCCTTCTATTACAATATCATCGGCGGGCGCGAGGCGGCGCCGGGCCATGCGCATGCGCTGATCCGCACCGCCTCGGCCGAGGCGACGGAGGCGATCCTGCCCGTGCTGCAACGCGACCTGCCGGCAACAGCGCCGGAGGCGCAGGTGCTGGTGCGCGGCCTCGTGCAGGGTCCGCCCGTGGGCGCGCCGGTCGAGCTGCGGCTCGTCGGCGACGATCTGGGCGCGCTGCGCACGGCGGGCGAAGAGCTTCGCCGCATCATGGACGCGGCGCCGATGGTGACGCTGGCGCGCGCCACGATCACGGCGGGCGCGCCCAAGCTGGGCGTCGAGGTGGACGAGGCGCGCGCGCAGCTTGTCGGCCTCGCGCCGGGCGATATCGCGCGCCAGCTCGAGACCGCGCTCGTCGGCACGACGGGCGGTAGCATGATCGAAAGCTCGGAGGAGTTGCCCGTGCGCATCCGGCTCGGGGACGATCTGCGCGCCGACCCCGCCGCGATCCGCGACATGCCCCTCATCGTGCCGGGCGCCACGGGCTTTCCCGCGACGCCCCTGTCGGCGGTGGCCGATGTCCGCCTCATCCCGGGCGAAGGCGCGATCACCCGGCGGAACGCCGAGCGCGCGAACACGGTTCAGGCCTTCCTTCAGCGTAGCGTGCTGCCCGAGGAGGCGCTGACGGATATCCGCGCGCGCATCGACGCGGCGGGGTTCGAGCTGCCGCAGGGCGTGCGGCTCGAGATCGGCGGCGATTCGGATGCGCGCGCCTCGACGCTCAACAACCTGTTGGCCTCGCTCGGGCTGATCGTGACGCTCTCGATCGCGGTGATCGTGCTCACGTTCCGTAGCTTCCGCCTCGCGGGCGTCGCGCTGGTCGTCTCGGGGCTGTCGGCGGGCCTGTCGATGCTGGCGCTCGCGATCTTCGCCTATCCTTTCGGGATCAATGCGATCATCGGCCTCATCGGCTCGATCGGGGTGTCGATCAACGCGGCGATCATCATCATGACGGCCTTGCAAGAGGACGAGGCCGCGGCGACGGGCGATCCCGATGCGATGACCGATGTCGTCATGGCCTCGTCGCGCCATATCGTCTCGACCACGATCACCACGGTGGGCGGCTTCTTGCCCCTCATCCTCGCCGGGGGTGGCTTCTGGCCGCCCTTCGCGATGGCCATCGCGGGCGGTGTCGCGCTCTCGACCGTGGTCAGCTTCTACTTCACGCCGCCCGCCTTCCGGCTGGTCTATGCCCGGCGGCAGAAACCATCGGCGGGCGCGGGCGACAAGGACGCACGCGCGGGCCTGGCGCTGGCGGCGGAATAGAACGCCGCCAGCTTTTCCGCAGTTTTCAACGCCGGTTTGATCTCGCGCAACTTCGGCGCCGCCCCTGCGCGCTATTGAGTGGCAACCGAAGCGCCATCCGCGAAGGGCGGCGCATGGGGGTTTGCGATCCGTCGCCCTGCCCCCCCGCGTCCGCATCCACCGAAGGCCCGCCACCATGACCCAGAGCATCCAGACCTATCTCAGCCGCAGCGTGCCGCGCTACACGAGCTATCCCACGGCGCCGCATTTCTCGCCCGACATAGAGGCCGAAACCTATGCCGCCTGGCTCGCCGCGCTCGATCCGGCGCAGGCGATCTCGCTCTATCTTCACGTGCCTTTCTGCCGCGAGCTTTGCTGGTATTGCGGCTGCAACATGAAGCTGGCGCGCAAGGACGCGCCCATCGCGCGCTATGCGCAGACGCTGCTTCGGGAAATCGACCTCGTTGCGCGGCACCTGCCCGCGCGCATGGACATCTCGCATCTGCACTGGGGCGGCGGCACGCCGAACGCGCTCGTGCCGGACGATCTGGAGCGCGCGATGGACAAGGTGCGCGCGCGTTTCAACGTGACCGAGGATGCGGAGCTTGCCATCGAGAGCGATCCGCGCACGCTGACGCCCGAGATGATCACGCGCATCGGCGCGCTCGGCTTCAACCGGGCGAGCTTCGGTGTGCAGGAGTTCGATCCTTCGGTGCAGAAGGCCATCAACCGGGTGCAGCCGCCCGAGATGGTGCGCGCTTCGGTCGAAGGGCTGCGCGCGGCGGGCGTGGCCAGCATCAATTTCGATCTGATCTACGGCCTGCCCCACCAGACGACCGAGACCCTCCTGAACACCGTCGAGATATGCGCCGGAATGCGGCCCAGCCGGATCGCGCTATTCGGCTATGCGCATGTGCCGTGGATGGCCAAGAAGCAGCGCCTGATCGATGAGGCGGCCTTGCCGGGCGCGGCGGCGCGGCTCGAGCAATCCGAAGAGGCGTCGAAGGCCCTCGTCGCCGCTGGATATGTGCCGATCGGCCTCGATCATTTCGCCCTGCCCGAGGATTCCATGGCCGTGGCCGCAGCGAAGGGCACGCTGCGCCGCAATTTCCAAGGCTACACGACCGATCCGGCCGAGACGATGCTGGGCGTCGGCACCACCTCCATCGGTCGCACGCCCTCGGGATATGTCCAGAATCTCGGCGAGACGGGTGCCTGGGCGCGCGCGGTGGAGGCGGGCACACTGCCGGTCGCCAAGGGCGTCGCGTTCAGCGCGGATGACAGCCTGCGCAGCCATGTCATCGAGCGGATCATGTGCGCGGGGGAGATCGATCTCGACGCCGCCGGCGCGCGCCATGGCGCCGCGCCCTTCTGGTATGCGGGGGAGCTTCCTGCGCTGGCGCAGATGGAGGCGGACGGCCTCGTGGCGCGGCAGGCCGGGCGCCTTTCGGTCACGCCCAAGGGCGCGCCGGTGATCCGCGTGATCGCCTCGGTTTTCGACGCGTACCTTCCGGGTGGCGCGGCGCGCCATTCGGTCGCCGTCTGACAAGCGGGCCAAGGAAACTCCCCCCCGGCCCGCCTCGTCAGCTTCCCAGACCCAGATTGCGCTTCCGTTCGGTCGCCCATTTCAGGATCGTCAGATCGAAGGTGAGCGCCATGAGCGACACGCAGATCCCGAGCACGAAATTCTTGCCCATGTCCGTCCCGGCAAGCGTGCGCTGAAGCTCCTGCCCCAGATCCTGCGTGCCGATGAAGGCCGCGATGATGACCATGAAGAAGGCGAACATGATCGCCTGGTTGAAGCCCACGGCCATCGTCGGCAAAGCCAGCGGCAATTGCACCTTCCACAGCTTCTGATGGCGCGTGGCGCCCGACATGTCGGCGGCCTCGAGCATCTCGGGCGGCACGGTGCGCAGCCCCTCGATCGTGTAGCGCGTGAGCGGCACCATCGCGAAGATGAGGATCGAGAAGATCACGGCGACGTCGGTGATGCCGAAGAGCATGATCGCCGGAATGAGATAGACGAAGCTGGGAAAGGTCTGCGCCGTGTCGCAGGCCAGCAGCACCCGGCGCGACCATGTCTCGCTTCGCGCGGCGGCGATGCCGAGCGGCAGGCCGAAGAGCATTGCGAGCGCCACCGCCGAGATGACCGAATAGAGCGTGATGACCGAGCGGTCCCACCAGCCCGACCACGCGACAAGCCCGAAGAAGAGCGCCGCGATCACCGCCTCGCGGCGCCCGGCCAGCACGAGCGCGAAGGCCGAGATGAGCAGGATGAAGGCGGGCGTCGGTATGCTCAGCAGGAAGTTTCGGAAGGGGATGAGCACCTGCACGTTGAGGAACGCGCGGATGCCGTCCGTGATCGCGTTGACCCAGCCCAGCGCGAGGAAATTCTTCATCAGATCGTCGATTTCCTTGCCCTGGCTGAAATTCTGCGTGCGCCCGATATCGGTCGCCACCTCGACGAACTGGCCGAGGATGCAGAAGAACACGAAGGCGCCGAGGCCGGTCAGCAGCAGGATATGGCGCTTCCCCCAGGGCGTGCCGCGCTCGAAATGCTCGGGCTGCTTGACGACCCATGCCTTCGACATGCGGTCGAGCATCACGGCGATCAGCACGATCGTCACGCCGATCTCGAAGGAGCGGCCCAGCTTGAAGCTGCCCATCATCGCCAGAAGCTTGGCGCCGAGGCCCGGCATGCCGATGAAGGCCGTCAGAACGACCATCGCGAGGCTCAGCATGATGACCTGGTTCACGCCCACGAGGATCTCGGTCCGTGCCGAGGGCAGATAGACATGGCGCAAAAGCTGCCAGCGGGTGCAGCCGCTCATATGGCCCGATTCCACCACCTCGGCGGGCACCTTCTGAAGGCCGAGCGTCGTCATCAGGATCATGGGCGGAATGGCGTAGATCGTCGTGGCGACCGCGCCGGCGGTCGGGCCGACCTTGAAGAAGATGACGGCAGGCAGAAGATAGGTGAAGAAGGGCAGCGTTTGCAGCACCGACAGGACCGGCTTGATCGCCCGGTCGAGCCACGCATAACGCCACGCGGCGATGCCGAGGCAGAGGCCGATGACGAAGGCGAGCGGCGCCGCGACGACGAGAACCGACATGGTCTGCATCGCGATCTTCCACTGGCCGATCAGCGCCGTCCAGACGAAGACGCCCCCCGCCAGGAGCGCCATGCGCCAGCCACCGAGATAGTAGCCCAGCACGGCGGCTGCCGCCGCGATGGCCGTCCACGGGATCGGCCCGAGATAGGGCCAGCGGCGCTGACCGAAGAGCAGGTTGGCCGTGACGTCGAGCAGCCATTCGAGCCCCTCGGTCAGGAACCGCGTCAACGCCAGAAGCCCCAGATCGTCCTTTATGAAATTGAAACCCGTATCGAGCCAGAGCGCGAAGGGCGGAATCCACGCCTCGGGCAGGCGGTGCAGCGTGGCGGGCAATAGCCCGGAATATTGGAGCAAAGTCAGCAGGATCGCGACACCGACGAGGATCAGCGCCGTGCGCGGGCGGGTGAAGGCGGGCCGCTCGGCGATCGTGTCGCTGGCCGAGACCATCAGCTCGATCCCACGAGGATTTCGAGCGCGTCGGTCCGCCGGAACGCGCCCAGCGTCCTGCCGCCCTCCACCACCGGGATCGCCTCGCGCGTGTCCTGCACCAGGATCTGCGCCATCTGGTGAACCGTCATGCCCGCATCGACCGGCGCGCCGGTGCCCGTGAGGTCCGGCTTGGCCAGAACGCTGGCATGCACGACGCGGGACTTGTCGATATCCTCGGTGAACTTGCGCACATATTCGGTGGCCGGATGCAGCACGATCTGGTCGGGCGTGTCGCATTGCTCGACCGCGCCGTCCTTCATGATGGCGATGCGGTCCGCAAGGCGCAGCGCCTCGTCGAAATCATGCGTGATGAAGACGATCGTCTTGTGCAGAAGGGCCTGAAGGCGCAGGAACTCGTCCTGCATCTCGCGGCGGATCAGCGGATCGAGCGCGGAGAAGGGCTCGTCCAGAAACCAGATATCAGGCTCGATGGCGAGTGAGCGCGCGATGCCCACGCGCTGTTGCTGCCCGCCCGAGAGCTCGCGCGGGAAGTAGTCCTCGCGGCCCTCCAGCCCGACCAGCTTGACCACTTCGAGCGCGCGCTCGCGTCGCTTGTGGCGGTCCTGACCGCGCATTTCCAACGGAAAGGCCACATTCTCGAGCACGGTGCGATGCGGCAGAAGGCCGAAGGACTGGAACACCATTCCCATCTTGGAGCGGCGCAGCTCGATCAACTCGCGCTCGCTCAGCTTCATCACGTCCTGTCCCTCGACGGTGATGGTGCCGCCGGTGATGTCGTGCAGGCGCGAGAAACAGCGCACCAGCGTGGACTTGCCGGACCCCGACAAGCCCATGATGACCAGCATTTCCCCGCGATGCACTTCGATGCTGACATCCTTGACGCCGGCGATATAGCCGTCCGCCCGGATTTCCTCGAAGCCGCGTCCGGCGGGCATGGTGGCGAGATAGGTTTCAGGGTCTCGGCCGAAAAGCTTCCAGACGTTCTGGCACGAAATGACGGGTGTTTGCTGGTCCATGATCCATCCTGGTTGTGGCAAAGCGGCCCCGCTCGGCGGATGCGGGCGGGGCCGGTCGTCAAACGCTGAGGTGAGAGATCAGTTGATCCAGTCGGACCACAGGTCTTCGTTCTCTTCCAGCCAGACGGCCGCGGCCTCTTCGGGCTCGAGCTCCTCGACATCCACCAGCTTGGCCATTTCGGCGATCTGGGGATTGGTGAAGGAAATCTTCTCGAGCGTAGCGTAGGCGGCGGGCCACTTCTCTTCCATGCCCTCCCAAGCGGCTTTCTTCAGATAGCCGTCGGCGGGGTTGCCGCAGTCATAGAGCGCATCGGGGTTGGGGCCGACCGCCGGATCCTTGTCGCAGCCGTCCACCCATTCCGGGAACTCGACGAACTCGCCCGGCCAGACGGCCTCGGCGAAGTTGGGCGTCCAGTTGAAGACGACGATCGGCTTCTTCTCGGCCTCGGCGGCACCGATCTCGGCCCAAAGGGCCGCGGCGGAGCCCGCGTTGATCACGACGAAATCCATGCCGAGCGCCTCGACGCGCTCCTTGCCGTGCTTGAGCCAGTCGACCGGGCCGTCGAGATACCGGCCCTTGTCGCCGGTTTCTGCCGTGGCGAAGATCTCGGCGCAATCGTTGAGCGCCTCCCAGCTCGGCAGGCCCGGGCAGGCTTCCTTGGTCCACATCGGGTACCACCAATCCTCGCGCGTGACCGCATCATGGTCGCCCACATCGACGATGCCGCCCTTTTCCATCGCGGCGCGGAAGGATGCGCCGAACGCGCCTTCCCAGACTTCCATCTCGAGCGTCACGTCGCCAAGACGGATCGACTCGTACACGGCCTGGCTGTCGGTGGTGACGTATTCGACATTCGCGCCCTGCTTCTGGAGAAGCTGGCCGACGACGTTCGACATCACGATCTGCGAGGACCAGTTGTGGATCGGAATGACGATCGGGTCGCTGCTGTCCTCGGCCATAGCGGCCATCGGAGCGAATGCGGCAAGAGCGGCCAGAATGGCCGTTTTCGATGTGTTCATGTTTTTCTCCCGGTTGGCGCGACAGTCGGCCGGCCATTCTGTTGTACCCGGCCAGGCCGGCTTTTTTTGAAGTGCTGCGGAACTCTTGTGGCCCGCTTGCGTTACCTTCAGTTTCCATTCTTGCACGTCTTCACTGTGGGTCAAGAATTATTCTTCATGGCGCGAGTGCCGCAGCGCCGTTTCGCCTCACTTGCGCAAGAAATGATCGCCGGATGTGCCTTGCTTCGGAACGCCCGCGCCCGGATCGTTTCGGGCTCGGGCTGCCGGACCCGGCCTACTCGACCCAGCCTTCCCAAATATCGCGATTGGATTCGAGCCATTCCGTCGCCGCTTCCTCCGGCTCGAGCTCCTCGACATCGACGAGCCGGGCCATCTCGGCGATCTGCGCATTGGTGAAAGAGGCCTTGGTCAGCACGCCGTAGGCGGCGGGCCATTTTTCTTCCATGCCCTCCCACGCGGCTTTTTTCAGATACCCGTCGGCGGGGTTGCCGCAATCGTAGAGCGCGTCCGGATTCGGCCCGACCGCAGGGTCCGTATCGCAGCCCGGTTCGGCCTCGGGAAAGGCGACGAACTCACCCGGCCAGACCGCCTCGGCGAAATTGGGCGTCCAATTGAACAAGACGATGGGCCGCTTCTCCGCTTCGGCGGCGCCGATTTCGGCCCAGAGCGCCGCGGCGCTGCCGGCATTGATGACGACGAAATCCATGCCGAGCGCCTCGACACGCTCGTTCGCGTGCTTGTTCCAGTCGGCGGGCCCGTCGAGATAGCGGCCTTTCTCGCCCGTCTCGGGCGTTGCGAAAACGGCGGCGCAGGCGTTCAAAGCCTCCCAATCAGGCAGACCGGGGCAGGCTTCCTTGGTCCACATGGGATACCACCAGTCCTCCCGCGTGACGGCCTCGTGATCGCCCGCATCGACGATCCCGCCCTTCTCGAGCGCCGCCTCGAGAGACAGTTTGTGCGTGCCTTCCCAAACTTCCATCTGAAGTGTCACGTCGCCGAGGCGGATCGATTCATAGACCGCCTGCGCATCGACGGTGACATATTCCACGCTGTTGCCCATCGACTGGAATATCTGACCCATCACGTTCGACATGACGATCTGCGACGACCAGTTGTTGATCGGGATGACGATCGGATCGGGGCTGTCGGCCGCGAAAAGCGCCGTGGGCGCGAGAGCGCTCAAGGCGGCCAGAAGGGCGGTATGCGTTCGTTTCATTGTCGGTCTCCCGGTTGGCGCGCGCCCTGAAGGGCTGCGCGAGGTTCGGCCCGACTTGCCTCGTCCTGATGTCCGAGAAGGTCTCTGCCGCGCTCGAAGGCGCCGGATCGAAGACGATCCTCGCAAATCCTTACCTTACGTCAAGATGTTTTGCGGCCAACGATTTCACCCTCAAGTCATAATTCTTGTCCTGAGAGTGAAACTTCATCATATTCCGGGCATTGCGCCGATGCCCGGCCCCATATGCAGGAAGATGAATGACCGTTGAGAGACTGACGCGCAGCGAAGCCGCGCGCCTGACCCAGGATCCCCACCGCCCGCAGCGCGAGGACCGCGAGAACGTCCTCGAGATCGCCATCGGGCGCGAGCTGCGCGCGCATCGTCGCAAGCAGGAAATCACCGTGGCCGAACTCGCGGCGCGCACCGGTCTCAGCATCGGGATGCTTTCGAAGATCGAGAACGGCAACACCTCGCCCTCGCTGACGACGCTTCAGACGCTCGCCAACGCGCTGCGCGTGCCGATCACCAGCTTCTTCCGCCGCTTCGAGGAGGCGCGCGAATACGTTCACACCAAATCCGGCGAGGGGGTCGAGATCGAGCGCGCGGGCACGCGCGCGGGCCATCAATACAACCTTCTGGGCCATATCGGCTCGAACGGATCGGGCGTCATCGTGGAGCCCTATCTCATCACCCTCAGCACCGAGGCCGACATCTTTCCCACCTTCCAGCATGGCGGGATCGAGACGATCTACATGCTCGAGGGCGCGGTCGATTATCGCCACGGCAACGAGGTGGTGGAGCTGCGGCCGGGCGATACGCTCTTTTTCGACGCGGACGCGCCGCACGGCCCCGAGCGGCTCGTGACGCTGCCGTGCAAATACCTGTCGATCATCAGCTATCCGCAAAACACCTGAGGCGCCCCGCAGGGCGCCTCGAGCGGATCGCATCCGGGTCGGATCACTTCTGCAAGGGCGGCTCGGTCTCGAGATCCGGCCAGATGCCCGGCGAGGTGGGCAGCCCGTCATCATATTGCGACAGGTAATCGAGCATCAGCTTGTGGTTCGCCTTGAAGCCCTTGTAATCGAGCAATTCGGGCGGCAGATCGCGAATGACGCGGTGCAGGCGCCGGCCCCATTTCGGCACGGTCATGAGATCCTGGAACGCGCAGAGATAGCAGCGGATCGGAAAGACCAGCGCGTTCGAGCGCGGCAGGCGGAAGAAGGTCTGTAGCTCGACACGCAGATGCTGTTTCGCGCCGATATTCTCGGGGGTAAGCGTCGTCTTCTGCACGCCCCATTTGTGGTAATTCTCGGGGCTGGTGTCCAAAAGCGGGTTGACCGTCATCGTCCAGTTGAGACGCCGCGCCGGGCTGCCCTGCTGCACGTTCAGCAGGAATTTCAGCGCCCGCACGAAGATGCCCTTCTCATGCGCCAGCGGCACGGGCGCGTGCCATTCGAAGAAGTTCATGCCGATGTCGAAATCGAGGCTCCAGTCGGCCTGCGTCGTGACCATCCCGGCATCCATCCAGAGATTGTCGTCGCGCTGGTCCAGCACGGCGAAATCGCCCTGCGTCTGGCGGGTGATGTATTCCATCGGTCCGTAGGGCAGCGTCGTCTCGTCGAGGAAGGTGAAGCTGTCGTCGATGCCGAGCGGCTTGTTGATCCAGCGCCACTTGTCGCCGTCGCGGTGCAGCTCGAAGAGGTCGGGATAGTCCTCGGACTTGGCCACCATGATGAGCTCGAGAAGATCCCAGCCCGCCAGAGTCATATGCGGCAGGGACTGGCAGCGCAGCGGATCCTGATCGAGAACGATGGCCCGGTCGCGCATCTCGCTCACGTAATGCTCGTCCACGTCGAAACGGTTCTGAAAGACCGATCCGTCACGGCCGCCCGCGTGCGGCTCCATGTTGACGGAATACATGTAGTCGTCCTTGTCGAACGGGAACGGGAACCGCTTGATCGCCCAGGGCGAGTTGCGGAAGGAGTAATCGTCGCGGAAGGTCTCTTCGTTGAATTGGATCGTCATGTCGTTTCTCCCTGTCGGCCCGGCTGCGCGGCCCGGACGGGCCACGCGCAAGCCACTCTGTTCTTAACGGTCCAGCACCAGTGTCTTGCCTTCGAAGCGGCTGACGCAAGGCATGATCTTCTCGCCCGAGGCCTGTTCTTCGGGCTCGAGCCAGTGGTCGCGGTGGATGATCTCGCCATCCTTCTCGATCACGTTCGTCTCGCATTGCCCGCAGGCGCCGCCCCGGCAGAGATAGGGTGCATCCACCCCGGCGCGCTCGATCGCTTCCAGGAGGCTCTCATGCTCGCCCACCTGGATCACCTTGTTGCTGACCGCGAGCTTCACCTCGAAAGGCTTGCCTGGCTTCGGGGCGAGGAACTCCTCGTAATGGACCGCCTCGCGCGGCCAGCCCAGATCCCGCGCAGTGGCGCGCACCCAGTCAATCATGCCCTTCGGCCCGCAGACATAAAGATGCGTGCCGAGCGGCTGACCGTCCAGCAGATGCTCGAGGTCGATCTTCTGGCCCTGATCGTCGTGATAGATATGCACGTCGTTCGGATGCTCGGAGGTCAGCTCCTTGGCGTAGCTGGCCAGGCTCTCGCTGCGGACGGAATAATGCAGCTCCCAATTGCCGTGACTACGGTCGAGCTGCTTGATCTGGGCAAGGAACGGCGTGATGCCGATGCCGCCCGCGATCATCAGGTGCTTTTTCGCGCGCAGATCGAGGCTGAAGAGGTTGACCGGATGCGAGAGCACCATCTCGTCGCCCACCTTGACCTTCCGGTGCAGGAAGAGCGATCCGCCCCGGCCCTGATCGTCGCGGCGCACCGAGATCGTGTAGGCCGTGCGGTCGGCCGGATCGGACATCAGCGAATAGGGATTGAGGCGGGTGCGATCGCCGTCCTTCATCTCGATCACGGTATGCGCGCCCCCGGAGAAGGTGGGCAATTCGCCGCCGTCCACCGGCTCGAACCTGAAGCGCGTGACCAGCTCGTTCAGGGGCACGATTTCGGTGACGCGCACCTTGATCTTGGTTCCGCCGCTCATTCGTAGATCCCCTTCTGCTCGGGCACGTTGCCCGGATCCTCGGCATCGACGCAGACACCCTGATAGGCCGCGAGGCGGCGCGAGTAGTGATCGCGCACGAAGAGGTTCAGCCCGCAATGCGAGCAGACGAACGGGTCGACCTCGACATCCTCGGTGATGCCCTTGCAATGCACGCATTGCATCCGCCGCGCGAGCGATCCGCGATGTTCGGTCTGTATGGCGGTGTGCGGGATGCCGTGGCTCACGGCCTCCTGCATCGCCTGCCCCATCAGCCCCTCTGTGCCCGCAAGATAGATCTGAAGCCCCATATGCGCGTCCTGAAGGATGCGCCGGATACGCTGGAGAGACGCCGCATAGCTGGGCGCGACATGCAGGATGGCCGGGTTCAGATCGCGCAGCTTCTGCTCGTAATCGGTGCCCTTCGGGATGAAGATGACATGCGCGCGGCTCATCAGCTCGGGCGTCGCGATCTCGATGATCGCCTCGGCGCCTTCGGCATCGGCGATCATCAGGTGATGCTTGCCCGCGCGCGCCTCGAGACTGCCCCAGACCGGGCGGCTCTTGATCGATGGAGGGAATTCGAACTTCGACATGGGCGCGTTGATCTCCTGTTGGTCTTGTCTGTCGTTGGCCGGCGGCGCCCGTCTCTGCGCCGCCGGCGGTCTTGCGGCTCAGCCCTTGGCGGTGCGGATCTTCTTGTCCTTGTCGTAGAAGGGCATTTCGGCGGCCACCGCCGGAATCTCGGTGCCATCCGCGTTGCGCACGGTGAATTTCGTGCCGGGCTTGGCAGCCTCGACCGGCATGCGGGCGATGCCGACATTATGCTTGTTGATGCGCGAATACATACCGTAGGTAACGTGCCCCACCTTCTTGCCATCCTGCAAGAGTTCCGCGCCCTCGTCCGCGCGTGTCGTGCCCTCGAGCTTCACGCCGTAGATCTTGAACCGCTCGCGCCCCTCGAGCGCATAGTGGTTCTCGGCGCCGACGAACCCGGTCTTGCCGGGCGAGACGACGAATTCGAGGCCGAGCTCCCAGAGCGTGTCGCCCGCGGGATCGCCGTTCTCGTGCGGATAGGTTTCGGAATTGTCGCCCGGAAAGAAGAGCAGGTAGGATTCGGTGCGCAGCCGGTCGAGCGTGCTGAACTGCACCGGGCCGATGCCCATGTCCTTGCCCTTGTCGAGGATCTGGTCCCAGATATCGACCACATGCTTGCGCTGGCAGAAGATCTCGTAGCCGCGCTCGCCGGTATAGCCGGTGCGCGAGATCATGGCCGGATAGCCGAAAAGCTTGGTCTGCATGATGCCGAAATAGGCCAGATCGCGGATGCCGGGCACATGCTTCTCGAGGAAATCGACGGCGACGGGGCCCTGGAGCGAAATGTCATGCAGATCGTCGTCGAAGGTGATCGCGACGTTCTTGGCGGCGGCGGCGGCGGCCATCGATTCCATGCCGGTGCCGGTGCCGTGCACCACCATCCAGCTGTTGACGGAAAGCCGGTAGATCACGCAATCGTCGATGAACATGCCCCGGTCGTTCAGCATGGCGGCATAGACCGCGCGGCCCGGCATCAGCTTTTCGACATTGCGCGTGGTTGTGCGGTCGATGACATAGGCCGCGTCGGGGCCGGTCAGATGCACCTTCTTGAGGCCCGAGACGTCCATCAGGCCCGCCTTGGTGCGCACCCGCTCGTAATCTTCCTGCCCGCGCTCCTCGCTGTCGGAATAGAACCAGGCGGTTCCCATGCCGTTCCAGTCGCCCAGCTCGCCGCCGATCTCGGCATGGCGGTGCGCCAATGCGGAGTTTCTCCAGAGTATTGCCATGATGTGTCCCCTGTTGCTCTTGATTCAATCTCCGCATCATTGAAGCACTATCGCGCGCGTCTGCGCAACATTCGCGTGCAACTTATTTTCCTCTCAGGCAATCACCGGACATGGCGAAGGGGCCGCTTTTCTGCGGCCCCTCCCCTTAGCGTCGATGGCCCTCGGGGCCGTCAGGTGTCGAAATTGCGCATCTTCGAGGCTTCGGTGCTCTGCCCGAAGATCAGCACGGCGACGCAGACGATCATCGCGAGGACGGTGCAGATGCCCGGCAGCGCCGAGGTCCAGCCGATGAACATGGCGCCGTCCACGGCCGCCCAATCGACGTTCTCATAGGGAAATCCCATCACTTCACTCCTTCAAACTGTTGCATGTGCCCGATCATTCGCCGGGCGCGAGGTTGACGGCGGGGGCGGGAATGCCCTCGGGATAGCCGGCGGCCGGAACCTTGACCTTGTCCATCCCGACCTGCTCGGCACCCGCCGAGACGCGCAGCATCCCCAGCATCTTGAGGATGAACGAGACGACGTAGCCGGGCACGAAGCCCAGAAGGAAGAACGTCACCGCGCCCACGAGCTGACCCACGAAGGAGATGGTCGCGACCTCGCCCTCGGCGCCTTGCAGTGCCGGGTAGCCCGAGCCGAAGATGCCCAAGAGGATCACGCCGTAGAGGCCGATCGTGCCGTGCACCGTCACGGCGCCGACGGCGTCGTCGATGCCCATGCGCTCGAGCATGTCCGCCGCCGGCTTGAGGATGATCCCCGCCGAGAAGGCGATCAGGAAGGCCATCGCCGGGAAGTAGATGTCGAGACCCGACGCGACCGAGATGATCCCCGCCAGAGCGCCCGACATCATCCAGAACGGATCACGCGTCAGAACCCAGGAGCCGATGATGCCCCCGGCCACGGCCATCAGGATGTTGAAGGACAGAGCCGACAAGGTGATGGGCGTGCCGTAGATCGTCGCGGGCTTGTCCGCGAACCACGACCACGCTTCGCCCGGCACGATCACGCAGGCCATGAGGAAGCCCCAGAAGCCGACGATGATGAGCATGAGGCCGACCACCGTCATCGGCATGTTGTGCCCCGCGATGTGGTTGGCGGTGCCGTCCGGATTGAACTTGCCGATCCGCGGTCCGAGGTTGATCAGAACGCCCAGCGCGAAGAAGCCGGCGACCGCGTGGACGAGACCCGCCGCGCCGAAATCATGCACGCCCCATTGCGTGACGAGCCAGCCATCCGCGTGCCAGCCCCAGGCCGCCGCGACGACCCATGCGAAGGAGCCGAGAACGATGGCGAGGATGACGAAGCCGACGGTCTGGATGCGCTCGATGACCGCGCCCGACATGATCGAGGCCGTCGTCGCCGCGAAGAGGGCGAAGGCGCCGAAGAACACGCCCGACGCCTGGTCGGCGATGTTCGGCCCCATGTATTGCGCGCTTTCGCCCCAGCCCCAGGCGATGGAGCTCGCATAGGCCGCGCCCGAAATGCCCGCAGGGCCTTCGGACAGGGTCAGGCCCGTGGGGAAGCCCCAATAGACCCACCAGCCGAAGAAATAGAAGGTCGGGATCATGAAGGCGAAGGCGAGGATGTTCTTGACGCCCGAGCTCAGCACGTTCTTGAGCCGCGATGCGCCCATCTCATAAGCAAGAAATCCCGCGTGGATGATGATCATCAGCGGGATTGTCAGGTAGTAAAAGGTCTCGGCGAAGGTCGTGTTGGTCGTCCCCGCCGCCGACTGGAGCGCGGCGACCTGCGCCGTCAGTTCTGCAATTTGGTCTTCCACTATTCATACCCCTGTTCTGGTCGTTTCTATTTGTAGTTCTCGTTGGTTTGGCGCGTGGACCGCCAAAGGAACCAATTATTAGACCGCATGAGACCGCTCTGGCCCCATTCTGGCAACCTTTTTTTGCATGCAGGTAAAATTTTTTTATTTGCATGGTAGGAAATATAGTTTCACGCTAGTTGAGCGGTCTGAAAATAGCTGATAGCGTCAGAATCAAGTTCACAGAAGGATGACAGCCCATGTGCGGGATCGTAGGACTTTTTCTCAAGGACACATCGCTCGAGCCCAAGCTGGGGCAGATGTTGACCGACATGCTCATCACCATGACCGATCGCGGCCCGGACAGCGCGGGGATCGCGATCTACGGCTCGGACAATCCCGGCAAGGTCAAGCTGACCGTGCAGTCCGACACGCCCGATCGCGATTTCGCGGGTCTGGACAAGGACATGCAGACCGCCTTGGGCGGCGACGTGACGATGCGCGTCAAAGACACCCATGCCGTGATCGAGATCGACGCCGCATGGGCCGCCGCCGCGCGCACCGTTCTGGCCGATATCCGCCCCGATGTGCGCATCATGAGCACGGGCGAGAAGCTCGAGATCTACAAGGAGGTCGGCCTGCCCAAGAACGTCGCGGCGCGGTTCGACATCTCCTCGATGACCGGAAGCCACGGCATCGGCCATACCCGCATGGCGACCGAGTCGGCCGTGACCACGATGGGCGCGCACCCGTTCAACACCGGGCGCGACCAGTGCCTCGTGCATAACGGCTCGCTCTCCAACCACGCGAGCCTGCGCCGCAAGCTGCGCAAGGCCGGCATGCATATCGAGACCGAAAACGACACCGAGGTGGGCGCCGCCTATCTCACATGGCGGATGAGCCAGGGCGCCACCCTGGGCCAGGCGCTCGAGTCGAGCCTCGACGATCTCGACGGCTTCTTCACCTTCGTGGTCGGCACCAAGGACGGCTTCGGCGTGGTGCGCGACCCCATCGCCTGCAAGCCCGCCGTGATGGCCGAGACCGACCAGTATGTCGCCTTCGGCAGCGAGTATCGCGCGCTGGTCAACCTGCCCGGCATCGAGCATGCGCGCGTCTGGGAGCCCGAGCCCTCGACCGTCTATTTCTGGAGCCACAACGCCGCACCCACCGCAACCGAGAAGGCCGCGTAAATGCAAGTTTTCGACCTCGAAGCGCAGGGCCTGCGCAATCTCAACGCCGCGCTTCAGGCGCAGACGAAAGACACGAACCAGACCGCCTGGGAGATCGTCAACGCCAAGGGCAGCCATGCCATCGCGGTGGGTCTCGACGCGCCGATCGAAGTGATCGTCAAGGGCTCGACGGGCTATTACTGCGCCGGCATGAACAAGCAGGCCACCATCCGCGTGCATGGCTCGGCCGGCCCCGGCGTGGCCGAGAACATGATGTCGGGCACCGTCATCGTCGATGGGGACGCAAGCCAGTATGCGGGCGCCACCGGGCGCGGCGGCACGCTCGTCATCAAGGGCAATGCAAGCTCGCGCTGCGGCATATCGATGAAGGGCATCGACATCATCGTGCACGGCAATATCGGCCATATGAGCGCCTTCATGGGCCAGTCGGGCAATCTGGTCGTCTGCGGCGATGCGGGCGACGCGCTAGGCGACAGCCTTTACGAGGCGCGCCTCTTCGTGCGCGGCAAGGTCAAGAGCCTCGGCGCGGACTGCATCGAAAAGGAAATGCGCCCCGAGCATCTGGAAATCCTCGCCGATCTGCTCGAGCGCGGCGAATGCGACGCCAAGCCCGAGGAATTCCGCCGCTACGGCTCGGCCCGCAAGCTCTATAATTTCAACATCGACAACGCGTATTGAGGGTCAGGCAATGAAAGACGATCACAAGGGCGCACCGCGCACGGTGCCGATCCAGTCGGCCACCTTCTCGAACCCCACGAATGCCGAGATCCGCCGCGCCGCGGCGACCGGCATCTACGACATTCGCGGCGGCGGCTCCAAGCGCAAGCTGCCGCATTTCGACGATCTGCTGTTCCTGGGCGCCTCGATCTCGCGCTACCCGCTCGAGGGCTACCGCGAGAAATGCGACACCAAGGTCGTGCTCGGCACGCGCTATGCGAAAAAGCCCATCGAGCTCGACATTCCGGTGACCATCGCGGGCATGTCCTTCGGCGCCCTGTCCGGCCCCGCCAAGGAGGCGCTCGGACGCGGCGCGACGATGGCCGGCACTTCGACCACCACGGGCGACGGCGGCATGACCGAGGAAGAGCGCGGCCATTCCAAGAAGCTGGTCTATCAATACCTGCCCTCGCGCTATGGCATGAACCCGGACGATCTGCGCCGCTGCGACGCGATCGAGATCGTCGTGGGCCAAGGCGCCAAGCCCGGCGGCGGCGGCATGCTTCTTGGTCAGAAGATCTCCGACCGCGTGGCGATGATGCGCAACCTGCCCAAGGGCATCGACCAGCGCAGCGCCTGCCGCCATCCGGACTGGACCGGGCCGGACGATCTCGAGATCAAGATTCTCGAGCTGCGCGAGATCACCGCCTGGGAGAAACCCATCTACGTCAAGATCGGCGGCGCGCGGCCCTATTTCGACACGACCCTCGCGGTCAAGGCCGGCGCGGACGTGGTCGTCCTCGACGGGATGCAGGGCGGCACGGCGGCGACGCAGGACGTCTTCATCGAGCATGTCGGCCAGCCCATCCTCGCCTGCATCGGCGAGGCGGTGCGCGCGCTTCAGGATCTCGACATGCACCGCGAAGTGCAGCTCGTCGTCTCGGGCGGCATCCGGGGCGGGGCGGACACGGCCAAGGCGCTGGCGCTCGGCGCGGATGCGGTGGCCATCGGCACCGCCGCTCTGATCGCGCTCGGCGACAACGATCCCAAATGGGAGGCCGAATACAACGCGCTCGGCACGACGGCGGGCGCCTATGACGACTGGCACGAGGGGCGCGATCCGGCGGGCATCACGACGCAGGACGCCGAGCTGATGAAACGCTTCGATCCCATCGAGGGCGGCCGGCGCCTGAACAACTTCCTGAAGGTGATGACGCTGGAGGCGCAGACCATCGCGCGCGCCTGCGGCAAGAACCACCTGCACAATCTCGAGCCCGAGGATCTGTGCGCCTTGACGATGGAAGCGGCCGCGATGGCCAAGATCCCGCTGGCCGGAACCAACTGGTACCCCGGCAAGCCGGGCAGCAGCTACTGAGGCGGATCAGAACCGGCGCGGCGCAGATTGTGCCGCGCCGGTTTTGCTTCTAGCCTCCGAAAAAACGAAACAACAGGGACACGACACATGACCACCGATCTGGCCAAGTTCGCCAAGGACAATGGCGTAAAATACTTCATGATCTCCTTCACGGACCTCTTCGGCGCGCAGCGCGCCAAGCTGGTCCCCGCGCGCGCCATCGCGGACATGCAGGAGGACGGCGCGGGTTTCGCGGGCTTCGCCACCTATCTCGACCTGACGCCGGCCCATCCCGACATGCTCGCCGTGCCGGACCCCTCCTCGGTCATCCAGCTGCCGTGGAAGCCCGAGATCGCCTGGGTCGCCTCCAACTGCGTGATGGAGGGCGAGGACGTCGCGCAGGCGCCGCGCAACGTGCTGCGCCGCCTCATCGCCGAGGCCGCCGAGGAAGGCATGCATGTCAAGACCGGCATCGAGGCCGAATTCTTCCTGCTGACGCCCGAAGGCACCGAGATCCACGATCCGCTCGATAAGAACGGCAAGCCCTGCTACGACCAGCAGGCGATGATGCGCAGCTATGAGGTGATCCGCGAGATCAGCGACTACATGCTCGAGCTGGGCTGGAACCCCTACCAGTCCGACCACGAGGACGCGAACGGCCAGTGGGAGATGAACTGGGATTTCGACGACGCGCTCAAGACCGCGGACAAGCACAGCTTCTTCAAATTCATGACCAAGACCATCGCCGAAAAGCACGGCATGCGCGCGACCTTCATGCCCAAGCCCATTCCGGGCCTCACGGGCAATGGCTGCCATGCGCATATCTCGGTCTGGGACGCGCCCGGCAAGAAGGCCAAGAAGAACGTCTTCGCCGCCAAGAAGAGCGAAGGCCCCACCGGCGAGCTCGGCCTGTCGGAGGACGGCAAGCATTTCCTCGGCGGGATCATGAAGCACGCGAGCGCGCTGGCGGCGATCACCAACCCCACCGTCAACAGCTACAAACGCATCAACGCGCCGCGCACCACCTCGGGCGCGACATGGGCGCCCAACTCGGTCACCTGGACGGGCAACAACCGCACGCACATGGTGCGCGTGCCCGGCCCCGGACGCTTCGAGCTGCGCCTGCCCGACGGGGCGGTGAACCCCTATCTTCTGCAAGCCGTCATCATCGCGGCGGGCCTCTCGGGCATGCGCTCCAAGGCCGATCCGGGCAAGCGCCACGACATCGACATGTATGCCGAGGGCCACAAGGTGAAGGGCGCGCCCAAGCTGCCGCTGAACATGCTCGACGCGATGCGCGCCTACGACCGCGACCGCGACCTCAAGAAGTCGATGGGCGAGGAATTCTCGCGCGCCTATCTCAAGATGAAGCGCGACGAGTGGAACCAGTTCGTCTCGCATTTCTCGCGCTGGGAGCGCGAGAACACGATCGACATCTGATCCGGCGGACGCGGCGGATCACAGGGGCGGGCCGGTCGGCCCGCCCTTTTTTCATTTAGGCGCCGTCATGCGTCCTGTCGCATCGGCTTGGGCGCGCCGGTGGACATATCTGTGCCGATATACTCCTGCCCGCTCTCCTTCCAAGCGGCCATGCCGCCCTCCATATGGGCGATCGGCGTGATCCCGGCGTCGAGGCACATCCGCGCCGCCTTGCCCGAGCGCATGCCCGAGCCGCAGTGCAGCACGAGGCGTTTGCCCCCCTGCCCCGGCAGACGGCCCGGCCGGAATTCCTGAAGCGGCATCAAAAGCGCGCCCTCGATCCGCTCGAGCGCGAATTCCTGCGGCGAGCGCACGTCGATCAGCACGATCTCGGCGTGCGCGCGGGCCACCTCCGCGGGCGTCCAAAGCTCGACGGGGCCATGTTCGGTCTCTTCGGTCTTCATGCTCATGCCTCCTTTCGTTCAAGCAATGCATCGGGGCGGAGCGCCGAAATTCACGGTTTGCGCCCGCCTTCCTTCGTGTAAGCTGGGCACGATAGCGCAAAAAGGAAGCCCCCATGTCGCTTGCCCAGAGCAATTCGGCCTTCGCCGCGCAGACGCAGATGAGCGCGACCGTCCAGACCGTCGTCGACAAGTTGCTGGGGCGGATCCGCTCGGGCGAATACGCGGTGGACGAGCGCCTTCCCTCCGAGCGGATGTTGTCCGCCGATCTGGGTGTCGCGCGCAACACGGTGCGCGAAGCGCTGGAGGTTCTCGAGAGCCACGGCCTGATCCGCCGCCGCGCGGGCAGCGGCAGCTATGTCAACCCAACGACCGGGGAGGCGCCCGCCGCCTCGAACAGCGAAATCGCGGCCTCCTCGAGCCCGCTCGATCTTCAGGTGATCCGCGGCATTCTCGAACCCGACATGGTGCGCCTTGCGGTGGTGAACATGCCGCCGCGCGATATCGAGGCGCTCGGCGAGATCCTGAGCGATCTCGAAGCGGTTCAGACCGATGCGGGTGCCTTCGTCCGCCACGAGGAAGCGTTCTATCGCAAGATCGCCGCCGGCACCGGAAACCCGCTGATCGCGGGGTGCTATGATCTGGTCATCGACGCCTGCCGCCAGAGCTTTCGCAGCGCACAGCTCCGCCGCCACCTGACGCCCGCCCGGATCGAGCAATACCAGAAAAGATATAACAGCCTTTTCAACGCCATAGCCTCGCGCGACACCGATGCCGCCGTCGAGTTCATCAAGCTGCACCTGATCGAGGAGCAACGCCAGCTTTTGCACGAAGGCTAGCGCGGCGCCTGCAAGCCGCGCCCTCTGGGTCAAATTTCTTGACTCGCAGGAAATCGACCGGTTCAATTGGTTCATACCAAATGAGCCGGAGTTAAACCGGTTTGAACCAACAGGAGCTTTTATGAAGAAACGCATCGCCATTCTCGGCGCCGGCCCCTCGGGCCTTGCGCAGTTGCGCGCTTTCCAGTCGGCCAAAGCCAAGGGCGAGGACATTCCCGAAATCGTCTGCTTCGAGAAGCAGGACAATTGGGGCGGCCTGTGGAATTACACCTGGCGCACCGGCGTCGATCAGTATGGCGAGCCGGTCCACGGCTCGATGTATCGCTATCTGTGGTCGAACGGACCGAAGGAAGGGCTCGAATTCGCTGACTATTCCTTCGAAGAGCATTTCGGCAAGCAGATCGCGAGCTATCCTCCCCGCGCCGTGCTGTTCGACTATATCGAGGGGCGCGTGCAGAAGGCCGGCGTGCGCGACTGGATCCGCTTCGAGACCACCGTGCGCCACGTCGAGAAGAAGGGCGACAAGTTCCACGTCACGGTCTGCCATCTGCCCGAGGATCACGAATACACCGAGGAATTCGATCACGTGATCTGCGCGACGGGCCATTTCAGCACGCCCAACGTGCCCGAGTTCAAGGGCTTCGACAAGTTTCAGGGGCGCATCCTGCATGCCCATGACTTCCGCGACGCGGTCGAGTTCAAGGATCAGGACCTGCTCATCATCGGCACCTCCTACTCGGCCGAGGATATCGGCAGCCAGTGCTGGAAATACGGCTGCAAATCCGTGACGGTCAGCCACCGCACCGCGCCGATGGGCTACGACTGGCCTGATAATTGGCAGGAAGTGCCGCTGCTCACGCATGTCGAGGGCAAGACCGCGCATTTCAAGGACGGCACCAAGAAGGATGTCGATGCGATCATCCTTTGCACGGGCTATCAGCACCATTTCCCCTTCATGGAGGACGCGCTGCGCCTGCGCACGGCCAACCGCCTCGCCACCGCCGATCTCTACAAGGGCGTGGCTTGGGTCCACGATCCGGCCCTTTTCTACCTCGGAATGCAGGACCAGTGGTTCACCTTCAACATGTTCGACGCACAGGCCTGGTGGGTGCGCGATGCGATCATGGGCAAGATCGCGATCCCCAGCAAAGCCGAGATGGAGGCCGACGTGGCCGACCGCGTGGCGCGCGAGGATGCGGGCGAGGACGATTACGACGCGATCTGGTATCAGGGCGATTACGTCAAGGAACTGATCGCGGAGACGGATTATCCCAGCTTCGACGTCGAGGGCGCCTGCAAGGCCTTCAAGGAGTGGAAAGGCCACAAGAAGGCAGGGATCATGACCTTCCGCAACAACAGCTACAAATCGGTCATCACGGGCACGATGGCGCCCAAGCACCATACCCCCTGGAAGGACGCGCTGGATGACAGCCTCGAGGTCTATCTCCAGAACTGAGGCGCCGCGCGCGCAGATCGGATCAGGGCGCCGATGCGCGTTCTGATCCTCCAGCACACGAAGGGCGAGCATCCCGCCGCCTTCGCCGATCATGTCGCGGCGGCGGGGGACGCGGCGCATGTCGTGCATCTTTACTTGGGCGAGGGCCTCCCGGACCTCGCCCCTTTTCATGCGATGATGGTCATGGGCGGCCCGATGGACGTCTGGGAAGAGGACGCGCATCCTTGGCTCGTGCCGGAAAAGCGTGCCATCGCCGCTTGGGTGCGCTCGGGGCGGCCCTATCTCGGGATTTGCCTCGGCCATCAGCTTCTGGTCGAGGCGATGGGCGGGCAATGCGCCAAAATGGCCGTGCCCGAAGTCGGCGTCATGCCGATGGATCTGACGGAGGACGGCCGCGCCGATCCGGTTCTGTCGCGCCTGCCGGGCGCGACGGACGGCCCGGTGCGCGTCATGCAATGGCACGGCGTCGAAGCGGTGCGCCTGCCTGCGGATACTGCGCCTCTCGCCCGCAATGCGAACTGCCCGGTGCAGGCGATCCGCGTGGGGCGCCGTGCCTGGGGCGTGCAGTTTCACCCCGAGATCACCGAGGATCTGTGCGCCTACTGGATGAAGGACCCCGGCAACCGCGCCACCGCGATCGACTGGCTGGGCAGCGCAGAGGCGGCGGACCGCTTCGCCGCCGACAGCGAGGCCCATGTGCCGACCGCGCTGCGGAATTCCGCCGCGCTTTACGCGGGGCTGCGCGAAGCCGCGCTAGAGGGCTGAGAGCCGCGCGCTGTGCTCGCCCACGACATCGCCATCATTGACCAGCGCCAGCGCGACACGCCGCAGCGTGGCGCGCAAACGCTCGACATGCGCGCCCGAATGGCCCAGATCGGCGAGCGCGCGGTCCATGAGGCGAAGCCAATTCTCGGCATCTTCCGCCATAATCGGGATATGCTCGTGGATGAGCTTGACGTTCATGTGCCCGTGCCGCTCCTTATAGTGCTGGCGGCCTCCCAGAAATCCACTCAGAAAAGCGAATTGCTCGGCCCGCGTCGCAGCGAGGCCATGCCCGTCCATATGCAGGCGCACGATGTTCGCACCCTCGGGGCGCGCTTCGACCAGATCGTAGAAATGCTCGACAAGGCGTTTCAACGCGGCCTCGCCGCCCATCTTGTCGAGCACGGTCTCGGTCATGATCGCGGGCGTTCCTTCTCGGGATCGTATGCCGCGAAAGGGACCACGGTGGCGGGCAGACGCTTTTGATGCCCGTCGAGTTTGCCGACTTCCACCTCGGTGCCGAACTCCGCATGCGTCACGTCGATCCGCGCTAGCGCGATGTTCTTGCCCAGAAGAGGCGAGATCATCGCAGACGTGACCTCGCCCACCTGCGCGCGTCCGATATGGATGCAATCGCCGTGGCCGACCGCGACCTTGCTGTCGATCTCGAGGCCGACCATCTTGCGCACCGGATGCTCCTTGCGCCGGATCAGCGCATCGCGGCCGATGAAATCGTCCTCCTTGGACTTGAGCGGCACGGTAAAGCCGATGCCCGCCTCGAAAGGATCGGTCTGGTCGGAAAAATCATAGCCCGCGAAAATGAGGCCCGCTTCGATGCGCACCATGTCGAGCGCCTGAAGACCCATCGGTTTCAGCCCGAATTCCTGCCCCGCCTCCCAGATCGCGGTGAAGATCTCGTCGCAATCCTTCGGATGGCACATCATCTCATAGCCGAGCTCGCCCGTATAGCCCGTGCGGCTCACGACGAACGGCGTGCCGCCCTCGCCCCGCAGCCGCGCAGGCGTGAAACGGAACCAACCGAGCTGATCGAATTCGGGGTTGTGAGGCGCGGTCCAGACCAACTTGCGCAGCAAATCGCGGCTCTTCGGCCCCTGAACGGCCACGTTGTGAAGCTGATCGGTGGACGAGCGCACCAGCACTTTCAGCCCCAGCTTCTCGGCCTGCTCGCGGATCCATTCGCCGCCGTAATCCGTGCCGCCGATCCAGCGGAAATTCTCCGGCCCGAGGCGGAAGACGGTGCCGTCGTCGATCATGCCGCCATGCTCATAGCACATCGCGGTATAGACGACGCCGCCCACGGCCAGCGTCTTCATGTTGCGGGTAAAGACATACTGGCAAAGCGCCTCGGCATCGGGGCCGGTGATCTCGAACTTGCGCAGGGGGCTGAGATCCATGATCGCGCAATCCTTGCGGCAGGCCCAGTATTCCTCGATCGGGCCGGTCTCGGCATAGCAATTGGCCAGCCAGTAGCCGTTATACTCGATGAAATTTCGGGTCAGCTTGGCGAAATTGTCGTGAAATCCGGTTTGCTTGGTCATTTTCGCCTCTGAATCGGGTGTCGGACGGTAGGCCACCGACCGGCTGAATGTCTCGGTCCCGCTATAGGTGCGGATGTGAATATCGGTCGGGTTCCAGCCATTGGCGGCGGTGGTGTCGTCCGGGCAGGCCGAGCTGACGCAAACGAGATCGGTCAGTGCGCGCAGCAGGACGTAATCGCCGGGGCGCGACCACGGCTCGTCGATATACATCACGCCATGATCGTCGAGGCCGGTGTTGAAGAAGAAGTTGATCGCCATCCAGCCCGGGCGGCCCGTCACGTTGTATTTCGACAGCGCCTTGTTGAAGTTATCCGAGCAGTTCACATGGCCGGGATAGCCGATATCGTCGTAATACTTGGCCGAGCAGGCCAGCGCGAAGGCATCGTGGCGCCCGCAGGTGTCCTGCACCACCTCGACCAGCGGCAACATTTCCTGATCGTAATATTTCGCGTGCAGGCCCGGCATCGGATAGGCATGGCCCATCAGCGTGCGCGTGGTCGTCACGTCCAGCGCATGCTCGATCCCCTTGTCGAGCTTGGCGGCGGAAAAGCACTCGAAATCCGTGCATTGCCGCCCGTCGACATCCTGGATCTGGATATAGTCGCCCGCCTTGACGAAATAGGCCTCGGCGGTGGCGTTGTGCACGCGGATGCTCTGCAAGGGATCGGCGAGCGGGTCCGGCAGCTCGAACCGGGTATGGCGCTTGAGGGTGGCGCGGGTCAGCATCACGGTGAGCGGTGTCGCCGTGTTTTGCGCCTCGAGATCCATCGCGCCGCCGGGCGCCGCGACGATCAGCACGCCGTCGCGCTCGACCTTGAACTCCTGCGCGGCCTTTGCCGGCGTCTGCGCATCCCAGAAGCGGTGCGCACGCGCGCGAGACAGATCGAGCCCCCGCGCCTCCAGCCCCATGCGCAACCCGCGCAGCGACTGGTCGGAGGCGGTCAAAAGCGCCTTGAGGCCGGACGCATCGCTGTTGGGCGCGCCGCCGATGATGCCGGGATCGATGGCGCCCTTCGCATCCGCCGCGACAACCTCGCAAGGCTGTCCGCCCTCGTCATTGGTGATGGTGAAGCGGTCCCCGGCCTCGATCCGCACGAGAATGGCGCCGCCGCCCTGCACCACGTACCGCTCGGTTCCGGGCGGCATGGAAAAAACCCGAGGCTCGATGATGCGGCTGGGGCGCGGCGGCCCGGGCCGGACCCGGGCAAAGATTTCGTCAAGCATCACCGTCTCCCCCGAAGATGCGAAGATTGCATCTGTGGAATAAATATTTAACGTGCAGAATATCAAGCCCGCCCCGTCCAAGCAACAGGAGCCTGCATCCGATATGAGCGATCATCAAATCAACTTTCTGGGCTGGGGTCTCTTTCTCGTCTCGGCTGTCGGCTTCTGCATCGCGAGCATCGGGCATTTCTGGGCGATGTTCGGCTCGGTCTTCTTTCTCGTCGCCTGCCTTGTTTTCATGATTCCCTATTTCCGGAGCCCTTCCTGATGGCATCGCTCGCATTCGGCCTCGTCGCCGCGCTCTGCTGGGGCATTCACGATATCTGCGTGCGCTACGTCTCGCAGCGCGGCGGCATCCTGCCCGCTCTGACCACGGTGCTGGCCATCGGCACCATCGTGATGGCCCCCGCTGCGATCTTCATGGGCGATTGGGGCGCGATGAGCAGCAAGGCGATGGCGCTCTCGGTGGCGAGCGGGCTTGCCTTCACGCTGGCCTATCTCGGGCTCTACAAAGCGTTCGAGATCGGGCCCGTCCGGCTCGTCGCGCCCATCATCGGCGCCTATCCAGTGCTCTCGGTGGGCTGGGCCGCGATGGCGGGTCAGGAGGTCGGCGCGGACCAATGGCTCGCCGTAGGGGCAGTCATCGCGGGCGTCGCCATCGTCGGCATGCTCACCTCCGAGTCGGCGAGCCAGGGCAACAAGCGGGCCGCGATCCTCTGGGCCGTGCTCGGCGGCGCATCCTTCGCGGCGACCTTCGCACTGGGTCAGGCCGCCGCCCATGCGGGCAGCGAGGGGCCGGCGATTCTCGTCACGCGCATCGTGGCCGTGGCGCTGGCGGTGGTCATGATGCTCGCCTCGGGCGGCATCCGCTGGCCCGCGCGCGGCGCGCTGCCGCTCCTTGGCATGATGGGCGTGCTCGACTGCATCGCGCTCGGCATCGTGATCGCGGCGGCGAGCATGGCGCGCCCGGAATTCGCGTCGGTCGCGGCCTCGACCTTCGGGATGATCACAGTGATCCTCGCCTGGGCGATCCTGCGCGAGCGTATGACGGCGGGTCAATGGGGCGGCGTCCTCCTCACCTTCTCCGCCATCGGCTATCTCGCGCTCTGAGCGATCATGGAACGCCGGGGGCGGGGTCTTCGTTGATCCTCCATCATCGCGGGCAGCGCATCGCCGCCCGTTCCAAATCACACGCCCCGCCCCTTGCGGCGCGGCAGAAGGAGGAGGACATAACATGAAACGCATCATCACCCCCGTATTCGCATCCGCCACGCTGATGGCCGCCGTCCCGGCGATCGCCGCCACCGACGCCGAGAGCGACATGATGGCCGTGTGCGACGGCGCCCTGATGGAAGCCGACAAGAACGCTGACGGCAAGATGAGCGGCGACGAGATCGACGCGCTGGCCAATGCGCGCTTTGAGCAGATCGACGGCAACGACGACGGCTCGATCAACCGCGAGGAGTTCGTCTCCTGCATGATGGGCGAGCGCAAGGCCGAGCAGGAGAAAGCAGCCGCCGGCGAGACGGACGGCACCTACGAGGTCGGCAAGTGGAGCGATCTTTCGGACAGCGACAAGATGAGCGCCGCCGAATACGGCGAAGTCGCCGAAAAGGCGTGGTCCGAGGGTGACGAGAAGATGAAGAACGCCACCGCGCGGATGGACGGAAGCGAGACCGAGAGTGCCGAGGGCTTCGCCAATGCCGCCACGCAACGCTTCAAGTCGCATGACACGAATGGCGACGGCGTCATCACGCAGGCCGAATACGAAAGGCCCGCAACCGAGGCGGAGTTCGACGAAAAAGCGCTCGAGCGCCAGTTCGACGAGAAGGATGCCGACAATTCGGGCGCTATCTCGCCGCAGGAATATCGCTCGGCCGCGACATGGGCGCATGGCGCGATGGGTGCCGACAAGGCGTCGGAAGCCGCCCAAGGCTCCGATGACAAGGCCGATGACAAGGACGGAGACGAGACGATGGAGCGTGATGCCGAGACCGACGGCGTGTCGGTGGTCCGCTACTACATCCTGACCTATTGATCGGCTTTCGCCAGAGCACCAAAATCAAGTCCATGCCCCGCCGGATGTCCGGCGGGGCATTTTTCGTGCGGTTCAGCCACCGGGCGCCCAGGCACGTTGATCGGGCACGAAAAGGCGCAGCTCGTCACCGATCGCGAGGCGGCCACCGCGCTCGACCCAGGCCGTGACGCCCCGGCGTCCGTTCGCCGCGCCCTTGAAGGGCTTGCCCTGCCCCGGCAGATCCTTCTCGATCTCGAGCGCGGGATAGACGCAAGGCCGGTTCTGCATGTCGATCACGATCGACGCACCATCCGGCCCCTGAAGCCGCGACGACGGGGGCATATGGCTGAAATCCGGGATGCCTTCGATCACCATCGACGCGCCGAGCCAGACGGGGTCGAGCGCATCCAGCCCCATCTCATCCGCGATCGCGGCCAGCTCTTCGGCGGAGAGGATGCTGAGCTGGCGCGTATTGGCGATCTCGGTGCCTTTCGGGAATTGATTGGTCACGCGGCTACAGGACGGGCGTGTGCGGCCCGAATGCACCTCGTCCGACATGCCGGCGAAATCGAGCTCGATCGCCTCGCGCGGCGCCGAGCGGATGCCCTCCCGCCCTTCAGCGGGCACGACGCTCCCGAGCCATGTGACGCGAGCGGTGTGAGAGGTCAGTTCGAGTGCGGGCATGAGAGGGGCTCCGGGGCTGAAATCAACGCGCCACCTTTGCGCGCGCATCCGAAGCTGTCAAATGCCGTTTCACGCGCGCCGCCACCTTCTGCGACACGCGCCGCCTTCGGCCCGCGTCAGACCGTCAGAGCGAAGAAGAGGCGTCGAAACGGGAAGAGTACGGTGCCATCGCCGCGGACGGGATAGGCGCTGTGCATGACCTCCTCGTATCGCGAGATCAGCGCCGCGCGCTCGTCCTCGTCCAGCGCATCGAGAACCGGGCGCGCATAGGTGCTCTCGGTGAAACGGCGCACGGGGTGGCTTCCCGCCTCGGCGGTAAGGCGCTGGTAATACTCCGTCTCCCACATGCGGAACCGGCCCTTGGGCGCCAGCATCGTGTCATATTCGACAGGCGCGAGCACGCCCGGCCCCGAGCGCGTATCGACGCGGCCGGGAAAGAGATCCTCAACGAGCGTGAGCCACACGCGATGCGAGGGCGCGTTGTTCTGATGGGGAAGCTGCACGGCGAGCGTGCCGCCCTTGCCCAGCATCGCGGCGAGCCGCGGCATGAGCGATGCGTGATCGCCGATCCAGTGCAGGACCGCGTTCGAGAAGATCAGACCGGGCGCGCGGCGCGGGTGCCAATCGCGGATATCGGCCTGGCTGAGGCTGCTGTAATGGCGCGACTGGCGCGCCTTTTCGAGCATCGCGGGCGAGGCATCGACGCCGATCACCTCGCGCCCCATCGCCCGCTCGGCCAGCGCCGCGCCCATCTGGCCCGCACCGCAGCCCAGATCGACGATATCGCCCGCGCCCATCTGGCCCACCGCGTTGAGAAGGTCCATCGCCGGGCGCAGGCGCAAGTCCTGAAACCGCGCATAGGCGCGCGGGTTCCAGTCCGATCTGGGCGGGGGGGCCGCAGTATCGCTCACGCCGTGGGTTCCGGCTCCAGACCGCCGCTCTTGCCGCGCGGCGTCTTCGGCTTGGTCTTGGGAATGGCCGTCAGCGAGGGCGCGCTTCCGGTATCCGAGCCTTCGTCGTCATCGCCCGATTGCGGCGGCTCGCCGCGCGCGACGCGCTGGATCTCTTCGCCCGTCAGCGTCTCGTATTCGAGAAGCCCCTGCGCCAGACGCTCCCACTCGTCCTTCTTTTCCATCAGGATACGGTGCGCGGTCTCGTAGGCCTCGTCGATCATGCGCTTGACCTCATCCTCGATCAGCTCCTTCGTGTGAGCCGAAATCGAGAAGCTGCCCGCGCCGTTGCCCATGTAGCCTTCATGCGCCTGCTGGTAGTCGATGTTGCCGACCTTGTCGGACATGCCCCAGCGCAGCACCATCGCCCGCGCAAGGCCGCTGGCCTGCTGGATGTCGCCCGCAGGGCCGTTCGACACATCGTCGGGCCCGTATTTGATGATCTCGGCAGCCTTGCCCGCCATCGTCATCGCGAGCTTCTGCTCGCATTCGGACTTGTGCCAGTTGAGACGGTCGATCTCGGGCAGGCTGACCACCATGCCGAGCGCGCCGCCGCGCGGAATGATGGTGGCCTTGTAGACCGGATCGCATTTCGGCAGCGCGAGGCCGACGATGGCGTGACCGGCCTCGTGATAGGCGGTCTTTTCCTTCTGGTCCTGCGTCAGAACCATCGAGCGGCGCTCGGCGCCCATCATGACCTTGTCCTTGGCCATCTCGAAATCTTCCATCGCCACGAAGCGGCGACCGATCCGGGCGGCCATCAGCGCGGCCTCGTTAACGAGGTTGGCGAGATCCGCACCCGAAAAGCCGGGCGTGCCGCGCGCGATGATGCGCAGATCGACATCGGGGCCGAGCGGGGTCTTGCGGGCATGCACGCCGAGGATCTTCTCGCGGCCCTTGATGTCGGGGTTGGGCACCGTCACCTGGCGGTCGAAACGGCCCGGACGCAGCAGCGCGGGGTCGAGCACGTCCTTGCGGTTCGTCGCCGCGACGATGATGACGCCCTCGTTCGCCTCGAAGCCGTCCATTTCCACCAGAAGCTGGTTAAGCGTCTGCTCGCGCTCGTCATTCCCGCCGCCATAGCCGGCGCCACGGTGGCGGCCCACGGCGTCGATCTCGTCGATGAAGACGATGCAGGGCGCGTTCTTCTTGGCCTGTTCGAACATGTCGCGCACACGGCTTGCGCCGACGCCCACGAACATCTCGACGAAGTCGGAGCCGGAAATCGTGAAGAAGGGCACGCCCGCCTCGCCCGCGATGGCGCGCGCCAGCAGCGTCTTGCCGGTGCCCGGAGGGCCGACGAGCAGCGCGCCCTTGGGGATCTGACCGCCGAGGCGGCTGAATTTCTGCGGATTGCGCAGGAACTCGACGATTTCCTCGAGCTCTTCCTTGGCCTCGTCGATGCCCGCGACGTCATCGAAGGTCACGCGGCCCGATTTTTCGGTCAGCATCTTGGCCTTCGACTTGCCGAAGCCCATCGCGCCGCCTTTGCCGCCACCCTGCATGCGGTTCATGAAGTAGATCCACACGCCGATCAGCAGCACGAAGGGCAGAAGCGACAGAAGGAAGGTCTGGAAGCCGGATTCCTGCTGCGCCTTGGCGTTCACGGGAATGTTCTTGTCGATCAGCGTCTGGGTGATCTCGGCATCGGTCGGCTTGATCGCGACATAGTCGCGCCCGTCCGTCTTGCGGAACTGCACGTTCTCGCCATCGAGCGTCACGCTCGTCACCGCGTCTTCGTTCACGGCGGCCACGAATTCGGAATATTTCACCGACTGGCTCTGGAGCGATCCGCCGGAGCCGCTGAAGAGGTTGAACAGCGCCAGAACCAGAAGGAACAGGACCAGCCAGAAGGCGATATTGCGTGCGTTGCCCAAGAAAACTCTCCTAAACATTCGATTGCCAGCGGACATAGCACGCGGGCCATGCCTCTTAAATAGAGATCATGCCCCGCTCTTCAATGCGATAATAGGGATGCGGTCAAATCACGCAGGGTCCGGCAGGGTGTCGCCGCATAGCCATCGGCCCGCCCGGCGAGCGGCGCAGAGAGAAGCGCGCCCGCGTGCCAGAGCGCGGGCGAGGCGTCGATCGATGCGGCTGGAAGGCCCGATGCGCGCCAGTCGGGGCAGAGCGCGCGTCCTTCGGCGCCGAGCGCGGCGATGTAGGCGCCCTCGGGCGCGGGCGGTCCCACAAGGGTCCAGCGCCCGTCCCAGATCGTGCCAGGATCCGCCCTGATCCCCGCAAGCGCGCCGCCTTCGCGCGCGAGGCGGATGCTGCCCTTCGAATGCGTGATGCGGCATCCGGCGAGGGTCGTGCCCCGCCCCTCCTTCAGCCGCGCCAGGGCGCGCGTCACCTCCGGCCCGCGCGCGACGCCTCCCGCGATCCAGCCGAGCCCCGCCGCAAGGATGCGCCGCGCGATATCGGGGCGCAGCGCGGCGAAGCCGTCCGCATCGAGCAGCAGATCTCCCAGCTCGGCGCGGGCGATGCGCCCGGCCTCTTCGGCGGCGTAATGGCCGAGCGTCGCGCGGGCTTCGGCCAGATGCGCCGCGACATCGGCGAGGCTCGCGGCGCCGAGGCCCAGCGGCGCGAGATGCACCAGCGCCCGGCGCGCAGCGGTGCGGCGATAGGCCGGATCGTCGTTGGACGGATCCTCGATCCAGCCGATGCCCCGCGCCGCGAGCCATGCGCGCAGATCTTCGCGAAAGGCGCCGAGCAGAGGGCGGTGCAACACCGTGCCATACGCGCTCCGGCGCGGCTGCATCGCGGCGAGACCGTCGACGCCCGCCCGACGCGCCATCCGCATCAGAAGCGTCTCGGCCACATCGTCGGCCGTGTGCCCCAGCGCGACGCCCGCAAGCCCATGACGCGCGGCCCAATCGCCGATCAGCGCATAGCGCGCGGCGCGTGCGGCGGCGGAAAGGTTCCCCTGCCCGTCCCAGTTGTCCCACACGAGGATATCATGCGCGATGCCCAAAGCCTCGCACTGCCGCGCGACGCCCTCGGCCTCCGCGGCGGCCTCGGGCCGAAGGCGGTGATCGACCGTGACGCAGCGCAGCGGCGCCCCGCCCCAATCGGCCATGAGATGCAAAAGCGCGACCGAGTCGCTGCCGCCCGAGACCGCGATGCCGAGCGGGCGGTTCTCGGCGCCGAAATGGGCGGAGATATGCTCTTCGAGAGCCGCGCTGCCGCCTTGTGTCACTGGCAGGCGAGCGTTTGCATCTCGCCGCGCGCATCGGTGGCGGATTGGCTCGCCGCGAAGCGCGTCTCGACCTCGCGGAGCGTCTGGCAGGCCGCATCCTGCTGGCCGAGGGCACCGAGGGCGCGGCCGAGACGATAGAGGGATTCGGCGGCTTCCGGGCCTTCCTTGTCGGCGGAGAAGCCGTCGAGATAGGCCTTGGCGGCGTCCTTCACATTGCCCTGCTGCTCGAGCGCCTTGCCGCGCGCGAGAAAGGCCTGCGGGGCCAGCGGGCTGCCGGGATAGGTCGTGAGGAACGTGCCGTACATCTCGGCGGCGCGGGCGGCGTCGCCCGATGCCATCGCCTCGGCGGCGGCGTCGAAATCATCCTGCTCGCCCACCGCGAGCGCGCCGGTCGCCGTGCCCGTGCTTGTGCTCGTGCTCAGGCCGGTCTCGGTGCCTGTGCCGCCGCCCTGGTTCGAGGATTCGATCATCGAGCCGCCAGAGGTCTCTGGCATCGCGCCGCCGCCCAGCGTCGTCGTCTCGCCCAGTTGCGAGGTATCGCCGCCCTCGAGTTCGACGAGGCGGAACTCGAGATCGCCGATGCGGTTCGTGCCGTCCGACACCACGCGGTCGATACGCAGCTGCATGTCCTCGGTCCGCGCGGTCAGGCGCTGAAGCTCGCTTTCGATCGCGCCGACGCGGTCGAGCACCGAGCCCGAGGTGTTGAGCTGCCCCGCCGCGCCGGTCGTGCTCAGCTCGCGCTTGAGCTTCTGAACCTCGACATAGAGCACCGCCAACTCCTGCCGGATATCGGCGAGGGTGGCCTCGCGGTCCTGCGCGGCGGCGGACACGGGAAGGGCGAGTGTGGCGATCGCGATCAGGGCGAGGAAGCGGCGCATAATCGGGGCTCCGGTCGGGTTGAAAGGAAGATGTGGCGCGCCCCGCCACCGTGCGGGGCGCCGCGCGATCAGCTGCTGGCGCCGCCGACCGAGATTACCGTCACGGCGCGGCGGTTCTGCGCATAGCACGACTCGGCCGAGCAGATCTCGATCGGGCGCTCCTTGCCGTAGCTTACCGTCTTGAGCCGCGAGACGGGCACGCCCTGGCTGATGAGATACTCCTGAACCGAATTGGCGCGGCGCGCGCCGAGCGCGAGGTTGTACTCGCGCGTGCCCTGCTCGTCCGCGTGGCCTTCGATGATCGCGCTGTAGTCGCGGTTGGTGAGCAGCCATTGCGCCTGACCGTCCAGCGTGCGCTGCGCGTCGGGCGTCAGGTTGAACGTATCGACCAGAAAGAGAACGCGGTCGCCGACCGTCTGCTGGAAATAGGCGGGCGAGGTCGGATCGCTGGCCGAGCCCGCGACGATGCCGCCATTCGCGCCCGCCGCGCCGAGGCCGGCGCCCGCGTCGTCGCCGAAACGGCCCGGGTCGGTGCAGGCGGCCAGGGTCAGCCCGGCGCCCAGAAGGATCATCGTCTTGAGAAGGGTCATGGTGTTGCCTCGTGGAATGTTATGGATGCGCGAACAATGCGTGGTCTTTAGCCTGTTTGTAGCACGTCGCGCGATGCAATGGAAACGCCGCGCGACGCGGTTTTGCGGGGGCCGCGGCCCTATTGGAGGGGCGACCAAGAAGGATCGCTCGCGCCCGTGGCGGTGGGCACGCGGCGCAGGTTCCGTCCGGTGATATCGACCGAATAGAGCCCCGCGGCCCCATCGGCGCCTTGCGTCTCGCGCGTGAACATGATGACGCGGCCGTTCGGTGCCCAAGTCGGCCCCTCGTCGAGGAAGGACGCGGTCAGAAGCCGCTCCTCGCTGCCGTCGGTGCGCATGACGCCGATATGGAAGCGCCCGCCCGTCTGCTTGGTGAAGGCGATCAGATCGCCGCGCGGCGACCAGACGGGCGTGCCGTAATTGCCCTCGCCATTCGAGATGCGCCGCGCCTCGCCGCCGCCGGCGCTCATGATGTAGAGATGGTTGCGCCCGGTCCGGTCGCTCTCGAACACGATCTGGCGGCCATCGGGGCTGTAGCTGGGCGCGGTCTCGATCGAGGGCGCGTTGGTCAGCCGCGACGAGGCGCCGGAATTGATGTTCATCGTGAAAAGGTCGGTATTGCCGCCGCTTTCGAGCGAATAGACCACCGTCTGCCCATCAGGGGCGAAGCGCGGCGCGAAGCTCATCGTGGCGTCCTGCGTGGGCAATTGCCGACGGTTCACGCTGGCCACGTCGAGCACGTAGATGCGGGGAAAGCCGCTCTCGTAGCTGGTGTAGAGGATGCGGTCGCCCGAGGGCGAGAAACGCGGCGCCAGCACGAGCGAAGAGGAATCGGTCAGATAGGTCACGTTCGCGCCGTCGTAATCCATGATCGCCAGGCGCTTGGCGCGCTGATCCTTCGGACCGCTCTCGGCGACGAAGACGACGCGGCTGTCGAAATAGCCGCCTTCGCCGGTGATGCGGCTATAGACCTGATCGGCGATCTTGTGCGCGATGCGCCGCCAGCCCTGCACGGTGCCGACGAATTGCTGACCGCTGCCCAGCTCCTGATCCGCGAAGACGTCCCAGACGCGGAATTGCACCGTGAGGCGCCCCGACGCGTCCACATCGACCGAGCCGGTCACCAGCGCCTGTGCGTTAATCGCTTTCCAATCCGCGAATTGCACCGGGCTCGAAAAGCTGGTGATGCGGCTGATATGCGCGCTGGCCGGGATCTCGCGGAAGAGGCCCGTGCCGCTCAGATCGGCGGCGATGAGGCTCGAGATGTCCTGCGCCGCCTGCGCCCCGCCGCCCGTCGAGACGAAGGTGGGCACGGCGAAAGGCAGCGGCTCGATCACGCCTTCGGTGATTTCCAGCCTCAGCGGCCCCTGCTGCGCAGCGGCGGGCAGCGCGGTGAGCGCCGTGAGAAGAAGGGCCAGAAGGGCCGTGAAACGTGCCATCATTCTATCCTCTTGGGTTCGGGTTTCGGTTGCGGCCGGACATGACGCCAGCTTGCATGGGATCGGGCCGGAAGGTCAAAGCCTGCGCCGACGAGGCGCGGGACTGCGCGGCGCGCCGCCTTCCGGGGTGGATGGCGGCGCCTCTGGACCGCATGATAGGGGGCATCACGCGCACCATCACTTGATCCTCATGTTCTCGGGATTGAACACAAGTTCGACATTCTGCCAGCTTGCGAACTTGTCCGCCGGCAGCGGAAAGCCTCGCGCGCCGCAGCGCAAGATCGCCCGGCGGGCGGCCTCGTAGGCCTGCTGCGCCGATCCGGCGGTGCCGCCACTGCTGTCGAGCATGCGCAGGCTCGATTCGATCGGGCGCGCGTCCTGGGACATCTCGAAGGCGACGGTCACGGTGGTGCGCAGGGCATCGCTGCTGAGCGAGCCGGTATTCCAGCAATTCTGCACCGCGATGCGCAGCCCGTCCTTCTCGCCCGCCGTGAGCGGCGGGCCGGCATTGATGCCGGGCGCGGCATCGGCACTCGTGGCGCCGCCCAGCGCGGCGGCCAGAGCGTCGTTGACGCTCGAGCTGTCGGTCTGGGGCGCTGGCGCGGGTTCGGCCTCCGGCTCGGGCTCCGGTGCGGGCTCCGGTGAGGGTTCCGCGGCGGCGGTCTGCGTTTCGGGCTCCGGCGTCGGTGCCGGAGTGGCCGGGCGCAGGTCCTGCGGCCGCGTGCGGGGGCGCACGGAATTCAAGGGCGCGGGCGGCTCGTCGCTTTCCTCGGCCTCGGTCACGATCTCGGTCGCGGCGGCCTCGGGCGCGGTCGCCTCGGCTTCTTCCTGCACCACCTCAGCGGGCTCATCACTCGGGACGGCTTCCTCGCGGACGACATCGTCGATGGCGGTGTCGGGCTCGGGCGCCTCGACGGCCTGCGGCGCGATCCGCTCGGCGGGGCGCTGCTGCGGGCGCGGCGAGCTTTCGGGGATGAGCGCGGCCATGTCCTCGGCGGGCGGCTCGATCGCGGGGGCCTCGTCGCTCACCTCGGCCTGCGGCGTCTCGGCGGGCGGCTCGGGGACGGGATCGGGCGCGACTTCAGGTGCGGGCGCGGGCGCGGGCGCCTCGGGCGCGACATCGGCCTCGCTCGAGAGGTCGGGCGCATCCTGCGGCACGTCGGGCGCCTCGGGCGGCGCGATGTCGCTCGTCTGTTCGGGCGCGGCGCTGCGCGAGAGGATCTCGGCATATTCCTCGGAGCTGACGGCGGTGACCTGCACCGCGTCGAACTCGAAATCCCGGTCCGGGATCATGCCGCCGAACACGACCCAGGCCATCAGGCCGAGATGACATGCCCCCGATATGATCTGACCAGTGTTCACGCGGGCCGCCGCCTCAATTCGCCGGCGCGTCCAGCGCCGGACCGCCGACATCCGTCACGAGGCCGATATTCTCGAACCCGCCCCGATTGAGCGCACCCATCACCTGAACCACGTCCGCATAGGGCACCGCGCCGTCCGCGCGCAGGAAGATGCGGTTGCTCTCCCGCTCGGCGGCGATGGCACGAAGGCGCCCGATGAGGTCTTCGCGCGGCACTTCGGTGGTCTGGATCGACACGACCCCCTCGGCGGTGATGGTGATCGTCAGCGGCTCTTCCTGCTCGCTCGGCAGGGAGTTGGCCGCCGTCTTGGGCAGCTCCACCGGCACGCCCACGGTCATGAGCGGCGCGGCCACCATGAAGATGATGAGCAACACCATCATGACGTCCACGAAGGGCGTCACGTTGATTTCGGACATGGCGCGCGAGCGGCCGCGCGACCGTCTGCGCCGCTTGCCCCCGCCGCCTGAATTCTGAGTGACGCCCGCACCCATGGCCTAGCTGTCCAACTGGCGGCTGAGGATCGTGGCGAATTCGTCCGCGAAGGCCTCGTAGCCGGCGACGATGCGGTCGCTGTCAGCGCTCAGCTTGTTGTAGTAGATGACAGCGGGAATAGCCGCGAGAAGGCCGAGCGCGGTGGCCAGAAGCGCCTCGGCGATGCCGGGCGCCACGACGGCGAGGCTGGTGTTCTGCGAGGCCGCGATGCCCACAAAGGCCTGCATGATGCCCCAGACCGTGCCGAAGAGGCCGACGAAAGGCGCGGTCGAGCCGACGGTCGCCAGCACCGGCAGGCCCGCTTGCAGCGCCTCGGATTCCTTGGCGATCGCGACATCCATGCTGCGGTCGATGCGCGCCGTCGCGCCCGCGATCATGCCGCCGTCCTGCCGATGGCTGCGCCGCCACTCCATCATGCCCGAGGCGAAGATGCGCTGCGACTGCCCGTCCGGATCGGTGCCGATCTGCTCGAAAAGCTCGTCGAGCGGCTCGCCCGACCAGAATTGACGGTCGAAGGCGTCGGCCTCGGCACGGGCCTTGCGATACATGATGATCTTCTGGATGATGATGGCCCACGCCCAGAAGGACGCGAAGATCAGCATCAGCATGACCACTTTGACGATGAAAGTGGCCTGCATGAACATGCCCCACATCGAGAAATCGATCTGGTGCGCGACTGCGAGTGTTTCTGCTTCCATTCTGCCTGCTCATTCTTATTGCGCGGCTGCCCGTTCCGGGCCGCGATCATTGGGCGCAAATTACCCGATCGCTCGAGCGATTGCCAATAACATCGCCGCTATTCCGGCGAAATCGCGCGCTCAGTGCAAAATCAGGCGGATATTCGCCGGAAGCCGTGCGGGATGGCCGGTATCGGTCAGGCAAACCACGGTGACGGTCGCCGTGAAGACCGGCTCGGCGCCGCGCAGAACCTGCTGGCGCAGCACGAGGCGCGCGCCCGAAACCGATTGCACCTCGGTCAGCACCTCGAGCCGGTCGTCGAAGCGCGCGGCCAGCAGATAATCGCACTCGATGCGGCGGACGGCGAAGACGAGGTGATCGCGCTCCTTCATCTCGCGCTGATCGATGCCCATCCCCGCCACCCAGTCGCTGCGGGCGCGCTCGATGAACTTGAGGTAGTTGGCATGGTAGACGATGCCGCCCATGTCCGTGTCCTCGTAATAGACCCGCACGTCGAAGCGGTGCGGCGGGCGGGCGTCCCGGGACTGCGTGTCGCTTGCCATGATCGCGGCCTTTCCTGTCTCGTCGGGCATCGGGGCGCATTAAGCATCTTCGGCCGGCACGGCGCAATGCGTGGGGCGCGGGCTTTACCCCTGCGCGCTTGTGTGCTGTTATCCAACTTACCGGCAGGGGTGTCGGCAAGTGCCGCCCGCCCCGCCAGCATATCCGCAAGGGGATTGGACCATGACGTCACTGCTGATCAAGAACGCGCGCATCGTGGATGGCACCTCGGACCGCCCCGGCGATCCGGTGGACATCGCCATCGAGGACGGGCGCTTCAAGGAGGTCGGCGCGGGCGTCACGTTCGCCGCGGAGGAGACGCTCGATCTCAGGAACGGGATCGTGATGCCGGGCCTGATCGACTGCCATGTGCATGTGATCGCCACCACGGCCAATCTCGGCCTCAACGCCGACTTGCCGAATTCCTGGATCGCGCTCAAATCGGCGCAGATGATGAAGGCGATGCTGATGCGCGGCTTCACCACCGTGCGAGATCTGGGCGGTGCGGATCGCGGATTGCAGAAGGCCCAAGAGGACGGGCTGATGGATGCGCCGCGCCTCGTGATCTGCGGCAAGGCGCTCAGCCAGACCGGCGGGCATACCGATTATCGCGGCCCGAACCAGAGCCGCGACGTGAGTTGGTACAAGGACAAGCTCGGCTCGATGGGCCGCGTTCTGGACGGGGTGGACGCGATGCGCGCCGCCTGCCGGGACGAGCTGAAGAACGGCGCGCAGTTCATCAAGATCATGGCCGATGGGGGCGTGTCGTCGCCTTCCGATCCGGTGGGATACCTCGTTTTTTCCGTGGACGAGCTGAAGGCCGCCGTCGAGGTCGCCAAGGGCTTCGGCACCTATGTCACCGGCCATCTTTATGACGACCGCGCGATCAACCGCGCGCTGGATTGCGGCTTCGAGTGCGTCGAGCACGGCAACCTGATGAGCGACGAGACCATCCAGCGCATCGCCCGCGAGGGCCAATGCGTCGTGCCCACGAACATCACCTATGACCGTCTCGCCAAGACGGGCGCGGAATACGGGCTGCCGCCCGAGTCGGTCGCCAAGATCGCGGATGTCCGCGAGGCGGGGCTCGAGCGGCTGGCCAAGATGCACGAAGCGGGCGTGACCGTCGGCTACGGCTCGGACCTTCTGGGGGGCATGCAGCCGCACCAGTCGGGCGAATTTCCCCTGCGCGGCCAGTTCATCCCCGCCGATGCCGTGATCCGCTCGGCCACCGTGGATGCGGCACGCGTGCTGCGCATGGAGGGGGAGCTGGGCAGCATCACACCGGGCGCGCATGCCGACCTGATCGCCGTCGATGGCAACCCGCTGGAGGATCTGACCCTTCTGACCGAGCAGGGCGCGCATATGCCGCTGATCCTGCAGGGCGGCGTGGCCAAGAAGAAGGCGGCTGGGCTG
Source organism: Roseovarius aquimarinus (assembly GCF_043661195.1). Taxonomy (NCBI): domain Bacteria; kingdom Pseudomonadati; phylum Pseudomonadota; class Alphaproteobacteria; order Rhodobacterales; family Roseobacteraceae; genus Roseovarius; species Roseovarius aquimarinus. The sequence goes on from NZ_JBIHMM010000001.1 coordinate 1,412,050, forward strand.
TAAAGCGAGTGGGTGGGCTTCGGCCCACCGAATGCTGACACTTTGAGTTACGCTGTGTCCGCTATGCGGGACGAAGCTGCCGTTCGCTGTGATTGCGCCAATGTCTGCTTACGGAAATCGGGACGTGCCAAAAACGGGCGTTACTGCCGGTTACAGAAACGTCGAATTCTGTCTGGGAGCCTTCGCCCGGCTGATGTTATCGATCCTCGGCACTTTGCGATCCCAGTGACTGACCGAGCGCGTGGATCGCAGCGTCAAGAGCTTTACGGTCTGGCTTGTAAAAAACCCAATTCTTGATCTTCTTCGACGTCACTAACCCGACAGCGGCGAGCGCTTGCATGTGAACGGTAACGGTCGGTTGGCTCAGACCGATCTTCTGCGTTATGAACCCGACGCAAACCCCGTCATCCACCAAATCGCCGTCCCGTTGCTTGGGAAAGTGCGCGCGTGGATCGACCAGCCATTCCATGATGGTTAGCCGATGCTCGTTACCGAGTGCTCGCAGAACAGCGGCCATATCGGTGTCGATTGACGGCTCATCAGTCACGGTATAGCAATATCACTATATAGATTATGGACGATACAGATGAGTAATGACACATCCGCCCGCACGGAAGCAATCGGATTTGAAACCGATACGAACCCGCTTGTTCGGTCTCTTAAACCCTTGCAGGCCGCGCATCATCGCGCGCTGTCCTACATAGAGACCGCGCACCGCCGCCCTGTAGCTCCAAAACAGGAAGCCATTGCGGGCTTGGGTGGTTTCGACGGCCCATTGCCGGAACAGGGTAACGATCCGAACGATACCATCGCTTTACTCGACCGAATTGGATCACCAGCGACCGTCACCTCGACCGGAGGACGGTTTTTCGGCTTGGTTGTCGGCGGAACGCTTCCGGCGGCTCTGGCCGCGAGGACGCTGACTTCCGCTTGGGACCAGGTCGTATTTTCGGAAGCAACCAGTCCCGTGGGGGTCCATCTGGAACAGGTAGCCTCCGCATGGCTCCTGGATTTATTGGGACTGCCCGGGGATGCCTCGGTCGGCTTCGTCACCGGCGCGACGATGGCAAATGTCACCTGCCTCGCGGCGGCCCGCCACCATCTGCTGGAACAAGCCGGATGGGATGTGGAAACAAAAGGGCTCTGGGACGCGCCGCGCTTGCGGTTCGTTGCCGGTGAACAGCTTCATGTCACTGTGAGAAAAGCCCTGTCGCTGCTGGGCTGTGGCACCGAAAGTATCGAGACAGTTCCTTGTGACGAACAGGGCCGGCTAATCCCCGACGCTCTGCCCGCGCTGGACGGCCGCACAATCATTCTGGCACAGGCGGGAAATGTGAATTCCGGGGCTTCCGACCCGATTGGCGAGATCGCTCGACGCGCGAACGCAGCCGGAGCCTGGACCCATGTAGACGGTGCATTCGGTCTCTGGGCGGCGGCCAGCGCCCGCACGCGTGACCAGCTCGACGGTTATGAGGCGGCACAATCATGGGTGGTTGACGGACACAAATGGCTCAACACTCCCTATGATTGCGGCGTCGCGATCTGTGCCCACCCGCAAGCGCTTCACGAGGCGATGCGGACGCAGGCCCCTTATCTCAAGGTCGGCGGCAGTGTCGCGCCGAAGGACATGGTGCCGGAGTTTTCCCGATCGGCGCGCGGCGTCGAAGTATGGGCGGCCCTTCACTCCCTTGGACGGGTGGGAGTTGCCGATCTGATCGACAGGTGCTGTCGCCACGCCCGCGCTCTTGCCGAAGGCCTTGAACGTTTAGGCTTCGAAATTTTGAACGATGTGGTTCTCAATCAGGTCGTCGCGACGATGCCGGAACGTGAACACGAAATGGCGGGTCTTGCCGCCCGTGTGCAGGCTTCCGGAGAGGCGTGGTTCGGTCCGACACAATGGCGGGGCCGCGCGGGCCTGAGGTTCTCAATCGCGTCGTGGGCGACAACTGACGACGACATCACGCGCACCCTTGACGCAATCGAGAGCAAGCTGGAAACATCATGAACTTGGAAATAATCGACCTTGTCGCGGCAGGCGCATTTACACTCGCCGCGATAGGACTGCTCGGCTCTCCTGGGCCTGCCATTGCCGCGCTGCTCGCTGTCGGCAAAACACACGGGCTTGGCGGCGGCCTGCGTTTTTACGGAGGTCTTCAAATTGGCTTGGCTACCGCGGCGGCCATTAGCGCTGCCGGGTTTGTCTCATTGATCGTAGCGGTTCCGGCAACGCGGGTCGTGATGATCGTGGTTGCGACGGCCTACCTGTTGTATCTGGCTTACAAGATCGCCACCGCCCCGGTCAGAGCTGAACCTTCGGATGCAGAGGCTGCTGCACCGAAAGGAGGATTTGCGCTCGCAGGCGCTGTGGTGGGGATCACTAATCCAAAGGCTTATGTCGCCTTCGCCTCGCTGATGGCTCCTGTCACGCTCGTAGCGTCTACGGCACTTGGTGATGGTATTCTGAAATGGTTGCTGGTGGTGCTGGTGATGATCGTTGTCGATATCCTCTGGCTGCTTGCTGGCGTAGCCCTCGGGAGGGCAAGTCTTCCGCCTAGTATTGAACGCGGCCTGAACTACATACTTGCCGCGATGATCGTTGCCGCAGCAGGGCTGGCGTTCCTGTAGCGGACATAAACGCATCCCCACAATTTTCGTGTCGAAAACGGTCGTTTTAGTCACTTACGGCCTGACTTCCCAAATCACAGGGAATCCTGTTGCCTCAAACCCTTGGCAAAATTCTGTTTAGTTTTTACACGTTTTTGACCGGGTCTTGAAAACCGGACATACGTGCAAAGCGCAGCATCGGGCACATTGGGCTCAAACCCGATCTTCGCCGCAAAATAGATTTGCTCTGACCGCCCCTTCCAATCACCCTCTCACGAATTCAGCCGCCCCACCTCCTCGATATACCCGATCATCTCGTCACAACTCGAGATATCCGCATATCTTCGGCCCAGATCGCGCAGGTTGTCCTTGTGCGGCTGCTCGTCATGGTCGCCCACGCAATCCTCGGGCACGATGGTGCGGTAGCCCCATTGGAAGCTGTCGATGGAGGATGCGCGGATGCAGCCGCTGGTGATGCAGCCGGTGACGATCACCGTATCGACGCTGTGCTTGGTGAAGAACGGCACGACCGGCGTCTGGAAGAAGATCGAGGGGCCGGTCTTGCAGATCTTCACGTCGTAATCCGGCTCGTAGATGCGCGGGTCGAGCTCGGTGGAGGGATGGCCGTGGATGAACTCGCGGCGGACCACGTCGATCTTCCAATGCGGCATGTCCTCCTCGTCCTTGTAGGCGGTGTAGCAATTGGCGACGGGGATGTTGTGCGCCCGCGCGACCTTCAGCAGGCGCGCGGTATTCTCGAGGCCCCGCATCACCATCGGCGCGCCGCCCAATGCGTATCGCTCCTCGGTAAAGGCCTTCTGGTAGTCGATCACGACGATGCCGGGGCGGCGCCCGCGCCCCACGGGGATCGTGCCATAGCTGCGCGTCTCGTAATCGGCGTTGGTGTAGTCGGTCATGTAACTTCCTCCCTAGATCAGTTGAAGGCCAGCGACGGCAGCCAGAGCGACATGGCCGGGATCATGATGATGAGAAAGAGCGTCACGACATCCATCGCGATGAACCAAGCGACGCCCTTGAAGACCTGCGGCAAGGTCACGAGATTTCCCAGCGCGCCCTTGATGACGTAGACGTTGAGGCCGATGGGCGGCGTGACGAGGCCGACCTCCAGAAGCTTGATCACGATGATGCCGAACCACACCAGATCGAGCCCCGCGCCCTGCACGAGCGGCAGGACCAGCGGCAGGGTCAGCAGCAAGAGGCCGATGGAATCGATCAGCATTCCCAGCACGATATAGAGCAGCGCGACGGCGAAGAGGATCCACCACACGTTGTCCGAGACCCCGAGGATGACGTCCGCGAACGCCTGGGGCAGACCGCTCAGCGCGAGGAAGCGCGTGAAGAAGACCGAGCCGACGAGGATGATGAAGATGCCCGTGGTGCTGATGGCGGTCTGGATCAGCGCATCGCGCAGCGCGGCCCAGCTGAACGAGCCGCGCAGGACCGCGATCAGGAGCGCGACGGCCGCGCCGATCGCACCCGCCTCGGTCGGGGAGAAGACACCGGCGAAGATGCCGCCCAGCACCGAGAAGATGAGCAGCGGCAGCGGCCAGATGTCCTTGATCGCCGCGATCTTCTCCTCGCGGCTGATCTCCTCCTGCACCTCGCCGGCGAGAGACGGATTCAGCTTCACGCGTGTGACGATCATCGCCATGTAGATCAGCGCCGAGACAACGCCGGGGATGAAGCCTGCAAGGAAAAGCTGGCCCACCGAGACCTGCGCATAGACCCCGTAGAGGATGAGCAGCACCGAAGGCGGGATGAGCGAGCCGAGCGTGCCGGAGGCCGCGATGGTGCCGGTGGCCAGCCCCTTCTCGTATTTCGCCTTCAGCATTTCCGGCACCGCGATGCGCGACATGGCCGCCGCCGTCGCCACGCTCGAGCCGGAGGCGGCCGCGAAGAAGGCGCAGGCCGCGACGCTCGCCACGGCGAGACCGCCCGGCAGGCGCACCAGCACGATCTTGAGCGAGGTGAAGAGGCTGCGCGTCATGTCCGTCGTGGTGCAGATATAGCCCATGAGCAGGAACATCGGCGCCGCCGTCAGCTCCCACTGGCCGACGAAATCGAAGGGCGTCGCGCTGATCATGCCCCAGGCGACATTCATCGAGATCATCGCCCCGATGCCGAAGATCGATACGAGGCCGAGCGTCAGGCCGATGGGCACCCTGAGCGCGATCATCGCCAGCGCGATCAACGTGCCGATGATGCCGATATCGAGATTGCTCATGACCGGACGTCCTTCACAGGGCCTGGCGGCGCTGGATCGCGCGCAGGAGGTTAGACAGGATCGCAAGGCACATGCCCGCGAACCCGATGGGCAGCGCCCAGCGGGCGGGCCAGATGTAGAAGAGGAAATTCGACATGATCGTTTCGGCCCGCTGGGTCGAGCGGATCGCGTCCAGACCGCTCTGCCAGGTCAGCATCCCGAAAAAGACGAGCCCCGCGAGGCAGGCGAGGACATAAAGCGCGAGCTGCGCCCAGCTCGGCATCATCTGGGCGAAGAGATCGACGCGGATATGCTCGGATTTCAGCTCGACATAGCCGAGCGGCAGGAACACGGCGAGTACGATGTAATAGAAGGACACCGTCTCGAGCGTGCCCACCATCGAGCCGTTGAAGACGTAGCGCACGATCACGTCCACGGTGATATGCGCCATCATGAGCACGAGAAAGAGGCACCCGAGCGCCAGCAGCGCGAGATTGACATAGCGGATCGCGGCGTGGAGCGCGCCGCCGTCTTCGGTCGTCTCTGCGCGTTGCTCGCTCATGGTCGCTCCTCGTCTTCGGGGCCGGGCAGCATGTTGCCCAGCGAGGTCTTCCAGAAATCCAGCATGTCCCGGAAAAGTTGCGGGTCGTCACGCCAGATGGATTGCGTCGCCATCCCGCGCAGCAGGCAGAGCGTGGTATTGAGCGCGATGCGCCGCGTGTCGCGCGCGCTGCCCGTGTCCGAGAAAAGGCTTTCCCAGATCTCGTCGAGCTGGCGGTTGTAGTCCCACGCGACCGGCACCAGCGCGTCGCGCATGGCCGGGTCGGTCCGGGCGGCGGTCAGGAATTCGATCGTCACCATGAAGAGATCGCCCGAAAAGCGCCGCCACATCTCGGCGAGAAAGCCGTCCACATCCATGCGGCCCGCGCGGATCTCGCCCGCGATCACCTCGATCTCCTCGATCTCGCGGGTCAGCAGGTGGCGCAGCGCCTCCTGCATCAGGAACTGGCGGCTGGGATAATGGTGGAGCAAGGCCCCGCGCGAGACGCCCGCGGCCTCGGCGATATCGACGGTCGAGGCCTCTTTCAGACCCTTGGCGAGGATCAGCTCGATCGTGACCGTGAGGATTTTCAATTGCGTCGCCGCAGAGCGTTCGGCCTGCGTGCGGCGGCGCGGCGCGGACCCCGCCGCCGGGCGGTGTCCGGCGCCGCGCGGGGCGGCGCCGTCCATGTCCATCACTCGACGCCGTAGGTGGCAGGGTCGATATCGGCGTAGATCTCGCGCATGGCGATCTCGGCCAGCGCATCGGGATCGGTGCGGTCGACATCGGCCAGAAGCTTCTCCCACTTGTCCCAGGTCGCCCGGAAATCGTCGATCACTTCCTTGCCGTTGCTCAGCCCGTATTTCTCCTCGGCGGTCTTGTAGACATCGGCCAGCGCCTTCTCGCGGTAGTCGATGATGGACTGCATGAGGTCTTCCTCGGGCTCGTAGACCGTATGACCCTTTTCCTGCGCTTCGGTCAGCGCATCCTCTGCGCGCTGGATGTAATTGACGTTCATCCGCGCCATCCCGAGGGCGGAGGCATCCATCATGACCTTGCGCTGCTCGGGCGTGAGCGAGGCCCAGAAGCCCGGGTTCACGCCCCATTGCGGCCCGGACCAGTACATGCCGGTCGGCAGAAGCGTCGTGTGCTCGGCCACTTCCCAGAGCGAGCGGTCGATGAGATCGTTGCCCGCGTTCGATGCGCAATCGAGCGTGCCGCGCTCGAGGCCGGTATACATCTCGGAGGAGGGAACGTTGACGGGAATGCCTCCCGCCGCCTCGACCCAGAGCGAGACCGTGGATCCCGCCGTCCGAATACGCTTGCCCTTGAGTTCGGCGAGGTTGCGAATGGGCTCGCGGCAGAAGAGCAGATAGGGCGGCGTGGCATATGCCCCGAGATAGACGACCCCCTTGTCCTTCCACTCGGCGAGCTGCGTCTCGTTATGCATGCTGAAATCGGCGACGGCGAAGATCGCGACCAGCGGGTCGGAGTAGTTGAAGCCCAGCTCCTGCACGGCATTGGCGACGGGCAGCTCGGAGGGCGTGTAGACGGCGGCATGGTGCGCGACCTGAACCACGTTGTCGCGGATGCCCTGAAGATTGGCGCGCGGCGCCAGCAGAACCGAGCCGGTGAAGACTTCGGGCACCAGCTCGCCGCCCGACATCTCCTTCACGTTCTCGGCCCAATCGACATAGCCCCATTTGGTGAAGGGCGTCTCGGAGCCGTAGAAGGAATTGGCGATGAAGTTGATCTCGGCGCTCGCGGCCAGCGGCGCCAGTGTGGTGGCACCGGCAAGCGCGGCACCCTTAATGATGTAGCGAATCGTTTTCATCCTGATCTCCCTGTTGGAAGGCGTGCACCAAACGGCATGGGCCGCGCGCCACCCTCATGAGGTCAAGACTGCGCTCCAAGGCAACAAACCGTCAAGACTGTTTGTAAATGAAATTTCAGAGCAGCGCGGCCGTCGCGACGATCTCGATCAATGTGCCATCGGCGCGCACGCGCGCCTCGCAGGTGGCGCGCGCGGGTGGGTTTTCGGTGTCGAGCCACGCCTCGTAGATCCGGTTCATGGCGTCGAAATCGGCCAGGTCCGCCAGCCAGATCTCCATCTTGATGATATGCGTCTTGGCCGATCCGGCCTGCTCCAGCAGCGCCTCGACCTTGGCGAGACACTCGCGCGTCTGCGCCTCGAGATCGCCCTCGGGCGCGCCGATCTGGCCCGAGAGCCAGACGATGCCGCCATGGCTGACGGCCTGACTCATGCGCGGGCCGGGCGCGATGCGGGTGGGTTTCATAAGTACTCCTCTCATTCGAGGCGCGTCTCAGCGCAGCCGTTCGGCCAGTCGGCGCATGTGCTGCGCCACGATATCGTCCCGCTGCCCCGACGCGCGAAGCCGCTCCAGCCCCGCATTCAGCCGCCAGATGAGGGTCGTGCCGCGCCAGTTGCCGCGCGGCACGGCGGCGCGCAGCGTCTCGCGCGAGAGCGGCGGCTCGAGCGGCGCGACGCGGCCCTGAAGCCCCATCGCGGCGATGCGTGCGGCGCCGAGATAGAGATCGAGGCCCGCCGCGTCCGCCGCGCCTTCGACCACCATCTCGAGACAGGCCTCGGCGCTCGGCGCGCGCAGGAGCGTGATACGCCCCTCGCTGATCCAGCGCCGGCCGGCGCGGTCAAGATCATCGACCGGCGCACCCTCGGGCCGGCAGATGCGCCGCCCGTCGATCTCCTCCGCTCCGACCTGAGCGAGCGCGCCTCCGGTCGCCGCGAAGAGCATCATCGGCAACTCGAAGACCGGATCGGAAAAATGCCACGCATCGCAAATCTCGCGCGCGCCCTCGGCGCTGCAATCGGGCGCGATCACCGGAAAGCGGATGTCGCCCGCGCCGTCCAGCGCGCCCGCCCCCGCCTCCGCCCACCGCATGCGGTGGCTCAGCGGATCGGGCGCCACCGCGAGCGCCGAGACGAGGAGTGCCGTCCCCATGCCGCCACCCGGCCAAGTGCGGTCCGCGAGCGGGCCATGCCCGTCCGCGACGACGAGGGTGATATCCGCCTCTCCCGGTTCCAGCACCTTGGGCGAGGCGGGCGCCGCGCCCGGCGGGCAGGGAATGTAAAGCTCGGTGCCCGCCGCGATCTCGGCGGCGCCGTCCGTCGGCGGCAAGGCGGCGAGATTGGCGTAGTAGAGCGGCGCCCAGTCCGCGCCGGCGCCGAAATGGCGCGCGGCGACGCTCTCGAGCGTGTCGCCCGCCTGCACACGGTACGTCGCGCCGCAAGGCCCCTCCGCCAGCGCCGGGACGGCGGCCCACGCGGCGAGCAGCGCGAGGACCGTGCCGCGCGCGCTCAATGCCCTGCCCCCCAGAACCGTCCCAGATGCGCATCGAGGATCTGCTGATAGCGGCCATCCGTACGGATACGGTCAAGACCGGCATCGAAGGCCGCTATCAACCCCTCCGCGCCGGGAGCGCCGCGTGCCGCGACGAGGTGCAGACGCTCGATCGACAGGGGCCGGTCCGTCAGCGCGGAGACTTGCCCAGCCAGCCCGGCCTCGCGCAGCGCCGCGCGGCCCGAAAATTCATCGACCGCGACGGCATCCACTTCGCCCTGCAAGAGGTGGCGAAAACAGGCGGCGAGCGAGCCGGGTTGGCGCAGGACGATGCGCCCCTCCGCGATCCAGCGCCGGTCCGGGCGGTCGAGATCATGCGTGCCGAAGCCGCGCGGGCGGCAAAGCACCATTCCACCCGGCTCGCCGCGAAAGCGTTCGGCCTCTCCCTCGCGCACGAAAAGCACCATCAGCATCTCGAAAAGCGGCTTGGAAAAGAGGAAATCCGCGCAGATCGCCGCGCCCGGATCCGCATTGCAATCGGGGCGCGTCCAGCCGAGGCCGAGATCCATCAGCCCCCCGGAGAGGAGCGGGTCAAGATGCGCGGCGCGGTCCTCGATCCAGATTATGTCCGCCGCCCGATCGGGCGCGCCCGCGCCGAGCGCGCTCAGCGCGATCTCGGTCAGCATGCCGCCGCCGGGCAGATCGCGCCCGGTGAAGGGCGCGAAATCGCCCGCGCCCAGAAGGGAAATCGCGCCGTCCCCGGCGGGCGCGGCGCGCGGGGCCTCTCCGGCGCAGGGCAGGACCAGCGTCATGCCCACCGCGATATCCGCGCCGCCGCCCAGCTCCGGATTGGCCGCGTCGATCTGCGACCAGCGGCTCGCCTCGCCGTAGACCCGCTCGGCGATGAGCGAGAGCGTATCGCCCGGACGCACCTCGTAGAGCGCATCCCCGCCCGCGCAGAGATCCGCCGCGCCCTCGGCGCGCGCGGCCCCGCTCCACGTCAGAAGCGCGGCGGCGATCAGCAGCCGGCACATGCCATGACTGGTATGGCGCATGAAATCCCCCCCAAGATATGGAGATTTAACGCGCGAAGTGCGGCAGCGGCAAGCCCTTTGCGCCTCCCGTTACGAGCTGCGCACGGCCATCCGCGCCGAGAGACGCAGCGCATGGGCGGGATCGCTGGCCGCGCGCGGCAGGACCGGGTCATAGGCGGCCCGCACGAGTTGCCCGATCTCGACGCGGAGCATCGCCCCCTCCTGCCCCGGCAGCAGCGCGAGCGGGGAGCGCTCCTGAAAGGCCGTGTCGGACCACAGAAGGATCGTCTGCACCGCCTGGCTCAGCGCCAGCGTTTCGGCGGGCACGTCGCTCAGATGCGCGTCCATGCGCAGAAAGACGAAGGCCGCCTTGATCGCGCCATCGGGCTCGAAGCGGAAAACGCGGTACTGATTGGCCTCCGCCGCCACGAGACGCGCGACCAGAGGCTCGAGATCGGGGATCATCCGCCCCAGATCGGGCAGCTCCAGCAGCTCTTCCCATTCGCGGAAGAAGAAGACCATGAGGTTCGCGCCCAGCTCGGGGTCGGTCTCGACCATTTCGTGACCGGCCATCTGCGCTACCGCCTCGAAGGCGCCCTTGACGACCGAGAGCGTCGCGTCGTCGACGCCGAACACCACCGGCGTGATGGGCCGCCCCCAGCGCGCGCAAAGATAGCTGCCGTCCGACCGGGTGAAATGCGCTTCGATCTCTTCGGGTGTCATTACTGCCTCCGGCCTCGATCCGGCGCCGTTCTAGCCCAGCCTTCGCGCGCCCGGAACCCTCGCCGGCGGGGCGATCGGGTATTTTTACCAAGAAAAAGCCCCGGCCCGCGCGGTACGTTCAGAAGAGATCGCCCTGTCCGGGCGCGCGCGGCGGCGCGAGGCCCAGATGCGACCAAGCGCCTTGCGTCAGCATCCGCCCGCGCGGTGTCCGCTGGATGAGGCCGCGCTGAAGCAGATAGGGCTCGATTACCTCTTCGAGCGCATCGCGCGATTCCGACAGCGCCGCGCTCAGCGTCTCGATACCGACGGGGCCGCCCTGATAGGCCTCGGCGATGAGCGTGAGATAGCGCCGGTCGGCGGCATCGAGGCCCAGGTGATCGACGCCGAGCCGGGTCAGCGCGCTGTCGGCCAGATCGCGGGTGATCGTGCCGTCGCCGTCGATGAGCGCGAAATCCACCACGCGCCTGAGAAGCCGCCCCGCGATGCGCGGCGTGCCGCGCGCGCGGCGCGCGATCTCGCGGGCGCCGTCCGGCACGCAGGGGATGTTCAGCAGCTTGGCATTGCGCGCGACGATCTCGTGCAATTCGTCCTCGGTGTAGAATTGCAGCCGCGTCGGAATGCCGAAGCGGTCGCGCAGCGGCGTCGTCAAAAGGCCGAGCCGCGTTGTGGCCCCAACCAGCGTGAAGGGCTGAAGCTCGATCCGGACGGTGCGCGCGGCGGGGCCTTCGCCGATGACGAGATCGAGCTCGAAATCCTCGAGCGCGGGATAGAGCACTTCCTCGACCGCCGGGTTGAGGCGGTGGATCTCGTCGATGAACAGAACGTCACGCGCCTCGAGATTGGTGAGGATCGCGGCAAGATCGCCCGCCTTGGCGAGCACCGGCCCCGAGGTCATGCGAAAGCCCACACCCAGCTCGCGCGCCATGATCTGCGCGAGCGTCGTCTTGCCGAGGCCGGGCGGCCCATGAAAGAGCGTGTGGTCCATCGCCTCGCCGCGCTGTCGCGCGGAGGCGATGAAGACGCGCAGGTTGGCGCGCGCCTCGGCCTGTCCGATGAATTCGCCCAGCGCCTGCGGGCGCAGGCTGCGGCCCTCGTCCTCGGCCAGTTTCTCGGGGCGCAATGTGGGGTCGGGCTCGCTCATCCGCTCAGCCCTTGGGTGCCAGCAGCTTCAGAGCGGCGCGGATGAGATCGGCGGTGCCCGCGCCTTCGCTCTCGCCTGCCGCCTGCGCGACGGCGCCCGCTGCCTCGCCCGGCGCGTAGCCCAGATTGGTGAGCGCCGAGAGCGCCTCGGCCTGCGGGCCGGGGCCCGCGGGCGCGGGCGTGGCCGCGGCGGGGGCGGCGGCCTCGATCACCTCGCCGTCCATCTCGGCGGGCGTGGGCGCGGGGCCGGCGCCCATCGCCATCACCTCGGGCGCCTTGTCCTTCAGCTCGTTCACGACGCGCTGCGCCGTCTTGGGGCCGATGCCCCTGGCTGCCTTGACCGCATTCCAGTCCCCGAGCGCGATGGCCCGCCCGATGCCGTCGGGCCCGAGCGCGCCGAGGATGGCGAGCGACGCCTTGGCGCCGACACCCTGAACGCTCATCAACAGGCGATGCCATTCCTTCTCGACCAGCGTGGTGAAGCCGAAAAGCTGAAGGATGTCCTCGCGCACCAGAAGGTCGGTGTAGAGCGCCGCATGCTCGCCCACGCGCGGCAGCGCCTGCATCGTGCGCTCCGAGCAGAAGACGAGATAGCCCACCCCGCGCACGTCGATCAGAACGTGATCGGCGGCGCGATAGTCGATGCGGCCCGCGATGCGCCCGATCATGCCAGCGCCTTCTCGATGCGGGTGCGGCTGGTGGCGTGATGCGCGTGGCATATCGCGATGGCCAATGCGTCGGCCGCGTCGGGGCCGGTCAGCACAGCGCCCGGAAGCTGCATCTTCACCATATGCGCGATCTGGTCCTTGCTCGCGTGGCCGACACCGACCACCGTCTTCTTGACCTTGTTGGGTGCGTATTCGCCCACCTCGATCCCGAACTCGGCGGGGGCGAGCACCGCGATGCCGCGCGCCTGCCCGAGCTTGAGGGTGCCCGCGCCGTCCTTGTTCACGAAGGTCTGCTCGACCGCCGCCGTGTCGGGCACATAGAGCCTGAGGATTTCGCGCAATTGCTCGAAAAGAGACAGAAGGCGGCGCGGCATGTCCTCTCCGATGGAGTGCAAGGTGCCGTTGGCGACATGGCTCAGCCGGCTGCCGTCCACGTCGATGACGCCCCAGCCGAGGTTTCGAAGCCCCGGATCGATTCCAAGAACCCGCATGATATCCTGCCCCTGCCTGCCGTGCCTCTGCGGCGTGTCGCTGCCGCCTTCTGGCGGGTTTTCCGAGCCATAGCACGAAACGGGAACGCGGGCCAAGCGTTTTGGGCGGGATGCCGCTCCGGCGGGTCCCGGCATCACGCGGATGCTGCGCCGCAGCACCATTTCACGCGAAAGTCGTCGATCCGTCACCGAACCTTTGCAACAAGGGGCTAGGAAGCGCCCATGGACCTATGCGCGGAGCGCATGGGGACTATGCAAGAGCCGATATTGCCAGAGGAGACGGGCGTCTCTATCTGCAGCGCAGCATCCGGGGCCATACGGCTTCGGGCACCAGTCACAAGATCCGCGCAATATGCGGGGTCACATAATTCTTGAGGAAATCGACATGTCCGTCATCGACACCACCCGCGCCACCCATCTCGGCACCAACGCGTTCGGCCTCGGCGTCGCCCGCCTCGTCGCCGGCTTCACCGCATGGAACGACGCCCGCATCACCCGCAAGGCCCTGTCGGCCCTGTCGGACCGCGAGCTGGAAGACATCGGCCTGACCCGCGGCGACGTCGCGAATTTCAAGCTGCGCTGAGGCACAGCCCGCACGAAAGGCTTCTGAACGAAGCCCGGTCGCGCGTCCTTGGAAGAGGGCGCGCTTTTTCTTACCGGATGCGCGCGTTTCGATAGAAAAACCCCCGCGCCGTGCTGGCCGGGGGGCTTTTCGAGAGAGAAACCAAAGCACTCGTTACGAATGAGAGAAACGCGGAGGGATTGCGGCTGCGCGGGCGGGGTTCCGCCGCGCGCGCCCGGATGATGCCTCAGATCAGCGGGGCGATCTGCTGCGCGATCAGGCGCGTGAAGGGATCGATCTGCATGAGCCATGCGCCCGCCTGCTCGACGGCGGTGCCGGCGGCGAGTTCGGCCGCGCGCGCCTGATAGCTCGGCTCGCCCAAATTGAGCAGAACGAGAACCTTGAAGGCGAAGAAGGCCGCGATGGTCAGCGCGATGCCCCGCAGCGGAAGTCCCCGGCGGCGCGGACGCGGGCGGAAGACGATCAGCCCGTCACGTCCGACGGTCGCGTTGTAGCCGCGCGCCATGCGGGTGTGGGACTTGCGGAGCTTCTTGAGACGGGCGTTGAACCCGTCCTGAGAATTGAATTGCGAAGTGCTCGACATTGGCAGCATCCAAGTTTTCCGGCCCCCGCCAGATCACATGGTCAAACTAGGGGCGAATTGTGGCAATTCTGGGGCAACCGCCTCATTTCCGCTGTTATTGAGCGCCTTTTCAGACAATTTTCTGCAAGGTGAGCGTTGTCCAGTCACCAATGACCTCGCGGTGCACAAGACTGTTTCCGCAGCGCTGATAAACCTCGATCACCTCCTCCGCCTGCTCGTTCAGGATGCCCGAGAGAATCGCATGGCCGCCCGGCGCCATCGCCGCTGTCATCCCGGGGGCGAGGTCGATCAGCGGGCCCTTGAGGATATTGGCGAAGACCAGATCGAACGGCGCCGCCGCCGCGAGATCGGGATGGTCGAGCCCGGTGGCCACGATGCAGCGCACCCGCCCCTCGAGATCGTTCGCCGCGACATTGACCCGCGCCACGTCCACTGCCACCGGATCGATATCGCTGGCCAGCATGGTGCCCGGCCAGACGCGCGCGGCGCCCATGGCAAGCACCGCCGTGCCGCATCCGATATCGACGACCGAGCGGTGCGGCGCGCCCGCCTCGGCCAGACGGTCGAGCGCGCGCAGGCATCCCTGGGTGGTGCCGTGATGCCCGGTGCCGAAGGCCATCGCGGCCTCGATGAGGAGCGGCTCGGCCTTTTCGGGTACCTTGTCGGCATCATGACTGCCGTAGACGAAGAAGCGGCCCGCGACGACAGGCGTCAGCTCGCGCTTCACATGGGCGACCCAGTCGGTTTCCGGCACTTCGGAGATGGCGAAGGGACGCGCGCCATGCACCTCGGCCAGAAGCGCGAGGCCGATCACATCGGGCGCCTCCTCGAAATAACCGCCGACCTCCCAGGTGCCGCTGCCATCCTCGACCTCGAACGTGCCGACTCCCATCGGCGCGGGATCGAGATCGTCGAGCGCATCGGCAAGGGCCTCGGCGCTGGTCTGTCCGGTGAGGGTGGTGAGGGCGGTATAGGTCGGCATGGGGGCCTCTCGGTGGGTTATTCGGCCGGCGCCGCCACGAGCCGCGTCAGCACCGTCTCGTGTCCGGGCGCGGGATGGCGCGGGATCAGGAGCGCCAATAGCAGCGATATGCCCGCCATGCCAGCGGCCAGCCCGAAGACCGCCGCGGGCGAGATCAGCCAGAGCGCGCCCAGAAGCGCGGGCAGGAACACCGCCGCGATGTGGTTGATCGTGAAGGCGACGGCGGCGGTGGGCGCGATATCGCCCGGATCGGCGATCTTCTGGAAATAGGTCTTGAGCGCCAGCGCGAGCGCGAAAAGGATGTGATCCACAACATAGAGCGTCGCGGCCAGCACCACGCCCCAGCCGAACATGTAGATGCCGCCATAGGCGAGAAAGACCATCATCAGCCCGGCATATTCGAAAATCAGGGTGCGCCGCTCGCCATAGCGCGACACGGCGGCGCCCATCATCGGCGCGAAGATCATGTTCGCCACGAGATTGATGAGAAAGAGCGCGGTCACCTCGTGCACGGCGAAGCCGAACTTCTCGACCATCATGAACCCCGCGAAGACGACGAAGATCTGACGCCGCGCGCCCGACATGAATTGCAGCGCGTAATAGAGCCAGTAGCGCTTGCGCAGGATCATCTTCTTGATCTGCGGATTGGGGGCCTCGAACTGCGGATAGGCGACGAGCGCGAAGAGCGCGATGGCCGCCGTGATCCCGCCAGAGAGCATGTAGACAATCGTATAGGTCAGGCCCAGCGGCTCCCAGAGCAGTACGATGAGGCCATAGCAGACGAGCGTCGCACCCGAGCCCGCCGCCAGCAGCCAGCCCAGCATCTGCGGCGCGCGCAGCCGGTCGAGCCATTGCAGTTGCAGCGACTGGTTCACCGTCTCGTAATAGTGAAAGCCGATGGAGCTGAGCATCGTGACGGTCAGGATGCCGCCCATCGTCGGAAAATGGGCCGTGATCGCGGTGGCGACGCCCAGAAGGATCAGCGAGACGAGCGCCAACACCTGCTCGCGCATGAAGATGATGATGGCGATAACCCCGATGGCGAAAAAGCCCGGTATCTCGCGCACCGTGTGCAGCCAGCCGATATCCTGGCCGTCGAACTGCGCGACCTCGACCACGAAGTTGTTGAGCAGCGCCGACCATGTCGCGAAGGCGATCGGCATCGCCGCCGCCATGAGGAAGAGGAGCGTGATCGGACGCCGCCAGAAGGGCAGGTCACGGGCATCGGCAAGGCGAACGAGGCGTGTCATGAAAGGGGTTTACGCCCGGCCGCGTGGCTTGGCGAGGGGAATATGCAAGCGCTGGGGAGGTCGCGGCGCGGTGCGGGCCGGGATGGCACTCCGGGGATAATCGCCTAGAGTGCCATGGGGCGGCGGCCGGACGCGCTCAGGCGCCGGGCCGGTGCATGCGGCCGGGATACCCGAAAGGACAGGTGGTGAAGACCTACATTCCCAAGAAGACGTTCATCGAGGCCGACGCGGTTCTGGAGGCACCGGTCCGCTTTTTCGGTGCCTGCCGTGTGCGCGAGAAGTGCAGCATCGGCCGTTTCACCTTCATCAACGACCGCACGACGCTTTTCCCCGGCACTTCGGTGGGGCGCTACTGCTCCATCGGCAAGGGCTGCGAGATCGGCGCGCCGACGCATCCCGACGACTGGCTGACCTCGAGCCCGGTGGCCTTCGCCATCGAGCGGCACTTCCCGAACGAGCGCGATCTTTTCGCGCAACAGCCCTTCGAGCAGTATCGCCCTGTCGTCATCGGCTCGGACGTCTGGATCGGATCGCTCGCCATCGTGTTCGGAGGCGTCTCCATCGGTCATGGCGCCATCATCGGCGGCGGCGCCGTGGTGACCGAGGATGTGCCGCCCTACGCCGTCGTCGTCGGCGCGCCCGCGCGCCTGCATCGCTACCGCTTCGACGAGGCGACCGTCGCCCGACTGCTCGCCGCAGAGTGGTGGACGCGCGATCCCGAAGAAATCGGAGCGCTCGATTTCCGCGATGTCGAAGGCGCCTTGAACCGGCTCGAAGCGGCGCGATAATCCGCCCCTAGTAAAAGCTCTGCGGGTCGATATCGACGCTGAGGCGGAGCGAGTTCGGCAGTTTCAGCGCGCCGATCCATTGCGCGAGCGCGGGTTGGAGCGCGGCGCCCTTCGGCGCCTTGACCAGAAGGCGCACGCGGTGGCGGCCCCGCACGCGGGCGATGGGCGCGGGCGCGGGGCCGAAAACCTGCGCGCCGATCTGGCGCAAGGGCGCATCGGTGCGCGCCAGATGCGTGCCCACGTCGAAGGCCTCCTGCATGTCGGGCGAGCTGAGGATGATCCCCGCCATGCGCCCGAAGGGCGGCACGCCCGCGTGGCGGCGCTCCTCGGCCTCGGCGCGCCAGAAGCCTTCCTCGTCCCCCGTGAGGATCGCGCGGATCACCGGATGCTCGGGCTGGAACGTCTGGAGCATCGCCGTGCCGGGTTTCTCGGCGCGCCCCGCCCGGCCCGCGACCTGCCGCATGAGCTGAAAGGTGCGCTCCGCCGCGCGCAGGTCCGAGCCTTGCAGGCCGAGATCCGCGTCGATCACGCCGACCAGCGTCAGCAGCGGGAAATTGTGCCCCTTGGCGACAAGCTGCGTGCCGATGATGATATCGGCCTCGCCCGCCGCGATGGCGCGGATCTGTTCTTTCAAAGCCCGCGCGCTGGCGAACATGTCGCTGCTGAGCGTGGCGACGCGCGCCTCGGGGAAGAGCGCCGCCGCCTCCTCGCCCAGCCGCTCCACACCGGGGCCGACGGGGGCCATCTTGCCCTCCACCTCGCAGGCGGGGCATTTCTCGGGCATCGGCTTCGTCCCGCCGCATTGATGGCAAATCAGGCGTTTCTGAAACCGGTGCTCGACCATGCGCGCGTCGCAATGATCGCAGCCCACTTGATGACCGCAGGCCCGGCAGATGGTAACGGGCGCATAGCCGCGCCGGTTGATGAACAGGAGCGACTGCTCCCCCCGCTCGATCCGCTGCGCCACCGCCGCCTGCATCGTGGGCGAGATCCAGCGATTGCCGGGCAGGTCTTCGCCGCGCATGTCGATGGCACGCAGCTCCGGCATGACGGCGGCGCCGAAGCGGGCCCCGAGATCGAGCCGCGTGTACTTGCCCGCCTCGGCATTCACCCATGTCTCGAGGCTGGGCGTGGCGGAGGCCAGCACGACCTGCGCGCCGCAGATGGAGGCGCGCAGCACCGCCATGTCGCGGGCATTGTAGAGAACGCCGTCCTCCTGCTTGTAGGAGCTGTCATGCTCCTCGTCGACGACGATCAAACCAAGGTCGCGGAAGGGCAAGAAGAGGGCCGAGCGCGCGCCGACAACCAGTTGCGCGCCGCCCTCGCCCACCATGCGCCAGCAGCGGCGCCGCTCGGTCATGGTCACGCCCGAATGCCACTCGGCGGGCTTGGCGCCGAAGCGCGCCTGAACGCGGGTGAGAAACTCGGCCGTCAGCGCGATCTCCGGCAAGAGCACCAGCGCCTGCCGCCCCGCGCGCAAGGTGCTGGCCACGGCCTCGAGATAGACCTCGGTCTTGCCCGATCCGGTGACGCCCCGCAAAAGCGTCGTGCCGTAGCCGCCCGCGCGGATCGCGGTATCGAGCGCGGCGGCGCAGGCGCACTGATCCTCGGTCAGCTCCTTCGCGGCGTGGCCGGGATCGAGGCGGCGATAGGGCGTATCGCGCGGCATGTCGACCTCGTCCACGGCGCCCTGCTTCACCAGCCCCTTGACGACCGAGGACGTCACGCCCGCCTCGTCCGATAGCTCCTTGAGTGTGAACGCCTGATCGGCCTGCCCCTCCAGCACGTCGAGCACGCGCTGGCGCGCCTCGGTCAGGCGGCTCGGCTCGGAATAGCCCAAACGATAGACCTTGCGCATCGACGGAGGATCGCCCAGCCCCGGCGCGCGGGTGGCGAGGCGCAGCATCGCGCTCATCGGCGTCAGGGTGTAATCGCCGGCCTTTTGCAGGAACGTCCGCATCTCGGGCGCCATCGGCGCCACATCGAGCACGCGGATCACGCTGCGCACCTTGGCGAGATCATACCCCCCCTCGCCCGGCCCCATCACGGCGCCCAGAACCTTGCGCGGCCCCAGCGGCACCTCGACGAAGGCGCCGACATGGCAGCCGCCCTCGGGCGCGCGGTAATCCAGCACGCGGTCCAGAGGCTGCGCCGTCAGCACGCCGACCAGCGCGCCCGCATCGAAGAAATCAGGACCGGCGGTCACACGCGCGGGGCTCCTTTGAGGGGTTTCACGGGGGTCATGCATGGGATAGACGATGGTCCCAGAAACTCCAATCCATCAGATAGGGCTGCCGCCATGAAATTTTTCGTCGATACCGCCGAAGTCGATCAGATCGCCGAGCTCAATGACCTCGGTATGGTCGACGGCGTCACCACCAACCCGTCGCTGATCCTGAATTCGGGCCGCGACATTCTGGAAGTCACCAAGGAGATCGCCGAGATGGTCTCGGGCCCCGTGAGCGCCGAAGTCGTCGCGCTGGAAGCCGACGAGATGATCGCCGAGGGCCGCAAGCTGGCGCAGATCGCGGGCAATATCGCGGTCAAGGTGCCGCTGACCTGGGCGGGCCTCAAGGCGTGCAAGGTGCTCTCGGACGAGGGCAACATGGTCAACGTGACGCTCTGCTTCTCGGCCAATCAGGCGCTGCTCGCCGCCAAGGCGGGCGCGACCTTCATCTCGCCCTTCATCGGGCGGCTCGACGACATCAACCTCGACGGGATGGAGCTGATCTCGGACATCCGCCAGGTCTACGACAATTACGGCTACGAGACGCAGATCCTCGCGGCGTCGATCCGCACGGTGAATCACGCCTACCAATCGGCGATGATCGGCGCCGATGTGATGACCGCACCGCCCGCCGTCATCAAGAAGATGGCCGACCACCCGCTGACCGACGCGGGCCTCGACCAGTTCATGAAGGATTGGGCCAAGACGGGTCAGAAGATCGTCTGAGATGGAGAGCGCCGGGGGCTGTCGGCCCCCGGACCCCCCGAGGATATTTTTCGGCAAGAAGAAGGGGGGGCGTCCGCCGCAGGGCGATCCACGGATCTTTATGGGCCGCGCAGCCGTTGTCTTGTCTGGCGCGATAAAAAGGGGAGCACCATGAAAAAGATCGACGTCGAAGACGACCTGAAACGCTCGAAATTCCTCATCAAGGCCATGGTCGCCCAGATCGTGATCGTTCTTGTCCTCATGTTCTGCTACTGGGCATATCTGGCGGCGTAGGGTACATGTGTAATGGCGGACGAAACGTTGTATCCACCATTTACGTATCTACCCATAGCCGATCGTTGTTACAATTTTTCTTATTTGGCGTCCCACAGAAAAAGTGGCTTGCCTTACCATAGGAAACAGATTTCCTGCCACCATGACTAAGCTGGTTCTCTTGCACAAAGCAGACTCAATTTATGAGGATGAACCTGATTTGGTTTACGATTTTCCATCAATTTACCTGAAAGCAATGAACGAAGCGGTTGGTGACTGGATCGTGTATTACGAACCGGTAAAGGCCGGTCCGCGCGGATATTTCGCAGTTGCCAAGATTGAGCAGATTATACCGAAACCGAAATCCGCGGGACGTTTTCTTGCTCTGATATCGCCCGGTAGCTTTCTTGCATTCGACACTTTTGTTCCCAGGCTCTCAAACGGTACGCCATTTGAGACATCTCTAATAGCACCTGATGGAACCCCCAAAAAAGGCGGAATCGTTCAACAGGCCGTAAGAAGGTTATCGGAAGCCGATTTTGCGCGTATTGTTAACATTGGCCTCCCGCCGAACTTGGAACAACAGGAGGAGAACCGGTACAGTCCTTCTCTACCAGGCTTCAAGGAGGAGATGCTTACATTCGAGCGCCCCGTGTTAGAACGTCTAACGAGACGTCCTTACCGCGACATTGCTTTTCGGCGCTCAGTCCGAGAAGCATATGACAATCGGTGTGCCATGTCAGGCTTAAAGCTCAAGAACGGAGGTGGTCGACCTGAGGTCCAAGCCGCGCACATTCGCCCAGTCGAAGAGAAAGGGACAGATTCCGTCAGGAATGGCTTGGCACTCTCTGGAACGCTGCACTGGATGTTCGACAGAGGTCTTGTGTCGATTGCAGATGATTGTGAAACGATACTCGTGTCGCACAACAAGGTTCCGGCCGATGTGGTCCAGCGCCTGCTAAGGCATAATGGCAAACTTTTGAAGCCATCTAATCCCCTACATGCACCGCACCCTGAAAATTTGCGCTGGCATAGAGAAAACAGGTTCGGTCAAGTCGTGGGTGACGTGCCAATCTCTTGGAACTAAAAATCTGCCCCATGAGGCCACGCGCCCGGATTTTTCCGCGGCGTTCCGAAATCAGGTGAAGATTTCTCGCGAACCCCATGTTACAAGTCCCCAAAACCAAGAAACGAGCATGAGCATGAGCAGCAATCCCAAGATGGACGATCACCTGCGCGAGCGGATCATCAGCCAACCCGACGTCATTCTCGAGGACAAGGATCTGATGCATGCGCTGATCGCCGCGAACGAGCGGGCGATGGGCGGCAATATCGTCGATCTGCGGGGCATCGCGATGGACCGGCTCGAGGCGCGGCTCGACCGGCTGGAGGACACGCATCGCAGCGTGATCGCCGCCGCCTACGACAATCTCGCCGGGACCAACCAGGTGCACCGCGCCATCCTGCGCATGCTCGATCCGACCGAATTCGAGGATTTCCTCCATAATCTCGGCGGCGAAGTGGCCGATATCCTGCGTGTCTCCTCGGTGCGGCTCATCCTCGAATCCGTGCAGGAGGGCGACGATCCCGCCGTGCAGCGCCTCGGCGACGTTCTTTCGGTGGCCGAGCCGGGATTCGTGGCGCGCTACATCTCGAACGGCCGCAGCGGCGAGCGCCCCGTCACCTTGCGCCAGCTCAGCGGCGGCGAGAGCGATCTGCATGGCGAGGCGGCGGCGCATATCCGCTCCGAAGCGTGCCTGAGGCTCGATTTCGGCTCGGGCCGGCTGCCGGGCATGCTCGTGCTCGGCGCCGAGGATCCGCATCAGTTCACGCCGCAGCAGGGCACCGACCTTCTGGCCTTCTTCGCGGGCGTGTTCGAGCGGGCCATGCGGCGCTGGCTGTCGTGATCTCCCCGGCCGCGCGCGACGCGCTTGCGCTGTGGCTGGATCACCAGCGCAGCCTGCGCGGCGCGGCCGACAACACGGTCTCAGCCTATCGGGGCGACGTCGCCGAGTTCCTCGCCTTCCTCACCGAGCACAAGGGCGCGCCGCAAGGTCTGGGCGCGCTCGCCGTTGTCACCACCTCCGACATGCGGGCCTGGATGGCGCATATGCGCGGGCAGGACGTGGGCGCGCGGAGCCTTGCGCGGAAGCTTTCGGCGGTGAAATCCTTCTACCGCTGGCTGTCGGAGGGCGAGGGCTTCGAGCCGACCGCCGTCCTGGCCACGCGCAGCCCCAAGTTCCAGCGCAAGCTGCCGCGCCCGCTCAGCGTCGATGCCGCGCGGCAGGTGATCGACACGGCAGAGCTGCAATCGCTGACGCCCTGGATCGCGCTGCGCGATCAGGCGGTCATCACGCTCCTCTACGGCTGCGGGCTGCGCATCTCGGAGGCACTGTCTCTGAGGGGCGCGGACGCGCCCTTGGGAACATCGCTGCGTATCACCGGCAAGGGTGGCAAGGAGCGCATCGTGCCCGTCCTGCCCGCCGCGGTCGCGGCGGTGGAGGCCTATGCGCGCTCCTGCCCCCTGCCGATCGAGGCGGACGGCCCGCTCTTTCTGGGCGCGCGCGGCGGCGCGCTGGCGCCCCGTGCGATCCAGGGCACGATGGCGCGGGTGCGCGCGCAGCTCGGCCTGCCCGCCTCGGCCACGCCGCACGCGATGCGTCACAGCTTCGCCACGCATCTTCTGAATGCCGGGGGCGATCTGCGCAGCATCCAGGAGCTTCTGGGCCATGCGAGCCTTTCGACCACCCAGGCCTATACCGGCGTCGATACCGCGCGCCTGATGGAAGTCTATGCCCGTGCGCATCCGAGGGCCTGAACGGCCGAAGCCGGATTGCCCGCCCGGCCCTTTGCGCCTATAGGGACGCCATGACACGCGAACTCAAAGCCCTCTCCGTTCATCTCTTCACCGCGACCGGCATCGTTTTCGCGATGCTCGCAATGCTCGCGGCGGCGAACGAGCAGTGGGGCATGATGTTCGTCTGGCTCGTCGTGGCCTTCGCCGTCGACGGTGCGGACGGGCCTCTGGCGCGCAAATACGAGGTCGACACATACGCGCCGCGCTTCGATGGCAACCTTCTGGACATGATCATCGACTTCATCACCTACGCCTTCATCCCGGCCTTCGCCCTCTTCCAATCGGGGCTGCTGCCGGGCTGGACGGGCTGGGCCGCGATCATCGTCATCACCTTCGCCAGCGCGATGTATTTCTGCGACCGGAGCATGAAGACCGAGGACAAGTCCTTCCGCGGCTTTCCGGGCTGCTGGAACATGCTGGTGCTCGTCCTCTTCGCGACCGAGCCGCCCTTCTGGATCACGCTCGGGATCGTGTCGATCCTCGCCGTCGCGATGTTCCTGCCGCTGAAATTCGTGCACCCCGTGCGCACCAAGCGCTGGCGCGCCGTGTCGCTGCCGATGATCTTCATCTGGACCTTCTTCGCCGGCTGGGCCGCATGGGTGGATTTCCATCCCGAGAACTGGGCCTATTGGGGCCTCGTGCTCAGCTCGCTCTACCTGCTGAGCGCCGGGATCGTCCAGCAGATCGTGCCGGAGCGCAAAGCGGGCTAGAGGCGGCGCGGCGGGCGACGCTGAATAAGGGCTGGGCTTGCCATCACTTCAGCTCGGAGGCGACACGCGATCTGCCGCCACCCTCAGGTAAGCTCACCGCTCGTCCTATTCGCCGTGTCGATCCATTCGGTCCCGAATTCGACGAGGCTTTTGTACTCGCATATGATGCACGTGGCATCGCCGATGGCTCCGCGTGAGGCGAGCCCCGCGTCCTCGAACGCGGCTCCGACTTTAGGAAAGAGGCGGTTCATGTCGTCGGCGACATCCGGTGTCTCGATCCATGCTCCCTCGGACTTGAAGCGCCGCGTCTTCGTTCTTCGATGATCCGCGAGGGTCTCTGCCGTGTGAAGCGCCGAGCATCGGTTCCAGCCGACACCGATCAGAAGTATCTTCATCCTCGGAAAGTCGCGCAACTTTCCCAACGGTGTTTGCGGCCCGGTCGCCCAAGCCAGACTATGTTCGGCCAAGAGACGCTCCGCATCCGGTCCGTTCAGACATATGGATACGGTGGGATGGCTGCTTCGACGCGTGCCGGGCCAGGTGCGGAAGGTCTCTGCGATCACCCCCATGCCGGCTGTCGGAGACTTCAGTTCATGGTAATCCGGAACGGCGGCTTCGATCCGGGCAATCTGCTCGGGGCTCGCGTTCGATCGGTCCATATCGGCCGGGAAAGATGCATCGGAGGAAAAACCGGGCATTCCGACGAGCCCGTCCTCTCCGACCGACGACAGGATTGCCTCGACGACGACGCGCGGGCCGCCGATGACGGAGCCGATGGCGCGCATTGAGCCATGGACGAAGAGCCCGTCGCCTCGCCGGACGCCCAGAGACTTCAAGTCACGGCAAAGGCACGACCGGGTATGAAACGGTGATGTCATGCGCTTCGATACCATTACTTTTGCCGGTGCGTCATCACTCCTGCTGGCCTTAGCGCGATCCGCCGGATCACCCCTCCGCCCCGCGTCATTCCGCCGGCGTCACGTTCCGGCTCGGCGCCTTGCCCCAGAGCCGTTTGTAGGCTTTCGGGCGGAAGGCGTAGCTGAACTGCGACCAGAGTGTGCGGCCGATGTCGTCCGACACGCCAAGGGGGCCGTCGCAGGGTCCGGGCACGTAATGCGTGCCGAAGATCCAGTCCCACAGACCGAAGACGGTGGCGAAGTTGCTGTCATAGGCGACCTCGTCCGCGGAATGGTGCCAGCGATGCATGGCGGGCGACACGAAGAGGATATTCCACTTGCCGTAGGTCCAGGGCAGATCGGCATGGATGAAATAGCCGTAATAGTGACGCACGAGCGAATTGGCGACGACCGCATAGGGCGGCAGGCCGAGGATCAGAAGCGCGCTCGAATCGATGGCGAAGGTGGTCAGACGATTGACCGGGTGGAACCGCTCGAGCGAGAGCCATGTCATCTCGGTATCGGAATGGTGCACTGCGTGGGCGGGCCACATGAAGGAGTTATGCTCGAACCGGTGGCGCCAGTAGCCGACGAAATCCCCGACCACGATGGCGACGAGAACGACCAGAGCGACCGGCCATCCCTCCCACTCTTCGGGCGAGAAAAGCACCAGCCCCGTGGAATGCCAGAAATTCGACAGAAACGTCGCGGAGAGGACGATGACCGGCAATGTGAAGACGAGGTTGAACAGCAGGATCTGGATGTTCAGGCCGGTTTCCGGCAGCGCACGGCGCATGTCGGAGAAAAGCTCGCCGCGCTTGACCATGTATCCGAGGCACAAGAAGAACGCCGCCGGGGTCAGAAGCCCCATACCGGCGGCCAAGACCGCATTCCAAGATTGAGAAAGAAACCCGACAAGCCAATCCATCGTCGCCATCCACCGTTTCAAATGTTCGAGGGACGGTCTGGCAGCGAAATGCGGCCAAAATTAGATCGCCAAAGGAAACAATCGTGATGCACGCGAGGCATTGTTCCGAAGCCACATAGGCACCGCGACCGGGAATAGCGGCTCGGGAATCGATGCGCGGGGCCCCTAGATGAGAAGCCCGCCCGCGCCCTCGTGCCTGAGCAGCCAGACCTTCGTCTCGACCCCGCCCTTGCCGGAGAAGCCGCCGAGGCCGTTCGTGCCCAGCACGCGGTGGCAGGGGATGATGATCGGGATCGGATTGCCGCCGCAGCCGGTGCCGATGGCCTGCGCGGGCGCCTTGAGGGCGCGGGCGAGATCGCCGTAGCTGCGCGTCTCGCCATGCGGAATGGCGGCGATGGCGGCGCAGACCTCGCGTTGAAAGGCGCTGCCGCTCACGCGGGTCGGCAGGTCGAACACCGTCAGCTCGCCCGCGAAATAGGCGCGGAGCTGCTCGAGCGCGCGGCGCAGGAGGGGCGTCTGCTCGGGCAGAAAGGCGTCATGCCAGGCAAGCGAGGTGATCGCGCCATGCTCCTCGGTCACGCAGAGCGTGCCGAGCGGCGAGGTCATCGCGGCGGAGGGCATGTGTCAGGCCGAATGCGCGCCATCGGCGAGGCCCTTGACGAAGCTCAGCACCTCAGCGGGGCTGTCGCCAGCCGCGAGCTTGGCCACGATCGCGGACCCGACGACGGCGCCGTCCGCGACACCCGCGATGGCCTTCGATGTCTCGGGCGTGCGGATGCCGAACCCGACGATCACGGGCAGATCGGTGACGGCCTTGATGCGGGCCACCTCGGGCGCGACATCGGCCGCCTCGGCGGCGGCGGCCCCGGTGATGCCGGTGATCGAGACGTAATAGACGAAGCCCGAGGTGTTCTGCATGACCTTGGGAAGGCGCTTGTCATCGGTGGTGGGCGTCGCGAGGCGGATGAAGTTGAGCCCCGCCGCCTGCGCGGGAATGCAGAGTTCCTCGTCCTCCTCGGGGGGCAGGTCAACGACGATCAGACCGTCGATGCCCGCCTCCTTGGCGTCCACGAGAAATTTCTCCACGCCGTGATTGTAGATCGGATTGTAATAGCCCATCAGCACGATGGGCGTTGCATCGTCGCCCTTGCGGAACTCGCGCGCCATCTCGAGCGTGCGCTTCAGCGTCATGCCGCCCTTGAGCGCGCGCTGACCGGCGAGCTGGATCGTCTCGCCATCGGCCATCGGATCGGTGAAGGGCAGGCCCAGCTCGATGATGTCGACGCCCGCGCCCGGCAGACCCTTGACCACCTCGAGCGACGTGTCGAAATCGGGGTCTCCCGCCATGACATAGGCCACGAACGCCTTCTTCCCGGCGGACTTCAACTCGGCGAATTTGGCGTCGATACGGCTCATGGTGGTCCCTCTGATTGATGCATCCGGGTTTGGCGCATGAAGGCGGGGAAATCAATGGTCTGCTTGACCTCGAAGGCCGGGGTGCCATAGATGCCGTGAATTCTGGATCAGGAGCGGCGTCATGGGTTTCAAAATGGGTATCGTCGGGCTGCCCAACGTGGGCAAATCGACGCTTTTCAACGCGCTGACGCGCACGGCGGCGGCGCAGGCGGCCAACTTCCCCTTCTGTACGATCGAGCCGAATGTGGGCGACGTGGCCGTGCCGGACAAGCGCCTCGACACGCTGGCCGAGATCGCGAAATCCAAGCAGATCATCCCGACCCGCATGACCTTCGTCGATATCGCGGGCCTCGTGAAGGGCGCGAGCAAGGGCGAGGGTCTCGGCAACCAGTTCCTCGCCAATATCCGCGAGGTCGATGCCATCGCGCATGTGCTGCGCTGCTTCGAGGACGGGGACATCACCCATGTCGAGAACCGGATCGACCCGGTGGCCGATGCCGAGACCATCGAAACCGAATTGATGCTGGCCGATATCGACAGCATCGAAAAGCGCCTTCAGAACATCACCCGCAAGGTGCGCGGCGGCGACAAGGAGGCCGTCCAGCAGGAGCGCCTTCTGCGCGCCGCCCTCGCCGCGCTCGAGAGCGGCAAGCCCGCGCGCACCGTGGAGGTCGACGAGGAAGACCGCCGCGCGTGGAAGATGCTCCAGCTTCTGACGACAAAGCCGGTCCTTTATGTCTGCAACGTGGGCGAGGCGGATGCCGCCGAAGGCAACGCGCTCTCGGCCAAGGTGGCCGAGATGGCGGCCGCCGAGGGCAACAGCCATGTCGTCATCAGCGCCCAGATCGAGGAAGAGATCAGCCAGCTCGACGCCGAGGAGGCCGAGATGTTCCTGAGCGAGATGGGCCTCGACGAAGCCGGCCTCAGCCGTCTCATCAAGGCGGGCTACGCGCTTTTGCATCTCGAGACCTATTTCACCGTCGGCCCCAAGGAGGCGCGCGCCTGGACGATCCGCGAAGGCACCTCCGCGCCCAAGGCCGCGGGCGTCATCCACGGCGATTTCGAGCGCGGCTTCATCCGCGCCGAGACCATCGCCTATGACGATTTCGTGCGCCTCGGCGGCGAGCAGGCGGCCAAGGAAGCGGGCAAGATGCGCGCCGAGGGAAAATCCTATATCGTCAAGGATGGCGACGTGCTGCACTTCCTCTTCAACACCTGAGGGCACGCGCCGGGAAGGATACCGGATGACCGCCAAGAGGATCGAAAGAGCGGCGCGGCGCGCCACGGCGTCGCCTCGAAGGCAATCGTCATGAGCGAGACATTTCCCGAAGGCTTGCAGGACTTCCTGCACGCGCTCAACGAGGATATGCGCACCGCCGCCGACTGGGGCGCGCCCGCCGATTACATCCCCGAGCTCGCGGCGGTGGACCCTGCGCAATTCGCGATTTCCGTGGCGATGGCGGACGGGCGGACGATCTCGGCGGGCCAGCATGACAAGCCCTTTTCGATCCAGAGCGTGAGCAAGGTCTTCACCCTCGCCGCCGCGCTCGGGCGCATCGGCGACACGCTCTGGGGACGTGTGGGGCGCGAGCCATCGGGCACCGCCTTCAACTCCATCGCGCTTCTCGAGCAGGAAAAGGGCCGCCCGCGCAATCCCTTCATCAACGCGGGCGCGATCGTCACCACCGACGCGCTTCTCGACAAGCGCGCGCCGCGCGAGGCGCTGGCCGAGCTTTTGCAATTCATCCGCTACGCCGCCGAGGACGAGGAGATCTATATCGACCGGCATGTCGCCGCCTCGGAGGAGGCGACGGGCCACCGCAACGCGGCGCTGGCGCATTACCTCTATTCCTTCGGCAACATGCTGAACGAGCCCGACATGACCCTGGGCACCTACATGCATCAATGCGCCATCGCGATGACGACCGAACAACTCGCCCGCTCGGGCCGGATGCTCGCGGGGCTGGAGGGCGCGCCGCGCCTCATCTCGGCGGATCGCGCGCGGCGGATCAACGCGCTGATGATGACCTGCGGGCATTACGACGGCTCGGGCGATTTCGCCTTCCGCGTCGGCCTTCCGGGCAAGAGCGGCGTGGGCGGCGGCATCCTCATGATCGCGCCCGGCAAGGCCTCCATCGCGGTCTGGTCGCCCGGCCTCAATTATTACGGCAACTCCAAGGTCGGGACCGAAGCGGCGCACCGCCTGGCGAATTTCACCGGCTGGTCCGTCTTCGGCGCCTGACCCGCTTGCAGTTCGCGGGCGCCTGCCCGATGGTTCGGGCAACTCACCAAAGGCCCGCACATGACCCAGTTCCGCAAATCCACCGCCCTCTCGCGCATCCAGCCCGCCGCGACCATCGCCATCACGCAAAAGGCGCGCGATCTGCGCGGCCAAGGCCATGACATCATCTCGCTCTCGATCGGGGAGCCCGATTTCGACACGCCGGATCACGTCAAGACCGCCGCCGCCGAGGCCGTGGCGCGGGGCGAGACGAAGTACACGCCCATCCCCGGCATCCCGCAATTGCGCGAGGCCATCGCCGAGAAATTCAAGCGCGAGAACGGGCTGGACTACGCGCCCTCGCAAACCATCGTCTCGACCGGCGGCAAGCAGGTGATCGCAAACGCGCTGCTGGCGACGCTCGATCCCGGCGACGAGGTGATCGTGCCCGCGCCTTATTGGGTCAGCTACACCCAGCAGGTCGAGATGACGGGCGCCGTGCCGGTGGTTGTGCCGACGCGGGAGGAGGACGGCTTCCTGCTCACGCCCGCCGCGCTCGAGGCCGCACTCACCGGCAAGACCCGCTGGCTCATCCTCAACTCGCCGTCAAATCCCTCGGGCGCGGTCTATTCGGCCGACGACCTGCGCGGACTGGCCGAGGTGCTGGAGCGGCACCCGGATGTCTGGGTTCTGTCGGACGACATGTACGAGCATCTCATCTATGGCGGCGTGCCCTTCGCCACGATGGCCGCCGCCGCGCCCGCGATGAAGGACCGCACGCTCACCATGAACGGCGTCAGCAAGGCCTACGCCATGACCGGCTGGCGCATCGGCTATGCGGCGGGGCCGCAGGCGCTCATCGACGCGATGGGGCTGGTTCAGGGCCAACTGACCAGCGGCGCCGCGCGGCCCTGCCAATGGGCGGCTCATGCGGCGCTGACCGGCCCGCAGGAGGCGATCGCGCGCCAGCGGGAGGTGTTTCAAGGCCGCCGCGATCTGGTGGTCCGGCGCCTCAACGCCATTCCCGGCATGACCTGCCCCACCCCGCCCGGCGCCTTCTATGTGTTCCCGTCCTGCGAGGCGTTTCTCGGCAAGACGACGCCCAAGGGCCGGCGCATCGGCACGGACGAGGATTTCGTCATGGCCCTGCTCGAGGAGGGCGGCGTCGCCTGCGTGCATGGCGCGGCCTTCGGGCAGCGTCCCTTTTTCCGCGTCAGCTATGCCGCATCCGAGGCCGAGCTGACGGAGGCCATGAACCGCATCGAGACATTCTGCGAGGCGCTGATATAGCTCAGTAATTCGGCTCGGCCTTGCAGGATACGCTCATTTCGGCGACGGATGCGGTGTTGGGCAGGCTCAGCGCCAGCAGGACCATGCGCGCCACGTCTTCGGGCTGCGTCATGTCCTTCGCCGGGTAATCGGTGATCGCTTCGGCCATGTCGGTGTTGACGAAGCTGGGACAGATGGCGGTGGCGCGAATGCCCTTGTCCCACCCGGCCTGCCGGATGCCGTGGGTCAGCGCGACGGCGGCGAATTTCGACACCGAATAGGCGCCGCTCGCCGCCGAGGCGACGCGCTTGCCCGAGAGCGAGGCGAGCATGATGACCCGCCCCTCGCCCGATCGGCCGAGCGCCTCCCACGCCGCGCGCACGAGACGGCGCGGCGAATTGACGTTGACCTCCATCATCGCGGTCTGCTCGGCCTCGCCGAGCGAGATCACATCCCCCAGCTCGATGATCCCGGCGCAGCAGATCACCGCGTCGATGCGCCCGTAGTGATCGAGCGCCGCCTCGGCCCAGGCGGCCTCATTCGCCTCCATCGCATCATAGGGCGCGACGTGATGCGCGCCCCAGCGCGCCTCCGCGTCCTCGGGGCGGCGCATCCCCAGCGAGAGGCGCCAGCCCGCATCCGCCAGCTGCACGGCGATTTCCGCGCCGATCCCCCGGCTGCCACCCGAAATGAGTGCCACCTTCTCCATAACGCCCTCCTGCCTTGCGTCATGCCAAGGTGCAGACCGCGTGCCGGATTGGCAACCTCACCGCATGACGAAGGGATTGGCCATCGGCGCGTCCGATGTGCTGATCCAGGTCGTCTTGGTGCGTGTGTAGTCGTGGATCGCGTCGATCCCCGCCTCGCGGCCATAGCCGGACTTCCCGTAGCCGCCGAAAGGCGCGATGGGCGAGACGGCGCGGTAGGTGTTCACCCAGCAGATGCCGGCCTTGAGCCGCGCCGACACACGATGCGCGCGCGCGAGGTTCTGCGTGAAGACGCCCGAGCCGAGGCCGAAGGGCGTGTCATTGGCCAGCGCGATCGCCTCCTCTTCGGTGTCGAAGGGCAGGAGCGACATGACCGGGCCGAACATCTCGACCTTCAGCGTCTCGGTCTCGGGATCGGTGCATTCGACGAGCGTGGGCGGCATGTAATTGCCCGCACGCGGATCGCGCGCGCCGCCCAGATGAACCACCGCGCCCTGCCCGCGCGCCGTGGCGAGCACCTCCTCGATGCGCTCGATCTGCGCCGCGGTGCAGAGCGGGCCGACATGGGTCGAAGGCTCGAGCGGATCGCCCATCACGATGCCGCCCGCCTTCTCCATGATGCGCGCGATCAGGTCCTTCAGAACGGTCCGCTGCACCAGACCGCGCGATCCGGCGACGCAGCTTTGTCCCGACGCGCCGAAATTACCCGCGATCAGCCCGTTCGCCGCGCCGTCGAGATCGGCATCCTCGAAGACGAGCACGGGCGACTTGCCGCCCAGCTCGAGCGAGGTGACGGCGAAATTCTCGGCCGAGTTGCGCACCACGTGGCGCGCAGTGTCCGGCCCGCCTGTAAAGGCGATCCGGTCGATATCGGGATGGCGGGTGAGCGGGATGGCGCAATGCTCGGCGTCCCCGGTGATGACCGACACCACACCCGGCGGAAAGCCCGCCTCGTGGATCAGCCGCGCGAAGGCCAGAAGCGGCGCGGGCGCCACCTCGGCGGCCTTGAGGATCACCGCGCATCCGGCAGCGAGCGCCGGGCCGAGCTTGGTCGCCGTCAGAAACATCTGCGCGTTCCACGGCACGATGGCGGCGACGATGCCGATCGGCTCGCGCCGGGTGAAGACATGCATGTCGGGCTTGTCGATGGGCAGCACCGCACCCTCGATCTTGTCGGCAAGCCCCGCGTAATAGCGATAGTAATCGCCCACATAGCGCGTCTGACCGGCGGTCTCGGCCAATAGCTTGCCGCTATCCGTGGTCTCGATCCGGCCCAGTTCATCGGCGTCCCGCTCGATCAGCTCGGCGAGGCGATAGAGCAGCTTGCCGCGCTGCGTCTGGCTCATGCCCCGCCAATCGGGATCGCCCAGGGCGCGCCGCGCGGCAACCACGGCGCGGTCCACGTCAGCGGCGTCGGCGCAGGCGAAGCTGGCCCAATCCTCGCCCGTGGCGGGGTTCTGCGACGTCATCACCCGGCCGCCCGCGCCCTCGCAGAAGGCGCCGTCGATATAGAGCTGGAAATGGGGCTGATCCGTCATCTGGTCCCTCATGCGAATGCCGGCATCACATCGTCGATGAAGCGCGCAAGTGACGCGCGCTTGCGCTCGAAATCCATGCCGCTGTCGATCCAGAACGCATATTCATCGTATCCCAGATCCTCGTAGCGCTTGATCTGGTCGATCACCTCCTGCGCCGTTCCCATGGTCAGATCGCGGCGCAGGTTCTCGGGCGCCATCAGCGCGTTGCCGGCCATCTCCTCCTCGCTCAGCGCCTCGATCAGTCCCTTGCGCACCGGGCGCTTGTTCTGGAACCATG
Organism: Roseovarius aquimarinus; assembly: GCF_043661195.1. Taxonomy (NCBI): domain Bacteria; kingdom Pseudomonadati; phylum Pseudomonadota; class Alphaproteobacteria; order Rhodobacterales; family Roseobacteraceae; genus Roseovarius; species Roseovarius aquimarinus. Next base: position 1,445,005 of record NZ_JBIHMM010000001.1, read on the forward strand.
CCCCGAAATAGCAATAGAAGCGAGACAGATCGCGCGCGGCGCGGTCCACGTCCTCGGCATCGCTGCCGACATAGGTGTGATGGAGCAGCATGATCTTCGGGCGCTTGCCCTCATGCGCCGCGCAAGCCTCCTCGAAGCGGGCCATGAGGCTCTCGATCTCGGCCATGCCCTGCCAGAGGGGCGTGACCTGGATGTTGAAGCCGTTCTCGATGCCGAAAGCATGGCTGTTGGGATCGCGCGCGGCGAGCCAGATGGGCGGGCCGCCCTCCTGCACCGGGCTGGGCGAGGCGGTGGTCGCCGGGAATTGGTAGAACTCCCCCTCATGCGCGCAATCCCCTTGCCAGAGCCGCCGCAAGAGCGGCGCCGTCTCGCGCATGCGCTGGCCCGCCTCCCACGCATCGAGGCCGGGCATCATCCGCTCATATTCATAGGAATAGGCACCGCGCGCGATGCCGAGCTCGATCCGGCCTCCAGTGACGAGATCGGCCGCCGCCGCCTCTCCCGCAAGGCGGATCGGATGCCAGAAGGGCGCGATCACGGTGCCGGTGCCGAGGCGGATCTTCTTGGTCTGATGAGCGATATCGACCAAGCTGATGAAAGGGTTGGGCGCGATGGTGAATTCCATCCCGTGATGCTCGCCCGTCCAGAGCGCGCGCATGCCGCCCTCGTCGGCCATCTGCGCGAGCGAGATGAGCTCGCGCCGGAGCGATGCGTGATCCTGCTCAGGGCCGAGGCGCTCCATATGGGCGAATAGCGAAAAATCCATGGCTCAGACCCTTTCCATCATGTCATGTACCGCCCCATCATCGGCATCGCCGAGATAGAGCCCGAAGCTGCGTGTTCCCGCCTCGAGCGCGAAGCGCGTCATCATCGTGGCGATGGCGGGGCTTGCGTAGCTCTGCGCGGCAAGCTCGGAGACGGGAATGGCGACCAGTCCCTCGGGCAGCGGCGCGCTTTCGTCCTGGCGGGCAAGGAAGTAGCTGTAATGCGTGCCGCTCCTCGCGTCGGTGAAGACGGAATAGGCCCGTCCGATGCGGGCACACAGCCCTAACGCCTCGAGCGCGGTGCGCAGCTGGTCGAGCACGGTGCGCCGGTCGGTCGGCACCATCTGCGGCGGGCGCAGACCGCTCGGCGTCCGCTCGAGCAACACCGCGCCACCCGCTTCGACAATGGCGCCGCACACCGCGCCGCCACCCATATTCGCCAGCGCCTCGCGCTCGGCCCCGAGGCTGAAATAGCGGCCCGCGACATAGCCGAGGCCGCGCGTCTTGGCATGTTCGAACGCATCGACGCGGCCGATGAGGATCGAATGGTCGCCCGCCTCGATGCGCTGATGCAGCGTGCAGGAGAAATGCGCCGCGGCGCCGTAGATCAGCGGATTGCCGTGCAGATCGCTTCGGTGCGCCACTTCGGCGAAGCGGTCACCCTTGAAGCGCGCGAAGATGTTCGAGACATCCTCCTGCCCCTCCGCGAGGATGCTGACCGCGAACCGCGTGCAGGCGGCAAAGCTTTCGTAGCTCGACAGGAACTTGCCCGGACAGACCGACAGAAGCGGCGGGTCGAGCGAGACCGAGGCGAAGGAATTGGCGGTAAAGCCCACAGGCGTGCCATCGGCCTCGCGCGTCGTGACCACCGTCACGCCGGTCATGAAGCTGCCGAACGCGTCGCGGAGCGCGCGGGGATCGGGCGGTGTCATAGGCTGCACTCCTCCAGAAATCGCGCGAGGGCGGCATTCACCGCTGGCGCGTGGGTCATCGGCATCATGTGGGCGGCCCTCTCGATGATCTCGGCGCGGCCCTTGGGCGCGAGATCGGCCATGGCGCGCGACATGTCGGGCGTCGAATTCGGCTCCTCTGCGCCCGTCAGGAAAAGCGCGGGGCAGCGGAGCGCGGCGAGACCCGCATCGCTCGGGCCGTCCTCGCGCGCGAAGACCTGATAGGCGGCCTTGTATCCTGCGGGATCGACCGCGCGCAGCCAGCGCTCGCAGGCATCCCGTGCCGAGGAGGGCGCATCGCCGAACCAGCGCGCGATGGGCTGCGCCGGATCGGCGGGCGTGTGCCCGTCGAGACCGCCAGCGCGGGCCATGACGCTCGCGCGCGCCTCGGGGCTGCGGCGATGGACGGCGTTGAGCGCCGCGACGCCGCGCACGAGGCCAGGATGACGGATCGCGCAATCGAGCGCGATCATTGCGCCGAAGCTGTGACCGATCACCACCGCGCCCTCCCCGAGGCAGGCGGCGACCGCCTCCGAATATTCGGCAAGGCTGGGCGCTCCGGGCAGGGCCGGGCTTTCGCCATGGCCGGGCAGATCGAGCGCGAGACAGCGCGCGCGCGGGCTCAGCGCATCGAGCTGGGCATTCCACGCCTCGGCGCGCAGCCCCACCCCGTGCAGCAGCACGATGGGCGGGCCCTCGCCCGCGGCGATACCCGAAAGCGCGCCCGCCTCAGACCGAGGCCGGGTTGTCCAGGTCATGGCCCAGATCCTTCAGGTCCTGGTAGCGATCCCCGATGCGGTGATGCGGGCGCCCTCCGGTGGCCGCGCCCAGCACGACGACGATCTCGTCATGGCGCGGCGCATCGGGAATGGCGAACTGGATCGTGAGATAATGCGAGCGGCGGCCCGCATCGTTCTTGTCCATCAGCGGCACCATGATGGGCGCATTGGCCCCGCCGCGCGTGTTGGTGAAGGCCAGATAGGACTTCGCGCCCACCGCCTGGCGGTAATGATTGCCGAAGCGCAGCGTGTGGATGAGGCCCGAGGCATGCTCGATCTCGCCGTCGAGGCCGACCACGGCGGCTTTGCCATAGGCCTCGATCGCCTCGCCCGATCCGGCCAGCGCGATCATCCGCTCGGTCATCATCTCGCCGAGCACCGGGCCATAGGCGTGGATTTCCGGCTTGAGATCTTCAACATAGCGGCCGGCCCAGGGATTACGCACGATCGCGGCCACGGCGAACATGCGCCACGGTTTCTCGGCAGCGCGAAAGCCTTCGATGAAGACTTCCTCGTCATAGGTCACGATCTTCCTTATTTCCGGCTGCATCTTGGTCCCCTTTCCGGCTCCGTTCGGGCACATTCCCCGCCACGCCCGAATTTGACAAACGCGGAAATCGTGGTCTTAGGTATTAGCAAAACTGATGGATCGCTTGACCATGGCCAAGGCCCTGCCCCCGCTCACCTGGTTCCGCGCCTTCGAGGCGGCGGCCCGCGCGCTCAGCTTCACCGCCGCCGCCGAGGAGCTGGGCATGACGCAATCGGCGGTCAGCCAGCACGTCAAGGCGCTCGAGACACGGCTTGGCGTGCGTCTCTTCATCCGGCGTCCGCGCGGCCTTGCGCTCACCGATGACGGACGCAAGCTCCTGCCGCAGGTGGGCGCCGCGCTCGACACGCTGGCCGCCGCCGCGCGCGGCTTCGAGACGGGCCCGGCGGAGGATCTTCTGACGATCGCCAGCTCGATCAGCATGGCCGAGTGGGTAATCGCGCCGCATCTATCGGAGTTCAAGGCGCGCGCGCCCGGGCTGCGGATCCGCTTCATCAGCACGATCTGGCCAGACGATTTCCACGCCGTGCGCGCCGATGTCGAGATCGCCTTCGGCTCGGCCAAGCAGGTGGGGCGGAACGCCACCCTGCTCGAGCCGAACCGGCTGATCGCGCTCAAGGCGCCGGGACTCGACGGCGGGCCGGCCGATCTGCCGCTTATCGAGGCGGTCGGCACCTCCGATGGCTGGCACCGCTGGCCCGAAAGCGCGGGCGGCGCGCTGCGCCCCGAAATATTCGTCGATTCCTACGGCGCGGCGCTCACCATGGCGCGGGCCGGAAACGGCGTCGCGCTCGTGACCGAGCTTCTGGCGCATCACGCGCTGGCCGCCGGCACCCTGGTGCGCGCGCATGCCGCGCAACTTCCCTCCGCCGAGGGGTATCATCTGCGCGTCAGCCTCGGCGATACCGCCGCGCAGCTCTTTCGCGATTGGCTCATCGAACGGCTGGACGCAGCGGCGGCGGCGGCGGCATGAGCGGCGGTGCTCCGAGAATTCTCGTGGGGCAGATCTTCCACGAGGCCAACAGCTTCAACGCGCGGCTGACCACCGAAGTCGATTTCGCCATCCATCGCGGCGCGGAACTGATTACCCAGGCGACCGGCACGGGCACCACTCTGGGCGGCATTCTGGACGCGCTCGGCGCCGCAGGCGCGACGATAATCCCCGCCCTTTCGGCCTGCGCCAGCCCCGGCGGGCCGGTGGCCGAACCGCTCTGGCAGGCGATGCTGGCCGAGATGCAGGAGGCCGCGCGGCAGGCGGCGCCCAATGCCATCGTGCTCGATCTGCATGGCGCGATGGTGAGCGAGAAGACGGACGATCCCGAAGGCACGCTCCTCACGGCGCTGCGTGAGATCGTGGGGCCGGACGTGCCGATCGCCGTGGGGCTCGATCTGCATGCGCATGTGACGGATGCGATGTGCGAGAGCGCCGACATTCTCGTCGCGTGCAAGAACAACCCGCATGACGACTATTTCGACGCGGGCCAGCGCGCCGCGCGGCTGTGCCTAGACGCTTTGGCGGGCCGCATCGCACCGGTCCTCACGCGGCTGCGCCTGCCCATGATCCTCTTCGGCAATGACGAGACCACGTCCGGGCCGCTTCGCGATCTGAACGCGGTCGCGCGGCGGCGCGAGGCGGAGGGCGCGCTCGACGTGTCGATCCACACCGTTCAAGCAATGCTGGACGTGCCGGACATGGCGCAGGTCATCACCGTGATGACCGACAGCGCCCCGGACACGGGCGCCGCGATCTGCACCGAGCTGGGCGCGGCGCTTCTCGCACGCGCGGCCGAGTTCCGCACGGATCATCTGCCTCTGGACGCCCTCTGGCCGCTGCTGGGCAGCCCTGAGGCAGGCCCTTATGCCGTGTCGGATTTCGGAGACCGCGTGCTCGCGGGCGCGGCGGGCGACAGCGTGGAGGTTCTGCGCGCCGCGCTCAGGCGCGACGGCATCCGCGCGGCCATTCCCGTGACCGACCCCGCCGCCGCCCGAAGCCTCCGCGCCCATGCGCCCGGCGAGACGGTGCGCCTGTCCCTGGGCGGCGCCTTTTCGGGCGCGGCGCCCCTCGCGCTCGAGGCGAGGGTGCTGCGGCATCACGACGGGCGCTTCACGCTGGCCGGGCCGTGGCTCGGCGGGGCGCGCGGCGATCACGGCAAAACGACGGTGCTCGAGCTCGGCGGGCTACGCGTGATCGTGACCGAGCGGCCCGCCTTATCTCAGGACGTGAATTTCTTTCGCGCGCTCGGCATCGAGATCGAGCCGCTTCACTTCGTGCTCTGCAAGTCGGGCTTTCACTTCAAGCTCTCCTTCGAGGGCATCGCGGCGCCGCTCATCCTCGGCACGAACGGACCGGGACGATATGATCCGGCGCGCAAGGGCCTGCGCCGCGCGCCGCTCTGGCCCGAGGGGCCGGCCTTGCCGCCGCTGGGCGCGCCGCGCCATTTCGGCTGAGCCGCGCGCTCAGATGAGCGCCCTTTCGCGCGCGATCATCACCGCATGCGCCCGGTTGCGCGCCCCGAGCTTCTGGCAGATCGTGCGCATGTACATCTTGACCATCGTCTCGGTCGCGTCGATCTCGGCGCCGATTTCCTTATTCGTCATCCCCTGCGCGATCAGCTTCAGGATGCGGATCTCCCTGTCCTCGATGCCGCTGTCGCTCAGCCCCGCTTGCTGGCGCTCGCCCATGGCATAGCCCGCGGGCAGGAACGGCTCGCCCGTCATCACGTATCGGATCGCGGCCAGCGTCGCCTCGAGCGAGAAGGTCTGCGGAATGAACCCCTGCGCGCCGCGCGCCATCGCCTGCCGGATGAGATCGAAACCCGGATCGCCCGAAAAGAGGATCACCCGCCCCGGCGCGGCGGCGTCGATGACGCGGCCGATGGCGTCCATGTCCCGCATCTCGGGCAGGGCGGCATTGAGCAGGACCAGCGCATAGCCGTGCCCCTCCCCGAGCGCGGCGAGGATGTCGTCGGGCCGCGTCATGATATCGACCTCGACCTCATCCGCGAGCGTCGCGAGGCCGCGCGCCACGGCCTCGGCGATCAAGGACTTCTGGTCGGCGATGAGGATCTTGCCGGGCGCCTCGGCTTGGCCCGGGCCTTGGATGTTGCTCGTCATGTGGTGTTCCAAATCCATATGGGTGAACGCGGCCGGCACGCAGGCCGGAAAGGCCCGCTGCTCCGGGCGATCCGCTGGGGAAATCGGGGGGTGGCGAGGGGCACTGGGCCTTACTGGGCGCCCTTGGGAGGCGCCGCTCGGCCCTCACAGGGGCCCCTCGCCGCTCCGGGCCCCCCTGGGGGACTGGTTCGACCCGAAGCGATCGGGCGCTGCGGGGTATCTTTCGCCGCGCCGTCTCTGTCGAAAGACCTATCGCCCGATTTCGGCCCCCGGAAGGCTCGGGGGGTCACATCGGGGCCTCGTGACAGATACGCGGGGCGCGTTACACGTCACATGCGCGGCGGAGCGGGGCCCGCCCCGCCGAAAAGAGTCACGCTCGCGCAAGGCATGCTGTAGGTTTGCGCGCGAGGGCAGGCAGCGGATGACGGTAGGGCCATTTCGACCGAGACTGACATAGACGCCGTGGCGCGCGAGGTAGCTGCGGCCATCGCCGCCGAGCCTCTGGTGCGCTCGCCCGCGCTGCGCCAGCTGTTGGTCTATCTGGCCAAGCGGTATCCCGAGCGCGAGAGCGCGCCGACGACGGAATACGCCATCGCGCAGGACGTGCTGCAGAAGGGCGCGGGCTTCGATCCGAGCAGCGATCCGGTGGTGCGCATGCGCGTCCGGCGCCTTCGCGCCGCGCTCGATCAGATCTACGCGGATCGCGGCACGGCCCAGCGCCTCGTCATCCCGCCGCGCAGCTACGATCTGGAACTCGCGCCGGGAAATGAGACGGGCGAGAAGACGGGCGCGAGGCGCCCCCCGGCGCGCCGGGGGCTTGCCGCATTGGCCGCGGTGTTCGCGGTCGCGCTCGTAGCACTCGGCTTCGGCTGGGGCTGGCTCGAAAAGCCGCAGCCCGCAGGTTATCCGCTGGTGCGCGTGCTGCCGATCGAGAACCTGACGGGCGATCCGGCCAAGGACATCTTCCAGCGCGGGTTGCAGCGCCAGCTCGCCTCGGATCTGCAACGTTTCAGCATCCTGCGCGCCTATGCCTCGGGCGACGAAGACGAGTCGGACGCGGATTTCACCCTCAAGGGCCAAATTCTCGCCTTCGACGAGGATATCGACCTCACCTTCTCGGTCGAGGCGGGCATGGGCGGCACGGTGATCTATTCGGGGCGAGTGCAGGACAAGGTGATGGGCGGCGACTATTTCGCCGCCATCTCCGAGATCACCGCCCAGATCAGCGGCCGCATCGCCAGCCGGGGCGGCGGCCTGCGCGAGGACGCGGACGCCGTCGCCGAGATCCGCGAGGCGCTGCTTGCGCAGGACGGCATCACGCCCGATGTGTTTCGCTGCGTCGTGCTCGAGGATCGCTTCTTCGCGGACTATCAGCCGGCGCGCTTCACCGAGGCGTTCGAATGTTTCGAGCCGCTTCTGCCCCGGATGCAGGATTACGCCTTCGCCATGTCGAGCTGGGGTACGCTCATTCAGCATTCCGTGCCCGAGTTCGACATGATGCGCACCGAGGGTTTGCCCGAGCGCATGCGCCACACGGCGCCCGAGGCGCTCGCGCTCGCGCAATCCATCGCGGACCGTTTTCCCTATTCGTCCGAAGCCTTCCTGCTGCTCGGCTCGGTGGAAAGCGCGATGGGCCGGTTCGAGCAGGCCGATGTGACCTTGCGGCAGGCCGCGCGGCTCAACCCGGGAGATGCCACGACGCGCGCGGTGCTCTCCTATCTCGTGCTGGCGCAGGACGATTTCGATCCGGCCATCGCGCAGGCCGAGGAGGCGATCGCGCTCAGCGCCAATCCGCCCGGCTACATTTTCCTGCCCATCGTCATCGCGGCACTGGCCGAAGAGGATGCGCCGCGCGCGATGGAGGCGGCTCGGGACTATCTGGCACGGCGCGGCGGTCCCGAGACCGCTCCGATGCGGCTCATCCTCGCCCGTCTCGAGGGCGACGACGAGGCGGTGCGGCGCCTCTCGCCTCAGGTTGCGGCGATGGAGCGCCCGCTGGCCGGCTTCAGCCGCTACGTTCAGGGGCCGAGTGCCTGCAGCGCGCTCGACAGGGTTCTGCCCGAAGCACAGCTCGCCTGCCCGGCGACGCCCTGAGCGCCCGCCTTCGGGCGCGCATCACTCCTCGCGGAAGGCCTGGTTGAGCTGCTCGGTCAGCGGCTTGGTCAGATAGCTGAACACCGTCCGCTTGCCGGTCTGCAAGAACGCCTCGACCGGCATGCCCGGCACAAGCTCCAGCCCGCCGAGGCGCCCGAGCTCCTCGGGCGGGATCGTGACGGTGACGCGGTAGAAGAATTGCCCCGTCGCCTCGTCCTGCACGCTGGTGGGCGAGAGTGCGGTCACCTGCCCCGTCAATTCCGGCGTCGTGCGCTGGTTGAAGGCGGGAAAGCGCATCGTCGCCTCCTGCCCGGGATAGACCTGATCGACATTCGCCGGATCGATGCGAAGCTCGAAGACCATGTCGTCGTCGCGCGGGATGATCTGGAGGATCACCGCCCCCGGCGAGACGACGCCCGCGATGGTGGAGAACTGAAGCTCGTGGATGCGGCCCGCATCGGGGGCGCGGATCTCGACCCGCTCGAGCTGTTTGCGGGTCGAGATGATCTGTTGCGACAGCTCCTGGATCTGCGTGGTCGCATCGCGCAGCTCGGTCACGACACCCTCGCGGAATTGCCGGTCCGATTGGAGAATCTCGAGCTCGGTATCGCGGATCGAATTCTCGATCCGCGCGAGCTCGGACGAATGCTCGGCGATCTGGCCCAGCATGTCCGCCTGCCCGCGCAGCAATCCCAGCAGCTGGTTCTCGCGCGCGAGACCGCGGTCGAGCAGCGTCTGCATCGTGGTGATCTCGGCCTCCATCAGGCGCAACTGCTCGCGCTTGGACGCGACCAGCGCCGTCACGCCTTCGGTCTGGTTGTCGAACTGGAGGATCTTCTCCTCGAGCTGCTCGCGCCGGCCGTCCTGCAACTCCCTGCGCGATGCGTGGATCTCTTCCTCGCCCGAGCGGATGAGGTCCAGATCGATGTCCCCGATATCGAGCGGCGGCGGCGTCCATGTGATCGTCTCGAGCGCCTCCTGCTCGGCGATCAGCCGATCGCGCCGGGCGGAAGTTTCGGCAAGGCGGGTCTGATAAATGTTGAGATTGGCCGCCAGAAGCGTGCTGTCGAGCCGCATGAGCACGTCGCCCGCCTCGACCGTGTCGCCATTGCCGACCAGGATCTCCTCGATGATGCCGCCGTCGAGATGCTGCACGGATTTCGGACGGCTCGCCACCTCGACGCTGCCCATCGCGATGACCGCGCCGTTGATCTCGGTCAGCCACGCCCAGAGCGCGCCGCCTCCGAAGAGCCCGACCGTGGCGAGAACGCCGAGGATGGCCGGCCAGCGAAAGCCGGTCTTGACCTCGGGGGCGCCGCCGGACATCGCGACCATCTCAGGCTCCTTCCCGCGCGACGGGGCGCACCGATTTTTGTAGGACCTCGGACTTGTCGCCGAATCGCGCGACGCGGCCCGCATGCAGGACCAGCACCTTGTTGACGGCGGCGATGGCGCTCGGGCGGTGGGCCATCACGATCACGGTCGAGCCCGCCTCGCGCAGGGCGAGAATGGCGCGGCTCAGCGCCTCGTCGCCGCTCGAGTCGAGATTGGCGTTCGGCTCGTCCAGCACGACATAACGGGGCGTGCGGAAGACCGCGCGGGCGAGGCCGATGCGCTGCACCTGCCCGCCCGAGAGCGGCGACTGGCCGAAGCCCAGCTCGGTCGCGTAGCCTTCGGGAAGGTGCAGGATCATCTCGTGCACCCCGGCAAGCTGCGCCGCGGCGATCACATCCTCGTCCGCGGCCTCGGGATCGAAGCGGGCGATGTTGTCGCGGATCGTCCCGGCGAGCAGTTCGAGATGCTGCGGAAGATACCCGATATGCCGGCCCAACGCCTCGGGCGGCCATTGATCGAGCGTCGCCTCGTCGAGCCGGATCTCGCCCGCCTCGAGGGGCCATGCGCCGACCAGAACGCGCGCGAGGGTGGACTTGCCCGACGCGCTGGGACCGATCACGCCGAGACCGTCGCCCGGCTCGAGCCGGAAGCTGACCTGATCGAGGATCGGCGGCCGGTCGCGGCGCCGCTCGCGCGCGGGCGCGAATTTGGTGGCGCCCATGACCGCGAGATGACCGACCGGATCGGGTAGGTTGATGGGCATGCTCGGGGCGGGGAGCGTGTCGAAGGCGGCCACGAGCCGCTTTTGCGCCTCGCGCGCGCGCACGACGTTGCGCCACGCGCCGATGACCTGATCGACGGGCGCCAGCGCGCGCCCCGCGATGATCGACGCCGCCACGATCATGCCCGCCGTGATCTCCTGCTGGAGCGCGAGATAGCCGCCGAGCCCGAGGATCGCCGATTGCAGCAGCAGGCGGAACGCCTTCGAGGCGGCGGTGAACCCCTCGGACCGGTCGCCGCCGCGCTGGCCGGTGGCCAGCCCGCTCGCATGCATGCTCGACCAGCGCGAGGCGATGGGACGCGCCATGCCGAGCGTCATGATCGTCTCGGCGTTGCGCCGCGATTGCTCGACGAGGAAACTCTCGGCCCCGTCCATACGCATCGCCTCGGCCACGTGCCTTTGCGTGAGCCACTGGTTCGCCAGAGCGAGCACGACGACGACGAGCGTGCCCGCGATCGCCAGAATGCCGAGCCACGGATGCACGATGAAGACGATGGCGAGATAGAAGGGTATCCAGGGCGCGTCGAAAAAACCGAGGATCGCCGGGCTCGACAGAAAGCCGCGTACGACGGCGAGATCCGAGAGCGGCCGCCCGACCGGCCCCGCCCCTTCCATGCCCGAGCGCACCCAGAGATCATAGGCCGCGCCGCCCACCTCGCGGTCGAGCCGGTAAGCGCCGCGCGACAGAACGCGCACCCGCAGGAAATCGTAGATCCCGAGAAAGATGTAGGCCACGACCATGATGATCACGAGACCCTGAAGCGTCGCGACCGAGCTCGAGGACAGCACCCGGTCATAGACCTGAAGCATGAACATCGGCCCGGTGAGCATCAGGATGTTCACCGCCGCGCTGAAGAGCCCCACCATCACGAAGGAGCGCTTGAGCCGCGACAGCGCTCTTCGGTAGAGATTGGCCTTCTGAAACAACCTGGTCCGTGCCTTCACCTATTGGCCGGGGCGGCGCCGCCCCTCAACCAGTTCGGCACCAGGGTAGATCAGCAAAGCTTTCTATTCCGTCAATGCCGGACCGGATCCAATCGCGCGAAGGACCGACGCGGCGCACTGAAGCCATCGAGCGTAGTCCCTAACCGTTTGACGATGCTGGTTTCTGGCTGCTGCTTGGGAATGGATCGGCCTAGGAGTTTGCTCGTGCGCGCAACCTTGGAACGCGCTCACGCCCGCGCGTCGGCCAGGATCATGTCGGCGGCCTTTTCGGCAATCATGATGACCGGCGAGGCGGTGTTGCCGGATACGATGCGCGGCATGATCGACGCGTCGATCACCCTCAGGCCGTCCATGCCGCGCAGCTTGAGATCGGGGGCGACGACCGCGCCCTCGTCCGTGCCCATGCGGCAGGTGCCTGCGGGGTGAAAGATCGTCGTGCCGATATCGCCCGCCGCCGCCGCGAGATCCGCATCCGAGGTCAGGTGCGGGCCGGGCAGATGCTCCTGCGGCGCGTATTTCGCCAGCGCGTCCATCCGCATCAGCTCGCGCGCCTGGCGCATCGCGCGCACGGCCGTGTCGCGGTCTGCCGGAGCGCTCAGATAGCCCGGACGGATATCGGGCGCGCCCTCTTCCGCTCCGGGAACGATATGGGTGCTGCCCCGGCTCTCGGGCCTCAGATTGCAGACCGACACGGTCACCGCCGGGAAGGGATGGAGCGGATCGCCCAGCTTGTCGGTCGACAGCGGCTGGATGTGATATTCGAGATCGGGGGTTTCCAGCCGTGGATCGCTGCGGGTGAAGATGCCGAACTGGCTCGGCGCCATCGAGAGCGGGCCGCGCCGCGTCAGAAGATATTGCAGACCGATGCGCATCTTGCCGAGCGCCGTCCCGGCGAGCTGGTTGAGCGTCACGGCATTCTCGAGCTTGAAGATAAGGCGCAGCTGAAGATGGTCCTGGAGGTTCTCGCCCACCTCGGGGCGATGAGCGAGCGGCGTGATGCCCGCGTCCTTGAGGCGCGCGGCATCCCCGATGCCAGATTTCTCGAGAAGCGCGGGCGAGTGGATGGCGCCCGCGGCCAGCAGCACCTCGGCCCGCGCGGCGGCGTGGCTCTCGCGCCCTTGCCGCCTGAAGGCGACGCCTGTGGCGCGCCCTTCGGTGAAAGTGACGCGCCGCGCCTCCGCGCCTGTCAGCACGCGCAGGTTCGGGCGGCGCTCGGCGGGCTTGAGAAAGGCGCGCGCCGTGCTCCACCGCCATCCGCCGCGCTGGTTCACCTCGAAATAGCCCGAGCCTTCATTGGTGCCGCTGTTGAAATCCTCGCTTCGCGGCACGCCCATCTCGTCGGCGGCGCGCTGAAAATCGTCGAGCAGATCCCATTTCAGACGCTGTTTCGTCACGATCCATTCGCCGCCCTGCCCGTGCAGATCGCTCGCGGGGCCGGCGCGATCCTCGGAACGTTTGAAGTAAGGCAGAACATCGTCCCAGCCCCAGCCGGTATTGCCGAGTTGCCGCCAGCCGTCGTAGTCCGCGGCCTGCCCGCGCATGTAGATCATGCCGTTGATCGAGCTGCACCCGCCCAGAAGCTTGCCGCGCGGATAGGCGAGGCGGCGCCCGTTCAGACCCGGCTCGGTGGCGGTGCGCATCATCCAGTCCGTGCGCGGATTGCCCATGCAATAGAGATAGCCGATCGGCACATGGACCCAGTGATAGCGGTCAGTCCCGCCCGCCTCGAGCAGCAGAACCCGCGTCCCCGGATCGGCCGAAAGCCGATTGGCCAGCACGCATCCCGCCGTGCCGCCCCCGACGATGATGTAATCGAATTGGCCTTCCGAAAGGGTCGTCATGCGCGGGCCTGCATCGAAATTATTGTCACCCGGCCACGGCTCGCGCGCCTTGGCGAAGTGTAGGCCGATCCGGCCGGGCGCCACAAGACGCGGCGCAGGGGAAGATCGAACCACGTCACGCAAAAAAATTCTCATTTTTATAATTTCGCCTGCAACAATTCCCCTGCGTCATCCGTATCTCCCCCGACAGTCGCAGGAGGGAAGATCGCATGCGGATGGGAACGTGGTGGAAGGAATGGAGCACAGGGGCGGAACGGCTCCGTGAGACGGCGTTCGGTCGCGCACGGTTTATGGGTGCAGCGCGATGAGCGTGAGTTTCGGCGCGGGCGCCACCTTCTACGCGTATGGCGGGTCGGCGGAGGATCTGGAGGATGGGCTGGAGACCCGCCTTCTGAGCGGTGCGAGCGGCCCGATCCCGGGGGTCATCACAGACACAGACGGCGTCGTCACCAATGACGAGGAGCCGCCCGCGACCCTCGCGCTCGACGGTGCACCGCCCGAGGATGTCGCCTTTCTCGGATCGGGAACGGCCTTCATTTTGGGCTTCTTGGGCATCCAGCTCTTTCCGCGCGACATCTCGGTCTTTCAATCTCTCGATACCGGCCAGCTCTACATCTATGCCCCGGACGGCCTGCCGCCGCTCTCGGGCGTATCGCTTCAGCTTTCCATCGATCCAAACGCCGAATTCGTTCTTCCGGTGGCCCCCGACGGCAAGGTCGACGGGCGCGATGCAGGCGAGCGGATGGAGTTCGGTTATGCCGACGCGCAGGGCGACCGCATCACGGATGGCGCCGACAGCATCTTCGGCAACGCGGGCGACGACACGATCGACGCGGCGGGCGGCGATGATCGGCTCTCCGGCGGCGCGGGCGACGACGTGTTGCAAGGCGGAGCGGGCGCGGACACGATCGAGGGTGGCGCCGGCGAGGACGTTCTCACCGGAGGCGCGGGCGCGGACCTTTTCCTCGTCGATGGCAGCGCGGACACGATCACGGATTTCGACGCCGGCACGGGTATCGGCAACAATGATCCCTCGGACAACGATGCGGTCGATCTGACGGCCTTCTACAACGCGGACACGCTCGCGGCCTGGAACGCCGCCAACCCGGATTCGCAATTCGCGACCCCCTTGGGTCTACTTAGGGCGGATCAGGCTGATGACGGTGTCCTCGATCTGGCCGGGGGGCTGCGCGTCAATTCAGGCGGCGCGCCCGTCGCGTCCTTCGATCTGAACACCGAGAATACCGGCGTCGTCTGCTTCGCGACGGGTGCGCGGATCATCACGCTGAACGGCACGGTGCCGGTGGAGGATCTCAAGGTGGGCGACCGGGTGCTCACGCATGACCACGGCTTTCAGACGATCCGCTGGATCGGGGTGCGCGAGGTCTCGCAGCGCGAGATCATCAACAACGATCTGCTCAAACCCGTTTGCATCCGCGCCGGCGCCCTCGGCAACGGCCTGCCCGAGCGGGATCTGAAGCTGACGCGCCAGCACCGCGTGCTGGTCAAGTCCAAGGTGGCGGAGCGGATGTTTGGCCAGCGCGAGGTCTTCCTGCCCGCGAAGGATCTGCGCGATCTCGATGGGGTCGAGACGGTCGGCGCGCGCTTCGGGATCGAATACTGGCATATCCTCTTCGACGATCACGAGGTGATCTTCAGCGAGAACACTCCGACCGAGTCCTTCTTCGTCGGACCGCAGGCGATGAACATCCTCGACCGGCAGGCATCGGACGAGATCATCACGCTCTTCCCCGACATTCAGAACATCGAGCGCAGGCTGGCGCGGCCCGAAATTCGCGGACCGAAGGCCCGCAAGCTGGTCACGCGTCTTTGCAAGAACGGCAAGGCCGTCGTGGAGGATAGCGCGGCCCAGGCAGCGCACCTGCCCGAGCCGGAACAGACCAGATGGAGGGTCAACGCATGACGCACCACAGATCGCTCGAGCCGCATGGCAGCACCCGCATCGAAGCCGCGTCCTACCCCGCGAGCGGAAAGGATTTGTTTCTACCAACCCACGACCGAAGCGACGAGAGCGTGGCACCCGGCTGGTGGATCATTCCGGCGGGTCTCGCTGGTGGGATGGTCTGGGCCGTCATCATCGCCGCCTTGTTCTGAGCGGCTGCCTCGCGGAGTTACCGCACCTCTGCCCCTGCGATTCAAGCGTGCCTTCGCGTCGAATCGTGGGTGTCTTCTTTTGTCGCTCCATCCCGCGCGCGACAGGTTGGGCGCTCTACCAGATGCTGAAAATGTCGATCATCACGAGCGCCTTGAGGATGAGTATGGCAAGGAGCGCCATGACGAGGCCGAACGGTCCGACGCCCATCGCCCGCTTGCGCTGCGGGGCGCCGAAAAGGCGGCGTTCGATCGCCGGCAGAAGGTGCGGTGCGCGCCCGGTCCAGTCTACATCGAGCGTGCCCGATACAACATCGATCCAAGCACCTTCCAACGCGGCGAGTTCCGCATCCTGCGCGATGCGGTGGGCGATCTCGGCGGCCTCGGCCTCGGATAGAAGGCCCAGAACATACTCGCCCATCTTCATGTTCGCCGAAAAGCCGTTCGCCCCGGTCATGCGCCCGGCCCACCACGGCCCATGCAGCTTTGCAATTGCAGGAGGCTGCGGCGCAGCCAGCTCTTGACGGTGTTGAGCGGCGCGCCCGTGCGTGCCGCCATGTCCTCATATGTCCGCCCCTCGAGATAGACCTGATGGACGAGCGCGCGCTTGTCCTCGTCCAGCTCTCCCATGCAGGCGCCGAGCGTGATGCGCTCCTCATGTCCCAGCCCGGCCTCGTCCGGATAGACATCCTCGAAGACCGTCTCGCTCTCGTGGCGTCTGCGCGCGCGCAGGCGGTCGATCGCGGCGTTGCGCACGATCATCTTGATCCAGCTCATCGGCGCGGCGCCCGTCCGGCGATAAAGATGCGCCTTGGTCCAGATGCGGATATAGGCTTCCTGAAGCACGTCGCTCGCCTCATCGCGGTCGCGGAGCATCACCATCAGAAGGCCGAAGGACGCGCCATAGGTGCGCTCGTGAACCGCCGCGAAAGCCTCGCGCGAGCCTTGGGCGGTCCACTCGAGGAGGCCGCCGAGATCGTCCGGCAGGGCCTTTCCGCGCCCACCGGCGCGCTGCACCTCGAGGCCGAAGAAGTGGCGCGCGGCGCTACCCATACCTGATGCCGCGCGGGTTTATCTCTGCCATGCTTGACGCGCGGAAGGTCGGCCTGGGCGCGGCAAGGCAATATGAAGTATGACGAGCGTCAGGGCCACCGTGGCGAGCGTCGACGCGAAGGTCAGACCGAGAAGCGCGCGCGCCTGCTCAATCTCCATCACCTTCGTGGCCGCGAAGATCACGACCAACGGAAAATGCGCGGTCAGGCCCGCCGCAAGCATCGTCCAGGCACGCATCTCGGTCTCCTTCTTGCTTGAATCGACGTGCCCCCGCACGACGTGCAACAGCGGGCCCACCCAACCAACTAATTATCGTTTTGATATTTAATTGGGAACGTCCCTCACCGTCAACCCTTGGGTCACCCTCCGCTAGAATTTCGGGCGGCGGCTTTGGGAGTAGCGCTTGCGGCTCAGGTACTCAAACGCGAGGCCGAGAAGCAGGACGACCGCCGAGACCAGCACGGCAAAGACCAGGTTCGAGTTCTGCGGCGCGTAGTTGACGAAGACATGGCCGCGCGCCTGGTCGATCGTATGGAAAAGGGGGTTCCAGTCGAAAAGGACCAGCACCGAGGACGGCAGCGTGTTGGCGACGAACATCTTGCCCGAGGCGATCATGCTGATGCGCGCATAAACCGTCGCGGCCAGCATCGTCGTCGAGGGTGCCCAAGGCTTGCCCGCCAGAAGAACGAGGCCGATGCCGCATCCCGAGAGCCACGCGAGGCCGAGCGCGGCGAGCGCCATCGCGGGCGCATGTATCTCGATCGGCGTGATCGCCAAGTGACAGACCGAGAGGATGACGCCGAGCGCGACGAGCTGCTTGTAGAGCGAGCCGAGGGCGCAGGCAGCGAGCAGGACATGCGCGGTGACGCTGTGGTGGCGCAGCATGGGCGAGGCCGCGCCTTCGCAGGCCACGACGGCGCTCACCGCCTTGGTATGCACCAGAAAGAGGAACACTCCGGTCATGGTGTAGAGCAGGAAATCGCCGCGGATCGCGCCGCCGCCCATGCCCATCAGCATGAAGAGCACCCAGAACGCGCCGATGAGCGCAATGGCCTGAAGCGTCTCCATCACGAGACCGACAAGGACGTTGGAATGCGGCTTGCGCACCTCGCGGGTGGCGAAATGAACGATGGCGCGACCGGTGCGAAACTCTGGCCTCGGCAGGATGGCGCCCGTCATGCGCGCCCTGCCACGATGCTGCGCGTCACGGACGAGGCGTCAATCACGCCGACACCAGTTCGCGCACGATGCTCACCGTGATGGCGCCCATCACATAAAGCCCGCTGAAGATGAGAAAGGCGATCAGCGTGCCTTCGATGACTTTGGGGTAGGCCGCGATTTCGGGCCGCACCGGCTGAACCGCGACGGTCAGATAACGCGCCTGCGCATCCGCCTCGATCCGTGCCGCATCGAGGCGCTCGATGGCGGCCTGAAGCATCCGGTCGCGCGCCTCGAGATCGGCGGTGGCCAGCTGAATCTGCCCGGAAAGCTGCGCGAGCGAGGAGCTGTCCCCGGTCTGGCGGTTGGTCTCGTCCAGAAGCCGGTCCAGCGCATCTTGCATGCGAGCGAGCGCGGCGGTCGAGACATCGACACGCGCCTGCTGCGGTCGCGGATTGTCCAGAAGAGCGGCAAGGCGCAACTCCTCCTGCTGCATCTCGACCTCGAGCGAGGTGATCTGGCTGCGCAGCGACGCGACGCGGCCATCGGGATCGAGCATCTCGCCCGATTGCTGCAATCGCAAAAGCGCGGTCTGCGCGGCCCGGCGCTGCGCTTCGGCGTCCCGGACGGCCGCTTCGGCGCTGGCGACCGCATCCGCGCGCTTTCGGGCCGACAGGCTATCGACCCGCTCCTCCGCATAGGAGATCAGCCGTTCCGCAAAACCCTGGGCGCTGGCCGCATCCGCCGCGCGCACTTCCATGCGGATCACTCCTTCGGTCGGATCGAAGCCGACGGTCACGTTCCGCGCGTAGAGATCGAAGAGATCCTCGAGCGGCGCATCGGGCGCCACGCGGGTGAAATAGTCGAGATCTGGCCGCGAGAAATGCGCGCGGTAGCCGGCATCCGCGTCGAGCCGCAGCATCGCGTCCTTCGACATGAGATAGGATTGCACGGCGATCGCATCCGGGCTGCCGGCAGGCGCGAGCGCGCCGAACATGCCCGAGCCGCCGGCACCGCGGGAGTCGGCGCCGATGATGAGAAACTCGGCATCCGTCGCATAGAGCGGCGTCGCCACATGACCGAGATACCCCCATATCACAAGCGTCGGCAGCAGGATGAACCCGCCGAGGCGTGCGGCGAGGTCGAGGGCGCGGCGCCGCCCTTGCTCGGCCAACTCGCCGCGCAGCATCTCGATCTGCGCCGCATCTTCCGCATCCTCGCTGCGTCCAGTCTGGCCAAGGGCATTCGGCTCCGGTTGGGGGCGGCGCGGCAAGGTCTCTCCAGCAAGCGCGACGGGAGCCGAGGGAGTCTGAGCCTTTTCGCCCGCCGCTTTTGCATCCGGCGCAGGATAGAAGGGGTTGCGCCCGCTGCGGAGCATCACCCTGACGGCTTCGGTGCCTGACTTCACGTCGAAACCCAGACCCCGCGCGCGCTCCAGGACGTCACCTAGGCGGCGCTCGGTCGAGGGGCGGACAGGCGCATTTTCGATGCTGTGCTTCTGCCTAGCGGCCATGAGGGGCCTCCGCTTTGCTCGGAAAGATGCCGGGATGAAACTTGCCCGCCCGCAGAACCGACACGCGCCCGCCGAAGGGCTTCAGCGCCTTGGGCTGCGACGAGATCACGAGCACCGCCGCCTGCGACAGGCGCTCGCGCAGAACGCGCCCCGCCCTCGCGGCGAAGGCCGCATCACGCATCATCGGCAGCCCGTCTTCGAGCAGGTAAAGATCGGCCTCGAGGCCGAGCGTCATGGCGAAGACGAGCTGCGCGCGTTGAGAGGCCGAACAGTTCCGCAATTGCAGATCCATCAGCGGGCCCAGCGCCGAAAGCCATTGGACATATGCCTCGAACCCGTAACGATCGAAGCCGTACATCGCCGCGACATGCCGGCAATTCTCGCGCCCCGTCAGATCGGGGATCACCCCTGCGGCGGAGCCGAGGGGAACGCTCACCCGGCCACGGCGGACGACACGGCCCGCGTCGGGCTGCTCGGCGCCCGCCATGAGATTGAGAAGCGTCGTCTTGCCCGCGCCCGGCGCCGCGAGAATGCAATGGACCTCGCCGGACCGGATCACGAGATCCGCGCGGTCGAGAACGATGTGACGCCCATGCGCATGGTTGAAGCTTTTGCTCACCGCGTCCAGCATGACGAGAGGCGACGCGTCCCGCGCGCCGCCGCTCACCTTCGCCTTCGCCTCGATCCTCCTGAAGAACACCTGCAACTCCTCGCCGCGTCGCGCAGGGCCTCGCACCGCAGCATCGCCAAACCGACACCCATTGTCATTATAGTATCTTAATGAGAATTGAAAGGGTTGCAGGATAATGCATACGCGATGCGGGAGGAGCGTGATGTGAAAACGATAATCGATCGTGGAATACCTTATATTTTTAACATTTTATCAGTTACTTATACTAAATCATGTGATCATGAGATGATTACATCCAATCCAGACGAATTGTCCGCTGGGAACAAATTCTAGCCATAATACTACAATGATACTATATCACTGCAATAATACACCCAAGCGAGACCACATGCCGAATCCCGTCGCAGAACGCCCCTCATCGTCCCGCATCCCTCTGCATCGGCTTCGGGAGGCAGCCTCATGTTACCGGCGGTGCCGCATCTGGCCCTCAGAGAGGGCAGCGCATCTCGCCGTGCGGCATTTCGGCGAAGCGGCGCACTGCTCCGCTACGACACGGGCCTCGGATCTCGCCTGCGCGGTTCTCCTCGATGCGCTCGAAGCGCGTCTGGCGCGTCCGGCCGAATGCGCGGGACTGATCGCCGAGCATGTTTCGCGGATCCGGCTCCTGCGCGACGCGCTGTGCATCGACGCGGACACGCTCGATTGCCTTCTATGGCAGAAAATCGACGCAAGCGCCCTGCCCCATAGCGAGAAACGCGGCATCTCGCGCCTTCTCTTCGATCTCGGCGCTGCCGATCTCTTTGACGAGGTCGCACCGGAACCGCAGAACGCTGGAGCGCGGCCGCCGGCGGACCTCGGCATCGAGCGCCTGGCGCTCGACGTGGATTTCGAGGTGGTCGAGGAAATCGCGACGGCGCTCGAATGCGGCTGGGACGCCTCTGCGCTCTGTGAACGGCGGCTGCTCGAGAACATCGTTTCCGTTCACTGGAGCCTCGGGCGTGTGGGGCCGCGGATCGCCTCTGCGGAAATGAGCCTGCTTTATCGCATCGCCGCGCTCGAACTCGCATGCTCGGGACTGAAGCTCTCCACCGACAGCTTTGTCGAAGCCGTATCGCGCACCTCCGGCCCCGGCGAGCCTGCCTCACGCACGGATCTGATGCAATTCCTCAAGTCCCGATTGACCGACTACGCGCGCGCCAAGGCGCGCGTCGCTTCCGACCTGCGTCTTCTCCGATCGAGCCAGGAACAGAACGCCGCCTGAGCGAGCGGCAGGGTGCGAGAGGGCCGGCGAATCGTCAGATCATCAGGCGGCTGAACGAGATCTATTAAATATCATATTGCCATTACGATTATCACCAATCACACGCATAGCGTGCCATTCGCCACATTGAGGCGAAATGACTAATGATCAAGGAATTCGATAATATATAACTATGACCATAGCTTAGTATGACATTTCGCCTTCGGTCAACACTCGGATTGCATGAAAATCGCTTGAAATGCCGAAACGGGATGTTCGCGACACGATTTTGCCTTAATATCATCATGATATTTAGCATCATGCTTCTACGCATAGCATCATGGAGGAATCAAACAAATGTCTATTGCACCTTTCGCGGTCATCCTGGCCTTTCTCACTCTTTTGTTTACCCGGGACAGCTCGTCCGGCGACAGCCTCGCCTTCGCCGACCCGTCCCCCGAAGACCCCGATGTCGACCCCGGCCCCAACGATCCCCCGACTGCACCGGACCCCAATGATCCCGATGACATGGATCCCCACGATGACGGTTCCATGAATAGAAAGGACGGCGCTGATGGAATGGACGGTGCCGATGGGAAGGACGGCGCCGACGGCAAAGACGGAATGGATGGCGCTGATGGCAAAGATGGCGTCGACGGCATGGATGGTGCTGACGGTGCCGACGGAATGGATGGCGCTGATGGAATGGATGGCGCCAACGGCAAAGACGGCGTCGACGGCACGGACGGTGCTGACGGTGCTGACGGCATGGATGGGGCCGATGGAATGGACGGCGCTGACGGAGCCGATGGACAGGACGGGCAAGACGGTACCGATGGTGCGGATGGCACCGATGGCGATGACGGAGTGCTCGGTTCCGGGGGCCTCCTCGACGAGGTCTTGAACGGCGGCCCGGACGGCGAGGGCGGCGTGCTTGGCGAAAACGGCGTCCTCGACAATGTCGTCGGAGAGGACGGCCTTCTCGATGAGTTGCTAAACGGCGGCTCGGACGGGGAAGGCGGCATCGCCGGTGAGGGCGGCGTGCTCGACACGCTCCTCGGCGGCGGCTCCGAAGGCGGCCTTGTTGGCGGCGGCGAAGACACCGGGCTTCCCGGCGGCACCAACATCATCGATGAGCTGCTGACCGGTGGCGCCGATAACGAGGGCGGTGCGCTCGGCGAGAACGGTGTCGTGGATTCGCTCCTCGGTGGCGGTGAAGACACCGGGCTGTCTGGCGGCACCAACATCATCGACGAGCTGCTGACCGGCGGTGCCGATAACGAGGGCGGTTTGCTCGGCCAGAACGGCGTCGTGGATTCGCTGCTCGGCGGCGGCTCCGAAGGCGGGCTCCTTGGCGGCGACGGCGGACTCTTGTCAGGCCTTTTCGGGCAAGCGGAGGACAGCATGGAGGAGATGCCCGTTCCCGTCGAGTTCGAGCCGCCTGTCGTGGATTTCGCGGAGGACGATCCGCTTCTGGGCGCGCTTATCTGACGGGACTTTCCACGGTTCGCCCATAACGGCGCCTCCTCGGGGGCGCCGTTAGCGTTTCAAGAGGCATACACGGTGACGCGAAATTGACCTAGCGTTCGCCGAGAATTCGTATCAAAAAGGGAACTGTAAGCATCCCAAGGAAATCGGCGCAGCGGCCTAAAACGGCAGCGCGACGCGCCGTTGTACCGAGTTTGATCTTTTATGGTGAATAAAATGAACGATTTCAGTCAGGATAAATACCTCAGCCATTTGAACAGGCTCATGGCGATCTCGGGCGGCATCTGGACCTTGTTGGCCATCTCGGCCATCGACGCGTCGGGCAGTGGGGGCTATTGGCTCGCGCTGATCGTAGCTTTCGCGCTTCTGGTGATGTGCGCTTGGCTCTACGGATGGAAGCTGCCGCTCTATGCCGGGCCGGGCGCGGCGCTACACCTCATGGGCTATCTCGGAAGCGGGGCAGGCACCTGCAACCTCACCCTCGCAACCGTCGCGGCGATTATCGCCGCGCCCTTCGCCTTCACCACGATGCGATGGGCCGGCATCAATCTCGAGGTCGATCCCGCCTCTTCGATCAGGATCTGGCGCGTCATCCTTCTGGCGGGCGTCAAGACATCGATCTTCGCGTTCATCATGGCCGGGGCGGTGGTGCGATACGCCAGCGCGCTCACATTCAGCTATGAATACAGCCTGTCATTCGTGCTCGGCTCGCAGCTTTTCGGGCTCTTCGCCTTCATGACCGCCCTGACATTCGCCTTCTGGGCAACGCAGCAACGCTGAATGCACGGACCCGCGCGCCCGCTGCAAGGGTGTCAGTTGCTCGGCAGCTTGTAGAACTTGGCGCGCGAGTCCTCGGCGTGAAGCACGAGGCCCAAATCGAGCAGCTTGCGCAGCGCCCGGTGGAAGGTCGCGTGCTTCATGCCCGTCACGCGAAGCTGCTGCTTGACCGCGTCGGACGAAATCTCGTCATTGCCGTAGGTCGAGGCGACGTTGTGAAACGCATAGAGCACGTCCCGTTCGCTATGCGACAGGTCCGACAGCCCGAGATCCCGTTCCATCTGAAGCATGGCAGAGCGCAGCCGCGCGATGCTGGACAGGGTGGTCACGAAAATCTCCATTTGCAAAACTTCAAGTCACTATGCCGTGATAATTCGCGGCGCGCAACAAGGTTCCATTGCGTCGGCAGAGGGCCGCGTGCGGACGCCCTCCCGCCCTGCGCGCAGCCGCGCTCAGCAGGCATTCACTTCGTCAAGCGCGCGATTTCGTCGATCATCTGGTCGGTGCTGCGCAGCCGCGCGAAATGGCCGTCCATCGCGCGGATAGAATTCTCGTGGTTCCGCATCGAATAGGTGGCGCAGCAATCCTCGATCTGGGTCACGTAATAGCCCCGGTCGGCGGCGTCGCGGATGCTGCCCTCGACGCATTGATCGGTGCAGACCCCGTACATTATGAGATACTCGATTCCGAGATTGCGCAGAACGTAGTCGAAATTGGTCGAGTTGAAGATGCCCGAAGACGTCTTGGGGATCACGATCTCGTCGCCCTTCGGGCCGACGGCGTCGATCACCTTGGCCTCCCATGACCCCTTGGGAAAGAAGAGGTTCGACATCTTGTGATCGAGACTGATGTCGCGCCCGTCCTGCGTCAGCGCCTCGATGGTGGTGAAGATCACCTCGATTCCGGCGGCACGGGCGGCGTCCTGAAGCCGGGCCTGCGCGGGCAAAAGCACCTCCTCGATGCGGGTCATGAATTCGAGATGGCCTGCGGTCGGCGATCCGGGCTTGCGCGCCTCGGCGATGGCCTCGGGGCTCCACTCGGCATTCTGCATGTCGATCGACAAAAGCGCGGTGCGGGCGGGCACGATCTCCCGCTCGCGATCCTGGGCGGTGAACTGGCTGGGGTAGGTTCTTGTCATGACTGTCTTTCCGTTGTCAGGAGGGCGGTGATATGGGCTAGGGTGGACCCGTGCCCGGGCAAGGAGGCGATATGGCCACGATTTTCGACAAGGTCCGCGCGGCCCGCTCGACCCTGACCCGAAGCGAGAAGCAGGCGGCGGATTTCCTGATCCGCAACTATCCCGTGGTCGGCCTCGAACGCATCACCGATTTCGCGGCGGCGGCAAAGGTCAGCTCGGCCACGATCCAGCGGCTTGTGGGCAAACTGGGCCTGACGGGATATCCCGAGTTGCGGCGCCTTCTGACCGAGGAGTTGATCGAAACGCGGCAGGGGCCGCTGACGCTGAGCCATCGGGTGCAGCCGGGCGAGCAGGACGATCTGATGCGCGCCAACCTGATCGAGACGCTGACGCGCTCGATCGAGGGGCTGCCGCATGACGAATTGGCGACCATCGCGGGGCTTCTGGGCGATCCGCGCGCGCAGGTCTGGCTCTTGGGCGGCGCGTTCACGATGCCGCTGGCCGAGCATCTCGATTTTCACCTGCGGAAGCTGCGCCCCGGCGTGACGCTCCTGCCCCATGACGTGACCCGGCGCACCGATCACATGCTGAATGTGCGCAAGGGCGACGTGCTCGTTCTCTTCGACGTGCGCCGCTATCAGCCCGACCTTGCCGAGACCGCCTCTTTCGTCGCGGGGCGCGGCGGGCGCGTCGTGCTCTTCACCGACGAATGGATGAGCGACATCGCCCATGTCGCGCACCATGTCGTCTCGTGCCGCGTCGATGTTGGCACGCCTTGGGACAGTCTCGTGGGCCTGACGGCGGCGGTGGAGCTGCTGGGCGCGGCGCTCGACAGCCTCTTGTGGAAAAAGCGGGGCGACAGGCTGTCGGTTCTGGAGGCGTTCCGCGAGCGGGCCTTCATTCCGACTTGGCGCAATCGCAGCGACTGACCGCATGGCTCAGCTCCGGTCCGAGCGGGCGGCGGGGATAAGGCCGTTGGGCCGCACCACGAGGATCGCGATCACGACCGACAGGACGATGGCATCGCGGTAGGGCGCGAGGCTATCGGGCAGGAAGGCCTGGCTGAAGACCTCGACCGCGCCGACAACGAACCCGCCGATGACTGCGCCGGGAAGGCTCCCGAGACCGCCGAGAACGGTGGCGATGAAGGCCTTGAGCACCGGGAAAAATCCCATGAGCGGATCGACCGAGCCGCGCTGCGCCGTCCAGACGACCGCCGCGATCCCGGCAAGAAGCCCCGAGAGGGCAAAGGCCGAGGCGACGACCGTGTTGGCGCGCACGCCCAGAAGGCGCAGCATCGTGAAATCCTCCGCCGCCGCGCGCATCGCAAGGCCCATCGTGGTGCGCCGCAGGAACCATGTGATCCCCGACACGGCGACGAGCGTGACGCAGATCGAGATCAGCGGCACGATCCCCACCGTCAGCGGGCCGATATTGAGCGTGCCCGAAAGCGAGGGCGGCAGCGAAATCGGCTTGGGCCGCGCGGAAATGCCGTTCTGGAACAGCACCTTGAGAATCTCACTGACCGCGAAACTGGTGATCAGCAGCGACGTGACGGACGAGCCGCGCATGGGGCGGAAGGCGATCCGCTCCATTCCGACCGCGACGATGATCGACAGCGCGATGCCCATGAGCACGGCGGCGGGGATTGGCACGCCCATGACCAGCCCGGCGAAGATGCCATAGCCGCCCACCGTCATGATCTCGCCATGGGCGAAGTTGATGAGGCGTATGATCGAGAAGACGACGGCGAGGCCCAGCGCCAGAAGCGCGTAGATGCCCCCGAGGCTGAGCGCGTTGATGATCTGTTGCAGCGCGATTTCCATGGCTCAGCCCTCCGCCGCGAGATAGGCGCGCCGGATCGCGTCGCCTTGGGACAGTTCCGATGCCGGTCCGGCCAGCGCGACGCGTCCATTGGCCAGAACCACCGCGTGATCGGCCACCTCCAATGACAGGGGCACGTTCTGCTCGACCAGAAGGATCGTGATGCCGTCCGCCTTCATCTCCTCGATCAGCGCGAAGATCTCATCCACCATTTGCGGCGCGAGACCGAGCGATGGCTCGTCCATCAGCACCATGCGCGGCCCGGTCAGGAGCGCGCGCGCGACGGCCAGCATCTGCTGCTCGCCCCCCGACAGAAGCCCGGCCTTCTGATGCAGACGCTCGGCCAGCACCGGAAAGCGGCCGAGAAGCGCGTCCTTGCGCGCGGCGCTCGCCGCGTCCTGGCCCTTGCCGTGGGCGGCCTCGGCGAGCGAAAGGTTCTCGCCCACGGTGAGCGCGGTGAAGATGCGCCGCCCCTCTGGACAGACGGCGAGGCCGCGGCGCGACAACGCCTCGGGCGTCTCGCCCGCCGTGTCGCGCCCGTCGAAGGTGACGCTGCCGCCCGCGCGGGGCACGACCCCGGCGATGGCCATGAGCGTCGACGACTTG
The DNA here is from genome assembly GCF_043661195.1 of Roseovarius aquimarinus. Taxonomy (NCBI): domain Bacteria; kingdom Pseudomonadati; phylum Pseudomonadota; class Alphaproteobacteria; order Rhodobacterales; family Roseobacteraceae; genus Roseovarius; species Roseovarius aquimarinus. The sequence goes on from NZ_JBIHMM010000001.1 coordinate 1,471,695, forward strand.
CCCGCGCCGTTCGCCCCCAGAAGCGCGACGAGCTCGCCCGGCTTCACGGAAAGGTCCACGCCCTTCGCGGCGTGGACCGGACCGTAGCGGACATCGAGGGCCTTGACCTCGAGCATGATCGCTCAGGGCGCCGGAACGTCGGCGGCGTCGGGCGTGGTGCGGCGGATGAAGATCTTCTCGCCGTTCTGGATCTCGGCCAGCACGACTGACCGGATCGGCATCCGCTCGGTGCCCTTGAACGTGTAGTCGCTCATGATGCCGTCGCCGTTCTCGATATTGGCGAGCGCATCGCGCACGGCGGCAGGATCGTCGGTGCCCGCCGTCTCGACGGCGGTCTTGATCATGTAGGCGATATCGCAGCCGTTGACGTAATAGTTGTTGTCGGCCACCTGCCCCGTCGCTGCCTCGAACTTGGCGTTGAACTCGGCATGCTGGCTGCCCTCGTCCGCGAAACCGCCGCTGGCGTGGATGACGCCGTCAACGACGCTGCCAAGGCCGCGGATGGTCGGCGTGTCGAGAACGTCGCCGCCGATCACCTGGCTCTCGATGCCCGCGCCGCGCAGCGCCTTGATGAAGGCAGGGAAATCGGGCTCCCAGGCCGAGGTCATGACGACATCGGGCTCGGGATCGATCGACTTGATGTTCGTCACGATGGCCGAGAAGTCGGGCTGGTTCAGCGAATAGAGCGACTCGCCGACGATGGTGCCGCCCTCGTTGGTGAAGACCTCGGCGAAGTATTCCGGCCCGCCCATCGTATAGGCGGCATCGGGCGACTTGACGATGTAGGCGGTCTCATGGCCCAGCTCGCGGGCGTATTGCGCCGTGACCGTGGCTTGCAGGTTGTCGGCGGGATAGCTGCCGAAGACATATTCGCCCACCTGCGTCAGAACCGGCGCGGTGCCCGCGAAGGTCATGGTCGGAATGCCCTCGGCCACGGTCATCTGGCCGACCGCGATGGTCGGGTCGCCGTCGGCGGGCGAGACGATGAAGCGCGCGCCCGCGTCGACCAGCTCCTGCGCCGCCTTGATCGTCTCGGCGGTGTCCGAGCGGGTGTCGCGGATATCGAGGCGGATGGGCGTCGTGCCGCCGATGCCCCCCGCCGCGTTGATCTCGTCCACGCAGAACTGGAAGCCCGCCGAGGAGGGCTGATCGTAAGGCGCAAGATAGCCGGACTGCGCCGACAGGACGCCGATGAAATAATCGTCTGCGGCATGGGCCGGCAGACCGAGCGCCAGCGTGCTGACGCCTGCCATGAGGGCGGTGATGGAACGGGTCATGTGGGTATCTCCCTTGGGTTAGGTTGGATCGTCTCCCGGCCCGCCCTCGCGCGGCCCATATAGGCCTCGATGACAGCCGGATGCCCGCCGATTTCGGCAGGCGTGCCTTCCGCGATCTTCTTGCCGCGGTTGAGAACGATGATGTGCCCGCAAAGCGCGTTCACGAATTCGAGGTCATGCTCGATGAGCAGAAGGCCGATACCGCGCTCCTCTGCGATGCGGCGCAGCTGCGCGCCGAGCTCGCGGGTCTCGTCGGGATTCATCCCGGCGGCGGGCTCGTCCAGCAGAAGGATCGCGGGATCGGTGGCGAGGCAACGCGCGATCTCGACCTTGCGCCGCGCGCCGTAGGAAAGGCTCGAGGCCTCGGCGCTCGCCATCGCGCTCAGCCCCATCGCGGCCAGCTCGCGCAGGGCGACGGCTTCGGCGGCGGCGCCCCGGTGGCCTGCCGCCTGCGCCGCGACCAGCACGTTCTCCCGCACGGTGAGGCGATGGAAGAGGCGGATGTTCTGGAAGGTGCGGGCGATCCCGAGGCCCGCGATGCCATGCGCCGCCACCGCGTTCAGATCGACGCTGCCATAGCGCATGCTGCCCGATGTGGGCGCGTATTGCCCGGTCAGCATGTTGACCAGCGTGCTCTTGCCCGCGCCGTTCGGCCCGATCAGCCCCGTCACATGCCCCGCGCGGATGACGAAGCTGAGATCGTCCGTGGCCGTCAGCCCGACGAAGGTCTTGGTCAGCCCCTCGATCACGAGATCGTCGCCCGCGCGCGCATCCTTCGGCGGCGCGGCCTGACTGTCGGGGGCCGGAAAGACACGGGCAAGGCCGCGCTCGAGCGCGGGAATGCGCAGCTCGCGATTGCCGAAAAGGCCCTCGGGCCTGAAGTAGATCACGGCGAGGATCAAAAGGCCCAGCGCCACCGTCGTCACGCCGAAAAAGGCCGGCACCTCGATGCCGCCGAGCGTGAAACCACCCTCGATCTGGCGGAGGCTGTCCTGAAGCGCGGTGACGACCAGCACGCCGCCCACCGCGCCGCTGACGGTCGTGAGGCCGCCGATCACCAGCATCGCGACCAGAGAGAAGGTCAGCGTGAAATAGAACTCCTTGGGCGAGAACGCCCCAAGCATGTGTCCGTAATAGGCCCCGACGAGCGTTGCGAGCGCGCCCGAGAGCATCCATGCCACGATGCGCGCCCTGCGCGCGTTGATGCCCAGTGTCTCGGCCGCCGTCTCGTCGTCGCGCACGGCGCGCAGCGCGAGGCCCCAGCGGCTCTCGCGGAAGATATAGGCCAGCGCCACGAGGATCATGGCAAGATAGAGCGCAACCTCGAAGGTGGTGATGCGCGGCAGGCCATAGAAGGTCTGGCTGCCCTTGGTGATGTGCCGCGCGCCGATGAGCACGCTGTGCACGATGATGAGAATGCCGAGCGTCGCGATCGTGGCCGATGCATCCTTGAGCCGCAAAAGCGCGAGCCCGGTAAGCGCCGCGAAGCCCAGCCCGACGAGAAGCGCCGCGCCATTGGCCATCGGGATCGACAGCTCCCACCCGGCGAGAGCGGCGGGCAGGTCCGGCAGGAGCGAGCGCTGAATGCCTGCGGGCGAGGTCAAAATACCCGACGTATAGGCGCCGAGTGCCATGAAGGCGGCATGACCGAAGCTGATGATGCCCGAATTGCCGCTGAAGATCGCCAGTGCCGCGATTGCGGCGATGCTCACGCACATCTGCGTCGCGATCCGCTCGCCCGTGCGGCCGAAGAGCGCTTCGAGGCCCAGCGACGCGATCAGCACGACCGAGAGGATCAGCGCCAGCCGAACGGCATGCAGCACGCCGGGACGCGCGCGGCTCTCGGTGCGGGCCTCCTGTCTCGGGGCGGCGGTGTCGGTCACGGCTGGGGTCACTCCCGGTGCGATCAGACTTCAAGGCTGGCGAGCGCGCGCCTTTATGTCAATCATTTTTCAGGAGTAGACAAAAACTACAAACTGTTATCATTCTGACAGATGAGAATTCAGGCGATCAGGAGACGCCGATGAGCGATGGCCGGCTTCAGGCGACGGGACCGAGATGGCAGGGCGGCCTTCTTGCCGAAGGCGAGCCCGATGCGGCGCAGGTGGAGGATCATGGCCTGGAAGGCGCGCTTTCTCCCTTCGTGCTGACCTGCGATCACGCATCGAGCCGCGTGCCCGCCGCGCTCGACGGTCTCGGCGTCGCGCCCGATGACATTCAGCGTCATATCGGCTGGGATATCGGCGCGCTCGATGTCGCGCGGCATATGGCGCGGGCGATGCGCGGCCTCTTGATCCATCAGGCCTATTCGCGGATCGTGATCGACTGCAATCGCCCGCCCCATGTCGCGCAGGCGTTTCCCATCCGCAGCGACGGGACCGACATTCCCGGCAATGCCGCCCTCACCGGCTCAGGCGCCGCCGCGCGTGTGGCCGAGATCTTCCATCCCTATCACGCCGCCATCGCCGCCGCGCTCGACGCGCGGGCGGGCACACCGACGGCGCTGCTCGCGATCCATTCCTACACGCCCCATCACGGCGATTTTCCCGATCCCCGGCCCTGGCCGGTCTCGCTTCTCTTCAATCGGGACAGCCGCTTCTCCGAGGCGATGGCGGCCGAGTTGCGCGCCCGCGACATCGATGTGGGCATGAACCAGCCCTACGTCGTGGACGACGATGGCGACTACGCGATCCCCATTCACGCCGAGCGGCGCGGCATCCCCCACAGCCTGATCGAGGTGCGCCAGGACCTGATCGAGACGGACGAGGGCGCGCGACACTGGGCGGCGATCCTGACAGACTGCGCAGCGGCGGCCTTCGCCGTGATGACACACCGGAAAGGAGCGGAGCATGCCCAAGCTTGATGCGGATGCGACGGGGATGATCGGCAATGTCGATCTGAGCAACGTGATGCGGGGGCGCTCGTTTCCCATCGCGCGTCTGGACGCGATGCTGGCCGGCGGCCTGCCCTGGGTGCCCGCCAACATCACCTTGTCCCCCTGCAATTCCCTGCCCGCCAAAAGCCCCTTCGGCCCAGTGGGCGAGACGCGCCTTATGGCCGTGGATGCGCCGCCTATCGTCTTTCCGGCGCAAGAGGGCCTGCCCACCCTGCAATTCCATCTGGCCGAAATCACGCACCATGACGGAACGCCCTGGCCGGTCTGCCCGCGCAGCGCGCTGCGCGCCGCTCTGACCGCGCTCAAGGAGGAGTTCGGTCTCGATATGAAGGCCGGGTTCGAGCATGAGCTCTATATCGAAGGGCTGGAAGGCGCCCCATCGCCCGCCTTCTCGCTCGAAGGCACGCGCCGGGTCAGCGACATCGCCGCGCGGGTCAACGGTATCCTCGCGCCCGCGGGCGCCGCGCTCGAGCAATGCGTGGCCGAGTTCGGCCACTACCAGTTCGAGATCGCCGGAGCCGTCACGGATGCGCTGAGCGCCGCCGACAACGCCGTCCTGGCGCTCGCCGCGATCCGCGATCAGGCACGCCGGGCGGGCCTGCATGCCACCTTCGCGCCGAAGCCCGATCCGCAGCAGCCGGGCAGCGGCGTGCATGTGCATTTCAGCCTCTGGGAAGCCGGCGCGCCGGTGACGGCGGCGGGCGATGCACTCACCCCGCGCGCGGCCTCCTTCGCGGCGGGCATCTTCGCGGCGCTGCCCTCGGTTCTGGCCTGCTCGATCTCGAACGCCAACTCCTACGCGCGCCTCGCGCCCTCCTCATGGGTCGGGGTCTTTCCCTGCATCGGCACGCGCAACCGCGAAGCCGCGATCCGCATCTGCCCCCGCGCCCAGGGCGCGGGCGGCGTGAACGCGCAGGCCTCGATGGAATACCGCCTCGCGGACGCCACCGCCAATCCGTACCTGATGCTCGCCGCGCTCATCCATGCCGGGATGGACGGGATGCGCGCCGCCCTGCCCAGCCCGCCCGACGTGACCGTCGATCCCGCGACCCTGAGCGACACCGAGCGGCGCGATCTCGGCCTCGACGCGCTGCCATCAAGCCCCGCCCAGACGCTCTCGCGGGCCGATGCGCTGGAAAGATGGTTCGGGCAGACCTTCACCGCCGCCTTCCGCGCCGTGCGCGAGAACGACATCGAAGACGCCGCCCGCCTCGGGGAGGACTACACGCGGGTGATGACGCGGGCGATCTAGAGCGGAGAAGGGTGAGCGAGACCTGAGCGGAACCGAGCACCGAGGTGTCAATGCGTCCACACGTCGCCGATCGGCCTTTGCAGAGTGCTAGAAACTCGTCTGGTACGAAATGCTGAACTCCTGCACCTCGTCATAGCTCTCCTTGAGGATGGGTTGCGCGATGCTCAGCAAGATCGGGCCCATGCCCGTGTCAAGTCGGAAGGTAACGCCACCCGAGGCGCGCAAGTTGAAGCCATCGTCGACACGCTGCCCGCCCGCCACGCCGCCGCGCGTGTCGTCGAGGCCCCAGAGGCTTCCGAAATCCACAAAAACACCGGGCGTGATCCGTTCGGAAACCGCGTCGAACGCATCGCGGAACTGCGCGTCGAACTGCGCGGTCGTCGAGTAATTTCCGCCCAGCGCGGGTTGCGTCGCAACGGAAAGATCGCGCGGGCCGATACCCCCGAAGGCAAAGCCGCGCAGCGACGACTGACCCAGAAATGTCCGGTCTCCGATATGAGAGGTGCCGTCCAGGGATGCGATGGCGGACCCCCTGAGTTGCATTTTGAGCAGGACGTTATCCTCGGCACCGGCCACCCAGCCCGCGCCGTAGCGCGCGGACAGGCTCAGATAGTCATGGCCCATGTCGCTATGGCCCGCTTCGAGACCGAGCCCATAGCTGACGCCGCGGAGCGCGCCGCCCTTGCCGGGCTTGCGCCGTTTCACATCGACACCGATCACCTGCTGCGCACGGGTGCCTACATCCTTCCGGATCAAATTGGACGATCCGGCACGCAGATTGTCGATCTCACCCCAGGAGAAGGTCGCGAACGTGGAGACCGACAGACCTTCGTCAAGTTTCCAGGTCAGACGCGGCTCCACGCCCAAGACATTGCTGTCGAAATCGAAGACGTCACCCCGCTCGACCTGTGCCGCGAACAGGCGAAGTCCGAAGGACGGCTGCTCGCCGAAAAGATCGGGAGCGGCGTATTGGGCGCTGTATCGCAGCGTCTCTTCCGATGCTTCGATCGTAAGGTCGAGAGACTGGTTCCGACCGAATAAGCGGTCGGTTCCCACACGCGCGCCTGCGACGACGCCCAGCTCGGTATTGTAGCCAAGGCTGGCGCCCAGTTCGACCAAGGGTTCGGCGCTTTTTTCCGGCGCGCTCTCGGGGGATTCGTCAGGTGCCACGGCCACATCGTGGAGCGTCTCGGACAGCCCCGGAGCGGCGAGAATACTCAACACCGCGGCCCCTGCAAAAACACTAACTCGTTTCATGAAGGGCGCCCCGACGATGATTACCACACTTGGTCGTTGTGCCACATAATTCATGCTGACTTCCACCAAATCTTGTGAGGTCGTGCCGCCTTGTGACATAGAGGAAACGGATCTGGACGCGGCGAAATGTGAGGCTCGATGAAGCGCGAAGCGAGCATGGACCTTTTGAAAAGCCTGGCTGCTCAGGCCGATGCCGTCGAGCAATCGTGGTCGCTGTCCGCAGGCGAGGTCGAGCGCCGCGTGCTTCTGTTTTTCAATGCTTCGGACGAGGCCGCGCTACATCTGGCCAAGGCGGCGCATGCGCTCGGTGTGCCCGAGACATTGCTCGTCGATTGGACGCGCGCGCTGCCCGGCTGCGATGCGGTCGGCCTTGCGGTGAGAGACGATCTGAAGTCGGTGCGACTCTACACGCAATACTGGAACGCGGTCGTGCAAAAGGTGCGGGGCGGCGCAGACGGGCCCATGCTACTTTACGCCGGCTTCAAGGCGCTGCCGGACTCCACGATCCGGCTTGATCGCTACATCGTTCTGCCGGGGGCCGCACGGTCGGAATTCATGCCGCAGATCACAGACGCGATGATGGATATGGGGATCGACGCAACGCTGGTGGAGCAAGCTTTCACACCGCTAACGCCCGAGGCATGCATCTTCACGCGAACCGAAGATGTGCCCGGCGAACGGCGCTCATGGCTGGCAACGGTGCGACGCGCCGAGTTGAAAAGGGACGACGTTGCGGCGATGCTGGAGCCGCTCGCGCGAGACAGCGCCCGCAGCGAGATAGCTGCCGCTGCCGCTCGGCGGGATCTGCTGCATGTCGCGGGTGGCGAGGACCGCACGAAGGGCAGATTCACGTCGCTCTACTTCGATGCAGGCGGCGTCATCCCGCGCGAGTTTTTCAAGGAATGACGCGGCAGCCGGCTCCAGCAGGCAAGGCGAGATCGCTGTTCTCTATTTCAGCCACCACCGAGAAGGTATTGGAGGAAGCATCGATGAATGGGTCGATGGATGTGACGTGCCCCGTCACCTCGGCCCCGACAAGATCGACGGAGAACCGCACCTCATCGCCCAGCTTCAAAGCGCCGAAGGCCGTATCGACATAGGCCATCTCGGCACGCAGCGTGCTGACGTCGATCAGCTGCACCAGCGGCTCAGCACCGATGAGTTCACCCTCCTCGACCATCACAGCGGCAATGTATCCAGCAAAGGGCGCCCGGATCTGCGCGCGTTCGATGGCGAGCGCGCCGCGCGCCAGATCTGCCTCGGCAACGGCCAGATCCGTGCGAAGCTGCTCGATCTCATCGCGTGGAATAAGATTGCTGCTGGCCAGCCTTTCCGAACGTTGGATCTGTTCCTCGAGGGCGGCGGCGGTGATCTCGGTCACAGCCTGTTCGGCCGCCGCCATCTGCGTGTCGAGACGGATCAGCACATCGTCCTTCTTGACGAATTGTGTGCGCGAGACGGGCGTGTCCACAACGATGCCGCGCAGATCGGTCCCGATTTCGCTGGCCCGCAGGGGCGCAAGGAGGCAGGTCAGGGGTTGCACCGTTTGAGCGGTGAGCGGACCGGCCAAAAAGGCAAAGAGCAAAAGTGACGGTACAGCGCGCAGAATCGAATATGTCATGCCGTGAGCCTATCGGTAACCCAGGTGCCGCGCCAGTTCCTGCTCGCGCAGAAGCGTCTTGCGCCTCAAACCGCGTGCCTGCGCATCGCGAAGCGTCTGCAGCCCCGCAAGCGCCCGGCGCGGCACAAGGCGCAACCGCAACATCGTCAGAAGGGCGAAGCGCGCCAGCCCTTTGGCGCCTTCAGTCAGGCCCCTGTCCTCGAGACTGATGCGGCGGCTGAAACTGCCCGGGTCGCCCTGCCGTCCTGCACGCCCGTAAAGCTGACGCTCGAGCCGGCCGGAGGCCATCACGCTCGCGATGATGACGTGGAGCCCGCCCGCAGCCCGAACATCCTCGTGCAGGGCGATATCCGTGCCGCGCCCCGCAAGATGGGTCGCGATTGTAATTCGACCAGGCTGTCCGGCCTCTGCCACGAGATCGGCCTCGCGCGACTCGGTCAGCGCATCGAGCACAGCGACGTCACGGCCCTCAGCAGCGAACACCTGTTGCAAAGCCTCCGACTCTGCCACGTCATTGATGCCTATAAGCACGGCACGCGTCTGCGCGATCCGGGTCGCCTCGGCCGCTACCGCACGCCATTTCTCGTCTGCCCTCGAAAAAACCGTGAAGCCCATGTCCTTCATGCGCGACTGCGCATGCGGCGCCACGGGCACGACCCCAAGGCCGTAGATCGCCCAAAGCTCGCCTCGGCATTCACGAGCCGTGCCTGTAAGGCCGGCAAGATGGCGGTACTGCCTAAAATAGGTCTGCTGAGTGATCTGGCCGACGGTGCGGTTTTCGGGACTTGGGTCCAAACCCTCCTTCAACTCGATCATCTGCTGCATGCCGTAGCCCCACTTACGGTCATCCATCAATCTGCCAGTCGCCTGATCGATCATGACGATCTCGCCCTCGCGGACAAGGTAGGCCACGCCTTTTCGGAACGAATGCACCGCGCTCAGCGCTGTCTCCGCAAGGCCGATCAAGCCGTCGTCGCGCGCAGAAGGATGCGTCCAGGCCGTGGCGGCGCGTGCGAGCCGGTCGATGCCGCGTGCGGTCAGGCGCCAGTTTCCCTGCGCGTCCTTGCTTCGGTCGCGACCGCGTTCCGTTCCTTGAGCGAAACCGAGAAGATCTTGGAACAAGGTCACATCGGCTTCGGGCGGATCGGCGAAAGGCTCGGACAGGATCATCGGCACGGTGGCGTCGTCAATCAGGACGCTGTCGGCCTCGTCCATGATCGCAAATGCTTGGCCCATCTGGCGCGCGGTCGCGGGATCGCGGCCGAGGCGCTTTTCGCGTCGATCCCGCAAGGCATCGAAAACGAGCGTCTTGTTCGTGGCATAAAGGATGTCGCTATCATAAGCGGCTTGTTTCGCCGGGTCTTCGTCCTTGAGCAAAACGACCGCGCTGCTCAGCCCAAGGTGGCGCGCGACCGGAGCGATGAGGGCATGATCGCGCGATGCGAGATAGTCGTTGACCGTAGCCACATGAACAGACACGCCGCACCGGGCCGCCACGACCGCGGCGAGGCCCGCCGCCAACGTTTTGCCCTCGCCGGTGCGCAACTCGGTGCAGGTTCCGGCGAGGAGCCAGAGCGCGCATTCAATCTGATTGCGGCGGAGCGAAAGCCCGGTCTCGCGGCGCATGACTTCGAGTGCGAGTGCGATATCTAGGCCCGCCTCATCAGGGATCAGCAGACGGGAGGCATGACAGGCTGGTGCTGCGATCCTTTCGGCAAGTCGCGCGACATCGAGCCGTTTCAGCTCGTCCCAAGCGGAGGCGATTCTGTCATGCATTTCATCGAACCGTCCGGCGGCACGGCCGGCTTGCCCCACCCTCCAGCCTATATGCTCCTGCCAGAAAAGCCATGCCCTCGGGAAAGGCGGTGCCTCTTTGGTCACGGGCTTGCGGCGCGACCGCGCAAAAGGCAGAAGATGGCTCCCTCCCTGACCCTGATGCACGCGCATCATAGCCGAACGACCCGGACGAGAAGACGCTGTATCTGGAACCAGGCTTGCCGTGCCAGCGACGCGCCGCCAAGATCGATGCGCACATCGAAGCGCATTCCGGCCTGCGCGCTCAGATCCCGATCCGGATCTGCCCACGCGATCCATGCGGTGTCGAGCGCGTGTCCGGGATTGCCCGGCTGCTCGGGAACGATGCCTCCCGCCGAGGACAAGAGCGCCTCGGGCACTTGCCCGCCGACATCGACGATGCGCTCGCGTCCGAGCGGGTGCAGCAGTCGCGTGCCATCGGCAAGCAAGAAAGCCGCAGCATCCCCCTTGCGCGCAAAGCCGGAATAGGCTGCGGGCAGCGCCATGACCATCTCGAGCGCGTCGGCGGCCACGACATGCCCCACTCGTTCGCCGCGACCGAGAAAAACGCCCGGAATGGGTGCGTGCGCTCCGATCCAGCTCAGTCGTCCATCGATCGGCGCCCTGACGAGAAGCGCCTCCTGACGCTCGAGGGCGTCATCGCGCGCCGCGACCGCAACGAGGCGCTCGCGTTCGAGGCGCTGCCCCTCGACCGGGCCGAGACCGGGCCGCTGCGAGGCTTCGTCGAGAAATGCGAGACTGACGCCGAGCGATTTGAGCCGCGCGTCGAGCTCCGAATTCTCCAGTTGCAGAATGGGCGTCCCCCGCGCCACTGTGGCCCCGTCCGGCACCAACACGCGCGCGACGCTGCCCGACGTGCTGACCTGGATTTGCGCGTCGGGAATGGGCTGGATACGGCCCTCGCCATTCGCGGAAAACGGAAGTGGAACGAGCGTGAGCAGCGCCAGCAATGCAGCCACCGCAGCGATCGTTCTTGTCATCGCAGCTCTCCCCCGATTTTGGTTTCTCGCACGCGTGCAGCCTTTCTTGAGCAGTTTGAAGAATGGCCAGAGCAGTCCCATGATGACCGCCCAAAGCGCAAGCGCCACGCCGATGACAAAGAACCAGTTCGACACGATCAGAGCGATGGTGAGCGTCAGCATCACTCGATAGGCCAGCGACAAAACGCCGTAGATGCCGAGAATTTTCGCCTCGCTCGGGGGCGGATCGTCTTCGGGTCGCAGGCCCGCCACGCGCCACAGCACGCGGTCCGAAAGGTAATCCCCGCTGCGCTGCGCGAGATTGGGCATCTCAAGCCAATCGGCCAGAACGAAATATGCATCGAATTTCAGGAGCGGATTGCCATTGAAAAGCAGTGTCGAAACGGAGCCGATAATGACGAAGTTGAAAACCAGCGCCCGCTCTATCCCCGGCTCCATCATGAGCCAGAGGATGAGCGCGACCGAAGCGATGGCCACTTCGGCGAGGATACCGGCAGCCCCGACCAGCATGCGCGCGCGCTTGTCCGGCAGGGCCGAAGCCTCGGAGGCTTCGACGTAAGGCACCGGGAAAAACACCAAGAGCATGACGCCGCATTCGCGCACCCGCCCGCCGCAAGCCCGCAGCGCGTAGCAGTGCGACAACTCGTGAAGGGCTTTCATCAGAGGATAGGCGAGCGCCAACGACACGAGGCCAAGCTGCGACAAAAGCAATCCATCGAGACTGCCGCGCAATCGCTCGGCGTTCAGGAGCGCCATCAAGAGTGCAGCGCACACGAGAACCGCGACGGTGACCGCTCCACCCCGCGTGAAGACGTGGCGCATCAAGGGCCAGGTCGCACGAATGAACGGATCGGGATCGAACAGCCGCAGCTTGATGGCGAGCGGGCTGGCGGCGCGCTGCTCGATCATGCCGCTGCGCCGTCGCGTCGTTCGCTCGGTCAGATGGCGGGGATCCAGATCGTGATCCGAAAGGACAAGCCCGCTTCCGACCAGATGCAGAAACCATTCGACGAGTTCTGACTGCGTCGGTGCCGAAGCCGGACGGCGTATGAGTTCTGCCCAGATTTCCTGAGCGGTATGCCGGCCATCCAACATGCGCCAAAGATCCTGCGCCCGCGCGCTAAGACGCAGATGCTGGCCCGTCACCGCATCGCTCAGCACAATGTAGGGGACGCCCCGGAAACTTTGCCGGGTGGTGGTCACGGCCGCACGGCGGCGAAACTTCTGTTCGGCGAAGAGGTGCCAATCCGGGTGACGCAGGGCGCTCATGCGCTGTCCTGACCGCCCAAGCCAAGCCGCCAGAGCGCGCGCTTGGACCAGCGCACGAACCCTCGTGTGTAGGCCGCAAGGACCGACCGGCGCTCCAACTCCATCCGCACCACGCCGCGCATGCCGTCGAGAATGGCGACGTCGGGCCGCGCGGCGAAGTCGAACCAGACCGGGAAGGTGTTGGCTCCGTCGCGCATCTGGGGATCGGCCCCGACCGCCACCATTCTCACCGGCATCGGCGTGTCGGGGAAAGCGGTCAACAATACGGTGCCGTCCGAGCCGGGCACAAGATCCGCGATCCAGTCCTCGTCGACGAAGGTCAGCACCCGAAAACTGTTCTCGTCGGCCAATTCCAGCAGCGGCTCGCCGAGACGCACGCGGTCGCCGACACGGCGCCACGCATCTCCGCCCACCACTGTGGCAGGCGCCTCGGCCTCGAAGCGCGACAGCGCCAATTCGCGTTCCATGAGGTCGATCTGCGTGACCGCCTGAAGGCGCTGCGCCTCCAGAAGGCGCACCTGCGCCGCGTCGCGCTGCGCGCGCGCGGTCTGAAGCTCGGCTGTGATCTCGGCTTCCTCCGCACGGGTCTGCGCGAGACGCAGGCGGATATCGCTATCCTCCATCGCGAGCAGCAGAGCGCCCTGATCCACGCGGTCGCCCAGCTGAAAATCAGCCTGCGCGATGAAGCCGTCGAACGGCGCCGAGACGATTTGCCGATCCGCAGCTTCGATCCGGGCGGTGAAGGTCGGACGCAGATTGGACGGCACGAAAGCCGATACGACGATCACAAGCAGGAGCAGCGCAAGCGCCAGTTTCAACTTCCACACCGTACGCCCAAAAATCGTTCCTATTCCGTCAGCAAGCCAAGTCCAGAGCCGTCGACCCAAGCGCGGGTGGGCTCGGCGCTGGATCGTCAACGCCTCGCCAAGGAGCGCCGAAATGACCTCGCCGCCCTCGGCCCTGAGGCCCGCGCCACCATCCGGACCGAAGAGAAGCACCACGGCCGCAGCGGGCTCCTCGCGCTCGTAGACCGGGATCAAAAGCGCACGTGCGCCACCGAGACGCTCGACCATCGCCGCCGCTTCGTCGCTGCGTGCCATGCGGGCCGTGTCATCGGGTGCGCCCTCTTGTGGGCCGACCAGCATCGGCGCACGCTGTGCGATGACAAGTTCGCCCAGCTTTTCGAGTGCGGTGCGGCTTTCTGACGGCTTATCGATCAGCCCACCACCGGAGATGGCACCCAGCCGCGGCGTGCCGTCACGCATCCAGATGACCGAAACCAGACCGGGACCGTATGCCGCCTCAAGTCGCGCGATCCACTGGTCGGCAAGGATCCGCGGGCTGGATGCGTCCGCTGCATCGAGGAGGAGCTTGGCGCCGATCTCGGTGTTCTGCACGCGGCTTTGAGCCGCCCCGTGACGATCCTTGAGCGCGGCGACCATGAGCCACCCTGCCTTACCCTCGATGGCCCCGAGCCGCGCCTCGAGCTGCGCAGGCTCAAGTTGCGCAAGCGTCAGGATCAGGACCAAGTCCAGCCCCGGACCGCCCGCCATGTAGACGGCGCGCCAACCGGGCCGGTCGCTCAACGGCTCCACCGTGCCACCTGCATCGGGGCGGAAGGATGCGAGGACCGACCGGTGGGCATCCGCTTGAATGGTGCCGAGACGGCAGATTTCGGTCCACTCACCGCTGTCGCCGATGAACGCCTGAAGGCCGCGAACGCCGTCCACATCATCAGCCAATCGGCGCAGAGAGCGCTCGAGCAAAGGTGCCGTGGTGGTGGCAGTCGAAATCGTCATTCGCGCGTCATCCCCGGCACGACATCATGCTGCCGAGGTAAAGACACGCCAACCTTTCAACGTCCAGCCGCGCGCATTCGCCTCGGCTTCCGCTGGCGGAGCTTCTGCAATCTCGGGCCGCTCTTCTTCTATATCGTTCTGCGGTTCGGCCTCGTCCTCGCTCTGACCTTCCTCGACGAGGATGTCGCTATCGCCCAAGAGCCGGAAGCCGGCAAGGCCCGGAAGCTCGGCATCATCTTCGGCCGTTCCACTGTCCATCGCGCCGAACCGCGCGCGGCCGTCATCCGCCGTGTCGCCGCCGAAGACCACATCAAAGCGCAGCTTTCCGAGGCTGCTCAGATCGGCAACCGTGGCCATGGGAACCTCGTCGATGCTCGAGCGTACCGAGGCCGCGTTGACCCCGAGCGTGAGCTGGGCCAGGAGATCGAGATCTCGCACGGCGGGCGTGAGGAAGGACGTCACAAGATCGGTGCTGCCCAGCCTTGGCTGAAGCCGGATCCGCGCGAATTCGCCGACCACGATATCGCGCCCAAGATCGACATCGAACGTATCGTTGTCGATACCGCCGAAGAGCGCGTCGAAGCCGTTCCCGTCTCCGCCAATCAAGGTGTCCGCCCCGCCAAAGCGGATGTCGCGGCTCTCGAAGGTGATCTGGCCGCCACCACCGCCGAGACCGGGATTGCGCTGGATGAGCGCCCCGTCACCGGACAGAAGGTCGTCGCCTGCTCGCCCATCGAGATAATCGTTCCCGGCACCGCCGATCTGAACGTCGCGGCCCGTTCCTCCGAACATGATGTCGTTGCCGCCGATCGCGGGCTGCGTGCTTTCCGCTTGCAGATAAACGCCGTTCGCATCTCCACGCACATAGCCCGCATCGCCGATGACGATGTTCAACCCGCCCCGATGCGTCGCTTCGTCATCACCCTCCCCGAGAATGACCCATGTATCACCGATTCCGACACTGACCGTGTCACTGCCGCCAAGGGCTGGGATTAGGATCGGCGAAACGAAGATCGCACGCGCACCCGCCACGAAGTCGAGGCGGCCCATGTCGCCCCCCACCACATGGTCGCCATCGCCGAGCGTGATGGTATCGCCGTCCCGGCCGCCGAACACTGCACTCGCGCCCTGACCGCCCGCGATCACATCCGCGCCGCCGACCGCATGGTCGGTGACCTCGATCCGCACGAGGTCCGCGCCCGACATCTCGATCTCGCCCTTGTCGCCGAGCGCGATGCCGCCGCCATCGCCGAAGCGCAGCGCATCCGCGCCGTCTCCGCCGATCGCCCAGACCGATCCATCGCCGAGCGTGATCGTGTCGTCACCGCCCACATCCGGCGTCGTGTCGTCCGACGTGAAGATCGCGCGCACACCCGCCGCGAAGTCGAGACGGCCCATGTCGCCCGCCACCACATGGTCGCCATCGCCGAGCGTGATGGTATCGCCGTCCCGGCCGCCGAACACGGCACTCGCGCCCTGACCGCCCGCGATCACGTCCGCGCCGCCGACCGCATGGTCGGTGACCTCGATCCGCACGAGGTCCGCGCCCGACATCTCGATCTCGCCCTTGTCGCCGAGCGCGATGCCGCCGCCATCGCCGAAGCGCAGCGCATCCGCGCCGTCTCCGCCGATCGCCCAGACCGATCCATCGCCGAGCGTGATCGTGTCGTCACCGCCCACATCCGGCGTCGTGTCGTCCGACGTGAAGATCGCGCGCACACCCGCCGCGAAGTCGAGACGGCCCATGTCGCCCGCCACCACATGGTCGCCATCGCCGAGCGTGATTGTATCGCCGTCCCGGCCGCCGAACACGGCACTCGCGCCTTGACCGCCCGCGATCACGTCCGCGCCGCCGACCGCATGGTCGGTGACCTCGATCCGCACGAGGTCCGCGCCCGACATCTCGATCTCGCCCTTGTCGCCGAGCGCGATGTTGCCGCCATCGCCGAAGCGCAGCGAATCCGCGCCGTCTCCGCCGATCGCCCAGACCGATCCATCGCCGAGCGTGATCGTGTCGTCACCGCCCACATCCGGCGTCGTGTCGTCCGATGTGAAGATCGCGCGCACACCCGCCGCGAAGTCGAGACGGCCCATGTCGCCCGCGACCACATGGTCGCCATCGCCGAGCGTGATGGTATCGCCGTCCCGGCCGCCGAACACGGCACTCGCGCCTTGACCGCCCGCGATCACGTCCGCGCCGCCGACCGCGTGGTCGGTGACCTCGATCCGCACGAGCAGCCCGGCCCCATCGCCGGTGATCCGTCCAAGATCGCCCAGAACCGTAGTGGCGCCATCACCGAAGGTGATGCTGTCGGCATCCGCGCCGCCGATTACCCAAGAATCCCCATTATCGAGCAATATGGAATCTGCAGCGCCCGTGGTGGGGCTCTGAGTAGAACTCGACAGGACGGTGCGCTGGGCGCCGCCCGTCACGGTCAGTTGCCCGACATCGGCCAGCACGACATCGTCGCCGCCCGTGCTCGCTACGACGTCGATGCCTGCGCCCGCAAAGATCCAGTCATCGCCCGTGCCGGTCGTGATCGTGTCGGCGCCGCCCTCCGTCTCGCGCACGGTTTCGATGCGCAGGATGCTGCCTGTGTCGAAGGCACGGTTGGTATTCGCGGCCTGATGCACCGCTCCGAAATCGCTCAGGATAAGATTCGCCCCTGCGCCCGAGATGCTGTCTGCGCCGGCGCTGGCGAGGGCATCGCCCGTGCGCGCATCGAAATCAGCGGCCGAGATGTCCTGCTCATCGACGATGGTAATGAGCTGCGATTGCTGGTCACTTCGTACGGACAGATCGATGCGCAAGCCGTTGTCGCCATAGACATGGTCGCGACCAAGTCCGGCAACGAGCGAGTCGTCACCCGAGCCACCCAAGATGTGATCGTCGAAATCGCTGCCGATGATGCTGTCATTGCCGATTCCGCCATAGGCCAGCACAAAGCCGGACGCGGCTGAGGCGTCGATCACATCATTGCCGCCGTTTGCGAAGATGCGCCCGGTGCCGTCGAGATCGGCGGTTGTGCTGCCGTAACGCACGCCGTCTTGCGTGGTGTCTCCAAAGAGGGCGAGAACGCGGTCGGCGCCGCCGGCTTGTGCCTTGGCCTGGCCCGCAATGGGAGCGAGAGTAATCGTGTCGCTTCCGCCGCCGCCATGCACGGCGGTTATGGCGCCCTGAGCCGAGCTTTCGATGGTCAGGGTATCGTCACCCGAGCCGAGTAGCAAATCGACGATTTCCATCTCGCCGTAAGTGATGCCGGCGTTGAAGGTCTGATTGAGCGGATCGGCGATAGTGCCGACATTGAGCGTCAGATCGGCGCTGCGCATGCCGAAGCCGGTCAGGCGATTTTCGGTCAATGTGCCGGATTGGCCCGTCACGTCACCGGCGTTGAAGAAGACGAGCCGATCAGTCTGCTCGTTCTCGTCCGTGGGCGATTCAACGGCTGGCAGAGCCACATCGCTCTCGCTGGGGAGCTTCACACCGACATTAAGTGCGCGGTCAGCGCCCGGCCCCGGACCGCCGAAGACGTACAGCGGACCGCGGATCGCGTCGAGGCGCTGCGGCTGTGCGCCGACCTTGAGGGTGGGCTGCGCACTTGTCGTCACCGTGCCGAGTGCAAGATCGATCGTGACCGGAATGTTCCAATTCGTGCTGTCGAACGTCACTGTCTTGGTGACAGCGTCGAAATTCGCGGCGCTGCTGGACGCGACCAACTGCCCGTCGGTCAGAACGGAGACGACCACATCGGCAGTCGGCTCCTTTGTGAGGACCATATCGTAACTGTCGCTCTGACCCGGGCTGACGATCGTGCCGTTGCCCGACTGAGTGATCAGAACCTCACCCTTGTCGTTGTCGGCGATCTCAACATCGACCTCCCGAACGCCGCCAAGGTTGGCATCCGCATACACCGCACCATTCGATGCGAGGTTGAGTTTCAGCGTCACGCGCTCGCGGTTCTCGATCGCCCCGTCGTCGAGCGCCGTCAGGGTAAGCGTCTGAACCTGGTTCCAGTTCGCTGCAGTGAATTGAAGCGATGCCGACGACAACGCAAGATCGCCGGTCGACGCCAGAGCCGGAGTGATCGTCACAGTCTCTCCCGCAGCGGGCGCGCGCGAGAGACGCAGATCGAGGGTCGCGCCAGCGCCGCCCTCTGCCACGCTGACCGATGACGGGTTGCCACCGATCAGAAGGGCCGGGAGATCATCGTCATAGACGGTCGCCTCGACATTGGCGATGCGCGCTTCGACCGCTTCGGGTGTGCCGCGCGCCGCGTGGCTTAGCACCACGTCGCGTGTGCCTTCGGCGGCATCGTCCTGCGGTGCCTGCACATAGACTGTCTGCCATGCCGTGCTGTTGGTGAAAGTCAAAACCTGCGCCGAGCGATAGTCACCGCCGACGCTCGTGGCGACGAGGGCAGATTGCGCCTTGATGGCTCCGGCGAGCGCGCGATCCTCCGAGGAGGAGCGTGCTGCCGAGACGGTCAGGTAGACGGACGCGCTCAGCGCCTGCGTCATGCGAATACGGTAGCTGGCTACGCTGCCGCCCTCGTCGAGCACGGCAAGACCGGAGCTGTCGATCTCGAAGAGCGCTGTATCGCCCGTGGCAACGTTGGTGCGCAGCCCTTCTACGAAGATCTCGTTGAAGCTGGGATCGGCCGACGCTACGGCATGGTTGACCACGCTCGAGCTTCCCTCGACTTCGAGCGAGACGATCTCGCTGGTCACATCGCCCGCGACATTGATGGTGTCGGAGCCAAGGCCCCCGATCACCGTCACCACCATGTTGGCGGCCGTCGAGGCGATGTAGAAGGTATCGTCCCCTTCGAGCCCGTCGAGTTCCGCATTCTCAACACCCGCGAAGCTGACATTCAGTCCCGCGCCATAGATCCCGCCCTCGGTCACGAGGAAGCTGTCCGCCACTTCGGTGCCCAAAACAACGATCGTGTCGACGCCCGCGCCGCCATCGATCGAAAGCGGGGCATTGATATTGTAGAGGATCTTGTCGTCACCCTCTCCACCGAACACCTCGGTGTCGCCGCCGCCCGCTTGACTGCCCGGATCGGCGGCCAGTACGAAAGCCCGCACCACGAAGATATCGTTGCCACCCTCGCCGAAGAGCTTGGCCACGGCCTTGTTCGAGTAAACGTTGAACACGTCCTCACCCGCGCCGCCGTAGATCAGGAGCGGGGCGCTGTTGCCGACGGAGAGGAAGCCTTGGGTGGTCTCGCTCGTCTCGATCTCGTCGTTGGCGGCGACATTTGGCGCGACGCGGTCGGCGCCGAAAAGCTGTCCGATCTGGAACTCGTCCGCGCCTTCGCCGCCATCGAGGGTGAAGATCGTGCCGGTATCATCCGAATAGAACTTGTCGTCACCGCCGAGCGTGTTCACTCGGATGCGGCCATTCATGTCGGCGCCGTAGTTCACGCGCTCGAGCTTATCGATCTGGGAGCCGGTGGCATCGCTGTTGAGTAGCGCCACGAAATTGCGGCGGATCAGAACCTCGTCCGCCGTCGCGCGGCCATTTATCGTCAAGATGTCCGCACCATCCGCCGGCGCACCACTATCGGCGAAATCGACGGTATAGGTCACGGCGGCATCGTTGCGGTTGAGAATATAGCTGTCCGCACCGCCCTGCCCGTCAATGACAAAGCTGTCCTCGGGCGCGCGGTCGTTGAGCGCGGTCAGGACCAGCGTGTCCTCGCCGTCGCCACTACGCAATGTGATATCGCCATCGATGCGTTGCGGCGCGAGATCGATCAGATCCGCGTCGCCATGCGTGGTCACAAGGATGCTCTGGGCTTCCCAGGAGCCGCGCAAACTGATCGTGCCGCCTGCCGCATCCGCCGGAAAGCCAGCGGAATCCGCATCGATGGCCAGGCTACCGGTTGCCGTGATCTTGCTGTCCTTCGCGAATGCGAGCCGGTTTCCGGCGGCAAGGTTCACAGTTCCGGCGATAATGTCAGCATCGCCATCCGCAAACACGAGCGCGTCTTGTGCCACAATGGTAGCGCTCTGACCGACCGCCGAGATCCCTGCTTCAACGGTGATGCTGCCCCCCGAGCGAAGGTCGACCGCCCCGGCATGGTTCAGCGCCAGACCATCGTAGAAAGCCTCGTCGATGACCAGATCGTCGATCTCGCGCAGATTGGCCGCGCCTTGCGTCGACTGCATGGCCAAGGCCGTCACCTCGGTAACCAGTGCCTTGCCGGATGCCCCGATCGCCGCCCCCTTGAGCCGCGCACGCTCGGTAACGACGTTTGCCAGTGCATCGCCGCGCGCGTTTTGCACCGCGCCCGACACGGACAAGGCAACGACCTGCGCCGCCGCGAGGCGATTCACGGGAAGCGCTGCCGCACTCGTGATCCAGATATCGTTCACGGCTGTGGCCGTCAGCGCTCCGGCGCCGATCAGCACGTCGAACCCTTGGACCGCGCTGCCGATATTGCCGGTCAAGCTCCGCAGCGTCAGATCGCGCGCGGCGAGATGCGCGCCACCCGCGCCCGCTGCAGAGTTACGGGAAATGATGTCCGCATTGCCCGTGACGTCCAGATCGTTTCCGGTATCGAGGCTGAAGATACCGAAATCGCTCAGCATGAGCATTCCGCCGACCGTACCGGAAAGGCCTGCCGAAAGATCGATTTCGAGACGGTTGGATGCCGAACCGACCGAACCCGCCACGTCGAGCGTGACCCCCGCTGCCGTCAGATCGAGGCTCGGATCGGCGTCGTCATCCGCGGAATCGGTTACGTTCCCGCCGACGATCAGCGCCGCATTGCCAACCACATCGACGTCGCCGAGTGCGAGGTTCGCTGGGGTCTTCAACTCGAGATTGCCTCCGATCAGCGCACGGCCGACCAGAAGATTGCCGCCCTTCTGCTCGATGAAGGTATCGCCGAAGGATTGCAGCAGAAGCGTCGAGCCCGAGGTGACATTGACCCGGAAAGCCTGCGACGCCGTGCCGATCGCGCCGTCTGAGATGAGGCTGATATAGCCTGCCGCGCTGGCGGCGAAGGGTCCGGTCGCCACGTCGTAAATTGAGCCCGTGGCGACGATCCGCAGGAAGCCGCCGGAATGTGCGCCCCCCACGTTAAGCGTGTCGCCGTCGAAGCCAATGCCGGCCATGCCGGCCGATTGCATCGTCAGATGGACCGGCGTTGCGACATCGGGTGCGCGCAGGTTCACGTCCGCAAACGGCCGGGCCGACACGCGCAGGACCGTCCAGATATCTGCAAAGACGTCACCGGTCGCGACCGTCACGGCCTGCGGACGCTCGGCAAAAGATTTGGGTTCAGACAATTCCGCCCACGCGGTGCCCGCCGCATTCCAGTTGACCGCGTCGAGTGTGACGGTCTGGACTGCGCCGCTGACATTCTGGAAGAGGCGATATGTGCGTTGGGGCTCGGCTTGGCCCGGCTTGGGCCACGCGGCCCAGATCGCGAGGACGTCGCCGTCCTGAACGCTGGTCGACATGGCGTTGTCCAGATCGGCGAAGACGATGGACAGCTTTTCCCATCCAGCCTCGCCGCTCAGAGCGCCCTGCCCGGGCTGCTGCGTCAATGTCTGAGTTCCGCCGGTGCGGATGTAGAGATCATGGACGATATCGACCACGTCCTGCGCCTGAAGAGACCGGCGCAGGTTTTCCTGCTCCAACTTCTCGCTCTCGGCCAGACTTTCCAGGTCGAGAGTGAAGTCGATATCGACAGGCTCGGTCAGCGTGCCGATGCGCCCTTCGCCCGTCGCCTGATCGCCTGACGCGCTCAGTACGACATCTGGCGCGATGATGTTGGCGTTCTCGCTCGCCGCGCCTGCGGCGCCAGTGATCGCGCCGATCTCGAGCAGCGGGAAGAGCTTCGAGGCCACGCCGGCGGGAAGGGCCGCATAGATCGAACCCTGCTGGGCCAGACGCGCGTCGATGGCCGCCTCGCGGTCAGCACCTGTCAGGAGAAGCGTCTCGACATAGGTCGGCTTCTGGGCTGCGTTCCCCAGTTGCTCGTAAAGCCCGGAGAATTGATAGGTCAGATCCGCCATAACGGCCGCGCGGGTGGCGGCAGCATCGTATGTGGGCAAGACCGCCTCGTAATCGGCTTCCGACGAGGAGGTGGACGCGCGCATCTGCGCCGCGGCATCGAGATAGCCATTGGCGTCCGAGTCCCCCTCGGCCTGCGAGCCCGCGCGCACCACATTGATGTAATCGCTGAGCACATCGGGATCGTATGCCCAGAGCTGATCAAATATCGCGGCGAATTCCGCCTTCTGCGCATCGGTCGGCGTGTTAGCGACCTGATAGTCGATCCACGATTGCTGCAGCTCGAAATCCGGCTTGCCAAGCGCAGGGTCGGCGTTGCGGGTGTGAATTTCCTCAATATAGATCCGAACCGCTTCACCCTGGCCCACGTCAGAGCCTGCAAGCACCGCGTGGAGCGCACCGAAGCGGCTCAGGATGCCTGAGGTCTTGGTCCCCTCTACCTGACGTGCAAGTTCTTTCTCAAAACCGGAGAGCGAAGACAGGGGTGCCGCAGGATCGGTGAATTCCGAAGCCGCGGTTTCGTCCACAATCACTTGGTAGTAGCGATCATAGAGCACGGTATCGGTCTGCGGCTTGTCGTGCCATTCGGTGTGGATGTCCGAGAAGCGGTCGACCAGATAGCTGCGTGCGGCGTTCGTATCGGGCAGATCGGGGTTGGACGCCGCGATCCGCGCGGCCAGGTCGTTGAAGCCCGTGACGCTGGTCAGGTCGGCGGGCGCAGCGCCCGGGCCGCCGGGCGCGCGCACCAAGGCCCAGTATTCGGTATAAAGCGCTTGCTCGGCTCGAACGGCGTTGTCGAGTTGTTCGCCGATGACGGTGCGGTTTCCATCACTCAGGCCCAACCGATCCTGATAGGCGGCCAGCCGCGCGGCAGTCAGGGCACCGCCGGTCTCGAAATTGTAATCGAAAATCGAACCGTTTTCGGCGCTCAGCTTGACCGTGCCCTGCAGCGATCCAACGGAAATCGGGCCCGCATCGGAGGGGCGCACAAATCCGGTGTTAATGTTCTCGGGCTGCACAAGATGCAGATCGCCCGAGATCTGCGACACGTTCAGGCCGAATTTCGCGGCGCCGGCGAAACCTCCCGCAAAATCCGTGTGATCCGACACGATGCGGATGGCCTGCGCGTCGGTTCCGACACGGCCCTTGGAGGCCTGAAGCTCAATCCGGTTACCTTCGACCGTTGCCGAGGATTGTGCGTAAACGCCTTGCGCGGCTCGGATCGTTACGTCGCCGGCATCAGAAATCACGCTCTTAATCAGAGCAGAGCCGTTGGCATTGGTGTTCGACCCGACGCGGATATCGATATCCCCGCCTGCTTTGATGTCCAGCACGCGCGCATCGGCGTAGGGCGTCTGCGCGCCTTCTTCGGGCAGCGCGGGCGTGCCGGAGACGAGGTTGACCAGCGTCAGACGGACATCGCCATTGGTATCGACGCGCTGAAGCTTGCCGCTGACGCTTGCACCGTCGCCCGTGACGACGGAGCCGCCGCGCACCGCGCCGTCGAATTGCGGATTAAGCCAGACTTCGGCATGTTCGGGTGTGCGGATGTCGCCCGCGATCACGACATCTCCAACGCTCTCGACGCGCACGGTGGGGGTCGCGGCGCCGGCGGCGAAATCGATGGCGATCCCCTTGTCGGCGCGCAGGCCGATATCCCAGTATTTCTTAAGGCCGATAACGGTCGTCACCTCATTGTACTGGGTCTTCTTCTTCATGTAGCCGCCGCCTTCGGTCCATTCGCGGCGCGTCTGGGTGAAGTTCTCGAAATTCGAGAGATATTGGCCGAGATCGCGGTTGCTGTCGGCAAAGCTGACACCGGATTTGGCAGAGAAAGACCCGGCCAGATCATCCTTGACGCTATTGTCGGACTTGAAGATGTCCGCCACGATGATCTGCAGCGGGCTCGTCGCGGTGTATTCGAAGTAGGCGCCGGTCGTGATGTTTTTCACGATATCGCCGTTCTTCAACTCGACTGCGGGATTGCTGACATTCTTGAAGCGCACGAAGACTTCGGTCCCCGCGCCGGGGCTGCCGGAAGTCCAGCCACCAAGGCCTTGGAGGCTCGCCAGATTATCGAGGCCCTGGCTTTCGACCAGAGGACTGTCGTCAAGCGCGGTGACCTCCTTGCTCAGAAGATTGCCGGACCCTGCAGGGAAGTTGGCGATGAAGTTGAACGTCTTCACAAATCGCGTCTCTATCGTCTGCTCGACAGTCCGCTGGCCCTCGGTCCAGACGTAGAAGATATCGGACTTCGG
This sequence comes from Roseovarius aquimarinus, assembly GCF_043661195.1. Classification (NCBI taxonomy): domain Bacteria; kingdom Pseudomonadati; phylum Pseudomonadota; class Alphaproteobacteria; order Rhodobacterales; family Roseobacteraceae; genus Roseovarius; species Roseovarius aquimarinus. The sequence continues at coordinate 1,496,148 of NZ_JBIHMM010000001.1, forward strand.
CGCGAAGCTCGTGGTCGAGGTCGGCCCACCCGCGAACGGATTGAAGCGTAGGCCTTGGAAATTGCCTTGAGCGTCGCGCAGGATCTCACCATGGAAATTCTCGCGTGTGACGCCTTCGGACGTGCGCTCGAACACCGAGCGCACGGCGGCGACCGGACTGTTCGGCACATTCAATGTATCGGTGATCTGGATCACACCCTTGCGGTCGCGGCTGGTGTCGATCCCGTCGAGGATGAGCTTGTAGTCCGAGTTGTTTCGAACCGACACGCTGGCATAGCCCGACGCGACCACAAGCCGGCCATTTCCAGTGCTCATCACCTGTCCGGTGATCTCGATCCGGCCACCCGCGAAATTCATTTCGTCAAGCACGATCGCCTTCTCGCCGGCGTCCCAGCGCCCGGTGATCGGCACGGGCGTGCCGTTGACGTCGCCGAAGGTGATCCCTTGGATGCCCGCGTTGCCACGGCCCACGATCGACGTGGTGAAGGCTGGCGGGCGGAAGTCCGACGCGACGGTGATTTTCGCCTCTGTTACGCCGGACTGGATCAGTCCGTTCACGTTGACGAAATTGGCGACGATGGACACAAGGCCATTGGCGACCACTGCCGACCGACCTGCCTGAGCGTTACGCAACGCATTGAAATTGTTCAGACCGCTGTTCCCGGCGGACAAGGTGCCAGTCGCGGTAGCGCCGCGCGCGGAGTTGCCGTTGTTCGGCTCGATCCCGCCAACGAAGCCCGAAAGCCCACCATAGGTACGCGGGTTGGCCCCTGCGTGATACCAGTCGGTGGTGACGGTGAAGTCGCCGCCGGTACTGATATCGACTTCCTCAGCGAGTATCTGCCCGCTGACGCGGATGGCGGCAGTCGCGTTCGACAGCGTGACCTTGCCCAGATCGTTCACGATGGAGCCTAGCACATACATGTCGGGCGGCAGGTTCGGCACGGTCGCGCCGTTCTTCGCGAACTCGGCCTCGATCCCGGAGATATAGTCGTACTGGCTCCGGCTCAGCGTGCTGAGCGAAATGCCGATGCTCGCCGCTGTCTCGGAATTTTCGTCACCATCGCCGGAGATGCGGATGTCGTTGACGTAGATATTACCCGGATAGAACTCGGTATAGTCACCCGTGAATTCGCTGAACCGCGCGACCTTGGTGTTCTCGATCACCACGTCGCCGACCCGGTGCATCATGAAGACATCCGAAAAAAGATCGATCGAAACGTCCCGGTGCGCCTTGAGGGTCAGGTTCCCGTTCTGCGTCAGCGCCTGATAGCTCGCCGCCGAATTACCGGACTCGATAAAAATCGAACCGGGTGCCGCGTTGATGTCGGGAATCTGGATGAAAAGCGTCTCGAGCGATTCCTCCACAGCAACGACTTTGCCCGAAGCATCGGTCTGCGGCTCGATTCCCAGCTCGCGCATCTGATCGACGATCTGGTCGAGCTGCGCCTGATAGCGCACCAGTGCCTCAGCATTTGTGTTATGCTGCGCGATCCATTCTTGGACCTGCCGGTATTGCGACGCGAGAAGCGATGCCAGCTGGCCGACGCTGACGATGGGCATACCCGCCGTGTCCGGACGGATCACGAGGATCTGGTCCTCGAGGATCGGACGCAGGAACGCGCCGCCATCGGAGGTATAGGCCTCGACTTCCTGTTGCGCGGTCGGCGCGATCCGCTGCCAAAGGCTGGTATCGGTATAGTCGGCATTCTGCATCGCGATCGCCACGGGACCGCCGGCCTCACCGCCGATGAACCGGTAATAGGCACCGACCGTACCCGTTGCCGTGTCGCTGTTCGCCGAGACGAATTGGACGACATCCCCGAAATAGAGATCCGTCGCCAGATCGGCAGAATCCCAGTACCCGATGGTGTATTCTTGCGTTCCGGTCAGTCCGAAATGGTCGCGCTCGGCCTGAGTCAACGCTCGCTCGCCGCCCGGGGGTACCGGCGAGGCCCACGTGCTTTTCAGATAGTCCTCTGCATAGCGAACATTGTAAACGGTCTGATAATTCACGCCCGCACGCAGTTGCGCCGTCGCGTCGATATCAACGCTGCGCGTGACCGAATGACCGCCCGAATTGCCGACATTGTAGCCGTAAGGCGGCAACGCGAGGACGAGAACAAGGCCATCATTGCTGCTTTGCATGAGGCCGTCCTCGGCCTCGAGGAAAAGGTTGCCGGCGCTCAGAAGCTGGGACGTCCCGGTGATGTTGACGTCACTGACCCGGGTCGAACTGTTCGTCTGAAGCGCGACGCCCAAAGAGATGCCGAGCGACACGAGCGTTCCGTTCGCGGCGGTGCGAGACACGAGGCTGTTTACGGTACCGTTCGCCTTGCCCGCGGTCACGCCGATGCGTTTGCCCTCGATCCGGCTGTTGGCGACGGTGATTACGGTGTCCGAATTGGTGATCGCCTGAACGTTTATTCCCATATTGGCGCTCAGCGCGCCCGATTGGAAAATCGCGGCGTCGGCCGTGTTGCGCAGATTCGCGCGGGTTTCGATGTCCACGCGGCCCGACATGTTCAGGATGCTCGCACCATCCATCACGATATTGGTGTCGGCATTGATCTTCTGGATGCCGGTCGCGACGGCAATGCCCGCTACGCCCGACACCGCCGTCACCTCGATGGCGTCTGCGGCCGAATGGTCAGTGATCGACCGCAAAGTCACGCTGGACGGGTTCTGGAAGGACCCAAGGCCGACAATGGTTGAGTGGCCCAGATCGATGCGCGATTGCGAAGCATCCGAATCGGTGCCGATATTCGCACGCGTGCCCAGAACGGCGAGACCGAGCGCCGAGGCGGCGCCTGTCGTCACGTTGTTCTCGGCTTTTTTCGGCGCACCGTTTTTCGAGACGATGGCTTCTTTCTGAACCTGGTTGAAGGTCACGATCGAAATCGCCTGCCCCGTCAGGGTGCTACGGGCGCTGGCATCGCTCGGGTTTGCGACGAAGGACACCGTCGCGTCGCCCGTAGCATCGAGATAGAGATAGGCTCCCGTACCCGCTGCGATGGCGAAAGCCTTGGCATCAGCGACGCCGTCGATGCTGCGCTGACCGCTCGCGCTGATGTTGATACCGGCGGCGCGCAAGTTGGTGCCATCCTCGATCGCGACATGCGCGGTCGTCTCATCGAAGAGCTTCGACTCTGCGCCGAGCGCGGCGATGGCGCCACCGCCACCTGCACGGGTGCGGGCGAACGCATCGGTCATGACTTCAGCCGCGATGCCGATCTGCTCAGACGCGATTTTGCTCTTGCCGGTGATTGAGACCGAGGCATCGGCCCCATGGGTCTGACCGGCTTCGATCCGCGATGTCATCGAGCCGAAGGCGCCCATGCCGGCCGACACGCCCAGAGTGGAGGCGCGCAGCAGGGTGTCGTAGCCGGCGCGCAGCGCGACGGACTCGCCGGCTGTGAGGGTGGCATTGTCGATCGTCGTGCCGACCGAACCTTCCGCCTGCGCTTTCGACACGTTCACGACGGCCGCGATCAGGCCGACGCTGACACCGGTCGAATCGACGCGGGTGATGTCCAGATCGGATTTCGATCCGACTTCGATTGCCCGCGCGGTGACGGTGGCGTTCGCGATACCGGCGGTCACCGTAGAGCCGTGGCGGCTGCTCATGACGGCGGCGCCGATGGCCAGACCGATGGGGGCCGCCGCAATTGCGATATTGGCGATATCGGATGCCATGGTGACGGCTTCACTCGCGTCAACCTTCACAAGGCCGCCCCGGGCTTCGACCTGACGCGCGCGATCCTCGAGATCGATCCGAGCAGCGACGTCGTTCGCGACATCGAGCGAAATCTCAAGCCCGCCGCCCGTCGCGGCATAGCCGCCGGCAGCCAGCGCCACGCCTACGCCGGTCAGATCGACAAGCCTTGTCGTCGCATCCGCATCGACTGTGATATCGCCTCCGGCACCGACAAGAATACCATCCCCCGCTCCGCCGACGATCTCGGCACGCGACGCGTTGGCAATATCAACCTTGAGAATGGAAGCGTTGATCGCCACGCTGATCGCACCGACCGAGGTCACGGTCCCGATCATCGCAGCAGGAGCCATGCCCGGAACGATCTCATCCACGGTGGTGTCGGACTTCGTCCAGAGCGTGATGTCGCCGCCCGCATCCAGCGTGGAGTTGACGGTCTGCGCTTCGACGGTCGAGAAGTTTCTGACCGTCAGCCCGATCCCGGCAGAGGCCACGTTCCCGCCGACGCCGATTGCCACGGCGACCGAATTCGCAGTGACGGCGACATGGTGACGCTCCTTGGCCGAGGCCGTCATGATGATGTCGCCAGAGGCCTTCAGACCGGATCCTTCAACCCGCACACGGGTCACGTGATCGCGGTCCGACAGCGCATCGCCGCCGATGTAGCTCTTGCCGATGCTGACACCGATCGAGCCGGCTCCCGCACCGATGGCGCCTGAGACCGCCGCCGCCGCCGAGGCGACCGCGCTTGTCGAATTGGTTTCGGACTTTGCGTCGAACGTGATGTCGCCCGCCTTCGCATCCGCGCCGGTGCCGAGGGTCTGCAATCGCGCACGGGTCACCACGACTTCACTGACATTGCCGATGACGTTGGTCGAATTCGCGCCCGCACCTGACACTGCGATCGCGACGCTGGCCGAGAAAGCGGCGGCGATGGAGGCCGCGACGGTGCGCGCCGTGGCCGTCGCCGTGTTGGAAGCAGTCGCCTCGATGAAGCCTGCCGCGCCGAGGCTGCCGGCCTTGATGAGGGGCGAGGCGCCTAGCGCCGAGTCAGTGATCTTCGTGTGTGCGCCGCTTTGGATTTCATTACGTGCCAGCGCGACCCCGATCGATACGGCCCCACCGAAATAGGCGCCGCCGACAGCCACGGCCACCGCCGCGCCGACGGCGACCGCCTCGGCGCTGGAAGTGTCGATCGACGCGAGCCGGAGCGATCCCACTTCGAGGAAGCTGTCGCGCGCCGTCACGGCGGCGGTTCGCTCGATCTCGGCGGATGTCTTGGAGTACACGTAATTTCGCACGTCAGCACCGGCACCCGATGCCGATAGGGCGACGTCCGACGAGACCGACACCGCCGCGCTCACCGCATTCGCGTTGCCGAAGACCGACGACGTGTTCGTCGCCGAAATGTCGGCGGCGCCGGTAATGCTGAGGGCGGCATCCTTGAGACGTGCCGTGACGTCGAAACTGTCATCTTCGGCGCCCACCCGGTTCGACACGAAGGTCGCACCGATGGCAGCCGCACCGGCGCCTCCGCCCGTGCTCACACCGACACCAGCGCCGACCGCAACCACCACCGCAGTTATCTTGGAGTCGTTGAGGGCCGTCACCGTCAAGCTGTTCGCGCTGCCCGACCGGGTACTGGTGATCTCGGCGAGCGTCTCGCCGGTTATGACATTGCGCGCATCCGCGCCCGCGCCCGCAATCCCGACTGCGGTCGCGCCCGAGACGCCCACCGCGACCGAAGCCGCGACGGAGACGGCCGTGATCTCGAGCTTGCGGGTGCCGTCCTTGGTAAGAGCGGCGACGCGCATGTCACCGCTGACGGCAACCTGACTTGCGCCCGGAAACCCGGTGATGCGCGCGGTCGTGCGCGCATCGATCCGGTTGTTCGACACACCCGCCGCGATGGAAAGCGCCAAGCCCGAGCCTCCGGCCGCCGCGACCGCGACGGCCGCACTGCCAAGCCCGGCTGTAATCTTGGCAAGATTCACCGCTTCCACATCGACCGAGCCCGCATGGAGCTTGTGCTGGGTGCTGAGGCCCTCGATCTCGGCCAGAACGCGCGCTTGGCCTTGGTTTATTGCAACGGACCCGGCACCGGCGGCACTGAGACTGAATCCGCCGGTTCCGGCGACCGCGACGGATGCCGCGTAGACATGCGCCGTGATATCCTGCGTGGACCTCGCGTTTACCGCGACGGCGCCATCGACGTCGAGGACAGAGTGCCGGACCTTCGCGGCTACTATGAAGCCGGCGTCATCCGCAAAGAACCTGTTCACGTAGCGGGCATCACCATGAAACACACCCGTCGTCTTGTTCACCGACACAGCGATGCCGAGGGCCCCCGCACCGCCCCCGCCGCTGTTGACCGCTGCGCTTACGGCGAGCCCCAGCACGACTGATGTGATCTTGGCATCACTGCGCGCCAGCACATTGAGATCGTCGAGGCCCGTCACGGTGGCGTTAGCGACAGTGGCCAGCGTGGCACCCCGGATCGTGTTGCCCGCGCCTGCACCGCCCCCGGCGAACCCGATCGATCCTCCGGTACCCGCGACCGCCGCCGCGATAGAAACAGCCACGATTTCGGTGTCGTTTACCGCAAGGACATGCGCATCGTTGTCGCCGGTATTGCCTGCGGCAGCGGTCACCGTGGCCGAGAGGATGGCAACGGTTTCGCTTGATATCTCGTTCGCCCCGGCCGAGAAGCCGACCGCACCCGCGCCCGTCGTGCCGCCCAGCGCCGCAGCGGCACCGAGCCCGACCGCGACAATCTTTGCGTCATTGAGCGCGACGACGCCGATATCTGCCTCGTTCGAAAGGGTAATCGTCACGTTGTCGACCACGGCCCCTATCGCGGTGTCGATTTCCGTTACGGCGACGCTTCCCGCCACCGCGATTGCGACAGGCGAGCTCATGTTGACCGCTGCTGCCGCGCCGACCGCGACGCTTACGATTCCGCTCGCATCGTCGGCCGCTACGGTGAGGCCCGGTGTCTGGCCTGTTCGCGCGTCCGCCGCTGACGTGGCGGAGCTGCTGAGATTTAGCGTGGCGCCGCCAGTCAGCTTGGCCTCGATTTCGCGCTCGACGATGGTGACGGCAGTGTTGATCCCAATGCCCACGATCTTGGAGCCGGCCACGGCGAAGGCGATGTTGACCGATTGCGACTTTAGATCAGACGTCGCCAGCGCGCCTTGATCGAAAGCGTCTGTCGGCAGGCCCGCTATGGCGTCATCAAGGAAGGAGCCGCCTTCGGGGTTGCCCGAGGGCGAACGCGCCCCCGCTGTGACCGCAACATTTCCGGTGGAATTGATCGTGACAGCGCCATCCACGAGCGCGTTCACCGACCGCTTGTTCGTGACGACCCCCACCGCGAGACCCACACCGCCATAGCCGAGACCGACGCTGACCGCGCCCGCGAGGGAGGTGATCGAGCTGCTCTCGGAGGCACTGATCGCGAGGTTCCCGACATCCCATGTCTTGCCCGGCGCGCGCACGGTCGCGGTCACGTCGCCGCGCATCACGGTCGTCGCTACGGATCCACCGAAGGCGAAGCCACCCGAGCCTGCGCCGCCGGCCGCGATCGTCACCAGATCCTGATCGTTGCGCGCAATGAGCGAGGCATCACCCGTCGCATCGATCTCGCCACTCACGGTCAGGCTGACGGGCGTGTCGGCGATGTTCACCGCGATGCCCGCGCCTCCCGCACCGCCGCTGCCCGACGGGTTCAGCGCGAAGCCGCCGCCGATGGCGACAAGATTGGTCGTGTCGGCCGCATCCGCCACGAACGTGCCGCCGCTCGCGACGCGGCTGCCTGCGTCTACGGTGATCGCGGTGTTGATGTCGGTACGGTTGACGCCCGCACTGCCTGCCAACGCCACATTCTTGGCTGCTGCGGCACCGACCGCGACGGCGACGAGGCGCATGTCCGTCAGCGCGCGAAGTACGATTGGCGCGGCGCCGGTCGTCAGCACGCTGTCGGTGATCGAGATTTCCGTGCCGCGCGCCACGCCGGCGCCGTTCTCGGCCTTGTCGACGATGTTCACGGCGACCGCCACGCCCACGGCAGCCTTGCCGGTCGAGATCGCGGCGCCGCCCGCGCCGGCGCCGACATACCCGGTGTTGAGCGCGTTGATGAGGATGCCCGCCCCGCCGCTTTGCACCGTAAGGTTCGTTCCCATGACATCCGCCGTGGTCGCGGCGCGATGGTGGTTGATCACCACCATGCCGACACCCGCGCCACCAGCCGAGCCACCGGCGGACACCGCAGCGCCGAAAGCGAGGCTGTCAATCCGCCCGGTGTTCAGGGCCTTCATGTCCAGACGCTGAGCATCTTCGCCATTCGCGCTACTCGTGTTCGCAAGCACGGTTCCGACCGCTGCTTCGGACACGGCAACGACGATGGCGACTCCGACACCGGCCTTGCCGCCGAACGCACCTGCGCCCGCGATCTGCAGCCATTGCGCGTCATTGCGCGCGGCGATCGCCAGGGAGGGCGATCCTTGTAGAAGGATCCGCCCTGCCGATGTGCCGGACAAACCCGCATCCACTTCGGTGCGCGAGACTGTGATGATGATGGACCCGGCCACGCCGACGCCCTTGGCCCCTGTCGCGACTGCGACACCGGCCGCGAAGTTGAAATATCCGGCGTTGTCCAACGCATCCACGGAGATCGCGCCCGCACCTAACATCAGGCCGGATGCGGCAGCGCGGATATGCGCGTCGATATCCTTCTGGCTGTCGACGACCACGATGGCGCCGGCAACGCCCACAGCCGTCTGCCCGCCGCCCTTTGAAAGCGAGCCCGCGCCCGCGATCAAAACGCGCGTCGTCTGATCCTCCGCCGAGACATCGACGGCATTCGCCGTAATGGTGCCAAGGCCATTGATTTCTGCACGCAGGGTCACGTCTTCCTCGAAACCGATGGCCGAACCCGAGACCGCGAAGCCGCCCTTGGATTTGGCCGAAGACTTGCTGGTGCCTTCGGGAAGCTTGTCGAGCGCGCCCGAACTTTTCGCCGTATCCGATGTGGACTTGCCGCCGCCGGCACCGTTGCTCGGGGCGGGCGGAGCCTCGGCGGCGACCGCCGCCGCGATCGCACCCATAATGATCGCGCCGTTCGATGAGGCGTCAAAGCCGATATCGCCCTGTGCTACGATGCTGCCCGGAAGGGCGCTGCCCCGCGGTGCGACCTCGGCGATCGCAACGCGGTCGCTTAAGACGGTAACACCCGACAGCCCGACCGACACGCCTTTGGAGACCGATACGGCGCCCGCGAATTTCAGGAGTGTGACTGTTTCCTTGGCGTCGACGTCCAAGTTGCCCGAGAGAGTGACATTGCTCGCCGCGCCCATTGTGGCCTTCGCGGTCGTGTTGACAGTGGTGTGAGTCCACGCGCCGTTCAGCGACAGCTTGCCCGCCTTGCCGCCCGCCGTCGAAAGCGATGCGCCGAAATGTCCGGTCTCACCGGCGAGAACGAGATCGTTGGCCTTGATGGTGACGTTGCCAAGCTCGACGATGCCCTCGGTCGTCTCGAAAATGGTCGTGACCGAGCCGCCTACGGCACCTTCCGTCTCGCCCCCGCCTAGCGGGTTCTGAACGGGTTTGCTCTTTTTTATGCTGTCTTTGAAGTTGCCATAATAGGACTTGAAGGCAGCAAAGGCCCCCTGATCGACCGTTGGATCCTTGACCTTGGCCAGCTTGGGCCCGAAAGGCGCGAAGTTTCCGCCAGCCGTTATCGTATCGCTACGCGCGGTCGAAGTGACACGCACATCATGGCCGGCGCCGGAGGTGCCGCTGGCAAGCCCGGTGTCAGTCACGGTGATCGTCGCACCGTCCCCGATCGAGGATTTCGCCTTATAGTCGAGATCGAGAACATGGACAGTCACCGCGATGCCGGCCTTCTCGCCCCGGCCAAAGCTCTGGCCCCAGACGCCGAAGAGATTGCCCGCAAGTCCGAGGTTGTCGTTCGCGTAGCGCCCGACGCGCTCGATCATCGTACCGACGAGTCCGCCTCCGGTCATTGCCTCCCAGCTTTCGGGCGAGGCCTCGAAGTTGACTTGGCCGAGATCGAGATTGGTCGCGCTCAGCTTGGCGCGCCAGCGCGTACCTTCGGAGTCCTCGACGATGTTGCCCGCAACAATATCGACGGTCCCATCGGCGACCGTGAAATCGGGCGCGCGTCCGGCCTCGATGAGCGGCTGGACGAGGTTGACGCCCCAGAGGCCCAAGGGATCGATCCGGTTAAGTGACGCGGAATTCACCGTGACTGCGTCCTTAGCCGAGACATCTGCGTTGCCTTCGATCCGCGCGTTCGCTGTCGCCTGATAGATGCCGACATTCACTGCCATCGCGCCGCCGCCCTTGGACGCGCCTGTATCGCTGCCCTCGTTGCTCGAGAAGGCAATGGCGCTCATGCGGGGCCGCACCGAGGCGCGCGCATCGACAGTCACTTCGCCGCCGGAGACGATCTTGCTGGCGCGCCCGTCCGCATATCCGAGGAAGGCCGAGGTCCGGTCATTGTCGATCAGAATGCTGAACGCACCGCTGAGCTGGATCTTGGGTTGGGTCGTGGAGTCGTCGAGAATCTTCTCGCCGAGCCATTGGAAGATTTTACGCTTTGAGTTGCTGAGATCGTTGCCGAGCGAGTTCTTGACGAGACCTGTAATGGGAGCGATCGGCAGCGCTGCGTTGGCGGCATCCTCCACCGCGTTGCCGATCTGCAGCGTGCCGCTCGTCGCGGCGGCACTGATTCCGGAGGCCGTTGCGCTCGGTACGGCGAGCGCAAAGAACTTGCTCACCTCGCCCTTGTAGGACTCGGCTGTGACCGTGACGTCTCCGCCGACACTCAGATCGCTCGATGCGAGGCGCGCGGTAGTGATGTTGTTGCCGACCTCGACCGCCACGGCCAGCGCGAAGACCCCGTCCTGACCGCTCTTCGCATTGGCCGTGGTGGCGATCCGCTCGATCGTCGTGGCGCTCAACCTCAAATCGCCATCGACGGTGCTGCCGGAGCGTGCATCGACGGTGACCTCGTTCTCGAGAATCTGGATCGACACCGCGATACCCACTCCGATGCCGGCGATCCCGTCTCCGCTGTCGCCGGTGACCGTGTTGGACACATCCACGACGGATTGCACATCCATGTCGCCAGCAATCTCGAGCTTGCTGCTGATGCGAACGTCGTGATCGACCTGCACAAGACCAAAGCCTATTCCGGCGAGAATGCCGATTGGCTTGGCTTTGTTGATGCCTTCCGTGATCACGCGGATCACCAGATCGCCGTCCGCGCCAGTGCCGGTCGTTTTGAAGACGCTATTTTCGGTCGCATTCAATGTGACGTTCGAGATGATGCGCGAATTGGCCGAGACGAGCGACAGGCTCTCCAGCACGCCGAGAATGCTGTCGATCCCGGAATTCACGGTGTCCCCGAAAGACGAAGCCCCCGCTTCGGAGCCGGTGCTGATCTCTTCCGCCGGAAGCTTTCCGGATCGCAGATCAATCCGGATGTTGCGCCCCTGAACGACGGAGGCCGCGCCAGTCATGCCGGCGCCGAAGACATAATCAATGTCGAGCGCCTGGATCTGATAGAAACCGGATGTCCAGCGAAGATCCTCTGCCCTAGCGATGAAGAAGATGTCTTCCGAGCTCGAGATGGTCGTGCCACGGTTCTGCACGAAGTCGAGCGTTTCGAAGGTGAGAGTTCCACTGCCGGTTTTGGCGATATTCGCGGCAACTGTGATCTTCTCGGCGGCAAAGCGTATGTTTCCAGCGGTGAAGCTCAGCGCGCTGTCCAGCACGAGGCCGGAATTGCGCGAGCTATCGACGCGGGTGGTCTGGAGCGCGTCGATCCTCGCCGGAGAGGCGCCGATGACGATATTGGCATCGGCGGCGACACTTGCCGCACGATTGTCGAGCACCGCGACATGTGCGCTCGTCACGCTGCCGTTGAGATCGAAATGCACGACATCCTGCCTGTTGGCCGCGTTCGCGGCCGGCTCTACCGAGGTCACGGTGACGGCATTCGCCAAGAGCGCGGCTGCACCTTCGATGACGATAGTGTCCGCGCCCAGCCCCTTCTTGATCGTGTCCGCGCCGCCGCCAGTGCGGTAGAGGAAATCGCCGGCGTAGGCGCTGGCGTCGATGATCTGCGCGCCCGACGCGCCGCGCAGTTCGACCGTTTCGACCCCGGTCGCCGTGAACCCATCCGCGAAGCTCGGCGGGGTGCCGCCGCCGCCCGAGCCCGCGGGGACCGCTGGGCGGGTGAGTCTGTGTTCGCCGCCTATGGTGGCAAGCACCAAATCGCCCGCAAAGCCTGTGCGCGCCGCGAGAACCGTGTCGCGCCCCGCGCCGCCTACGATGACATCACTGCCCATGCCCGCGATGATGAGATCGTCACCTGCCGATCCGGTAAGCGTGTCGTCACCGGCCTGACCGTCGATCAACACGCGCGCCCCGCCCGACAGACCGGCGACGACCGTGTCTCCAGCGAAGTCGATGCCGGACAGTCCCAGGGCTTCGAGCAGACTGTCGTCGATACGGCCGTCGCCCTGCTGCTCGGGGTCCGTGACTTCGACGCCTTCGAAGCGCAGCGCCCCGGCGCCCGCCTTGGTTGACGTGATGGTCAAAGCTCCGTTGACGAGCGCTGCGCTCAGCCCGTCCACCGCGCTGAATGCGTCGAGCACGTCCTGCATGGTGGAGGCATCGCGCGGCAGATCGACATAGGCGACATCGCCGTTGCCGTGGATCACTTTCAGATCGTAGTAGCGCGCGCCTGTGTCAAAATCGACGAGGTCCGTCACGTCGGGGTCAGGGTTCTGATCGACGCGCATCGTCTCTTGCTCGCTCGAGCGGACGGGAAGGCCGAAGCCACCATTGAGGCTGGAGATGAGCGTATCGGCGCGAAGCGCAGCGCCAAGGAGGCCCGACGCATCCAGCGTGTCGGCTCCCGCAGTGCCGATAAGCATGAAATCCTCGAAGCCTTCATGCGACACCGCCGTTCCGGCCGCGAACGTCAATGTTCCATCGGTCAGGGTTTGGCTACTTTGGCCGCTGCCGATAAGCCGGTCAAATCCCGCGCCGCCCTTGATCGTGACGGACGAGGCGGCGGGGCCCGCGGCAGTGACGGTGATGAAATCGTCCCCAGCGCCCAGGTCTGCTGTATGGTTCGCGCCCAGAATGACCGTGTCGCTACGGTCGGAACCCGTGATCTTGACCGCGCCGGTGTAGCCCGAGACGTCGGCCCACCCAGGCAGGTTCGACTGGAAACTCAGATCAACGGCTTCGATTCCGTTCAGTGCCTCGCGTGTGTTGCCACGCATGCCGGCCGTTGCGTTGGCGGTGGCCGTGAATTGCGTGGGCGCGCCGCCCGAAGGCGTTTGCGTTCCGCTCGCGACAAGGCCGATCCGCAGATCACGGCCACCGAAGGCATCAATGAATGATAGCTTGATCCCGTCGATCGTGCCGGTGCCGGTATCCCGGCTGACCTCGATCTGGAGGGCTCCCGCATCGACGACGCGCATCGCCCGAATGGCCGCCTCGACCGCACCGTCATCGGCGTCAAACGCGATCTGACCCGAGGTGATCTCGATCCCATCCGCCCGCACAAGGGTGAGTCGGAACACATCTTCGGGGCCGGTCGCCGCAGGCAGCGCAAGATCGAGGATGTAAGCTGTATCGGCGCCATCGTCGTGCAACAGACCCGCCGAGGTCAGATCGTAAGCGCGCGCGCCAATCTCGACAAGCGTATCCGTGCCGGAACCACCGTCGAAGCTGTCCGAGCCCGACCCGCCCGAGAGCGTGTCATCGCCCGCGCCGCCCTTGACCGTGTCGTTACCTCCTCCACCAACGAGCACCGCATTGACGGCACTCAGGCCGCTGGCATCAAGAAGGTTGTCACCCGAACCGCCCAAAATGCGCACCTCGGACAGGCTCCCGGTCACGGTATCCGACACAGCGCCGGATTTGGACACGGTGACGGATGCTGCCGTGCCACTGACGATCCAGTCACCGGTCACGCCGCGGGCATAGGGCTGGTTCGCGGCGCGCCTTTCGGTATCGATCTCGGATTGCGTCGGAAGCGCGTAGACACCGCGCGCGAAATAGATGTCCGCGCCGCCCGACGTCGTCATGGCATCCTCACCACCCGACGCGAAGAAGATGTCATCCTGTGCCGAGCCGATTAGCGTGTCGTCCCCGTCACCGCCACCAAGGCTGACGCCACCCAGCGTGAAGGCAGACGCGTCGATGTTGAGGGCCGCCGAGTGACCGGCTTCGGCAACGACTACCGCGCCCTCCATCCCGCTATGGGTTAGGCTGTCCGTACCATCGCTCAAGGCCGTATCGGTTAGCTCCATTGCGCCCGATGCCCGCGCGTAGCCCAGCTTATCGAGGCCCGCACCGCCCTCAAGCGTGACACTTGCAAGCGCGTTGGCGGTCAACAGGTCGTCGCCTCCAAGGCCCCGGATCAGCATGGTCTCGGCACCGCCGGTCAGCGCATCCGCCTTGTCGGACCCGATCAGCGTCACAACCGGGCCGATGAAGTTGCCAAAGCCAGCAGCGAGATCCGCATCAAGATCGACGATGACGTCCCCTGAGAAGGCGCCGACCGATCCGCCGTCACCCGCGTAGCTGAGGGTCAACTTGCGCTCGGCGGGGCTCGCATTGATGCCGCGGGAAACCCCGGAGTAAGCCAAAGATGCACCCGCTGCCGTGATGACACCGGAATAGATTTCTGTCACGTTCCAGACCGCGCTGCCGGCGCCGGTGATCGCCAGTTCGATCGTATCTGGATCGCTCGAGCCGCCCTGCCCCTCGATCCGCTCTATCCCGGCGAATGTGGCGGTAGCGCCCTGCACCGCGCCGGACGCAAGACGCGTCGTCACGGTTCCACTTGCGCCACCCGTCCCCATCGCGTCGATGCGGAAATAGCTGCTGAGGGCATCGGTCGTCTGCAAGCCCGGGGTCGCATCGTCGAGATCGTCCGGTACAGCGTCGAACGCGGCGTAGACAGTGGTATCGGTATAGATGTCCGACTGCGCGTTCTGATCGCCCTTAAGAAGGTCGGAGCCGGCGCCCGCGTCGATCGTCCCGCCCGCCACAAAGCGCGTGATAGTGATCGTATCGGCCCCGGCCCCTGTGCGGATGCTGCGCGTATCGGCAGCCGCGATCACCTGATCGTCACCCGCCCCCGTCACAACCGCGTTAAAGCCTTCGTGACGGTCAAGACCCGTCGTGAGCCCCTGTTCGAAATCGACCGATATCGCATCACTCCAAGCAGTGAAATCGAGCGTCTTCAGCCCCGTGCCGGTCGCGCGCAATTCCTCGATACCGCGCACCGTCAGCGCCGCGCCGCCGGCCGCGTTCGTCACGTCGATCACGGGTTTGTCCACATCGCCAGAGAACGCCGCGGTGACGGCGCCCGCATGATCGACGATCAGGCGATCCGCCGCGTCCCCGCCTGAAATTTGATCGACACCCCAGAGGCGCGACTTCGTGGTTCCGATCCGCTCCCATTCCGAGGCGGCGTCCGCAGAAGCGGGATCTGCCGGCACGCGGTAGTAATCGACCGTAACGGTCGCTTCGGGCACGCCTGACATGCTACGCGCACCGACCGTCCATTCCAGCAGATCATCGGTCCCGGTGACGACATCCGCGCCGCCAGAAAGATTGAAATCGACATCCTGGCCGAGGCGCACATTGTCCTGACCGCCTGTGCCTGTGAATTGCGTGATCCCGCGAGTGTCGATGGCAAGCAGCGGGTTAAGCCGGTCCGTATCGGCAGCCGCGAAGAGACGCAACTCGCCCCCCTCGGCATTGAAATTCGCGCCTGCCTGCGCCGCGCTACGCGCTTCGGCAGACAGATTGAGATGCGTCTCGCCCGTACCCTTGAACGCTTCAACCCCCGAGATGCTGAGCACCGTGCCGCGCCCCGGGGAGGCATCGGAGGTGGCCGAAACGGTCTGGCCGACGTCGTAGCGCTCGAACGTCGCGCCGTCCGAATCCCATGTGACACTCCATTCGGCAGTGCCCATCGTCGTGATGCGGTCCACCAGAACATCGCGCGATGCCGCCAACTCGAAATTTTCGACCCCGGCGAAGGTAATGAAATGATCCCGCCCACCCGCGTAGGAAATGCGGGTATCGAGCGTGCGGTCGCCCGCGCGAGGATCATCGAGATCACCGGTCGGTTGAAGCACCGATATCTCGCCAGAGGCCGCTCCACCCGAGATCGCGTCAAGCGACCAGACCAGACCCTCGGACTTCGCGGGTCCGGTCAGACGGTCCTCCCCGCCTCCCATGTCGACCCGCACCTCGAGAATCTCCGCGAGGCTGAGCATCGACTGGTCGAAAACAATATGGTCCGCGCCCGTGCTGCCGCTGACATCGATGAAACTGATTTCGGGGTTCGCCGACGCGTTCCAGTCGCCCAGAACCACACGTTTCTTACCGTCAATCTCGACGATGCGGCGCTCCGCGATGACATGCGCGGAGTCGCCCGCGTTAATACCTTGAACGAGCTGGACACGCAGTTCCTTCTGACGATCCGGGTTGTCTTCGGTCCCACGGTTATAGCTGACCTCGACGACCTTGAGCGTCGCATCGCCCGCAGCGGCAAAAGCAGCGCTGACCGGATCGCCGGACAAAAGCAACCGCGGCTCCAGCGCTTCGATCGCCTTGCGGCGCTTGGGTAGACGCGCCCGTTCAGGCCGAACGAGCCTGCGCGCGATATGCCCCAGCAACTCGGCAAGATTCGGCCATCTCGTTTCCGCAGGCGGCGGAAGGCAGGGCGCAGGTTCGGCCTTCGTCAGATCCCGGTCTGAAAAATGCTTACTCATTACCTGCTTACCCTGAAACTCAACAAAACGACCCGGACCCTATCAGTTCAGGCCCATCTCTTCGGCTTTCCCGACTTCGATACCGTCCTCGGCACCCGCGGCCTCGTCGCCTTCGATCGACTTCGATACCAGCAGCTCGGCATTGTGCATCGACAGCAAATGCAATTGGATGAGGTCGAGATCGCCAGAGCGGAACATCGCCGCAATCTTGTCATCCGGAAGGGCGCGCAACTTCTCGTTCGACACGCGCAGGAAGCCGGTCACACCACCGGCCTTGCCGTCGGAAAGACGGTAATCGATGCGCGCCTCCTCGAGCAGGTCGAGCTCCTGAAGCCTGTCGCAGAACTGCTGCGTGCGATTGTAGGTCGCCTGATATTCTTCCATGAAGTTGAGGACAGTCGACAGATACGTCGTTTCGGTGCCTTCGGAATCGAAGAGCCGTTCGCCGAGATTGTCTTCGTTAAGGCCTGAAAAGCTGTCGTCGACGCAGAGCGTCATACGCTTGCCCTCTTCCTCGACCGCGAAAACGAACGGATAGCGACGTAGGAACGCGGGCACGTAGCGCCCGGTCCAGGTGCCGTCCTTCGCAACGAAAGCATTGCGGTTCTCGGATGCCCCCAGCAGCGCCAGCGACACAACGCCGGTGTCCGTCTTGGCGAAAACGATGGGCATTTCGAGCGCGATGCGTGCAAATTCCGCATCCACGATGGGAAGGGAATTTAGATCCCGGGCGAAATCGAACGAAGTCGTCCGCTTGACCGAAACGTCGCGGTGGGTCTGCCGATTGACCGGAACCACTTTGTCATAGATCAGAAGCTGCTTTGTCATTCTTTCCGTCTCTTTCTTCTTCCGCGTCGCGGACTTTAAACTTCAAATGTGTAAAGGGCGCGTTGCGCCCCTTTGCCACGGCGATGCCACACGTCGGTCACCCGCCCGCGAAATCCCGTGACAGCGTTTCGATATCCAGCGCGCCGAAAAGCGCGTAGAGTTCCGCCTGAAGCTGCACCGCGCGGATGCGGGCGCCTTCGGCCTGTATTCCCATCGTATCGCGGCGCAGCTTGGCCTCGAGCACCTGCTCGAGCGCACGACGACCCGCACCGACCTGCTGCTCGGCGGCGGCCACGCGCTGCACGGCAACCCGGCGATCGCGTTCCGTTGCCGCAACGACGTCGAGCGACTTCTCCAAAGCAGATACGAGCGAGCGATAGCGGCGAACCGCCAGATCCTGCGTCTGTTTGATCCGCAACTGAGCGATCTCCAGGCGACGTTCGGCCTCCCTGACCTGCGAGCGGCGCACACCACCCTCATAGATCGACCAGTTCATCTGAAGCCCCGCCTCGGCGGACTGGATTTCAGAGCCGCCTCCGAAAAGCGAGCCGTCCGTCTGCTCATTCTCGAGTTCGAGCGTCAGATCGACGGTTGGCTGAAACGCGGCACGAACGCGATGCAGGCGCCGCGCAGCCACCGCGGCTTCGGCGCGTGCAATCTGAATCTGGGGATTGAGATCACCGAGGCGCGCTTCGTTGAAGGTTTGCAGGAAGGACCGCAGTTCGGCGACGCCGACCCCGCCGCGATAGCTCACGCCTCCGATGTCGGGGCCGGTGAAACGATGCAGTTCGAAAAGCGCCTCGGACAGGTCGAGTTCGGCGTCGGAGACATCGGCCTCGGCGGCGAACACGTCACCCTCGGCGCGCAACTGACGCTCGGCATCCGCGCGCCCGGCCGAAACGAGCTGAGCCAGATCCCGCACGAGATTTTGACGCGCGCTCATGATCGCCCGCGCCTGATCGACGCGCAGTTGCGCCCGGGCGACACCGAGGAAGGACGAGACGAGCAACCCCGAAAGCTCGGTGCGCGCGGCCTCGGCCTGCATCGAGACCAATTCCTGTTCGGCGCGGGCGAGCGGTAGCGCTCGAAAGCGGACCTGATCGTAGAGGGGCTGAGTTGCCGCGAGCGTCACCGTGGTCGTGGGATAGCTCGAGGTGCCTTCCTGGAAGGTGGTGTTGTCCTGATTGACGATGTCCTGATACGTCTGGATGTATGAGACGCTGAGGCGCACGCGGGGGAGTCGCTCACCGAAAGCCTGGCGCACGATTTCGTCCGAGACGTCCTGTTCGAGATCGAGAATTTCGAATTGCACTTCATTTGTGCGCATCAGATCCGCGGCCTGCGCCAGGGTCACGGATTGCGCCGAGGCGCCTGCGGGAACGCTGAAAAGAAGGCAAACCGCAACGGTAAGCTTCCAAAAAGAGCAGGATGGACGCTTCTCAACTTTTTTGCCCATGCGCTGCACCCTCGACACACCATCAATGCGCCGGTCGTCTCGAAAGCGTGCCGGCTTCCCTTTTGATACCCTCCCGCACTCTCGCCTGGCAAGGTTTTTTCCGTCTTTCTCGAGTAACGCGGCTCTCTGGACACAGCGCTTAAATGCCTGAAGATTTAGCGCCACGACAGCGCTCGAGATGGACTGATGACCGACGTCCAAGCACGATAAACTTCAACTGAATTCTACCAATTTCGAATGATTGACGCGTCAAGACGCCAAGGTGCAGCGGAGGATTGCGGCCGCAAATTATGTTGCTATGTGAGAAGTCCGAGATGTGCTTGCGCCCGTGCAGGCTCTAGCAGTCACAGCGTCATGAAATATGGCGGAGACGATGCCCGCCATTAGGAAGTAACTCCCCGACGCAACCAGTCTCAATATCCCTTGTTTATAATGGCCAACTGCGATTTCCTTATCGCAACCCATTGCATCACGTCGCATACATGTTCACAGTTATTGGCGGGTAAGATGATGGGTGTGCTATGCCGCGTTTGGCTAGGGAACTTTCCGCGCTTGATGTGAAGAGGCTGCAGCATCCGGGCACCGGACGCAATGTCACCTTTGCGGTTGGAGGGGTGTCTGGGCTTCTCATGCAGATAACCCCCAACGGCGGCCGCACCTGGTTGCTAAAGACGACGGTCGGAAACAAGCGAAGAGAAATCGGGCTTGGTGGGTTTCCCGACGTGACACTGGCCCAGGCGCGCGAGCGAGCACGTGAAGCAAAGCATCAGATCCGGCAAGGTATCGATCCCATCGAAGAGCGTAGAGCAGCAAAGGCAGCGCTGACAACCGCCCAAAGACGTGGTTTGAGCTTCGCAGAGGCGGTGGACAAGTGCCTTGCTGCCAAACTGGAAGCTTTCAAGAACCCTAAGCACCGCGATCAATGGCGCAATACCCTAGAGACTTACGCCTTGCCCGAGCTTGGCGCGATGCTGGTAAATGAAATCTCGGTTCAGGATGTGTTGCGAGTCTTGGAGCCGATCTGGCAAACGAAGACCGAAACGGCGTCGCGCGTTCGAGGTCGCATCGAGGCGGTTCTGTCTTGGGCCACGGTGTCCGGGCATCGCATTGGTGACAACCCGGCACGCTGGGCCGGCAACCTAAAGGAATTACTGCCGGCTGCATCAAAGGTTGCGAAAAAGGGGAACCATCCTGCGGTTCAGATAGGTGACGCGCCTCGTTGGTTCGCATTGCTTCGCGCGCGGGATGGAATGGGCGCGCGCGCTCTGGAGTTCACGGCGCTGACCGCTGTCAGATCACAAGAAGTGCGCGGCGCGCTCTGGGACGAAATTGATCTTAAGACGGGTATCTGGGTGATCCCAGCACATCGCATAAAGATGGATCGTGAACATCGTATTCCGCTATCGCCACACGCGGTGGACCTCCTCAAAGCGGTCCCTCGCTTTGAGTCAAACCCCCTAATATTCCCCGCTCCTCGTGGCGGAAAAATGTCTGACATGACGCTAAGTGCAGCAATGAAAAGGTTGCATGTTGCTAACTTGGCAGCGGGCGGGTCCGGCTTTGTAGATCGCGTCAGCAAGCGTCCGGCTGTGCCACATGGCTTACGAAGCACATTCCGAGATTGGGTTGCAGAGCGCACACACTTTCCTGGAGACATGGCTGAGGTGGCTTTGGCTCATAGGATTAGCAATGCTGTTGAAGCGTCATACAGGCGCGGCGACATAGTGGAGAAGCGCCGCAAAATGATGATCTCATGGAGCGACTTTCTGGCCGGAAGGCCAACATCAAATGCTTCAGATGTAATGAGCTTGGTTGGCTGATGAGACACTTCACTCCATGCAACTGCGACCGCCCTTACGAAAAATGCTATCGGTGCGCTGTGGAAATTGTCCTCCGGGAGCTTGGTTGGGACCCAGCTTGTCAGTGCCTCGGCCGAGATAGGTCTTCTTGTTTGAATGAATGTGGTCCAATCCGAACGGATTGGACTACCGCCTTCGCGATGGCCAAAACTACAAGCAGTGAACTTGCGCTCCAACGGTTAAACAGTCGTGGCATGACGCTTCGGAGGTTTATTATCTCCGACGGCGAGGAGCATTCGGAATTTACAAATGAAATATTGGCTGGGGCCCGCCCTGATCCTGATAAAGGTCACACTGCAATCTTCGCGCACGATGTTGAGAAAGCAGCCATTGAACTTGCTAGTGAAATTGCTTCGGAACCGCTCAGCTTTGATGCCGCTATTCTCCTTGTGTCTAAACAGATCAGACTTAACCGCCCCATTCCGGACGTCCTGCGAGAATGGGCCGCGGACGCACTAGAGGGTCGCATCAAACGGCCTAAGGGAAGGGGGAAGCATCAAGGCGCCACAAAATTCCGAGATCGGCTGATAGCGAGACTGATCAGGGATGTCGTTGATATGACTAACTTGGCCGCGTCTAGTAATGCGCGCGAAGATGGCTCAAGTGCCTGCAACGCTGTTGCTGAAGGGTTTAGACTTTTGAGGCTTCAACCTGACAGCTACGAGTCAATGATAAAAATATGGAGACGCCGCCACGATCTGTTGGAGGTTTCGTTTCCCGAGCGTGTGTAAAAACGCTCAACACATACTACAAACGACCGCAAAAAACCTCCGTTTTACGTTGGCTCCAGTCGCAACCCATTGGAGCCAAATGCAATGCCCGTCAATGATCCGAAGGTAACGTTCAACAATACCCCGACCGGCATGCCGGGCGAGGGCTCAACCGGCTTGCCCTGCCAACACCCGATCGAGGTCCGGGGCAAGTATTTGTCGGACGTCCAGCTCGCTGCACGCTACGGCGTTCATCGGTCGACCCCGTGGCGCTGGACCAAGGCCGACGAGACTTTTCCCAAGCCGGTCAAGCTATCGCCGCAGTGCTCGCGCTGGAAGCTGTCTGACATCGAGGCATGGGAAGCCGCCAAGGCGGCGGCCCTAGTATGATGGATTTTTTGTGCCGGGATGCGGGAGTGGAGGGCAGCGGAGTTTATCAGGCGATGAGCTCCCTTTGGAAAAGTGTCGAGCAGCTCGGACACGGCAACTACGTCCCGGTAGGATGCCGAGAGCTGGAACTGAGTCAAACCAAACTCAAAAAGTATTGCCTGCCGGCGCTCACGGCCAAGCAAAAAAACGAAGTTTGGCAACGCGGGCCGGATGAATACGCATCTGAGTTGGATGCGTTACTGCCCGAAACTCATCACCCGATGGTGCGAAGGGTTATCGATGGTCGTCTGCCCGCGTATGAGCTGGAGCGCCTGAAAGAGATTGAGCGCATCGAGCACGAATGTCGTCTGCAAGCTATCGGAAGGACTTCGTAATGGGGCGAGACAAGAGGAATGAAGACCGAGTCGAGCATTTCACAAAGATGGTTCGCAAAACGATGGAAACGCCGGCATGGCGCGCGCTGGGTCCCAACGCGCAGGCGCTTTATCCTTGGCTCAAACTGGAGTGGCGGGGAGCGGAAAATAACAACAACGGCAAGATACGTCTGAGCGTTCGGCAAGCAGCTGAAAGGTTGGGTGTCGGCATCAACACGGCAGCTCGAGCGTTTCACGATCTTCAGGCGAAAGGCTTCATCGTCGTGACCAAGCACGCGCGCCTTGGCGTTGTAGGGCAAGCGACCTCCCCAACTTTTGAGTTGACGGAGATCGCAGTACCTCACGGTGACCGACGCGACGGGCGCAATCTCTTCAAGGACTGGAAAAAGGGCGCGGATTACCCTGTGCAAAAGGCAGCCGTGCACAACGCGGACGGCCGTCGTGGAAAGCAAAACCCTGTCATCAAATTGGCGACGGCGCGTCACCAAAATGGTGACGCCTGAATGTCGAACGTCACCAAATCAGAGACAGAACGTCTTTAAAGTGGTGACGAAAAGAGCAGTTTCGCTTGGGTCGGCGTCACTAAATCGGTGACATCCTTACCTACCATCTACAGAGGGCGAACGGGGCGGGGATCGAGTCGCTAACCGAGCAATGCTTCGGCAGGAGGCGGTTTAACAAGCTACAGCCTTCAATGGCGCGCAAAGCTCTGGCCGGCGAGCCACCCAGCCAGCCATCCACCCAGATGCGCTTCCCAAGCCAGCCCGCCCGAGAAGATCACGAAGAGTGCGATGTTGGCCGCGACCAGACCCAGGATCGCCATGGAGAGTGGCTGCAAGGGACGGCCTGACCGTCGCCGCTTTCGGTAATCTGCCGCTTGCCGAACTCCAATCAGACCGAAGACCGCACCCGACGCGCCCATCATCGGCGCGCTGCTCGAAGGGCCAGCAGAAGGTGACGGCTAAGCATGTCCATATTCACGCGGGCGGCTAGGCTGTTGTCGGGACCATCGAACGACCGGGGGGATCAGACAAAAATGGAGTAACAACCCCATGCAAAACAGATTGATAATGCACCTGAGCCCTCGCTGTGGCGCGAAGACGCGGGCCAAGACGCCGTGCCTGTCCCCCGCGATGGCGAACGGCCGCTGCAGAATGCACGGGGGAAAGTCTCCGGGCGCACCGCCCCATAATTCCAATGCGCGTAAGCATGGCCTCTATACCGCCGACGCCATCGCCGAGCGGCGAGAGGTGGCACAACTACTCCGTTCCATGCGTGGGCTGATCAAAGAGGCGGACTGATAAGTCGCTTTTCGAAAGCGCGGCTAATGCTTCCTTCCATTCCTGAGAAGGGATCTCCCCACGAAACCGCGGGATCGACCACCTAAAGTTCGCAGTTTGAAGTGGGCGATGCCCGACCGCAGTAAGGGCGCTGTTTTTTTGAAGTTCTCGAAGTGAAAGCTGAGGCTATTGAATGAGACTTAATCTAAGAGGGTTCTGTCGCTGAGGCTCTGGTAATCGGGTGATGCCATTTGTTTTGAAGCTTCGATAGCCTTTGTTCCGGGTCGATCGAAATCAGGTGCGACTCAAAAAGCTCGTGAAGATCGCTCATCAACATAAGACCGTTGTTCGCCAGAATTGTGTGGTTCCTGTAGGGGTACGTGCACGCTTCAACCAAGTGTAACTCGGTTCATAAATCCGCGAAGTATCACAAGGTGGCCGCAAGAGCCATACTGCCCGCAGCTTGAACCGGGTCGATCACGGCCATCTGAAGTCGGGCCTCCAGATCTCCCCGGCGGGGCGCGAATCCAGCGCAACCCAGCACCAGCGCGCCGGCTCCGCGAGACTTGAGGTTCTGGCCGAGCCGCACGACATCATCGAAAACCGCGTCCGAATGGCCTACTTCCTCGGCTGAGGCATTGTCGAGCGGCAACTCGTCCACCATCCGCGCCAGCACGCCCATCTGCCGAAGTCTGAGCTTGTGCCGGGCTACCGAGCGCGGACCCAGCGCAATAATGCCGAAGAGATCGGCGCGCGACATCGCTGTAAGAACGCCCGCCTCCTGCAACCCCAGAACCGGTTGCGGCAGGGTGGCGCGCAGCACGTCGATACCCGGATCGGAAAAGCAGGCGACGACATAGGCGCTGCAATCCGGGCGGCTGCGCGCCATGTCCAGCACATCAATCGCCGCCCGTGCCGCATCCTCGGCGCTGGCGATAGTGGCGGGCCCATGCGGCACGCCAACGGCTTCGAAGGCTGGGCCGCGTGCGAGCCGTAGCGGCGCGAGCGCCGCCGTGATGCCATCCGTCACCGCGTCAGAAGAGTTGGGGTTAATGAAAAGGATGGGGCCGGTCATCTTGGCGCCTCGTCGGCACGCATCAACGCGACCTCCTTGATGGGTCGAGCAGTGCGGCCCGTCAGATCAGTGCGCTCGCGGGCAAAGAAGCGCCCCTGCCCCTTTGCCCCGTGCAATTCGCCATGCTCGACAATCACTTCACCGCGAGTGATCACGACCTCTGGCACGCCTGTCAGTTCCAGCCCCTCAAACGGGGTGTAGTCCATATTGTCATGCTGATCCCCCAGCGTAACACGGCGCACGGTCTCGGGATTCCAGATGGCAATATCGGCGTCCATACCAGGCGCGATTCGGCCCTTTTTTGCCACGCCGAAGATACGCGCGGCATTCGTGGCGCTGAGCGCGACGAACTCCTCGGGGCGCAGCCGTCCCTTGATCACCCCTTCGGAAAACAGCCAAGGCAGGCGTGCGGCAACACCCGGCATGCCATTGGCGATCTTGGGATAGGGAGCGTCCTCGCCGTTCATCAGCTTGCCCGTCTTGTCATAGCGGTACGGCGCGTGATCCGAGCTGACGCTATCGAAGGTGCCTGTCTGGACGTGACGCCAGAGTGCCTCTTGCGTTGCCTCATCGCGGACCGGGGGCGAGCAAATGTATTTTGCGCCCTCCATGCCCGGACGGTCCAGATCGGCCCGCGTCAGTTCGAGATATTGCGGGCAGGTCTCGGCAAAGATTGGAGCGCCCTCCGCGCGGGCGCGTTGGACGCGCCGCGCGCCCCCGTCGGTCGAGACATGCACTATGAAGAGCGGCGCACCGGCCAGCTGGGCCAGCGTGATGGCGCGGTTAATCGCCTCTTCCTCGGCCAGTTCGGGGCGCGACAGAGCGTGATACTTGGGCGCGGTCTTGCCGCGAGCAGCCAGCTCGCGGTTCATCCAAGCAATCATCGCCTGGTTTTCCGCATGCACCATCGTCAGCGCGCCGTGATCGCGCGCCACGCCAAGAATATCCAACATGCCGACATCGCCGATATTCAGCAGATCATAGGTTGTGAATACCTTAAGCGAGGTGATCCCGCGCGCGAATGCGCGGGGCAAACCGGCGGTCAGCACGTCCTCGGTCGGGTCCGAGACGATCAGATGGTAGGAATAATCTATCACCGAAGGCCTAGCCCGCGCGTCATAGGTGGCGATCACGTCATCGATGCTCTGCCCGCGATGCTGCGCGGCGAAGGGGATGAAGGACGAATTGCCGCCGAACGCGGCCGAGATCGAGCCCGACAGATAATCATCCGCCGTCATGATGCCCGACGCGCTTTCCTGTGCGATATGAGCATGTGTCTCGATTCCGCCAGGCATGACGAGCCGCCCACCCGCGTCGATCCGGCGCGTGCCACCGGGCAGGCGCTCAGCCACGGCAGAGATACGGCCCTGCGATATGCCCAGATCGCCCCGGTATTGCTCGGTCGCGGTGACGATTGTGCCGCCGTGAATGACTGTGTCGAAGTCCATTATACTGCCCCTTCATTGCGCTAGCCGCGCGCCGCCCTCAGATCTCGGTTGTCCTTCATCTGGTGCCAGCGCACCAACATTCCCGCGCCCCAAGGGGCGAAGGGGCGGAACGGCACCGAATTGAAGGGCAGCGCATCGAACGCCGTCTCGCTATCTGATTGGCCCAGCATCCGGCGCGCCAGCTTGGTGCCGAAATAGATGGCCCGTGTTACGCCCGAACCGCAATAGCCACCCGCCAGCCAGACACCGTCGACCTGCCCCAGATGGGGCGAATGATCGGCGGTATATGCGATCTGGCCTGACCAAACATGCGACAGCGGCGCGTCGGCAAGTTGTGGAAAAACGCGCGTGATCGACCGGCGGAACGCGGCCTCGCGCGCGGCGAGGCTGGCCCCACCCGCGCCGAAGCGCCCGCCGAAGATGAAAGATCGGCCATCGGGCGTCGGGCGATACCACATGAAAATGCGGCCTGTCTCGCCATGCATTCGGGCCTTCGGGGTCAGCTCGGCCATCTGCTCTGGCGTCAGCGGGCCGACGGCGCAGGCCCCTGTCTCGATCGGGACGACCCGGCAATTCAGCACAGCGCTGCGCCGGTCCGAATAGCCGTTGGTTGCCAGCACGACCTCGCGCGCATTCAGCACGCCCTGATCCGTCTGGACCTCTGTGCCGCCCAAGCCGCGCCGCAGGCCTGTGACGGCGCAGGGGGCGAGGATGCGCACGCCGGCCTCGAACGCCTTATCCACAAGCGCCAGAAGCAGCTTGCGCGGATGCACCCCGCCGTCGCGGACATAGACGACGCCGCCATGATAGAAATCGCTGCCAATTTCGGCTCGCTGCTCGGCTTTTGGGACATTATACGAGGGCAGCCCGATCTTAGCCCGCAACCAGTCACATTCGCGCGCCGACGCCCCGTAATGGGCAGGCGTACGGGCTCCGCGAAACCGGCCCGCCAACGTAAGATCGCACTCGATTCGCTCTTCTTCCAGGAACGTCTGTAGGTGATCGAGCGCGCGTAGGCCCTCGCCCAGAATGGCGATGGCGCGCGCCTCGCCATAGGTGTTGACCAACCCGGTGATGCCCAGCTTATGCAACCCTGGACCGACCATGCCACCGTTGCGCGACGAGGCGCCATGACCCACCGCGACCGCATCAAAAACCACCACGTTTCGTCCAGCGCGGGCGAGGTGCAGCGCGGCGGTCAGGCCGGTGTACCCCGCGCCCACGACCGCGACGTCGACCTTGGCAGGCAAATTCTGTGGCGCAGCCTCGGGGCGCGCCTGATCGTCGTTCAGCCAGTAAATGCGCTCGCCGGAAAACGGCATGGCCTTCTCCCAAGCCTATTTCAGGGTCCATTTGTCGGCATCGCGGGCTGCCGGAAATCGCTTTTCAAGACCAAGCTCGGCAATCCGGGCGACACTGGCGTCGAAGAGGACACGCGACACTGGGACCATATCGGGTGATAGCGCAACCTGACGGAGACGCTCTTCGCGGTCCTTGTAAGCCGTCAAAAGGGAGCGCAGCTCTGCCACGGCATCCTGCGGAGCGATGTCGATGCGTAGGTCATAGGCGTCAATCCCATGCTCGCCCGACACGCGCAAGGCTGCCGATTGCAATTGGCCCATGACCTCGCCGCCCGCATCACGCCCTGCCTCGAGCGCTGCCATCAGCCGCGCCGCCAAGGGGGCTTCCGCCTGCGTCTCGAATGCGTCGGCCATCGCGTTGGTCACGCCGTCATTGTCCAGAATATTGCCTAGCGCCAAGCAGTTGTGCCGTGCGCTGTGGGTGTAGATCGAATACATACGCCGCCCGTGATAGGCGGCGGCGCGGCCTGCTGCATCCAGCACGCCAACCTGCCGCCATTCGATACTATCGCTCGACGCGCAGATGCGCCCCAGCACATCGTTCGCCTCTAGGCCGTCGCGCAGAAGGGCGATTCCCACATCCCCCAGCCGGCTGTCGGTGCGGTGCTGCGATAGGACCGCGCCCTTGCCATGCGCCAGCCGCACGCAG
The DNA here is from genome assembly GCF_043661195.1 of Roseovarius aquimarinus. Lineage (NCBI taxonomy): Bacteria > Pseudomonadati > Pseudomonadota > Alphaproteobacteria > Rhodobacterales > Roseobacteraceae > Roseovarius > Roseovarius aquimarinus. The sequence goes on from NZ_JBIHMM010000001.1 coordinate 1,524,129, forward strand.
CGCGCGCCAACGGCAAGGTCCGAGGTGGTGATGGCCGCGCCGAACGCGCCGGTGACCTCGCATTTGCCTATGATGGAAAATGTCATGGCCGGGCTCCCTTTGGGCTGAATGGGGCATCGCGCGCGGGCATGGGCGCGTCCCCACCATTGGCTGCAAAGCGGGCCCACATGGCATCCGTCGCCGCCTGCGCCTCGTCTATCGCCGCGCCTTCGTCCACCGTGGTCAGGCGGCGGTCGCGCATCAGGAAGCGGCCCGCCACCATCGTGTCCGTCACGATACCCGGATGCCCGTAATGTACGAGGTTCGAGATAGCCGAGAGGCGCGGTGCCATGACCGGCGTACGCATGTCGATCACGGCCAGATCAGCACATTTTCCCACAGCGATGCTGCCAATGCCATCATGACCCAGCGCTTCGGCCCCGTTCAGCGTGGCATAGTTGAATATATCGTTCGGCATCGGTGATACCGAGCGGCCATAGGCCCCGCGATGCAGCGTCAGTGCGGATTTCATCGACTGGAACATATCCTCGGTCATGTTGTCGGTGCCGATGGCGATTTTGACGCCCGCATCCAGAATCGCCTTCATCGGCAGCGGATGTGGCCCCTTGGCAGACATCGAGGCGGGACTATGGATCAGGCGCGTGTCGGTCTGGGCCAGTGTCTCGACATCGCTTTTGGTGCAGAAGGTCCAATGCACGGCCAAGAGATCCTCGCCCAAAAAGTCGTTGGCGGCGAGGTATTCAGTCGAGGTGCAGCCGTGCAGCTTTGCCACCTGCTCCTTCTCGCTGATGATTTGGCTGAGATGAATCGTGCGGCGCAGCCCGTGCTTGCGCGCCAGTTCGGTCACCTGCCGCAGCATCCATGGGCTGCAATTGTCGGGCGCATGGGCGGCCATGATGACGCGCACGCGGTCGTCCTCGCTGCCGTGAAACCGCTCGATTAACTGCTGCGTGCGGATCAGGAACGTCTCGCCGAAATCGCGGTCAAAGCGGTAGGTGCCGCTGCCGACCTCGGTCGTGACCGCGTCGGCGCAGCTTTCTGCAAGCCACAGCCGCATCCCCGTGTCGATCATCGCAGGAGCATAATCGGCCACATGGCGCAGCGGATCGACCATGGTCGTGGTACCGCAACGTATCGCCTCGGCGCAGGCGAGCCGCGCGATGGCCGCGCGCTCGGCAGGCTCCAGGAGATATGAGGCCGGCACCATGTATTGGTAGACGAGATTGCCCTCAATATCCTCAACCGTGCCGCGGAGGACCAAGAGTACAGCGTGAGTGTGGCTGTTTATCAGTCCGGGAATGATCAGGCGACCGCTCATGTCGATGGGCTCGAACCCCTCGAACTCAGTACCACTCAGATCATCGCGGATTGCGGCGATGCGGCCACCTTCAATGGCAACAAAGCCTTGGCGCAGCACCGGAACGCGCCCTTCATGCGCAACATGCAGCCCATTCTTTAAAATATAGCGACCAGTCACTTCAAGACGCCTCACGGTTGCGCCAGATAGTGATAATCGTCACCAAAATCGTAAGGAGCACCAACATGGTGGCAACAGATGCGATAGTCGGGTCTATGCTCTCTTGGATACCCTCCCAAATCATCTTGGGCAGGGTCGAAACATTGCGCACGGTAATGAAGAGAACGCCAACGATTTCGTCAAAGCTGACGATGAAGGCAAAGATCGCCCCGGTCAGCATGCCTGGCATCGCAGCGGGCAGCACGACCGCGCGTACTGTCTGCCAAACCGACGCGCCCAGACTGCGCGCCGCTTGCGGAATGCGCGGATCAAGGTTGGCCAATGCGGCAAAGACCGAAATCGATACGTAAGGCAGTGCCAGCAGCGTATGCGCTAGAATGACCCCGCCATGCGTGTCGATCAGGCCCAGCGTCACCCAGAAGCGATAGAAGCCTAGCGATTGCACGACCGGCGGCACGAGGATGGGGGTGATTAGGATCCAGCGCGCGACGGTTGAAGCGCGGTTCGACAGAAACCAGCAGCCGATGGCGAAGGCCGTACCCAGAACCGTGGCGCAGATGGCGACGACAATGCCTATCCAGACGCTGGTCCATGTCGCGGAGAGCCAGCGAGGATCGTTGAAATAGGCCACGTAGTGCTGCAGCGACAGCTCCTCCTTGGGTAGGCCGATATAGCTGGTATCGGTAAGCGAAACCGGGATCACAACAAGGATCGGCAGCAGAAGGAATGCCAGGACCATCCATGCGCCGGTCATGAAGAATATGCGAAATCCACTGGTTCTGCGCATCACTTCCGCTCCAGAAGGGCGCTTCGCAGATTCACGAAACGCGCGGCAATCGCGATAACCATCGCTGTTGCCACGAGAAGTGCAACAGACAGTGCCGAACCGAGACCCCAGTTCAGAAACTCTTGGATCTGATAAGTGATGTACTCTGAGAGCATCAGCACACGCCCTCCGCCCAAAAGGGCTGGCGTGATGAAAAAGCCAAGAGACAGGACGAACACTAGCAGCGCTCCCGACATGACGCCGGGCATCGTTTGCGGGAAGAAGACCTTGCGGAACGCGGTAAGTTCACTCGCGCCAAGGCCGCGTGCGGCATCCACATAAGCGCCTGATATGCCGCGCATGTTGGCCATCATCGGCAGAACAGCGAACGGTAGCATGACGTGGATCATCGCGAGTACAACGCCAAATTCATTGTGCATGAGGCGCAGGGGGCTCTCAATAACACCCGCCCCGATTAGCGTGTCGTTGACGATGCCTGAGCGGCCCAGAAGTACGATCCATGAAAAAGAGCGGATTAGCACCGATACCCAAAAGGGCAACAGCACCAGCGCAACCATCAGCGGCTTCACTCGGCGCGCGTAATTGCTGATCACATACGCCACGATATAGCCCAGGATCAGGCAACCGATCGTTGTCTTGATGGCGATGCGGAAGGTCAGGATGAAACTGGTGGTGACCGCGCTGGAATCGAACATGCGGGTGTAGTTGTCGATGCCTGCGGTCGGCTCGGTCAGCGAAATCTGCCAGATGCCCAGCAGTGGCCAGATGTAGAAAACGATCATGATCATCAGCGCCGGAAGCACCAAAAACCAGTATCTGTAGCTGTCTGAGAGGCGCAGCATGATTTCCTCGCTGGCGGAAAACTTCGTGGGATGGAGGGGCGCGGCAGGCGCGCCCCAAGCTTGATCAGTTGATCAGCGCATCGATGTATTTCTCTTCGGCTGCGACCTGGTTCTTGCCGTACCATTCGTCGTTGTAGAAGATCTGCTGCGCGAGGTTCTCTGGGCTTGAGGGGTTCCACTTTTGAAGGTCTTCAGGAACCAGCGGCGCCGCTGCCGGGTTCGCCGGGCCAGACCCTAGCATTTCCAGCCATTGCACTTGCAATTCTGGCGTCTGCGCGTGCCTGATGAACTTCATCACTTCGTCGCTGCCGGCGGGATTGTTATTCGGAACGACCCACATGCCGGGTGCCAGCACGCCGCCATCAAACGTCGCCGTAAAGGCGCCTTCGGGCATCTGATCCTTTAGCAGGTGTGCTCGTGTCGACCAAATGTTCCCGATCGCGACCTCCTCCTGCAGAAAGAGGTTCTGGCTTTCACTGCCTGATCCCCAGACGATTATATTCTCACGCAGTTGGCGGAACTTGTCGATTGCGGCGTCTATCCCATCCTCGGAACTCAGCGCATCATAAACTTCGTTTGTGGGCACACCCATTGCCATGGTCGCGGATTCCAACATGCCGCGCACCGATTTGCGGAATGTCCGCATTCCCGGGAAATCGGCAACGTTCCATACATCCTCCCAGTTCTGGGGCACGTTGCCATCCAGCAGCTTGGGGTTGGCGGCCAGCACGTATGAATACACGTAGTTGCCGACAGCATGACTGTAGGCGGCTTCTTCGAGCACGGCATAGCGATCGACGATGTCATAATTGATTGGCTGGATAACACCCTGCTCTTCGAGGATGATCGCCGTGCCCATGCCGCTGTCGCACAGATCCCAGACGACCGCGCCAGACTCGACCATTGCGCGAATTTTGCCGCCCGAAGGGCCCGAGCCGTCGACGATCACAGGGATCCCCGTCTCGGCGGTGTAGGTGTCGCACATCACCTCCTGAAGAACTTCGGATGCGCGGCCGCCCCAATTGACCACGACGATTTCCTTGGTTTGCGCCATGGCCTTGCCGCTGAGCGCTGGCAGAGCGCCTAACACCATCATGGACGAGATGAACCCGCGCCGTGTAAGCAGGCCTTCCCGATACTTGTAGGCTGCGATCTCGATCAAGTCCGCCTTGACCTCGTGATCGGTTGTGTCGTTGAAATCAGTCATTCTGTTTCACTCCTTGTTAGGGCCACGGTCGGCGACGCCTCCGCGCTCTGTTTTATTTCTCCTTCAACCAGCGCCTGTGGTCGCGCCGTTCTTCTGATCGGTCAGGCCGCTTCGCCCGTCAAAATGACAGGGGCATCTGCGTCCCAACCAAAACTGATCGGCAAGCCCGCTCTGGGGGTGACGCCCGCCTTCCATGTCGGCTGCGAGATCATCAGTGTGCCCGCCTCTTCATGCTCAATCATCACCAGGCACCGCTCGCCAAGGTAGCTTACTTGCCGAACCGTACCGTCCAACATCTCGGCGCCCGGCTCTGCAAGTCGGATCCTCTCTGGGCGCAGAGCGACCTGCAGAATATCTACCGAAGGCACGTCGCCGGGGGCTTTCACCGCGAAGTCCGTGCCTCCAATGGCACAGGTGAGGGCATCGCCCTCTCGCGCCTTCACAGACAGCTGGAGAAAATTCGACTTGCCGAGAAAATCTGCGACGAAGCGGTTGCGCGGAGAATTGTAGAGCGTGTCCGGCTCGCCCTCCTGCTGGATACGACCATCTTTCAGAATCACCACCCGGTCCGACATAGACAGCGCCTCGTCCTGATCGTGCGTCACGTAGATGAAGGTCACTCCCAGACTGTCATGAAGCGACTTCAACTCCCATTGCAGGTCAGCGCGTAGCTTTTTGTCGAGCGCAGACAGCGGCTCGTCCAAAAGCAGCACCTGCGGTTCAAATGAGAGCGCCCGTGCCAGCGCGATGCGTTGCTGCTGCCCGCCGGAAAGCTGGGTAGGCATCCGGTCCGCGAAATCCTCCATCTGCACCAAGCCGAGGCAATATTCGACGCGCTGTTTTACCTCTGCTGCTGGTCTTTTGCGCACCTTCAGAGGAAACGCGATGTTGTCGCGCACCGTCATCGTCGGGAAAAGAGCATAGCCCTGAAATACCATGCCGAAGTCACGGTGCTCGGGCGGCTCATGAGTGATGTCGCGCCCGCGCAGCTCGATCCGCCCTTCACTGAGTGGGGCGAATCCTGCGATTGCGGACAAGAGCGTTGTCTTGCCGGAGCCCGATGGGCCAAGCAACGTCAGAAACTCGCCTTCTTCGACATCAAGCGTCACATGGTCGAGCGCAAGAACCGAGCCATAGCGCTTGGTCGCATCTGCGATGGTTAGGATCGTGTCTGACATGATTTGAACGCGCCGTCCTTTCTGTCGGGCAGCCAAGCAGCAGCCTTCATTGACCAACCAAAGCACAGCAATCAACAACCTGGAAATTAAAAAAACTACCCCAGTTATAATCGGGAATTATATTTATCCCTACGGCGGCCGTTATCACTTCAAGATTTTGAGATGGTGGGCTACATATTCACGGAAGAAGTTCTGAAATTGCAGGGCGACATGGGAGGTCGGAAAGAGCTTGGACGTCGCCGAATGGGCGCGTAATTCCAGCACCGGATCAATCGGACGCAGCACCACCCCCGGCACTTCACGCCCCGCCACGGCAAAGCTGTCGACCAGCGCGACACCTACCCCGTTCGCAACGAGCTCGAGCGCTGCCATTGTATGCCGGACCTCAAAGAAGTACCGCCGCTCAAGACCTCGGCTGGAGAATGCGGCGTCAATGAGCTGACCCAACGGTGTATCGCTTGAATACGAGATGTGGCGTGCATGGTTCAGCGCTTCGAGGCGCACTCTGCCTGACAGAGCCAGCTCATGTCCTTCGGGGCAAGCGCAGAGCAACTGAGCCTCGGCGATTGGCCGCACAATCAAGGCGGAATGGCGCGGCTGGCTTATCGATAGGCCTAACTCGGTTTGACCGCTGACTAATCGGTTCGCGATCTGGTCAGTATGACCCAAGTCTAGCGAGACATTCAGTTTGGGTCGTGTCTTGAGAAACTCAGAGATGATCGGGGGAAGGATCCGTTGACCAATAGACGGGGTAGCGACAATGCTGAGCCGTCCAGTCGTACCGCCCCGCAACTCTTCGATGATGGAAGCGACACGACGTTGCTGCGTAAAGAGGTGCTGGGCCTCTTGTGCAATGTGGCGGGCCTCGGGTGTAGGGATCAGGCGCCCTCGCTCGCGCTCGAACAAGGGAAAACCGGCAAGCGTTTCGATATGGCGGATCATATTGCTAACCGCCGGCTGGCTAACGGCCAGAAGTTCGGCGGCCTTGGCAGTTGTTCCCAACTCAATCACAGCGCAGAGCACTTCCAGTTGGCGCGCATTAATCACATCAATAACCTCGAATTATCATCTGCCTTATAAAATTTATTTCACACTGATGCCCTCCCTGTCTAGCAAAGGTATAACAGTCATCGCCCTAAGGAGAGCCGCATGTCGCGCAGCGAGGTTTTTGCAGTTGCTCAGATGGGGCCGGTTCATTTGGCCGATACCAAGGCCGCCGTCGTGTCCCGCCTAATTGACATGCTGCGCGAGGCGCATGGACGCGGCGCCACTTGGGTCACCTTTCCCGAACTGGCACTCACTACGTTTTTCCCACGCTATATCTACGACACTCCCGAGCAATACGATGTATTCTTCGAGGAGGGCCTGCCCTCGCCCGCGATGGTCCCACTGTTCGATGTCGCGCGGAATCTGGGTGTCGGGTTTTACCTCGGCTACGCGGAGAAAGTGCGAGAGGGCGGTCAGATGCGCCGCTTCAACACCTCGGTCCTTGTCGGCCCAAATGGCGATGTCCTGGGCAAATATCGCAAGATTCACCTGCCCGGCACTGTCGACCCAATAGGGGATCTCGAATTTGAGCATCTGGAAAAGCGCTATTTCGAAGTTGGCAATTTGGGCTTCCCAACCTTCTCAACGTCCTCGGGTCGGTTCGGCATGTGCATATGCAACGACCGACGTTGGCCGGAGACCTTCCGCGTCATGGCCTTGCGCGGCGCCGAGGTATTCATGCTGGGCTACAACACGCCTACACGCAATATTCACCACCACGAGCCTGCATACTTACGTGAATTTCATCACCGTCTCAGCATGGAATCGGCGGCCTATCAGAATGGTGCATGGGTAATGGCGGCGGCAAAATGCGGCTCCGAGGACGGATTTGCCATGATCGGCGGCTCGATGATTGTCGCCCCCACTGGCGAGGTCGTCACGCGCGCAGCCAGCGAGGATGACGAGGTGATCACCCACAAATGCGATCTTGACATGGGCGCTTATATCCGCCGCTCAGTCTTTGATTTCGCACGGCATCGCCGTATCGAGCATTACAAACCGATAACTGAACAGACGGGGGTGGAGATTCCAGAATGACCTTCTCCTTAGCGGGGCGGTGCCGTGAGAGTGGGCAGATTGGCTATGTCGTAGCCACATCTTCGGTTTGCGTGGGCGCGCGTGTTGGGGCAATCGCCGATGGGGTGGTGGTTTTCTCGCAGGCGCGCACCGATCCCCGCCTTCATGCTGTGGGCCTCAGCGCGTGGCGACAGTCGCCCGGCGACGCGGAGGGCGCGCTGAACGCCATGCACAGTGCGGCAGTGGCACCCCATTGGCGACAGTTGGGTGTATTTCCGATGGACGGCACGCCAGCGCATCACACTGGCGCATCCTGCCTCGATCATTGCGGCGGCGTGAATGGCCCACATTCGATGGCAATCGGAAATTTTCTGGGAACAGCTAAAGTGTTGCCGGCTATGATCGAAAGCTTCGAAAGTGCCACGGGCCCTCTCGCCCGCCGCCTTCTGACCGCGATCCGCGCCGGAGAAGCGGCAGGTAGCGAGCGGGAGCCGCTGCAATCCGCATCGCTTGTGGTTCTAGGCGCGGATGATCTCAAGGACGTGGATCTGCGCGTCGATTTCGCACAGGCCCCTTTGGCCGCAATGGTCAGGCTTCTGGATGACTGGCTTCCCAAGGCGAGCGCCTACCGCATCCGTGCGCTGGATCCGGACAAAGCACCCGCGTCGGCAGATGTGGAAGGCAGGGACCGGCCTCTCGGATAGGGAAACCCGAATCTCCGATGGCACGACACAGTCCCCCCAAACGGTTCTCTTGCAAAGAACCGGCTTAGATGGTTTGCAGCTGAAGAATGTGAGCACGTGCATTTTGCGCTTCCAGATGGTGCGAAACGCGGGAGTGGCGCACCGGATGCGATATGCCACTGTAGAAAATCCCTCATTTCAAGCACTATCCGCTTTTGGGCTTTCACTCCGGAGTGAGCTCCGACCGATTGCACCACCGCTAGCGCGTTCTTCAAGACGCCTGGAACCGAGACCACAAGCCGAATTTAAACGCTGAGAACTGCCCCGGGACCGCCTTTCCAAACGACCAAAGATTCCACTATCTATAATTTATTATTATTCAGGCACCCTCATATTTTATTTCTCAGTGAGGGGCTGACTCCCTAGCGTCTGATCAAGGACCCAACGGAGCATATCATGAGCCTTATGGATTTTTTTGCGGTCGAACCGATGACGCCCTGTGGTCTTGTGCTCAACAAGCATTCGGTCGGCACGTTGGGAAGGGAAACGCAAAACCTTGTTTTTTCCTACTGTGTCGTTCCCCTAGCATTTGCCAGCCCGGCCGTGAGCGGAGGTGTTCCATGCGTGCGGTGAAGCATGAGACCAGTGACCTTTCGACCATCGCAAAGATGGTCCTTGTGCGCCGACGACCTTGGGGGCGGATGATCTCAGCTGCCTTGGTGGCATTGGCGGTCGCGATGGTGATCCGAGCGTTCGCCTTGGGCGATGTCGAGTGGGACTATGTCGCCCGGTACCTGACGGCGAAGTCCATCTTGACCGGCATCGTCAATACCGCAGTAATGTCAGTTTGCGCTATGGCGCTAGGGATCGTTTTGGGGATTATCGTCGCGCTGATGCGCATGTCTGAGAACCCGGTTCTGACGGTCGTGGCTTCCGGATATGTCTGGCTGTTTCGCGGCGCGCCTGCGCTTCTTCAACTTTTGCTATGGTACAACCTTGCCCTCATCTTTCCCACCATCGGCATTCCTGGCCTATGGGAGGTCCAGACTGTGGATGTCATGACACCTTTTGTGGCAACGTTGTTGGGGCTCGGCATCGCTCAGGGAGCGTACACGTCTGAGGTTGTGCGTGGTGGATTGATGGCTGTCGACAGCGGTCAGTTCGAGGCCGCTAAGGCGATTGGTATGCCGCCGATGGCCATGATGCGCCGGATAGTGATGCCGCAGGCAATGCGCGTCATTCTTCCTCCGATCGGAAATGAATTTATCGGCATGGTCAAACTGACTTCACTGGCCAGCGTTATTCAATTCAGCGAAGTCCTTCACTCGGCCCAGACAATCTATTACGCGAATGCGCGGGTCATAGAACTGTTGATCGTCGCAAGCATTTGGTACTTGGTCGTGGTGACCGTGCTGACCATCGGACAAGGCTTCATTGAACGACGGTTTGGCCGCGGCGCGCAGGCGGGTCGGCTATGACCAGTCCTACAAACCCACAACCAAACTTACCCATCGTGTCGGCGGTCAATGTCGTCAAGACCTATGGCAGCATTCGCGCGCTCGACAACGTATCTCTCGATGTTGAGAGTGGCACGGTAACCTGCGTTATTGGTCCGTCAGGCTCGGGAAAGAGCACTTTCCTGCGGTGCATAAATCAGCTCGAGACGCCCGACGGCGGCGCGATCCGAGTGAATGGGGAATTGGCAGGACACCGTGTCGTTGGAGGTTGCCTGCATCCACTTACAAGCCGAGAGATCGCGCGGCAACGCAGCAGGATCGGTATGGTGTTTCAGCGGTTCAACCTCTTTCCGCACATGACCGTACTTCAAAACGTCACTGAAGGCCCAAGACAGGTCTTGGGTCACCCCGGCAGGCAGTGTCGTGAAACGGCTGCCCGCGTACTGGAGCAGGTCGGGCTCTCGCACAAACTGGACGCGTATCCGAGCGAGTTGTCCGGCGGACAGCAACAGCGTGTCGCCATAGCGCGAGCATTGGCGATGGACCCCGCCGTCATGCTTTTTGACGAGCCGACATCGGCGCTGGACCCGGAACTGGTGGGCGAGGTTCTGAAGGTTATGAAGGATCTTGCGATGTCAGGCACCACCATGATCGTCGTCACACACGAGTTAGCATTTGCCAGCGATGTGGCCGATTCCGTCGCCTTCATGGCGGAAGGCCGATTAGTCGAAATCGGCTCAGCCGACCAAATCCTGACGGATCCCAAGGAAGAAAGAACGCGGGCTTTCATTTCGGCCGTCAGATAGCGACCGCGCGCAAAAACAGCGAAAATATAACCAGCAACAGTGGAGATTACAGATGGACTTATTCAAAACAACTGCAGGCGCACTCATAGCAAGCGTCGCACTCTGCGCGCCCGTGGCCGCCCAAGAGCTTCCGGCGGACATCGAGAAGGCGGGCGAAATCAAGATCGCGCTTTTCCCAGCCTTCCCCCCTTTGGCTTATCGCGATACCGAAACCGATGAGTTGACAGGCCTTGACGTGAAACTGGCCGAAGAGATCGCTCAGGATCTGGGCGTCAGCATCAACTGGCAGGAAGTCAGCTATGACGCCGCTGTACCCGCTTTGGCGACCGGGCGAGTCGATCTGGCGTTTTCGATGGTGAACCGCCCCGAAAGCCAGGAAGTGCTGGATTTCGTCGACTATATCCGCTCGGGCGCGCAGCTTTACTCCAAAGCGGCCGATGCGGAAGAATTTACCCAGATGACCGATCTCTGCGGCAAGACAGTGGGCGGAAGCCGGCGAACGGCCTACCCCGCAGATGCCGAAGCATGGAGTGAGGCAAACTGTGTCGCCGCTGGCCTGCCTCCGATGGAGGTGATTGGCACCGAAGGATCGGCCGACGCACGTGTTCAGCTTAAGCAGGGGCGCATTGACGCCGTCGTACAAAGCAGTGAATCCGTGCCGTGGATCATGAGCCAGGAAGAGGGCGAATATCACCTGATCGGCGAGCCTTTCGCGAACTCCTTCATTTCTATCGCCTTTACCAAGGACTCGACCGAGCTGCGCGATGCGATCATGTCGTCTCTCCGTACGCTTTACGAAGATGGACGGTATCAGCAAATCCTCGCTGACACCGGATTGCAGGTGAATGAGATCGAGGCGATCTCGATCAACGGCACACCTGTCGAATAAAAAAAGAGGCTTGCAGCTTCCAAGGCTGCAAGCTCTTCGCCGCGAAGGAGGTGCTACCATGGCCCATCTGGTCTGCATCACAGTCGATGTCGACAACACATCCGCCATGCTGGCACGCGGCTATGACGGCCGCGCGATGTTGTCCCGAGGGGAATTTGGCGTCGTTGGCACCTCAAGGCTCCTCAAGCTTTTTGCCAAGCACGAGATGAAATGCACCTGGTTCGTCCCGGGGCAGACGCTTGTCAGTTTCCCCGATTCGATGGCGCCTGTCGTCGCAGACGGCCATGAGTTGGCAGTGCACGGCTGGACCCACCGCCAGCCCATCGCGATGAGCGAAGCCGAGGAAGAAGACGAGCTTATACGCGCGGGAGACGAAATTGCGAAATTTCAGGGTAAGCGTCCGATCGGGTACCGCGCTCCATCGTGGGAGCCGAGTTGGGCGACCACGAGGTTGCTGGCAGCGAATGGGTTTGTCTATGACAGCAGCCTCATGGCCGATGATTATACACCCTACTATCCACGCGAGGGCGACGTTCATCCGGTCGACGGTCCTTTGCAGAGAGGGCTGCCGGGGAGCGTTCTCGAGATCCCCGTCAGCCCCACACTCGACGATTTTTCTGCGTTCGAGATAATGCGCGGCCCTGATGGCAGCGTGCTGCCGGGTCTTCGATCGGGGCGCGATGTGCTCGAAAATTGGCTCAATGATTTTCTTTGGATGCGGCAAGAGCTCGCCAAGGGAGTTATGACGCTGGTGGTTCATCCGCATGTGATAGGTCGCGGCCACCGGATGATTTTCCTCGAAACATTGATCCTGAAAATGAAAGAAGCCGGGGCGTTGTTTTCAACGATGGCGGAGGCAGCCGAAAGGTTTTCGCCTCGGGTAGACGGCTAGGCTCTGGACTTCGGTAACCGTCCTATTTTCTGTGACGCGAAACCCTAAGATCTAAGATCAGCGAAACGGCGTCACAAAAACCCGGATACATATACATCTAACCATAGGCTGTCGTTTTTTAGAGATCCATTGGCAGGGAAGCGGGGCCGAAGCACTATTGTCGAACTAAGAGCAACGCGTGGCGTCGAGTTTAATGCTAGTCGAGTCATATCCTCGGCTTGCCAAGCCCGAGCCTAACGTTGATCGGGCGTGGTGCGTTCTGGGTATGCGGCAGGCGTCAGTGCCGCGCAAAGCTCTGGCCAGCGAGCCAACCAGCCAGCCATCCACCCAGATGCGCCTCCCAGGCGAGTCCGCCCGAGAAGATCACGAAGAGAGCGATGTTGGCCGCGACCAAACCCAGGATCGCCATAACGAGCGGTTGCATAGGAAGCCCTGACCGCCGCCGCTTTCGGTAATCGGCCGCTTGCCATACCCCAATCAGACCGAAGACCGCACCCGACGCGCCGATCATCGGCGCCGCGGTTGAAGCCAGCAACCCGAAACAAGCCCCGCCCGCTACGGCCGATACGAATAGCACCAGCAATGTTCTGGCCGCGCCAATATTGGACGAGACGAACTTTCCTAGAGAAAGAAGAACGACACCGTTCATGGCAAAATGCGCGATCCCACCATGCAAAAAAGCGTGGGTTACGAACATCAGGGCGCTCTGGCCCGGATAGACCGGCTGCGCCGTGCCCCAAAGGACCGGCTGCCAGAATGCCCCGAGCACGAACGCCGACCAGCGAAGGTTCTGAGTTCCGAAGAAGCCAAAAGAGGAAAGGGTCAGGATGAGCTCGATTGCGGTCATGACACTGACGAGTATCCAAAGAAACGTCGGCGCGCCGGGCTGAGACGCCAGGCGCATGGGGTGCTGATCTCTTCGCGATTTGAGTTCCATGACTGGGAGATAATACCTGATCGATGCCAAACCAAACTCGAGCGTCAGATCAGGTTAGATCGATGCGGAGCCGTAAGCGAAGTTTCACTGCGGGTAGACGGATGAGGAAGGTTGCCCGTAAGGAGTGACGCGTAACAAAAGAGAGGTGATACTACCTGCAACAGTTAAGAAATGTTAAGGTCTAGGTCGAAAATCGAGATCACATAAATCGCCCAAAAAAGACAAGCGACGCAAGCTGCAACACCCGCTGTTGCCGACGGCAATGTTTGTAAAGGTTGGTGTCGCTGTCGAAAATTTTGGCCACATGAAACATCGAAAATGGCATGTGATCCACGCGGCAACACCACGTGACACAACCAGCAACTTAACAAAACTTAGCCGAAAGAAGGCAGTAGTGCGTAACGAAAGCGGCGTGACGCAACCTGCAACAGTTCGTAAAGGTTCGTCCCGAGGCTAGGAATCGCAGACACCAAAAGTCGCGAATTTTGCCGTTATCGATGCAGCTGTTTTACGTGCGCGAACAGCCGCGTTCCAGACAAGTGGAGTGAGCACGACCCGCGAGCTCACCATCCTATCTGAAGCAGAGCTTGGCGTTTTTTGCGTCACATCGTCGATTTGCTAGGCTGAAGGCGCACGCTGATCCTGTATGGTGCGGTCTCAGTGAAGACGACAGTATCATGCTCATGTGCACCTGCTGCCGCGAAGAAACGTCGAACCCATCCTCTGGCCCGAAAGATCGACTTCGTACCGTCGATGTCGGTTTTGGCTGTTTCAGGCCCACCCCAGTCAATTTCCAGGCGCCGGGGTGCTGCCTCCGCTTTATTGGATCCGCCGATCACGTCTCGGGGAAATGCGCTCATGAGTGATGCCAGTTTTATATGGTTGTTTCGGATATTGCCCCCGCTCAGGACACTCCGACCGAGGACCTTTCGGCAACCGTCAGGCAAGGGAGGCATCGGTTCTCGATCCCGCATATTTTGTTTGTCATTGCTTGTAGCATCTTCGGGTGTGGCCGCCAGAGCCGACACTTTATCGACCGTTCGGGCTGGAACGATTTCGGCTACAGAAGGCTTACGATCAAGGTATCGTGTCAGCTGTCTGCGAACATAAGGTTCCAATGTGACCCAAATCACCGCGCCGGCTTTGTGCTCATAGGGCACAGGCCGGTCGAGGGGGATGATGTCGGAAAGCTCCCACGGCACCACCCATTTTGCAACTTCACCTCGACGGATCATGTCTTCCGGAATCCGATGGTGATCATGATTGGCGATCATTTGAGCTTGATTCAACGCTTTTCTGCATTGCGCTAGGTAAGCGAGCCCGACGACGGTTCCGCTGCCCTTCCGGATCAGACCAATCCAGCCGCGAACCGAAGTAGCCTGCGAACGCATCTCCCAATCTTTACGGCCGTTGAGAATGTGTTCAATCCATGGATCGGCGATGATTAGGCCGCGTGTTACTGTCATTTATTTACCTTTTACAAGCTTTGCTCAGATGAGTTCATAGGAGCCGTCCGGCGCGGGTGAGACGGTAGGCAGCTGGTCGCGCCGGAACAGTTCCGTCATGCTGTCGGCGAGCATCGCGTGCTTGCCTCGAGCCGGCTGCGCAACCGCGTGTGTCAGCCCCGAAACGTCCGAGGAATTGTCGCCCATTGGCCAGAGCGCCTGTTCGGCAAGCCTCCGCTTGCGCTGCATGAGGCTTTGCAGGAGGCAGTCGAAGCTCTGGGCGCCCAGTTCCGGGTGCAGCGCCATCGGGATATGCACCGAAACCGGCCGCGTCTGCCCGATACGATGTACACGGTCGTTGCATTGCTCTTCCACCGCAGGGTTCCACCAGCGCGAAAGGTGAATGACATGCGTGGCGGCCGTAAGGGTGAGGCCGGTACCTGCGGCCTTTGGCCCGAGAATCAACATGTCAAACCCGCCGTCTACGCTAAGGTGACGCTGAAAACGGTTTACGATCTCCTGCCGCCTCGGGATTGGCGTGTCGCCATTGATAACATCTATCCGTTGTAGACCGAACATGTGGCGCACGATCTCGGCAAAGCGAAACTGCATTTCACGATGTTTGATGAAAACCAGCACTCGCTCATCGACCGATTTGATTCGACGAAGAATGCTGCGTAGCAAGACAACTGCGCTTGACACCCTCGCATTATATCGGTATTTCTCGATATATGGATAATAACTCCGCTCTTGAGGCCTTCGCTGCCCTAAGCCAGCCGA